>NZ_CAMLHC010000009.1 GCF_946479755.1 uncultured Chitinophaga sp. | reverse complement strand
GGTTGTAGCCTCCGCCACCGCCGCCACGGTCGTAACCACCACCGCCACCGCGGTTGTAGCCTCCGCCACCGCCGCCACGGTCGTAACCACCACCGCCACCGCGGTTATAGCCACCACCACCGCCGCCACGGTCGTAACCACCACCGCCTTCGCGGTTATAGCCACCACCACCGCCACCGCGGTCGTAACCACCACCGCCACGATCGTAGCCGCCACCGCCGCCTTCGCGGTTATAGCCTCCGCCACCGCCGTCGCGGTTGTATCCACCACCACGATCATAGCCGCCACCACCGCGATCATAACCACCACCGCCGCCGCGGTCATATCCGCCGCCGCCACGATCGTAGCCACCTTCACGATTGTAACCGCCATCGCGGTTGTACTCAGTACGGGGGCGATACCCACCCTCGCGATTGTAATCAGTACGTGGACGACGTTCTCCGTCTCCACCGTTGTAGTCGGGTTTTCCACCCTCCCGCTCATTGTTTAAGTTGGGTCTGAAGTCACCTCTCTCCTTGTTGGGATCATTCTCTTTGTTGGTATCAGAAGAGTAGGGCCTGCGGGGGCGTTCGTTTCTCTCAAAATTCATCTTACTTAATTAAGCGTTTGAAGCAATATTAGCTATGATTTCATAAAAATGAAACACATCTTGATAAGAGTTATACATCGGCGCCGGTGAAACCCTGATGACTCCGGGTTCCCTCCAGTCAACGATTATACCGGCATCTGTCATTTGCTGATGTATCTCTTTTCCTTTTTCCAGGAACAGCAAAGATAGTTGTGCGCCACGTTCATTACAATTTTTAGGTGTAATAATTTCAAAATTAATGCCTTTCAACTGCTGCAGCAAAAACTCCAGGTAATTGGTCAGTCCCTGGCTTTTTTCTCTCAAAGCGCCGATACCGGCTGCTTCAAATAGTTCGAGGGATGCTTTCAGGCTTACCATGTTAAAGACCTGAGCGGTACTTTGTTGCCATCCTTCGGCTTCTTTTTTAGGCACAAACCCTTTTTCCATTTTAAAACGTGCACTCTCTTCGTTGCCCCACCAGCCACCCAGGCGGAGAAATCCGCGGTCGCTGGCATATTTCTCATGCACAAAGGCGCCTCCTACTGCGCCGGGACCTCCGTTAAGGTATTTATACGAACACCAAACGGCAAAATCTACGTCCCAATTGTGCAAAGACACCGGAATATTTCCTGCTACGTGCGCCAGATCGAAACCGGCATAAGCACCTGCCTGATGAGCAGCAGCCGTAATAGCGGGTATATCAAAATATTGTCCGGTGTAATAATTAATCCCTCCGAATAAAACTAATGCTAAGCTATCACTTTCCTTGTTAATAATATCTAAAATATCTTCTAATCTTATTAATTGTTCTCCGGCCCTCGGGGAAACCTCGATAATGGCCGTTTCGGGCTCAAAACCATGAAATCTGACCTGCGTTTCCACCGCATACTGGTCGCTCGGAAAAGCTCCTGCCTCCATTAACACCTTAAACCGCTGTTTGGTTGGCCGGTAAAAACTCAGCATCATCAGATGGAGATTAACAGTGAGTGTATTCATCACCGTTAGCTCCTGCCGGCTCGCTCCCATCATGCCGGTCAGCGGCTGACTGCAATACTGCTGGTAATAAAGCCATGGATTCTTGGCCGCCCAGTATCCTTCTACTGCACACTGCTGCCAATCTGCCAATTCCTGTTCTATCGCTGATTTTACGTTTTTAGGCTGTAATCCGAGTGAATTGCCACATAAATAAATTGCGTCCTTTCCTTTTCTTTGGGGAAAATAAAACTGCTCCCTGAATTTATTTAATGGATCCTGCCGGTCCTGCTCTTTAGCAAATGCTAAGGTTGCTACGTACTCCATGGTCTTCCAATCTTTAGCCAGTCCTTCTATTTTTAATGGCTGAGGGTATCGCCCGCTGATACCAGTATCTTTTCTTCGCTAAAATCTAAATTCTGTATAATTCTACATCCAATAAAACAGGCAAACCTGTGTAACTGTTTAAAACAGACCGTTTTCTGTCAAAAATTTAACGTCCGATAATCATATGGCATATAAGGCTAAGGCTGTATATAGCTAGTAACGTGAACGCTCTGAGGGTCAAATGTAACAATAGCTATCGAATTGCCCACCATCCTGTTTGTTAAAATTTGTTAACAACAATAAAAATATGGTTTCATCCACAATATACAAAAAAAAATCCGTCCTGAAGAATCAGGACGGAGACTGTTAACCTACAACTGTTACACTGTATTACTAAAAAGATGTAATTATCATGTCTTTTAATTCACGGAAACTCCTGCCTTGGCGTTTTTCCGGTGAATTTCCTCCTGCTGCTCCTTCTCAGGGGCCGGGAAGAAATTATAAGGCTTCGGTGACAGATACTTCGGATCATGCAGTTTCCTCACCTCGTCTTTCTTCATAAATAATTTTAATATCAGCACCAGGAAAGGCACATATTTCAGTGTCCTGGACATTTTATAGCGGTCCAGCACATCGATGGAGCGCTTGTTCATGGCATACATCACCGGCACCAGGATCAGGGTCAGGAAGGTCGCAAAAATCAACCCAAACACCATTGTCCAGGCCAGCGGCCCCCAGAAGGCCACGTTGTCCCCGCCGAAGAAGATATGCGGCTTGAACTCGCTGAACAGGGTGGCAAAGTCAATGTTAAAGCCCACTGCCAGCGGAATCAGCCCCAGGATGGCGGCAATGGCAGTCAGCAATACCGGCGTCATACGGGTTTTACCCGCTTCCACTACTGCTTCGTACACCGGCATGTTCTGCATCACCAGCAGGTCTGTAAACTCTACCAGCACGATACCATTCCGCACCACAATGCCCGCCAGCGCCATGATACCTACCCCGGTCATCACAATGGAAATATCCATTTTGAAGATGGAGAAGCCCAGGAACACCCCGATGATACTGAACAGGATCTCCATAAAGATCACCAGCGGCCGTCCGATAGAGTTGAACTGGGTCACCATGATCATCAGGATCAGCCCGAATGCGCCCAGCATGGCCATCAGGAGGAAGTTCATCGTCTCCTGCTGGTCTTCCTGCTCACCGGTCATCTTGATTGTCACGGAGTTAGGGTGACTGAAATCATTCAGCGCCGTCTGGATATGCTGTACTACTTCGTTGGCGTTAAAGCCAGTCAACACGTTGGAATACAAGGTGATAACCCGTTTCTGGTCAATACGCTTGATACCGGCGTACGTATTGGAATAGTGGATGTCCGCCACTGCCGACAACGGCACCTGGCGCACCGCGCCGCCCATATTCATATCCCGGTATACCAGGTTGAGGTTCATCAGGTTATTGATGTTGTTACGCTGATTCTCCTGCAATCTTACCATGATCTTGTATTCGTCTTTGGCATCCCTGATTTTGGACGCCTCAAAACCAAACAAGGCGGTACGCAGGGCGCCACCGATCTGGCGGGTGGAAATGCCCTCGTTGTTAGCCCTTTCCCGGTCAATGTTCACTACGATCTCCGGCTTGTTGGCCTCGAAATCGCTTTTCAGCTCCTCCACGCCGTCTACCCGCAGGGAATCGAGGTAACGTTTAAGCCTGAACGAAGAACTGGTCAGTTCGTCAAAATTGTCACCGGAGATTTCAATGTTGATGGGCTTACCGGTAGGAGGACCGCCCTGCTCCTGCTCTACGGTAATATTAGTGCCCGGGATGCCTTTTACGGCGGTACGGATCCTGTCGAGATACTGCACGGTAGACTGTCCGTTACGGGCGCCGAATTCCACGAAAGCCACGGTCACCTTGCCTTTCTGCGGCTGGGTGCTCATGTCCATCTGCGATGGATCGCCGGCGCCTTTGGCCACGTTGGAAATGATAGACTCCACGATAGGATTGTTGGCGCCCACTACTTTCGCAATGCGGTCTTCCACAATATGGGTGATGGAGTCGGTGTATTTCTGGTCGGTACCATTGGGCAACTCTATGTAGGTGTAGATAAAGTTCGGATCTGCCTGCGGGAAAAACACCACTTTCGGATTGCGGATGCCGGTGAGGATGATACTGAAGATCAGTAGCGCAAAAGTCGCCACCAGGATCCATACCGGGCGCCAGCCCACGAGGCACCATTTCAGAATATGCTTGTAGCGTTCCTGTACTTTAGGCCAGAAAGTGTGCTGGAAGTGGCGGGCCACGCCGCCCAGCCAGAAGCGTTCCAGTGCGATCATCAGGTAAGCGAAGATCACAAAGTTGCCTACGCCCACGCTGCCGTTAACATATCCCAGCAATGCGATCACCGCGAATACGGCGGTGAGTATTTTAAACTTACGGTCAAATTTCGGTTTGGGATGATCTTCCCCTTCATGGCGGTCCATAAAGTCCACCGCAAACACCGGGTTGATGATATAAGCCACTACCAGCGATGCTCCCAGCGTGGTGATGAGGGTTACCGGCAGGTAGAACATGAACTTACCGATAACGCCGGGCCAGAATAACAGCGGTACGAAAGGTGCCAACACCGTCAGGGTTCCTGACAATACCGGCAAAAACACCTCTCCCGCCGCTATCTTGGCGGCTCTTACTATACCCAGGTCTTTTCGTTCATTAAAAATACGGTGTACGTTTTCAATCACCACGATGGCGTCATCCACCACGATACCCAATGCCAGCAGGAAGGAGAACAGCACCATCATATTGAGGGTGAACCCATATACCGGCATGAGCAGGAAGGCGATGAACATGGAGATAGGCACCGACAGCGCCACGAAGATGGCGTTCACCGCACCCATGAAGAACATGAGGATAACGGTTACCAGGATGAAGCCGATGATGATGGTATTGATCAGGTCATGCAGGGTAACGCGGGTGGATTTGGACTGATCGGCGGTGATGGTCACCTGCAGCCCTTTCGGGAAGTAGTTGGCTTCCATGTCTGCCTTGATAGCCTGTATCTTGTCAGAGGCGTCGATCAGGTTTTTACCGCTCTGTTTGATGACGTTGAGGGTGATTACGTTTTTACCGGCGAGGCGGGCATAGCTTTCCTGTTCGAGGAAACCATCTACCACGTCTGCTACGTCTTTCAGGTAAACGGTGGCGCCGGACTGGCCGCGGACGATGATGTTACCGATTTTCGAGGGGTCTTTGTATTCCCCTTTTACGCTGAGGGTACGTTTCTGGCCGTCCATCGTTACCAGGCCGCCGGAGATGGTGATGTTCTCTCCCTGAATGGCGCCGACGATATCTTCGAAACCGATCCTGGCGGCATCCATTTTATATTTATCGACATTGATCTGTATCTCTCTTTCCAGCTCCCCTACCAGGTCTACACGGGTGATTTCATTGAGCGCCTCGATACGGTCTTTCATATCGTCTGCATAACGTTTCAGTGTCTGCAGGTCGAAATCACCGGAGAGGTTTACGTTCATGATGGGGATCTGGGACACGTCGATTTTTACGATCTGCGGTTCCTGTGTCAGGTCTTTCGGCAGGTCTTTTTTCGCGTCGTCCACTTTCTCTCTAACCTGCTGGCGGGCCGCTTCGATGTCTTCGTTGGCGTTGAACTCGATGGTGATGGCGGAGAAGTCCTGCATAGAGGTGCTTTTGATCTTCTTTACGCCGGAGATACCGTTGAGCTGTTTCTCAATGGGCTTTGTCACCAGTGTTTCCATATCTTCCGGGGAAGTGCCGGCATAGATGGTGTTGATATAGAACTGCGGGAACACTACTTCCGGGAACTGTTCCTTGGGCAGGTTGATATAGGAAAATATACCCGCCAGCGCAATGATAATGGTGGCCACATAGATGCTCACCTTATTATCAATCGACCAGCTGGTGGGTTTAAATTCTTTATGGAGATTGTCTTGCATAAACTTGGTTTTGGCTGTTAGTGGTCAGCATTACAGTTTGATCAGGTCATTATCATTGAGGCCCTGATAACCGGTGGTGATGATTTTATCACCGGCTTTCAGGCCGTCTTTGATTTCAGCCTTATCGTTATAGGTGCGTCCCACTTCGACGGTCCTGCGCAGGGAGGCCAGCTGTCCGTTTTTGGATGCAGCCACCATCACGAAGGGTTTACCGGAAGAGTACTGGATGAGGTTTACCGGAATTACGACAGCGTTATTGGTGGAGTAGTCCACAATTTTAATATGCGCAATCATGTTAGGACGCAGTGCGGCATCGGGTTTCAGCGGCACTTCAATTTTGATGGTGCGGCTGAGCGGATCGATGGTCCGGGAAGCGAAGGAGATATTTGTTTTTATCTCGCGGTTGATATCCGGGAAAGAGAGGATAACGCGGTCCCCTGTTTTCAGGAGGCCGGCATATGCTTCCGCTACGTTGGCGGTCACTTTCAGGTTGTTGGCGTTCACCACGCGGAACGTAGGATTGCCGGGAGTTGCGTTATCGCCTACTTTAGCGATCACCGCGTCCACGGTGCCGCTGATGGGGGCGATGATGCGGGTCTGGGCCAGCTGGTCCTGCAGGGTGGCCATTTTCCTTTCCAGTGATTCCTTCTGGTTTTTAGCGTTGAGGTACTGTACTTCGGATCCTATTTTCTGTGACCAGAGGTTTTTCTGTTTTTCGAAGAGGGTGTTGGCCAGGTCCATCTGGGTGCGCAGTTCGGCCACATTGGCTTTCAGCACCTGGTCGTCTACCTGTGCCAGTGTCTGGCCTTTGCTTACCTGCTGGCCTTCTTTCACGTAGATGGCGGTGATAACGCCCATAGTGCGGGCGGACACGTTTACGTTTTCGCGGGCGTCCACGCTTCCCTGTACGTCGATATAATGTTCGAACACGGTGTCTCTTACTTCAGACACGGTTACATCTTTCATCCTGGCTACTGTATCTTTCTTGCCAACTTCTTTCTCGAGGTCGGCGATTTTGGTATCGAGGGCCGCTCTCTCCTTTTTCAGTTTTTCCAGTTGTTCTGCTTTGTTGCCACCGCCGCCGCAGGCAGCTATTACGACAGCGAGCACCGGGACCATGAAAAGATATCTTTTATTCATATAGCTAGTAGTGATAGGTGATTGAAAAGGTTTTGCACTATAGTTTGCCATAAGCTTTGAGCAGGTCTATCCTGGCAACGATGGCGTTGTACAGTGCGGTGAAATAATTGTTCTGGGCGGTGAGCAGGTCATTTTCGGCTGTCGTCATTTCCAGGCTGGAGCCCACGCCTTCGCGGTATTTGATCTGGGTGGTGTTGTGTACGTCTTCTGCGAGCTGCATATTTTTTTCCTGCGCCTGCAGGCTCAGTACGTTGTTGCGGAAGGTGGAAGCGGATTGTTCTCTTTCGAGGTCGATGCCCAGCTTGGCATTTTCGATGGCCACTTCGCTTTTCTTTACCGCCAGCAGGGCCTGGTCTACCTGTCTTCTGCGTTGCATACCGCTGAAGATGGGCACAGAGAGGTTAAGGCCGGTGTTGAGGTAGCCGTACCACATCTGGCTTTTGAGGTAGTCGAACTTGTCACTTCCGCGGAGTGCGCCTGTAGCGGCGAACAGCTGCAGGGAAGGCAGGCCTTTCAGTTTATATCTTTTCAGGTCGTATTCGTTGGCTTTCTTTTGTGTTTCGAGCAACTGGTATTCGACGCGTTGGGAGTAGTCGAATTTGTCCATATCGGGGATGCTTTCGGCGATCCTTTCGGTGGACAGGGTATCGGTGAGCTCTACCGGTTGTTTCAGCGGCATGCCCATCTGGTATTTGAGTGCAGCCACGCCTATTTCCACGAGGTTACGGAGTTTTGTCTGTTCTGTCTGGAGGTTGGTGTACTGTACTACGAGGCGGTCTACGTCCAGTTTTTCGACGAGGCCGTTTTTATTAATTTCTTTGGTATCGTTGAGCAGTTTTTCGAGTGTATTGATGTTGTTGGTCAGGATAGCCAGTGCTTTACGGGCTGACAGTACATTATAATAGGCTTTGTAGACGTTGGCTTTAACGTCTATCTGTGATTTGGCCACATTTTTTGAGACCAGGTCTTCCAGGGTTTTACGGGCCTGGAGGGCTACCAGTACGCTGGGATCGAAGAGGGTCTGTGTGAGCCTTACTTCGCCCATGAGGTTTTGGGGGAGCTGGAAGCTGATGACGGCAAAGGAGTCTTTGGGCGCCCCTGGCATGAAATTGCCCACACTGAACATTTGTTTCTGGACGATCGGGTTGTACTGATACTGACCGGTACCGGTGATAGTGGGGAGTGCCAGGCCGCTGACTTCTTTATTTTTGGCCAGCTGGATCAGTTCATCGAGTCTGGCTGTTTTTACCGCCGACTGGTTAGCCAGGGCATAGTCCACTGCTTCCCGGGCCGACAGGCGGACAGGCTCCTGGGAGACGGTCTGGGCGCCGACGTTGACGGCCAGCGCGAGCAGCCCTACCATGGAAGCCATGCCGGTGAGCCTTCTGATACGTTGCATAGTTTATATGTTTTGCGATAGTTGTTTGTACTTTTCGATAAGCTTGTACCCTTTGGCGGAGGCTACTCCGTACAGAAAATTTTCCAGCAGTACTTTTTGTACCCTGTTCATGTCGGCATTACCTGGAAACGCTTCGGGCTGGAAGCTGAGCATACATCCGTAAACGCGGTATTGAGTCAGAATTCTGATGTCGAGGTCCGGTCGGTAGAGTCCTTCACTGATGCCACGTTCCAGGTTTTCGCGGATCGTGTTGGTCAGTGAGTTGTTCTGATAGTTCAAAAAAACCTGGTACGCTTTCGCGTGGAACTTTTGCAGGTCGAGCAGGATCACGGGGTTCATGTTGCGCATGCGGCGATCCAGCATGTCCATGACGAGGAACAGTTCCTCGATGGCGTCTGCTGATTTGTCGCGGTCTGTGAGGCATTCCGCTTCGACAAGGCCGATAAAACGGGTAAGCGCCTGGGTGACCAGGTCGTCTTTATCCATAAAATGGGCATAGAGTGTCTTTTTGGAAATGCCCATTTTCTCAGCGATGTCATCCATGGTGATTGACCTGGTGCCATATTGTCGAAACAGGCCAAAAGCCGTGTCCATGATACGTTCCTGCGGTTCCATAAGAGTGCTTTAACAGGCTTTGTGATGCGAAGACAAAACTATGGAAACTTTTTAAACTTCCAAAGTTTCCAGTATTTATTTTTTATATGTGGCAACATCAAACTGTGATGCCCATGATAATTACTGATTCGCCTGATTAGCGGAGGTACGGACCGGATTAGCGGAGATGCAGAGGAGTGGCGCCGAAGCCAGAGATACGGCACCGGGATGGTGAGCAGCAGGGAAAAGTGCCGGACAGCGGGAGGTAAAAAAACTTACAGCAATGGAATAGCGGGCCTCCGGCAATCTTTACAGACAGGCAATACGGAAGAAAGGTAATCTTCCGCTTATTTGTCTAATTTTGTGCCTTCATTCCTTTTGCCATGTCGCCAAAACTCAGATTAAAAGTGTTTGCGTCCCGTTTATTGCGGTATTTCTTCCAGGGCCTGCTGATATTGGCCCCTATCGGGATCACTGCACTGACATTATATTGGGCGTTTGTTACTATTGACAATCTTATTCCGAAGGAGATCATTCCGGACGACACCTCATTCAACTTTTTAAAATACAAGGGCGTAGGATTTGCGCTGGTATTGGTATTAGTGGTAGTGGTAGGGTATCTGAGTTCTTCTTTTATTATCGGGCGGATCTTTGATCTGTTTGACCATTTGCTGGAGCGCACGCCTTTCATCAAATACATTTACACTTCTATCAAGGACGTATTTGACGCGTTTGTGGGTGAGAAGAAAAAGTTCGACCATCCTGTGCTGGTGCAGATATACGGCGTGGATGTATGGGAGATGGGCTTTATCACGCAGACGGACGTGACCAGCCTGGGCATGGAGGGTTATATGGCCGTGTATGTGCCGCATGCCTACGCTATTACCGGCAAGGTGTTTATTGTGCCGAAGGAGCGGGTAAAACCCCTAGAGAACGTTTCAGCCGGAGAGGCGATGAAATTTGCCGTGAGCGGCGGTGTTACCAATATTTAGGGATTTCCTGATTTTGGAATTTAGTTATTTATGTAAGGCAGGGCGTTGGTTCACTTGAAATAAATAACTAAATTCCCAAATCAAGAAATCTCTAAATTGTTTGTTATGTTAACCCGTATCCTGAAGCAGCGTTCTGCTGCCATTTTCACTTTTATATTATTACTGTATGCCGGCAGGGCCGGTGGCTGGGGTTTCTTTGCCCACGAGCGGATCAACCGGCTGGCTGTTTTTTGTCTGCCGCCGGAGATGCTGGTGTTGTATAAGCCGCAGCTGGAATATATCCGTGTGCATGCTACTGATCCGGACAAGCGGCGGTATATGGTGGCTGCCGAGGCGCCGCGGCATTACCTGGACATAGACGTACTGGACCGGCCGCCTTACCGGCAGATACCACGCAGCTGGCAGGAGGCGGTAGCGCGGTACGGGGCGGATTCGTTGCAGCGCAACGGTATACTGCCGTGGCATCTCGAAAAGATGATGTATATGCTGACAAAAGCTTTCCGGGAGCGGGACCAGCAGCGGATATTGCAATTATCGGCGGAAGCCGGGCATTACGTGGCAGATGCGCATGTGCCGCTGCATGCCTGTTCCAATCACAATGGGCAGTTCACCGGGCAAACAGGCATTCACGGACTGTGGGAATCGCGCATCCCCGAGTTGCTGGCAGACGCGGAGTTTGACTACTGGGCCGGCAAAGCGTGTTATATCAGCGACTGGCGGGCATTTGTCTGGCAGATTGTCACCAGTAGCGGCCTTGCAGCAGATACCGTTTTACAAAAAGAAAAGCGGTTATGTGAACAGACGCCGCCGGCCCAGCGTTATGCATATGAGATCAGGAACGGTGTGTTAACGAGGACTTACGCTGAAGGTTATACGAAAGCATATCACCAGTTACTGGGAGGCATGACAGCGCGGCGGATGAAACAGGCTATAGCCGCCGTGGCGGCCTGCTGGTATACTGCCTGGGTAAATGCAGGACAGCCCTCTCTGAGGGAGCTACATCACACAAGCCTTACGGCGGGCGAGTTACAGGAGTTTGAACAGCTGCAACAACGGTGGACAGAGGGACACATGCTGGGCAGAACAGAATAAACGGGCAAAATATTTCGGCTGATACAGAATAATTGGAAAAGAAATTTTATCTTTGTTCCTACCGTCTTTTAACCTATCCTACACCACGCGCCTTACAGGTTTTAAAACACCCGTGCCGTTTTTTTTCCGTTTCCTTAGAAAAACCAAAACAAAGTGGAAAGATCAAAAAATGAATTTAATCTAGATCGTAACATGAAGGTGCATAATTTTAACGCAGGTCCTTCTGTATTGCCCAACGAGGTATTATACAAAGCCAGTAAAGCGCTGATCGATTTTGAGGGATCAGGGATGTCTATACTGGAAATAGGCCACAGAACGGAGCCGTTTGTAGCGGTGATGGAAGAGGCGCGTAACCTGGTTAGGGAACTGATGCAGCTTGATGATGACTTCGAGGTGCTGTATTTGCATGGCGGTGCCACCACGCAGTTTATGCAGGTGCCCATGAATCTGCTGGAAAGCAGTGAGACAGCGGCGTATGTAGATACCGGCGTATGGTCCAACAAGGCTATCAAGGAAGCGAAATTGTTTGGCTTCGTAGATGTAGTAGCCAGCTCCAAAGACAGTAACTACAACCACATCCCCAAGCAGTTCAACATTCCCCCACAGGCCAGCTACCTGCATATAACCACGAACAATACCATCTACGGTACCCAGTGGCATATGACCCCGGTAACAGACGTTCCCCTGATTGCGGATATGAGCAGTGACATTATGAGCCGCTCCATGGATTTCAACAAATACTCGCTGATCTATGCCGGTGTTCAGAAGAACATGGGCGCAGCCGGCGCTACCATGGTAGCCATCCGTAAGAGCATGCTCGGTAAAGTATCCCGTAAGATCCCGGCTATACTGGATTATAAGAACCATATAGACAACGGGTCTATGCTGAATACCCCTCCCGTATTTGCGGTATATATCTCCATGCTCACCCTTCGCTGGTTGAAAGAGCAGGGCGGTATACCGGCCATCGAAAAAATCAACGAGAAAAAGGCAGCCCTGCTGTATGATGAAATTGACCACAACCCGCTGTTCCGCGGTACGGTGGCCAAGGAAGACCGCAGCCTGATGAACGCCTGCTTCATCATGGACAAGCCTGAGATGGAAGAGGAATTCCTGAAATTCTGTAAGAAAGAAGATATTGTTGGCATTAAGGGACACCGCCTCTCCGGTGGTTTCCGGGTATCCATGTACAATGCTTTGCCCTACGAAAGCGTAGAAGTAATGGTGGAAGCCATGAAATACTTCTCCCTGAAGAAAGCTTAAGCAATTACGAATTACGAATTACGGATTACGAATTAAGGTTTCTGACTGAATCCCAGGCTCAGTCGGAAAGCGTTAATTCGCAATCCGTAATTGTATTTGCTCTTTTTCGTAATTCGTAATTCGTAATTCGTAATTGTTTTTATTACTTTTACCCTCATCTACATTTTTATCATGGCTATTATCAGACCTTTTAAAGGATTAAGGCCCAAAGAAGAACTGGCGGCACAAGTAGCTGCAAGGCCTTATGACGTACTCAGTTCGGACGAAGCTAAAGCTGCCGCTGCCGGTAATCCGTATTCGTATTATCATGTTTCCAAATCTGAAATAGATCTGCCGGAAGGGATAGACACCCACAGTCAGCAGGTATACGATAAAGCAGCGGAAAACCTGCAACGCCTGGTAAAGGACGGCGTGCTGTTCCAGGAGGCGCAACCCGCCTACTACATCTACAAACTCGTGATGAACGGCCGCGCCCAGACAGGCCTGGTGTGCGCATCTTCCGTAGATGACTACAATAAAGGCATTATCAAAAAACATGAGTTTACACGCCCGGACAAGGAACTGGACCGCATCAACCATATTAAAACCACGCTGGCGCAGACAGGCAACGTTTTCCTGGCATACAACGATGTGCCGGAAGTCAACGCCCTGATAGACCACTGGCAAAACAATAACAAACCGGCGTACGACTTCACCGCAGATGACGGCATTCAGCATACCATCTGGGTGATCAACACCCCGGCCGCCGTACAGGAGATCACTACCCTGTTCGCCGAAAAAGTGCCCTGCACTTACATCGCCGACGGCCACCACCGTGCTGCGTCTGCCAGCCTGGTGCAGAAAGAGTTCCAGGAAAAAGGCACCATCACTTCCGTGGAAAACCCGGTGAACTATTTCCTGACCACCATCTTCCCTGCCAGCCAGCTCGCCATCCTGGACTACAACCGCCTAGTGAAAGACCTCAATGGCCTGAGCAAAGCAGAACTGCTGTCCCGCCTCGACTACGATTTCACCGTAGAAGAAATCGGCCACCAGCCCCAGCAGCCTTCCATGCTGCATGAATTCAGCATGTACCTGGAGGGAGCCTGGTATCGCCTGGTAGCCAAAGAAGGTACCTACACCACCGATCCTATTGGCATCCTGGACGTGACCATCCTGTCCAACAACATACTGGACAAACACCTGGGCATCAAAGACCAGCGTACCGATAAGCGGATCGACTTCGTGGGCGGTATCCGTGGCTTACAGGAACTGGTGAAACGGGTAGACAGCGGAGAGATGAAAGTTGCTTTCGCCCTGTACCCTGTTACCATTCAGCAGTTGTTTGATATTGCAGACAGCGGTAATGTGATGCCTCCGAAAAGCACCTGGTTTGAGCCCAAGCTGCGGGACGGCCTGATCACGCATGTGATTTAATCAACATATTTTTAAATAATATCCTTCCCCTGGTGTTCCGTCATCAGGGGATTTTTTTTGCGGATGATGCCGGCTGTGCCGGCCTGTCCCTGCTCCTCACTTTAAAAGATGTTATTTCAAACAAATAAATTATTTACATAATATAAAATTTACTGTTCTTATTTATTCCTGCTGGGAGATTGATCAGCGGCACATTACCCCATTTTCCTTACTTTTACAACAAACGACAGACAGGAATGCATATGAGGTCTTCTTTATTGAAAGCAGTATTTGTTGCGGGGGTATTATTTTCACAAGTGGCGGTAGCGCAGGATGCAAATGAATTATACAGAACCGCTACCAACTTCATGCGTAACGGGGATTACTCCAATGCTGTGCTGGTATTAAACCAGGCGTTACAGTTGGAACCGGACAATTTCGAATACAGGAAACAGCTGGGTTTCACCTTTTACCTGAAAGGGGACCTTAACAAAGCGAAAAGTGTGATAGAGCCGCTGCTCAGCAGGAAAGAAGCGGACATACAGGTATTCCAGATTGCGGGCAACATCTACCAGGGACGGGAAGAATGGAAAACAGCGCAACGAATGTATGAAAAAGCCATCCGTAAATTCCCCAACAGCGGAGAGTTGTACAACGACAACGGTACGCTGGCGATGAACTTCAAGATGTATGACGGCGCGCTGCGCTCCTGGCTTAAAGGCATTGAACAGGACCCCACTTTTCCGGGCAATTATTACAATGCCACCAAAACTTACTATTACAGCAACAGCCCTTTGTGGTGCATTTTATACGGTGAAACCTTCATGAACATGGAAAGCTTCACGACCCGGACCGCTGAAATCAGGAACATTGTACTGGAATCGTACAAAAAGTTGTTCAACGATCCGAGCCTGTTCGACAGCATGGTGCCTGAAGAAGAGGGTAAAAAGGGTAAAAAAAGCAAGGGAGACGGCGGTTTTTCCCAGGCATTCAAACAGTGCATGGGCAAACAGCTGAGTGTGATCACCGGCGGTGTGGACCCCGACGCACTGATCATGGCCCGCACCCGTTTCCTACTGGACTGGTATAACTCCTATAGCAACAGCTACCCCTATGCGCTCTTTGATTTTCAGCAGAAGATGCTGCAGCAGGGCATGTTTGAATCATACAACCACTGGCTTTTCGGTCCTGCCGCCAACCAGGCCTCTTACAAAGCATGGGTAA
Organism: uncultured Chitinophaga sp.; assembly: GCF_946479755.1. Next base: position 238,486 of record NZ_CAMLHC010000009.1, on the reverse strand, counting down.
CGCTGCATAAACAGGACTATGACGACTTTCTGAAATACCAGCGTAATCATCCGTTGAAACCCAGGCCCGACGAATATTACAATGACGGAAAATTCACGCTGATCAACGGGGGGTATTGAGTACCGGGCGGATGCCTGGCCACGATGTGAAAAAATGCAGCATTGGATTAGCAAGAGAGCCGTTTTTTTAAGCTTTTTCCAGCCGGGATGATAACCAGCCCGGCTGTCTGAATAATCTCAAAATCTGAATAATGCTCGCCACGAAACACCAAAACACGATTGATGCCGCTGTTAAAGCGAATCACGAAAGAACTTTCTATTCGCACTATCCGGAGCTCCCCAAAGCTTACGGGGAAGAAGCCCATGTAAAAGGAGTACAGAGTTATCAGCTGCTGCTGAACAAACCCTTCAAACAATTGCTGCAAACCGGGGAAACCGGTTGGGCAGGGGAAGAAGTGTCGCCCTATACCCAGGAAGTGCTGGGCGTTACCTATCCGTTTTTCGCCGTGGACGACCTGGTCAGAAGAGCCGGGGATGCCGCTGCTGTCTGGGGCCGCACCCCGGTAGCCGAAAGGGCCGGCGTACTAACGGAAACGCTTGAACGTATTAAGGATTACTTTTTTGATATCGCCAATGCCACCATGCATACTACCGGCCAGAGCTTTATGATGAGCTTCCAGGCTTCCGGTCCGCACGCCAACGACCGTGCCCTCGAAGCCATTGCCACCGGTTATCATGAGTTGCAACGGTACCCTGCCGAGCTGGAATGGGAAAAACCCATGGGCAAAGCCGCCATCCGGCTCCGTAAAACATTTCGTGCCATCCCGAAAGGTATCGGCGTGGTGATCGGTTGCTCTACTTTCCCGGTATGGAACACCCTGCCCGGTATGTACGCCAACCTGATCACCGGCAACCCGGTGATCGTAAAACCGCACCCGCGGGCTATCCTGCCCATCGCCATTGCGGTAGCCGCCATACAGCAGGTGTTGCAGGAAAACGGGCACGACCCGCTGCTTTGCCAGCTGGCGCCGGACAGCTCCGAAAACCTGATCGCCAAAAAGCTGTCAGAACATCCGGACGTAAAACTGATTGACTATACCGGCGGCAGTGCTTTCGGCAACTATGTAGAGTCCCTTCCCGGGAAAACCGTTTTCACTGAAAAAGCAGGCGTCAACTCCGTACTGCTGGACAGCGTAAAAGACCTGGACGCCGTGATACAGAACCTCGCCTTTTCCGTGAGCCTGTATTCCGGCCAGATGTGTACAGCGCCGCAGAACTTCTTTATTCCTGAAACCGGTATTGCTACCGCAGCCGGACAGGTAAGTTTCAACGACGTGGTACAAAAGTTCAGGGACGCCATCGTAGCGCTGGCCAACAACCCTAAAATGGGCGCCGGCACACTGGGTGCACTTCAGAACGAAAGCACCCTGCAGCGTGCACAGGAAGCGCAGCAGCTGGGCGGCAAGGTGGTACTGGCAGGCACGCCCGTCAACAACGAAGAATTCAGCAAAGCGAGGGTGATGGCCCCTACCATCATCGAAGTCAGCAGCGCTGATACCAATATTTATGAAAAGGAGCTGTTTGGTCCTATTGTGCTGATTGTTAAAACCAAAGACACAGCACATACCATTCAGCTGGCCAAACAGATGGCGCAGAAGCATGGCGCCATTACCTGTGCGGCCTACACCACAGATCCCGCCACCAAGGAGAAGATCGCAGATGAAATGAACAGTGTGTTTACACCTGTGTCCTTTAATCTGACCGGTTTCATCTGGGTGAACCAGCATGCCGCCTTTTCCGACTTCCACGTCAGCGGAGGCAATCCGGCCGGCAACGCCAGTTTCACCAACCAGGAGTTTATCATCAAACGATTTGTATGGGTGGGCAACCGGGAACTGATAGAATAGATTGATCATCCCGGCGTTCCGGTTCTTCCGGAATGCCGGGCATTATAAATGCAGGGAGATATTTATGAAAAGTATTGTATACCTTCTTTTACTGTCCGGTATCCTGGTAGCCTGTGAGCAGGCGCCCAAGGCCGACAAAGCCGCTGCCAGCAACCCCCAGGAAGTAAAGGCAGCCACCGGCAACGCTTACCTGGCGGACACCGCTGCCAGCCTGATAGAGTGGATAGGCACCAAGCCTACCGGCAAACATCACGGCACCCTGCGGCTCGCCGGCGGAGCGATTTATGTAAAAGACTCCCTTGTCACCAGCGGCCGGCTGGTGATCAACATGCACAGTTTGCAGAATATAGACCTCGCTGCAGACAGCGCCATGAAGAACAAACTGGAACGGGAACTGAAAGGCAGTTCTTTTTTCGACGTAGAGAAATACCCTACCGCCGTTTTTGAAATGACAGGCATCAACACCTACTACCCTGCTGTGGGAGAAGAGGTGGAGCTAAAAGACGCCACCCATGTCATGTCCGGCAACCTGACCCTTAAAACTGTCACTAAAAATATCTCCTTTCCCGTACGTATCAGCGTAGATGAGCATCATCTTACCGCAGTCGCCAATTTCAATATTGACCGTACCCTGTGGGGTATCAACTATCGCGCTGACAAATCATTACAGGACAAACTGATTAATTCACAGGTAAACATAGGGTTTCATATCAGCGCCTCCCGATAGCTCATATTTCTTGTTTTTTCCGCCGGAAAGCCGATAAAATATTTTAAATTGAGTAAAGCCGCTTCACAGATAAAACGACCTGTCATGGAAACTACCCAGCAAAGAGATGAACGTCTCTGGCACATCGCAAAGGCCAGGGCCGGCTTTAAATGTCATCTCATCATCTACCTGGTGATCAATATGGGATTGTGGATGGTATGGCTGCTTTCTGACCGGGACATGCCCGGAAGCGCGCCCTGGCCGCTGGGGCCCTCCTTAGGATGGGGCGTTGCACTCGCTCTTCAATACTTCAACACTTATCATAAAGGCACTTTCGATAATACGCTGAAAAGAATATAAGTACGCACAGCACACCCAAAAAACAGCATCAATGGACCGACCGCAGCGACTATTCGACGTCATCCCTTATCAGCTGGAAAACTATCCCAGAGAGGATATGCTTACCGGCAAGGAAAACGGACAATGGAGAAAATACAGCACACAGGAAGTAGCTGCCATTACCCGCAAATTCAGCTCAGGCTTGCTGAAGCTGGGTATCCGGGCAGGCGTTAAAACCAATGAGGAGAAAGACAAGATCGCTATTATCTCGCCCAACCGGCCGGAGTGGCTGCTGACCGACCTCGCCTGCCAGCAGATCGGCGCCGTGCTCACCCCCATCTATCCTACGATCAGTCAGCAGGAGCTGGAATATGTGCTCAACGACGCCGAAGCCCGTATCCTGTTTGTCAGCGACCAGGAGCTGCTGGATAAAGTACTGGCTGCGCGGGATAAATTTCCCACCATCCGGGAGATCTTCACTTTCCAGCAGGTGCCCGGCGCCCGCCACTGGTCTGAAGTGCCGGCGCTGGCCGACGAAAGCAACTATCCGCTGATAGAAGAAGTGCAGCAAAACATATCTCCCGAAGAACTGGTAACTATTATCTATACTTCCGGTACCACCGGCACGCCTAAGGGTGTCATGCTCACCCATCAAAACGTGATGAGCAACGTGCTGGCCTGCCAGCCTTACCTGCCGGTCAACCAAAACGCCCGTGCGCTCAGTTTCCTGCCGCTCAACCACATCTTTGAGCGGATGGTCACCTATCTCTATCTGACTGCCGGCGTGCCCGTCTATTACGCCGAAACGATGGATACCATCGCCGACAATCTAAGAGAGATCAAACCGACCATCTTCACCACCGTACCACGGCTGCTGGAGAAAGTGTACGAAAAGATCATGGCTACCGGCCTTGAACTGAAAGGCATTAAACGCGCCCTGTTTTTCTGGGCCGTAGACCTGGGCAAACGTTATGAAATCAACCATAACGCCGGCTTCTGGTATAACTTCCAGCTGAAACTGGCCAACAAGCTGATCTTCAGCAAATGGCGCGCAGCCCTCGGCGGCAACATCCAATGTATCGTTAACGGCGCCGCCGCCTGCCAGATAAGGCTGCTGAAGATATTCACCGCCGCCGGCATCCCCATCCTGGAAGGTTATGGCCTTACCGAAACATCGCCCGTTATCAGCGTCAACCGCTACAACGAAGAAGACCGTATGTTCGGCACCGTAGGTCCTGTCATCAGCAATGTAGACGTAAAAATTGCAGATGACGGAGAGATACTGTGCAAAGGCCCCAGCGTAACCATCGGCTACTACAAACGCCCCGACCTTACCGCAGACGCCATCACCGACGGCTGGTTCCACACCGGCGACATTGGCGTACTGATTGATCATAAATTCCTGAAAATCACCGACCGGAAAAAGGAGCTGTTCAAAACCTCCGGCGGCAAATTCGTAGCCCCTCAGCCGATAGAAAACAAATTCAAGGAGTCTCCCTATATAGAACAGATCATGGTGGTAGGCGACGACCGCAAGTTCACCGCAGCGCTGATCGTGCCCTCCTTCGATAACCTCCGCGGCTGGGCACAGAAAAGGGGTATTTCCGCCGGCAGCAACGAGGAGCTGCTGAAGCGCCAGGAAGTGCTGGACCTCTACAAACAGACCGTGGATAAGTACAACCAGTTCTTCAATCACATCGAACAGGTCAAAAAGTTCCAGCTAATGCCCCATGAATGGACAGTAGACGCCGGAGAGCTCACCCCCACCCTGAAAGCCAAACGGAAGGTGATCCTCGAAAAGTACAAAAAGGAAATAGACAATATTTATGCGCCTTCGGGTGGAAAAGTTGATATAGAAAGTCTTTAAATATTAATTTAAAACCCTTACTTTTGCAACCCGATACCCCGGAAGGGAATCAGGATGGTCCCGTAGTTCAATGGATAGAATAGAAGTTTCCTAAACTTTAGATACAGGTTCGATCCCTGTCGGGACTACAAAAAAGATGATTCGCCCAAACTTAGCTTTACTAAGTTTGGGCGTTTTTCATTTATGGAAACGGGTTTCGGAGGAAAGGGAGAAACATTGTACCGTAAACCCGGCAGAGGACATAATACTTCATACTTAGAAGTAGGTATTTACTGCAAATTCATATTGTCCGATAAATATCTCCTTAAAGGCACTAATATTATTTTGTTCATAGAATATCAACATTGCTTTTTTATATTCAATCGAATCGACCGTCCGAAATGATAACGGACAGTACTGATGTGCAATTAATAATGCATTGCTTATAATACGGGCAGTCCTTTTATTGCCGTCTGCAAATGCTTGTATATAGGATAACAGAACAAGCGCCAGCAGTGATTTCTCAAATACATCTTCTTTAGCATTGATTAATGTACACATATCATTCAAGGCATCCATGATTTGATGTTCATTGTCCAGGGGCTTATAATTTGTGCCAGATATTCCGACCCTTCTTTGTCGGATATTGCGATCAACACCCAAGTCTTTAATAAGGATGCTGTGAATATCTTCTATGCCACGAACAGTTAATGGCACGACATAATCGGGGTTATCGATAATAAAATTCAGCGCATCCTTATGATTCAGCAACATTGTTGCATCATCTTTAGGTTTGCCCTCAGCCGTTTCCTTTTCCTTTAGTAAGCGCTCCGTTTCTAAAAGAGAATAGGTATTTCCTTCTATCTGTGATGATTTCCAACTAAGATCAATCGCAAGTCGTTCTAATTCCTTATTGTATTCAGTTGGAGATAGGCTCTCAATATTCTCCTTAAATTTTACGTGAAGGGCGTGAAGTAACTCCCGTTCGTTATCCGTAAACAGTGTTGCATTTCTAAGCACATCGGTGATAAGAGATAGATTAAAATTGCCCTTAATTTTTCGGTCATCCTGTTCTTTTTTAAAGTAGGTCTCTACATCAATAGGGTATAATAATTCATAGGATGGACTTATCAAATATCTCGTGGCCTTTCCTTTGCCCTCAGTGGTCAAAAGCTCTTCCTCAATGAGCTGATTTAAAACCCGCTTAACAGTAGCATATCCCACTTCTATTTCCAGCCCATCATATATTTCTTTGGATGATTGTGAGGGATTGGCTTTAACAAATGCCAATATTTCCTGTTCAATTAAGTTCGATTTCATTTGTAGCTCGTTGAATAATCAAATATAGCTCATTAACAGCGCTTTTTGAGCTTTATTTGACTTCCAACTGAGCTCTATTCAAATACAGCTCACTAATACATAAATTAAAGCTCAAAACAAGTCACATTTGAGCTTTATTTCAGTGTCAATTGAGCTTTATTCAAATAAAACAGCACCTTAACCTATTCCCCAGAACCTTACCCCAAGCGAAAACAATAACGTATAAAAATATAATTACCAGCTGGTTATGACACAGTTCATTATCCCTGTCGGGACTACAAAAAAATAACCCGCCCAAGTTAAGCTTGGGCGTTTTTTTATGGATGCATGTGCGCTTCTGCAGACACCTGTATCTTCCTGCTCCCATTGGCCAGATTAGACAGTGCCACGAGGCCTGCACCTGCCATCATCGCCCCGCCTACAAAGGGAAATCCGGCGCCCACCAAATCTTCCATGGAAGAAGAGAATAAAAACGGCAGGCAATAAAGCATTCCCAAAGTACCCAGTGTAATGGCGGTATAGGCTCCTGCCAGTGCAATGCGCGCAGCGGTAATACGCTGCTTTTTTGCGGGGGCATAGTGGAAGACCGCCGCCCGCAATGCGGCGGTGTTACAATGAGCGTAGTCTTCTATAGTCCAGGAACTGACGGGCCTCGCCTGCCGGCCGTCCTGGTAGTCCTTATAAAACGTGCGCCACAGATCGGGCAGGAATAGTGCCCCGAAAATAAATATCGCGAGGCTGGGCAACGTGTGATTACCATTACCCAACATAAATGCCTGTAGCCGAATCTCATCTACCGGCGTCATTTTAAAACCGAGGAGCACATGTTTTAAGTCATGGCTCTCGTATCCCGGCACCAGCCGCAGACCATTCCGTTTCAGACACGCTGCAATGTCTTTCCCTAACGTACCTTCCGGCAACTCGTCCAGCTGCCGGGCTTTTTCTTCATATACCGCGATATCATAAAACTGTTCAATGGTCCATACCGACAGATGAAATGACTTGCGGATAATGCTTCTTGCGATGAGCTGAAAAATATTCATGGGTACTGGTTTATCGCCTGATGGCAGCGGTTAAGGAATGACAACAATAAGAATATAATGTTTACCTAAAGTAGGCAAAAAAACGACACCCCTGAACAAATCCTGTATCCAACGTGTATCTATAAGTAACAGCTCATTGACCCCAAACACATTTGTTATGAACAGTCCCGAAATACCTCTACACCAGGCTAACCCCGAACTATTTAAAACTTACCTGCTGGACCACACCAAGCCCGACGAGATTTTAATGGTCAAGGGCGTTACGATGGACGACCATCTCCTCAAATCGGAATTACATATCAAGGTGATCATCCGGTTCCTGACGGAAGCCAGTATTGAATTTAAAAAGACGACAGCGGTTAAATTCCTGTCCCGCCTCCGGAGGCGTATCCGCAGTTTTATCCGATCGCCCCGCATGGCTGCAGCTATCCGGAAAACAGAACGGAGCAGCTCTCCCACAGCGCCGGTGCTTTACAAGCTGTATCCGGCATTGTTTGAACAGCTGATGCTGGAAGATCTCCGCTCGCGTCCTGACACGGACGATATCCCGGGCATTACCCAATGGGACAGGATGCTGCGGATTGAAATTGTTTTGTTTATACTGGATGATGAAATTATCAGGTTATGCGCCTATGTAAGGCAGCAAAGCGTGCAGGCGGTACGTGCGGAGCACCGGCGAAAAGTAGACCATGTACTGGCAGCCTACGGCAGGCTATTGCCCGTAACCCAGGATAATTAATAAAAGAGGCTATTCCCAGCTCTTCCCCCGCAGCTGGTATTTGTACTTCCGGGACAGTAAGCGCAGATAGATCCACCACCCCATGCTCTTTCTCACCAGCCCGAACTTCTCCTGGCGGAAAACAAAATCCTTGTCTTTGGTGACGGAGGAGAACCCGTCCATATTGTACTGTGCAATGGTAATGGGAAGATGTATCTTCTTAAAATTTTTGTCACCCCATACCTGGATATTGAGGGCATAATCGGCAAAAACCCGGTAACGCAGGTCGTAGCGGTATTTCCGGAAAACACCGGCGGGATACAGGATCGCCTGGTGATTCATACAGAATTTTGCCAGCCGGTAGTTGCTGAAAGCTCCTTTCAGCAAGAGGTAGCGCGGGCCTTCCTTTTCGAAATACTCGGTGGTATTGCCATAGTAGACGGTATCGCTGTCCTTCAGCTGTTGCATCATCTCGCCAAAACCGGGCAGCAGGCGGTCATCGGCCCCCATAAAATAGAGCCACCGGCCCCGGGCCCGTTCCACGCCTTTGTTTAATGCGTCGTAAATACCTTTGTCCGGACCGCTTTCCCAGGACACCAGGCTGCTGTCAAAGCTTTTTACAATATGGCCGGTATTGTCGGTGCTGCCACCATCCACAATCACGACCTCGATGGCCGCCTGTCCCAGCGACTGAATGGATGACAAACACTCCCCGATGTATTTTTCTGAGTTATAAGTGGCGATAATAATACTAACCAGTTTACCTGTTTCCTTCATACCCTGCTTGTTTTCCAGCCTGCAATTTGGCAAATTTACTCATAGCATGGAAATTTATTATTTGAGTCGCTTTTTCCGGCCATCCGGAAGACACGGGCAGCAGGTAATATTTTTTGTTAGCGATCCATACTTTTATTAACTTTAATGACTACCTGCTACCTCATTATTTCACCCATTTATTGTCATGTTAAATGTTCGTTGTTATGCGACGGGTGAACTATGCACAGCTCTCACTATTTAGTTACTATGAATACTTCCTGTTACTCTCTCCGGGGCAAAGTATCGTACGTAAGGTAGCCGCCATGAAAAGCTTGCTGGCAGGCATGATCAGGATACCGTCCTACAACCTGGGATCGGTTGCTCATATCTCCCTGATGAAGTTTCAGATGACAGAAGATGATCAGTCTGTTATCCGGCGGGTAACACATGCGGTGGAAGGCTTTCCGGAATTCGATGTACAACTCGGCGGCGCAGGTATTTTTCAAAACGGCACTACCGGTACGTTGATGTTACAACCCGCCAACAGCGATCGCATACACGGCCTACATGGATCTATTATGGCCGAGTTCAGGCGCCGCCGGAGCATCCGGCCACATATTACCATTGCCCGGAATGTAGACAGCGCAGAGCTTTTGAAGGTTAACCTGCATGACTTTGACTGCCATGATAGCTTCTGCTGCAATAAGGTGACCATACTGAAAAAGGCGATCGAAGCGCCCCATTATGAAGTGTTGCGGGAAGTTCCGTTTATTCCCGGAAGAACCTTTTGACGCTGCCGTCCGGGTTAAAGCTGATAGCGTATCTTTCCCTGCTTCCGCTGATCGATGCCGGATACCATAACATCCGTTTCTCCTGTACGATACCATAGACATGAGTGGGTGTCTTCGCGCCTTCTATCGTGGCCGATTTCTCTGCAATATTTTTACACACCCTCGCCATGCTGGAAAAATCAATATCATCCAGTGGTACCATTTTTTGTTCCACCTTGTCGCGGACAGAAAGCTGTACCGGCTCCGGCCCCGTCCATCTGCCATTCCGGAAGTGGTAGGCATCCACATATCCGGGGTTATCCGGATGGCGGAGCTGCAGGTTGATACGGCCGTCATCGTATGCGTGAATATCATCGTAGAGGTACATCTTTTTGCCGGCATAGGCAGGCAAAGCCCGAAGACTGGCCTGAGCTGCCTTCAGCCCTGCTTCGTCCATCAGAAAAGCCACCTTGCGGGCTGTAGTGCGGGAGGGCGCGGAAGCGCCGGCAGTAGCAGAAGCCCCGGTAGTACCAGCACCGGAGGAACGGGGAGCTTCGGAAGAACGGGCATTTCCCGGATAACGGTAAGTACTGGTACTGCGGATGGTATCCGATGAAACATGCGACTCAATGACAACGGAAGAAGTCACCGTACTGCTGCTGCTATTGGATGGCGCTTCTTCCTTTTTATCGTCCGTCTTTTCATTGAAAGTATCTTTGAATGTATCCGTCAGCTGGTTGCAGGAAAAGCAACCCAGCAGCAATAATAATCCTGAAAATATAGACAGGTTCTTCAGCATAAAAATAGTTTAGTCATCCAGATCGTCTGCAAACGCCACCTCCGAAGGTTTGTCTTTCAGATAAAAAACAGAAACAGTTTCCTGCCGGGTCATTCCCAGATCGATCAGCGATACAATTTTTTTCAGTTCTGTGTTGTAGGTTTTGCCATACTCATCCTTATACCGCAGCTCAAATTTCACTTGTGGCTGTTCGTTGATGTAAGTCCCGGTTTGTGATGCACTCACCACCTCCGCCATCGTTTGTATCCCATAATATTTGATCCGCAGCAATGTATCCGGGTTTCCGCCGCCGAATAGTTTCAGTAACGCCCCCAACCCGAAACGGGTAACGAGCAAAATCACCGGGCATAATACCAACGGATGATAAAACTTCATGAAGCGCCAGCCATAACCGTCATTTTCCAGGTGGTAGGAGAAATAATAATATCCTGCTATAGCGGCTACAATCCCCAGCCACAGCAGGACCGTCAACAGCATCCTGCCAGCTTTCACATCCGCCTGCGCTGTATCTACCATCAGGTAAGGCCGTAACTTCAGGGTCTTGTCGATCATGAGGTAAATGACCCTTCCTTTTTCGTAACGCATCTCACCCGGTTTGGTATCCACCAGCTCCAGCTTTTCGGTGATTGGCGTTCCCACGAAGTTACGCAGGCTGACCGTCATTCCTTTGGTAATCATGTCATGTTTAAGCTGTTTACCGTCCTTACTTTCCACCACACGGGCTTCCCGCCGCTCCCCTTCGCGCAACAGGTAATCGATATTCCGTTTCATCTTAAACGGCAGCAATATCCAGTTCCTAAACCAACGCTGTAGCAGTATGATCCATAGTATCACTGATAATGCCAGCCAGGTGAGTGCCAGATATGGATTGGTATCTGACAACCCCTCCCGCGTGTTATAGTAGATCAACATCGGAAAAGGGATGGCAAAAAAGAGCATGTATATTACCCAGAAATATGACCAGAATCCTTTCATGATACTAATTTAAACTAAAACCCTCAATATTAACTTTTCCTTTAAGAAAGCGTTTATATCTTGCCGTTATGCGGCCACTCCGGCATATTATCTTATTGTTACCATTGCTGCTGGCATTGTTGCAAACCCATGCCCAGAGTACCATACAGGGAACTATTTTCCGGGAAGACACGATTCCCGTAGCCGGGGTAACGGTATTGAATAAACGTACACAGGCCGCCACCACCAGCAATGAGCAGGGACACTATCAGCTCAGCGCTCATAAAGGCGATACACTATTACTGAAGGCGCTGGGCTTTGTACCGCTGCTTTATATTGTCAGTAAAGACAGAACAGATATCACTCACCAGCTGCAACCCCAACCACTGGAGCTGAAAGCCATTAACATCATACAGTACAACTACCTGCGGGATTCACTGCGCCTGCGGCAGGAATTCAGGAAGGAATTCGATTTCCGCCGTCCACGTTGGAATGAGGTGATCGTGAGCGCAGGGCCACTCATTGCGGTGAACATCCATCAGCTGTATAAAGCAGTGTCCTTTGGCAAGAACAAAAAGAAAGACAGGTTCAGGAAAATACTGCTGAACAAAGAGAAAGAAAACCTGGTGGAACAGAAGTTCAACCCTTCGCTGGTGCAACGTCTTACAGGCATGGACGGGGACAGCCTTACACAGTTTATGCAGCAGTACCAGCCGTCTTATGAATTTGTGAGAGACATCAGTGATTACGATCTGTATGTTTATATCAGGCAACAGTATGAAAAATACAGGGAACAAACAGGCAAATAAACTACAACGCCTTCTCCAACTGCCGCCTGTCAATCGCAAAGGGAAACACATTGGAATAGACACTGTCCTTCCTGGACTTAAACTTCAGCCGGCAGGTAGTACGATAATCTCCATCTGTCAGCAACAGCTTCGCTACCGCCATTTCCCCGGCTTTCAGCACCTGGTCGCTGGCCCCGGTACTGCAGCGGTGCCTTGGCGGCTGCACTACATCCTGCCAGTCGCCGTTTTCGTTCTTCGCCTGCATAGTGATATGATCCAGCGCCCCGAATATGCCAATATTAAATACACCTGTCCCTTTGTTATAGAGGAAAACAGGAATGGCTTTGTAATACACAACAGAGTCCAGCACTTCTGTGGCCAGGGCTTTCTCTGACCAATCGAAATGAGCAAAACGGATACCGCAGGACAACCGGAAGGCCGTATCTGCCACTATACGCAGATGTGCGCTGTCTGCTGGCGTCCAGGGTGCGTTTTCCCCAAATGCTCCATCCGTGGATTTCCAGTGAGGAGATAACGGTTGTAGCGGCAGCACGATGGTGTCTGCCACGGGTCCCATGTAATAAATCGGGTAGCCGCTCGTGTATTCGTCGGCGTGGTAAAACTTTGCTTTGTCCGCTGGCAGGGAGGAGTCTATTAACACCAGGCTGCTTTTTACCGTATTGACCGGCTGAAAACGGCATCCGCTCACGATGAATAATATGAATATCAGGCGCAAAGGCATAAAGAGGCTTTATCTTCAGATTCCGGAAAGACAAAAATCCATATAGTTCACCAGGAAATTTGTCGTCCAATTGTTTATTTTAACGGCAAATACCCCCCTTATATGCATCACTCGTTGCTTCTTGTTCTTACTTTATTGTTCGTTGTGTTTATGCTGGTCATGCTGGGCCAGCGACTAAAAATCTCTTATCCTATTTTCCTGGTGCTGGCCGGACTGGGAATTGGTTTCATCCCCGGTTTGCCGGCGATTGAGATTGACCCTGATATGGTGTTCACCATCTTCCTGCCGCCTTTGTTGTACGAAGCTGCCTGGTATACGTCGTGGAACGATTTCTGGAAATGGAAGCGGCCTATTATGATGCTGGCTTTCGGGGCGGTTATTTTTACCTCCTGTATTATTGCTTATGTATCGCATTCGATGATACCCGGATTCACGCTGGCGCTGGGTTTTCTGCTGGGCGGCATTATCTCTCCGCCGGATGCCGTAGCGGCGACGAGCGTGCTGAAACACCTGAAAGTCCCCAAGCGGGCGATGACCATCCTCGAAGGGGAAAGCCTTATCAATGACGCTTCCAGCCTGATCGTGTTCCGTTTTGCTGCCGCAGCGGTGGTTTCCGGGCACTTTGTGATGCAGGAGGCGGTGGGCCAGTTCTTTTTATCTGCGGGTATGGGTGTGGCAATAGGGCTGGCAGTAGCGTATGTTATGTACCTGATTCACCGCTGGCTGCCTACTACGCCCAGTATAGATTCCGCGCTGACGGTGATGACGCCGTACTTCATGTACCTGGCGGCGGAACAGTTCCATTTTTCCGGGGTGCTGGCGGTTGTCAGCGGAGGCCTGTTCCTCTCGTACCGCTCTCACCTGGTCTTCCCCGATGGCGCCACGCGGATGCAGATGCTGGGCGTCTGGAGCACACTGATCTTTGTGCTCAACGGTATCATTTTCATGCTCATAGGACTGGAACTTCCCGTTATCGTACATGCGCTGGGCGATTATTCCATCGGCGATGCTATCCGCTACGGGCTAATCATCGCGGTGCTTACCATCGCGGTGCGGTTGTTATGGGTATATCCGGGCGCTTTCATTCCGCGGATGCTGAGCAGGAAAATCCGTACACAGGAATCCAGCCCGGGTTGGAAAGGGCCGCTGGTGGTAGGATGGGCCGGTATGCGGGGAGTGGTGTCGCTGGCTTCTGCATTATCCGTGCCGTTGCTGTTTCCGCATCGTAACCTGGTCATTTTCATCACGTTTATCGTTATCCTCGTCACGCTCGTGTTCCAGGGACTTACGCTTCCCTGGCTGATAAAACTGATCAAAGTAGGTGAGATAGATGAGATTACGCCGCTGGCGGAGCAGGAAGCCGGTATGCGGCTGGCCATGATGAAAGTGGCCCTTCAGCGGCTGGAAGAGAAGTACAGCGTAGAAGCCACTGACAATGAGCTGGTAGGCTTTCTGAAAAAAGACCTGGAACATAATGTCGGCAGCACCTCTGCACGACTGGAGTCGCTGGAATGCGACGACACTGAAAAAGCGGAGGTAGACCTGTATCATTCCGTGCTGATGGACATCTATGCGCAACAACGGCAGGAGCTGTTCCGGCTGCGGCAACATAACACCTTCAGCGATGAAGTGATCCGTAGCCAGGAAATGCAGCTGGACCTCGATGAAATGAAAATCAAACGTCCCGGTCACGAATAAACGTTGCCGCCGGTCTCCCACACCCTGAAAAGGCGCATCATGATAGTCTTTTCAGGGTGTGGTCAGCGGGCTGGCCGCCCGGATCACTTGCTGATCAGCTTATCCAGGGCGAAACCATTATACCGGATGAATACCAGCAACACGCCAAAGAAAGCTGCGTGAATCAATTGTATAGGTATGGAATGCCAGTCTTCTACCATGGCACTGCCAAATATCAGGGCGACCATGATCAGTCCGCCGCCAATCAGGGACAGGCGGGTAAACAGGCCCAGTATCAGGAACAAGCCCACTACAAATTCCGCGATGGGCAGTATATAGCTAAAAGGCACTACCATGGCGCTGGGTATCATGGATTTTTCAAAGGAAGAAACCATCCAGTGGCTGAAGCCGCTAAGTTTGGGAAGTCTTACAAGACCGTGGCCGAACATGCTGGCTGCTACGGCCAGTCTTAACAGTACGAAGGCAATTGTGTTGTTTTCCATTACAGTAATTTTGTATATCAAAGGTCTGATTCTGCCTGTAAATTTCTTTGTACAAATCAGGGATCATTCAGTAACTTTATAAGATGTTACAGGAAAACTTATATCAGCCCTTCGAAATTGAGTACCGCGAGTGCACCGAATGCCCCATAGACGCGCATAAGCACAACTTCTTTGAATTGGTATATATTATGGAAGGCAGCGGGGTCCAGTGTGTCAACAAGAACCAGTTGCCCTACAGTGCCGATAAGCTGTTTCTCGTGATGCCGCAGGACTGCCATTCCTTCGAGGTAAAGGAGAGCACTAAGTTTTTCTTTATCCGCTTTAATGATGTCTACCTGAAAAATCAGCCTAAAGAGTGGATCCAGCAGCTGGAATTCATCTTCCAGAACAACAATCACCTGCCGGGCTGTATCGTTAAAAACAAAAGCGACAAACCGCTGGTAAAATCCCTGATAGATGCGCTTATCCGCGAACAGGTGAACCAGCAGCCTTATCATAAAGCCCTGTCACAGCAGATGGTCAATACCATCCTGATGATCGTGGCCCGTAATATCTCCAGCCAGTTGCCCGAACCATCCCGGCAACCGGGTAAAAGTGAAGCGCCGCTGAACATCCTTCATTATATTCATGAAAATATCTATTCCCCTGAGAAGCTGAGGGCTGAGCAGATCGCTTCCCACTTTAATATATCACCCACTTACCTGAGCGAGTATTTCAAACGGAACAATGGCGACAGCCTGCAACAATATATCACGCAGTACAAACTGAAGCTGGTGGAAACGAGGCTGCAATACAGCAGCATGCGTGTGGGGGAAATAGCCTATGAGCTGGGTTTTACCGACGAAAGCCATCTTAACAGGATGTTCAAAAAATACAAAGGGGTCAATCCATCCGCATTCAGAAAGGAGCTGCAGTTGCAATTGCAACCTGACTGATGAGGCAACAAAAAAAGCGCCCGCGATAGCGGACGCTTTTCAATTTCTTACAGTTACTATTCTTCTTCATCTTCTTCTTCGCCGTCGTCTTCCAGCCATTCCATGTAAGAGTAGTACCAGTCTTCCAGTTGTTCAAGCAACTCCTGTTTCTTTTCCGGAGCATTTTTGTAGAATGCCTCTACATCGTCGATTTCCTCGATGATATCGATGTAGGCAGTTTCTTCGTCTTCTTCTACACGTTTGGCAAAGAAGCGGGGTTTTTCAGTGTGAAAAATATATTCATTTTCCGGATCTGTTACAGGATCGTCCGCGATCAGAAATTTAGGTAACTGTGCCATAGTGGTATATTTTCGTTTAAATGATGCTGGTTACAAAAGTAGGCATTTCTTTCACGCGCCCGTATCATTCCCCTCTTTTATTTATGGCGGAATTTTTACATCTTTATAGTCGGTTTAAACCCATACCATATGCAAGAATACTGGACACGATGGGAAAATTGGATGAGACAGCATGCCCCCAAACTACTGCATGTACTTAACCCCGGCGTCTCCAATACATCGCTGGAGTCTTTGGAAAAACTCGCCGAATCGGCCCTGCCGGCCGATTTCAGGGCTTTCTACGCTATTCATGACGGACAACAAAAGCCAAGGCCCGGACTGGTAGACGGCGACCAACTGCTGCCGCTGGAAGAAATCATCAACAAATGGCACTACTGGCACGATCTGATCGCTTCCGGTACATTTACCTATAATGATGAGCCCATCGCCTCCGAACCGGACACCGGCATCCGGTCCGACTGGTGGAATTCCCGCTGGATACCCATTACCGCCGACGGCTTCGGTAATTTCCTCTGCCTGGACCTGGACCCCGCCCCGGGCGGCCACCATGGCCAGATCATCACCCTCTGGCATGACGACGGCCACCGCGAAATTGTAGCGCGCTCCTTCCGGGAATGGATTAACAACTACCTCGACGCCCTCGAAAAAGGAGATTATATTTTCGTTAAAAAGTGGGGCATCGTACACAAAGACACCACCTTCAATTACAACGACTGATATTGTAACGGACTGCTGCCTGTCCACCGCCTGAAAGCACGGGTAAAAGCACTCAGTTCATTATACCCCAGCATATAAGAAATATCCTTCAGCGGGTAACTGCCGGAAGAGATATAATACAACGCCAGGGATTTCCTCACCGCATCCGCAATGTCCTGGTATTTTACCCCCTCTTCCTTCAGCTTACGCTGAAGGCTGCGCGGACTCAGGTTAAAATTGGCCGCCATTTCCTCCAGTGATATAATACCCAGGTAAGAATTGGCCAGCAGGTAGTTATATACCCTTGCCTGCAGCGTGCCCGCCGTTTTCGCCGGCTGCTGCGGCGTCATAGCCGCTACCTTCTTCAGCAGCAGGTCCTGCAGTTCATAGTTGGCCGACAATATCGGCTCTTCCCAATAACGGATATCGAACACCAGCGCATATTCCCCGGCACGCTTTGTTGGCCGGCAACGGAATATCTGTTCATAAGCCGCTGCGTCCGGTACGTTATAAGGTAATCGTACCGTCAACGGCACTATCTTCTCCAGCATCAGCCCCGACACCTCATGGATAGTGATCACCATCAGCAATTCCACCAACGCACGGAAGGCCATCGTGGGCTCGTTCACGTTACCGCCGGCAGGGATGAACCTCACTGTAAAGTTTTTACTGGTGCGGGCAATCTCCAGCCGGCACTGGTCTGTTACATGGTGCGTCAGTGCTGCGGCATGAGTGATCGCCTCACCCACTGTGGCGCTGGTTTGAATAATCTGCCCGACAACACCTAACGCTGCCGGCTGCACGGAGGCGGCAAAATGCAGTCCAAACAACGGATCCCCGGAGAGCCGTGCACCATGCAGCCACAGCGCGTCCAGTTGCTGCTGTGTGACCGGCGGCGCATCGGTTTTCTTTAATGCCGCCAGGTTAATCCCCGCCAGCTGACACAACTTAACCGCGTCTATATCTCGCTGCACCGCATACGCGATGATGGATAATACCATTTGTTTCATGGTATAAAGTTATCCATCCTTTCCGGATAAAAAACAGGTTGGCGTGAAATGACAATCGTTTGTCGTGAAATGATAAACAAAGCGGGTACGCAGGGTAGTAGCTTTGTATCATCAAACAATCAACAAATCACTCAAAAAAAGATAATTATGGAAAATCAAACCTTATCCGTCGTTAAAGCATTTGTTACAGCAGTACAACAGGTAGATCTGGAAAAACTGGGCGCTTTGCTTCATCCCGCCATTACCTGGGACCAGCCGGGCAACAACCGTTTCTCCGGCGTCAAAAATTCCAGCGGCGAAGTATTCCAGATGGTAGGCGGTATGTTTGAAGTGTCTGCCAACACCATGAAGCTCTCCGATGTAAAATCCATCACTGTAAACGGTGATCAGGCAGCGGTGGTGCTACGCTGGCAGGCCAACAGGGACGGCGCCACGCTCGATACTGACAACGTAGACGTATATACGGTGAAGGACGGCCAGATCGTAGCGGCCAAAGTATATGCAGCAGATACTGCCCATGAAGATCTGTTCTGGGGAAACTAACAGCATCCTCCAACAACAGCACAACCCTTCGGAAAGCGGGCCTTCTGAAGGGTTGTGCTGTTATCGTATTGGAACTACAGGAATAATTAAGACAAGCAAATACCAACTGTTAAAACCAACGTTTCTTTTTAACCTGACGGCGTTCTTCGTCAGTAGGGTATACCTGGTCCGTAAAATAGCGGCTGCGGTGGCGCAATTCTTTCGCTTCAACGACGACCGTCGTTCCTGTCCACATCCGGCAAACGGTAGCCGGTATGGCCACCACTTCTATAGCAGGTAAATCATAAGTCTTCATAGGTTTTGTCACTGTGTCTTCCGGCACTGGCGCCAACAGCATTTCCATCTGCTCAAGGTCGCGCGCTTCCGCATAGCTGTGATTGGCGATCCCTGTGATGAGACCCGCTGTCAACAGCAGCGCGGGTAAAAAAATTTTGCGGGGAGATACCGGAGGGTTGATCAGTCTGTTCAGCTGGTTATCCTGAAAGCGGCCACAAATCTTCCCCCTGCTGTTACTGATAACAGCAAAAATTTCAGCATCCGTCATGAAGGAGAAGTCTATTACGGTTTTAGCACAACTATCGCAGTGTTTACCCGCAGCAGTATTGGTCATTTGATCCCAATTCTCCCCGCAAGGTGTAGGAACAGACAGGTACAGACCATTCGAATATCTCATAGACACAGGTTATCGTTAATCAATATACGAAAAAGTCCTGATACTACCGCGGGGAAAATCCCCGGTCATTATCTGCCGGTTAGAAAAAATATTATCTATAACCGTCTGTCTTTCAATCAGCAGCCATCGACGTTTTGGAATGGCATCAAAATTGAATTAATCCCCTTTACAATCCGATCATTAACTAACAAAAAGATAATATCATGAGAGCTCCAAAAACAATTTCCGCCGTGCTGTTCGCCCTCGCTTTTGGCGCTGTGGCCACCCTGCCTTCCCAGGCTGCATTTGCACAGAACAAACTTGACAGCACTGCTAAAAAAGTAGGGAATAAAACAGCCTCTATCGCAGTAAAAGGCGCCTCCGCCATTACTGATAAAATTTATAAGGGTAAAGAAGGACCCAATGGTGAAACGGTATACATCAACAGAAAAGACAAAAAGTATATAGTGGATGAAAAAGGCAAAAAAGTATACCTGAAACCGTCACAGATTCATAATAAGAAAGAGTAGTTTGTGAGTTAAAATTGTGTTCCAAAACCGTCGGGGTGATTTTCCCGGCGGTTTTTTATTTATTTAACACAAAGTACACACGCCAAATTATCGAGCCATTATTCATAGCGCAGCGCTTCTATCGGGTCCAGCCGGGAGGCGGCCTGCGCGGGGTAATAGCCGAAGAACACGCCCGTCAGCGCGCACACCATGAAAGAAAGTATGATAGACGATTCTGACACGATGGTAGGCCATCCCAACGTAAGGGTGATCACTTTGGCTGCCGTGATCCCCAGGACCACCCCGATGATCCCGCCGGTAACGCTGATGATGATCGCTTCCACCAGGAACTGCAACAGGATGTCTATCCCCCTGGCACCGATGGACATTCTCAGCCCTATCTCCCGCGTACGTTCCGTCACCGACACGTACATGATGTTCATGATGCCGATACCACCGATAACCAGCGAGATACCCGCAATGGCTGTGAGCAGTACGGTCAGCAGGCTGCTGGTAGAACTCAGTGTTTTAATCAGTTCCTCCATGGTACGCACCTGGAAATTGTTTTCGTCCGTAGGCCGAAGCCGGTGGGTTTCCCTCAGTATGTCTGTAATTTCATCAGTCGCCTGCGCAGAAGCGCCTTCGCTGACAGCGGAAGCATAGATGCTCTGAAAATAGATGGTGGCCAGGATACGCTTCTGTACCGTAGTATAGGGCGTCAGGATAATATCGTCCTGGTCCTGCCCGAAAGAACTCTGCCCTTTGGGCACCAAAGTACCGATCACCTGCAGCGGAATGGAATTGAGCCGGATGACTTTGCCCACCGGGCTTTCCCCGCTGGGAAACAGGTTATCGATCACGGTTTTCCCCAGTACGCAGACCTTCGCGGCCGTGCCCACATCGGCATCGGTGAAACTAACGCCATCGGCTATATCCAGTTTACGGATGTCGAAATAGGACGGCGCCACGCCCTGGAGGCTGGTAGGCCAGTTCAGCGCACCATAGATCGCCTGTCCTTTGGTGGACGAAACCGGCGACACCGCAGCCACATGTTCGGCTCCTTTCTGTATGGCTTTTACATCCGCGATGGTGAGCGATTGAAAACTCGCACCTTCTATACGCACGCCGCCCGATACATTACTGGCCGGCAGTATTGTAATCATATTGGAACCCATGGCGCTCAGTTGCGACTGGATACTTTCCTTGGAGCCCTCTCCTATGGCCACCATGGCGATCACCGCTGCCACGCCGATGATAATACCAAGCATGGTCAGGAAGGCCCGCAGCTTGTTGCGCTGCAAGGCCCGTAAAGCAATCCGTATGAGGTTGATGGCACTCATGCTGTTGAATTAGTAATCATCTGCCGGCGGCAGCGCTTCCAGCGCCTCTTTGGCCGAGCGTACGTTTTCATTGACGGTATCTTTCACCACCTTGCCATCCCGCAGCATCACCGTCCGGCTGCTGAAAGCGGCGATATCCGGCTCATGGGTCACAAAAACGATGGTTTTGCCATCCTTGTTGAGGTCCTGCATGAGCGACATAATTTCGTAGGAGGTACGGGTGTCCAGGTTACCGGTCGCTTCATCGGCCAGGATCATCACCGGCTGGTTCACCAGCGCGCGGGCAATGGCCACTCGTTGCTGCTGTCCGCCGGATAGCTGACTGGGCGTATGGTCCAGCCGGTCTGCCAGTTTTACCGCCGCAAGGGCCTGCACCGCTTTCTCTTTCCGCTCCGGGGCCGACAGGGCCGGATTATAAAACAGCGGCAGCTCCACATTTTCCAGCGCGGACGTGCGGGGCAGCAGGTTATAAGCCTGAAATACAAACCCTATTTTCCGGTTACGCAGCCTGGCCAGCTCATTGCGCGACAGGTGGCTGACATTCACCCCGTCCAGCAGGTACTCGCCGGACGTTGGTTTGTCGAGACAACCGAGGAGATTGAGCAACGTGGTTTTACCCGAGCCGCTGCTACCCATAATCGTGACGAACTCGCCGGCATGTACGTCGAACGACACGCCTTTCAGGGCGCGGACCACTTCGGTGCCCATCACAAATTCACGCCTGATTTGCTGTAATTCCAGGATCTTGTTGTTCATCGCCTGCGCCCTCCTCCCATCCTCGGCAGGAACGGGCTTTTGTTACCGGCAGCCGCCGCGGGTCCGGTGCTGCCGTTGACGGCCATCACCACTACATCCTGCGGTGTGAGGCCGTGGATGACTTCGATCTGGGTATTATCGTTGAGGCCTGTACGAATATGTTTCTGCAACAGGCTGTCGCCTTTCAGCACCCATACATAATTGGAAGACCCCACACGTTGTACACTTTTGAATTTACCGCTCGTATCTGCAGGCATTGCAGAACGCTGCCGCCGCCCGATGGCACTGACAATCACATAATCTTTCAGCAAGGCAGAATCCGGCCGGAACTTGAGCGCCTTCACCGGTAGCAACAATACACTGTCTTTTTCTGCGGTGTAAATCGTCACATTGGCCGTCATGCCCGGCTTCAGCTTCATGGACTCATTGGTGGCGTTGATGATGGTATTATACGTCACCACGTTGGACGATACGGAAGGCTGCAACCGTATCTCCTGCACTTTGCCGGCAAATACATCTTCCAGGTAAGCATCTACGGTAAAGGTGACACGCTGCGAATCTTTTACATTACCGATGTCCGCTTCGTCCACGCTGGCTTCTACCTGCATCTTGGTAATATCCTTCGCGATGACGAACAGCGTAGGGGTGTTAAAACTGGCGGCCACAGTTTGTCCTACGCTCACGCTCCTGTTAAGCACCACCCCGTTGATCGGGGAAATAATATCTGTAAAAGAGAGATTTTTCAGGGCCGATGCCAGCTGCGCGTTCACGCTGGCCACCTGCGCTTTTGCCTGTCCCAGCTGGTTATAAGCCACATCATAATCTGCTTTGGCGATAGCGCCTGTTTTATACAGCAGCTCCTGCCGGTGGAAATTGTTGTTCTGATAATCCAGGTTGCTCTGCGCCACCTGTAAGTTAGCCCGGTACTGGTCTACCTGCGCCTGGAACAATACCTTGTCCAGCTCGCCCAGCTTCTCTCCTTTCTTTACCTGCGAGTTAAAGTCAACGTACAGGTATTTCAGCGTACCGGACACCTGGGCACCCACCGCTACGGTGTCCACCGGCTGGATGGTCCCCGTGGCAGTAACGGTAGTAGCGATGTGACCGTAGGCTGGTTTCACCGTATCGAATGCTACCGGCTGACGTTTCTTCCTGAAAAAAAGAAACCAGATGGCCAGCGCCACCAGCAGGATAACCGCCACGATGATAACCTTTTTATATTTTCTCATACGTCAAATGCATTTATAGTTTTACAGGCACGCCCCTGTAAAAATCATATATCCTGATTGTCAGTGCTGCATTGTATTTAGCCTGTATGTAAGACTGGAAGGCCTGTATATACAGGTTTTTCTGTTGCAGGAAATCCACCATATTGGCCACGCCCACTTTCAGCTGCTCGGTGGCAATCCGGTAGCTTTCGGTAGCATAGCGCAGCTGCTCCACCGCTGCGTCGTACTGTCCCTGTGCGTTCTGTACGTTGATGTACGCCTGCTCCACCGTCTGCGACAGGTTGGTACGTGTATTCTTCAACGTTAGCTGAGACTGGTCCACTTCCAGCTTTGACTTTTCTACATTGGTTTTATTGAGCCGTCGGGTAAATATCGGGACCGACAGCGTGAGGCCAATTTGTTGGTAGAAGTTATTGTCCAGCTGTTTGAAGAAGTTGTTGCCCGGATCTTTGAGTGAGGAGCTGCCCAGTGTACCGCCGGCGCTGAGCGTAGGCAGGAACCCTGCGCGGGCTTTGGCCAGGTCCAGGGAAGATACGTCGACACCCAGTTGCGCGCTTTTTATTTCCGGTCTGTTAGCCAGGGCGGTATCCTGTGCTTGCTGCAGGGGTACCACCAGGTGGCTGGTGACCAGCGTGTCCGGCGAAAAAATGTCGAAGTCGTACGGACTGGGCAGTTGCAACAGTTGTTTCAGTGTGAGTTTATTAAGCCGGTGCTGGTTTTCTGCGGTAACGAGGTTGTAGCGGTCGGCCGCCAGCTGCGACTGCAGCGAGGCCAGGTCTTTCAGTGCGATGCTGCCCACATCATAACGCTGTTGCGCCTGTTGCACCTGCGCTGTTGAAGTGGTCACCAGGTCTTTCACATAAACGATATTTTCCCTGGCCAGCAGGATATTGAGGTAGGCCTGCGTGATCTGGATCGTCATATCGTTAATCTGCTGTGCGATGTTCAGATCGGCTACCTGTGTCAGCAGTCCTTTTTGTTTGATGTCGTAGTGGAGATAACCGCCCTGGTACAGCGTGACATTGGAATTGACGGAGTAGTTGCCTGACAGCGCGCCTTCGTAGGGCATACTGCCGCTGGCGGTGAGCGTTTTACGGCCGGTCAGGGTTTGGGAAGCCGAGCCGGAAAGATCAGGCAACCGGGCTGCTTTGGACAGCAGCAGGTCCTGTTCGCTGCTCATCCGGCTGAGCCGCAGGCTGTTCAGCTGGATGTTGTTTTGCATCGCGTAGTTCAGACAATCCTGTAAACTCCAGATAGCCGGCAGCAGCGTTTGCGCGCTATCCTGGGCTTTCAGCGGATTGTTGCCATACGTCCAGAGGGACAGACATAACCAAGTAACAAACCGCCGGGAAAATTTCATCGTGTAATCATTGCTGTTAGAAAAATAGCTAATGACAGATACGGAGTTAAATAGTAATCCTAATATAACGAAAAAAACGATGACCCAGGTAAAAAATACCCGGGCCATCGTTTTTTCATTCGTTATACTCAATCCTACTATCCTTTGTTAAATAGCGCCTTTGAAGGTGGTGTTCACCCGGCCGGTACCCTGCGGAGGTCCCTGGTGCCAGTCTTCATCATATCGTACAAAGAAGGCCATCCAGATGGTCCTGGACCAGCGCATCAATATCGGCTGTAGGCTCAGCAGCAGCACGCCGTTAAATCCCAGCCACCAGTAGATGCTGTTATCATATATGGAGAAGCCTATAAACAGCCACCAGGCAATAAGACTGGCCACACAGATGGCAATAGAGAGGGCGTAGCTCACGTAGCCGGTGCCGTAGTAAAACCCTACCTCCACTTCTACCTGCTGGCCGCACACCGGGCATTTCTCCGGCATCTTCATACAGTTTTTAAGGTCATAGGGATTTTTGCTGAGGAAGATAGAACCCCTTCTGCAGCGTGCACATTTATTGGTGAATACGCTTTTGAAAATGTTCGGTTTCTCATGATTTTTATCTGCACACATATAATGAAGCTTTTAATGTCAGGAAATATTCTTCCGGAATTCCTCCGGTGTTACCCCTTCATATTTTTTGAAGAATTTCGTGAAGTAGGAATTGTCGGCGAAACTGAGCTGGTAAGCGATGGTAGAGATACTGATATCTGCATTGATCAGCAGCCTTTTGGCTTCCAGCAGCACCCTGTCGCGGATGATCTCCCCTGCCGATTTGCCCAGCATATGCCGGCAAAAAGCGTTGAGATAGTTGGGGGTGACGTACAGCAGTGCGGCGTATTCTTTTGGCAGCCGCAGCTGCATATAGTGCTGTTCCACCAGTTTGCGGAAGTTGCGCAGCAGCACGTAGTTGTGCGGCGGCTCCTGCGGGGCGTCGCCATTGCGCGTTACCCGGCTTACTTTCACAAACATTTCCAGCATCAGCAACCGTAACATGTCATGACTGTAGGCTTCTGTGCCATCCATTTCCACCAGCATCTTCTCAAACAGCGTCACAATGCCGGGTTGCGCTTCTTCCGGCAGCGTCACTACGCCTTCGGCACTCACGCCACTGAAAAAAGGGAAACGTTCCACATAGCCGGCATCCTGCAAAAAAGCGTTAAAAAAGCCGGCCGCCACATTAACGACATATCCTTCTATCCGTCCTTCAAAAAACCAGCTGTGCACCTGCCCGGGGACCATGAAATACAATTGGCCCGGTGTCACCGGAAAACGCTCAAAATCGATCGTATGTGCACCTTTTCCAGCGGTGAAAAATGCCAGGTGGTAAAAGGAATGCCGGTGAGGAAATTTGATGTCCGGGTGTGCTGCCAGGTAATCGGTAAATCTCGCTACCAGAATGTCTTCTGATGCAGGTTTGCCCATCCCCAGCGAACAGATATCATATGTATGGATATGTGCCTTTGACATGATGATACAAAGGTACAGGGCGCCACGGGAAATTGATTGTGTTAAATGGGTCTTCAATGGTACTTTTTACCTATTGCTGATTTTTCATCATATGAGATGTCGGGAAACGTTATGGAATTAAAAAACCCGGGGCTCACGCCCCGGGTTATATATTGTTCAGGCTATCCGGACTGCCCGGTTATTTCACGTATTTCATCAGCCAGTTGTCCATTTCCCACAGCATATGCAGGATACTTTCCTTCGCGGCGTAGCCGTGGCTCTCCTGGGGCAGGAATACCAACCGGGCGGTACCGCCGTTGCCTTTGAGGGCATTGTACAGTCTTTCGCTCTGGATGGGGAATGTACCGGAGTTGTTGTCTGCTTCGCCGTGGATCAGGAGGATAGGCGTCTTCAGCTTGTCCACATAAGAGAACGGCGACATTTTATAGTACACGTCCGGCGCCTGCCAGTAGGAGCGCTGTTCGTTCTGGAAACCAAAGGGCGTCAGTGTACGGTTATAGGCGCCGCTGCGGGCGATACCGGCTTTGAACAGGCTGGTATGCGACAGCAGGTTGGCCGTCATAAACGCGCCATAGGAGTGGCCTCCCACTGCAATACGGTCTTTGTCGCCCACACCCATGCCGGTGATTTTGTCTACCGCTGCTTCAGCGTTCATCACCAGCTGGTCCACGAAGTTGTCGTTCGGTTCTTTATCCCCTTCGCCCACAATGGGCATTTCGGTGGCGTCCATCACGGCGAAGCCACGGGTAACCCAAAAAATGGGGGAACCGTAGGTCACGCGGGTGAATTTATACGCAGAGCCTCTTACCTGTGCCGCATCGCTGGCGGATTTGTACTCGCGGGGATAAGCCCACATCAGTACCGGCAGGCGGCCATCTTTAGCGGGATCATAGCCTTTAGGCAGGTACAGCATGGCGGTAAGGTCTACCCCGTCTTTCCTTTTGTATTTCAGCAGTTGTTTCTGTACGCCTTCCAGCAGGGGCTGCGGGTGCGGGAAGCTGGTCAGCGGCACGGCGGCTGATTTCTTTTTCAGGTTTTGCAGGTAATAGTTCACCGGCGCTGATGCCGATTCGCGGGCCACTACGATCTGCAGCTTGGCAGGATCAATCACTTCCGCTACCTGCTCGAAGTAAGGGGCTTGTGAACGCCACAGGATCTGTTGTTTACCGTTTTTCAGGCTGAAGCTGGACAGGAACGGGCGGTCGCCTTCAGGAGAGGCGCCCGGTGCGATCATCAGCAGCTCATTGGCCGGAGACACGTATAAAACAGGCCTGTTGTACTGGTTCTTCACCATCACCGGTTCACCGGGGTCGTTGTAACGGTCGTTTTCAGAACGATCGATGACTACCACCGGCTCCTGCCCCGGATGGGACGGATCGATGCGGCTTACTTTCACGGTCTGTTTGGTGCTGTTGCCTTCTGCTACCAGGGCCAGCTGGTTATTCCCCCAGGTGAGGCCTCCGAAGCGGTCTTTCGTTTTCACCAGTTCCACCGGCGTTGCGGAGAACGGGGCTTCGAGGGTATTCACCACGTCGCGGAAGGGTACTTCCTTTTTAGGATCGCCACCGTCGAGAGCCTGTATCCAGCAGATGGTGGCCGGAGCGTCGCTGCGCCACTGGTAGCCGCGGGGATAGTTGCTCGTAGCGTCGAAACCTTTAGGCCGCACTTCATCCAGTGGATTTTTGGCGAGTGGTTTTACCACGGTGCCCTGCAGGTCCCAGATGCTGATCTCTTCGGGGAAGCGGTAGGCGCCGACCAGGTAAGAATAAGGGCGGCTCAGCTGGTGGACGAGTAAATATTGTTTATCGGGAGAAGGTGTGATACCGGTATATACGGCGGGTTTGCCGATGACTTTTTCTCCGCTGGCGCTGATGATAACGGGTTCTGACTGGAAATAGTAGTCGAACAGTTTTTCATCGTAGGGATTTTTGAGCATGTCCTGGTAGGTGGCGGCAGGAGCGGCTTTACCGGCTGTTTGTTGCACGGTGGGTCCTTCCGGTGCGAGTGGCTTTTCCGGTGCGGCGCCGATGCCGGCAGGCACGGAAAGTACCAGGATACGGTCTTCATCTATCCAGCGGAAAGCGCCGTTGAACGTGTCGTTCAGGCGGCGGGAGCTGACTTGTTTCGCTTCGCCGGTCGTCACATCCGCTTTCCAGAGGGTGATGCCGTTGTTCATGGTAACGGTGAAGGCGAGGCTCTTTTTCAGCGGCGACCAGGTCACGTTGCCGATGCGGGCGTTGGCCGGCAGGCCGGTCACAGCATATTCCCGTTTACCGGTCATTTCTTTGATACGGATACCGGTGACATAGCTGGCGCGGCTGGGACCGAAATTGGACGGGTTGATACGGAAGCCGGCCAGGCGGTATTCCGGCTGTGACAGTTCTTCGATGGTAGGGAATCCTGTGCGTTCCATGATCAGCATCAGGTCTCCCCTGCTGAAGTTAACAGCAGGCGAAGGCGCTGCCATGGCCAGTTCCATAATGCTTTGTGCAGGTGTCTGGTATTTCAGCGCATCCTGTGCATAGGCACGGAACGTGATGAACACCGATAGTGTCAGTACTAATTTTCTCATACAGCAGTTTGATTCTGAAAAAATGAATCCGGCCAAAATAATATATTATTCCGGTTCCCGGAAGTGTGTTATTTGAGCGGTAAGCAGCTGTCAGCTTTACCGGTGGCTGTTTTCCTGTTTGAAGGTACCGAAGAGACGGTCCCATATGCTGGTATAGAAGCCGTAGTTGAAGTGCTCCTGCCGGTGGTGATCATGATGAAAGGTGGAGGTGCCCAGGTATTTCAATACCGGCCATTGACGCATGTTTTCCGGCAGGGGTTCCCTTCCGAGGTGGCCGGTCATTCCAAAGACAACATTGATGATAAGATAGATCAGTATGCCGTACAGGTTCATGTTGAATGGCAGCAGTACCAGCAGCCAGAGTGCGCCGAAGCTGAGTGTTTCCAGCGGGTGCAGCACAAACAGATCGATGGGTACCGGGTCTGTGGCCTCGTGATGCAGGCGGTGCAGCAGCCGGTACAGGAACGTTTGATGGATCAGGTAATGAAAGATATACATGAGCAGGTCCATGACGAGGAACAGCACGAGGGCGTCTGTAAGCACGCGCCATGAGAGGGTTTCATGAATACGTATGTATCCCTGTCTCCACAGGTGGTAACCGGCTACCGTTACCAGTGTGTTGAGCAGGGTGGTCACGATACAGATTTTCCATTGGTGACGGGTATAGCGGAACATCACCTGCCGTGGGCGCTGCAGCAGGTGGTTGCCCCAGGCGAGCACGCCCAGCACTATCAGCGCGTTTTCTATCAGAAAAAAGAGCCACAGTTGCCAGTCAGGTATATCATTCAGGTATTTTATCATATCATGTGATCACAAAATTACCAAATAACAAAATCTTTCATTACCTTTGCAAACATCTGATGATATGATGAATACAGGATCTGCACCATTAAAGCGTCAAAATCTCGCGGAAGAAGTGGCCGACAGGCTGCAGGAGCTGATATTTGGCGGTAAGTATACGACCGGTCAGCGGCTGCCGACGGAACCCGAGTTAATGCAACAGTTCGGCGTAGGCCGTTCGAGTATACGGGAGGCGGTGAAGATACTGGCCAACAAGGGGCTGGTGAAGGTGCAGCAGGGGCTTGGCACTTTTGTGATATCACAGATCGGCAGCGGGGAACCGCTGAGC
Source organism: uncultured Chitinophaga sp. (assembly GCF_946479755.1). Next base: position 209,044 of record NZ_CAMLHC010000009.1, on the reverse strand, counting down.
CAGCGGCTGCAACGGGCCGATTTTGAAGAGCTGAACGAAGTGAGGCTGCTGCTGGAGGTGAAGATTGCGGAGAGAGCCGCCATCCACCGTAACAACAAGGACATAGAAAAGATGAAGGGTTTCCTCAAGAAACGTTTCACCTATGCTACGTCCAATGAGCTGGAGCCTTGTATCCAGGCGGATATCAACTTCCATACAGCGATTGCGGAAGCCTCCAAAAACGAAATCATGCTGGACCTTTACAGGACGGTGGCCACCCACCTGAAAACGTCCTTCGTATCGCGTTATCACAATACGGATTCGTTCGTGGAATCACAATCGCTGCACGACGCCTTGCTGCAAAGTATTGTAGACAAGGATTCCAAGAAAGCATTACTCTGGGCTACAAAAATCAGTACACAAAGCAAGTAGCCCGGAGGCTACCGTGCTTCGCCGGCACCTCGTAATTTTTTTATTTTAAAACATCAGATGATCTGACCTTCAAACAAGAAACCATGACAACTTTTACACAGGAGGCACCCAAAACAGCCTCTGAACAGGTCGCCCAGCAGACGGTATTTCCGATACTGATTGCGCTTAGCTTCACGCATCTGCTGAATGACACGCTACAATCGCTGATTCCGGCCATCTATCCGTTGGTACGCAACACCCTGAAGCTGAACTTTACCCAGATTGGCCTGATTACGCTGACTTTCCAGATGTCGGCCTCCATCCTGCAACCGCTGGTAGGTTTGTACACAGATAAAAAGCCGCAGCCCTTTTCACTGGCGGTGGGCATGGCCTTCACCCTGCTGGGGCTGATCAGCCTGTCCCTGGCGCATTCCTTGCCCATGGTGCTGGTATCTGTGGCGCTGGTAGGCATTGGCTCCTCCGTATTTCATCCGGAAGCTTCCCGGCTGGCACATATGGCCTCCGGCGGTAAACACGGTATGGCGCAGTCATTGTTCCAGGTAGGCGGAAATGCCGGCAGTTCACTGGGTCCCTTGCTGGCGGCCCTGATCATTGTGCCGTTCGGACAGTTCCACGTGATCTGGTTCTCCCTGCTGGCGCTGCTGGCCATCTTCGTGATGGTCTATATCGGCAACTGGTACAAAGGCAACACGCACCGGATAAAACCGAAGAAGGCAGTGCAGCATTTGCAGCAGCCCACCCTGCCCCGTACCCGTGTGATCATATCACTGGGCATCCTGCTGATGCTGATATTCTCGAAATATTTTTACATGGCCAGTATGACCAACTACTATACCTTTTACCTGATCGACCGTTTCGGCGTATCCATTCAGAGTTCTCAGGTATATCTGTTCATCTTCCTGTTTTCCGTGGCAGCCGGCACTTTCTTCGGAGGCCCTGTGGGCGACCGTATCGGCCGCAAGTATGTGATCTGGATATCCATCCTGGGCGCAGCGCCTTTTGCTTTGTTGCTGCCCTACGCAAATCTGTTCTGGACCGCCGTATTGAGTGTATTCATCGGCGTTATCCTCTCCTCCGCCTTCTCAGCGATCCTGGTGTATGCACAGGAACTGGTGCCTGGTAAAGTGGGTATGATTGCCGGTCTGTTTTTCGGCCTGGCGTTCGGTATGGCCGGCGTAGCCTCAGCGTTGCTGGGTAAACTGGCCGATGCCACCAGTATCGGGTACGTATACCAGGTTTGCTCTTTCCTCCCATTGATCGGTCTCCTTACAGGATTCCTGCCCAACCTGGAGAAAAAAGAAAAGCGATAACTTTGATTTTCGATTTTTTGATTTTCTGATTTTCGGTTTTGAGAATTATAAAATCTCAAAATCGAAAATCAAAAAATCAAAAACTTATTTAACATGTGGAAAGGTATTCTGCTGGTGCTCCTGGGCGCCTGCAGCTTTGGAATTTTATCGACGATCGTTAAACTGGGTTACCAGGAAGGTTTTACTTTGGGAGAGCTATGCAGCGTGCAGGCCGGTTTCGGCATGCTGGCGTTATGGGGCCTTCACCTGTTGTCCGGCCGTACCACCCTTGGACTGAAGAACAAAGAGGCGCGCACCTGCTTTATACTGGGCAGTTCCACCGGCCTTGTGAGCATCACCTATTATCAAAGTGTACAATATATCCCTGCCAGCATAGCCATTATACTGCTGATGCAGTTTACCTGGATGAGCATGCTGGCGGAATGGCTGATCTATAAAAAGCGGCCCACCGCTATCCAGTGGGTGGCCGTTGTTTTTATCCTGGGAGGTACGCTGCTGGCCGGCGGGCTTTTCAACAGCAACGGTTTTCACCTCGACTGGCGGGGTATTGGCTTTGGTATGCTGGCGGCGCTCTTTTACACCACTTTCATCGTTGTCAGCGGCCGGGTAGGGCATTCCCTCACACCCGTGCTGAAAAGCGCCTGGATCGTTACCGGCGCGTTTATCATTATCACCCTGCTGTTCCCGCCGGCCTACCTGTGGAACGGCCGGTTCACCACCCCGCCCCTGTGGATGTGGGGCCTTCCTTTAGCGCTTTTCGGGACGGTATTACCGCCTTTCCTGTTCGCCAAGGGCATGCCGCAGACAGGCGTGGCGCTGGGCGCCATCCTCAGCGCCGCAGAACTGCCGGTAGCAACGATAGCCGCCACCCTGTTGCTGCACGAAGTCATCACCCCCGTACAGATAACCGGTATCTTCGTCATCCTGGCGGCCATTGTGGCGGCCAACCTGAAAAAACCGAAAGCGGCGCCGGCTAAAAGCGAACTATTAAACCCATGAGGTGTTTTTTTTATTTATCTTTGCCCCCGCTATTAGAAACAAGTGACTTACGAACAGTTTTTTCATGAAAGCATTTAACTTTTTTATTCTATATCGTTTCCCGGTCGGGATCGTGTTATTGGTAGCCGGTATTGCCCTCGGGTTCACGATAGGCTGGTGGGAAGCGACCATTGTGCTGTTGCTCGCCGTTATCTGTATTGTAACGCACCTCCTGTTTGGCCCTATGCGGCTGGTACAGGAAGCCGTGGAAGCCGGTGATATAGAGCGCGCCACTGCTCTCATGAACAAAGTGAAGTTCCCTAAACTGCTGTATAAACCTATTCGTTCTGTATACTACTTCATGCAAAGTAACATGGCCATGTACAGCAACGACCTGGACAAAGCCGAAGCCACCATCCGCCAGAGCATCCAGTCCGGCAGCCCGATGAAAGAATACGAAGGCATGCAGTACTTCCAGCTGGGCACCATCGCCTACCAGAAGAACGACCTGAAAACGGCTGACCAGAACCTGAAGAAAGCTGTGCGCATGGGTTTACCTGACAAGGAAAACACTGCCGCCGCCCTGCTCACGCTGGCATCTATTGCCATGAGCCGCCGTGACTTCAAATCTGCCAAAGAATACTTCCGCAGAGCCAAAGCACAGAAGCCTACTACCGCCCAGATCGTTAGCCAGATCAAGGAAATGGACAAATACATTTCCAGAATGCCTGGTTGATCTGATCAATATATTTAAATGTAAAGCAGGGCCGGATGAAAGATCATCCGGCCCTGCTTTTTTAATGCAGTACATACTGCCGAATTCGTAATTTCGCCCCCTATGAACTTAAAACTTTACACACTCCCCCTCCTCTTCTCTTTACCCTTTTCCGCTACAGCACAGGATTCCGTGCCGCGGATAAGCCAGTTGAACGAGGTATCTGTCACCGCCACTAAAGGCCCCCAGAAAGCCAGTGAAACCGGGAAAGTAGTCACCATCCTTTCCCATGAATACCTGGAGAAAAACAGCGGCAAAACTATCGCCGCCCTTCTTGGTGAACAAGCAGGCATTACAATCAACGGCGCCCAGAACAACCGGGGCACCGTACCGGAAGTATATATGCGGGGCGCCTCCAACGGCAACGCCCTGATACTGGTAGACGGCCTGCCGGTAGGCGACGCTTCCCAGATCTCCAACTCCTTCGATCTCAACTTCATTACTCCCGAACAGGTGGAGAGAATTGAGATCCTCCGCGGCAGCCAGTCCACCCTCTATGGCTCCAATGCCGTGGCTGGTGTGATCAATATCATCACCCGGAAAAAAAGCGACAAAAAACTCGGTGTGTCCGCCAATACCAGCTACGGCAGCTACAACAGCTTCCTCGGTAACGTGAGCGCCTATGGCAACGCCGGCAAGTTCTCCTACCTGCTGGGCTATAAATATGAAACTTCCAACGGCCTGTCCGACGCCTACGACTCCACCGGCAAAGCCGGTTTCGACAAGGACGGCTTCCGGCAGCACAGCGTATTCGCCAAACTGGGCCTGCAGGCCACTTCCCGCTGGCGGCTGCAGTACCTGTTCAACTACAGCGACTACCATCACGATCTCGATGAAGGCGCTTTTATCGATGACCGCGACTATACCGGTAAATCCAATAACCTGCTCAATGGCCTCGGCAGCGAATACCAGTTCAAAAACGGCAGCTGGCATGTGCTGTACAGCTACCAACGCACGAAACGCCACATCGTCAACGATTCAGGGTATGTAGCCCCTACCGGCTACAGCGTGTTCGACCTGTCTGACTTCACCTCCAACATACACCAGGTAGAAAGCTATGTGAACTGGAATGCCTCCCGTATTATACGGGTGGTGGCTGGTGGCGCTTTCAGCGCAGCCAATATGGACCAGCTGAACCAACGCCTGGGCCAGCCCGCACCATGGGACCCCAATCCGAAGCTGGAATCCACCCGGCTGGCAGACGACAGCGCCCATGCCCGCCAGATCAGCGCCTATGCATCCGTGTTGCTCCATAACCTCGGCGGATTCAATATGGAAGCCGGCGGACGGTTCAACCATCATAACATTTACGGCAACAACGGTACCTTCACCTTCAACCCTTCTTACCTGATCAGGGACAACCATAAGGTGTTTGTGAACGTCTCTTCCGGGTATAAAATCCCCTCCCTGTACCAGTTGTATACAGCGATATACGGCAACAAAGACCTGAAGCCGGAGTCTACCGTCAGCTATGAGGCCGGTTACCAGGCTTCCGTAGCCAACCGCGCGCTGGATTTCCGGGTGACAGGCTTTGCCCGTCATACCAAAGACCTGATCCTTTTCACCAGCCATTATGTAAACGCCGACAAACAGTGGGCTTATGGTGCAGAGGTGGAGACCGACTGGCATATCACCCGCCAGCTGGACCTGAACGTGAACTATGTTTATACCGACGGCCGGTTGCACACCACCCAGAATGGCAAGGACACCTCCTGGTATAACCTGCACAGGACACCCAAACACGCCGTGAATGCCACACTGGGCTACCAGGTAACCCCGGCATTGTACGCCAGCGCCGCCTTCCGGTATACCGGCGAGCGCTATCAGGGAACAACGCCTATGGGAGATTATTACACGGTAGACCTCTATGGTGAGTATAAATTTGGTAACTTGCTGAAAATTTATGCCGGGTTCCGAAATATTACCAATTATCAGTATTTTGATATCCTTGGCTATAATTCCCGCCGGTTCAACTGTAATGCGGGCGTTGTTTTGAATTTGTAAACATTAAATCCAACATAATGTCTTTAAAAAATCTTAATCCCCGGTTTGGCATTCTGCTGCTGTTTATGCTCGTAGCAGGTATAATACGAGTAGTGTTGGGAGCAAACCAGTCTACGCTCCAACCGATCGCCATGTTTACCCCTGTAGGCGCCATGGCGCTGTTTGGCGGAGCTTCTTTCTCCGAAAAATGGAAATCCTATGCTTTCCCGCTGCTGACGTTGTTCCTCAGTGATGTGATCCTGATGCAGGTATTCCACCGTGAATATGCACAGGGCCTGCTCTACAAGGGCTGGGCGGCCAACTATATTAGCTTTGTGTTTATCGTGCTGATTGGCCAGCTGGTGATCCGTAAAATGAGCGTAGGCCGTATCGCTGTTGCAGCGGTAGCAGGCGCGCTGGTACACTTCCTGGTTTCCAACTTCGGCGTATGGGTAAGCGGTTCTACCGATATTACCACCGGTTTGCCTTTCACCAGAGACATGGCAGGCCTGACCAAATGTTATATACTGGCTATTCCTTTCATGAAGTACTTCCTGGTAGGCACCCTGGTATACAGCGCTATTTTCTTCGGCGGCTATGCCCTCGTACAACGCAAACTGCGTCTGGCTCACTAAGATATTTCCTCACTTTTTGATTTAGAGATTTAATTATTGTTACAGAGCACCGGCTATTTGATAAGAATAGCCTGCACTGTGGCAGTAGCTAAATCTCTAAATATTTAGATCCAACAAACAATCGTACCATGCGAAGATTTACATGCCGTTTGCAACAGCTCTTTCTACTGGCAGCAGCTGCATTGCTGACTTTTTCCGCCTGTCAGAAAGATAATGTGGCAGAAGTGGTTATTCCTGTTATCAGCAACCCCGGACTTAAAGACGGTAAAGACACTATTGCCGTTGGCGAAACCCGCGTACTGCGTCCACAGCTCGTCAACGCCAAAGAGCCTACGTTCCTCTGGCTGGTTAACGGAGTAACTGCCGGCACCGACTCCATCTATACCTTTACGCCCACCGCTGCAGGTGATTATACCATCTCTTTTAAGGTAAGCGCGGGCAACAGTCTCAACTCCTACTTCTACCGTATCAAGGTAACAGATAAGTATGATAATGGTTTCTTCCTCGTGAATGAAGGCTGGTTTGGCCACGACAAAGCCGATGTGAATTTTTACCGTTACGGTGAAGACACCCTGCACCGCAACATCTTCCAGCGGGAGAACCCCGGTAAGACACTGGGCAATACCGCAGGCTACGGCACTGTTTTCAACAACCGGATCTACCTGGTGTCCAAAGATGCGCCGCTGGTGGTGGCCGATGTGCATTCCATGAAAGAGCTGGGCCGTACTGCGCAGCCACCGGCTATGGCCAATGCTTTCTGCCCTGTTAACAACAGCACCGGCCTGCTCTCTACTACCGACGGGGTTTATCCTGTAGACCTCAGCTCTTTCGCCATAGGCGCCAAAATCGCCGGTATCGACGGCCAGGTGGGTGGTATGCTGAAAGCCGGCAACTACGTGTTTGTGATGTCTCAATCCGCCGGGATCGTAGTACTGAACGCCAGTAACTTCAGCGTTGTGTCTACCCTGGTAAAAGCAGACGTAGGCCTGGCGCGCACGCCGGATGGTACCATATGGGCAGGCGAAGGCCAGAACCTGTACGCTATCAACCCAGCCTCGCTGGCCGTAAATACCATCGCGCTGCCTTTCCCGCTGTATGGCGCATGGGGCGCATGGAACGCCACGATGATCACCGCTTCTACCGTTGAGAATGCCGTATTCATTGCCAAAACCAATGACTGGGGCATCAATGGTAAACAGATTTTCAAATACTTACCCGGCAACGCTGCTTCCCTGCAGACGCCTTTCATCACTTTACCGGCTGACAGAGAGCTGTACGGCGCCGGTTTCCGGTATAACCCGGCCAACAACACCCTGGTGGCCACCGGCGTAGAACCCGGTTATGGTACTCACTTTGAAAAGAACACCCTCTTTATCTATAACGCCTCTACCGGCGCTGTTGTAAAGAGCATTCCGTATACCGGCTATTTCTTCCCGGCTATACCCGTTTTCAATAACTAATTAAACAGCACGCGCTGTACGTGACGCCTGTCGTCATGTACAGCGCGTTTTCTTTTTATCATGATCACACTCGTTACAGGCGGCGCACGGTCCGGTAAAAGCCGGTATGCACAGGACCAGGCGCTGGCTTCCGGCCAGCCGCCGGTATATGTGGCCACCGCCAAAATATGGGACGAGGATTTTGCCGCCCGTATCCGGCGCCATCAGGCAGAGCGCGGCCCCTCGTGGACCAACTACGAAGAGGAATTATATGTAAGCCGGTTGCCACTGGCAGGGCGCACTGTGGTGATCGACTGTGTCACCTTATGGCTCACGAATTTTTTTACGCTTCACGATTATGATATTGACAAAGCGCTGGCATCCGTGCAGGCGGAGATAGACGCGCTGCGGGAACAGCCGGGGCACTTCCTCATTGTCACCAATGAAATAGGCATGGGCTTACATGCCGAAACAGCCGTTGGCCGTAAGTTTACCGATCTACAGGGCTGGGCCAACCAATACATTGCGCGTATCGCCGACACTGTCGTACTAATGGTTTCCGGCATTCCGGTTGTAATAAAGAAAAGAGACTGATAAAAAACTACATGATGCAGATAGCCGTCTCCCCTTTGTCCGAAGAATTGAAAGCAGCATTGCAGGACAAGATTGATCAGAAGACAAAACCGCCCGGCTCCCTGGGCAGGCTGGAACAGCTGGCATTACAGGCCGGGCTGATACAAAACAGCCTTACGCCGGAATTACGGCGCCCTCACCTGCTGGTGTTTGCCGGCGACCACGGTATTGCCGCCGAGGGATTGGTGAATCCCTTTCCCCAGGCCGTTACCGCACAGATGGTATATAATTTCCTGCAGGGCGGCGCCGCCATTAATGTGTTCTGCAGGCAGCACCAGTTGCAGCTGACAGTGGTGGATGCCGGCGTCAATCATGAGTTTCCCGCACATCCGTTGCTGCATGACCGTAAGATTGCCTGTGGTACGAAAAACTATCTGCATGGTCCTGCCATGTCGCCGGACCAGTGCCGGCTGGCGATGACGGCCGGCGCCGAAGAAGTGAAGCTGGCGCATGCCGACGGTTGCAACATCATTGGTTTCGGGGAGATGGGGATCGGTAACACGTCATCCGCCGCGCTGCTGATGAGTTATTTTACCGGTATCTCCATCGCTGACTGTGTCGGTTCCGGTACGGGCAGCAACGTGCAGCAGCTGGCGCAGAAAAAGGCCGTGCTGCAGCAGGTGATGGCCCATCATGTGAAACCGCCCACTCCTGAGCTGGCGCTGGCCACGTATGGTGGTTTTGAAATTGCCATGATCACCGGCGCCATTCTGCAGGCGGCGGCCCTGAAAATGATGGTGGTGATTGACGGGTTTATTGTCTCCTCCGCACTGTTGGCCGCGGTAGCTATGCAACCTGCCGTAAAAGACTACTGTGTGTTTGCGCATTGCTCAGAAGAAAAAGGCCACAAGGCCATGTTGCAGTTTTTAGGCGTACAGCCGTTGCTGCAGCTGGATATGCGCCTCGGCGAAGGTACCGGCGCGGCCATGGCTATTCCTGTTATCCAAAGCGCTGTGCTCTTTCTGCAGGAAATGGCCAGCTTTAACAGCGCCCAGGTATCAAACCGTACCATATGAAAAAACAGTGGCAGCTTTTGCTAACCGCTATCATGTTCTATACCCGTATACCCGTTACCGTTAATGCGTACAGTCCTGATATGCTCAACAAAGCCACCCGCTATCTGCCGCTGATAGGCTGGATCACCGGGGGATTTATGCTGGCGGTGTTGTATGCTTTCGGCGATATCGCGCCCCGCCTGGTGACGGTGTTATTATCCCTTATCATCAGCATCTGGGTCACCGGCGCTTTTCATGAAGACGGTTTTGCCGATATGTGCGACGGCTTTGGCGGCGGCTGGACCAAAGAAAAGATACTGGAAATCATGAAAGACAGCCGCATCGGCACGTATGGTATGCTGGGTCTGTTGCTGCTGATGACCACCAAATACATCTGTCTCATACCGCTGACGCTCAACAAAGTGATGCTGGCTGTGATCATTGCGCAGCCGCTGAGCCGCTTTGTGGCCGTCAGTATTATCTATACGCACCAGTATGTCAGGGAAAACGAAGACAGCAAGGCTAAGCCGGTATCCAAAGGGATCCTGCTGCCGGACCTGCTGCTCGCCGGCGCTTTCGGGCTGTTGCCCCTGCTGACGGTGATCGCTTTTACCCGTAATTACGCGCTGCTGCTGATCCTGCCATCGCTGGTGCTGGTACGCTGGTACATGGCCCGTTTGATGAACAAATGGATCGGCGGCTATACCGGCGACTGCCTCGGGGCGGTACAGCAGGTTGCGGAAACAGTCATATATTTGTGCTTTTGCATTCTCGCATGGAAATTTACCTCATAAGACATACAACGCCGGCTATTGAAAGCGGCATCTGTTACGGGTTCTCAGATATCGGTGTAGCCGATACCTTCGAAACGGAAGTTGCCGCCATAAAGGCCAAACTGCCCGCCGGCACGTTCGACGTATACAGCAGCCCTTTACAACGCTGTCACCAGCTCGCTGTTACCCTCTTTGGTGACAACATTCACACAGATGAACGACTGAAGGAAATGAATTTCGGCGCCTGGGAAATGCTGGCCTGGGAGGCCATCGGCAAAGAAGAACTGCAGGTCTGGGCAGACGATTTTGTGCAGGCGAAGGTACCCCAGGGCGAAAGCTATGAAGAACTCTATACCCGTAGTATGGCTTTTATAGAGGAGATCATCGAAAAAGGCAATAATGCGGTGCTCGTTACCCATGGCGGCGTCATCCGGTCTATCCTGGCCCATGCTACCAATACCCCGCTGGTAGATTCCTTCGACCTGAAAGTGCAATATGGAAGAATTTCACAACTGCAAGTGGAAAACGGAGATATAAAAGTTATTTTTTATAATTCGTAACCTATTGTTTTGGTGGTAATTATATTAAAATTCTCAAATATCTCGGCAAAAGTCGAAAAAACTCTTATTTCGTGCTAACTTTATGTCCGGAATCGCCGTATATTAAAAGCACACAATAAAAAACAGTTTATAATGGCAACATCACTTTTGAATATTCCGTTTTTGTTCCTGCAGGAAATCGGTATCAAAGAATTACTGCTGATTGCGCTGGTAGTTCTCCTCTTGTTTGGTGGTAAAAAGATACCTGAGTTAATGCGTGGTTTGGGTAGTGGCATACGCGAGTTCAAAGATGCCAAAGATGAACCCAAAAAAGAATCCAAAGGCGCTTCTGAAGCTCCTAAGGCATAAATAACGTGAATAAGAAGTTATTAAAAAAGCGAAACTGAAATTCAGTTTCGCTTTTTTTTGTTTAGTTCACTATTCCTAATTTGAGGCTGTCGCCATTATACTTTTTTTTGAAATACCAGGAAGATACTGCCATCATCACTATCCCCGTGACAGAAACACCCAGTACGGCATCTCCAAAAAACTGGCTCCAGGACAATGGCATATGACTGGCGTTCTTAAACAACATCACTCCCACACTACCCAGATACCCGAACGAATCAGCCACATACATGATAAAGCCTACATTACTGGCGTATTTAAAAACGGCTATCAGTCGCTCGAAGAAAATACAATTGAAGGGAATATAACCCATATACAGGCCTAAGCCTGTCAGCGTCATCCACCATACAGGGTCCAGCCGGTGTTGCCGGAACAGCAGCGTGCTCACCAGCGCGATGAGAAACCCGGAAATCACGATCACATGGTTCAGCATAAACGCCTGGTAGTTGTTCTTTACAAAAACCAGCATGCCCATAATAGCAATAATGGCGATAGATACCGGTATTTCCGTACGGGTGAAGATACCCGTGTCTGTACCGTAACCCAGGTCTTTCCATATATCTGCGGCAAAATTGTCCCGCATATCACGTAATACGGTCAGCAATACATAACTGCCTATCAACAGCACCAACCCCGGCAGAAATGTCTGCAGAAAACGTTTCCGTTCCTGCTTGTTCATCGGCACCCTTTTCGTGCGCATCTTTACATCTTCTTCACCCGGCGGCGGTATCTGCTCCAGCAACAGGATAAATACCAGGATAGGCCCTAAGAACAGCAGTCCCGTTACAAACGGCATCCAGAATTCCGATACATGCCAGGACAGGATGGTCATCTTCCCCGCTGATTTCACAAAACCGGAAGAGAAAATAAAACTGATGGATAATACCGCTCCCATGAACTCCGTGCTCCGCCTGCCTTCCAGGTAACTAAACACCAGTCCCCAGATCATGCCCAACGGGAAACCGTTGATAAACAGGAAGAGAATGTTATAAGGCGCGGGTACCACCGCAAAACCCAGCAATGCTGCCCAGGAAACCAGGATCAGCATCATGATATACTGCGCCCGGTTACTGCCTTTCATTTCCGCAATAAACCGGATACCGTAAAACTTACTGCAGGCGTAACCTATCGTCTGGCTGATCACCAGCCATATCTTATAGTCTATCCCCAGAAAGGAAAGCTCCTCAAATATCCCTGCCGTGAACGGTTTACGGAAGGCATACATGCAGGAATAGGTCCCAAAGGCCACCAATGCGGCATACAAAGACAAAACAATATTCGGCGCACGCTCCAGCCGCTTTTGTATCCAGGGAATCGTCAGCATTTCCATTCAAGTATTTGGGCCAAAGGTGCCTATCCAATGTAAACTAATTGTTAAGCAATACTGAACTAATTGTTAAGTATTACTAAAACAAGGTTAGTGTATGTCAAAGAAGCCGCCAACAGGAAGGGCCGACCTGTTCTGGTCAGCCCTTCTTATATACCCAGGTGGTTATGTCTTTATTTAATAAGCCACATGGATGCATTAATATCATCTGTAGTGCCGCCGAACTGGCTTTTCAGCGAAGCGGTCCAGTTAACGGTATTAGCCGCCCTTTCGGTATCGGGATATTTGAAGCGTTTGGGGATCACGCCGCTGTTGCCCGTGCCGGCACCTGTCAGGAAGGTGGGCACTCCTGTACGACGCCAGTTGAAATAAGCCTCCCAGCCGGAGTTTTCGAAGAACGCGAGGTATTTCTGTGTCAGGATCTGTGTTAAACCCTGCGCATTGTTGCCCTGGTACTTCACCGCGGCCTGCTGGTAATAACCATTTTCAAAACTGAACGGTATATCATAACGTGTACCTTTATACGTTTTACTTACGGTACCTGCCACTTCTGTAGGGATGCCATAGAAGCCCAGCGACGCTTTGATGCCTTTTTTATACCAAGCTTCCGCATCCCCGGTGATCCAGCCGCGGTTAATGGCTTCCGCCATATTAAAGCACAGCTCGGGGAAACCGACGATCACACCCGGCTCGGCCGCATAGCTGTTATAGTACCTGCTTCTGCTGCGCAGCGAATAAGCGGCGGTATCTACGTTAGACATTTTGGAAGACATATCTTCCTGGCTCTCGCCGGAAGAAGCGCCCACATAAGCGGTGATATCCGAAGGCAGCTTGTGCAGCTCGTTGATCTGTTTGGTGGCCGGCTCCGCAGTAATGTAAGCCCGCGGGTCCTTGAGTGCTACCAGCGCATTGAGGTAGGTGGCTGACATATTATAGCGGGTAGCATCGAAACCGAGGTTGTCCGGGTTGGACGGGTACTTGTTGATATTGTTGTAGATGAACTGCAGGTTGTGGTCCATTGACTCCATTAACGGATATTTGGAAGGATTGCTAACAATATCCTTAAACTGTTGCGTGATATTAAGATCTGACTCTCCTGTTTTTTTACTCAGCGCTATCAGCACCCGCAGCCGGAAGGTATTTACCGCGCGCTGCCACTTCGTGAGATCGTTGCCATAGTAAAAATCGCCTTTCAGCACCTGCCCTTCTGCGGTATTGGATTTATCCGGATTGGCGATCTGTGCGCCCAGCTGTGTATTTGCCTCTTCCAGCCATTGCAGTACTTGTACAAACACCACTTTCTGTGCGTCGTAGGTTGGCGCGATATTGTCTTTTCCCATTAGCGCCGTCTTCAGCGGCACATCGCCCACGAGGCTGGACAGCCGGTAGTAAAAGAAAGCACGGGCAAATTTACCCAGTGCGCTATAGGGGTTCACGTCTTTTCCCCCGAGACGGATGGCTTCCGCCTCCATCTGTTGTACGTTGGTCAGGGAGAAATAGCTGGCGAAATCGGCGCCGTTCCAGTCATAACGCTGGTCGCCATAATAGTTATAGTTGCAGCAGTCAAACTGGTTCCAGCGCATCACTACGCTCCAGGGCTTATCTGCATTCATATCTCCCAGGATACCTCCTAACACCAGGCTTGGCGGCACCTTAGCGGGTTTATTGGTATTGATGGAATAATCTTCAAACTTTTTGTTGCAGCTGCTGAGGGCGATACCGGCCAACGCAGCAAAGGCAACTATTTTCAGTGATTTCATACAATGCGTTTTTAAGCGGATCAGAAAGTGAGATTAACATTAAAGCCAAACCGGCGTGTAGTCGGTGTTTGCAGCGTGGAAGAACCCTGATCGGCGCCGGGGTACTGGTCCAGGTCCACATCTTTGTTTTTGGCAAAATACAGGAGATTCCTGCCCACAAAAGAGACATTGGCAGAACGGATGAAAGTGCCTTTCAACAGGCTTTCCGGCAGGGTATAGCCCAGTGTTACCTCCCGCAGTTTGGCAAATGTTTTACTGATCAGGTTTGCTTCGTTGGTTTTATAGTATACGCTGATATAGTCCTGCAGGAAAGTTTTGGTAGTGTTAGGTGCAAACTGCAGTTTATCTGCGTTGGTTACATTACCGTTATTATCATACTGGATGGGCACATTGTTGGTGATCACCACTCCTTCTCCCTGCCATGATTTCACGCCTTTATAATCCTGGTAACGGGCATCTCCCATGGCGCCTTCCGTAGTAAGGATATTACGGCCGCCGCGGAAAGTCTGCTGCTGGATATAATCGATCATCTGGCCTCCTACGCGGCCATCGAACTGGAAGCTCAGGTTGAAGCCTTTGTACTGGAAGCTGTTATTGATACCCCATACCCAGTCGGCGCTGGCGTTACCGAGGTATTGTTGCGTCGGGTTCACGATGGGGCGGCCATCGGGACCGTTGATGATCTGTCCGTCCGGCGTTCTTACGAATTTGGTTCCGAAGAATTTATCCACCCGGTCGCCGATGCCGATATAGGCGTTCAGTTTTGTCTGGTCTCCGTAGATATTCACGTATTTCTCCTGGAAGGTGGCCCAGTTGGCAGTCACCGTCCAGGTAAGGCCGCGGGGGTCCTTAACAGGCGTAGCGTTTACGGATACTTCATAACCGGTTTTACGGGTGTTCACGCCGTTTACCAGGTAGGCGGAGTCGCCGGTGCTGGGTGCCAGCAGCAGGGTATAGATGCGCGGCCCGTTGAGGTTGGAGAAATAAGTAGCGTCAACGCCTATACGGTTTTTTAGGAAACGGATGTCCATGCCCACTTCCGTTACCTTACTGGTGAACGGCTGCAGGTTGGGGTTGGCGATCACGCGGGCATAATATGCCGCGGCCTGGTTACCATACACCGGCGATACGCTATACACCGGCATGTTGTAACGGGGACCGTCGTACGAAGACTGGTATTCGGTACCATAACCCAGCGGGTAGTTGGCTTCCGGGGTGGCGCCGATGGTAGGCACTGTAAAACCGCCTTTCACGTTGGCATAGGAGCCGCGGAATTTGAGGAAGGAGATCACTTCCGGCAGGTGCACATAGTCAGATACTACGGTGCTGAGTGATACGGAAGGATAGGAATAGGTGTTGTGCGTCACGGGCAGGTTGGAGGCTTTATCCAGCCTGTCTGTCAGGGACACGGTAGCGTATTTGCCCAGGTCGATGTCTATATAACCGTAGGCGCTGAGCACCAGCATGGGTGCGCTGTAACTGGTAGCAAACAATGGATCGCGGGAGTTTCCGAAGCCATACCATCCCGGTGCGTTGAGGTAGTTGGTGGAAACGAAGCTGGAATTATATTTATACGAACGGGCGTTACCGCCTACGGAAGCCCGGATACCGATTTTGTGGGGAAACACGTTGGCATAGGACAGCAGCACGTCGGTATTGTTTTCGTACAGGGAGCGTTTGTCTTCGCGGTAGTCGCCTTTACCTTCCTCACGGCCGTAGGGGTGGGCGGAATAGGGCATTTTCTCCGTGCGGATGAGGTCATAGCTGGTGACTTGGGTACGGGCCATCAGCTCCAGTTTATCAGACAGTTTGTACGTCAGTTTAGCGTAGCCGTTCAGGTCCGTTTTATGATGCCCGCGCAGCCATTCGTAGGCCATGAACCAGGGGTTGTGATAACGCTGGTATTCCGCGTAGATGGACTGGATGCCTTCTTTTCCCGGCTGCCAGTAGTTGCGCATATCGTCCATGCTCCAGTCGGCGCCTGCCCAGATAACGGTGTTATAGATAAGGCTGTTGGGGCCGTACGTCACATCGGGGAAATTGTCGCTGGCCTGGCGGTTGTAGTTCAGATAACCTTCCAGCCGGAGTTTGGGAGAGAAGCTATAGCCTGCGGAGATATTGAAATTGACGATATCCAGTGAGGTATTGGGAACGATGCCTTTCTGGTAGGAATTAGACAGGGAGAAGCGCAGGTCGGCTTTCTCTGTATGGGCCGACACGGCGAGGTTGTTGGTGCTGAGCATGCCGGTGCGGAGGAACCGTTGCAGGTTGTTTTTGCCGCGGGCTGTCCAGGGGGTGCCGGTACGTTTGCCGGTAGCGGGATCAATAGGACTGTCGTATTGTGGAATGAGCTGGCCTTCGAATTTCGGTCCCCATACGTCGTAGTCGGCATCGTTTACGCCGGCGCCTTTACCGTCTACGAAGGCGTATTTACCGTGATCGCCGGGGCCGTAGAGGTCCTGCACTTTGGGAATAGCGTTGAAGCCTCTTTCAAACATGGTGCTGGAGTTGAACTCGATGGCGTAGCCTCTTTTGTCCCTGGAGCCTTTTTTGGTGGTGATCATGATAGCGCCGTTGAGGCCGCGGGAGCCGTAGAGGGCGGATGCAGTGGCGCCTTTCAGGACGGTATAACTTTCGATATCATCCGGAGAGATGTTCCAGGTATCGGAGTTAATGGGTACTCCGTCTACCACGTAGAGGTTGATGTTATTCCCGCGGAGCTGTACCAGGGGAGCGGCGAGCAGTTCAGCAGAGGCGCCTACGGTGAGGCCGGCCACTTTACCTACCAGGCCGTTGATAGGATTGGGTTCCCTGGCTTTCACGAGATCGGCGCCTTTTACTTCCTGTACGGCGTAGCCTACCCGTTTCACTTCTTTACGTATGCCCAGTGCCGTTACCACTACTTCTTCCAGTGCTTTTTTGTCTGTCTGCAGCACGATGGACAGGAAGTTGTGGTTGTTGACCGGGAATTTGCCGGTCAGGAAGCCGATAGAGCTTACTTCGAGGATATCTGTACCGCTGGCGGAGATACTGAAGTTACCGTTGGCATCGGTGGCGGTGCCTCTGTTGGCACCGGTTACCTTCACTGTAGCGCCGATGACTGGCTGGTGATCACCGGCCGAAAGGACTTTTCCGGTGACGGCTTGTTGTGCTGTTGCTGTAGATACGTTCAGCAACAGCAGTAGCAGGGCACATAGCTGCGTAAGTGCCTGTCGTAGGTTTGCTTGCATGGCAATTTAGATTAAGGGGGGTAATGTTGATTACCATGCAAAGGTTAGGTTCGAATATGATGGAAATGTTAAGGTATACTAAATTTAACGTTAAGTATTTGTATATAATAGGTCAAAAAAGTTTACTATTTCTCTGATTCGAGGAAGAAATAAACGACGAGGATCTGTGCGGTGTCATCGCCGATATTGGCGGGTTTGTGGCCCAGGCGGCCGTCGAAGAAGAGGGAGTCGCCTTCTTCGAGGATATATTTTTCGTTATCGATCAGGTATTCCACTTTGCCTTTGATGATGTATTTATATTCATAGGCGTCGGTTTTAACGATCTGGGAACGGCGGGCGCCTTTTTTCAGTTCCAGCATGACGATATCCACCGGGAAGTGTTTGACGTTTTTGGTGAGGATCCTTTTATACTGAAACCCTTTGGCAGGCTCCTTTTCGAACTCCTGGTAGGAGGATTTTTGTTTGATGATGACTTTAGCCTGTTGGGACTGCTGGTCTATTTCATTGAAGAATTCGTTCAGGTCGAGGTTCAGCGCGCGGATGATATTGATGAGCACCAGCAGGGAGGGCACGGTGCGGTTGTTCTCGATCTGAGAGATCAGGCCTTTGCTGACTTCTGCTTTATCAGCCAGTTCCTGTATGGTAATGCCTTTGGCTTTCCGTTTTTCTTTGATCCTGTTACTGATCTGAATGATAATATCCTCGGTCATATAGGTCGGTCTTGGGACAAATATAGGGAGAGAAAGCTAATGCATTACGTTATATATTTGCCGCATGTTCAGTATCGACCAAATTCTAGCCATTGCGTTCACGCTGTTTGCCGTTATAGATATTGTTGGTTCTATTCCTGTGCTGGTGTCTCTGAAGGAGAAGCTGGGGCATATCGACGCCGGTAAGGCCACCCTTGCTTCCGGTTTCCTGATGGTACTGTTCCTGCTGGTAGGCGAGCAGTTCCTCCGGCTGTTCAGCGTAGACGTACATTCGTTTGCGGTAGCCGGCTCTATAGTCATCTTCGTCATCGGCCTGGAAATGATCCTGGGACTTGAACTTTTCAAGAGCGGCCAGGACGTTAAGTCCGGCAGTATCGTCCCTATCGCATTCCCGATGATCGCCGGTTCCGGCACGCTAACCACCATTATGTCGCTCAAAGCCAACTTCGGGGAGTATAATATCCTGGCCGGCATCGTGCTGAACCTGCTGATCGTTTTCCTGGTTTTAAAGAGCCTTAATTACATAGAACGCTTGCTGGGAAAGGCCGGGCTGATGGTGTTGCGTAAGTTTTTCGGGGTAATCCTGCTGGCCATCGCGGTAAAAATTTTTAAAAGTAATATCAATCTTTAACGTAATTTGGGATTATTCCGGAGAAAATGTAACTTCGCGTTCCCTTTTGGCCTCGTAGTACAATGGATAGTATAAGAGTTTCCGAAGCTCCAGATTCAAGTTCGATTCTTGACGAGGCTACCAAAACATTAATTCGCCCAAACTTAGCTTTACTAGGTTTGGGCGTTTTTCATTTAGGGGCGTGGGTTTCGGAGGAAAGAGCGGTGAAGGGGAGTAAAGGGGAATTAAGTAAAAATGTACCCCAGTGTACCCCAGAGTGTACCCCAAAACCTTACCCCAAAAATACCGCACCCGGTAGATTCTCAGGACAATACCCTGGCTGTACGCAGTTTAAGTTTCAGATCTCTCAGTTCGTTCAGGATACTTTGTACCTGCGTTTGGGAATAACTAGTCCCGGCTGATGGTGCTGAATCGGGTGACGTCCCGGCTTTAATCATGCTACCTACAATCCTCCAGGCTCCGTTTGAGACTACCTGCAACGTAATTAAATCTCCTGAGCCCAGTAATGACACTGTGGACGTCGCCAGTTCCGGGATAATATCTCCGCTGAAACAATTAATTGTAACAGGGTTGCCGGTGCTATCAATCTTCTTGATAGTCTTGCAATAACCGGTGTTGAACACCTTTGCGGCCGGCAGCGTAACCGTTTTGGGCGCCCCGCTTGCATCTATGAACACTTTTTCATGGCCCATATCGGTACAGGTATAATTTGCGCTCAGGGTCACAGATTTTTCACTCAGTGACAGGTTCCCGCTTTTATACAGAGATGTTTTCTTTCCGGAAACAGATTGCCAGAATATGTTGTTGCTGCCTGTTGTAGAGATAATCGCTGAGTCTCCGTCGCAGTAATCCTGCAAGGTATTATTCCCGTTATCACCGACATAGTAACCGGTGGCTGGCTGCGCAGGCATATCATTGATAATCGTAAAGCGGGAGAACCTGGTTTTGAACAGCTGCAAGATGACAGATCCGTCAGGCCTGTTGTTATCCGAAAATATCAGAAAAGAATCGGTAATATAGCTCAGATTCACGTTGATAGCCATCGTGGTGTTATTTGCAATCATATTGCTATTGGTATATTTGAACGTACAGGCGTCAATTACACATCCATTGTTTGTCAGCATAGGCTTGCCTGACTGATTCCCACCATATACCGGGTGTTTTCTGTCTTCAAAATGACACCTGGTAAACTTCAAAAATTTACTCACCTCTTTTATTTCCGTATATGGCGAAAGGGATACGCTTCCGTAAATGGTACAATCAGCGAAATGTAGCCTGTCACTGTGGCACTCCGCAGCCAAACCATTGATGGCCCAAAACAAACAATTTTCGACCTTAATATTTGCAGCATGTGCCAATGCGAGTAGCCCTACGCGTTGGTTATTGATAAACTCACAATTATTGAATACCACTTCTCCTACATACTGCTCTTCCGGCTCAATATCCACGCCGGCTCCCGGAGCAGATGCCGGTATAATACCATTTCCTGTGTGATTAAACTTACTGCTTCTCACTGTTATATGGGTACCGCCCACAATGGATAATCCGTTACGCCCTGCGTACTGACAAGTGACATCGTCCAGGATGCTGCTGGTGTGATTACTGGTCTCAGAAAAACCCGTATTTTGTGCCAGGTATATCCCGTCAAGGCCGAAGTTTTCTGCTACCACATCGGATATTTCCACCGAAACATTTCCCAGGCAACGCACACCAATATGCCTGCACTGATAGCCAGCATCTCCCCATGCGCCGCCAATAATCTGTTGCTGGATATTTCCATCAATAGTGAAACCAGATACCGAAACGCTACTATTATTCTCCAGGTCAATAAAAGAGCCAATATCCGCCCTGTAAGATGATATATGAAAAGGCAGCGGCGGGAAATACGGTGCTCCTGTTGCAGGATCGAAGGTGCCGAACTTCAAACCCGATACAAACTTAATTTTACAACCCTCAGCAGTAATGGTCACATTACCCTTACAGTTGGCAATTGAAACAATAGGTTTCGGTGCCAGGTATATGCCCGGCTGGCCGGAAAGCTGCCCTCCTACCAGGTAAGTGCCTCCGGGGAAGATCAACGTCCCTCCATCATTATCTTCAATAATTTTTGCTGCCTTGGCAATGGCATCCGTATCGTTGTATACTCCATCGCCTTTGGCGCCAAACCATTTCACATTAATGCTGCCGCCTGTTACGAGTCGTTTCCATCTCCCCTGGCCTGCAACCGAAATAATGGTGCCATCGTTGTTTCCCTGATCGGAAGTGTTATCCCAATAGAAGTCACCTCCGCCACCATCACCTACGGCATAATAACCGAGTACAAGGGAATGCTCATTTTGCTGGGTACCGGCGGTAGTCTTTAAAATATTGATTGTCTCTGTCGTCATACTACATCAATTTGGTTACCCAACTAAGATAACAGACCACTACGCATCATACCTGCGCGCCGGAACTATTTCCATATAACCGCCCCAGATCACGCCCCATTTCTTTCGCCAGTTCATAATAACTGACATCGGGACTGATCTTCAGATCATGGTAAATCTGCTGCCGGATATCCGGATGATAATACAGGTCCAGGTCTGTCAGGCTTTCCGAATAATATTCCCCGGTTATCAAATCTTCCCGTCCCTGCAGCGCCAGCGCTGCGTCCAGCACCACCATCGGAAACTCTGCCCCCGGCAATACTCCCGGATATTCCACAGCGTCTTTTATACCGGTACGGAAATACAACTCTCCTCTCATCAGTCTTACTTCATTGTAAGCATTCCCTACGACTTCCGGAAACTCTACTTTGGTAATATCTACTTCCTTATATCCGGCTTTTCCGCATTCAATTTGATGGCTTTTCAGGTCCATACGGAAAACAAACACCCGCGGGATCAATATCTCCGGGCTGCCGGGAGGGAGTGTGGAAGTATATATTCCGCTGTATATCTCAACCAGCTGGCAACCGGTATAACTGGTAAAATAACTTTCACTATCAACGACTACATCTTTCAGTTGCCGGTCCACATCAAACAGTACCCTGCCGAAAATGTAGCGGGGATGGCCTTCCTGCTTCCAGTAAAAAATATCGCCTGTTGAAATTTTCTTTTTCATTTGAAACCGTTTAAATAAAAGATAAGAAAAAAGCCCATCAGAGAACTGAATGGGCGTTTTTTGCTTGGGTTAACGTTACTAGTCGTTTATGATTGTGAACTTTGGCTTAACGCCGCAGTATTGTTTATTCGCTTCACCGGAAAAATTTTGGGGAGTGTTTGCTGCCGTTGACTTTGAACGATCCTTAACATCAATGGCAGCAAACAACAAACAGCAGATAGCAGACAGTTTTTAAATTTTGCTTTTAAAAGCGCCATCCTGTAAACTGAAGTAAAAGTAGGGTATCCTAATACGTCCTTTACTGCCGGTTGATATCCGCGGCAAGTGTTTCAATATTTGCAGTGATTGACCGAATTTTCGCCTGATGCTAAATGCCTGCAGCAATAAATCTCTTCGTAAACTTCTCTATAACACCAATGTGTTATGTTGAATAGCAGGGTTTTATCTATATTTGGAGACATTCAACTAGATAACCAAAATCTGTATAATCCTTATTGCCCATAATGTTTGCTGAATTGTTTGGAAGCTAAACAACCTATTATCAGCGAAGTAAATCATAAATCTAAAAATTGTGCTGTTGCCCGTGACGGGATAGAGAACTTTTTCAACCGATAAAATCTAAGTCAACCTATGATCAAAGCGTTAGTCACAGCATCGTAGAAACACTTGTTTTTGCTTGTAATTAAAAACATTTTTTAATTCTATACTGTCATTTTCAGGCCTTGCCAGGCCTGCGGTTTTGTTATTGCCATTTACATATATACTCGTGAGTGACCCACAGTAATCAAGGACAATCTGCCTTTATTTCTCACTGATCTCGGAGCCATATGCTGTAGGTGGTCGGGGAATTCCTGTCTTTATATGTTATCTCAGAAAATCAAATCTAAATTGCTCATGAAAAATTTGCTACTCTTATGGCTGTTCGTGGCCAGCAGTATTGTGCATGCTTATGCTCAGACACGAACAATCTCCGGAAAAGTCACAGATGCCAAAGACGGCTCACCTATACCAGGTGTGACTGTCAGCATCAGCGGCACCCGAACAGGCACCATGACAGGTCCTGACGGAGGTTACAAAATACCGGTAGGAGACAACGCTTCGCTGGTATTTTCCTATGTTGGTTATCTTAACCAAACAGTATCTACCAGTGGTAAAACCCGCGTGGATATTTCAATGCATGTAGACACCAAAGGCCTGCAGGAAATAGTTGTAACTGGTGTGGGTGCAGCTACTGACAGAAGGAAAGTCGCCATCGCTGTAGAATCCTTGTCCGCCAAAGATCTGCCTAAAGTTCCGGCCGCCTCTATCGACCAGGCGCTGGTAGGTAAAATCGCCGGGGCACAGATATCTTCTGTTTCCGGTCAGCCCGGCCAGCAGGCACAGATTATCCTGCGTGGCATCAACTCGCTGGGCGGCACTCAGCCCATGATACTCCTCGATGGTGTGCAGATCAATGCCGGCAACAGCACCAACGGTTCTTCCGGCAACCTTTCCTCCAGGCTCGCTGACCTCGACCTCTCCAACATTGAAAGAGTGGAAGTGGTACAGGGTGCAGCCGCAGCTACCATCTACGGTGCGCAGGGCGCCAACGGCGTTATCCAGCTCTTCTCCAAAAAAGGTACCCGCAGTGGTAAAATAAATGTCAACTTCAGCTCAAGGGCCAGCTTCGACGATGTATTGACAGGCAACTTCAAATACCTTTCCAAACACTACTACCCTACCGATGCTGAAGGATACATCATCGATCCTTCCGGCAAACGCATCAAACCCGACGCCAGAGGCATCTGGTCACAGCCTAACCGCGACATCACTCCCAACACCGTAACAGATAAAAACTTTAAAGAACCCATCTACGATCACGTTGATCAGTTGTTCAAAAACGGTGCCCCCACCTACAACAACTCCATCAACATCGCCGGTGGCCGCGATGGCATGGACTTCGCCCTCAACGTTTCCAACCTGAAACAAACAAGTATCATCAACGGAGACTACAGCAGGACCAACCTCTCCCTGAACGTAGGAGCAGACCTGCTGAAAAATCTCAAATTCCGTTCTACCACCCAGCTCATTACTTCTAAAAATACTACCGGCGGTATCACCGGCCAGAATAATATCTACAGCGGTCTCGGTACGGCCATGTCCTCCTATCCTTATGAGGACCTGCTGTTCAGAGATTCCCTGGGCAATTATCCCTTCAACACGATCCTGACAGACAACTCCGTATATCCGTACTACTCTTTCCAGAACAGGACCTACGAAGCTAAAACAAGCCGTGTAGTACAAGGTGTGAACCTCAACTATCAACCTATCAGATTCATTGAATTAGACTATAAATACGGTATCGACTATTACCGTTATGATTTTTCCGACTTCATCCACAACCAGGAAAAAACACTGACTCCCGGTAAAGGCCTCGATCCGTTTAACGGCCGGCTAGGCTACGACAGAGATAACGAAACCACACAAAACTCCCTGTTGACATTGTTCGTAAAAACGGACTTTGAACGCGATTTCAACATGAAGGTTCCCATCACCACCAGCACCCAGTTTGCATACGACTGGCGTAAACGTGTATACGGCAACGTTACCATGGAAGGTGTGGGCTTCGCTCCTTTCCCCCCCTACACACTCGCCAACGCCGCCTCCAAAAGCAACGATGAACTCCGCGAAGAATTCGTTACCTACGGTTACCTGATCAATCAACGTATTGACTATGGCAACCTGTTCGGTATCTCCGGTGGCGTAAGGGTTGACTACTCCTCCGCTTTCGGCCGCGGTACCAAACCATTTACGTTCGGTCGCGCCGACGGTTACTTCCGGGTGGGCGAACTGTTGAAAGTTCCCAGCATCTACGAACTGAAGATCAGAGGCGCGTATGGCGCGGCAGGTATCCAGCCGGGCGTATACGACCGTCAGATCACACTCGAAAAAGGCGCTATCGGAAATTCAAACTACCTTATCCTCAAAGGCACTTTGAACAATCCGGACCTCACAGTAGAAACATCTAAAGAAACAGAATTCGGTATCGACTTCGGCCTTCAGTTAAACAAAGGCATGTGGTTCAGAAAAATCTTTATCAATCCTACTTACTGGACCAGAACCTCCGAAAACGTTATCCGCGCCATCGATCTCTCTCCTTCTACAGGCGCCAGCGGTATCCTGACCAATGCGCTGAGCCTCAAATCCAACGGCTTCCAGTTCTCCTTCGACCTGGATGTGCTGGAAAGCAGAAAAATGTACTGGAACTTTGGCGTGAAATTCGGCAAACAACGCTCTCTTGTTGACAAGATCTCCAACGGCAAACCCATCACTATCGGCGGTTCCGGCGAAGGACAGTTTGTGCTGAAAGAAGGTGAAAGCGTTGGTGCATTCTTTGGCGTTACGCCGCTCACCAGCATCGATGAGCTGCCCGCTACCGCTGTGAAAGGCAACTACGAAGTAGGCCCCAACGGTTATGTAGTGAATAAAAATACCAAGGCTGTCATGTTCGGTACCGAAAACAAAAAAATCGGTGACCCTACGCCTAAGTTCAACATGAGCTTTAACAACACGCTCACCTTCAACGGTCAGCTCACTTTGTCTTTCCAGCTGGATTGGGTATATGGTGGCCAGATCTACAACCAGACACGTCAATGGCTGTACGCAGATAAAATCAGCAGCGACCTGGAAAAACCTGTTACCATCAACGGTCAGACCGGTGCCTTCGTAGCTTATTACAACAGCCTTTACAACACCAACACTACCAACTCTGTTTTCGTAGAAGATGGTTCCTTCCTGAGACTGCGTGACCTCACGCTGAACTACAGACTGGACAAATTCCTCACCAACAAATTCATCAACACAGCACAGATCAGCCTCACCGGCAGAAACCTTTTCACCATCAGCAACTACTCAGGCCTGGACCCTGAAGCCAGCGCACGTGTAAACAACCCCGTTAGAAGAGGTATCGATGTATACTCCTTCCCCAACTTCCGGTCCATACAGGTTGGCGTAACGTTCGGTTTCTAAAAAACACAAAAAATCAAGATCATGAAGAAAATATTCATCACCATATTATCAGCATCCCTTCTTTTTAGTTGCAGCAAGAGCAGCCTGGATCTGTTGAACCCGAATGAACCCACCCCGGCGGTGTTGAAAACAGAAGAAGGATTGATCAGAGGTACCCTCGGTATCTATAATAAATTCGGCCTTGAATTCTGGTGGATCGCTCTCGCCAACCATGACGCTATGGGTGACAGCTATACCATCAGCGCCGGTAACTATTCCTGGAGATGGGTAAACCAGGTCTCTAAAATCACCTTGTCTAACGGAACAGTGCTGACACCTCCCCAGGGCGGCTCCCAGGGCCAGGAACTCAAAAACCGCAATGACCGTTCTTTTGGTAATGACAACGCCTTCTATAACGAATGGGCAGCCCTGTATTTCGTCAATAACCAGGCTAACCAGGTGCTCGACGTAAGTGCACAAAATGACCTGGTCATGAGCGGCGGCGCCGAAGAAGTAGCTACCAAAAAGGCCCTTATCCGTGCATTTGCCTACTGGTGGAAAGGTTATGCCTACTCCCGTCTGGGCTCCATTTACATCGCCGGCGTACAAGCCGATAAGTTTGTAGACGGTACCCTCATGAACAGCGATTTCATTACTCACGACGCCATCGTAAAACTGGGCAACGATAATTTCGACGCGTGCGTGGCTGAGCTGAACAAAGTGACTAATATCAGCGCCTATAACGTACTGTTCAAACGCCTCATCCCCGATTTCACCACCGGCGGTAAAGGTGGTGTTATCAGCCCTGAAGCATGGAAACGGCATATCAACACCTATAAAGCCAGAAACCTGCTGGTAAACAAAAAGGTGGCCCAAATGACCAATGCTGACTGGACCAATGTGTTAAACCTCGCTACTGCCGGTCTTACCAAAGACGATAAAATCTTCACTATGCGCAGTGCCGATGTAAACGACCTGGTTTCCATCACTGCCTGGTCCCCCTACCGCCTACAGATCGGCTGGGAAAACATCAGCGAACGCCTCATCCAGGATTTCAAAGATGGTGACAACCGTTATACCCGTAACATAGACGGCCCATACGCTGCCTATGGCAACGAAAGAAACAGGGGTGCGCAATACGCTACCAGGTGGTATCTTTATGATGTTGCTGATGGCGGCGACTGGGCATCTACTATTACCGGCCTCGCTGAATTACCGGTTGCCTGCACTTACGAAGAAAATGCGCTGATGATCGCAGAAGCAAACATCCGCCTTGGCAACATCGACGAAGGACTGAAATATGTTGACGCCGTACGTGACTATCAACAGTCAGGCCTGGCACATGTTTCCGGCACCGGCCTTTCCCAGGCAAACGCCCTCGAAGAGCTGCGCCGCGAAAGAAGAATTGGCCTCTTCCTGAAAAACGTGGCGTTCTATGACGCCCGGAGATGGAACGTTACGGCTCCTGCCGCACAAGGTGGCGGACGCCAACATGCCTGGGTAATAAAACCAGACAATTCGCTGGATGCCAATGCTACTATCGAGTATAACTACCTCGACTATTGGGACGTTCCGCAAAATGAGCTGGACTTCAATACCCCCAGCAACACTTCTGCACCGGTAAGATCCAATTAATCCTCTTTTCTCTTTTAATACAAACGGGGGCGGCGTATAGCCGTCCCCGTTTTTTGTTACTTTTCCAGCACCAGCTTATCCAGTTCTGCCGAGATGAAACTGATTTCCTCCTGTGAGAGCTGAATATTGGCCGCCTTAGCATTTTGTACCGCCTGTTCAGCGTTACGGGCGCCTACCAGCGCAATGGTGATGCCCGGTTGTTCAATCGTCCAGCGGATGACCAGCTGAGAGAGCGAAGCATTTTTCGCTAACGCCAGCGGGGATAGTTTTTCCAGGAAAGCGTTGGTCCTTTTCAGGTTTTCCTCGCGGTAGAAGTAAATGCCCGCGCGGTGATCGCCCGGGGCAAACTGGTGACCAGGCTTCATTTTGCCAGTCAGCAGCCCCCGTTCCAGCGGACTATAAGCCAGTACTGATAAACCGTTTTCAATACAGTAAGGCACTTCCCTTTCCTCAATACCACGCTTCACCATGCTGTAAGGCACCTGGTCAGACACCAGCGGCACGTATTTACGGGCTTCTTCCAGTTGCTCCGCATTGTAGTTACACACGCCTGCATACCGCACTTTACCCTGTTTAATCAGCGTTGCCACCGTATCCATCGATTCCGCTATGGGCGTAGTTGAATCAGGCCAGTGAATCTGGTACAGATCAATATAATCGGTGCCCAGACGACGCAGACTGTCCTCGCATTCTTTGATGATACTAGCCTTATTAGCGTATTTATAGATGTCGATGTCCCTGCCCTGGTTATCCTGGCTGTGAAAGGCAAAGTCCCCTTTAGCCAGGTCCCAGCGCATCCCGAATTTGGTCATGATCTGCACTTTGTCGCGCGGAAGGCCTTTGATGGCTTCTCCGGTAATCTCCTCGCTGGTGCCTTGTCCGTAAATGGGAGCGGTGTCTATCGAAGTCACGCCCTCATCGTAGGAAGCTCTGATGGCCCTGACCGCGTCTTTACGTTCCGTGCCGCCCCACATCCAACCGCCGGCGGCCCATGCGCCGAAAGTAACCACGGAGGCTTTTAAGTCTGATTGTCCTAATTGTCTGTATTCCATCACCTTTGTTTTATGTCAAAAATAAAAGAGTCCGGAGATACTTCTCCGGACTCTCTGATATATAACTGTTATTTTATCCATTCAGTTCACTTAATTCCAACCAGCGCATTCCCTTGTCATCCAGCAATTGTATAATTTCTCCTATGCGGTGCGTGAGAGGCTCCATTTCATCATAAGGCAGTGTTCCACCGGCCAGTTTAGCCTCAATGGCTTTCTTTTCTTCTTCCAGTGACTCCATTTCTTTTTCCAGAGATTCGAACTCCCGTTTTTCCTTGTAGGACATTTTCCGCGGGCCGTTGTCTGTCGCGGTTGCAGTGGTTGCCTGCACTGCTTCCGCTTTTGTTTCTTTTTTCTCTTCTGCTTTGCGTTTGTCGTCGTCTTTCTGCCATTCGCGGTACTGGGTGTAGTTACCGGGATAGTCGCGTACGACGCCGTTGCCTTCAAATACAAAGAGGTGGTCCACCAGTTTGTCCATGAAATAACGGTCGTGGCTTACAATGATCACGCAGCCCTGGTATTCCATGAGGAAGTTCTCCAGGATACTGAGGGTAGGCAGGTCCAGGTCATTGGTAGGTTCGTCGAGTACCAGGAAGTTGGGATTCCGGAAGAGGATAGACAGCAGGTGCAATCTTCTTTTCTCTCCCCCGCTAAGCTTGGAGATATAAGTGTATTGTTTTTCCGCCGGAAAGAGGAACAATTCCAGGAACTGGGCGGCGCTCACTTTGGTACCATCGGCCAGCGGGAAGTTTTCCGCGATGTTCTTTACAAACTCGATCACGCGCATGTCTTCTTTCACTACCAGGCCGGTTTGGGAATAGTTGCCGAACACGATGGTCTCGCCAATGTTGATTTTACCGGAATCCGGCTGTTCGGAGCCCAGCAGCATATTGAGGAAGGTGGACTTACCGACACCGTTTTTACCGACTACGCCTACACGCTCTCCTTTTTTGAAGGTATAATCAAATCCTTTGAGGATCACGTGGTCGCCATAGGCTTTATAAACTTTTTTAAGTTCGAGGATCTTACCGCCCAGGCGGGTCATTTTCACATTCAGCTCCAGTTGCTGATCGGCCATCCTGGTAGACGCTTTTTCTTTCACTTCATAGAAAGCGTCCTGGCGGGCCTTGGACTTGGTGGTACGGGCCTTTGGCTGCTTACGCATCCACTCCAGTTCCTTACGATAGGTATTGCGGGCTTTTTCCACACTGGAGCGGTCCATTTCTTCCCGGGTAGCTTTGCGTTCCAGGTAATTTTCGTAGTCACCTTTGTAAACGAAGAGCTGTTCCTGGTCCAGCTCCATGATCTCGTTGCAGACGCTGTCGAGGAAGTAGCGGTCGTGCGTTACCAAGAGGAGGGTTACCCGTTCCTGGTCGAGGTAGTTTTCCAGCCATTCGATCATGCCCACGTCCAGGTGGTTGGTAGGCTCATCCATGATGAGAAGCACGTGTTTATGTTCGAAACCAATGTCTATCAGCACTTTAGCCAGGGCCACCCGTTTTTGCTGGCCGCCGGAAAGGGAGCCTACGGGTTGATCGAGATGATGTATATTGAGTTTACCCAGGATTTGCTTCACTTTGGCGTCAAAATGCCAGGCATTGAGCTCATCCATGCGGGCAAAAGCCGCGGTGAGCTTTTCCACGTCCGGCTCGTGGCCTTCTTCTGTCAGGAGTTCGTATTCCTTGATGGCGTTCAGCGTGGGGTTGTCATGATCGAAGATATTTTCGATCACGGATTTGTTGAGGTTAAAATCGGACTGTTGTTCCAGCATTACAACGGTCACATCCTTGTGTATCCACACTTTTCCTTCATCAGGAGCTTCTTTGCCCAGAATGATCTTGAGCAGGGTGGATTTACCCGTTCCATTCAGCGCTACCAGCGCTATTTTATCGCCTTCTTCGATGTGAAAAGAGATATTCCGGAATAATGGCTTAACGCCGTATGATTTAGTGAGCCCTTCTACTGTAACGTAATGCATAACCGCGAAGTTATACATATTCAGGAAAACTCTCCCAAATCCCGAATTATGTATTTGATATTATGATTTTTTTCGTATATTCAGTATAGGAATGGATGGCCGGACGGATGATCCTACACCTAATGAGAACGTTTTTTGTTGTTCGTTTTATTTCGGCCTTTGTCCATTATCCTTGCCCCTCTTTGCGTAAAATAAAAAGCCCTTGCGCGTAACGCGGAAGGGCTTGCGTGTTTTTAGCACCTACTTATATTTAAAAATCGTAATAGAACTGTCTGAAGGAGCTACGGAGACCAAAGTTAAAGATCAGATCGGTTTTAGAGCCGGTGATATCATTTTGGAGCTTCCGTGCTGCCAGGGACGCTTCCACCCGCAAGTTATACTTCGGGTTTAGTACATAGGCAACAGTGCCCTGGGCGTAAAGCAGGTTGGTTTTAATCCCCTGACCAATATAATTCCCGTAATCACTTGGCCTGTTGGTATAAGGTTTATAAATGTAATGCCCGTTGTTCGTTTTGGCGTCCGGATCATCTCCATATCTGGCATACATCAGCTGCCCGCGGCCGTACCAACGCTTGATCCGGTAGGTAGCGATTCCCAGCAATTCCCAGAAGTTAGCTCCTAAAGGATGTGCCAATGACTGGTTATAGTGTTCATAATTGGCGAAGGTGCTCCGGAAAGAATAGGTGTACGGTCTGACAGCGTTATACTCTCCCTGAATATCGAGATTTTTTACTTTGAACAGATCAAAGGAACGAAATCCGAGCTGCCAGGACTGTTTATTTGCCCACCAGCCGTTGCCGCCGGTAACTTCTTTCAGTTTAAATTCATCCAGCACGACTTGTCCATAGATCGTGGTCTTGGGGAATAGTTTGTACTTCACATTGGCTCCCATAAGGGCATTGTCAGAAGATCCTACGGAAAACTCTGCTGAACGCAGGAAAATGATGGGGTTCATATAGCTCCAGTCAAATCCGCGTTTACGGCCACTGGAATCCGCGTCCGGCCAAACCACAGCATCAAACAAACCAATTGTCAGCCGTTTGTTCACGTTCCAGTCCAGGAAATGGAAAACGCCCCATTTCTTGAAATATCCAAGATCTTCATAGGCAGAACCGAATGACTGGCTCCGTTTATCCATGAACTGGGTCCACATGGAAGTATATTGAACGCTGCCCAGGTTGGCTGTTATTTTCAGATAAGGGTAGCTGAAGGAAATGTCCGAAAGAATCAGCGAACGGTATCCATCGCCAATAAAGTTTTGTCCATAGCCAGCTGTAAGGTTAATGTATTTGTTGGGAGTGTAGGATAATAGTGCGGTTGCATAGTTGTAGTCAAAAGCTTTGCCGTTGCTGTAATTCTTGATACCTCCCTGTCCCGGTACAATATCATTTTTCCGGATATACTGGTCAAGATAGTACGGGAATTTACCCTGGTTCTCGTAAAAAGAGGACTCAAAATAAAACTTCGAACCTATATTGGCCTGAATAATTGCTCCGCGGGTATTCAACCAGGTAGTACGGCTTTCTTCCCTGGATTTCCCTACCTGAAAATCAGGAAGAAAATCGATAAAAACATTGTAATCTTTATTCCTGAATTCTAACAGATGTTCATTAAACAATTTCCGATGAAACCAACTGCGTTTAGTCGTATCAGGTTGCGTGTACATCGCGCTTGTATCCACATGCAGAATGGGCTTTAAGGCAGTGTGGTGATTGCTGGTATCGAGGTATAACTCTCTCATATTGAGATAATTATACGGAAGAACAACCGGTAATTTCTCCTGTGCATTGGCTGCACGGGCTAGCAATAGGATTGCCGCCACCCAAACAAGATGCTTCATTAATTTTTTTTTGATTCTACAATTTTAGTTTCACGGAATCAGGTGTCACAAACATCCCGGTAATATCCTGACAAAGTCTTATGACAGGGATTAATAAGATGCAAAGATAACATTTTCAACAAATCGTGATGACAGCGCGGGATGATACGAAAGAGCAGCCGCTAAGCTACAAATAATGGGCCTGATTCTCAGATTTTAATTTTTCAGTGACTTTCTTGATTTCCTGCTCCTCCCCTTTTGGGTATATAAGCAATACATTTTCGTCATCCACAACAATATAATCTTTTAGCCCCCTGATAACTGCTACCTTGCCGGAAGGGAGGTGAATGATGCTGTTCTCCGTATCTTCCAGCAGCAGATTTCCGGACACTACATTTTGTCCGTCCTGTTTTTCTGCTACCTCATACAAAGCTCCCCAGGTCCCCAGGTCACTCCAGCCAAAATCTGCCGGTATTGTATAAACGTTATCCGCCTTTTCCATCACTGCATAGTCAATGGAAATATTAGGTGCCAGCGGATAATGCTGATCTATAAATGGTTGCTCTTCCCCTGTATTGTATTTCCCCGCTCCTTTTGCAAAAAGATCATGGATTTCCGGAGCATACTGCTGAAAAGCTGCCAATGCGGTTTTTACATTCCAGATAAATATTCCGCCGTTCCAGACGTAGCTGCCGTTAGCTACAAATTCCCTGGCTTTTTCCAGGGGAGGTTTTTCAATAAAGCGATTCACCAGATATACACCCGTTCCAACTTCCTCACCAAAATTAATATAACCGTAACCGGTATCGGGTCTGGTAGGAGTAATGCCCAGCGTCAGCAACGCCGGGTGCTCTGCTGCTATGTCTACGGCCTGCCTGATTTTTTCGATGAATATATCTTCTCTTACAATGAAGTGGTCTGAGGGGGCCACCACCATATTAGCTTCGGGATCTTTTGCCGCCAGTTTGAAAACAGCATAAGCAACACAAGGACCGGTATTGTTCCGGGAGGGCTCACACAGGATATTTTCAACGGGCACCGCCGGCAGTTGTTGTTGGACTAACGCCCTATACTGGTTGTTGGTCACCACATAAATATTTTCCGCTGCTTCCAGACGGGCAAACCGCTCATAGGTCAGTTGCAATAAAGACTTACCGGTACCCAGTATATCAATGAACTGTTTAGGGAAGTTATTACGGCTTTTGGGCCAGAAACGGCTGCCGACTCCTCCAGCCATGATAAATACACAGGTTCTTTTTTTCTTCATATAGATTAATGATTAATTGTCCAGGCCGGATGCCTGATACAAAGAAGTAGGGTGGATATTGAAGCCTGCTGTTGACACAGGAAAACTATCCGATTCATACAAAATAGCGCCGGAAATTACCTTTTACCTGGGGACCTAACAGTACGTATCAAAAAACAACAAGGACCGTTACCGGCGTACAGATCCTTATTGTCAACTTATTTCCAGCCATTTGCTTTCACATCCTCGTAAACACGCCGGACACCTTCCTCCAGTTCAATCCTTGCTTTCCAGCCATAGCTGTGCAACTTGGATACGTCCATGAGTTTCCGGGGCGTTCCGTCCGGTTTGGTGGTATCAAATACCAATTCTCCCTTATATCCTACGATTTTCCGAATGAGCATTGCCAGCTCCTTAATACTAATATCTTCCCCAACACCGATATTCACCAGCCCCGGTTCGTTGTAATGTTGCATGAGGTAAAAGCAGGCATCAGCCATATCATCGGCATGCAAAAACTCCCTTCGTGGCGTCCCGGTTCCCCAGAGTACTACCTCCGGAAGGTTATTCATTTTCGCCTCATGCATTTTGCGCAGCATCGCCGGCAATACATGCGAGTTCTGAAGATCATAGTTATCATTAGGCCCATAAAGATTGGTGGGCATTACTGAAATAAAATTGCTGCCATATTGTGCTCTGTAGGCATCACACATTTCTATTCCGGCAATTTTAGCAATGGCGTAAGGTTGGTTGGTCGGTTCCAACTGGCCAGTCAACAAATATTCTTCCTTCAGCGGTTGTGGAGCAAGTTTAGGGTAAATGCAGGATGAACCAAGGAACATCAGCTTCTGCACACCATTCAAATGAGCATGATGAATAACATTGTTCTGAATCATCAGGTTTTCATATATAAACTGTCCTCTATAAGTATTATTTGCCACAATACCTCCTACTTTGGCGGCGGCCAGGAACACGTGTGCCGGCTTCTCTTCACTAAAAAATTTTGCTACGGCCCCCTGGTCTCTCAGGTCTAACTCTCCGGAAGTACGGGTAACGATATTGCCGAAGCCTTCATTTTTTAATTTCCGTACAAGCGCGGAGCCCACCATCCCACGGTGCCCGGCCACATAAATTTTATCCGATGCTCTCATACTATTCATATTGATTCAACACCTTGTAACCAGCATCTTTCAGCAGTTTTTCCCTTTTAAAAAGCTCCACATCAGCGGCTACCATTTCACTGACGAGACCCGTCAGATCGTATTTGGGTTTCCAGCCCAGTTGCTGCTGCGCTTTAGTCGGATCGCCAATCAACAAATCCACCTCCGTGGGGCGGAAATACCTTGGATCAATGAGCACTATTTCCTGTCCTGGTTTCAAGGCGGATTCCGGATTTGTTACAGACTTTACATACCCCTTTTCATTCACTCCTTCCCCTCTGTATTCTACCTCTACGCCCACTTCCTTAAAGGCGAGCGTAATAAAATCTCTGACGGTGGTGGTTATGCCTGTGGCAATCACAAAGTCTTCAGGCACATCCTGCTGGAGGATCAACCACATTGCTTCCACATAATCTTTCGCATGGCCCCAGTCACGTTTTGCGTCCAGGTTTCCCATGTAAAGCTTGTCCTGCATCCCGAGATGCAGTTTAGCCACGGCCCTTGTGATTTTGCGGGTAACAAAGGTTTCGCCGCGCAACGGGCTTTCGTGGTTAAACAAAATACCGTTGCAGGCAAACATCTGATACGCTTCCCTGTAATTGACCGTTATCCAGTATCCATAAAGCTTTGCAACAGCATAAGGCGAACGCGGGTAAAAAGGCGTTTTTTCGGATTGAGGCACTTCCTGCACCAAACCGTATAATTCGGAGGTGGAGGCCTGGTAGATGCGGGTTTTATGGGTAAGTCCCAGCAAACGTACCGCTTCCAGAATTCTGAGAGTGCCCACGCCATCCACATCGGCGGTATATTCTGGCGCCTCAAAACTCACCTGAACGTGGCTCATGGCGCCCAGATTGTATATTTCGTCAGGTTGTACTTCCTGGATGATCCTGATCAGATTGGTAGAATCAGACAAATCCCCGTAATGCAGCTTGAAGTGAACATTCTTCTCATGAGGATCCTGGTACAGATGATCTATTCTGTCTGTATTAAACAAAGAACTCCTGCGCTTGATTCCATGCACTTCATAATTCTTTTTCAGCAGCAGCTGGGCTAAATATGCGCCATCCTGACCGGTAATGCCTGTGATAAGGGCTTTTTTCATATAATTCTACGGTTATTACCGCGTCAAAAGTAATATAATCTTCTTAATTAATTTATTGACCCTTATAATCTCTCATGAGATTACTGATCCGGTATTCTCCGCCATAATTGGAGAGCAAATCAATATTATTTTTCTTACTGGCAGACATAAATTCACTTAATTCCCTGCTTACATCTATCCCCGGCGGCGTTCCAATAGTGGCATTTCCGGATGCAGACCGGGCGGCCGCTGCCGGCGCTGCAGACTTCGCCAAAGCCTGCACCTGACGCGCCTTATTTTTAGGATTATAAATTTTAAGGATAGCATATCCTACAGACATCCTTGCACGTTCTACGCGGTCCCTCAATGTCTGATCATTGGCAACCAGGCTTTCGGCGTCATTAAACAGCTGAAGGTAACGCTTCAGCATATCAGGGCTCAGGTATCCATTTACGGCGTCTGCAGGATTCCCGTAAATACTCAGCTCCTGCCCTGAATTGGTGAGCGCGGATTCCGATAACCGGATGTATTCCTTTATTTTTCCGGCTGCTTTACCGTAATAGTTGTCCAGAAACTCATTCTCTACCTCATCAATATTTACGTTGGGATTCCACAAAAGCTTATTCAGCATATAGGCTTTCAGCTCTGACAAATCCGCCGGCACATATCCGCTGGCTTGTTCGAAAACACCGGTCACTCCGTTTTGCGCAAAAAATTTCATGTTAGGGGCCAATGTCCGGATGTTGGGAAAGGTAGACAGGAAATTGGAAAACTGCACTACATAGTCCCAGATGTAAAATTTGTCTGTCAGCGCATTCCACCCGGCAATATACTTACGGAGGTCGCCTCCTTTGGGATTACCTGGAATAGTAAAGCTTCTGTCAGCATTGATTGTACTGGCAATTATCAGCACATTGGATGCAGGCTTCAGCCCCTGCGGTGGTTTCAGAGAGTAAGTATAAGCATGTGTGGAGATGATCTTGTCGGGAAAGTTGGCAGCAACCCTGTTTACAAAGGAGAGCAACGAGCCCATGTGACTGTTGTACTGATCATCCAGCTTCTTACAGTTGGTACATTGACAATATTTCATGTTATCATTCTGGCAAAGGCTCCAATACCTTGCATTGGGCTTGGCCGCTATCTGCTGCTTGAGATTAGCAACCACTATATTGTAAACGTCCTCATTTGTTAAACAGAGTTGACCTCCTGTGATTCTCTTTTTCTGGTCCTCCCTGTAGGAATAATATTCCGGATGACTTTTAAAATAGGTATTAGGGGGCAGATACTGATCAAATTCATATACCCAGGCACCCCATTCCTGGTTATCGCGCCCTACAGAATTCAGCTTATGCCAGTCATAATAGTCATTCTTGTCAGGATAAAAATTTTGCACCCTCAGTTTTATCGTCGGCACCTGCACGTCGTTAGCGATCTGTGGTAATGTCAGACTGCTTTGCCGTGGAATAACCGTAACATCCGGTGTATATTTCCTGCATCCAAGGTACTTCTCCAGGAAAGTGTAAGCGGCGTACGTATTTCCTTTTCCAGGCCCTCCGGCCAGCACAAGTTTGTTGTTAACAGTCTTTATCAGAAACCCGTCTTCTCCCAGTTTGCCGTAGGGTACGGTCACGTTTAATTTAGCCAACCTGTTATTCTTGCCGATCAATATCTCATTGTTTACAGCTGCGGATTTGTCTGACGTAATCGTGTAGGTTCCGCCGGTAACCTGGGCCAGGTACCGTTGCAGCACTTTGGCGGCATTCTGCTCGTCCCCGGTTGCCCGGGCCGGAATGATGATCACGTAATCAGCATTGCCTTTTCCGGACGGCGACGGCGTCTTAGCGTCAGATGCCGGCGGCTTTGTTTCACGTTGATGCTCCCCGCCATTGCCGGCACATGCCTGCAGAGCTCCTAACATTAGTATTACAGACAACACGCTGCCTGCAAATTGTCGGATAAAAAGTGGGAAATTAATCATGACAACTATCTGTTTAAGAATTTGGGAAACAGGTTTTCCAAAACCATTTATCAAATCGGATGCCGGAGATAATGTGGCTATTTCTCCTTGAAAATTGTATCGATTGTATATAAATCATTAAAAATGACTTATATACATAGTATCATAAAATAAACTATAAAAAAATATACATGAATAACTTAAAATCAACGGTCGTTGCTCTGACCATCTAACAGCGTCATGTACTGCTTCACCATATTTTCCGATGAAAAAATCCTGGCTCTTTCTACCGCATTTCTTGAGTAGGTGTTGTATTGCGCTGGTTGCAGTATTTTATCCAGTGCGCCGGCGATGGCGTCGCTGTCGCACGGCGGAACCGTCAGGCCGGACACCTCGTGCAGGCTCACATATTTTACGGCTGTTTCAAGGTCAGTATTGATGACGGGCAGCCCGTGCGCCATGGCTTCTACCTGAACCAGCCCGAATGCCTCGGAGCCATCAATGGAAGGCAATACAAACACATCCGCGATCTCATAAACCTCCTCCAGCTCCTGGTCAGACACATTACCGTAGAATGTAACGTTTCCATCATAACCATTGTTCGCCACATAATCTTTTAAATGTACCAATAGTTCACCACTGCCAACAAGATGCAGATGCACATCTTTTTTATTCTTCAGTACATCAATCAAAAACCTCAGGCCCTTGTATTCGCGGAACGACCCCACAAAAAGAACATCATGCACCTCTTTCTGCCTGAACTCCCGCACAATCGTCTTCCGTATCTTCACCGCATTGTTAATAACAATTCCATTTTTGTGAGGAATCGTGCATTTACGGGCATTGTATTCATTTGTAAATACGACCACATCACAAATACGCAGAAAATTTCTGTAAAAAAACTGTAGGCCGCTGGCTACGCTTTTCCACCTGGTATCAGCAGGCTCTGCATGCAATACACATATGATCCGTCGCTTTACAAAAGGCGAGAACAACAGCAACGCAAGTTCAAAATTTGGAAACGGACTGTGAACGATCACCGTATCGGCAGCACGATATTTACTGAATAACCGAATGGTAGCTTTAACAAAAGAAATGGGTTGCGACTTCCAGTAAAAAAAGGGCTTGAGAATGGTTTCATTTTCCCGGTTATGTTCAACGGTCGTTTTTTCCTTATAAGACTTATAAGCAAACCGCACTTCAGTGTGTCCGGATGCGGAGATTGCGTCACTTATCTGCTCTGCGATCCTTTCCACCCCACCAAATAATGGGTAAAAGTATTTGGTGATATGCAATACCTTCATAAGTAGTATTATTTGAATTCAGTTTCAAAAAGTTTTGTTACATGATCAGCAAAATGCTGCTCATCAAATTGCTGAACGTAATCCAATGCACGACCGGAAAACTGCTGGTATACGTCCGGATGCTCCATCAGATAATCTATTTTTTCAGCGATGGCCTTACTATCTTCCACTGGAACGTGAAAACCAACCAGGCCATCCTTTACAATTTCCGCCTGCCCGCCAATGTTGGTAGAAATGACAGGTATCCCCTTTGCAAATGCCTCAATCGAGGTCATGCCAAACGATTCTTCAGCAATAGACGGAACAACAACAATATCCACACTCTCCAATGCCTGGCCGATATCTGCCACGAACCCCATCAGCTCCGTTTGTTCAGTAGCCAGTTTTTCCAGATGCTCTTTCTCCGGCCCCTCGCCATAGATCAGGTATCTAACTTGCTGATGGTGTTTCAGATATTTAACGCTATCCATAAAATAATCAATGCCTTTCATCTTCAGCAGCCTTGAGAAAGTGGCAACAGTAACCGGCCTCTTCTCCGGGAGTCTCCTGGCCTCAGACACACATGGAATGGTTACCGGATTATATATCGTAACTGTATTTGAAAATTTAAAGGATTGCTTTATAAAATCTGACACACAGACAATTTTCGCCGCACTTCTGTATAACTTTCCCATAAAGCCGCCGGAAGCATTGGCATCATAGGAATGTGCATGAAATACATAAGGCACGCCCGTGATTTTATGCAGAAAGCAGGCATATATGAGGCTCTTTTTTGTTGTAGCATACATCAAAGCCGGCCGTTTTCGTTTGGCCCATGTCACCCTCAACAGCCGCAGGAAATTAATGCTGAAATGTATAGGAAACAGGGTGATCTCCAACAGAGAAATGTTAAATGCAGCCACTTTACGGTTGGCGATCTTCCCATAGCTATTCATTTTCACGATCCGGTTCACTTTCCCTGCCGCCAACTCCTGGAACGTGGTCTTTTTTCGTGTATCACACAATATCAGCTCATATCGGTCCCGGATCGCGTCAATTACTGTCAGGGTGACGCGCTGACCACCTCCGAAATCAGACTTTCCGGAATCCTCCAGTATTATCAGGCATTTTTTCTCGCTCATGGTCTTTAGAAAATCGTTTGATAGGGGACTATTCCACCAAAATCTTTATTGACGATAATGAAAACAAAATAGAAGAAATACACCAATATAATGGCGACCGTCATCCATAGCTTAGAAAACTTACCTTCCGGTATATATAACAATAATGGTATGGCTAAGACGGAGAAAATACTGAAATAAAAAATGATGCGCTGCAATGGCCCCACACCTCTTAGTGCAATAGCAAAAACAAGGTTATAAAAAAACAAATTGATCAGCACCTGGTAGCGGGAATCTATCGACAACAATTTCTTTTGATAAGCGATCAGGGTAAAAGCGATTGCTATTTTATCCGCATTATTGACGATCTTGAGTATAAGCGGCTCATTTAATTCCTTCAGATACAATGGCAGAAACTGGAGGTATCCCATGTACTTCCCCGGTATCACCACCGACACTGCCGACAGCATCAGATCTACGCCAACACCGGAGTTAATTATCACTGCGATGAGTACTCCGATAACGGCAAACGGCAAAGTGATCCTCTTATAGGCCAGAAAAAAGATGGGAATGGCCAACAGAGCGCTCACATGGAAAAATGCAGCGATAACAACGATCAGCAAATACTGCTTCAATTGTTTATCTCTCAATGGCGGATACCCATAATTCAGAATAATTCCTAAGGCCAGAAAGTGGCGAACAATGTTAAAGGATGTTGTGTACAATCCCAGTAACACGTATAGTACAAGCGACAAAGCGACTGCTGTTGAATGCTTTCTGATGGCATCCCAAAAAAGCCAGACGGAGATAACAGAGGTAACAACAAAGAAAGATGTATATGAGAAGCCTGTTAACCGCAGCAAGCGGATCAGGACATAAAAAAAAGGCTCCACCGGATAATTGTCCGGATGGTTGTACATATCCACATAACCAGGAAAGTCTTCTCCTACCATCTCTCTGCAGGAAGAAACGGCCATAAGACATACTACTATAAACCAGAAAATAAGCCTCCTGTCCGCCTCCTTGACAAACCTGGCAAGTGAAGCAGTAATAACTACAAATATGGCTAGCAATACATAGAATGTCATGTCTTCTGCAGAGCTTTGAATAAATCAACCCATCTGCCCCCGATCCTTTCTACTGTAAACATCTCCACATGCCGCCTTGCTGCAAGCTGCATGCTGGCCCGCTGATGCGGATTGGCAATAAGATTATTTATACTGCTGACCATTTCATCCGTATGATCAGGAGGTATAAGGTACCCTGTTTCATTATGCAGTATCATATCCCTTGGGCCCGCTTCACAATCGAAGCTGACACAGGGAAGCCCTCTGGACATGGCTTCCAGCAAAACCATGGGGAAGCCTTCCGTCCTCGAAGTCATTATATACAGAGAGGCATTCTGGTAAATGCCGGACAGATCATTATTCGGAGGCTCAAAAATGACCGCATCACTAATCGCGAGTTCCCCCGCGAGATCAATATGTTGTTGCAGCAGCGGGCCATTACCTACAATCCTGAGCTTCCAGCCCGGATGCGTCTTGTTTACCTTTTGCCAAACATGCAGTAGTGTATCAAACCCCTTTTCCCAGTTATGCCTGCCGATTGCCAGCGCAACATGTTGGTCCAGCCGGGAATACTCAGCAGGAACTTCCGCTATAAAGTTAGGTATACAAACTACATTGTTCATGTACTGACTATAGTAGGCCAGGTCGGTCTGATTCAGCACGACCAGCTTCTCCAGCCTGGCGTACAACCGGTTCCGCAGTTTCCTGATGACCGGCGACATCGGAGCGCTATGTGTAAAATGCTCACATCCCACCCTCGCGGCTTTTTTCCCGGAACTAAACAACGCCAGATAAAAATTAATATTTTTACCGGTCCCTATCAGGATATTTCCTTCCAGGTTTTTAAATACATGACGGCTGCGAATAGTATTACGTATTTTGTAATAGAGCTTCCGGAAAACACTGGTCTCATTTGCATATTCGTCCAGTCCATGATGCAAAATCCGCACATCGGGATGCAATGCGAAAAAAGCAGTGCCTCCCGTGGTAGACAAGCTATGAATTTCCACGGTGATTCCCTTTGCAACGAAACAGTTACTAAGATTAACCACTACTCTTTCGGTACCGGCGCTATTCGTAATATTATTTATGATTAAAGCAACTTTCATATATCGCAACTAAAAATATCGCTTAAGGTCGGTGATTAACTTAATAATCCTCAGCGGGTTTTTAAGAAACAGCGATGACGATATTAACTTCCGGCAATTCCCAAACGTGAGTCCGTTGTAAAATACGGCAAGCGCCCAGTGCCACATCAGCACGTAATCAAAATCAGCCTGTTTAAATATTTTGCTCTTCCTGTTAGCTTGCTTTAAATTCACCAAATGCGCCTCCATCTGGTTTAATGTAAACCCGGATTTTCGAAAATCCTTGGAAATAAACAGATGTTGTAATGCCAGCGCTTGCTGTGAAGCAACAACGCCTATTCGTTTCAGGTTATGCTCAATGATCGTCAGCTCGCCTCTTTTTTTATTCTCAGCTTTTCTTTGGCTGACGTTTTCACCGTGCACCCTGTATTTTACCAGGAAGTTATTGATCGTGGCGATTTCAAACCGCTCTGCGATCCTCGCAAAAAGGTCATAGTCTTCTGCCGGCTCATAGTTACTTCTGAAACGAAGTTCCCGCAATACACCGATATCAATGATGGTAGAAGAGTTAATAAACGCATTGGCGAAAAACATATATGCCGGTAGCCGCTCCTTTTCAACGGGTGGGGATATTTTTCCGGTAATTTCACCATTCCCATCTATGAGCCGGGCTTTCCCTCCGCATAAAACACAGTTGGGATTAGATTGCAGAAAACGCATCTGCTCCTCGAGCCTGTGCGGATAAGCAATATCATCACAATCCAGTGTAGCAAAATATTTCCCCCGGGCTTCATCAATACCTCTGTTCCTTGTGAAAAAGAGACCTGAGTTCTTTTCATTATTTAAAATACGGATCCTCGGATCAGTATATTGTGCTGCAATGCTTAAACTATTATCTGCGGACCCATCATTAATAATCAGCAATTCAAAGTCCTGAAAGGATTGGCTTAGCACACTTTCAATTGCCTGTTTAATATATGCCTCTCCATTATAAACAGCCATAAAAACGGTCACTAAAGGTTTCCCAAGTTCCATATTCGTCAACGGTTTCATGAGGTCAGTTTACCCCAACAATAAAAAAGTAACTTCCTGAATTTGCTGATATTGATAACCTCTCCGCGAAACGTCCCGGTGGTCAATGACTCCGGCTTATAATGCCGGTATGGCTGCCCTTTGTTCAACTCCCAGTAACCATATTTTAGAATGTCGCCACCGGAACTGACAGGTGATAAATCCTGTTCCATGTAACGAATAACTTCTTCATGTGTCTGAGGCTTGTAAAAGCCATTTATCGACGAATAGAATGCATTTCCCAGCAGGATAACCGGTTTCTTCCAGAAGCAGGCCTCGGCCCCAACGGTAGACCCGAATACTGCCACTATACTGGCAGCATCCACAAGGGCATAGGTGTCTACCTGCTCCGTTGGTCCGATGATCGTAATATTTTTAAACACCGAACCGATCTCCTGCAGCTCCTTCATTTGGGTATTGTCCAGATTGGATAAATTAGGATGCACCCTCAGGTAGAAATGATATTGGTCATTACCCTGAAAATGTTCAAGAATTTTCCGGATTCCTTTGTTATCGTCTTTATAGATTTTACTCGTAAACCCGGCAATACCTTCGTATTCATCCATCGAAGAATTAAACAGCACAATATTTTTCCTTCCAGTATCAAAACCTTCCGGGAGCCGGCCCTTCTCCTGGCCTTCCGTAAATACGTACCATGCCTGGACAACCCGGTTACGACGGTCCACAAAAAATTTCTCGCCGATGGTTTCTTTTTCTTTTCCTCCCTGTCCCCAGAGCGATTGTATTTCAGTTTCTGCTGCCTTCAGTGAATGGGGGATATCGTTCTCCCGGTA
Source organism: uncultured Chitinophaga sp. (assembly GCF_946479755.1). The sequence continues at coordinate 165,066 of NZ_CAMLHC010000009.1, read as the reverse complement.
AAGATAAGTACTGGCAACACCACCTCTTTCATGGGTATAAAATTTGATCCCTCGTTTTTCACAAAGGCGCATTACCGGTCTTATTTCAAGAAATCTCCCATTAAACAACACCACTTCATCCGGCTTCACCTGATCGAAGATGGTTTCTGCACTGCGATAGGCATACAAGGCAGTCTGCAGGCCTGTTGAAATCTGTTCCTGATAGGCGTCCAAAGCAGGTCTGTGGTCCCTGATCCTTGAGATCAGGGAAGAGGCAACTCCCATTCCGATATCCACACCCTCATAAGTGTAAGCCTTTAATTCATCGAGCGTACCGAATTTACGGGGAACAGGAATATCGGACACATCAATCCGGGGCATAGGAATAATCCGGTCTGCCGGAATATTCAGCACGTCAAACGATTTCTTTTTCTTGGCACTACAGTTTTTACATATCCAGCTTCTGTGCTCCGGATTACCATAGCATGTCTTGAGTTCACCTTTACAGTGGGTAAAGTAAACCTCATGCCCTTTATTCATCAGGTCAACAGCAATCTCCATCTCGGTTTCAAGATGAGGTGTGGCGTTGTACCCGTTATGTATTAGGATTCGCATCGTAGAAATTTCATTTTATTTTAGACATTTGTTGGAACGGGTCTGGGACCAGCCTTCAAACCTCGCTGGTATACAACTACCATCAGAATTCCGGCACCAATAGTAATAATAATCTTTAAGAGATACCCCGAATCTCTTAAAGTATAGGAAATCAGCAATAACGCGATATTAAGCAGCGAGCCGATAATAGTTACCTTTGCAATATTGACGTATTTATCCAGAAATTCACGGTTCTCTTTATTCATTAACCCTGCGACCCCAAAAATAAGGTAAGAGCAATAAGTAACGCCTACCGACGCCCATATCCCCCAAACCGGTACCAAAATGATGTTTCCAATGAGGTTAAAGATAGCGGCCAGCAGAGAAATTTTTGAAATAGAGAAGGTTTTACCTTGTATACTGAGCGGTATTGTGAATATGGTGTAGATGGGCCAAAACATATATGAGCAAACAATGATAATCGAAATAGGATAGGCTCCCTGCAATTCCGGTTTCCTATAGAGGAACAGGAATACTTCTTTCATCCAGATAGAGCCAACGAATAATACGGCACTGATCCCTGCGGGAATCATGATAAGCATTTTCCGCACAAATCTTTTATGAACGTCGTCTTCTCCCCTGAAACCTTCCTGTAGTTTACGGGCCAGTGCCTGAAATACACCATTAATGAAGATATTGGAGTAAGCGCCTACGGTGTACCCCTGACTATAAAACCCTATCTGCGTTACCGGAAGTTTGAAATACTCCAATACCAGACGGTCAGAAGTTCCCAGCACATAAAGAGATAACTGGTGTGGCGTCAGGGGCAACCCGATCCTCAGCACTTTTTTCACAAATTGCCACCTCAGATTAAACACGGGGTATATTTTCTCCAGAAAGAAGAATCGCCTGAAATAAAAGATATACATTGTAAGGATGGTAACAGGCATTACAATTATCCAACCAAGGTATCCCAACCTCAAATATTTGATTGTAATCAGGTTCAACAGAATAGTAATAAATCCGTTGGTAGCCGCACACAAAGCGTAGGGCAACGGTTTTTCATTCAATACAAAATAATTTACCGCAATTGTTTCAATCGGAGAGAAGATCAAATAAAAAGCCATCAAGATACCGACCGGTATAAGGTTAGCCCCTAATTTGTCACGCATAGTGAAATACATGACCAATCCTAATATTATTGCACTGACGACACCTGCTATCATCATTATTCCAAAGCAGCGACGCCACACGGATGCAAAGCGCTTTTTATACTCGAAAAATGAATTCTGTAACACAACATTCAACCCCAATGCTATCAATATTGAAAAAACGCTTACATAAGCAAGCACCAGAGCATAAATTCCAAAATCATTCAATGTGAGATAACGGGATATTACAGGAGTAATAAGCAGATTTATAATAAAGGAGATTTTGGGAAGGATGGTATATATTACGGCATTCTGAACAATTTTTTTTTTACTGATATCCATAATTATAATACTTCTGGCAGAGACCTATAGTTCCTGGTCCCATTAAGTGTGTCTTTATATTTTTCTTCCCCTTTTTTCAAAAATGAACTTGTCTCCCATCCTGTCCTTAAACGGACAGTGGATTGTTCTGTGTTAAACAGATTTACTACAACTTTCACTGAAAATAATATCTTCTGTAACTCGTTATCCTATCCGATTCGCGAATATCCGGGCGGTTAGCCCGAATTTATGACTATATTCTGAATTCTCTGAGTGAATAGCTGTCCGGAACGCTTTCTGTTACATGCCTGATTTTATATATTATACAATATATAAATATAATATGATGGTTCCTAAAAAATATCCAGTACATCGGCCTGACTATTTCTTTACCTGCCTAAATCTGCCATTGTCAGTGGCGTACCCTTGGCATAATCAGCTACAGCAGATTTCCCCAGCAGGCCTTCATAGTACCTTGGATGCAGGCCGTCACCCGGACGGATGATCCTGACATTCTCCTCAGTAAATTTTTCTCCAGCCTGAATATCCTTTACCACGTAAATGGATCTTTTGAACCGGCGACTTCTGACTTCGGCTTCCTGGATACCGTACTGAACTTCTCCCAACGCCAGAAAAGCACGTTCCGTTTCGATCATCAGAGACTTAAACTCATGCGGCTCCAACGAAAAAGCACTGTCCACGCCACCTTCTGCACGACTCAGACAAAAATGTTTTTCAATCACCCTTGCGCCAAGGGCTACTGCAGCCACTGCAGCCCCAATCCCCATGGTATGGTCGGATAAGCCCACTTCACAATGGAAAAGAGATTTCATGTGTGGTATCGTAACCAGGTTGGTATTTTCCGGAGACGCAGGATAAGAACTGGTACATTTCAACAGCACCAGGTCTCCCGTTCCATTTTCACGCAACACCTGTACGCTTTCGTCTACATCACCAAGCGTGGAAATACCGGTTGACATGATTACCGGCTTGCCCGTCCTAGCAATTTTTTTCAGCAAAGGATGATGGTTATTCTCAAAAGAAGCGATTTTATGGCAGGGTACCCCCAGCTCATCCAGCATATCCACAGCATGCTCATCAAAAGGTGTGGAAAAGCAGATAATTCCCAGTTCCTTCGCGTATTCAAAGATGGGTTTATGCCATTCATACGGAGTCATCGCTTCCTTATACAGATCATACAGATTCCGGCCTTTCCATAATGACTTATCGTCATTGATATCAAAAAGCCCTCCCCGGTGATCAATCGTGAGTGTGTCAGGAGTATACGTCTGAAGCTTGATTGCATGAGCCCCCGAATCTGCCGCAGCCTTAACTATCTGCATAGCCCTTTCGAGTGACCTGTTATGGTTACCACTCATTTCAGCAATCACGAATGGTGGATGATTTTCGCCGATCAGCTTATCTGCAATCTTTATCGTCTTCATGTAATTATATATATAGAAAAATTAACTATATTTTCCATTAAAAATGATAGCTATATACATTCGTATATATTAAAAAGCACATCATTCATTATTTCCTGTCTGCTGAGTTTAAAGCGCAGCTTTTCAAATATCCTGCAGGAAGGGGCATTATCAGGGTTCACCACTGCTACCAGTTTGAACACAGGCTGTATGTGAATGTTTAATTCGGAGATGGCCGCTTTCAACATGTCAGTCGCCAGCCCCTTACCTCTGTATGCCGCTGCAATACTATAACTGATAACAGTTTCCTGTTTCCCGCTATCGATATCAAAACGAACCTGTCCGATCGGAACCTTGTTATATTCCACAATATACATTAACACACGACTATCAGCTATTTTCCTGCCAAACCACTGTTGATGGTCCTCAAACTTTATTTCAGCAGTATTAATGGCGTTTCTCCTGACTTCCGGGTCTGTGGCCCACTCATAGTACAGTTGTACATCTGCTTCAACCGCCTTCCGCACCTGGTACCGGTTCAGCTGTTCGAATAATCCCTCCACTATCTCCGTTAGCCGCTGGCCGGATTTGCCGTCAAAATAGTGCTTTTGCAAATCCTGGCTTTTACGGATCCTCTCTGTGTCCCTGACAGGATACTCTTCCAGGGAAAAGGCAATACCAGCATCAAGGAAAAATCTGTTTATATGCTCCTGGTTCTGGGCTGTCATTAACAGATACAAAATCCCCCCGACGCTGAGGTATTCATATGACACCGTACTCGGGGAACAAATGGCAAATCTACTCCTTTGCATCAATTCCAGCATTATTTCCGGAGAAGCTCCTTTGTAGACCTTCGCATTCAAACTGCTGTTCTCTATATAAGCATTCAGGGTTTCCTCGTGTGGGTAAGCCGGGCCAACAACAATATTACACAATATATTCTCCTTTTTCTGGCAGAGGCCTTTTAGTACGTCTAAAGTCCTGTTAGTCGGATCTGCACCTCCCAGACAAATAAAAAGTTCTTCCGCCTCTCTGGTGGCTTCCTTTCTGGGGAATTGCAGAAACATTGGCCGGAGTAACGCATAATGTGTGCCCAGATATAATTTCGTGTATGGTTCTATGGAATATGCATGTGTACTTATTCCCTCCGCATGGTTAATCACGGCATCAGCGACAAAATGACAGGAATGTATATCATCAATACACAGCAATTTTCCGCATGCATTTTTTATTATCTGCTGATAGGAGGTGGCAAAATGGTAGCCGTCCAACACCACCAGCTCTTTACCAGTCAACCTGGCAGCCCACTCTTCAGCTTCTGTATCCAGATCTATATCATCGGGCAATACGTGCATTGTGGCCTTCACCCGCTGTACTTCAGCTTCTACTGCAGGCAGGGGATTGCGAATGAAAAAATGACATTCAAACTTCTCCTGAAGCAGTTCGGCATATGCACAACTTCTGAAAATATGCCCAAGCCCCATCTTAAAGTTACCATCAGCCCTGAAATAGACCTTATTCCTCATTGAAATAAAATATACTAATATAAAACATACTAATATGTGTTTTATATTCTCATTGAATAATAAACGTAATTCAATGTAAAAATAAGCTACTTCGTGGGAAGATGAAAAAAAACAATGGCAGTTATGTTTTATATGTATTTACGAAAAACAGGCTTGGCAGCCGGTCCTACCAAATATTTTTCATAGCCGTCACTCAGTGCCTGCTGGTAGACAGACAGCGACTGTGAAAGTGCTTCGGTAAAATAATCAACATCTGCCCGGCTATGACTAAAACAGGGAACAAATGCCCCCTGGAACAAAACTCCCCGATGGATCATCTCCTGCAACATCAGTGTTCTCAGACCGGGACTTAGCTGACCATTCTCATTTTTAAAGGAAAACAGTGGCATCCATTCTGAAGAAATCACTTCTACAGCGGCGTCTAACCCTACCTGATGAATTACCTGCCGGACCGCCTCAATAAAATACCTCCCAATACTATGATTGTGGTGAATAACCTGATGTTCTCTGAATGTTTGAATAGTAGCCATTCCCGCAGCGATAGCGTGGGTCTCTCCCCCATGGGTAGATGAGATCAGGAATACCTTTTCACTGCCGGCCTCCGTAATCCCTCCAAGGCTCATTACTTCCCTGGTACCGGTTAATGCACAAAAGGAAAACCCGTTGGCAATCCCTTTCCCCCAGGTAGCCATATCCGGCTTCACATTAAATTTGGTAATGGAACCGGGAAAGTCAGTTTTAAAACCAGTGATCATTTCGTCCGCAATATAGAGCGCGCCATGCTGATGGGCCAATTCTATTGCCTGTGCCAGATAACCTTCCGGGATACCTCCACTGCGCTCCGGTTCAGAGATAACACAGGCAATCTGCCCCGGATATTGCGCAAACAGCTCCCTCAATGACTGCAGATCATCTCCTTTATAAGTAACGGAAAGCGTTGCGATTTCCTCGGGCACCCCTTTGTCACAGGCCGTTTTTCCAATGAACCAGTCATCATATGAATAAAACGGATGATCACCCGGAAAAGCCACGAGTTTGCGGCCGGTATATGCCCTGGCAAGCTTAACCGCCGCTGTCGTAACGGAAGAGCCATTCTTAGCGAATTTCATCATCTGATGACAAGGCACCAGGTCCAGAAATGCTTCTGCCATTTCCGCTTCAATATAGGATGGGCGTTGAAAGTTCACTCCTCTTTCCAGCTCCTCCCTGACACGTTTGAGGACAGGTTCATACGCATGCCCCAGGCTTACCGAAGTAAGTCCCATGGAGCAGTCTAAAAATTTATTTCCATCAATATCCCATACATAAGCCCCTTTTCCATAGGCTATTGCTGCCGGAGCAACAGCCGGGAATTGATCATCTCCTTTTGAATATGTATGGGCGCCGCCGGGAATCAGCTTGTGAATTTTCTCCCTGTAAAGATCGGACTTCAGATAACTTTGATTCATATGCTATGTCTTATGTACTTGATGCCTGTATTGTTTACTGTACGGCGGGCTTATAAGCAATGTCCAGGTCTTTTCTTAATAAGGTTATACAATATTTATTATAATAATCGTCGGTAGCGTCCCTTCGCTTATTCAAATGATTCCAGGTGGATTTATCGAGCAGATGATAGAGATGTGATGCGGTAAACAATTCATCATAGTTTTGCTTGAAAGAGAAAGCATTGGCGCCGGATATATAAGCGTAAGGGTTTCTGGTGGTGGACTCCGCAAAAAAGTCAATCAGGATCAGCGTCCCTCCGTTTTTCAACACCCTGTCTGCTTCCGCCGCCGCCCTGAAAATCAGCGCACGGTCTACCACATAAAGCACAAAACCAATAATGACGATGTCGAAATGATTATCAGGCAAGTCCAGCCTGTCAGCCGTACCCTGCAATAAGTTCACGCCCTCATAAGCAGACTGCCCGTAGGCAATGGCTTCCGAAGAAGGGTCCACTCCCGTGACCGCTATGCCCGGGAATTCAGTGCGGATACCATTCAGGCGATGCCCTGCGGAGCAGCCTATTTCCAGCACATTACCCTGCCCAAGGGAATAATTTCCGATGAGAGAAATCACAGGATCCGTTGCACGGTCGTAGTTCGTCACATACTCCCTGTTCCGGTTAAACCATGCATTCGCTTCATAAGCTAAAAAGGCATTTTTCTGGGTGTTCATATCGGAGCAATTTAAAGGTTAGCTGCATCATGTTTTACCTGAAGCTGCGTCCTGATTCAGAGAATGAATGTACCCCTCATTTACTCCGATTCCCGCATTTATCGCCATTACATCCGGGTTCTCCATCAGGAAACTCACATAGTCCCGCCATGGACGGTTGGCCCCCAATACACCCACCAGCTTTCTGATTAAATCCAGATCCACCTGTTCATCTACCGTCAGCCTGAAATGGCTGAAATCATCTTCTTGCCGGAGTGAGGCAGCCCGGAAAACGGATCCGGAGCATAAATCGGAGTTACGCCATATATAAGGTGTTACGTGTTCCCTGTCGGAAGGCAACGTCGCCTGTTCCCAGGCAGTCCGAAGCGCATTAAAAGTAAACACTTCCACATCCATTCCGTCGGGATAACTGCGATCAATTGTATTTGATACGTAATCAAGATTTTCACGGAGCTGCAACCTGATCAGATCATCAATGATGACAGGGTCTATGAGCGGACAGTCAGCAGTCACCCGTACAACCAGGTCAGGCGCCTGTGCAACGGCTACCTGGTAAAAGCGGTCCAAAACATCATGCAGGTTGCCCTGGTAGGAAAGAAGGTGGAGTGAGTCTGAGATGGACAATATTTGGTCCGCACCGGGTTCTGCGGTGGTTGCTACTGCCAGGGAGGTAATAAGGCTGGCCTGGGACACCCTCTCCAGATGAACCTGCAACAGGGATTTCCCTCCTACCTCCTGTAATACCTTTGCAGGCAAGCGTCTTGACCCTATACGGGCCTGGGATATAGCCAGTACTTTCATTTCCAGTTTACCGGGTTTAACAATGCGGCATCCTTCACTAAAATCTTATCTATTTCCCTTATCAGATCATCATCTATTGCAGATGCCACGGCCTGTAGGTTCAGTTGAAGTTGTTCCAGGGTATCCACTCCGATCAGGACCTTGTCCACAAAAGGTTTATTGCAGACGTACTGGAGAGAAAGCCGGGCAATGCTGGTCCCTGCATCCTCTGCCAATTGGTGGATCTTTTCCAGGTAAGGGCGCAGATTCTGTAACCCTGACGGGATACGCGTACCGTCCATGAAAAACAACCCCTGTAAATAAATCGACCTGACGTGAATCTCTTTGTTCCGTGATTTTGCGGTTTCAAGAATGGCCCCTTTCTGAGAATAATTGTCCAGCAGGTTAAAAGGGAGCTGAATGATATCGATACTATCATTTTTCATCACCATCTCAAGCTCCGCATTGGTATATACGGATATCCCTATTTTGCTGATCAGGCCAGCATCTTTAAGTGCCAGAAATCCGTTCAGCAACTCAGGATGCCTAACAAACATACCAAAACTATGAAACATGTAGGCGGCAAAACGAGGTATTCCCAGCAGCCGGATACGTTCTTTAATATGTTGTTCAACAGAATGAGAAGGGTTGAAGTTGTGGGATAACTTAGAGATAATATCAAAAGCTGCCGTTTGTGGATTCCGCTGATGGTATTGGGCTATTAATTCCTGTGCATTTCCATAATCGTCTGCAGTATCTAGCGTTGTTATGTAATTCTCCCTTGCAACTGTTAAAATTCTATGAACTTCTTCTCCTGTTGGCTGTCCTGATTGGTTATTGATGCCATATTTCAGACCGAATTGTACAGTACCTAGTACAAGCTTTCCCATATGTTATATTATCATGCTGCTTTTATCATAGATACAGCGAGATAATCATACATAATACGCGGAAATGACCGAATCCCCCTATAGCGGGAAAAAAAATATGACAAGAAATATTAAATCTTTTGAAGGAGCTGATATTTAAGCTCAGCAAGCGTCCAATCTTCTTCCGTATCAATATCCTGCATTTCCCAGGGAGAAAGTTCAATCACCCCTGCAGATGGGGTAAAAAGTGTCCGATGTGTTGCGAAGCCCCGCAGCGTTAACCAATAGAACTGACCGCAATCATGAAATGCATCTGGGATATCCTGGCTGCGGACATTCTGAAACTCTGGCCATATCATGCTCACTTTCCTCGTGATACTATCAATCTGGAGAGCTCGTCTGATAGGATAGGAATATTTTAAGACCGGGAAAATAGCATCGTGTTCACCGCTGAGCAGGGCGTTATAGGCTTGCGCAAGCCGTTCGGCAGAAAGGAAGGGGGCTGTCGCCAGAATGCAGCAGAAATTATCAAACTCCGCGCCCTGCTTCTTATATTCTTCTATTACCTCCGCAACAACATCTGCAAGTACGGCATGATCATCAGATGTTTTCGGGGATCTTTTAAAAGGCACTTCGGCGCCAGCCCGAAGTGCCACTTCAGCAATTTCGTCGCTATCTGTTGACACCATTACCTTGTCGAATAAACCAGAAGAGAGTGCCGCATGGATAGAATAATGAATAATTGGTTTCCCAAAGAATTCCCTTATGTTTTTACCCGGAATACGCTTACTTCCACCTCTCGCAGTGATAATGGCTAGGTTCTTCATAACTGATGATTTTTTGATACGTTTAATACATCCACATGCTCATGCCATATCGTTATTTACAACGATGGACATATTATAACAGTTTCCCTTGTATTCCTAACACCGGGAAACTAACCCGTGCTATTGAGTTTTTAGTTGTTTAAATAAGTTTCAATTTCCCTGATAACGTAGTCCTGTTCCTCTTTACTTAAAGTAGGATACATCGGCAGGCTCAGGCATCCCTCATAATAAGATTCCGCAACCGGGAAATCGCCTTCTTTCCATCCTGCCTGCTGATAATACGGCATCAGATGTGTTGGAAAATAGTGGACCTGAGCGAAAATATTCTTTGCTCTCAGGTGATTATATAAGCCAAGCCTGTCCTTTACTTGTATAACATACAAGTGATAGGCATGCAGGAAATTATTTTTTTGCAACTGGATACCCTGTATCTGTACGTGCGGGTTTTGGCTAAAAGCCTTGTCGTACGTAGCAGCAATTTCCTGGCGGCGTTCAAGCCCCCAGTCTGCACGCTGAAGCTGGCTAAGCCCTAATGCTGCCTGAAAATCAGTGAGCCTGTAATTGTAGCCCAGGTCCTGCATCTCCATATACCAGCCGGGATAGGAGCTGCCTGTTACCTCCTGGCCCGCTGCCAGCGTAGCGGTATTCCGGAAATCGGCGGTGTTTCTTGTAATACCGTGCGTTCTCAAAATAAGTAACTGCTTATACAGCGCTTCGTCGTTGGTAGTGATCATTCCTCCTTCTCCGGCAGCAATATGTTTAACCGGGTGAAAGGAAAATATAGCCATATCAGCATATACACCATTTCCGGCGAGCTGTCTGGCTCCTTTACTATCGGTAAACCAGGCTCCTGGCGCATGGCAGGCGTCTTCTATGATCCATAAACCATATTCATCTGCCAGTTGACGGAAGGATTCCAGATCTACCGGATAGCCGGCAAAATCTACCGGAATGATTCCTTTAAACGTTCCTTTGGGATGTTGCTCTAACAACGCCTTTACCTTATCCAGGCTGAGCAGGAAAGTTGTTGGATCGATATCGGCAAAAACGACTTCCCCTCCACAGTAGCGTACACAATTGGCTGATGCAGCAAAGGTTATCGGGGTTGTAATTACTTTATCACCCGGCTTAACGCCGGCTGCCATGGCGGCAATGTGCAGCGCGGCTGTACCATTTGCTACAGCTACTGCGTATTTTGCACCTGAATACTGCGCAAACGCATCTTCAAACGCCTTGATATTTGGTCCCTGAGTCAGGAAGTCAGCTTTCAAAACTGTTACAACTGCATCTATATCTTCCTGTGTAATGTTTTGTCTGCCGTAAGGAATTGGATTCATCATATTGTATTACAGATTGAAAGTTGGGTCAACATGGTCTTTGATCAACTGGCGGATCTCTTCCACTCCTACCCATTGATCATTTTCTCCGGAGTTATAACGGAATCCCGCAGGAACAGGCTTTGCCCCCAGTTTATCCACGTATTCACCAATCTTGAAATTAAGGTTCTGTGGAAGAATAGCATAGTAAGGTCCCAAATCGTAGGTGGTGAATGAATCGGAAGAGGTAATCATTTCCTCATGAATTTTCTCACCTGGGCGTATACCCACCACTTTGTGCTCACAGTCAGGAGCAATGGCCGTTGCCACATCCGTAATTCTATAGGAAGGGATTTTAGGAACAAATATTTCACCTCCCCAGGCATTTTCCAGTGCATGCAAAACCATTTCCACACCTTCTGTGAGTGTGATATTAAACCTGGTCATAGATGTATCCGTGATAGGTATCACACCTTCCTGCCTTTTCTTCAGGAAGAATGGAATTACAGACCCGTTAGATCCCATCACATTTCCGTAGCGTACAACAGAGAACTTAATCGGATTGGACCCTTTTATATTATTGGCGGCAACAAAGAGCTTGTCTGATGCAAGCTTGGTTGCGCCATACAGATTGATGGGAGCTGCCGCTTTATCGGTTGAAAGCGCCACTACTTTTTGTACACTGGTCTCAAGAGAAGCATCAATAACATTTTCAGCACCAATAATATTGGTTTTAATGCACTCCATTGGATTATATTCCGCAATTGGCACATGTTTCATCGCAGCGGCGTGGATGACGTAATCAATACCTTTCAGAGCTCTTTTAAGACGGTCCAGATCCCTTACATCTCCGATAAAAAATCTGAGCTGCGGATACTGCGCTTCCGGATAATCCTGTGCCATCTGGAATTGTTTCTGTTCATCACGGGAATAAACCACCAATCGTTTTATCCGCGGGTAGCGTTCCAATACGATTTTTGTGAAGGCCTTACCAAAAGAACCGGTTCCGCCGGTAATAAGAATACTTTTATCATTTAAATCCAGCATCGCTAAAATTGTATTTTATTAAATTCAGACTATTTTTTAATTTTTATAAGTGCATATCGTACTATGATGCCAATACGTCTCGTATCATTTTTCTTATCAGCAGGAATGCTGCACACAAAAAGCCCAGTCCAGCCCCGCCTATTACGGCTCCTTTAATCAGGCCAAGCTTCTTCCTGGTAAGAGGCAGAATAGGCGTATCTATAATTTGGATGACAGGCGTTTCCTGGACCATAGAGATCTTCGTCATCTCCAGGTTTTTCACGATCTCCGCGTACATGGTCTGCAACACTACTTTATCCCGCATGGCCAGCTCCGTCTTTACGCCTGCAACCTGTTTGGCGGGATTGAGATTAAGGTCCTGTATCACGGCAGTACTATAGGTTTTTCTGTTGAGCAGGATCTCCATCGAATCTGCCTGTTCCTGCAAGCGTTGTATATTGTCTTTACTGTTCTTGGTCCTGGTATCTATGTAAAAAGCGATAGCCGCAGACACGAGTGTTTCGGTAAATTTTTTTGAAAATATCTCGTTCCCCGTAGTCGTTCTCACTGTAATAAAACTGAGGTTTTTGTCGGTTTTATCAACATACAGATGCCGCTTTACAATGCTGGCCTGGATAATATTAAGTACGCTGTCCTGTTGTAAGTTAAAGTCACTGCGCTTCCTGGAAAGCGGGAAACTAACGTTTTTCATATCCGGTCGCTTTTCCCAGCCTTTCCTTAAATTGTTAAAATCGATATAAAGCTCTGCAAGCGTTTTGGTTTCACCATTTACAGTTACGGGCGACAGTAATGTTCTCTCTACAATTAAACGGGACTTCAGAAACCCCATAATGTTGTCTCCTTCAAATACACCGCTGCTTCCTTTCCCCCCGAGGTCTATCCCCATCTGGCTGGCAAGTCCCATATAAGCACTTAAGGGACTGGCGCTATTCTCCTGTAACACAAAATCCAGCTCCCCGATGTAGTCTGGTTTATCCGTTATAGATTTGGTAATGCCGATAGCAGCGCCAATTATTCCAAACAGAATAATAATCAGCTTCTTTTTCCACAAAAATCTGAGCCAATCAATTAAGCGCAGAAGTACCTCCTTCAACGTAATATCATTGGATTTTTGGTCAAGCATTCTATCACTGGTCGGATTATTCATAAAGCTACTTTGCCTGTAATTCAGTTATTTGGTTGCATTAATTATTGTGACAATCACAAGCGCTATAGACGCCAGCCCACTTGCTATGGCAATACCTTCCTGTCCGCTAAAGCCCTTCCGCTCCTTCTTGGTAGGCACATATATCTCGGCCCCCGGCTTTACTTTTGGATAGCTATTGAAGAAAAATACCTTACGGGTATTTTTTACTTCTCCGTTAGCATATACAATGTAACTACGTCTTTTCATCGCCTGGGAAGTAAAACCGCCGGCGCCATGAATATAGTCTTTAAAGGTGTATTTCCCGTCAAACCGTACTTTCTTCGGAAAATACACTTCTCCAAACAGCTGAACAGTCTGTAGTTTTTTAGGCACCTTGATCACGTCTCCTTCTTCCAGTAAAAGGTCATACTTGGAACCGGGGTGTTTCATTACGAGATCAAGGTTGATACCCAATAGTTGTTCTTTCCGGTCAACTGCTGTCTGTACCCTGGCAATGTCCGTGCTGTCCTGCAGTTTATTGTAAAACACCTGCAGTTTGCTGGCGAGCAGCATACTGTCGCCTTCATTGATAAAGGTTTTACGCATCATCACGGCACCTTCCGGATAGGCTTCCGGACGCAGGCCGCCGGATCTCTTGATAAGGTCCGAAATACGCTCTGAACGGCTGTTGATCGTGTAATCGCCGGGATATACTACTTCCCCGCTCACCATAACGTTAGCCTGTGAGGCGTATGCCGGTGAACGGCGTACCACGATCTCGTCAAATGGCTGTAACACAAATGCTTTTGCTTCGGGGTTGTTGCTGAGGTCAGCATTGATACTAAAACGTTGTATAACAGCTTTGCTGCTGTCTTTCGGATCATAGGCGCCGCTGCGTTTCCTGCGGGAAATCTCTACTTCCTGCAGAGATGCCGCGTCTGTCAGGCCCCCGGCCATCAGGATAAGATCTTCCAGGCGCATGCTGTCAGCGTAATTGAAATAGCCGGGCTTATTCACTTCCCCGTCGATTCTCACTTCATATTCTTCCCGGAGATCAAACTTGGAATAGATCATGATACTGTCTTCCCGCTGCAGACGGATATCGGATTTTCCGCTCATGGCATCCTGCACGTTGAAGTTGATGAACGCCGGTGTATAGTCTGCCTGCAGACGACGGATCAATCCTCTTGACATGGCCGCCACTTCTTTCACACCATCTGCCCTTTTGATCAGGTCTTTTACGGTCATGTCATTTTCCAGCGCATAGTTGCCCGGGTGGAAAACAGCACCGGCAATCGTTACCCGGTTACTGAAACGGTTCAGAATAGAGTCGATAAAGAACTGATCGCCTGATCTCACTTTGAAAGAGGCGATTTGGTCCGACGGGATATTCACCACCTCCCTTTCTTTATTATTTACCCGGTATGCGCGGATGACATCCCGGAAAGACTGATCCGTGAAACCACCTGCATAGTCCAGGATATTCTTAAGCGTTTCGTTCTCTTTCGCTTCAAAAATTGCCTGGCGTTTTACTTCTCCTATCAGTTCAACTCTTGTTTTATAAGGATTTACCTTTACGATATCCTGATCTTGCAGGACGATGTTATTGCTGAGGTCCCCGCGCGCCAGAAAGTCATACAGGTCAAACGTAGTCACGGTCGATCCATTGCGGATGACCTGAATATCGCGAAAGGAGCCGTTTTCGCTGGGTCCTCCGGAGACATACAGCGCATTGGCGACAGTAGCAAGCGACGGGATAGTGTACGAGCCAGGATTGACTACTTCTCCGATTAACAGTACCCGGATGCTACGAATACTGCCCAGTGATATTTGTACAAAAGTATTACCGCTGCGGATGCCGCTATAGATCGAAGACAACTGTTTGGTGATGCGGTTTTTGGCTTCCTCCATCGTCAGCCCGTTTACATACACAGGGCCGAGGTTAGGAATACGGATATAGCCGTCAGGAGTTACTTTAAGCTTGTGTTGAACTTCAGAATAACCATATACATCTATGAGGATTTCATCGTTTGCTGCCAGACGGTAGTTAGGCGGCGTGGGCATTTTGAGATTGGGTTCGAACGTCAGGTTCTTGTTGTTGAATAACTCGGAACCATAAATTCTCTTCCGTCTTTTTTCGCGGTCACGCTCTTCCTTGCTTTTTACCCGGTCTCCCCTTTCCATAGTGGAGTCCATTGTTTCATCATCATCCACCTTGCGGGTACCCGTCTCATCCTCATTATCCCGTTTATTCTTCTCCCTGTTCTTCAGACTTTGTTCCAATTCTTTATCCAACCCCATCATCTGAATACGGCCTTTCAGCTTTGTCACCTCGATGTCCGGGATGCCTTTTTGTTGCGCATAGGTATCTATGTCTGAAAAAGCAATATTATTCTTTTTCATATCAGCTACCAGCTGGCGAATCTGATCATCACTCAGATTGTCCACCTTCATCTGCCGGATTTGTTCTTTGGATAATGCTGGATTCTGCGCGGTCACACAATAGCCAATAAACAGGAAAAGCTGTAGCAGCAATAATTTTCTGAACATGTATTAATAGGATAAAAAAACTTCTCGAATACTTTCTGGAAAACAACTTGTAACGAACCATACCGCATGGGGATGGCCAAACAAGTTGCAAATCTATTAAAAATAACATATAAATGTGACAGGAATCAGATTAGCTAACCGTTTTGTTTCGAAATCGTTAGACATTATCTGATATGCGTTGGAACATCTACTGATTGTACCTGTAAGATCAGTAAAATTAAATTATGGGCACACATTTAAGTTAGTTTTAAGTTATTTATAATATAAATATTTTTACAATTCATTTATTTCAATATAACTGAAAGATTCTCAATCCGTTTTTCCCTTTTTCTCGTTAATAATACAGAGAGTCATGCTGATAAGACCTGTTGTTTTTTATTAAACCACCCAAAATCAGCGCTTTAAGAACAGACCGGAACACCCAGAAGACCATATTTCGACCAAGACAGATCCTTAAACCCTTGTAAACCAATTTATTAAAACTTCCGTGACCGTCCGAACGCCGTGTGGTTCCGTTTCATTCAGTTAAGCCAAAACCTGAAACATGATGTCATCTGTTGAATTTAACACCTTGCTTATCGGAAACGCTGATTTCCTGAAACCCTTTGCTTTTACCCTTACCAAAGACGCTGAACAAGCCAAGGACCTATACCAGGAAACACTCTTCCGTGCCCTCTCCAACCAGGAAAAATACCTGGAAGGCACCAATATACGCGCCTGGCTCTTTACCATCATGCGCAATATCTTCATTAACCACTACCGGAAAAAAGCCAAAAACAGGATGATCGCGGAACCCAGCGTCAGCGATTTCTTCCTCAATTATCAGCAGAGCCCGACTACTAACAAAGCTGATACC
Organism: uncultured Chitinophaga sp.; assembly: GCF_946479755.1. The sequence goes on along the minus strand of NZ_CAMLHC010000009.1, from coordinate 148,540 downwards.
AATCTTCGGATAAAAGACATACACGTGGCTGTTTACCATCTCCCCCAGATCTTTAAACAACCATTCCTGCTCTATTACGAAGGATATAAATATTTTGAAATAGCCGATATCCTACAGGAACCCCTCGGGACCATCAAAAGCAGGATCCACTTCGCCCGTAAAATACTCAAGACACAGGTGCTCCGGCACTAAACCACTGTTGCGATCCTTCACTTTAATAGTTATCTTGGCGAATTACCAAACAACCAAATCATCCTATAGTGACTGCATCGCAACGTTTTTTATCGCTGGACGTGTTCCGCGGATTGACAGTGGCCGCCATGATCCTGGTCAACAATCCCGGTAGCTGGGAATACGTGTACCCGCCGCTGGAACATGCTAAATGGCACGGCTGCACGCCCACCGACCTCGTATTTCCCTTCTTTCTCTTTGCCGTAGGCAACGCCATGAGCTTTGCCATGAAAAAATACGCTGACGCCGGCAACGCCGCCGTTATCCGGAAAATACTCACCCGCACCCTGCTGATCTTCGGCATCGGCCTGCTGCTCAACTGGTTCCCGTTCGTAAAATGGGCTGACGGCCACCTGGTCATGAAACCACTCAGCTCCCTGCGCATCCTGGGCGTATTTCCACGGATTGCCCTCTGCTACGGCGCTGCAGCCCTCATTGTCCACTACCTGAAAGACAAAGGCGCCTTCGTGGCCGCCTGTGTCATCCTGCTCGCCTACTGGTTTGTGCTGATCGCCTTCGGCACCGGAGACCCCTACAGCCTCGAAGGCTATGCCGGCCTGCCGCTCGATAAGTTAATACTGGGAGAAAATCATATGTATAGAGGAGAAGGGGTGCCTTTCGACCCGGAAGGCATACTCAGTACCTTCCCGGCCATCTGTAACGTGATCTTCGGCTACCTCGCCGGCAAATTCATCCAGGAAAAAGGCAAAACCTATGAAATGCTCGCCCGCCTGATGATCATGGGCTGCCTGCTCATCTTTGCAGCCCTCTGCTGGGACATGGTATTCCCGATCAACAAGAAAATATGGACCAGCTCTTACGTGCTCTACACCGTAGGCATCGCACTGTTGCTGCTCTCCATCCTGATGTACGTAGTGGAATTCCGCGGGCAGACGCGGTGGACGACCTTCTTCACCGTTTTTGGTAAAAATCCGCTCTTTATCTATGTACTGTCCGGTGTAGTCGTAAAATTATACCTGCTGATACGCCCGGTACCCGGCCAGAACATGTACTCATGGCTGTACCAGAGCGTATTTCAACCCATAGGCGGTAACATGGTAGGCTCTTTCCTGTTCGCCCTCTTCCACGTGTGCGCCTTCGCCGCGATCGGTTACTGGATGGACAAAAAGAAAATCTACGTACGGGTATAACCGTACACCAGCCGGTAATACCGTTCCTTCAGCCGCGACTGGAACCAGAGCGCAGTGGTTAACACCAGCGCCGCCAGCGTCAGCAGCGAAGGATGCGGCCAGTAGTAGTACAGCGCGAAACATAAAACACCGTAACGCGCATACTCCAGGTAAAACACCCACCGCTTCTGCTCCATGATAGCGCCGCAGTTAATCAGCGTCAGCAAAATCAGCAGGGTCGCACATACCTGTACAAACACCGGCACATAATGCTCCAGCAATAAGAAAACAAATAACAATGTGAGTGTGGCAGCCATCTGCCACACCACATAATTATTCAGCTTAGGCGTTTCCGTTATCGTGCGGTTCCGCAACAGGAACGACGCTTCCAGCACCTCCCGCGCGCCGGGATCTACATAATCGGGTTTTCCGAACACCACCCGCAGCTTATTCCTCCAGCCGCTTGCCCGCCTCACGGAATAACACATTTCCAGTATGAAATGAAAATGCTGCCACAGGAAACTATTACTCTCCAGCGGCTTCGTCAGCCCGTATACCGGCTCTTCCTCTTCCTTCTGAAAAGTGCCGAACAATTTATCCCAGATGATAAAGACATCTCCGTAGTTTTTATCGAGATACTTTGGATTGCTCGCATGATGCACCCGGTGATGCGAAGGGGTTACCAGGATATATTCGAGAATGCCCAGTTTGCCGATCGTACGGGTATGGATGAAAAAAGGATACAGCCCATGCACCAGCAACATGCTGGTGATCATCGCCGGCGGAAACCCGATCACCGGCAATACCGCCCAGAAGCCCGTACGGATGAAAGCCTGGAAAACAGTGATCCGCGCCGACACCGTATAGTTGAACTCCTCGCTCTGATGATGCACCACATGCGCACACCAAAACAATGTCACCTCATGCGCCAGCCGGTGGTACCAGTACCAGATAAAGTCAGTACATACCAGCAACGCCACCCATAGCAGTACGCCCGGTTTTATATCAAACAAAGCATAATGCCGGTGCAGATAGTCATACAGGAAATAAAAAAGACCTACCGTAAAAGTATCGAGCAGCCGCTCGGCAATACCCACGCTGATGTTGGCCACGGAATCATTGAACTTAAAATATCGTTTTCCCCGCTTATGCGCCACCAGGTACTCCAGCCCCATGAATGTCAGGAAAAAAGGAACTGCCAATGCCAGAAAATTCAAATGCACTTTGATAAAGTTTAAAATGCTAAAAATGAAAACACAGGTATCCCCGCATGGTGCCAGCCCATGTGCAGGGGTATTGAATCTCGTTATTGGTGGTAACTGGTAACAATATTAGAGAATATTTCTCTAATATCCTACTAAACTTGTAGACTAGAAAAAACAAAGGGCGGGAAACAGCTTTCGCCATTTCCCGCCTCTGCGACATTGCATATATCTGGTTCGTTTTCTGTTAATCTTCTGCTGGTCCACCGTCGGCCATCCGCACCATTTTCGGCTGGAAGCGGCCTACCACCTCTACCAGGTCGGCCTGCGCAGCCATCACGGTATGGATATCCTTGTAGGCGCCCGGCGCCTCGTCCAGTCCGCCGCCGATCAACGTTACGCCGTTATCCTGCAGCATTTTCCGCATCTCCTCACCGGTGATGGAAGCGATGGCTTTGGTACGGGACATCTGACGCCCCGCGCCATGCGACGCGGAGTGCAGGCTGGTGGTTTCTCCCTTACCTCGTACAATAAAGCCGGGAGCGGTCATAGAACCCGGTATAATACCCAGCACGCCTTTTCCGGCGGGGGTAGCGCCTTTACGGTGCACGATCAGCTCTTTACCATGATGTATTTCTTTCCAGGCAAAGTTGTGGTGGTTCTCCACCCGCGCCAGCATCGTAGCACCCATTTCAGCGATCAGTCTTTTATGAATCAGGTGATGACACGCGGAAGCGTAATCACCGGCAAGATTCATGGCCAGCCAGTACTCCTGTCCGGCCTCGGTGTCCAGGTCCAGCCAGGCCAGGTGCTGCGCATCTTTAGGCAGCACGCACAGCTCTTTCGCCAGCCGGGTATAATGCCCGGCTACCTGGGCGCCCAGGCCACGGGACCCGGAGTGCGACAGCAACGCTACGTAATCGCCCGGCGCCAGGTCCCATTCGTTACCGGCGTCGGTGATCGTTACCACACCCCACTCCACGAAGTGGTTACCGGAACCGGAAGTTCCCAGCTGACCCGCAGCTTTCGCCTGCAGGTTACGCAGTATCTGAATTTCTTTGAACTCGTCCCTTTCCAGTACGGGGTCCTCATCGTTCCTTTTCCATTCCGCACCAGCGCCGAATTTGGTTTTGTATTTCAGCGCTTTCTCATACTGACTGGCTTTCGTCGTCAGGCTGTCCACCGGCAGGTCCACGATGCTCAGGCACATACGGCATCCGATATCCACGCCTACACCATAAGGGATAACGGCGTTCTCCGTGGCCAGCACACCACCGATAGGCAGGCCATAGCCCTGGTGGGCATCCGGCATCAGCGCACCGGCTACCGCAACGGGTAAACGCACCGCGCTGTTCAGCTGCCGGATGGTACCTTCTTCAATAAAGCCGGCGCCGAAAACGGCATAATCCACCGGCTTCTCCCGCAATGGTATTATCTCCGGACGTTCCTCCGGGATCAAAGCAAGGGCCACCTGCGCCCATACCGCATCTTCGGTATAAGCTGCCGGATCGGCCAACACTTTGGCCAGTATCGCTTCTATTTCTTCCGTAGCAGCCGTTGCATAATGTTGGGCAACAACGTCAATGGCTACACTAATTACCGGCCCCTGCGGGTAACCCAGGGCGCGTAATTGTTTTCCGGTCAATTTCAATTCAGACATAATGGGGTGTTTCAATCAATGTTATCATAATATGCTTCCTGCAGCATTTGCAGCAGGGGTTTCTTTTTATACCTTTCCTTTACTTTCACGGGAGGCTCCCAACTTCTGCGGCCGCCACGTCTGCTTTGCGTGAGCCAGTCCATGCGATGCCTCAGCTGACGGATAGTAATGTAATTATCTACTTCCTGTATCTGTGATTCCAGCAGGGGGTCCACTACGCGCTGGTGCGTCAGCATATAAGGCCGCACCCGCAGTACGAAACGCCAGGGCTCTGTAAACACTGTCATTTCTATTTCCCTCCCCTTCCTTTCGCAAAACTCCATACGCACTTCAAAATAAGCCGCTTCTTCCGGGGTAAACGCAGCCTTGCTCACGTCCCAGGGAAACAGCTTTCTCAAATACTGCTCCTTGTCCACCCACACTTTTTTACCGCGTACCCGTTTTTTCTTTTTAAAGTCTTTCCGGTGAAAATGCTGTGCCGTATTGATCCTGTCAAGGATACCCTGAAAAAATGATGCCTGTTTTCCGCGGGCCACATCGTCTCTTAATACAAAAGTGCGGATGTAACCTTTCTGTATAGGCGGCTGCAGCGGCACATATATCGCCTCCCGGCTTTTCTTCCAGAGCTTCCTTTGGTATCTGCTCAGCTCCAGGAGTTGTTTATCTCTTGCTGTTATAACTGCACGGCGCTTTTGTCTTGCGGTTTTGAGCCGTGCGGTATCGATATAATATTGTAATTCGTCAGAAAATAACTTGTCCATAACAAATGGTCTGTTTGTTTTTCAATAGTGTTTACCGACCGGCAAACACGGTGTACCATTGGATTGTATACAGACAAGTGATTCTTTTTCATGACGAATAATATTTTAAATGAGATGAATAATGTTTGTTTATACGGTTTCTTCCAGCAGGGTTCTTCTGAAGCCGATCACATTTTTCGGCGTTTCAAAAGAAGGCTCGTGCTGGTTGGCTATTTCTGCAACACTCATGGGCTTGTTGATCACGGTGTCGAAGCCTAAATGTTTGGACAGGCGCTGCGCTTTGGCCGGCGAAAGCTTTTTGAACTCATACTTGGAGATCAGTCTCCCTTTGCGTAACAATGCGCTGTCGATGGCAGAAAGATCACTGTTGAAAGAGCATACCAGCTGTATGTTCAGGCAATCTGCCAGCAGCCCGTCGGACAGGTTGAGCAGGTTAGACACCGAAGAGTTACCGCTGAACTTCCTGTCCATGATCACATTTTCTGCATCTTCGATAATCACCACACAGTTGGGATTGTCTATCAGCAGTTCCATGAACTCGGGGTTCATGATATTATGCGCCAGGTCGGGCGATACAAACAGGATGCGTTTTTTGATTTTACCGATAAGATAACGCAGATAGGTGGTCTTACCGGTTCCGGGAATACCGTGCAGCAGTACTATTCCCTTATCTTTATCTTTACGCAGCCGTTGCTGTATCACTTTATCCGCCTCGCGGAAATCATCTTCATAAAACAGTCCGATGTCCAGCTTTGTGCGTTTGATCTCCATGCTTTTCAGTTCCAGCCCCTTCCGTCCGCTCACGATCAGGTTAATTTCATGTGGTTCCCGGCGTTGTTTTTCCTTAAAGCGTGTGGCCGTTTCAGTTACCTTAGATACAAATGCGGCATCTGAGCCATCGTGTAGTATTTCTACCCAGGAGTGCCAGAAAGCTACCACGCTGTTGTTATTAAGCACCATCACGGTCTGGGCGTGTTTGTACTTCTTCTTTTTTGTATCATAGTCGGTATACCGGTAGGTATGCAACACCATTTTTTCAAAGGTTTTTACAAATGCCGCTGTTGCCTTTTCTCCGTCTATATCGTAGATATTATTGATATTGGGTATACTGTTAAAATGAAACGTATACACCCCTTTGGGTGCAAAGTATTCGCCGTCCGTGATATCTATCTGGTTATTGACCATTGCTTTCATTTACAAAATTGCACGTTAAAATAAATCTTCCCTGATAGTGATTTACCGGAGCCCTGCTGGGCTCCAGGCAAATCAGGCTTATCATTTCCGGTACGTATAGGTACCTCTTTTTGGGGGAAGTTACAAGTTATCCTCTTGATAACCTGAAGATGGGGGTTAATTCAAACAGAGACGAAAAAAAATGATTTTAAGAGAGAGGATCAGCGGAGCAGGATTACTCCGCTACCTGTTTATAAATTGTACCTCCTCAAATATCTTTTCGCGATGAACACAAAAAAACCCGGTCAGTTTACACGGACCGGGCTACTAACGTTAACGCATATACTACGTTAAGGCATGCCAGGTCCGTTTAGCGTCAATATGATTGATGCTATCCTTGAATCCTTTACTGCGGCGCATTCCAGCGTCCAGTGCCCGGTTATTGATTGTATTCAGTGGTAATATCATTATCAAAACCATCATAAAAAAAGCCCGGATCCATGGATCCGGGCTTCCGTTATATGATACAAATATTTTGTACTACCTGTAACCATGAAACGCCCGGAACCCGCCCCAATCCTGCGTGCCGCAGGGGATTGCTGATTCCATATTTAATTTAAAGCGTACCATTTTTACGAGTGTTTACTATTATCAATTTTTAACGATGCAAAGATAACGTGATAAATAGTGATAATGCAAATTTTTAACAGATTTTTTTCAAATATTTTTTCTATGTAGATAAATATAGTGTCGGCTCCTGACGGCATAAAAAAACCGGAAGTGCGCATACTTCCGGTTGTTGTAATCGAATGAGGATAACAATAATAGACGTAGTTGGTCGACCAAAAAAATCAGATCAGAACGGCGCTTTCTTCATATTCCTTCTCCAGTCTTTTCATCTGGCGGATATGACGTTCTATATGTTTAGTCAGGAAATAGATGTACTGATAGATATCCAGTTTGCCCAGGTGGTTTACAGACATGTTGGTGAATACCAGCACCCCTTCGCCATTCTTCAGCAAAGACAGATTGTACATGCATTGCGCATACTGTTGTTTCAGCAGCGCTTTTACTTCCTGCATATCTTTAAGCCCTGTAGGCTCCATGTGTTCCGGCCTTACCCATCCGAAAGACTTGCTGCTGATCACATCGATCTGGCTGAATTTCTCCTGGTAATCTGCCGGTACAACAACGGTATGACCGTTACTTTTACGGTCAAGCGCCCTGCGGGTACTTTTGTTGATGATCAGTAACAGGAAGTAGTTAGTGAGGGAAATATGTTCCAGCACTTCCCGTATACTCCATTGATCGCGGTCAGGTTTGAAGTCCAGCACAGCCGGTTCCTTGTCAAACCAATTGTCCAATTCTCTGAAATTGGTGAGTAAAGCCTCTCTTACAACTTGAATAACGTTCCTCATATACTAACGTTTTTGGGGTTATGCACTGTACCTGTCTGTACGAGATCAAATGGGCCTAGCACATAACATTCTTAAAAAATTGTTTGCCATTTCTGTGCCGGATTTTCCCGTGAAATAAAAAACCCGGCCGTATTTACGGACCGGGCAATCATGTAATGGGTTAAGCTTACATTACTGCATACCTTGTCCGTATGGCTTTTTTAAGGCAAAGCCATTCCCTTTACACCAGGTGGTGTATTGAATATTTTGATCAGTTATCGTCTGAAGTTCTTTCACTGTCGTCATTTCAGTACTGCTTCAAAAGCAAAAGGTCCCGCCTCTTCGAGAGCGGGACCTTTGTTTATATCGTTTGATAACTTTTTCGTTAACAATCGGTGCAACGTGCCCGCAATCCGTCATAGACCTGCTTTTGCTTGCAGGCCATCGCAATAATCTTATATGTTGACAGAAGTTGCACTAAGAAATTTTGTTATTTGCTACAAAGGTAGATTTTATTTTTTTGATTACACAATAATATAGCCTACTTTTTTTATAGAGTTAACAATTCGTTTATATCCGGCACACACCCTACTCCCTATATCCGCCACTATGGCCTTTTACAGACCTTTACTGTCATCAGCCTGCAACAGCTCCCGGACAACGGCCGCCCGGCTTCCGCTGCAACGCAGCCACACCAGCCACTTCCCGGCCGTTCTCCCAACTGCTCAGGACCGGCGCTTTTGCCTCCATCTTTTCTAGAACAGGCTCAGTTGACTGGTAGGGCGGCGGAAGGACTCCGTATTAAACTCAAACCGCTCCTGGTTCAACCCATTCTTTTTCACGTGTACCCTGAACTGCTGCCGGATCAGATCCGCTATATTGCCATCGCCCCGCATCCGGCGGCCGAATTCACTGTCATTCACATTTCCCCCGTGCATGCTCTCTATCTGGTGCCATACCTTGTCCGCACGGTCAGGAAAGTTTTTATAGAGCCAGTCATTGAAAATAAGCTTCACCGCATCATTGAGCCGTACAACAGTATACCCTGCATACTTAGCCCCGTTGGCAGCAGCCATCTCCAGCAGCCGGGGAATCTCATGATCATTCAGCCCCGGGATCATAGGGGCCGTCATCACGCCAACGGGTATACCAAAATCACTCAGCTCCTTCACGATCTTAAAGCGCTGCGCCGCCGTCGTGGTCCGCGGCTCCATCTTCTGCCGCAGCTCCTCCTGCAAAGTGGTAATGGAAACATACACACAGACCAGCTTTTCCTGCGCCAGCTGCTGCAGCAGGTAACGGTCCCTCAGCACCAGCGAGTTTTTGGTGATGATGCCCACCGGCTGTTTATATTCCAGCGCTACCTCCAGCAGCTGCCGGGTAAGCCACATCTTCCGCTCCACCGGCTGATAACAATCCGTATTACCGGAAAGGGAAATAGGCTTGGGTACCCAGTTTTTATTGTCCAGGAACTTGCGCAGCAGCTCCGGCGCATTATGTTTGACAATGATTTTCCGCTCAAAATCCAGCCCCGCACTCAGCCCCCAGAACTGGTGGGCGTTGCGGGCATAACAATAAATACAGCCATGCTCACAGCCCTGGTAGGGATTCATGGAATACCACATCCCCACGTCCGGACTATCCACCTTGTTGACCAGCGTTTTGGCATGCTCCTCAAATACCTGGGTAGGCACATCCGCCTGCCACCACTCGTCAATCCCCTCTACATGCTCCTGCACATACTCTCCTTTCAGGTATTTGTTCCGCGGATTTATTTGCGCACCACGTCCTTTGTAATAGGGGGTTTCACCTCCTCCTTCCTGGAATGGCAATGTCATACACTAAATATTTTAGTAAAAATACTAAAACATTTGGCATTTTGACAATTTTGTCTTTCTGTTATTTGAATATTTTATTATTTGAGCCTGCCACCAGCAGTCAAGCCCCCGCCTGATGACTAAATGATCTCCATCTGTTTCATGAGGAAGGTGGCGTTTTTGTTACGCGCAATACCCGGACGGATACGATAGTCGAAGAACAGGTGATCGTCCTGGATAGTGCTTTCGAAACAATAGTTCCGGATTTTATTGGGATAGTTTTCTTCCAGGTGTCCCAGCTCCAGGTCATGCGTGGCAATCATGCCCAGGCAGTTGTATGCCAGGAAATGCTCTATCAGGCTGCGGGAACCGGAAAGCTTATCTTCGGAATTGGTCCCCTTCAGGATCTCATCCAACAGGATAAACACCCGCTCTCCTGTTTTCAGCTGAACAATAATATGCTGCAACCGCAATAGCTCAGCCTGGAAATATGAAGTATGGCTGGCGATAGAATCTTTGATACGCATGGAGGTCATAATACGCATGGGCGTAAACGCCAGCCGGCCGGCGCATACCGGCGCACCGCACATAGCCAGCAGCAGGTTGGAACCTACGCTGCGAAGGAAAGTGCTCTTGCCCGACATATTGGAACCGGTAATAATCAGGAAGCTGGCATCCCGGCCAATATGCCCGTCATTTTTAACGGACTCGCTCTCAGGGATCAGCGGATGCCCTAATCCTTCCGCTTCCAGCAACATGGGCTCAGCCTGCGGCTGCGGATAAGCATATCCCGGGTGGTTGAACGCAAAAGTGGCCAGGCTATTCCATACCTCCAGCTGTGCAATCACTTCAATCCATTTGTCCACCGCCGTTTTATGCTGCTCCTTCCAGCGCTCCAGCCGCAGAATACAGTGCAGATCATACAAGAGCAGGGAATTAAGAGCAATGCCCACCAAAAGGTTCAACCGCTGGTCGAAAGCAGAACTGATGCGGGACAACTGGTGCAACGCTACGTCGGCCTCACGTGCTGTTTCCTGCTGCTGCCGGAGCAGCACCGACTGCTCAAAGGAGCCCTTACGGATCAACCCCAGCAACAGGGCAAATTTCTCCAGTATCCGCTCCTTCTGGGAGATCAGTTTGTACTGCTCCAGCAACTTCGGCTGAATACTCAGCAATACCAGCCAGTTGACCATCACCATCCCGATAAAAAGATAATAATGGCCCATATACCTGCCAGCCACGACTGCGGCCAGGGTTAACGCCGGTAACAGCCACCGGGCGATGCCCATAAACCGGTTATGTATAAAGGCAAACGGCATATCCAGCCACTGCGCCAGTTCGCGGCGGTCGCTGGCTTCTTCTTTGGCCAGCATGGCATTGGCCGTAAGATGCTGCCGGAAATCCGTTTCCGGGGCCAGCACTTTCAGCGCCTCCTGGGTGGCCAGGATCTGCGCAGCGTCCAGCATCGGGGCCGACAACGAAGCCGCCAGCCGTTGTTTGCCGGACAAGGTACCGGTACGGTTGATCGATTGAAAAATGGATGCAGGACCAAACACATCGAGGTCTCCGGAATAATCATGCTGATCGTTGATGAACTCATAACCGTCTTCAAAAGAAGATTTCCAGGTAGTTGCCAGCTGCAGCTCCCTGTTATTCAGCTCCAGTAATGTTTTCAGTAATGCCAGCTGTTGCTGCGAACGATTATGCCTTTTAAGGAAAAAACCAAAAGCCACCACGCCCACTGCTGTGGCCAGCAACCAGGCGCCTTCCCTTCCCTCACGGAAGTAAAATACCACCCCGGCAATGATCAACAGGAAACTCAACAAACGGGACCACGAGAGCAGCGCTGTCCGCTTCTTCTCCCTGTCAATCGCCTGTTGAAAGTCGTTGATACGTTGCTGGTATAGATGAGGGTGCTCCATTACATACATTTTTAAAAGTGAAATGCAGCAGAAAACGATCGTCTCCGCTGCATTCCAAATATCAACATAAAAAAATAATAAACTAAAAAAATGATCAGGCGTACTGCCGTTTCAGCAGGTCAGGATACTCCTGGCTTACCTTCAGGATAAGTTCCCCAAACAGGGTACATGCCCAGGCAAACCATTTACGGGTGAATTTCGTAGGGTCGTCCTTGTGATAGGACTCATGTATGAAACCGGTGTTGCCGTCGGTATTACGCAGTGTTTTGATGCACTCTGCAATTTCTTCCTTGCTCTGGCTGGTTAAAGCTCTCATGATAATACTCATGGGCCAGATGTAGTCTACACCGGTATGCGGACTGCCTACGCCGTCGCCAAATTTACCCTTGTAGAACCACGGATGGAAGCTGCTCCATACAAAGTGGCGGGAAGCCTGGTACAGCGGGTCATCCGCAGTAGTATAGCCCAGGTACGGGATAGACAGCAGGCTCGGAACGTTGGTATCGTCAATGAATAAACGGTTTCCGAAACCATCCACCTCAAATCCGTACATGTTGCCCAGGTATGGGTGCTCCACGATCGCATAGGCTTTGATAGCGCGGTCCACTTCGTCGGCCAGGTCAGCGCACTCTTTGGCAAAAGCCGCATCTTTATAGATCTCTGTGCTGATCTCTGACAGCTGCCGCAGGGATACTACGGCGAACATGTTGGACGGGATCAGGAAAGGGAACACGGTCGCATCGTCAGAAGGGCGGAAGATGGAAACGATCAGCCCTACCGGTAACATCGGTGAACCGTAACCCGAATTGGGAACAGTATCAGACTGCCAGGCGGTAACACGCTGGAACTTGTAAGGACCTTTGCCTTCCTTACGTTGTTGTTCTTTAAAGGTTTTAACGATCAGTTGGGCTGACTGCTTGTATTTCGCATCAAACACACCGGTATCGCCGCCATGCTTCCAGTAATGATACGCCAGGCGTACAGGGTAGCAGAGCGAGTCTATCTCCCATTTACGCTCATGCAGCTCGGGCTTCATGTCTGTCAGGTCTTTTTCCCATTCGCTGCCTGTAGGCCCATCGTTGAAGGCATTGGCGTAAGGGTCTATCAGGATGCATTTTACCTGGCGGTTGATCACCCCTGCCACCATCTGCTCGAGCTTCTTATCTTCCTTGATGAGCGGAATATAAGGCCACACCTGCGCAGAGGAGTCTCGCAGCCACATCGCGTTGATATCGCCGGTGATCACGAAGGTGTCGGGCCGGCCCTCCATGGTTTTGAAGTTGACAGTGGTATCAAGGGTGTTCGGGAAGCAGTTCTCAAACATCCAGGCCAGTTTGTTGTCGGCAATCTGTTTTTTAACGTTGGTGATTGTCTTTTCCACCGCGTCGCTGGTAAATTTTCGTTTCGCCAGCGGCGGACGTTGGGAAGAATAACCATCCCAGCCCAACACGGTCTTGGGCATCCCCAGACCAACAGCACCTGCCAGCAGCGCGCTGTTCCTGATAAAATCTCTCCTTGCTACCATACTGTTTATTACATTTAAGTAAGGCTAAAATAGAAAAGTTTCCGGGATTTGCTTAATCGATTTATCAATCGTCGTCATCTTCCTTCTCCTGGAGCTTCACAAAGGCGCTCCGGCGAGGTGCAGGCATCACCGCATTTTCGCCACGGACGGCCTTCCACACCACTTCGTTCAGCTCCAGGTCCGGCACGCGGTCTTCATGAGCGAAGTCAAAAGCGGCAGAACGGCGGGCGCTCTCATTCCAGGCGGTATTCCGCTCACGGATATCCACATTGGCTTCCAGCGCCACATAAGGCGCCAGATCGGGCGTAGCGGTGAAAAGTTCCCACATGGGCGTGGCAGCGGCATCATACTGGCTCATAGGCGGCAACCCAAGGATCAGCTCCATGGTCCGCAGCATACCGGAAGTACCGTACATGTTATGGTTCACGCTATTCCGCTTTATATAAGGACTGATCACATAAGCGGTGGAGCGGTGGGCATCAATATGGTCAGGGCCGTTCTGAGCATCATCTTCCAGGATAAAAATGGCGCTTTCTTTCCAGATACGGCTATGGGAGATGTATTCCACCAGTCGGCCTACCGCCAGGTCATTGTCTGCCACGGAAGCATAAGGCGAATAGGCGCCCTTCCGCATGCCGCTGGTATGGTCGTTGCCCAGCCGGATGGTATTAAACCGGGGCACTGCATCAGCCGCCAGCAGGGAATCAAAGTCGCGCTGCCAGATCTGCTGACGGTCCACGTCCAGGATACTCATGTCAAACGAAGGATATGCCTTGCAATAATGGCCTTCCAGCGTTTTCAGCGTAGCCGACCCTTTGCCGGCAAACTCGCCATAACTGCGGAAACTTACGCCTGCCCGATGGCAATAGTCCCAGATAAACCCTTTCTTTGGATAGGCGATCTTACGGCTTCCTTCATAGTCATAGGTGCCACCTCTGCCGCCATAGGTGGTAGGCCAGGTCTTTTCCGTATAGTCGGTAGCGTAGGCAGCGGTGCTCCAGTTATGACCATCGGCGCTTACTTCTGCATCTACATAAAAATTGTCGAGCAGTACAAAATCTTTCACCAGCTGATGCTGATTAGGGGTGATCCGCTCGGGGAAAATACAGAGGCTGCTGTCGCCGTTACCCTCTTTAACATCTCCCAGCACCTGGTCATAGGTCCTGTTTTCCTTAATAACATAAAACACGTATTTGATGGGCGAAGGCTGTCCCACCTCCTGCGGCACAGGATTGCCTTTTTCTCCGGGAGCCCGCAGCTCTTTGTTCTTTGTATAGGGGGTATTATCATACACCAGTTTAGACCACTGTCCAAGTGTCTTTTCTCCCGGCTCGCTGAAAATAGACAACGTGCCCTTGAATAATGCGGCAATATATTGTACCGGACGGCCCTGGCGGGTATTGGCCTTATGGGATCCGCTGGCATCCTTACGACTGACCGGGTTAGGGCCTTCGGGGTTAGCCAGGGAGGTAAAACCTTTACCATTGGCCACCAACACTTTTTTGCCGGTCACCCGCACACAGGTGGGATACCAGCCTACCGGGATAAACCCTTCCGCATGGCTTTTACCCGGGGTAGCCACATCGAACACAGCGAGACAGTTGTTGTCCGCATTGGCGATATACAGCGTTTTATTGTCTTCAGACAACGCGAGCCCGTTGGTAGTGGAACCGGTAGGTGCGTCCGGATAAAGCGCGGCATGCAGGTTTTCTATCACTTTACCGTCTGCCGTGGCAATAACAGACACCGAGTTATCATTGGCATTCGCCACATACAGATATCTGCCATTTTTGGATAAAATAATTTCGTTAGGATGACTACCTGTTTTTATTTCCTTTACCATTTTACCGGAAGCGATATCATATACCGCGATAGCGTCTCCTCCCCAGAGGGAGATGTACAACGTTTTGTTGTCTTTCGACAGCAGGCAGGTAAAAGCCTCTGCTGTCAGGGCTACCCGCTGTATGACCTGTTTGGTGGACAGGTCCAGCAGGTAAAGGCTGCTATCCTCTTTTGTTACTACGTATAACCGGTTGCGTGAGTGATCCAGGGCCATGCCGGTGGGGCATATCTTTTCTTTAGGCCAGGCCAATCCCAGTCGGATACTGTCCGTTGCCACCAGCTTGTTGTTCTGCAGGTGATATTCCCGCACTACGTTATCGTTGGCGCCTGAAGCGTAGAGCGTCTTTTCATCTTTGCTGAAAGCCAGCCCGTACCATGATTTAGGGATCACCACTTCATCCAGCAACGTTTCCTGCCGGGCATCTATCAGTTGCAGCGTGTGTTTGCTCTGGCCGTTGTTGTTTACCGCCAGGTACTTTCCGGAGCCGGAGAGCACCATATTCAGCGGCAGATCGCCCAGCGGCAGGGAATGGCCGGCAGGCGTAAGCGCCCATCCGTTGGGCAATAATATCCGCGCGGCTACGGTATCGGTTGTTTGTGCTGTGGCCTGTAACCCGGCCAGTAACAGCGCACTGAAAATCATTTTTTTCATATGCATGTCTGATAAGTGCTGACAGTTAATCAATAAGCTGATAAAAATAGGACAGCCGCCCAGCGCAAAACAATAGCCACTTCATTGACAATACTAATATAATATTCGGAACGGAGATTTTCATTTGCCCCAGGACTAACGTTCCGGGCAACGTTGTTGTTCAGATGCTTTAAATGATCGCGGCATTACTGAGGTAGCTCCCAATCATAACGATCGCCAGGCGGATATAAAAAGGGCCGGCCTTAAAGGCCAGCCCATATTGTAAATCAACGATTTTCTTCTTTTATCTGCGCACATCAGGCGAAGCGGTAAAAATAACGGCCATCTCCGTTACATATTGCGGCGGTACTGGCCTCCCACTTCATACAATGCGTGGGTGATCTCGCCGAGGGAGCAGTGCTTCACTGTTTCCATCAGTTCAGCGAAGAGATTGCCGTTGTTGATGGCCACCTGCTGCAGCTGTTTCAGCGCAGCGGTGCTTTTCTGCTGATGGCGGTGACGGAAGGCGTCCAGCGTTTTAATCTGGAAGTCTTTCTCTTCAGTGGTGGAGCGGATCACTTCTGCAGGGATGATGGTAGGCGAACCATTTTTGTTCAGGAAGGTGTTCACCCCTACGATCGGGTATTCGCCGGTATGTTTCAGTGATTCGTAGTAAAGGCTTTCTTCCTGTATTTTATTCCGCTGGTACATCCTTTCCATAGCGCCGAGTACGCCACCGCGTTCGGTGATGCGTTCAAATTCGGTCAGCACGGCTTCTTCCACGAGGTCGGTCAGTTCTTCGATGAAGAAAGAGCCCTGTACCGGGTTTTCGTTTTTAGCGGTACCCAGTTCGCGGTTGATGATGAGCTGTATGGCCATGGCCCTTCTCACGCTTTCTTCTGTAGGCGTGGTGATCGCTTCATCGTAAGCGTTGGTATGGAGGGAGTTACAGTTGTCGTAGATGGCGTACAGCGCCTGCAGCGTAGTGCGGATATCGTTGAAGTCGATCTCCTGCGCGTGAAGGCTTCTGCCGGAAGTCTGGATATGGTACTTCAGCTTCTGGGAGCGGTCGTTGCCCTTGTATTTGTATTTGATGGCTTTAGCCCAGATACGGCGTGCCACGCGGCCTATTACGGCATATTCGGGGTCCATGCCGTTACTGAAGAAGAACGACAGGTTGGGCGCAAAGTCGTCGATATGCATGCCGCGGCTCAGGTAGTACTCCACATAGGTGAAGCCGTTGGCCAGTGTAAAGGCCAGCTGGGTGATAGGATTGGCGCCGGCTTCGGCGATGTGGTAGCCTGAAATGCTGACAGAATAGAAGTTACGGACTTTCTGCGTGATGAAATATTCCTGTACGTCGCCCATGAGCTTCAGGGCGAATTCGGTAGAGAAGATGCAGGTGTTTTGCGCCTGGTCTTCTTTCAGGATGTCTGCCTGTACGGTACCGCGTACGGTGCTGAGTGCGTGGGCGCGGATTTTCTCATATACTTCGCGGGGCAGCACTTCTTCACCGGAGATGCCGAGCAGGCGAAGGCCAAGGCCATCGTTACCGGCCGGCAGGTCACCGTTGTAGTGTGGCAGCGGGTGATCTTTGAATTTCTCGCGGATAGTAGCCTGAACCTGTTCTGTCAGGCCGTTTTCGCGGATATATTTCTCGCACTGCTGATCGATGGCAGCGTTCATGAAGAAAGCCAGCAGGATCGGCGCGGGGCCGTTGATCGTCATGGACACCGATGTTTTCGGATCGCAGAGGTCAAAGCCACTGTATAGTTTTTTGGCGTCATCTACCGTAGCGATGCTTACGCCGGAATTACCGATTTTTCCGTAAATGTCCGGACGAACGGCCGGGTCTTCCCCGTAGAGCGTCACGCTGTCGAATGCGGTAGACAGGCGCTTTGCCGGCTGATCGAGCGATACGTAGTGGAAACGTTTGTTCGTTCTTTCCGGGCCACCTTCACCGGCAAACATACGGGTAGGATCTTCTCCTTCGCGTTTGAGCGGGAATACACCGGCGGCATAAGGGAACTCTCCGGGTAGGTTTTCGGTGAGCTGCCACCGCAGGATATCTCCCCAGTCGTTGTACTTAGGCAGACTAACCTTCGGAATACGGCTATGGCTGAGGCTTTCGGTGAACAGTGGTAGTTTGATCACTTTATCCCTAACCTGGAATTCATAGTTGTCGGCAGCATATTTTTTCAGCAATGCCGGCCATTCGTCTACCAGTTTTTTGCATTCCGGGTGGAGCGCTTCTGTGAGTTTGGCCTGTATATCGGCCAGCAGCGGTGCTTTGGAAGCGTCTATGCTGATAACGCCTGCTATCTGGTAGAGTTGTGTGGCAATTTTACATTGCTCGTCCACCCATTTGCTGTAGTCGGCGATAGCTTCGCTGATCTCCGCCAGATAACGCACTCTTGCCGGCGGGATGATCTGGGACTTGGTGGTGGTGGACTTCAGGCTTTCGTGGGCCATCGGGCCGAAGGGGGCGCCGGTTTTCTCCACTACTTTTTCCATCACTCTTTCAAAGAGCAGGTTGATGCCTGCATCGTTGAACTGGGAGGCGATAGAGCCTACTACCGGCAGTTCTTCGTCTTTAGCCGTCCACAGGGTGTGGTTGCGTTTATATTGCTTGCGCACATCGTGCAGGGCGTCGAGGGCGCCGGCTTTATCGAACTTATTGATGGCGATCACATCGGCGTAGTCCAGCATATTGATTTTCTCCAGCTGGGAGGCGGCGCCGTATTCGGGCGTCATCACATAGAGGGATACGTCGCAGTAGTCGGTGATGGCGGTGTCGCTCTGGCCGATACCGGATGTTTCGAGGATAATGAAATCGAAGCCCGCCAGTTTACAGATATCGATCGCTTCCTGAATATGTTCGCTGATGGCTTTATCGCTTTCGCGGGTGGCGAGGGAGCGCATGTAGGCCCGTGGATGATGGATGGCGTTCATCCGGATACGGTCGCCCAGCAGGGCGCCGCCCGTCTTTTTCTTGGAGGGGTCTACCGAGATAACGGCCACTGTTTTATCGGAAAAATGCGTGAGGTAGCGGCGTACCAGTTCGTCCGTCACGCTGCTTTTACCCGCACCGCCGGTGCCGGTGATGCCCAGAACCGGGGAGGTGCTGTCTGGTGTGCTGGTAATATGTGCGCCTGCGTCTGCATCTACGGTCACGGCTTTGCGCGCTTTAACGCCGCTCAGCAGCGCTACCGGCATGTCGTTTTCCGCAAGGCTGATGGCGCGGGCGATGATTTTCGGGTTTTTGCTTTTTTTCAGCTGCGGGATGTCTTCCACACTGCTGCCACTGCTGAGGGGGGTGACTGCCGTGTCGCACTGGCGGATCAGGTCTTCGATCATGCCTTCCAGGCCCATCTGGCGGCCATCGTCCGGAGAATAGAGCCGGGCAATGCCGTAGGCGTGCAGTTCGTCGATTTCCGAAGGCAGGATGGTGCCGCCACCGCCGCCGAAGATCTTAATATGACCGCAGCCTTTCTCCTGCAGCAGGTCATACATGTACTTAAAAAATTCCACGTGCCCGCCCTGGTAGGAGGTAACGGCTATTCCCTGTGCATCTTCCTGGACCGCACAGTCTACGATCTCTGCAGCGGAACGGTTATGTCCCAGGTGGATCACTTCGGCGCCTTTGGCCTGCATGATACGCCGCATGATATTGATGGCGGCGTCATGCCCGTCGAACAGTGCTGCTGCGGTTACGATACGGACCTTATGTTGTGGTGTATATGACATATGAGATTCTTTTTTTTCACGCAAAGCAAACAAGAGAGCGAGGAACGCAAAGAACACAACACAATAAAATCTTATACAACAATCTTTGTGTCTTTGCTTTCTTACCTGCTTTGCGAGCAATGCAAGTTACGGAAAAACTGCCTGAAATACAGGACTAACAGGCGTTTAGAAGAGATTAAACAGAAAAAGATTCCTGTTGCAAATTATTTAAGCATATCCGGAATGGGTTAGTTTTTCCCTAAAACAACTTTCCCCTGTACAAATGACTGTACAAGGGAAAGCGTAGAAAATAAGACACTCGCAAAAGTGCTTAGCGGCCTTCTTGTTTCATAACGTGGAACTATAAAATCAAACTATTGATAAATACTTTATTGATTTCTTTCTGGCATACTTGATAAATGGAAAATTTCTAACCCCGACTCAAATGGCAAAACGTGCAAATACGATCTAAATTCTGGTTTTCATCACACCCCTGCCAATAGCCGTTGTGCAGGGTGTGTATATTTTACACAATCTTACTTAAATTTTTGTTAAAAACAAACTTTTTTTTCCGTTTTACGGAGAAATAAGCTCAAATGTCCGCGCAATAGGGCATAGCGCGTCTAATCCTTCGTGGCAAAGGATTTCATCAACATCTATATTAACAGGAATTCGAGTGGAGAGATCCCGGAGGGCTAAAAAAATATCATCCTAAAATATACCTGTTGTTCACTGTCAAACCAGGGAAAACCAGAGGGGCTAGAACCCGATCCCGAGGTAACGTTTTTTACGCTGGTCGTATTTATCAAAATTGAACTTGTACAACTTGGCCGGGCGGTGTGGCACGTCCTCTTCCTCTTCATTAAGGTCCATCAGCAGGTCCATGGACAGGAACTTCTTCCTGAAATTACGGCGGTCCAGTTCCACATCCAGGATAGCTTCATAGAGATTCTGCAGTTCCCGCAGGGAGAACTTTTTGGGAAGCAGGTTAAAACCGATAGGCTGTACCATCACCTGCTGTTTCAGCCGCTCATGACAGGTATCCAGTATCTGTTTATGGTCGAAAGCCATGTTCTGCAGGTCTTTGATAGAATGCCAGTGCAGGTCGTTATTGTGTTTTTTCAGTTCCACATGTTCGATATTCACCAGCGAATAATAGGCTACGGTGATCACGCGGCCGGCAGGATGGCGGTTGATAGCGCCGAACGTCTGCACCTGCTCCATATACAGGTCATCCAGCCCGGTACGCGCTTTCAATACCCGGTAGGCCGCTTCGTCCAGCTCTTCGTCCGGCCGCACAATATCTCCCAGCAGCGACCATTTTCCTTTATATTCTTTCAGGTCGGACTCAATCAGCAGCACTTTCAGCTCATTTCCGTTAAATCCGAAAATGACACAATCCACCGATATGGCAACTTTGAAATAACTCTTAATCTCAACAAGGTGAGTATTGATGTTTTTGGTGTACATAGACATCATAAAAATACGTGGAATTACAGTTATCGTCTTAAACCTCGCGGTCAGGCATTCATAATCCAAATGAAAGAAAAAAAAGGGACATTAAAAGCAAAAAAGACCGGATTTTTTTGCTTTGGTTTAGGGAAGCGGAAAGATAAGTTTATTTTTACAGCTCAGTATCAAGCTATATGTACACTAAGGAAATAGAAATAACCCTGGCACAGCTGGCCAAAGACCTGCTGAAGCATCAGCTGCAACAAACGTTGCTGCATTCCATTGACGAAACCCTGGAGGCATTACGCCGTGTCATCTCCTACAATGACTGGCGCTATTATGTACAGAGTGATCCTGTGCTGAGCGACTACGAGTATGACCAGCTCTTTGCATGGCTCAAAAAACTGGAACAGGAACGCCCGGACCTCATCAGTCCCGACTCTCCCACCCAGCGCGTGGCCAAAGGCCTTACCAAAGAGTTTGTGACGGTACAGCACCTCGTGCCCATGCTGAGCCTCGAAAACTCCTACAATGCAGACGACCTTATTGACTGGGACCGCAAAGCCCGCGAGGCCAGCGGATTGCAGGAAATCGAATATTGCATAGAGCCCAAGTTCGACGGCGCCAGCATCTCCCTCATTTATGAAAACGACCGGCTCTCCAGGGGCGCTACCCGCGGCGATGGTATCGCCGGTGAAGATATCACCACCAACATCCGCCAGATACGCTCTATTCCGCTGTCTGCCAGCTTCTCTAAATATGGTATCCACCAGATAGAAATACGGGGGGAAGTACTGATCAATAAAAACACCTTCAAGGCGTTCAACGATAAACGTATTGCCGAAAACCAGCCTCCGCTGGCCAATCCACGCAATGCAGCCTCCGGCTCCCTGCGCATGGTAGACCCCAACGAAGTGGCCAAACGCGGACTGGAAGCATTTCTCTATCACATGAGCTTTCATACCATGGAACCCGGGCAGGAAGAACCGGAGGCCATCAAAACACACAGCGGCACCCTCGATCTGCTGTCTACCCTCGGTTTCCGCAGCCCCGCCAAAGAGAAAAAGGTGGTGAAAGGTGTACAGGCCGTGATCGACTACTGCCTTCAGTTTGAAACAGAGCGGGACAACCTCCCCTACGAAATTGACGGCATGGTGATCAAAGTAAATGATTACGCCCTGCAGGACAAACTGGGTATGACCACCCACCACCCCCGCTGGGCCATCGCCTATAAATTCAAAGCCCGCCAGGCTACCAGCCGCCTGCGCGCCGTAGAATTCCAGGTTGGCCGTACCGGTTCCATCACACCCGTAGCTAAAATAGATCCTGTCCACATCGGCGGCGTAACGGTATCTTCTATCTCCCTGTTCAACGAAGACGTGATCCGGGAAAAAGACCTGAAACTGGGCGATATGGTGCTGGTAGAAAGAGCCGGCGACGTGATCCCCTATATTGTTAAGTCTGTGGCCGACCTCCGCACCGGGGACGAAAAGGACATCGTATTCCCCACGCAGTGCCCCGTTTGCAATGACCAACTCGTAAAACCGGAAGGAGAAAGCGTTTGGCGCTGTACCAATATCAACTGTGAAGCGCAGGTGGTGGAACGGATGATCCACTTCGTGAGTAAAGACGCCATGGACATCAAAAGCTTTGGCGAAAGCAATGTCCGCAAGTTCTATGCACAGGGTCTCATGAAAGACATCCCCGGCATCTATGAACTGGACTTCGAAAAAATCGGCGCTATGGAGGGCTTTGGCAAAAAATCGCTCAGCAACCTGCAAACAGCGATCGAACAGTCCAAAACACAACCCCTGCACCGCCTCATCTTCGGCCTCGGCATCCGTTATGTCGGCGAAACAACCGCCAAAACACTGGCCAACGCTGTCACCAATATCATGGACCTGCGTCACTGGACAGAAGAACAAATACTGGCGCTGGAAGATATCGGTCCTAAAGTTGCGGGCTCTATCCGCGTGTTCTTCACCAACGACGACAACATCCATATGCTGGAGAAACTGGCGTCGCTGGGCATCAATATGACCAACACCAAGAGTGAACGCCATACCGGCGGTAACCTCGCAGACCAGACCTTCCTCTTTACCGGCACCCTGCATAAGCTGAAACGCAGCGACGCGGAAGAAATGGTAGAACAACAGGGCGGTAAAATCATGAGCGGCGTGAGCAGCAAGCTCAACTATCTCGTGGTAGGCGAAGATGCCGGCAGCAAACTGGAAAAGGCGAAGAAGATCAACACCATCAGGATTATCACGGAAGACGAGTTCCTGGAGATGATTAAATAGGATTATGATTGACGATACTTACTATATGAAGCAGGCGCTGAAAGAAGCGCATAAAGCTTTTGAAGACGGAGAAGTGCCCATCGGCGCCGTGGTGGTGCTGAACAACCAGGTGATCGGCCGGGGCCACAACCAGGTAGAACGGCTGAACGATTGTACCGCCCATGCGGAAATGATTGCACTCACCGCAGCGTTTAACACGCTGGGCAGCAAATACCTGATGGAGGCCACCCTGTACGTTACCGTAGAGCCGTGCCTGATGTGCGCCGGCGCTTTGTACTGGAGTAAAATAGGCCGCATCGTTTATGCGGCGGCAGACGATAAAAACAGCTACCGGCGGGCCACCGGCGAACGGTCGCCCTTCCATCCGAAAACAAAGCTGGAAGCCGGCCCCTGTGAAGAAGAGAGCTTACAACTAATGAAAACCTTTTTCGAGCAAAGACGCTAACCATATTTTTGAACCAAACATCTATTGAGAGCCGGAATTTATGCACAGAAAAAACATTGTTGTCATCGGCGCATCCGACCATGGCAGGGTCATAGCGGATATTCTCCTGCAAATGCCAGGTTACCGGGTAGTAGGATTTATTGACACTTTCAGAGAAAAAGGAACCCCCTGTTTTGGGGACCTGACCATTCTGGGAGGAGAGGAGGATATTCCTGAACTTATGGCCACACAAGAAATTTCAGGAGGTATCGTAGGCATTGGCGACAACTGGGTCCGCAGCCAGGTGGTCGCCAGATTACAGGCCCTTGTGCCCTCTTTCGCGTTTATCAATGCGGTGCATCCTTCCGCCGTCATATCTGATACCGCGTTGATGGGTCATGGTAATGTGATCGCAGCCAACGCTGTGATCAATACCAATGCTACCCTTGGCCATCACTGCATCGTCAACACCGCTGCCTGTATAGAACATGACAACCGTATGGACGATTATTCCAGTGTTGCCCCGCGCGTGGTTACCGGCGGTAATGTAACGATCGGCGCCTACACGGCCATCAGTATCGGCGCAGTGGTAAAACATGGCATCAGCATCGGTGAACAAAGCCTCATCGGCGCCGGCGCCGTAGTACTGAAGCCGGTGGAAGCCTATAGCGTCTGGTATGGCGTACCTGCCCGCAAAATGGGTGAACGCAAAGCGGGTGACAAATACCTGTAAATAATATTCAAAATAAAAGGCGCCCGGCGGTAAATACTGCCGGGCGCCTTTGTGTATAAAGCTGTTTTTATTTTTCCATTTTGGTCTGCATCAGCTTGTTCATCGCCATCATCTGTTTCATGGTCTGGTCCATCCCTTCGGAAGAACCATCAAGGAAGATAACGTTGCCTTTGGAGTTCTCTGCGAAATTTTTGATCGCTTCTGTCCACATGGAGAAAAGGATCACAGAAGTATCGAGGTTGGCCTGTTGCATTTCTTTGGCGGCAGTGGTCATACCTTTGGCCACTTCCTCACGGAACAGGGCCACGCCCATACCACGCAGCTGTGCTGCCTGGCGTTCTGCTTCCGCAGCGATTTTGATGGCGTTACCATCTGCTTCTGCGGCTTTTGTTTTGGTGATCAGCAGCGCCTGGCCTTCGTTTTCAGCAGCAGCCTTCAGGTTGTTGGAGGCCACTACCTGCGCCATGGATTTCATGATCACTTCATCAAAAGTAATATCGTTCATCTGCAGGTCCAGCAGGTGAAAGCCCCACTCTTCCAGGGTTTTATCGATCTGCTCTTTTACGTGCTCCGTGATGTCTTTACGAAGACCCAGCACTTCCGCCTGTCTTTTGGTGGCCACAAAACCACGGATAGAGCCCTCGATGGTACGTACCAGCGCCTGCATGAAACTTCTCTCGTCCATAAACTTAAACGCCACGTTTTTCAGGGTTTCTTCTTCCTGGTTCCATACGGAGTACAGCAGCATTGCTTTAAAATAAACGTTGGCCTGGTCTACGGTAATGGCCTGAAATTCCAGCTCGACAGATCTGTTCTGAATAGAAATTTTCTTGAATACTTTTTCAATCAGGGGTATTTTCCAGTTCAGTCCGGGGAACAACATCCGGTTATACTTGCCGAAGATAGTGGTAACTGCTACATTCCCCTGCTGTACGGTCACAAAAGAGGATAAGATCACTATCAGCGCCAGCACTCCCAGGATGATCAGAAATACATTCATAATGCGTGTTTTTGGTTAGGGTCGGGTTTAATGCCCTAAATATAATCAAATAAAACGCAATGTACAGGAAGGACAAGGGAATACCGGCAAGCTGAAAGCAGGTTACATTTTGAGGGTGTTTGTATGAAGACAAACAATGGATGAAAAACTGAGCTTAAAAAGACAATGAATGAATATTATAAAAAGCTGCGTTAATTAGATCCTTTGTTTTCTTCTGAAGTAGATGAACACATCGTCCAGTTCAATTTGTTTCAGCTGGTAGGCCAGCCGGGTCCGCAGGTCCTCCGTCTCGTCCTTGATCTTTCTGTATTGATCCTTCAGATCTTCATAGCGCTCGACGATTTCTTCTGCGGTAGCAGTTTGTTCCAGTTGTAAGATATAAAATGCTCTTTCCTCGGTTATCATAGTGATAGGGGTATTTCAGCCAATAATCATGTCCGGATGTTTAAAAAACATACTTCTTTTTAATACACTAAATTAGTGGAGATACGAAAGCAAGCAAATACCCAACCTTGGGTATTTTTATGAAAATTTAGCAGGGTTTAGCAAAATTTTTTCCGCAGTTTTTGCAGCCACAAGAGTTGACAATCAACAATATACAATTTATTAATGTGTTTTTCATACCTGGCTGTTTATTTTGAGGGTGCAAAAAAACCGATGTAAAATCGCAAAAAACTAATACTATTTTAACTAATTCATGCTCATTGAAAACCAATCTTCCGGGCGATAGCCACCAACTCCGTGGTATTGCGGACCTTCAGCTTCAACCGGATGTTTTTACGGTGTGTTTCAACCGTATAGCGGCTTAGGTTTAGAGCGTTGGCAATCTCCTTGTTATTGAGCCCCTGTACCGCCAGTCCCAGCACATCTTTTTCACGGGGGGTCAGTTTATTCAACAGGTTCTCGTTCTGGCGGCGCAGTATTTCGCTAAGCGCTACCGTCAGCTGGGCATTGGTATCAATGGCATTGGTGAGGTCGAGGAAAGCGCAGATGATCTCTTTCACCTTCCCCTGCGTGTCCCAGGTAAAGGGCACTTCCATGCCCAGCAGCCAGCGGTAGTCTGTATCCCCTTTCTTACGGATACGGGCTACCCCGCCAAAGTGGCTTTTATTGTCTATGAACGATTGCTGGGCCACTACCGCCATCTTAAAATCATCAGGATGCATGATATGCCTGAAAAAGTCCATGCCAAGGCCGGTCATCTCCGCAGGTGTGTAACCAAAAGCCGCTGCCAGATAATGATTGCACCAGGTGATGGTTTTGTTGTTATTGTCATAACAATAAAGCATGGCAGGTACACTGTTTACAATGCTCTCCAACCACAGATGACGATCTTTTAACTGCTCATTTTCTTTTTGTAAGGCAGTGAGGGAAAGGTTTTGCCCTAAGTCCGAGCCTGTATGCATACTATACGTTTTAAACAAACAATAGGTAAACAACTGTCAGGCACATACGAAAAAACATGTCTGATGTTACGTCCTTTTAAACCGAGTATATGTAAATATAAAATAATTTTCCATATGACATAGCATTGTACGGGGCCTAATTTAGTAATTGAAAAATGAAATTGATTTTTAACGGATTGGCAGTAAATTTGGCGACTATCAGTAAATAATATTTTCAAACCCAATAAAAACACGAGTTATGGCATTTACACTCCCGAGCTTACCCTACGCTACAGACGCGTTAGAGCCGCATATTGATAAATTGACAATGGAAATTCACCATGGTAAGCATCATCAGGCATATGTTGACAATCTGAACAAAGCGATTGCCGGCACTGAAAACGAGAACAAATCACTGGAAGAACTGGTGGCAAATGCTGGAAAAATCAGCCCTGCTGTAAGAAACAACGGCGGTGGCCACTGGAACCACAGCTTCTTCTGGACCAGCCTCGCCCCCAACGCAGGTGGCCAGCCTACGGGTAAACTGGCAGAAGCGATCAACAGCACTTTCGGTTCTTTTGATGCCTTCAAAGAAAAATTCAACGCTGCAGGCGCTACCCGTTTCGGTTCCGGCTGGGCATGGCTGATCGTAAAAGACGGCAAACTGGAAGTATCTTCCACTCCTAACCAGGACAACCCGCTGATGGACGTTGCTGAAGTAAAAGGCACTCCTATCCTGGGTGTGGACGTGTGGGAACACGCTTATTACCTGAAATACCAAAACCGTCGTCCGGAATACCTGAATGCATTCTGGAACGTGGTTGACTGGAACGCTATCAACAAAAGATACGAAGCTGCTGCCAAATAAGGTATTAGCTCCTATAAAAAAACAAACCCCGCCATCATGATGGCGGGGTTTGTTTTTTATAGCAGGTACAACCTGTTACAGTTCTTTGATCTTGATATTCTTGAACCAGATTTCGCTGCCATGGTCCTGCAACGTAATGTGGCCTTTTTTAGACATACCGTAGCCTTTGGCGTCTTTCCATTTGCCTTCCGCTTTATGCTTCTTCCACTCTTCTGAGCCAAGGTCATATTCGGCTGTTTTCTGCCCGTTCAGCCAGTGCTCCACATGTCCTTTGTTAACAACGATACGGGTGGTATTCCACTGTCCGATAGGGTTGGATGCAGCCACCAGTGGAGGATTCATCGCATAGTTGGCGCCGGTTTTCTGCCAGTCTTCCAGCTTCTCCGGGAAGTTATTGTCATCAATGATCTGATACTCCGGTCCGCTCAGGTAGGGAGCGTCAAATTCTTCGGTCACCATGTACAGGATACCGCTGTTGCCTTTGGGCGCCAGTTTCCAGTCGGCTACCAGTTCGAAGTTCTCATATTCCTTGTCGGTGATCAGGTCGCCGCGTTTGTCGCTTTTATCGGTAGTGCTGCCCAGGCAGTGCAGGATACCGTTTTCCACTACCCATGGTTCGGTAGGTTTGTTTTTGAAACCGCGCCAGCCGTCTTTGCTGGTGCCGTTGAACAGCAATTGCCAGCCGGCGGCTTTATCCGCTTCGCTGAGCGCAGTGATCGCTGTAGTGTCTACCGCGGTAGCTGCCGGGGCGGTAGTGGTCACCGAATCCGTTACAACTGTTGAATCTTTCGCTTCTTTGGTAGCGCCTCCGCCGCAAGACATCACAGTGACAGCCATCACGGACAAGGCAGGTACTAAAAACTTTTTCATATGGTTCACGTTTTTATGGATTATACAACTTTCAGGTTCTGTGGGTCCCACTGAATGATCTTATTGTTGAAATAACTTTCGTTACACAGTAACGCCGGTGCAGCTGCACGGAAACCGAACAACGGATCTTCCGCTACTTTGCCACCGGTACGCATGGCATTGAACAGGTTGTAGAAGTGATCAAAGTGCGCGCCTTTATAGCCTTTGTCGGCTTCATATATCATTTTATCGGGCGACAGCATTTCGGCACGGTGATAGGTATACGATTTGGCAGCGTCAGCAGCGGCGTTGGCGGCTGCCAGCGGATCATTCTCGTCTACCGCCACCCTGTTGCGGTACAACGTTACGCGGTCCCATTCCACGGTCATGGAGCCTTCGCTGCCCACCATACGCAGGTAGTTGGTACCACCGGTACCATCCACAAAGTTCACGCGGAGCGACAGGTTAAATGCCGGATGGATGGCTGTTTCCGGATAATCGAACATGCCCAGCATAATGTCGGGCACCTCACGGCCATCTTTCCAGTAGCGCAGGCCACCGGTAGCCATTACTTTATTCGGGCCGATAGAACCGGTTACCAGGTGAAGGCTGGAGAACAGGTGTACGAACAGGTCGCCGGAAACACCGGTGCCATAGTCTTTGTAATTACGCCAGCGGAAGAAACGCAGCGGGTCAAACGCGCGTTTGGGCGCATTTTTGAGGTAAGCGTCCCAATCTACCGTTTTAGTGGAAGCATCTGCCGGGATCGGGTACTGCCAGGCGCCTGTTGGCGACATACGCGCCCAGAAACCTTCTGCATAGTTCAGTTTACCGATAGCACCGTCTTTCAGCAGCTGACGGGCTTTTTCATTGCCCAGTGAGCTCATGCCCTGGCTGCCTACCTGGTACACCACTTTGCTGTTTCTTTTCTGTGCGTCTACTACGGCAGGGCCTTCGCTGACGTCGTGTACCATCGGCTTTTCGCAATACACAGATTTGCCTTTGTTCATCGCGGCCACGGAAATCTCCTTATGCCAGAAGTCCGGCACTGCAATGATTACCGCGTCGATATCTTTACGGTCAAGGATTTCATTGTAGTTGCGGGTAGTGAAAATATCATTGCCCCATTTCTTTTTGGCGTCCGCCAGGCGGCCGTCATACAGGTCACAGGCTGCTACAAGCTTCACACCGGGTACGGTGATGGCGGTATTGGCATCTGCGGTGCCCATACCTCCGGCGCCAATCAATGCCACCTGGATCTGGTCATTGGCACTGTACTTTTCGTTTAGTCGTGAGAGTGATTCAACGTTCCGTTTTCTGTCAGCTGCTGTAATGATGCTAGGCAATAAAGAGGCCCCCACCACACCTTTTGCAAATTTGCTGATAAAATGCCGGCGTGAGCTTTCGTTGGAATTTACTGGCATGTATATCTTTTTACTTTAATGGAAGAAATTGATGAATGCGTTGGTTAAAATAAAAACAATAAATGGGAAATCATAATTTTAGCAAATACGAAAGCCTGCTCCGGGCAAGGGAAGCAGGCTTTACAGTAATATCGGATGTGTTGTATTTACTTGCGGCTGGTACTTAACGCCTGTTTGTAGGCTGCCGGGTCGCGAAGCATGGCTGCTGCCGTGTTTACCTCCCGGTCCCACGCCAGCGATTTGGCGATACGGCCTTGCTGTGAATAATACCGGTTGGTGATTTCCTCTTCCAGCAGGCGTTTGATCTCCGTTTTATTTTTCAGCAGGTCCTGCTTCTTATCATGTTTCATCTTCAGCTCCAGCTGTTCCAGCTCTTTAGACACGGCGTCGTAGTACTTCTCGCGCCTGGCGGTGTTTTTAAAATTTTCCAGCGCGTCTTCACTGCGGGTCTTATAGCTGTAATCCTTGTTGTCGAGATAACGTTCAAAATCGGCGAACTCTTCGTCTGTCAACGCAAAATCTCCGGCTGGCGCTATCTTCGGGTGACTGTAATAATAGCTGGTAGCATAGTCGAAGATAAACTGTTTGCGCAGCAGGGTGGCAGACACCTGGCTGATATACGTCGGGGGCACGAGGGTGTCCGGTTCGATACCGCCACCGTCTTTTACCGTACGGCCGTTCACGGTACGGAACGTCTTTTTCAGGGAGTCCGGCACATAGTCCACGCTGCCGTCGTCGGCGCGGTGGGAGTAGTCGATCGCCTGAATACAGCGGCCGCTGGGTGTATAGTATTTAGCAGTGGTGACTTTCAGTTTGGTATTATAAGGCAACTGGCGGGTGGTTTGCACGAGGCCCTTGCCATAGGAGCGCTGACCGATCACCAGGCCCCTGTCGAGGTCCTGTACGGCCCCTGCCACGATTTCCGCTGCGGAAGCGGAGGAGTGGTTGGTCAGTACTGCCAACGGAATATGGGTGTCCAGCGGCGCTTCTGAAGTTTCGTAATTACGGTCCCAGTTTTTTACTTTGCCTTTGGTGCTGACAATGAGTTTGTTTTTTTCCACGAAGATGTTGGATACCACCACCGCCTCGTCCAGCAGGCCACCGGGGTTGCCGCGCAGGTCCAGTATCACGCCTTTGAGGCCTGGATTAGCCTGTTTCAGCTGCTGGAAGGCGCTGCGCACCATGGCGCCGCTGTTTTCGGTGAACTGTGTCATCCGGATATAGGCCACGTCTTTACCTACCAGGCCGGAGTAGCTGACAGGCTTTACGTTGATCTCCTCGCGGATGATCTTTTTAGGCGTTTCCTTACCGCTTACCGGGTTCCGGAAGAGGATGTCCAGGGGGGTGCCGGGAGCGCCTTTCAGCAGTTTGCTGATTTCTTCCTGGGGAGTGTCTTTTACGGATTTACCATCCATGGTAACGATGATGTCACCGGGTTTTACACCGGCTTTGTCCATCGGGCTGCCTTCATATACGTCGGTGATGGCCGTCCATTCCCCGTTTTTATTGATAGAGGCGCCTACCCCACCATATTTGCCTGTTGCCATGAACTTCAGGTCGTCCAGGTTCTCTTCGGTCACAAAATCGGTGAAGGGGTCTGTTTCTTCCAGGATGGCCTCAATGCCCCGGTGCATCACTTTTTCGGGGGGCAGGTCGTCTACATAGTAGGTATTCAGCTCCCGGTAAAAGGCGGCGAAGATATCGAGGTTTTTGGCGATCTGGAAGTAGCGGTCGCTTTCGTTATAGGCGAAGAGGCCACCGGCGGTGACCAGCAACAGCAGGGCTGCCAGCAACTTTTTCCTTTTATTCAAAAATGCACGCATGCAAAAGAGGGTATAAGATGAATGATGATGATCGTTGGCGGGTGGATACGGCGCTATCAGGGAACCGGATCGTAACCGTGCCCTCCCCAGGGGTGGCACGACAAGATACGCTTTATCGTCAGATAGCCTCCTTTAAAAACGCCGTGTTTCCGGAACGCTTCCAGCCCGTATTGGGAGCAGGTGGGCGTATAGCGGCATTTGGCGCCGAGCAGCGGAGAGATCAGCCACTGATATACTTTAATCAGGAAGATAAACGGGTAACTTAACCAGCGCTTCATATAGCATCGCTTTTAGGCTATAGCCCGCCGGGGTGTCGGCTTTTAGTAAAACAACTTTCCCAGCATTCCCTAAAAGCTAACAGCAACAGGCTAGTAGCTATTTTTCAATTTCTCTAAAATTACCGAAATTTTATGGTGAAGGGTAGAAAAATCCGCTATTTTTTTATCGGTGTAGACGAGGAAAACGGCGAGTTGGCGGGATTCGGCGCGCAGGTGGTCATACAGTCCCTGCTTCTGGAGGCGCCAGGCTTCACGGGAAAGCCTTTTAATACGGTTACGGTCTACCGCATGGGGAAAACGCCGGGAGGAGGCGCTAAAGCCTACCTGCACCGGATACTTGTTTACCGGCAGCTCCTTCACGGGCAGGTAAACGACACGGAACGGGAAAACAGAAAACGCTTTTCCTTCACGAAAAAGCGTTTCAATAAGTTTTCTGCTCTTTAACCTCTCCTCTTTTGTAAAAGAATAAGTTTTTATGGCAAATAGTATTTAGCTACTGGATTATTTCAGCTTACGCTCGTCAGAAACAGTCAGCTTCTTACGACCTTTAGCTCTGCGGGAAGCCAGTACCTTACGGCCGTTGGCAGTTTCCATTCTCTTTCTGAAGCCGTGAACGCTCTTTCTGCGTCTGTTATGCGGTTGAAAAGTACGTTTCATTTCTTTTTTATGTTTTTACCTGTACTATACTAAAAGATTCCCCTTTCGGAGACACTATTTTTAAAACGGAAGGCAAAGGTAGCAGAAATAATTCAAAAAGTAAAATAAATCGCAAAATACCTGCTTCCGGAATAAAAAATGGAATACAGCATCCGCCGTATTCCATCTCTTATATTAACGAAGTTAATTATTTGATACCGAGTTTAGCTTTTACTGCAGGCAGCAGGTCGTCACCGGAAGGAGACACCAGCAGCAGACCAGCGGAGCTGTCGATCACATAACCGTAACCTTTTTCTTTGGCAACGTCTTCGATCGCTTTGCGGGCTTTATCGTAGATGGGTTTCAGCAGGTCCTGTTGTTTCTGCTGTACCTGTTGTTCTGCTCTTTCGCGGTAATCCTGGATACGTTTCTGTGCGTCCTGGATTTCACGGCCTTTGATTTCTTTCATATTGTCAGTCATGCTGGCCGCTTTCTCGTCGAATTCTTTTACTTTTTTAGTGTACTCGTCCACCATTGTTTTGCCCTCAGCTTCCAGGCTTTGTGCATAAGTCTGGAGATCAGTCTCTGCTTTTTTGGCTTCAGGCATGCTACCTACGAGCGCTTGCGCATTGATATGTGCTACTTTGGACTGGGCCATTGCATTCACGCTGAACAAACCGGTAACTGCCACGAAAGCAATAATTACGAACTTCTTCATGATGTTGTCTGTGTTTAAAAAAATTTTAATACTTATTAGTTAAAAAATAGGTACGAGATGATTATTTCTTTACGCCCAGCGATTTCAATATTTCCTCGCTTTTATCCAGTTTAGGATCTGAGAAAATAACGGTGGTGCCGCCGGCCTTGTCCAGTACGAAGTCATACATCCTGCTGGCAGAAAGCTTCTGAACAGCATTGTAGATCTTGTCCTGGATCGGCTTTACCAGCTCCTCCCGCTTTTTAAACAGGTCCCCTTCATATCCGAAACGTTTCTTCTGCAGGTCCTTGGCTTCTTTCTCCTTTGCCACGATCTCGTCTTCCCGCTTGCGTTTCAGCTCTTCTGTGAGCATCACCTGCTCCGCCTGGTAAGACTTGTACATTTTATCCACTTCCTGGAACTTGGCGTCAATCTCTTTCTGCCATTGTTCCGCCACAGCATCCAGTTTTTTCTGGGAGTCCTTGTATTCAGGGATGCTCTCCAGGATATATTTGGTATCTATCACACAATAGCGCTGTGCATTGGCTGCACCTGCCATGGCCACCACTAAGGCCGCTGTAATAAATATTTTCTTCATGCTACTATAGATTTTTGGCTTCCGGAACACCGGTTAATCTTTGCAATATATAAATTTATTTCACAATTATTCTGGTTCAAAGCCGAGCATGAAGGTAAACTTAGCTGCATCCTTCAGGCCACCGCCGGACTTGATACGGTCAAATCCTATACCATAATCAAATCCAAGCAAACCAAACATCGGCAGATAGAAGCGCATACCTATACCAGCAGAGCGACGCAGGCGGAAAGGATTGTAATCCTGCATGTCGCGGTAACCATTGGCCGCCTCAATGAACGCCAGGCCAAAAATGGTGGAACTGGGGTTCAGGCTGAACGGATAACGCAGCTCCATCACATATTTGTTGAATACGGTGAATCCACGGTAGTCTATCGGCTGACCACTTTCCGGGTTTACACTCGGATCGGAGGTATAATACACCGGATAACCTCTCTGGGAGATGATATCACGGTCATAGATCGCAAAGTTGCTCAAACCGTCGCCTCCCAGCTCAAAGCGGCCGAACGGAGACAGCGTTGTACGGTTGTTGTACCGGGAGATATAACCAAACTTGGCGGCCACTTTCAACACGAAAGTTTTATTGTCGCTGCCCATCGGACGGCTCAACGGAACATACCATTCTGCGTTGAAGCGGTATTTCTGGTACTCGATAAAATTAAACTGTTTGGAGATAGGCTCTTTCGTATAGTCTTTGTTCGGGTTGAACACAGAATACGGCGGCGTATACTGGGCAGACAGCATGAAGTTGGAACCACTGCGCGGGAAGATCTGCTGGTCCACAGAAGAACGCGCCAGGGTGAACTTCAGGTTAAGGTTATTGGAAGTACCATTGTCAAAACCGGCGATACCGAAGTAGTTATAGTTTTTCAGCTTATACTGCTGGTAGTTGACAGAGTAGATCAGCGTGAAGAAGTCATCCGGCCATTTCAGCTGCTTGCCGAGCGATACGGAAGCACCCATTACCTTAAAGTGGCCATCAGTAGTAGAGGCGTTCTGGTTATAGATGTTCGCGTAGTAGTTGCTGTAAGCGTATGGGTTCTGGTAGCTGCTGTAGAAGCTAACGGAGAACTGGTTACGTTTTTTACCGCCCAGCCAGGGTTCTGTAAAGGAGAAGTTGTAAGAGCGGTATGCTTTACCGTTGGAAGACACGCGGACAGAGAGTTTCTGGCCATCGCCGCTGGGCAGCGGGTCCCATGTTTCCTTACGGAAGATGTTACGCAGGGAGAAGTTGTTGAACGTTACACCGAGTGTAC
Organism: uncultured Chitinophaga sp.; assembly: GCF_946479755.1. The sequence goes on along the minus strand of NZ_CAMLHC010000009.1, from coordinate 113,803 downwards.
CGGTCAGACCGATATAACCACCCCAGCCGGCAGACAGTTCCAGCTGGTCATTGGCTTTTTCCTCTACGGTATAGTCGATGTCCACGGTACCATCGGCCACATTGGGCACGGGGTTCATCCCGATCTTTTCCGGGTTGAAGAAGCCGAGGTTGGCAATTTCACGGTTGGAGCGGATCAGGTCAGCACGGCTGAACTTTTCCCCGGGGATGGTACGCAGTTCACGGCGGATAACGTGTTCATTGGTTTTTTCGTTGCCGGCAATGCGTACTTCTTTGATGGTGGCCTGCGGACCTTCGCGCAAACGGATCTCGTAGTCGATGGTATCGCCACGGATGCCGATTTCCACCGGATCGATCTGGAAGAAGAGGTAGCCATAGTCCATGTAGTAGCCGGTGATATCGCCGCCTTCCTGAGACATTTGTTTACCGAGTCTTTTTTCCAGCAGTTCGAGGTTATATACGTCTCCTTTTTTGATGCCCAGGATACGGGTCAGTACGGAGTCGGAGTAGCGGGTGTTGCCTTTCCAGGTGATGTCGCCGAAGTAGTATTTTTTACCTTCAGAAACGGCCAGGTCGATGTTCAGGTTGCTGGCGTTGGATTTATAGGTGGTGTCTTTGAGGATGAGCGCGTCCCTGTAACCTTTGGAGTTATAGTAGCTCACCACTTTGCTTTTATCTTCGATGTACTTCGTTTCGTTGAATTTGGCGGAGCTGAACAGTTTGAAGCGGAAGTAAGGGTCCAGCTTATCGAGTGCGCGGGTGGGCTGCAGGAAACCGTAGGTTTGCCAGAAGTCGTCCGGCTGTGCCAGGGAGTCCACATACACCTGCCTGGTATCGGGGTGCAGGGTAAAGCGGGTGCGTTCCTTGGTCCCCTTCATTCTCTTTTTGAGTTTGGAATCGGGGATGTTGTAGTTGCCAACAAAGTTGATATTGTCGATACGTACCTTGTTGCCTTTATTTACCAGGAAGACGAGGCCCATGGAGTTGACCTGGCCGCTGTCTTTCCTTTCTTCTGTTCTTACGGTGGCGTTGCCGAAGCCTTTGTCAGCGTAAAATTTATGCACTACGCCGATCACGTTTTGTTTAAGGGCCGGGGTAACCACGGTGCCTTTACGGAGGCCGGCTTTGGTAGCGATGTCGTCAGCTTCTGTTTTTTTGATGCCTTTGAACTGAAAGCTGTTCATACGGGGCATTTCCGTCAGGCCGATTTCCAGCCAGATCTTGCCATCTTCGATTTTGGTGACGTAGATGGTAACGTCAGCGAAGAGACGCTGGGACCAGAGGCTTTGGATAGCTTTGGTGAACTGGTCTCCGCCGGGATATACCACCTTATCGCCTACACTGAGGCCGGAGAGAGACAGCAGTAATGCTTTATCCAGGTATTGGGTCCCAGCAACGGTGATATCGGCAATTTCATACTGTTGCGGATTAGCCATAATTGCCGGCAGATTAGCGGGAGGCTGCGCGGGAGGCACGGTATCTTTCTGTTGAGCGGATACACGTATGCCTGCACTGCAACATAATGCTATAGCCAGAAGGCCCTTAGGAAATAATTTCTTCATTCTGCTGAATTTGTTCGCTTGTTTTGCCAAAGCGCCGTTCTCTGGTTTGATAATTTAAGATGGCTTGGTAAAGATGTTCATTGCGGAAGTCCGGCCAGCGGGTATCTGTAAAATACAGTTCCGCGTAAGCCAGTTGATATAGCAGGAAATTGCTGATCCGGCATTCACCACTGGTACGGATCATTAATTCCGGGTCGGGCAATCCTGCGGTACAGAGATATTTTTCCCATACCTCCGGCGTTACGGAAGCCGGGTCGAGGGTTCCCTTCTTCACATCCAGAGCGATTTTCTGGGCAGCATTCACGATTTCCCAACGGGCACTGTAGCTGAGGGCCATGATAAGATTGAGGCCGGTATTGTGGCTGGTCAGCGCAATAGCCTCTTCCATTTCCTGTTGGGCCTGGGGGGGCAGCATGCTCATGTCACCGATGACACTCAGCCTGATATTGTTTTTGGATAAGGTACCAACCTCCTTCCGGATAGTATTCACCAGCAATTCCATTATGCCGTTCACCTCGTAAACGGGGCGGTCCCAGTTTTCAGTAGAGAAAGCATACAGGGTCAGGTAGCCTATTCCAAGTTCTGCACAGGTTTCAACGATATTGCGCACACTTTCCACGCCTTCGTGATGCCCATACAGCCTGTCTTGTCCACGCTCCTTAGCCCAACGGCCGTTACCGTCCATGATAATGGCGATGTGGCGGGGTAACCGTTGTAAGTCTAATTTATCCTTCAAGCTCATTTTGTGTCAGGCGTATTATATCAGTTTATACAGATTTACTAAAAGTGTGCAAAGATACAAAAATAGAGCAATGACTTTTTTAGCAAAGCTTGACCCCTTGTTTTAACGTAGTTTTAACAGCGAAATCAATACCAGCGGGGATTTCAGGATTTTCGGCGGTAGAACCGGGCCATCCGGAGGCAAGAAATGCCGGCCCGTAGAATGTATATTAACCGTAAATTAAAATCTACAGTTGTAAGAAGTGAACAATATACTAATCGTGAGCTCTATGGTCAGGAACTGGTCCTTGTCGCGGCTGTTGCCCCGCTGACGCCCGGTAACGCCCAAACGCTCACCGGTGGCGTATGACCGGTCCTGTAACAGGTAAGCCACACTGGCTTTGTCGCCCGCCAATGCCGGAAATGCACCCGGTCCGGCGTAAGTGGTACTTACATCATCGAGATAGTCTGTCTGCGTAAACCGATACAACGCTTCCAGACCCACATTCACTTTTTTTGAAATATTATATTTAAAGCCGCCGCCGATCACGAAGGCGTAAGAAACAAGACTGTAGGGCTTCCGCTCGGGATACAGGGCCGTTCCCTGCCCTTCTGTGCGCAGGGGCTGTAATTTGTATTTAACCCCGTCCAGGTAGGCGTAAGGGTTAAAATGGAAAATACTGGCGCCACCGGACAAATACGGGGAAAAACGATGGTCCAGGCTGCCCGGCTCAAACTTAAAAAAATTAAAATCGCCCTGCAGGGCCAGCTCGAATACATCGGTATTAAAACTGAGGTTCCTGTGGCGTTCAAATTCATTTTTATTATATGCGTCTGAATAACCTAATTGCATAAAGCGGCCATGGGCCCGTACGCCCACGTACTCATTCAGGTATTTACGGTAGTAAATGCCGACTGCCGGCTTGATGGTGTTCAAGGCTCCCCTGGTGTTCAAATCCCCGAAATACTGCGCCCCTCCGATCGATATTCCCAGCTCACCCACATATTCCAGTTCATTTTGCGCCTTCGCCTCGCCGGCCAGCAGACAGGCCGCCGCCAACAGGAACGATAGCACGAAGTTCTTAGGATATAAAAAAGGTTTCAGCATAAATCAGTTCTACTTAAACGCAATAATGCCGGATTTATTTAATGTGTGACTGGTCATTTATGCTAACAGCTTCCTTATCAACCTCCTTCACAGGCATAACTGAATTTACAATCAGCAGGCAATACATTTGTAAATGTAGGAATATATTTAACAAATATTATATCCGGCACTCATATTTTGATCCGGTTCCGGGCGTCGATACCCCAGAGCAGTTTGTTTCGCAGGGTATGCAGGAAATTACTTTCATCGAGCCGTAACAGGCTGATATTGAACTTTTCTTTTTTGACGGCCAGCTGCACAGAGCTGTCGATGGTTTCCATCCGGCTGTCCAGCGTACACAGGAACTGGTCGCTCCGGCCTTCCACTTCAAAGGAAATAACGCTTTCATTGGGAACGATGATCGGGCGCACATTGAGGTTGTGCGGCGCCACCGGGGTGATCACAAAATTACCGGCATCCGGGAATACGATCGGGCCGCCGCAGCTCAGGGAGTACCCCGTGGAACCTGTCGGTGTGGAAACAATCAGCCCGTCTGCCCAGTAAGTGTTCAGAAACTCTCCGTTCAGGTAAGTGTGTATCTTCACCATTGCGGAGGTGTCTTTCTTATGTATGGTAAATTCGTTTAATGCATATGGAATATCGCCAAACAGCGGTATGTTGGCGTCGAGGTGGATGAGCGACCGCTGGTCCACCATGTAGGTACGGTCCAGCAGGGCCTGCACCAGCGCATGGATCTCATCTTTGCCGATACTGGCCAGAAAGCCCAGCCGGCCGAAGTTGATACCGATAACAGGGATATTGGTGTCCCTGACGTAACACACGGTGTCCAGCAGGGTGCCGTCGCCGCCGAGGCTCATCAGGAAATCTATTTTCCCCGGCAGGTCTTCCGCGCAGGAAAACAGGGCAGGGTCCTTCTCAAAAGGAATATACTGTACCAGGATGCGGTAAAACGGTTCGTAAAAAGTAGCGGTAATTTCCGCGCGTTGTAATTCATCCAGCAACAACCGGATATTGGCTATGTCTTCTGAAATAAATCCCCTGCTATAAAGAGCAACCTGCATAATGAACAACTTTTTTTGACTACATATCTACACTGGTGTGTAAAAATAGTCCTTTTTGCCCTAACTGGTTAACGCTGTACTCTATACGCAGACAGGTGTCATAGAAAGAAACGATGTCAATCCCCACGCCGCCGGTATACAGAAAGCGGTTATTCAGGAAGCCGTTGCCCGGAAATTTACTATAGGCATACCCTGCATCACCGTAGGTTTTGGCAAAGATGCGGAAAGGCACGGTGTTGAATTTCTTCGGGACAATGGGCAGCTTGATTTTAAAAGACACCAGCTCCTGGCGCAAGGTGGATTTCAGGATGGCAAAACTGGTACCGTCCACCACATAGTATTCCAATCCCCGCAGGTAGTCTTCCGCATATCCCAGCGCCTGCTGGTTGATATAGGGCTGGTCGGCGGAGAATTTCACCTGTCCGCGCATACCCAGCGCCAGGTAGGTTTTGCGGTGCAGCTGCCAGTATTTGGTGTAATTGAGCCGGAAGCGGACGTCGTCGATATCGCTGAGCGGACCGATGCCCCGTTTGGCCACCTCTCCCATGATGCTGACACCTTTCAGCGGGTATATCCAGCTGTCTGCTTTGATATAGGTAAACCGGTAGGCCAGGTCCAGGTAACGCACACTGGTGCGTCCTTTGCCCAGGTAATCGGGATTGATGAGGGCCACTGAGTCCGCCACTTTTTCATAGTTATAGTTGAGAAACACCTGGTGGCGGGCGTTGATGGCTTTGCGATAACTGTAGCGCAGTCCTACCACATAGGCCTGCCGCAGGTATTCGTCGTCTTTCTTGAAAAACTGCTGCTTGTTATTGCTGGTGAAGTTGTTCACCTCACGGTTACGACTATATGAAAATAAGATACCCAGTCCATGGCGGAAACTTTTATCGATATAGGGCAGGTTATAGGCGAGGGCAATTTTCTGGGTATAACCGAACTGCAGGGTGGCGTCCAGTCCGTCATTGCGGCCGGTCAGGTTTTCCTGGGTGCCTTTCACGCCGAAGTTGAGGCGGTTCAGTTTGTGTCCTTTTTCCACCCACCATTGGTTGAAGTTGCGGTCGGCGAGTTTGAAAATGGGAAAGGCAAAGGTGTACCACCGCTCCCATACTTCAAACACGAGATCGGCGCTGTTGCCGTCCCAGTTTTTGACGTTGGCGGTGACATTCAGGAAGAGAGAAGTATTCAGTAGCTGTTTGCGGCGTTCTTCCAGCGTTTCCGCCAGATCTTTCAGGTAGATGGTATCTCCCGGCACAGTACTGATTTCCCTGAGAATGATGGAGGTACGGGTTTTCTTGTTACCGATAACAGCAATATTACGGACAACCAGGTAGCCGGAATCCTGCACCAGCGCTGTAACAGCCTCTCCTTCCTCCCCAATCCGGCCTGCGGCCGTGCCGGATAATCCGATGCCGAGCAGGCATACGATTCCCAGCAAGTAATAACAGCGTCTCAGCATTGTAGGCTCTCTGATTTAGCGTCTTCTAAAGTTATTTAAATGTGTGTCGCTATCATGGAAGATAACGAACCCTATCAAGTTAATCAAATAACCGGAAATTTAGTGCGGTGAGCCTTACATGCTGATATAATTCATCAGCAGGTCGTAGTTCTTTTTGAGCAGGTCTTCCTCCTGTTCTTCAGAATAGATGTATTTGATGGTGTAATTAAACCGCTCATAGGTGGCTACAAGGGAATGTAGTTCCTGGCGGTTTGTTTTCAGCAGTACTTCCAGTTTACCGGATGGGTCGGTTAAGGTATTTACGCTGAGCAGGGTTACATCGTTGGACTCAGCGATGCGGGCGATTTCGCTGAGGCTGTAGTCCCGGGGCTCCATTTCCAGCGCCAGGATGCCGCCGGCTTCCTTGGCGCCATTGTACTGGGCCAGCGCAGCCAGCAGGTTATCTTTGGTAATAATGCCCAGGTAGTCATTTTCTTTGGTAATGACGGGCAGTACAGACAATTTGAATTCGTGAAACAACTTCAGCGCCTCGAAGAGATGAGCTCCTTCCTGGATGGCCGGACGGTTGGCGCCGTTGTAATGTATGGACTCCAGCTTTATTTCCGGCTCTTCCAGGTCCATGATCTGATCTTCCTCCACCAGCGCCACGTACTTGTTTTCCACTACCATAGGCAATTGCGTAAGATGATATTCATTCATCAGGCGCAATGCCTTGGCACCTGCATCCGAAGGCTGCAGAATTGGCACGGTGGATATGAGTTCTCTGGCGGTCATTTTCGTGTATTCTTACACAATAATAACAAAGAATCTCCCAACAAAAAAGAAATTACGCGCACCCGCTACCAGCCGCTCCTGCAGAGGGCGGTACAGAGGCTTTTGCAGCTAAGTTTCAGGCAGTTGGCTGTGTTTTCAGTCTTTCCAGGAAAGCATGCAGGATCTTGTTGAATTCATCGGGCACTTCCATCATCGGAGCGTGGCCGCATTTGTCAATGAATTCCAGTTCAGAATTAGGTATAAGCTTTTGGAACTCTTCGCCTACCATAGGTGGTGTTACGGTATCGTTACGGCCCCAGATCAACAGTGTAGGTTGTTGTATATCCTTCAGTTCGTCACCCAGGTTATGCCGGATAGCTGACTTGGCGAGGGTGATGATCTTGATCACTTTCAGACGGTTGTTCACAATTTCGAACATCTCGTCTACCAGCTCTTTGGTAGCGATCTTCGGATCATAGAAGGTAAGCTCTGCTTTTTTACGGATGTATTCATAGTCCCCTCTCTTAGGATAGGTTTCTCCCATGCCGTTTTCAAACAGGCCGGAACTGCCGGTGAGAATCAGTGACTTAACCGGTGCTTCAGGGTGTTTCAGCAGGTATACCAGCGCCACGTGGCCGCCAAGGGAGTTGCCCAGCAGGTGTATGTTCTGATAGCCTCTGGCCTCTATAAACTTATGCACAAACTTCGCCAGTCCGCCAACAGACGTTTCCAGGATGTTTAAATCATACAGGGGTAACATGGGTATCACAACCTTGTTATACTGCCGGAAATACTCGATCATGTGCGAGAAATTGCTCAAAGCACCAAAAAGTCCATGCAATAATACCAGTGGTTCTCCTTCTCCTTCTTCTATGAAATTAAACTTGCCCTGTGTTTTGATTTCGTAATCCATTGCCAAATCTTGAAAGTCAATTTTACGCTAAAATAATTCTTTTTATTAATCTAAATACTGTCAGGCCGGTTGCAACTGCCGGGCAGCTTTATCAAAAAAGGCCTGTAACTGGGAGAATATGTCTTTAAAAACAGGTATCCAGTCACCCATGTGGTCCAGTACCCAGGGTCCAATAGGTTCAATATAAGGATATACTACAGATTGTAATTTGGTTTCCGGGCTCAGCAGGTATATCTGATTGGCCATCCACAGTACCACACTGTAAATAATGGTGAAGATAAGGGCATACAACAGGATACCGCCCAGCCGGTTCAGCCACCCCATCATCACCATTTCCACCAGCTTCTGCAGGGCGCCTGCGCCCAACCGTACCAGTAACACCACTCCCACAAAAAGACAAACGAAACAAAGTACAGGGACCCAGCGGGAATGTACATCCCATCGTTGCTGGACTTGCAGGGCCGTCACTGCGGAAAGTTTAAGGGCAACCGCCATACCCAGCGTTACGGCGATCAACGAAAACACTGCCACTATCAATCCCCGGGTATACCCCTTGTACAGGGCAAACACCATGATAATGGCAAAAACGATATCAATCGACAATAGTTATGATTTACGATTTGGGATTTACGGATGTTGGAATTTATGGAGCGATTTTACCCCCATCTCTAAATTTCAACATCCGTAAATCCCAAAATGCTTATTTAAGGAGTTCTTTCACCATTGCGGAAATAGCCTTTCCGTCGGCTTTACCGGCCAGCTGTTTGGTGGCCGCGCCCATCACCTTACCCATATCGGCAGGGGAAGCAGCACCCACAGACGCAATGATGTCTGTCAGGGCAACTCTCAGTTCATCTTCGGTCATTTGTTTGGGCAGGAAACGCTCGATTACTTCCAGCTCTTCTTCTTCCTTCTTAGCCAGGTCCTCGCGGTTCTGCTGGCGGAAAATTTCGAGGGAATCTTTCCGTTGTTTGGCCAGTTTCTGTAACAGCTTGCTCTCATCGGCCTCAGTCAGCTCGCCGGTGCTGCCTTCCGCTGTTTTAGCCAGCAGGATGGCTGCCTTGATAGCGCGCAGTGCACGCAGGTCCGCTTCTTTTTTGCCCAGCATCGCCGTTTTGATCTCGGCGTTGATGTTTGTTTCTAATGACATATGTGGTTACGTTTAATGGATAATCTGGTCGATTATTTGGTTTCTGCCGCTTGTTTTTCCTGGAATTTTTTGAAGAAGTCCCGTGCGAAGGCTTTCATTTCATCGCCCTGGTCACGGTACTGGGTGGCCCGCACATAAGTGTCGGCCATGGTCATCATGGTCTGAAAGAAGAAATCAGCCATTTCGTCTACCATCATGTCTTTCGTCCAAAGGTCAATCCGCAGGGCGGCCTTTTCTGCCGGGTCCCAGAAAGAGATCATCATGGCTTTCGCCTTGATCATACGTTCTTCCTTACTGTCAGTGGCACTCCACTCAATCGTTTCCGGCACTTTATTTTCGTCCAGACCCACCTGGATCTGTATGTTTTTCTTACTCATGTTTTTCTATTAAAGCGCAAAAATAACTAATCATTCAGGATTTTGACATCCGGCTTTATTTTAACAGGCCGGCCAGCGCCGCTCCGGCGGCCTCCCAGCTGCTTCCCGGCCTTACCGGTGGCTCCATGGCCAGCAGCCGGCTCCGTAACTGTTCGTCCTTGTACAGCAGGCTCATTTTCTCCGTCAGGTCGTCCATATTGGCAGGATCGGTATACAATACCGTATCTCCGCCAGCTTCCCGGGCAGCCACGCTCTCCAGCGCTATCACGGGCACCTCACACTGCCGGGCCATATACAAAGGCATCGGCAGCCCGTCAAAACGGGTGGGGTATATCAGCGCATAAGCGCCTCCTATCACCGATGCCAGCTCCTCCATGGTCAGGTTTTCCTTCCATACTACGTCACGCCGGAACTTAAAAGACTCCAGCGCTTTCGCGATATCCGCCCCTTCAGGGGCCAGGTTACCGGCCAGCACCAGTTTCAGGTTGGTACGCTGCCGCTTCTTCAGGGCAGAAAAAGCTTTGAACACCGGCATTATATTGTTGCGCGGATGAATGCTGCCGGTCACCAGGAAATATTCCACTGAGCCGGACCACTCAATTTTGACGGCCTCCCGGTCGTCCCACTCCAGTGGCCGGAAAAGGCTGCTGACAGCCGGTTCCAGCTGCACCACCTTACCGGCGGCCCCGGGTGCATAACGCAGCAACTCCTCTTTGGCGGTGGCCGACAGCACAGCTATCCGGCTGGCCCTGTCCAGGTAACGGGTGATATTTTTCTTCAGCGATTCCTGTTCCGCGACAGATTGCAGGCCGGCATCCTTCAGGAACGACAGGTCCCTCAGCAGGATCAGCGCCGGCACTTTGCTACGCAACGACAGGGTGCCGTCCAGCCCGATGTACCACTGGGCGCCACCGGTTTTCATGGCACGCGGCAATTGCCATTCACGCCACCAGTAACGATGCCAGCGCTTACCGCCTTTCAGCGGCAGTACCACCGGGGTAACATTGGCCGGAAAAGCCAGGTGCGCGGGTATCTCCCCATCAAAATAAAAAGTAAAGCGGTGCTCCGGCTGTTGCCGGCAAAGGGCGAATATGATCTCAGTTGCCACCTGTCCGGTATCTGCAGGCAGGTCTTTTCTCAGGCAGGCGGCATTAACAGCAATTTGCATAGTCGTTTCACTTGATGTGACAGCCTGCAAACCTACATTATTTTGCTTTGCCGTAACCCGGATAATTTATGAGCCGGACTTGTTGGTAATCAGGAATTCCAGCGGAGTAGCGATATTGGCGGTATTCCCCAGCGACGCCAGGGTAACGGTTACCTTATAGGTTTTCACTTCTTTCAAATGCTTCAGCGTAATATTGATCACATTCCCCGTAGCGTTGGCAACATCGTCCTGCGCCAGCGGGATACCCCCCGGGTCTGTTATCACGTTGAGCGTTATTTTCACCCCTTTGTCCGGTACTTTGGAGGTCACTTTCACCTGGAAGGTAAAGGTGCTGTCCATGGCTACATTGGCTTTACCAGCCACCACACCGGCCAGCTCCACCTGGAGGGCCTCCTCCTGCGTTACCGGCGCAGGGTCTTCGCTCTTTTTATTCTTTTTGCAGGCAGTCAGTGCGATCAGGGCACCTATCAGCAGGACGGATAAATAGTTTTTTAAAGACATGGCAACAGGGTATATAAGCAATAAAATTATATTTTTTCCTTATGTAAATCAAATTTTACTTCTTACATCCAGCGCATCACGCAGACCGTTGCCTAACAGATTGAAAGCCAATACCAGTAACATGATCGCCACGCCCGGGGCCAGCGCCAGCAATGGATTATGGGTAATAATGAAGTTGTAATTTTCTTTGATCATCAGTCCCCATGAAGGCTGCGGCGGCTGCACTCCTACGCCCAGGAAACTCAGGCCCGCCTCCACCACGATGGCGGTGGCGAAATTACCTGCCGCTACTACCATCACCGGGCCGAGGATATTAGGCAGGATATGGCGAACGATAATACGGGCATGTCCATACCCCAGCGCACGGGCTGCCTCTACAAACTCCAGCTCCCGCAAGGCCAGTATCTGCCCGCGGATAATACGGGCCACTCCTACCCACAAGGTAAGCCCCACGGCAATGAACACCTGCCAGAAGCCTTTGCCCAGCGCGAGAGTGAGCGCAAACACCAATAGCAACGACGGCATAGACCACACCACATTCACCAGCCACATCACCAGATCGTCGGCCGTACCTTTGAAATAACCGGCGATGGCGCCCATAAACACGCCAATAGTCAGGGAGATGATCACCGCAATACAGCCCACTCCCAGGCTCACGCGGGTGCCTACCAGCAACCGGCTCAGGATGTCACGGCCAAATTTATCGGTCCCCAGCCAGTAGGTCACCGGAAAAATCCGTTCGCGGGCAACCCGCTGCTGCAGCGCTGACAACGGCATATCCATCGCCTGCCGGCTGCCATACCATATTTCACGGAGATCAAATTTTTCTTCGCGGGACAGGGTTTCATCTACATAACGCTGTACTACCAGTGTGGTGTCTTTCAGCTGCCAGGAACGCACCGGGGTCCAGGTCACACCGGATTCCTGCCCGTACAGCAACTTCCTGAAAAAAGACACCCTGGCCACCGGCTGCGCTTTTCTGACGGCCAGCATATGCACCCGGAACCCGGGATGCTGCCCTCCTACTTCCAGCACCATCCTGTTGGCGTCGGGCGTATTATCGGGCGCTATGAGGTAAGCCAGCAGGCTAACCATCACGGCCAGCGCTATCACCATCAAACCAGCCAGCGCACCTTTGTTTTTTCGAAGCCTCTTCCAGGCAGATTGAATATCGGACAACGGTCAAATTGTTTTTAGTTCACCTGCCGGCCCTTCCATTGATAACTGCCAAACTTCCCCAGCCAACCGGCAAGAACAATATAAGGAATATGAAAGATCTGTCCCGGTATAAACCATACGAGCAAAGCCGTTTTATGGAAAAATCCGGCCACCGGCACCAGGAAATACAGTTCCAGCGTGACCTTATACAGCATCAGGATCAGGAAGGCAGGCCACCAGTGCGGCACAAACAGCGCCACAGCGCCCAGGGCCAGTATACCTACGTTGAAGAAATAAACCAGCAACAGCATCCAGGTGAGGCGCTTGTCTTCATATTTGTCGGCCTTGGACGACCAGCGGATACGCTGGTTCATAAACCCGCTCAGCGTCTCCACCGGCAGGGTGCGAACAATCACATCGTCATTTTTAAGGTACAACACCCCCTCGGGGTAAGCATTGTAGATCTTGTACATCAGCAGCATATCATCGCCGGAGGCGATATTATCGATCCCGGTAAAACCTCCCACCGAGTGAAAAGCGGCCTTCTCATAGGCGAGGTTGGCGCCATTGCACATGGTACCGGACTTCAGCCGGGCTACGGCGCCGGTAATGCCCTGCATGGTAATGAAATCGAGCGACTGAAGTTTCATGAAGAAGTTACGTTCCCTGTAGAAACTCACCGGCGCTGCAATGAACCTGGGACGATAGGCTTCATAAAAACGAACAATGGTTTCTATCCATCGCGGCCCCATCACACAATCCGCATCCGTGGTAACGATCAGGTCACCTTTCGCCCGCTCGATAGCCATGGCGATCGCTTTCTTCTTATAAGCGTTGAGGCGTTCGTCTTTGGAGAGCATATCCTCCATTTTCAACAGGCGGATATTGGTGGCCGGAAAACGGGTGACGATACCGGCGGTATCATCTGTGGAAAAATCATCGACAACAATTACTTCCAGTAGTTCAACAGGATAGGTTTGCTGTTGTAAAGCCTTTAGGAGGACAGGCAGGTTCTCCGCCTCATCCCTGGCAGGGATAATAACCGTTACACTGGTAGTGCCTTCTATGGGCTGCGCCGGCACATACTCCGGCAGCTTTCTCCAGCCGCGGCTGTACCACAGCATCAACAATCCATATCCAAGGGCCAGTATGACTACAATGATCAAGAAAAAATACATTCAGCTCAGGTTTGTTTTAATAACGGAGGCCAGCTCCTTTGAAATCAGCTGGTGCCCTTTGTCGAGGACCAGCATTTTACAGGGAAACGAACCGTCCATAAACCGGGTACCCAGTACGGATGGTATTACCCGGTCATATTTTCCAAATACCAGGAGCGTGGTAATATGATGCGCTCCCAATAACTGTTTACACTTTTTTTTATCCGGCATCATCCGGCGCATGAGCGTCCAGATGCTGTACACCTGTTCCCGCTTCGCCTGCTGGTTCATCCGGTGCAAGGCAAACTTGTATACGCTTTGATTCAGCAATCCCAGCTTTCGCCACAGCTCCAGCAGGGTAAAGAACAGCCGGGGGTTGTCGGTATTGTATTTAAAGATCCTGTTTCCTACGCTGGTCTGGGTGACGAACATATGCCAGGGGTTATTCCGGAGACCGTCGGCGGCCAGCATCACGAGATGATCTATCTTTTTCGCCATTGTTTCCACCAGGCAGAGCGCCAGGCGGCCTCCCATGCTATACCCCAGTAGTGAAAAACGCGCTTGCTGATGCTGTTCCAGCACCATTTCAACCACGGCTGCCAGATCTGTTTTTTCAAAAGGGCGGTCTTCCTGCCAAACCGTTTCCCCATGCAGCGGCATATCCAGCGCCACCATGGTGAACCGGTCGCCCAGACCTTCTGCCAGCGGCGCAAAGTGGGCGGCGCTTTCCCCGAATCCGTGCAGGCAGATCAGCAATTGCGGCCCCGTTCCACTGGTGATTCCGTGGAACCGGCTTTTAGCATATGGCAGATAAAAATGCATAAGGGGGAACAATGATAGGGAAAAAAGCCCAGCCAATTCCGATTTGGGGATTTTTTGATGTACGAATTTTTTAATTTGAAGGAAGCCGGGCAGCCCCGAAATCAAAAAATTCGTACATCAAAAAATCTCTAAATGGTAAATGTTTCGGTTTTGTTAAAAAATTTCTCCCGGAACGGTTGCCCCGCGGGCAAACAGCCGGCCGACCGGGGGTCCTGAAGCAGTGGGTATACGGGGGTGGCAGCCGGTATGGTTATATTTCAGGTTAATTCGGTAAATTACGGAAGTACCAAAAAAATCAGAAAACATGGACGCAACAGTTGACAATAAGCAAGCGCTGAAAGGCGCAGAGTTCCTGGTAAAGGAAAGTGTACCGGAGGATGTGTTTACCCCCGAAGATTTTTCGGAAGAGCAGCTGATGATTAAAGACATGGCCGATCAGTTCATCAGTAAGGAGATCACCCCGATCGTTGACCGGATTGATAAACTGGAAGAAGGCCTGATGCCTTCCCTGCTGGAAAAAGCAGGCGAGCAGGGGCTGCTGGGCGCTTCTTTCCCTGAAGAATACGGTGGGCTGGGTAAAGATTTTGTAACGGCCACCATCATCAATGAAGGGCTGGGCGCCGGTCACTCGTTTTCTGTAGCCATGGCCGCCCACACCGGCATTGGCTCCCTCCCTATCCTCTATTTTGGTACAGAAGCCCAGAAACAAAAATATATTCCCAAACTGGCCACCGGCGAGATGAAAGGTGCTTACGCCCTCACCGAGCCCGATTCCGGTTCCGACGCCCTCGGCGCCAGAACCACCGCCAAACTCACAGAAGACGGCCAGCACTATGTGCTCAACGGCCAGAAAAGCTGGATCACCAACTCCGGTTTCGCAGACGTGTTTACCGTGTTTGCCAAAATCGACGGCGATAAATTCACCGCTTTTATCGTAGAGAAGGGAACGCCTGGTTTTACGCTGGGAGCGGAAGAACATAAAATGGGCATTAAAGGGTCTTCCACCCGCCAGATCTATTTCCAGGACGCTAAAATACCCGTGGAAAATGTGCTTGGCGTGATCGGAAAAGGACACCTGATCGCTTTCAACATCCTGAACATCGGCAGGCTCAAACTGTGCGCCGCCGCCCTCGGCGCCGCCAAAAAGTGTGTCACCACTTCCGTGCAGTATGCCAATACGCGTCAACAGTTCAAACAACCGATCGCCAATTTCGGCGCCATCAAACATAAACTGGCAGAAATGGCGATCCGCACCTGGACGTCCGAATCAGCCCTGTTCCGCACCGCGCAGCTGATCGATGAAAAGGAAAAAGAACTGCTGGCCTCCGGCAAACCTTTCAATGAAGCCCTGCTGGGCGCTGCCGAAGAATACGCCGTAGAATGCGCCATCCTGAAAGTAAACGGTTCCGAAGTGCTGGACTACGTAGTGGATGAAGGCGTACAGATTCATGGTGGCAACGGCTTCAGCGATGAATACATCATCTCCAAAGCCTACCGCGATTCCCGTATCAACCGCATCTTCGAAGGCACCAATGAAATCAACCGCCTCCTGACACTGGACATGACGCTGAAACGCGCCATGAAAGGCAAACTGGACCTCATGAACCCCGCCATGAACGTCATGAAGGAACTGATGAGCATCCCGGATTTCGGCAACGACGATGAAAGCGCCTTCAGCAAAGAAAGAAAGCTCCTTGCCAACTTCAAGAAAGCCATCCTCATGACCGCCGGCGCCGCCGCCCAGAAACTCATGATGAAGCTGGAAACCGAACAGGAAGTGCTGATGAATATCGCCGATATGGCCATCGAAACCTTTGTGGCGGAAAGCGCCCTCCTGCGCCTCATGAAACTGGTACAACACAAAGGCGAAGCTGCTGCTGCCCTGCAGACAGACATCGTTCGCACTTACCTCTATGACGCAGCAGACCGTATCAATAAATCCGGCAAAGACGCCATCAACGCATTCGCAGAAGGCGACGAACAACGGATGATGTTACTCGGCCTGAAACGCTTCACCAAAGCAGAACCTTTCAATGCAAAAGAAGCCCGCAGGAAAATAGCGGACCAGCTGATTGCAGAGAATAAATACATCTTCTAGCATTTAGGGATTTTTTGATTTTCGGATTTTTTGATTTCGTCGTTTTATACCCAAAATCAAAAAATCCGAAAATCCCTAAATCATTAAATATCAATTGCTTTCTCCTATTTCCCTCTTATCTTTACATGATTACGCAGGGATATGAAGCACGTATCGAGATTATTACTCCAGACATTAATTGCCATTGTAGTTCCCCTTTGGGCCAGCAGCCAGGCGTTTATCCGGCTCAGCCAACCTTCCCGGGAACAAAGTAATGTGAGCACCGCACGGCAGTTTATTGCCGGCAGGACCTGCACAGGCTGCCAGGTTACCATCAACGGGGAAAAGGTATACGTATACAGCACCGGTACCTTTGCCGTAAAAAAAGAACTGGCAGAAGGAAGAAACGCTTTTACCATCGTAGCAGAAGATGATAACGGCAAAACCTATACGAAAAACATTACCTGGTATTATGCCCCGCCTCCGGCTGCCCGTGTCACCAGCGCTTTCCGCATAGATTTTATCGAGATTTCTCCTAAAGGCAACCTGGAATTGTCTGCAGGCGACACGCTGCATATAAAGATGAAAGGTTACCCCGGCGCAAGGGCCACCTGGTTCAACAACGTACCGCTGCGCGAACTGCCTGCTTCCCAGAGCGGCGGTGTTCCGGGTTATTACACCGGCATATATGTGCTGCAGCCTTCAGACTCCCTGCTGAACGGCAGAATACCGGTCCGTCTTCAAAACGGCAGCGAAACAGCCGTCCTGAACAGTACCTACCGTTATAGCATGATGCCCCACGGCACACCGCTGATAGGCCGCACCATCGACAACATGACCTACCTCACCTCCTCCGCGACCGGCGACCGGCTTGGCCCGGATAAAACCGGCTACCTCGACAAAGACGTGCTGCTGCAGGTAGTAGGCAAACAAGGCGATTATTACAAAGTACGGCTGTCTTCCCACCGGACGGCCTATATCCCCGAGCCCCTGCTGGATACGGAGATTCCGCAGGAAGCCCCCGCCGTCAGCATTGTATCGGACGCCAAAGTATGGGGCGATGATAAAGCGGATTACGTGTCCGTAGAACTATCGGATAAACTGCCGTACACCTCTACGCAAATCGTATCTCCCGGAAAAATCATTGTAGATGTACACGGCGCATATGCAGAGCAGGGCATCAGCACACTGCTGCAGGGAACACGGGAAATCACCGGCGTACAATGGCAACAGCCGGCGCATGATGTGTTCCGCATGGCCATCTCCCTGAAACATGCACCATGGGGATACCAGATCTATTATGAAGGCAACCGTATAACGGTGAAGGTTAAACGAGTGCCGGACAACCTCTCCCTGCGCGGCCTCGTTATCGGCGTAGACGCCGGTCACGGTGGCGGCAATATGGGCTCCGTAGGCCTTACCGGCGTCTATGAAAAAACGTTGACACTCAACCTGTCCCTTCAACTGAAAGCAGCATTGGAAAGAGAAGGCGCCAGCGTAATCATGACCCGCACCAGCGAAAAGTTCGTGGGCAACGAAGACCGGCTGTCCCTCTTCCGCAGGGCCAACCCCGACCTGTTGCTGAGCATACACCTTAATTCTTCAGGCAACCCGGTAGATGTATCCGGTACCGCCACCTACTATAAACATCCTTTCTGTGAACCGCTGAATGCCGCTATCCACCGGCGGTTGCTGGAAACAGGGTTAAATGATTTTAAAAACAACGGTGACTTTAACTTCATCCTGAACAACCCGACCGAGTTTCCGGATGCGCTCATTGAAACACTGTTTATCAGTAACCCCGGCGACGAAGAGCAGATACTGAACCCACAGTTTCAGCAGGAACTGATCAACAAAATTATACTGGGCCTGAAAGACTACCTGAAAGGCCTGGCGGGTGGCAGATAGTGTCTTACCTTATTGAACGAAAAAGGGCTGATCCATGGATCAGCCCTTTTTATTTTTTAGCGGGTAGTTACCGTCTGCAGGTATTTGGCGAGCCGGTTGATCGCTGCTGCGGCAGCATCTATCTGCTCTCCTGCCTCCTTCCAGCGGCGCTGTTCCAGCGCCTCCCTTACGCCGGGAATGGTTTTCACGCCATAGCCGGTGTAGAAGCCGGGTGCATACAGCGTATGTTTATACCATGGCCGGGAAGGCAGGCCGGTACTGCTGAGCAGCTGTTGCTCCGCCTGATAAAGCTGTTTATTGAGCTGCGGTTTGCCGGTGGCCAGTTTACCCGTAAAGCCCTGCGTCACTGTGTCCAGCGCGGCGAGTGCATTTTGCAGCGGGCTGAAATCGATGTAAGGCACCAGAGCGCGGGGAGCCGGCGGCAGCAGGTGTTTGGCCGTATCAGTCACCAGCTGGTATTTGTTTTCACGGATCAACTGATTTTCCAGCGCGGTAGCTTCCCGCAGGTCGGCAGCCAGTGCTGTCAGCTCATTCACATACCCGTTGGCCGTTTCATAGAGGTTACGAAAATCGAAAGGCAGTGTAACGGCGTTGGCTATACGCAATACCGTATGACCGGCAGTCTGTGACAGCACTACTCCATAGCTGAAAGTAGGATCTTTGAACCGTACGTAGTTATCGTAGGAGTCGTAGATGGAATGGTATTCACCGCCGGCGTCTTCTCCGCCAAAGCCCAGGTCCAGCGAGGGAACGCCGAGGTGCTGGAGGAAGGAGGAGTAGTCAGAGCCGGAGCCCATGGCATTGATGGGGATGCCCTGGCGGGAGAGCTTTTCTTTCTTTTGTTTAACGGTGGCCGCTCTCAGCACGTCGGCAGCCTGGCGGCGGGCCAGTATGCTGACTTTCGTTTGCGGGTCGATGATATCACGGCCTACCTGGTTGATCAGTGTTTCGAGGGCATGGGAACCGCTGGCATTGAGAAAACCGCGGCCGTTGCTGTCGGAGTTGACGTATACCACTGCTTTTTCCTGCAGTTCAGCCGCATGGTCTTCTACCCATTCGGTGGAGCCCATCAGGCCTGGCTCTTCGCCGTCCCAGGCGCAGTATACCAGTGTACGGCGGGGCCTGAAGCCTTCTTTGGCCAGTTCACCGATGGCTTTGGCTTCTTCCAGCAGCGCCGCGAGTCCGCTGATGGGGTCGGCCGCTCCATTCACCCAGGCGTCGTGGTGGTTGCCGCGTACTACCCACTGATCGGGCTCTTCAGCGCCTTTCAGTTTAGCGATCACGTTGTGGCAGGGGCGTATCTGCCAGTCGAACGCCAGTTTGAGATGCACTTTTGTTTTTCCCGGCCCTATATGGTATGTAAAAGGCAGGGCACCGCGCCAGGCATCGGGCGCTACGGGGCCGTCCAGTGCTTTTAGCAGCGGGGCGGCATCGTGGTAGCTGATGGGCAGTACCGGTATTTTCAGCAGGTTGGGCGCCTGCAGGCGGTCCAGCCTTTTGGCGTTGGCTGTAGACCCCTCGTTGGGCGTGAGTGGATCTCCGGGATAGATCACCATGTCCATGATAGAGCCGCGTTGTACGCCGTATTCGTTTTTGAAAGCGCCCTGCGGGTATACGTCTCCCGCAAAGTAACCGTCATCTTTGGGATCGGAGTAAATGATACAGCCGACAGCGCCGTGTTCCTGTGCCACTTTGGGCTTGGTGCCACGCCAGGAGCGGCCGTATTTAGCGATGACGATTTTTCCCTTTACGTCTACACCGGCGCGTTCCAGGTATTCATAGTCTTCCGGGAGGCCGTAGTTCACAAATACCAGCGGGGCGGTAACGTCGCCGTCGGCGCTCCAGCAGTTGTAAGTCGGCAGCTGGCCTTCCTGGCCGGAGGTAGCGTCTTCCCTGAGGGCCGGCTCCTTTAATACAGCTTTATAGCTGGTGGGGCCGGTCATCTCCAGCAGGCGCTCTTTGGGTGTGGGAAACAGCACCTGGTAGGTAACGATTTCAGCGTCCCATCCGTAACTTTTAAAGCGTTGCAGGATGTCTTCCGCCACTACTTTGCCCTGGGCGGAGCCGATATGATGTGGTTTAGCTGAAAGGGCTTTAATGGCTTCTCCGATATGGCTGCTGCTGAGGTGCTGGTCAAAACGGGCTTCCAGCTGCTGTTGCCGGGCCGCTTCGCTGTCGGTATACCCCAGCATTTTTTTGTCCTGCGCCAGTACGGTGCCGCTGGCGCATACACATACGGCCAGCAGGCGGTAAAAAAAGGATTTTTTCATAATAGAGGTCCAGATTCTGTTGGTTGACAAAAAGAAAAGTTGGTATATCAGACAATATACAAATAGTCTACCATATCGATAGACCTTTTTGATGAAGAAATCATCAACATAACTTTTTGTTATTGTCCATAATCACAGGTTATAGGCCGAATAGTCCACTCGGTCAGTAGATTAATGTATATTTGTAAACACTTTCATAGCTTTATCCCTGTGAAACCATCCGTTAAACTATCATAAAGAGGATTTATATGTCAAACACGATACAGGAGTTCAACGACTACCGCAGTAAGATGAACGAAGTGATCCTGGGAAAGCAGAACAAAGTGATTAACAGGCTGTTCAACCTCGACACCAACACCTATGCCGAGGGAGCGCTGAGTACAAAGACGAAAGAAATGCTGGGCCTGGTGGCGTCGATGGTGCTTCGCTGCGACGACTGCATCAAATACCACCTGGGCAAATGCCATGAGCAGGGCATCAGTACGGCGGAAATGTACGAGATATTCGCGGTGGCCAACATTGTAGGCGGCACGATCGTTATTCCGCACACCCGCCGGGCAGCTGAATATTGGGAAGAGCTGAATAATCAGTAACTTTACAGACTACATATAAACATACTCATATATACTTAACTCATACAAATGTCAACAGCAACTATAGCTCCGCAGGCCTTAACAGCCAAAGATTTTGCAACGGACCAGGAAGTACGCTGGTGCCCTGGCTGCGGCGACTACTCTATACTTAAACAGGTACAAACCATTATGCCTTCGCTGGGCATTCCCCGCGAAAATATTGTGATCGTTTCCGGTATCGGCTGCTCTTCGCGTTTCCCTTATTACATGAATACTTACGGTATGCACTCGATCCACGGTCGTGCTACCGCCATCGCTTCCGGTCTTAAGGCTACCCGCCCTGAGCTGAGCGTATGGATCGTTACCGGCGACGGCGACGGCCTCTCTATCGGCGGTAACCACACCATCCACCTGCTGCGCCGTAATTTCGATGTGAATGTGATGTTGTTCAATAACCAGATCTATGGTCTGACCAAGGGGCAATACTCTCCTACTTCCGAAGAGAACAAAGTGACCAAGTCCACTCCTTTCGGCAGTATCGATCACCCGTTCAACCCGCTGGCACTGGCACTCGGCGCTGATGCTACCTTCATTGCCCGCAGCATGGACCGTGACCCGAAACACCTGCAGGAACTGCTGAAACGCAGCCACGCCCACAAAGGCGCTTCTTTCCTTGAAATATATCAGAACTGTAACATCTTTAACGATGGCGCATTCGAAATATTCACCGAAAAATCCAGCAAAGCAGAAGAGACCCTGTTCGTAGAACAAGGACAGCCGCTGATCTTCGGCGCGCAGAAAAATAAAGGCCTCCGCCTCGACGGTATCAAACCGGTAGTCGTGGAACTGGGCAGCGACTACAGCGCCGCCGACCTCTGGATACACGATGAGAGCGACTTCTATAAAGCACAGCTGCTGACCCGCCTGTTCGACGATCCGCGTATCGAAGGACATATGCCGCGTCCTTTCGGTGTGTTCTATCAAACGCAACGTCCTACCTACGAAGCAGTGATGGCCGCTCAGCTCGAAGACGCCCTCTCCAGGAAAGGCCCCGGCGACCTGGATAAGTTGCTGGCGGGTAATGAAACCTGGACCATAGCATAACTATCACACGCTATTTATAAAAAGCAGGATGCCCATTGATGTAGATCAATGGGCATCCTGCTTTATGCAATTTCCTGTGTGATTTGTTTTAATGGCCAAGCGATCCCAGCTCAAACATCACTTTGTACAACAGCACCACGCCGAAGATGATCATACTCACGCCCGCTACGCGGTTAAGCCATTCAACGTTGGTGAGGGTGAGCTTATGACGGATTTTGTCGGAGATAAATACTTTGAGGATGTCCGCAGAGAGTACCAGCGTAAGACATACCGCGTACATCACAAACCGGTGCCCCACGGAGGTGGCGGCGTTGGCCACGCATACGCCCAGCCAGAAGATGATTACCCCCGGGTTCAGCGTATTCATGAGGAAGCCTGCCAGCCATATCTTCAGGTAGTCATGCGTGCGGAACATTTCCGGCTTTTCATCGCCGGTGCTGATTTTCACTTTTTTGAAGAACAGCCCGTAGATGCCCATGCCTATCAGGAGGAACCCGCCTACCACACCGATAGAGCGTTTGTATTCTTCCAGCCCGGTGATAAAGGAGGTGGCCAGGTTACCGGTCAACACAAAGAAGATATCGCTCATAGACACGCCCAGCGCAAAGCTGATACCCGCCTTGAAGCCATTATTGATACTGTACTTGATGATGGCGAAAATTACAGGCCCCACCGATAACGACAGAAATAATCCCAGTCCTAATCCAGCTACAATTGATGTTATCATGTGTATATATTCGGGGTCACGGGTTATGCCTGATGCTTCACTGTCTTACCTGCCAGGAATTTCTCCCAGTCTTTCAGTTTTTCTCCTTTCATGACCCGCGGGAATTTATTCATCGCGCCTTCCTTGCCTTTGCAACGCAGGTAATCGATAAATACTTCATTTGGCAGCACCTCTACAAACACTTCTTTCAAAGCGGAAGTCCTTTCCACCGCATAGTCATCGTTCACTTCGGCCAGCGTCTGGTCAATGATTTCCCGCATCCTGGCCACATCCGCCACCGGTTGATCGGTACCGATGTACCAGCGGTGTGCGAACAGGTTTTCATACGGGAAACCTGCTACGGTAAACTCGCGGATGGTAATACCCATCTTTTTCTGTACCGTATCGATGGCCTTGTTCATATTGTCGACGCTCATATGTTCGCCGGCAAGGCTGAGGAACTGCTTGGTACGCCCTACGATCACGATTTCATGTTCCTTCACGGAAGTGAACTTCACCACGTCGCCGATCAGGTAACGCCATGCGCCTGCACAGGTGGACAGCATCACTGCATATTCCACATCTTCCACCACCTCGTTGATCATGTAAGATTTAGGGTTAGGCTTTACTTCTCCGTCTGCGTCGAAGTTTTCTTCATTGAAAGGAATGAATTCGTAGAAGATACCCGCATTGAGCACCAGTTTGATGCCTCTTACGCCGGGACGTGCCTGGAAACCGAAAGAGCCTTCAGAGGCCATGTAGGTTTCAATGAAGTTGATCGGCTTGCCCAGCAACTTCTGGAAGCTTTCGCGGTAAGGCTCAAATGATACCCCACCGTGGATATAGATAGCCAGGTTAGGCCATATTTCGTGAATATTTTTTACGCCGTGGTATTTGATGATCTCTTCAAATACGATCTGTACCCAGGCGGGCACACCACAGACGGTCCCAACGTCCCAGGTAGGCGCTTTGCGGACAATCAGCTTGATACGCTGCTCCCAGTTAGGCTTGCGGGAAATGCTGCCTCCGGGCTTATAAAAACGGCGGAACCAACGGGGGATGTTCTTGGCCTGGATGCCGCTCATGTCCCCTTCGTAATAGTCGCCTTTCTCGAACAGGGAGGTGGTGCCTCCCAGCATCAGGATCCCTTTCGTAAAAGACTTGGGCGGAACGTTGAAGTTAACCATAGAATACAGCTGCTTCACCCCTACCTTCTTTACCGTCCTCAGCATGGCTTTGGTAACAGGAATATGCTTGCTCGCTGATTCGGAAGTACCCGAGCTCAGCGCAAAGTACTTGATCTTCTCCGGCCAGCTGACGTTGGCTTCCCCTTCCAGGCAACGATACCACCACTCCTTGTGCATCTTACTGTAGTTGTGCACAGGTATTTTCTCCCGGTACTGACCGATGAAATTCGGACTGTCCAAAATGTCCTGGAAATCGTAGTGCCGGCCAAACTCAGTATCCTTGGCCTTCTCCAGCAGACGGTGCAGCACCTGCAGCTGGTATTGGCGAGGTGTACCTAACTTAAACGTGAACTTCTTCCTGATACGTAGTGACCTGGAAATCAGATTACCTATGATGGCCATTAACTTTCCCTCTCTTTAATTGAACTGCAAAAATAAGTTGAATAATGAATATAAACGCGAATTACCAGTTATAGATTGCAAGTTAACTATTAACACATGTATTTTTTACTAATAAAGCGATAAAATTGGCAACCGGCAATTGATAATTCGTTTTTACCTTTGCGGCATGCTAAAATCTACTTTACTCAAAGCTACTGAAGCCGGCGGAAAAATACTCCAACAATATTTTAACGGGGCTTTTGAAGTGAGCAGCAAAAGCACTGTCAATGACCTGGTAACGGAAGCGGATAAAAAATCTGAAGCGGTAATTATCGAGGTAATCCGCAATACCTACCCCGACCATTTCATTCTCAGCGAGGAAGTGGGCGTCCTCAAAACGGATTCTGCTTATAAATGGATCATCGACCCTATAGACGGCACGGTTAATTTCGCCAATGGCATCCCCATCTGCTGCGTGTCCATAGGTGTGGAAAAAGAAGGCGAAATGGTGCTGGGCGCAGTATACAACCCTTTTATGAACGAACTGTTCGTGGCTGAAAAAGGGAAAGGCGCCACCCTGAACGACAAACCCATCCATGTGTCTGCCAAAACCAACGTAGCTACTTCCTGCCTGGTGACCGGCTTTCCCTACAAATGGGAAGAAAGTGATCAAAATCCCTTGCAGGTGCTGACCAGCGTTATCAAACAAGGCATTCCCGTACGGCGCCTCGGCTCCGCCGCCATAGACCTGTGCTGGGTAGCCTGCGGCCGGTTCGACGGCTTCTGGGAACACCACCTCCAGGCGTGGGACAGCGCCGCCGGATACCTGATGGTAGAAGAAGCAGGTGGCAAAGTGACCCACTTCTCCGGCGATAAATTTTCCCCTTATCAAAAAGATATACTGGCCACCAACGGCCATATCCATAGTGAACTGAGGAACCTCATTAACGGTAAATAAGTATTGGACAAACATGGAAGAAAGAACAGAAATAAAAGACCTGGGAGAATTTGGTCTGATAGACTACCTCACCAGGAATATTGAAATACAGAACGCCAGCACCGTCCTCGGTGTAGGCGACGATGCCGCCGTCATCGATCACTTCGGCAAACAAACCGTGATCAGCACCGATATGCTGGTAGAAGGCATCCACTTCGACCTGATGTACACCCCGCTGAAACACCTCGGCTATAAATCGGTAGTGGTAAACCTCTCCGATATCTACGCCATGAATGCTACGCCCACACAAATCACCGTGAGCATCGCCTTCTCCAACAAAGTGTCCCTGGAAGCGCTCAGCGAATTCTACGAAGGTGTTTATGCCGCCTGTGAAAAATACGGTGTAGACCTCGTAGGTGGCGACACCAGCAACTCCCAGAAAGGATTTATCATCAGCGTAACCGCCATCGGCGAAGTTACCCCCGACCAGTTCGTGAAAAGATCTACCGCCCAGAAAGGCGATCTGCTCTGCGTTACCGGCGATCTGGGCGCGGCTTACCTTGGCCTTACCCTCCTCGAAAGAGAGAAGAAAATATTCCTCGAAAATCCCGAGGTAAAACCCGATCTGGAAGATCAAACCTATATCATCGGGCGCCAGCTGAAGCCGGAAGCCCGTAAAGATATCATCGAGTTCCTGCAGGAGCAGGAAATAGTGCCTACCGCCATGATGGACGTGAGCGATGGCCTCAGCTCCGAAATACTCCATATCGCCAAACAGAGCAACCTGGGCGTGGTGCTGTATGAAGAAAAAATCCCCATTGCACAGGAAAGCAAGGAAATGGCGCTCAAATTCAGCCTCGATCCTACGGCCTGCGCACTCAGCGGCGGAGAAGACTATGAACTGCTGTTCACCATGAAACAACAGGACTACGATAAGATCGTGCTCAATGAGCAAATCAGTGTGATCGGCTATATGACAGACATCGCCGAAGGCGCACATATCCACACCAAGGGGGGCAACAAATTCAAGCTGGTAGCCCAGGGCTGGAACGCCTTTAAACAATAAATCGCTCCATCATCGGATAAAAGAAAAGGCCCGAAGCAGATGATCCGCTTCGGGCCTTTTCTTTTTATGCAGTGCTATTTCTCTACAATCACCTTAATCCCCTGGCTGTTATGCGAAGGCAGCAGATCACCGGCAAACACGCAGAATTTCAACAGGTATTCCCCGGGTTTATCGGGCATCACCACCGGCATGGTCACCACTCTGCGTAACATGGCACGCTCCAGCGTCAGTTCAGATTTAACCGGAGGTAATGCTTCGTCTTTGGTGGAGAAGCCATAACCCAGCATCGGCGGGTGTTCCCGGTCTATCGGCAGCGGTCTCTTATAACCGTTGTTCGGTTGCAGCAGCACATTCACCTGTTCACGCGGACGGGCTTTAATATGTTGCAGTCCTGCTTTCATCTGCACCAGCGAATAGGAATAATAAGCCGGCTGTATGTTGAGGTCCCAGGTGCCCCGGATAGTTTTGATACTGTCTGTTACCGGCATATCGGCGCCCGGTTCAAATACCACCACGGCCGGTTTTCCCCACAGCTGCGTTTCCGTGTCCCAGAAATTATACTGGCTGCGCCGGGAATAGCGGCTGTTAAGGCTGTAAGACAGGTTACCGGTGTAGAACATATACTTGGAAGGCAGCTGGTAGCTGTTCATAAACACTACCGGGCGGCCTTCGGCACGGCTGGCCAGCGCCGATGTCCACTCTTTGTTATGATGTATCTCCGGCCGTATTTCCACGCCCGGCATAAAGTCCCATATCATGTATACCCTTGTCACCAGTACCAGCAACAGGGACACCGGCAACGTATATAACAGCGGCTTGCGGGACCAGCCTCTGCGCACAATCGCCTGGTGGGCCAGGATCACCACCGGAGTAAACACCATCACGGTCCAGTTGGCCTCCACCCTTCCTTTGAAAGTGCTGATGGCAAAAAACACCAACACCCCTATCAGGCTGAATTTCAGCGCCCGCTCAAAAGTATTCTGGATAGGGCAACGGAAAGCGTAATACAGCAGCAGCCAGCCCATCAGCGGACCAAACAGCAGCAGCTGCCCCGCCAGGTAATCCAGCGTATAGGTGATATCGTAAGACGAAGCATTACGTTCCACCAGGTGGTACTGCAGGGAAGGAAAGCCGTGCGTGTACTGCCAGTAGATATGCGGAAAAAAGAGGATGGTCGTGATGATACAGGCGGCCCAGAACTTCCCCACCCGCAGCAGGTTCATGTTGGACAATACCGTAAAGAACACCAGCAGTACACCGTGGTACTTGCTGTAGAACATCAGGGCCATGGCAACGCCCAGCAGCAGCGTGTTTCGCCAGTTCTGGCTGGCCAGGAAATAACGGTAAGCCCAGAAGTACACGGCGGCAAAGAATATCAGCGGCAGGTCCGGAACGGCCAGCATGCCACCTATCTGCATGGCGCCCATAGAGCCCATGATCAGGTAAAACAGGATATTGTCTTTGGAAGCGATCAAACGGGCGGTCAGCCACAGCGTGGCGGTATTGAACAACACAATAAACAACCGAACGCCCAGTTCGTTGTGAAAAATGCCGTAGCCCATTTTTATCAGCAGGGCGATCATGGGGGGATGATCAAAATATCCCCAGTCCATATGCCGGGAATACACCCAGTAGTAGGCTTCATCGTCCCACAGTTCAGAAAAACAGGCCTGCAAAAGGCCCAGGACCACCCAGGTCAGCAGGAACAGGTTCTTGTACTGGCGTCTCGTAAAAAAACGGATTATGGCATCCATGCGCTAATGAAATGATGATTTATCCTGCGAAGATAGTAGTATTAACAGTAAACTGTCATATCCCAGTGGTCGCGCAGTACGATAAATGCCGCTTCATAGCCGGTTTCGATGCGTCCCAGCCGCGAATCGAGGCGTAAAGCCCGCGCCGGATGGAGGGATGCCATCTGCAACGCGGTATGCAAGGGGATACCTGCTTTCTCCACGCAGTTGTGCACCGCCTGCAACATGGTAAGCCGGGAACCGGCCAGCACACCGGCAGCATTGACGTAGCGGTCGTGCTGCTGAATATATACATAGTCCCCTTCCGGGTTTTCTGCTGCCGCATCGGAAATCAGGAAAAGGCGACCGTCCATTATTTTATGACTGATACTCACAGTGGCGAAGTCTACATGCACCCCGTCGGCCACAATACTGGCAAATACCCTTGACTGATTATACACTGCGCCTACCAGGCCAGGAGCGCGGCTTTCCAGCGGAGACATGGCATTAAACAGATGGGTGACATGGTGAATACCGTTTTCAAAAGCGGCTGTGGCTTCGGCATAGGTGGCGTTGCTGTGGCCCGCAAAAATGGTGATGCCCGCCTCCTGTAACTCCTTTACCAGCGCAGGATCGCAACATTCCGGCGCCAGCGTGATCATCTTCACCACCCCATTACCGTGATGCAGTACCCAGTCTACATCTTCCCGGGTAAGGGGATGGATATACTTTTCCAGGTGGGCGCCTTTTTTCACCGGGTTGATAAACGGTCCTTCGAGATGCAGGCCCAGTACGCCCCGCCCCCCTTCCTGCCAATAGTCCCTCACGGCCTGTATGGCCAGCAGCACCTTCTCCGGCGCCACGGTGGCCAGCGTAGGCATAATATGCGCTGCCCCGCCGGCTTTAGCGGCTTCATAAACGGCGCGGAGGCTTTCTACGGAAGGATGCAGGAAAAACACGCTGCCATTGCCGCCATATACCTGCAGGTCCACAAAAGCCGGCGCCATAAACCCACCCTGCAGGTCTATCACATTGGGATGGTCTTTACATTCGGAAGCAGGTACGATACCTGTGATGAGGTGATGGTCCGTCACTACTGCATGGTCGCTGAGCATCCTGTCGCCGGTGAATATCAGGGCGTTTGTATAAATAACGGACATGGCAAAACGTATTAGGGTTGTTCGTACAACTCTAAAGGTAGGCCATCAGGGTCAGTAAAAAAAGTGAAACGCTTGCCGGTGTAGGGGTCTATACGAATGGTTTCGGTGGATACGCCTTTCTGGTGCAGCTCCTGTACCGCAGCAGCGATATCCGTTACGGCAAAGGCAAGGTGACGAAGGCCGCAGGCTTCCGGGCGGCTGGCCCGTGGCGGCGGATCGGGGAAGGAAAACAGCTCTATCACATACTGGTCGCCCAGCGCCAGGTCCAGCTTCCAGGAATCGCGCCCTTCGCGGTATACTTCCCGGATGACCTGCAGGCCCAGCACATCGGTATAAAAAGCTTTACTACGTTGATAGTCAGCGCAAATAACAGCGATATGGTGCACAGCCTGCAGGAGCATCTATGATAAAGATTAAACGAGTTCGTTACTGAGAATAGTGAAGTTGTCGGCGTCTTTCAGGAAAGGAATGTTTTTCCTCACTTCATCCACCCGGTCACGCTGAAGGGTATACGTAAAGATATCTTCATCATGTGACTTGCGGTAGATGATTTCGCCCATCGGGTCTATGAGGCTGGTTTCGCCGCTGTGGTAGATGTTATTCCCATCGTTGCCTACCCTGTTGACGCCGATGGCGTAACATTGGTTTTCGATGGCGCGGGCCTGCAGCAGTGTAGTCCATGCGGTGCTGCGGCGTTCCGGCCAGTTGGCCACATACACCAGCACATCGTAGGCGGGGTTACCGTCCGGCTGGATGGTATTGCGGGCCCATACCGGGAAACGCATATCGTAACAGATATTCAGGTTGATTTTCCAGCCTTTCACCTGTGCGATCAGCCGTTTGTCGCCCGGCTGGTAATGCTCATGTTCGCCGGCATAACCAAACAGGTGGCGCTTATCGTAGGTGCCATAGGTACCATTGGGCAGCATCCAGATGAGGCGGTTCAGATAATGACCGTTTTCTTCGATGATCAGGCTGCCGGTGAGGATAATATTCTTTTCAGCGGCCTTTTTCTTCATCCACTGCACAGCGCTTCCGTCCATGGTTTCTGCCAGCTTCTCCGGCTGCATGCTGAAGCCGGTGCTGAACATTTCAGGGAGAAACACCACTTCCGTCCGCTCACCTATGCGATCGATTTTCTCGTCAAACATCTGCAGGTTTGCCGCAATATCTTCCCAGTAAAGCTGGGATTGTATCAGTGTAACTTTTAAATCTGCCATTATCGGGTATTGTGACTACAAAAGTACTGCCTGATGGATTAGAAACTTTTCAAATTATCCCCCGTTCAGACGTCATTATTTGCAATTTCTTCAAGCGCTTCATTGATCAGGGAGCTTTCAAAGCCGCGCTGCATCAGGTGTTGCATGGTTTTATACCGCCGTTTGAGCGCAGTTTCCCTGCTGAGCGACTGCCATTTTTTATCGGCCAGCTTTCGCAGCGTGGCGTAATAATCGTCCCCGTCGATTTCCGCCAGCCCTTTACGGATGCAGTAATCAGACACCTGCTTCTGTTTCAGTTCCGCTTTGATCTTGTTGCGGCCCCATTGTTTGATCCTGAATTTACCGCCGGCAAAGGCTTTGGCATACCTTTCCTCATTCAGGAAATTGTCGGCTATCAGTTCCGCAATGGCCGCGTCCACGGCCTCTCCGCGTAATCCCAGTTCCAGGCTTTTATATTTCACTTCCTGATGGCACCGCTCCTGGTAAGCGCAGTAGCGGCGCAGCATCTCCAGTTCTTTTTCCATGCGGCTATCTGACGATCCTCAGCTTGGCGTAGTTAAGCATAATTTTCTTTTCACCACCGCCTTTGGGGAATACTACGGTAGCGATCCTGTTGTTGGGAGCGCCTTCCATGCCCATGATGGTGCCGAAGCCGAATTTCTGGTGTTCCACCTGCATACCAGGCTCCATGCCTGCCGGGTCGTCCGGGGTAAATCCGGGGGTAGGCACATGGGTAGTGGCTGCTGACGTGGGACGTGGCGCCGGTTTGGGAGAAGAAGACGGCTGGGACGTAGTTTGTCCGGGCGCTTTTTTCTGCATCCGGTCAAACATATTGCCCATATTGCTGCCACCGCCCCATCCGGAGGTGCTGCCACTACCGAAAGCGTTGCGGACGCTTCCACCACCGGCATAACTGCGGTCGATGAATTTTTCCGGCATCTCTTCCAGGAAGCGGCTGGGTTCATTCTGCACCAGGTTACCGAAGCGGTAGCGGCTGTTGGCATGTGTAAGCCACAGTCTGGCTTTAGCGCGGGTAATAGCCACATAGAACAGGCGTCTTTCCTCTTCCAGCTCTTCGCGGGTATTGATAGACATACCGCTGGGGAACAGGGTTTCTTCCAGGCCCACCGTGAATACTACGGGGAACTCCAGTCCTTTGGCGGCGTGAATGGTCATCAGTTTTACCACGTTGCTGTCTTCATCGGTACCCTGGTCGGCGTCGGTGAGCAGGGTGATCTGCTGCAGGTAGGAGCCCATGCTCTTATCCAGCAGTTCTCCTTCTTCATCCGGCGTTTCGGTGAATTCCTTGATGGAGTTGAGCAGTTCCTGCACGTTTTCGTAACGGGCAAGGCCTTCTGTGGTTTTATCGTTGAACAGCTCTTTTACAATATTGGTGGATTTACCTACAACTACGGCCACATCATAAGCGTTGTGGGTGGTCAGCAGGGCCTGAAAACTTTTGATCATCACGACAAAAGCTTCGATGGCTTCGAGGGTACCGCCTTTGAAGCCGAACTCCCGGGCCCTCTCCAGCACTTCCCACATGGTGATGTTGTGGTCGTTGGCGAGGACAATGGTTTTTTCCATGGTGGTTTTACCGATGCCGCGTACCGGGTAGTTGATGATCCTTTTCAGGGCTTCTTCATCGCGGGTGTTCATGGTTACCCGGAGGTAGGCCACAAAATCCTTGATTTCCTTGCGCTGGTAGAATGACAGTCCGCCGAAAATACGGTAGGGAATGGCTTTCCGGCGCAGGCTTTCCTCGAAGGAACGGCTCTGAGCGTTGGTACGGTAGAGGATCACGAAATCGCGGTTATCGTAGTGGTTGCGCAGCTTTTGCTCTGCGATGGTGTCCGCTACAAACTTGCCTTCTTCGTTATCGGTCATGGTGCGTACCAGTTTGATGGTATCGCCTTCGTTATTGTCTGTCCACAGGTTTTTCTCGATCTGTCCTTTGTTGTGGGCAATGACTTCATTGGCCACGCTCAGGATGGATTTGGTACTGCGGTAGTTCTGTTCCAGTTTTACCACTTTTACATCGTCATAGTCTTTTTCAAACTGGAGGATGTTTTGAATGGTAGCGCCGCGGAAGGAGTAGATACTTTGGGCGTCGTCTCCCACCACGCATATATTTTCGTTGACAGCACCCAGCAGTTTAATGATCTCGTACTGGGCCGGGTTGGTATCCTGGTACTCATCGATCATGATATATTTAAACTTATGCTGGTATTTGTGCAGTACTTCGGGGAAGCTTTTGAGCAGCACGTACATTTTGAAGAGGAGATCGTCGAAGTCCATCGCGCCGTTTTTAAAGCAGCGTTTGGCGTACATATCGTAGATCTTGCCGATCAGGGGCCTGTTGGCCCGCATGTCTTCCTGTTGCACGAGGTGGTCGAGCTGGTATTCTTCCGGTCCCATCAGGCTGTTTTTAGCGGCGGAGATCCGGTTGTATACAAAGTTCGGTTTATAGTGTTTATCGTCGAGGTTAAGCTCGTTCACGATGGTTTTCACAACGCTTTTGGCATCATCTGCATCGTAGATGGTAAAATCGTTGGGATAGCCCAGCCGGTGTGCTTCTGCACGGAGAAGGCGGGCAAATACGGAGTGGAAGGTACCGATGTAGAGGTTGCGGGCTTCGCTTCCTCCCAGGATTTTTTCCACACGTTCTTTCATTTCACGTGCCGCTTTATTGGTAAAAGTGAGCGACAGAATATTAAACGCGTCTACCCCGTTCCGCATCAGGTGTGCAATACGCGTGGTCAGCACTTTCGTTTTTCCTGAACCCGCGCCTGCAACGATCATCAGGGGGCCATTGATATGTGTAACTGCTTCCCGCTGTCTTTCGTTAAGCTCGTCTAAATAATTTGCCTTCATCACGACTTTTTTGAGGGTGTAAAAGTACGAAATGAAACTGTGATTCTTTTGATTTTGCGGTCGTCTTTGGGTACACACGCGGCTTTAACCGGCGGGATAGGGCCAGCAGGCTGAAGGGGGGCCAATTAATACCTTAAAAAATTAGTGCCTGGTTATCCTGGTTTTCAACATTTTCCGGGCGAAGTGGATGCGGCTTTTCACTGTTCCTAATGGTTCATTAAGGATAGCGGCGATCTCATAGTATTTATAGCCTTCAAAATAGAGCAGGAAAGGCTGTTTAAAGATAACCGGCAGGTTATATACGGCCATCTGTACGTCTTTCACGCGGAGGTCGGATTCTGCGAAGTTGCCGATAGCAGAAGGCTGGTGGCTCAACAGGTAATCGCCGACCGCGTTGTCCAGCAATTTATACTGACGGTTTCCCCTGCGGTAGTTGTTGATAAAAATATTCCGCATGATGGTGTACAACCATGCCCGGATATTAGTGCCGGCGAGGTATTTATCGCGGTTGGACAAAGCCCTGAACAAGGTTTCCTGGTAGAGGTCCTTGGCGGATTCAGAGTCTTTTGTTAGCGTAACTGCATACGGCCGCAGGAAATCAGCATTTCCCAGTAACAAATTATTGAATTCGGTGGATGACATAACGGTTAACTTTAAATTTTCAAAATAGGCTACAGCATGCTAACCCCTTTTGAGGGCCAGGGAGTAAGCGTGCGCGTGGGGCAGTAATGGTGGCCGCCGGTACTCCGGACCGGCGTACTGCCGGCACCTGCTGTCGTCGGGACCGCGGCGGTATCAACACCGGCGGACAAACGCAGCAACAGGTGCCACTAACCAGGTGTTTTGATCAGCATCGTATAAGCGTTTTAGTTAGAAAATAAGCTTGCATATGGGGATAATTTAGTTGAACAACAACAAGGGCTTCCGTTTCAGTTTTATTTTTTCCGTAACCGGAACGATAATAATATCAACATGACTCCCGATATCACTGCATAAAAGCCAAACAACCACGTCAGCGTAATAGCAGCATTTTCAGGATTAGATAAAAGCAGAATGCCAAAGAGAATAGACAGCAATCCGCCTGCGATATACCAACCTTCACCGGTGATCAATGTCCTCAGCCTGATCGCAATAATGATTTCGAAAATACCGGCCAGCATCGCCCAGAAACCTACCAGGAAAATCAGCGCGGCGCCGGTCGCAAAAGGATTGTACAAAGTAAGGATACCTAATATAATACCAGCTAAACCAGACAGCAAAAAAAGCCCCCAGTTCTCGGCCGTCTTGCGGGCGGCAATAGCACCCACCATCGCAAAAGAGCCGGCAATAAAGAGATAGGCTCCCAGAAAGACAATCAAAGTGGTGAAAGTAGCCCCCGGCCATACAATAGCCAGCACACCCAAAACCAACGCAAATATTCCCCTGAGCAAAAAAATCCACCAATAGGCACTATAAAAGTTACGCATGCATCCTCGTTTTATAATTTCACAATCAACGCTTCAGCTAAATGAATAGGGTACACAATCGCGTATAAACAACCAGGTATATCTTGAGTTTTCATGTAGGATTTATTATAAAACGATAATGATGACCTCCCTATGGAATTCCATGACAACATCGGCCCGGGACTAATGCATACATCCTGCGGGTACAATGGGTCATCAAAGGAAAGGTGGCAGGTGCTTCCATGATGGTAATTTTATAATGTTACCAAATAGCGGGGTCTAAGTTTCCGATTTCAATAAAAGACAAGCTTATACACCGCCTGATACTATAAATACCGATTTGAACAACAACAGGTTTGTCGAAAAAGTTTAAAGGGTTTTTCCTGACTCTCGTTAAAAAAATCGTCCGTTCACACTCAAATGACAGCGCTTACATTCAACTTCAAAATCACATAAGATATATGATATATATATCTATTATTTTAAGCTAGGACTCTATACACAATTTATAAAATTTTGTTAAAAAAAACAAAAAAAACTGCAATAGTCCTGATTACCGCTGATTTCCCTGATTTACGGAGATAAAACCGGATACTTAAGCCGCGCGGAAAGCCAGTACCACAGCGAAAACAAACGACCTCTCCCGGATAGACAGGATGACTACCTATGTTAGTTATGCCCCTGCTACACGATGATTCATTCAACCGGTTATATGACCTCACTATGTCCCGGAGGTTTAAGAGCGCGTTCCTTTCTTTCAAAAAATGGTGTAAAAAACAAACCGCCTTCATGGATGACCTGTCAGACTGGTCATCCATGAAGGCGGTAAAATAGGGTAATGGTTCTTCTCTCCGCTTAGCATTCGCCTCTCCGCTTCCTTCTCCGCAAATCACGGAAATCAGCGGTAGTCATGGCCATCACAGTTACAGTTTTGTATCTGTCATCGCTATCTGCCAGGCGGTGTAAAATACCAGCTGCGCCCTTTTGGCCAGCAGCTCGTAGTTGATTTTCTCCACGGTATCTGTCGGCTGGTGATAATCCGCATGCGTGCCATTGAAATAAAAAATTACCGGAATACCATGCCGGGCGAAGTTATAGTGGTCAGAACGGGAATAAAACTGGTGCGGATCGTTCGGATCATTGAACTTATAATCCAGGGTGAAACGGGTATAGGCATCATTGACGCTTTCGCTGAGCGGACGTAG
The DNA here is from genome assembly GCF_946479755.1 of uncultured Chitinophaga sp. The sequence goes on along the minus strand of NZ_CAMLHC010000009.1, from coordinate 78,050 downwards.
TTCGCTGCTGATTTTATCGTCGCCGATAATGTAGATGTAATTGGGATCATGCTCATGCTCCGGGTCAATACGGCCAATCATATCAATGTTCAGGTCCACCACGGTTTTAGCCAGCGGATACACCGGGTTGTTGGTATAATAGGCAGATCCCAGCAAACCTTTCTCTTCGCCGGAAACCGTCATGAACACAATACTTCTGCGCGGCCTGCGGCCTTCGCGGGCAGCCTTTCCGAAAGCTTTCGCCATCTCTATAACAGCGGTGGTGCCGGAACCGTCGTCATCTGCGCCGTAGTTGATTTTGCCGTCTACGATACCGAGGTGATCGTAGTGCGCGGTGATGAACACCACTTCCTCTTTTTTGTCTGTTCCCTCGAGGTACCCCAGCACATTGGACGGCCAGAGGGTAAGGTCTTTTTTGGCAAACCGGATCTGCACCGGCTGCGGCGACACTACGGGCAACAAGCCCCGCTCCGCCTGCAGGCTGTCCCTACCCATCATTGCCCCCGCCATGGCCGGCGTAATATAGTAAACGCCCGGCCTGCTGCTGGTATCACGGAATTTATAGATGTCTGTCTTACGGAGGTATTGCTGGTCCAGCAGCCGGAACCGGTTGGCACTTCTGCTGACCACCAGTACGGCGGCAGCACCCCTGAAAGCAGCAACGGCGGCCTTCTCCGGGGGACTGGCCTTTTCGCGCGGCACACCGGCAGGCACGCCTTCCCGCACCATCACAATTTTACCTTTCACGTCGAGCCCCTTGTAATCGTTGCGCTCGGGGGTAACAATACCGTAGCCGGCAAATACCACCCCGGCTTCTATCGTGCTGTTGAGCGTTTCCTGTACGTTGGAATAGAAGTCCGTTCCGAAATGGAAAGTGCGGTCTCCCACGGTGATGGTGCCGGTTTCCAGGCTGTCGCGGTACAGCGGATAATGTTGCTCCCATTGCCCGTTGGCGCCGGGTTGCAGCCCGGCTTCCTTAAACTGTGACACGATGTAGGCGGCAGCTCTTTCCTGTCCGCGCGTTCCGGTTTCCCTGCCTTCCATCTCTTCTCCGGCGATGACCGCCAGCTGCGCTTTTGCGGAAGCAGGTGTGATGGTGGCGCCGTAGCGCAATGCGGTGGCTTTGTCGAAAACGAGCGGGGACTTCCCTTGTGCAAATGCGGTGGACAGTGAAAAGATACATACTGCCGTAGCTAACAATCTCATGAACTGCTTTTTGGTGAAGCCGGATACCGGCCTATAAAAAAAGAGCCGGATTTTCATCCGGCTCTTTAAGTTACAAATAATATGAAAAGGTACGGCCCCTCCTTTGTGGGGAGTGGTCAAAAACCATTACAGACAGGCCATTTTGCTGACACGGTTCTGGTGACGACCGCCTTCAAACGGCGTGTCGATGAACACGTCCACCATTTGATTAGCCACGGCTACATCCACAAAACGGGCAGGAATACATAATACATTCGCGTTGTTGTGGGAGCGCGCCAGCCTGGACAGTTCTTCGCCCCAGCAGATGGCAGCGCGGATGCCCTGGTGTTTATTGGCCGTGATAGCCACTCCGTTGGCGCTGCCGCAGATCAGGATACCAAAGGCAGCCTGTCCTCTTTCCACAGCGGTAGAAACCGGGTGTGCGTAATCCGGATAGTCTACCGAATCTTTGGAATGCGTACCAAAATCTTTTACTGACAGTCCTTTCGCTTCCAGGTAGGAAATTACTTCCTCCTTGTATTCAAATCCTGCGTGGTCTGAGCCGATGGCTACGGGCAAAGCAGTGTCAAAAGTGTTATGTTGTTGCATAGCGTGAGTGTTTACGGTTAATGAGCATCCACTGTTAGGACCATTCCTGCACTTCCTGTTTCCGTTCTACTGATTCTCTGTCACGGAGCGCTTTCTTGGACACGAAGATACTGATTTCGTAAAGACAGTATAAAGGTGCGAATACAATCAGCTGGTCAATCAGGTCGGGCGGGGTAATAATGGCCGCCAGGATCAGAATAACCACGATAGCGTGCCTTCTGTAGGCCCGGAGGAAGTCCGGTGTCAGAATGCCCAGTTTGGTCAGGAAAAACACCAGGATCGGCAATTCGAACAGCAGCCCCATGCCGAGTACGATCTGGGTCATCAGATCGAAATAATCGTCCATAAAGAACTGGTTCAACGCTTTGTCCGTTACGGTGTAAGACGCCAGGAAGTTGATGGTGAAAGGCGCCATCAGGAAGTACGCGAAAGCGATACCCAGAAAAAACTGGAAAGACACCCAGAAGATAGCGCCCCTGGCCCCTTTCAGCTCTTTCTCTTTCAGCGCCGGTTTCACGAAGCGCCAGAACTCCCAGAAAATATAAGGGAAGGCGCATACAAACCCGATCATAAAGGCCAGCTTGAACTGCAGCATGATCTGGCCTACCATTTTATAGTTCAGGAAAGTCACCTTCACCGGTGTGATACAAAGTTTGTCGCCCATGCCAATCCAGTGGCTCAGTTTACACAAGGCAATGTAGGAAGGGAAATCGGCATTGGTAGGTCCGAAGATCACATTGTCCAGAATTTCCTGGGTATATACAAACCCGAACACACTGAACGCCACAAGCGCAAATGCTGATCTTACGAGGTGCCAGCGGAGATCTTCGAGGTGATCAAAAAACGACATCTCTGCCTTGTCCTCGTTATTGGAAAAAAGTTTCTTTAACATGATACGATCGATCGAAGTTGAATGTTTCTTCTACAGGAGCACAAATATAGCGGATGGAGACTACAATTTACAGCGCAGGGGCGATAAAGTAGCAGGTTTTAATAGTCTTTTAAGAGCGGAAGTGCTGCAACGGCATGATGTTGCGTGAGATAGCAGGCGATGAGCAGGGACAAAAAAAGAGCCAGCCCGAGAAGAATCAAGAGCCGGCCTTTCATCCATTGTTTGTTAACCCCAAAAAAGTTGAATTCGAGAATGTCTTTTGCTTCCAGTTCAGCTACTTACCTAATTGATGGCAAGCGTTCAGAATAAGTAAGAATCACTGGTTGCTTTTATTTTGTAATACAAAAATAACAAGAATTATTTTATTATCAATGTTGGAACACTTTTTTTACAACCTTTTAACAAAAATCAAATCATTGTGTTACATCATCTACAGCAAATGTATACAATCCGTGTTAAATTCCTACTACTTTTTTTAAAAACGTTTTAGCAAAATTGTTATTGTACCGTTAATACAGATATTATAAAAAATTTTATATCATATAAACATCGTATAACACCGGTCAAAAAACAACTTTTTAGCCCAGGATTTTCATCTTCACCATCTCAATGCGTGTATCCGTAACATTCAGTATATCAAACTCATAGTCACCAATAATGATCCGTTCCTTGATCTTCGGAATGGTTTCATGATGGTTGATGATATAACCGGACAGTGTTTCGCTTTCATCTTCCGGAAAATCGAGGCTGTATTTTTCGTTTAAGTAATCTAGTTCCAGCCGGCCTGAAAAAATGTACTCTTTTTCGGCGATCTGTTTTTCCACGAACTCTTCTTCATCGTGTTCGTCTTTGATTTCTCCGAAAATTTCTTCCAGTACATCTTCTATGGTCACAATACCTGCGGTGCCGCCAAACTCATCCACCACCCACGCAATGCTTTTGCGTTCTTTGTTGAACTTGCTCAGCAGATCGATGGCGCTCATGGTTTCCGGTACAGCCAGTATCGGATGGATGATGCTTTCGATGTTCTGCGGGTTCTTGAACATGTCCAGCTGATGAATATATCCGAGAATATTATCGATGGTGGTATCATAAATAATAATCTTGGAGAGTTTGGTTTCCATGAATTTTTTCCGGGCATCGATGATCGGATTTTTGATATCGAGCGCTTCGATCTCCTTACGCGGGATAAGGCAACCACGGATTTTTACATGCGCCAGTGAAAGCGCGTTTTCAAACAGTTCTGTATTCAGCTCCTGGTTTTCGCCCACATGTTGCTGCGACTGCCGGATGAAATGCTCTACATCCACACGGCTAAAGGACTCCCGTGTTTCGAGGATACGGACGTTGAAAAGATATTTCAGCATCCATTCAGAGATAGACACCAGCAGGTTGCCAATGATATACAGTGGTTTGGCCACGATAGAAATAGGCAACGCAAAAAAGCTCAGCAATGCTTCGGGTCGTGAGCGGAAGATAGCCCTTGGAATAAAAAATCCGAGAAACAGCATGGCCAGGGATGCCAGCAATATTTCCAGGAAAATCACCAGCGGCATGGGCACGTTGTCGGGCGTAGCGGTGCTGGCTTCCCACACAGGCTGAAAGAAGCCTGCCAGCAGGATGCTGTAGATCACCACGGTAATGGTCAGCCCTACCAGGCTGGTTGCCAGAAAACGGCTGGGGTGCTCGGTAAAACCGGCCAGTATTTTGCCGGTAGCCCTCCCCTGCTTTCTTTTGAGCTCAATGCTGAGTTTATTCACATTGGCAAAGGCAGCTTCAATGCCCGCAAAGAAGCCTGCCAGCAGTAAGAGAGAAACTAGAATTATAATTGTGTATCCGTCCATCCTAACAAAAATAATGAATTAGGTACACCAACGATCTCCCTGCTATTTTATATTTAAAAAATCCTGCACCAGCGTTTTTACTTCTTCGTAGGCGCGTTCCAGTTCATCGTTGACAACAATCCTGTCAAACTCATGGGCGAACGACAGTTCGTACTGTGCTTTGGCCAGCCGCTCGTCGATAGATGCCTGTGTTTCGGTGCCCCTGTCGCTGAGACGGGCGCGCAGCGCATCGATGGAGGGAGGCTGAATAAAAATTGTCAGGGCTTTATCGTGGTAATGTTCTTTAATAGAGAGGGCGCCTTTCACATCAATATCCACCATTGGTATCCGGGTATCGGCCCAGATACGTTCCAGTTCGCTTTTCAGGGTGCCGTAGTATTTACCGGCATATACCATTTCATATTCCGCGAAGGCGTTTGCATCGATTTTAGCGTGAAATTCTTCTGTGGTCATGAAATAATAATCCTTTCCGTTCACCTCGCCGGCGCGGGCCGTACGGGTGGCGGCAGATATGGAAAAGGCCAGTACAGGCATGCTGGCCAGCAGTTTCTTTACGATGGTGGTCTTACCCGCTCCGGAGGGGGCGGTGATAATGATGATCTTTTTTTCCATTATGCTAATCAAAAATCGAAATGTGGCGGTTTCTTTCAAATGCAAAACCCAAAATCCGGTAAAAGGTTGCCCGGAATTTGGGTTTTGAGGTAATATTAACCGTTTGTTTTTATACGCGTTTGATGTCGGCGCCCAGGTTTCTCAACCGTTCGTCGATGTACTGGTAACCGCGGTCAATCTGGTCAATGTTCTGGATAGTGCTCTTGCCTTCCGCGCTCAGGGCAGCGATCAGGAGCGACACACCGGCACGGATATCCGGGGAAGACATGGTGATGCCACGCAGCGGGTGCTGACGGCCCAGGCCTATCACTACGGCACGGTGCGGATCACAGAGTACGATCTGTGCGCCCATATCAATGAGCTTGTCCACAAAGAACAGGCGGCTCTCGAACATTTTCTGGTGGATCATCACGCTGCCTTTGGCCTGTGTGGCCACTACCAGCACGATGCTGAGCAGGTCGGGTGTAAAGCCGGGCCACGGATGGTCTGCAATAGTGAGGATAGAGCCGTCCAGGAACGTCTGTATTTCATACGATTCCTGGGAGGGGATATAAATGTCGTTGCCCCTGATTTCCAGCTGAATGCCGAGGGAGCGGAATTTCTCCGGGATAATGCCCAGGCTTTCCACGCCGGCGTTTTTGATGGTCAGCTCGCTCTGCGTCATGGCGGCGAGGCCGATGAACGATCCGATTTCGATCATGTCCGGCAGCATGGTATGCTGACAGCCGCCCAGGCTGGTTACCCCTTCAATGGTGAGCAGGTTGGAACCTACGCCGCTGATACGGGCGCCCATGCTGTTGAGCATTTTACAGAGCTGCTGCAGATAAGGTTCGCAGGCAGCGTTGTAGATGGTGGTGGTGCCCTGCGCCAGTACGGCGGCCATCACGATGTTGGCGGTACCGGTCACACTGGGTTCATCCAGCAGCATATAAGTGCCTTTCAGGCCACCGGGGGCTTCGAGGCGGAAATAGTTATCGTCTGATTCGTAGTTGAAGCGCGCACCCAGTTTTTCAAATCCGATGATGTGCGTGTCGAGCCTGCGGCGGCCGATCTTGTCGCCTCCGGGTTTAGGGATCAGCGCTTTGCCGAACCTTGCCAGCAGCGGGCCGGCGATCATCACGGAGCCACGCAGCCGGCCGGATTTCTTTTTGAAATCGGCGCCCTGCAAATAGGCCAGGTCAATATCATCTGCCTGAAACTCGCACTTGTCGCGGCTGATACGGTTTACCTTCACACCGGCATCGCCCAGCAGCTCTATCAGCAAGTTGACATCTACTATATCGGGAATATTGTGAATGGTGACTTTCTCTGAAGTCAGCATCACGGCACTGATGATCTGTAAAGCTTCGTTTTTGGCTCCCTGCGGTATAATTTCACCTTTGAGACGGTTGCCACCTCTTACTTCAAAAGCACTGCTCACTTGTTCCTGTTTTTGTTGTATTTGTTATTGTGCTTGTTATTATTTTTTCCTCCGCCGCTGTTGCTTTTGAACTGTTTGTTCTGCTGGAAGTTTTTGCGTTTGTTGGTACGGAAATGATCACCGCCGCCACCGCCGCTGGTGTTACCACCGAGGTTAAACGATGTAGTCGTCTGCACAGGTATAGATGCACCGCCGGTCTGGAACTCCAGGCCGCCGTTGGTGATAGCCGCCAGTTCTGCCTTGATGGCGTCATCGTGCACGCTTTCTTTATGCCAGTTGGAATAGGCCAGTTTCATGTAGTTGCCGATGCACTGGGTAAACCCTTCTTTTTTCTCGGTATTGTCTTCGTGCAGAGCTTTATCGATCACCATCTCCAGGTTTTTACCGAAGTGACGGTTACGCGGGTATTTTTTGGGATAAGGCAAACGGTCCGGTTTAGCCCGCAAAGCTTCCTGGGTAGGCACCGGGTAAGGTGATTCCACTTTCAGGGTGAAGCCGGATATATTGAACAGGTGGTCCCAGAGTTTGTGCCTGAAGTCTTCCACATTTCTCAGATGCGGATTCAGCGTACCCATTAATTCAATCACCGCCATCGCATTGCGCTGGCGCTCCTCATCGTCCTCTATGGTTCCCAGGAATTCCACCATTTTCTGGATATTCCGGCCATATTCCTTCATTATCAGGTAATTACGCGTGGTATTATATTCCATTATATGTATTTAAAAGTATTATTGATGTAGGAACATCTTAAAGTGAAGATAGTAAAGTGACAACATCCCTGCAAAAATAACAAAAAAATACGAGGAACATTTAACACTACCGCATTGTTAAAGAGCCAAAACGAATGTTATGGAACTTCTGAAAGACAAGGTGGCATTGGTAACGGGGGCCGGCTCAGGCATCGGCCGCAGCGTAGCGGAACTTTATGCGCGCAACGGCGCCAGCGTGGTAGTCAGCGACATAGACGACAAAGGCGGGTTTGCAGTGGTGGAAGACATACAGCGGGCGGGCGGCAAAGCTTTTTTCGTGAAAGCGGACGTCAGCAAAGCGGAAGACAATGAGCAGCTGGTAGCCGCCACCCTCCAGGAATACGGGAAACTGGACATCGCCTGCAACAATGCGGGCATCGGCGGCGAATCCGCTCCTACCGGCAATTACAAGCTCAATGAGTGGGAAAAAGTGATCGGCATTAACCTCAACGGCGTTTTCTTCGGTATGCGGTACCAGTTGCCCGTCATGGAAAAAGCAGGCACCGGCGCCATCGTCAATATGGCCTCTATCCTCGGCACCGCAGGGTTTGCAGGCTCCTGCGCCTACGTGGCTGCCAAACATGCGGTGGTAGGCCTTACCAAAACGGCTGCCCTGGAATATTCCGCCAAAGGCATCCGTGTCAATGCAGTAGGCCCCGGATTCATTGAAACACCCTTATTAACCAAACATCTGAGCCAGCAGGAGATGCAGGGCCTGGTAGGCTTGCATCCCATAGGCCGGTTAGGCAAGCCGGAGGAAGTGGCGGAACTTGTATTATGGCTAAGCGCTCCCCTCTCTTCCTTCGTAACCGGTGGTTATTACCCGGTAGACGGGGCGTACCTGGCTCGGTGATTTGGCATTTTGATATTTGGATATCTGAGCATTTAATTATTGACCCATTTGTTTTAAACGCTTGTTTTTAAGGAGATTTTCCTTTAAATAGCAATCGTTAATAACAAGACTCCAATAACTAAATCTTAAAATATTCAGATATCAAAATGCATAAATTCCCTCTACTGCTGCTGCACGGCGCTCTCGGCTCTGCAAAACAGTTCGAACAGCTGGCAGCACAACTGGAACCCTACTACGATATTCATGCGATCAACTTCAGTGGTCACGGCAGCGTACCGTTTTCCCAAAATGGTTTTAATGTACAGGTGTTTGCGGCGGAGGTGCTGGAGTACCTCGACCAGCATCAGCTTGACTTTGTGCATATCTTCGGATACAGCATGGGCGGCTATGTGGCCATGTACCTGGCCCGGCACTATCCGGAGAAAATAGGAAGGGTGATGACGCTGGCCACCAAATACAACTGGAACGAAGCTACCGCAGGCAAAGAGGTTAAACAGCTGAATCCCGCACTGATAGCGGAAAAAGTACCGAAGTTTGCCCAGTTACTGGCAGAGCGGCACAGCCCGAACGACTGGAAGGAAGTGGTGACACGGACGGCACAGCTGATCGAAGACCTGGGGCACCAGTCACTGCTCAAAACGCAGGATTACGCACAGATCGCATCTCCCTGTATGTTAATGATGGGTGACCGGGACAACATGGTATCTTTTTCGGAAACGGTGGAGGTGTACAGGGCTTTGCCGGAGGCACAGATGACCATTCTGCCGGATACGGCACATCCGCTGGAAAAGGCAGATGTACCGTTGTTGGCATATTTTATCAAAAGATTTACTACGAAGAAAATAGACTGAGGGGTTATTCGCCCATCGCCAGTTTGCCCCAGTTATTAAGTTCTTCTTCTGTCCATAGCTCCGGGAAAAATACGATGCGCTTGTTTTTCGGAGGCAGGAACTGTTGCCAGTTGGTACCGCCTGTAGCGGCAATGTCTTCCGGTTTTTTATGCAGGTACCTGACCGCTGATTTATAATGCATCAGGGGCCATCTCACGTTAATGTTCAGGTCATATTCCTTCAGCAGGGGTATCACGATTGCCTTGTCAGCGTCCGACAGTTGCCGGTAGGCTGCCTGTACGTTACAGTTTTCATACCGGGTGGCCAGTTGCAGGAAGGGGCCCATATATTTCTTTTCAAACTGCTGCAGGGTAAGGGTTTTCTTACCGGTAGCCAGTTCGGTAGCGCCGCTTCTCCAGTAAATGTTGTCCAGCACCGTTTTCAGGTCGCTGTTGTCCACGGCCGGACGCTGGGGCTCATACACCAGGTTGACCAGGCGGGTGGAGCAGATCTCGATCATCCTGAACTGTCCGCTCTGGAAGCCGCTGGCTGGCAGCAGCGCCATTCTGAACTGCAGGAACTGGTCTTTGTCCATCCCGTCTACCATGATCTCGAATGAGTGGACCAGGTTACGGAAATAGTTATTGATCCGTTTCAGCTGTGTGGTAAACACAGCAGCGGTCCGTTCCGGCGCAAAGCCGATCTGTTCGATGGCCTGCAGCGTCAGTTTAAAATACAATTCCGTTATCTGGTGATAAATGATGAAGATGTTTTCATCCGGAATCGGCGTGCGTGGGTGTTGCAGGTTCAGCAACACATCCAGTTGGATATAATCCCAGTATGTCAGATAGTCCGCATATAGCAGCCCGTCGAGATAGGAAGACAGGTTCTGCCCCATAGCGGCGTATTTTTCTTCCAGCCGTTTTATTTTATCGGCAATTTCTGTTGTAACCATTGGTGGAAATTAATCATTCCGGATGAAAAAGCAACTGCAGCAATTTCCGGGTCCGGCCTGCTTTAATTATTCCACCACATTGATAGTGCGGTAAAAACTTTCTTCGAGAGAGATGAGGGTTTCAGTTCTTTCAATACCTTTTATTTTCTGTAATTCATCGTGGAGGATACGGCGCAACTGGGTGATGTCTTTACAGATGATTTCAGCGAACATGCTGTAACTGCCGGTGGTGTAATTGAGGCGTACCATTTCCGGGATCTTACGCAGTTCTTTGGCGACAGTATCATACATGGAACTTTTTTCGAGGTAAATACCGATAAAGGCAATTACATCATAGCCGATCATTTTCAAATCTACATGTAATTTAGTACCTTTAACTATACCCAGTTCTTGCAATTTCTTCATTCTCACATGAATAGTACCGCCGGAAACGAACAGTTTCTTCCCCAGATCGGCGTAGGAGATCTCAGCATTATTCATCATCTCGCTGATAATCTGCAAATCGAGTTTGTCAATATTCAAATTGTGGCTCATTTTTACAATTTGTTTTTGAATGTTTTAAAGTTATATGCAAATATTTAAAAAATATCGAAAATTCAAAAATTTTTCTTAAAAAATTTGCAAAGAATCACCCGCGTCTTTAGATTTGCATTATAATCATTACAAAAAAGCCACCGGAAAGAACGTGACAGTAATGATAATAAAAATTGTGGGATGATGAAACTGGCAGACATGCCCCCTTGTCTCGGGGGTGGGGAATTCGGGATAAACGTAGCATAACTGGGTTGACCACTAATCTTAATTGTGCTATGGCTAACTGCCCCGTGGAGGTTCGACTCCTCCTCCTACAGCCAAATTGGTTTAAAGAGCTCGTGAGCCTATGGCCCATGGGCTTTTTTCATTTAGATATCTGGTTATTTTGAAATTTTGTTGATTCCCTTAGCCTGGTGCTTAAACGACCGACCATGCCTCCTAATAGCCAAATAACCCAATAACCCAATGGCTAAATAAAAAATATCGTGGTATTTTTGCGTCCAATGGGACAGAAAAAACTACAACGCTTTGCTGAAATTGAGACCTTCCCCAACGTATTGATATACCCGGAAGGCATGCAGGGAAAATGGAACGAATACTTTAAAAACAACCATCCGGTCACCCTGGAACTGGCCTGCGGCAAAGGGGACTATACCCTGGGAATGGGCCGCCTGTTCAAAGACCAGAACTTCATCGGGGTAGACCTGAAAGGCAACCGCATCTGGAGAGGCGCCAAAACAGCGCTGGACGAATCGCTCACCAATGTGGCTTTCCTCCGTACACAGATCGAGAAACTGGACAATTATTTTGCGCCCGGAGAGATCAAAGACATCTGGATCACCTTCCCGGACCCTTTTCTCCGTAAATCCAAAGCCCGCAAAAGACTGACCCACCCGCGTTTCCTGCAGCTGTACCAGCCGCTGCTGGCCACCGGCGCCACCATCAATCTGAAGACCGACTCCCCGGAATTATACGCTTTCACGCAGGAAGTGATCGCCGCCGCCGGCCTCACCCTCATCGAAGATATCCCGGATGTGTACGCGTTGCCGGAAGTACCGGCCCTGCTGAAAATACAGACCTACTACGAAGGCATGCACCTCGCAGACGGCCGTACCATCCGCTACCTGAAATTCCGCCTGCCCGACACACCGTTGAACTGGCGCAGCATAAAACTGCCATCCGATGAAGCAACCGTTGGTGGAGAAGATTGATTTTTACTATAACGCGGAGGGCTATATGGTATTTACCGAAAAATATCACCTGGACCGGGGCTACTGCTGTGGCAACGGCTGTAAACATTGTCCATTTTCATATGAAAAAGTACCCGAACCCAAAAAGTCCGTCCTCCTCGAAAAACGCCGCCACGAAGAAAAAGACGGACGACCCTAAGCCCGTCTCTTTCTTCGATGTGGTGTATAAAATAGCCCGCAAAATCCCCAAAGGCCGGGTCACCACCTATGGCGCCATTGCGGAGGCGGCCGATATTAAACTCACGCCCCGCATGGTAGGCTGGGCCATGAACGGCGCCGGCAACGCCAAACCGGCGGTTCCCGCCCATCGCGTGGTCAACCGCATCGGGGAACTCAGCGGCCGCCAGTTCTTCGCTACCCCTACCCTCATGCAGGAACTGCTGGAACAGGAAGGGGTGATCGTCAACAACGACAAGGTCAGCGACTTCAAAAACGTATTCTGGGACCCGGGCAAACCCAAAGCCGCCACCGCCAAAAAAACGGTCAGAAAGAAAGCCTGAGCATTAATTCCCCCGATTCACCTTATTTTTATATTATGTCGATACTAAAATTAAAACTGGACCAGGAACAGTTGGTAGAGGATTTCTTTGAAAACACCCACCTGATCGGTATCGCCTCCAGCGCCCGCGATTACCAGCTCTGCTGGCAGATCAACCGGCAGCTGCATACCAATTTCCGGGTCAATAACCTGCTGGAGATCACCCTCTCCAAGAAAAACAGGTCCTTCCATTTCACCGTCATGGAGTTCCACGAACCCACCAATTCGGTATCCCACTATTTTTATAACAACCACTGCCAGGCCGAATTCCTGCTGCCCGAGCTTAAACATATCCACTTCCTCTGGATGATCAAGGGCGACTATTACCAGGCGGACGATGTCAAAAAATTATTGGAACAATTACGCCTTGTTCCCCTTGTACAATTAGTATCTTTACTGGATACAAGAGAGATCAAAAATAAAATGAACCTCATTTTTTAGGACAGGAAGACGACCAAAAGCTGTTACAGCACTTAATATTTTGACCAGTAACCTAGTGAATTGCCACATTTTCACCTTTAAACACTCGCTGTATGTGGGAAGAAAAAGACAATCAACTGCACCGGGCCTTTACCTTTAAAGATTTCCGGGAAGCATTCGGGTTTATGACCCGGGTGGCGCTGGTCGCAGAAAAAATGGATCACCATCCCTATTGGACCAATGTCTACAATAAGGTAGACATCTACCTGAGTACACATGACGCAGGCAATGTGGTGACAGAAAAAGACCGGGCGCTGGCGAAAGCAATCGATCAATTATTATAATCAAATCCATACACCATTTGTGAAGCGCATTATTATTTTAATGCTGTTATTGTACTGTTACGCCGTAGGCGCCCTTGCCGTTAACCCCGCTCCGGACACCCTGATAGCAAAAGACGACTTTGCTGCCTCGGCCCTGGACCTGCGTCCCTACATCAACAGTCTCTCCGACCCGGAGGGCCATCTGACTGTGCAGCAGGTGGCACACCTGCCTTTTACGTCTTCCCCCCAATATTTTCACAACTTCAAAAAAAATAACGGCCAGGTCAATAACTGCTGGTTCCGGCTGCAGATTAAAAATGAAGGCTCCGACAGTCTCTCCGCCATCCTCTTCGCCGGATGGCACGACTTCATGTACTGGTATGTCAAACCTCCCGGCGACAGCGCCACCCTGCTCATGCAAACAGGCCTTATGTATGACAAAGGCGGCGTGGAAAGGTGGGACCACTACGGTTTCAACGTCAGCGTACCGCCCGGCCAGGTCCGAACTTTTTATCTCCATATCATCAACAAATCGTACAACGAAAACCCGCTCATGCCCGCCCTCTTCAGCGAACAGGCTTTTGCCCGGTTCCACAACAAGGAACAGGACAGTTACCGCAAAGAGGCTGTCATCATACAGGTGCTGCTGGGCATGCTCCTCGTTTTCTTCAGCATCTCTATCATCAGTTACATCCAGCTGCCCGACCGGTCGTATATCTACTTTGCCATTTATATCCTGGGGCTGATCCTGTTTTTTGCGCTGCGGCTGGAAAGCAAGCCCTATCAGCTGTCTTTCTTCCACCGCTGGCCGATGCTGAAGTACTACTGGGACATACCGGGACTGCTGTTCTGCTTCTATCTCATGTACCTGATGTTCGGCAATACCTTCCTCAACCTGAAAGAGCGGTATCCTTTTATGGAGCAGGTGTTTACCTGGGTATCCACTGTGGTGGGAGGACTGATCATTGTTTGCATCTATTGTATCCTGATGGAGCAATATCATTTGCCGGTGATCATCTACAGTTATGTTTATTTCTGTACACTGGTGCCTTTCCTGGTGGTATTTGTGGCGCTGGCCAAACGTTCCCGCCATCATCCGCTGGTACGCTTTTTCCTGTACGGGTCGGTATGCCTGTACCTGGCCTGCCTCGGCTCTTTCCTCATGCATATCAGGCCGCTGGGGTTGCTGAGCGCTTTAGGCGAGCTGGCTGCGCCCAGCATGCTGCTCATCGGCGGCGTATTGCTGCAGGCCATGTTTTTCCTGGCCGGCCTCAGCTACCGCAATAAGCTGGTGCACCTGGAAAGGACCCGTACCCAGGAACTGCTGATCAAACAGCTGAATAAGAACAAGGAGCTGCAACGTAAGCTCAACGAGCAACTGGAAGAACTGGTAAAAGAGCAGACCACCGAAATACTCCGCAAGAAACAGGAGCTGGAAGAACAAAGAAAGATACAACTGGAGACGGAGTACGATAAAAAACTCACCGAGATAGAGCTCAAAGCCATCCGGGCGCAGATCAATCCTCACTTTATCTTCAACTGCCTGAATTCCATACAGCTGTTTGTGATGCAGCGGGATTACGAATACGCCCAGAAATACCTGTCCGACTTCTCCTACCTGATACGGAAAACGCTGGATTTCTCGCGGCGTAACTTTATAACCCTCGCTGACGAGATCACTTATCTCAATACCTATCTCGGCCTCGAGAAGATGCGGTTTGAGAACAGAATGGAATACGAAATTGTAGTAGACCCGGAGATAGCCACCGCTGAACTGGAGATCCCTGCCATGCTGCTGCAGCCCTACGTGGAAAATGCCGTCAAACATGGTATGACCAATCCGCAGCAGCCTATCGGCCAGCTGTCCATCCGCTTCACCCAAGTTGCCGCAGACATGCTCGAATGCGTGATTGCCGACAACGGTATCGGCATTGCCCGCTCCCGGTCTTTACGCACGCTGCCGAAGCACCATCAGTCGTCCGGCATGGAGATCAGCCAGAACAGGGCGGAGCTGCTGAATAAAATGTATAACACGGAGATTCATATAGAGATAATTGACCTGTCGGCGCGGAACGAAGCGGAGAGCGGCACGGTGGTAAAGATCCTGATACCTCAACTGTAATATATACGTAAACGTTAGTTAGCAACATACTGTTATGATAAAAGCAGTGATTATTGATGATGAGCGAAACAGCCGGGATATTATTGCCCTGATGCTGGAAAAATATTGCCCCGAAGTAACGGTAGCAGCTACGGCCTCCGACTGCGCAGAAGGTATTGCGCGGATCAGGGAACATCGGCCGGAGCTGGTGTTCCTGGACCTTGAAATGCCCGACGGCACCGGGTTTGATGTGCTGCTGGGCACGCGGGAGGACGTGTCTTTTGAGGCGGTGTTTGTAACCGCCTTTGAGAAGAAATTCCTGCATGTGATCCGCTGCGCCGAGGTGGAGCTGATCCTCAAACCGATAGATAAAGAAAGCCTGTTGCAGGCCGTTTCCCTGGTGCGTGACCGGATTACGGGCAACAGCAGCAAGCAGCGTTACCAGGTGCTGCTGGAGAACTTCCATAACCTGCAGCATGCGTCGTGGAAGCTGCTGGTGCAGGACACTAACGGTGACACCCAAACGATATTTCTTCCATCCGTGGAATGCCTGGAAGTCCGGTTGGAGAACTGCCTGTTCCGGCTGGATTCCGGCCAGGAGCTGCTGGCTGAGCGGCCTTTCCGGTATTATGCCGATTTGTTTTCTTCGCTGCCTTTTTACCAGGTGAATAATATGCAGATGATACAGCTGTCCAATATCAGCCAGATCGATGCCAGTCATGGCAAAGTGTTGCTTAAAAGCGGTATGGTGGTAGAGATTACAGAGCGCCGCCGGAAGGATTTATTGAGCCGGTTGCAGCGGTAGTGCGGCATCGCGGAAAAAAGGTATTGATAACCACTGGTTTGTCCGGGGTTTACGCCCTCCTTATTACGCAATTTGAAAATTTTAGGGCCCCTCTTTTAATTTCCTTCAAAAAACATCCTCTTTTTTAGCGGGCAGAGCAAAACGTTACCCGTTTTTTTTCTTTTTGATGTTATTGCGCGGAGAATACGTAACAATTATTTAACAAAAAAATTTGGTGGAATAGGTTTTGGTCGTACTTTTGACTCGTCAAACAAAAAAGTCAGACAGTCAGACTTTAGACATTTGGCAAAACAAACTATGGCAGAATTA
The DNA here is from genome assembly GCF_946479755.1 of uncultured Chitinophaga sp. The sequence continues at coordinate 61,821 of NZ_CAMLHC010000009.1, read as the reverse complement.
GACCAGAAGCGAACACTTATCCTTGAGGCCGCTTTAAAACGGTTCAAAAGGTTCGGACTGTCTAAAACCACCATGGAAGAGATCGCCAGGGATCTGGACATCTCAAAAGGGTCTTTATATTATTATTTTTCAGATAAGGAATCCATTTATGTAGCGGTAGTGGAGCGCATGATTGCTGATTGTTTCATTGACATGTCGGCATTTGTGGAAACGGCCCCTTCTACCGATGCGATTATTAACCGGTATCTGGAGTTGAAGGAAACCATGTTGATAGAGTATCATTTTCTGTTTGGGATCAACCAATGGATAAAAGATATGCCATCTTCTTTGATGCGGCAGACCATAGAGTTGCTGCAGACGGTAGAAATTTCCTTCCTTTCCGCCGTTATCAGAAAAGGGATCAGCCTCGGGGAACTGAATGAAAACATTGACGCTGATGACACAGCGCAGTTGTTGATCAACGTATTATTCGGTTTATGGGTAATATGGTGCAAATGGCAGGCAACGGGTTTTGATCCGCGGGACCGGGATGGGTTGCATTGTTTTATGCAGCGGGAAAAAAAGGTATTGGACATTTTCTTTAATGGATTAAGATATAGACCAGCAATCAACCAAGCCAGGCTTTAATGTATGTAGAAGAATCAAAGACAGAGAGAACAGTTTTAATGTATATTTAAATTTTACGAAAGATGAAAAAGTTGATTGTAATGGCCGCAGTAGTACTGTTCGGCACACAAGTAGCAAAGGCACAGTTATCAAAAGGCGATGTTATCCTGGGTGGAAATGTTAATGTAAAAACCACTTCAGCGAAAGTAAAAGACACTGACAACAAAACCACCAATACTTCTTTTGGTGTTAGCCCTAAAGTAGGTTACGCACTGAACTCCAACTGGGTAATCGGTGTTTTTGCTGAAACTCAGTTTGGCAACAAAAAAGTTTCTACTGCAACCGGTGATGTAAAAACTAAAACCCTGGATATCACTCCTGGTGTATTCGTTCGCAACTACCACATGATTGGCCAGAGCAAATTTGCATTCTTTGCTGAAGCAAATGCCGGCTACGGTTTCGGTAACACTAAAGTAGAAGGCAACAAAACTGAAAGCTACACTGGCTTCAACGTAAACGTACTGCCTGGTATCACTTACTTCGTGACCAAACACTTCATGATTGAAGGTGCTTTCGGTGGCCTGGGTTACTCTTATGCTCAGCACAAAGCTGAAGGAACTGGTGTTAAAACCAACGTTAGCGACTTCGATTTCAACTTCACTAAACAGTTGAACCTGGGTGTTAACTTCATTTTCTAGTCCGTATTGATTGAATGTTTTACATAAGAAAGTCAAAAGGTTAGATAGATTGGATAATCCCGCTGCAGTATTACTGTAGCGGGATTCTTGTTTTAAGTGCATTTTGTTTTTGCCAGATACATATATGACGCACAAAAAAGCCCCGCCATACCGGCGGGGCTTTTTCATTATGAGTTGGACTCCTGATTATCCGTTCATGGAGATCAGGAATTCTTCGTTGTTTTTGGTACCACGCATATGCTGCAGCATGAAGTGCATGGATTCGTCTGTATTCATATCTGCCAGGTGATTGCGCAGGATGTGGATACGTTTGAGCGCGTCCTTGTCGAGCAGCAGATCGTCGCGGCGGGTAGAGGACGCAGATACGTCGATCGCCGGGAAGATACGTTTGTTGGCCAGTTTACGATCGAGCGCCAGCTCCATGTTACCGGTACCTTTAAACTCTTCGAAGATCACCTCGTCCATTTTGGAACCTGTATCGATCAGGGCAGTGGCCAGGATGGTGAGGGAACCGCCGTGTTCTATTTTACGGGCGGCGCCGAAGAATTGTTTGGGTTTCTGCATGGCGTTGGCTTCCACACCACCGCTCAGCACCTTGCCGGAGGCAGGGGCAACGGTATTGTGGGCTCTTGCCAGACGGGTAATGGAGTCGAGCAGGATCACTACATCATGGCCGCATTCTACCAGGCGTTTTGCTTTCTGCAGAGCGATGGCAGACACTTTCACGTGTTTTTCAGCCGGTTCGTCGAACGTAGAGGCGATTACTTCCGCTTTTACGCTGCGTTCCATATCGGTCACCTCTTCCGGACGTTCATCGATCAGCACCACCATCAGGTAAATTTCGGGGTGGTTGGTAGCGATGGCGTTGGCTACTTCTTTCAGCAGCATGGTTTTACCCACTTTCGGTTGCGCCACGATGAGGCCGCGCTGTCCTTTACCGATGGGGGTGAACATGTCCATGATACGGGTGGAGTAGTTATTGGAAGTGGTGGTGAGCTTCAGTTTCTCGAAGGGGAACAGCGGCGTCAGGTAGTCAAAAGGCACGCGGTCGCGTACTTCTTCCGGTGACTTGCCGTTGATCGTTTCCACTTTCAGCAATGCAAAATACTTTTCTCCTTCTTTCGGCGGGCGAACGGAACCGTTCACAGTGTCGCCGGTTTTCAGGCCAAACAGTTTGATCTGGGAAGGAGATACGTAAATATCATCGGGGGAGCTCAGGTAGTTATAATCTGAGGAGCGGAGGAAACCGTAGCCGTCGGGCATCATTTCCAGTACGCCTTCGCTCAGGATCACACCGTCGAACTCTATGTTAAAAGCTACGTCCTTTTTAGGGTAGCGCTGTTTCTGCGCAGCAGGAACAACCGGGTCCAGACCTTCCGGCATCACGAAATCATCGTCCTCCTCTTCTTCTTCCTCCAGTGCCGGAACAGGTGCTGCTTCCTCTTCTTCTTCCGCTTCGTCTTCGGTGAAAGCAGGAATGATGATGTCGTCATCATCGTCAAAAGTGAGCGAAGGAATGCTGTCCAGGTCTATATCGAAATCTTTTATTTTAGATTTAGCTGCCGGAGCGGGAGCGGGTTCTGCTTCCACTTCTTTTGTTTTGCTTCCGGAAACTTTTTTGGTAGATTTTTTAGCGGCTGGTTTTTCTTCCGCGGCGGAGGAGGGTTCTTCAGTCTCTTGATGCGCTTCTTCTTTCTTTACAGGTTTGCGTTTGCGTGCTTTTTTCTCTTCTCCGTTGGACTGGTTATCTTCTGAGGCCATCACTGCTTGTTTGTCCAGAATTTTGTAGATCAGGTCCTGTTTGTTCAATTTTTTCGCGTTGGGAACATCAAGCTTCTCTGCAATGTCAAGCAGCTCAGGAACGAGCATGTCGTTCAATTGTAAGATGTCGTACATCATCTGTGTTGTCAAATTTTAGAAGTGTTGTGAGGCGGGTACCACTGCATACCAACATACACCAATTACAAATAATTGTTTTGTGTCAAGAAATTTAATAGATTATTAAATTTGATAGGGAATGATTGAGTTTAGGAACTGCTGATGAAGGCGTGAATTTGAACTTAATCAGTCAGATTATACCGCAAGATTAAAACAAGTTTTATTATTATCCAAAAAAATTTCAGCCCAAACGCCCCGCAGTCACCGCTGTGACGCTATTCCGGCTTCGCTGTTCCGGCTATAAATGCGGAAGGGCGCGGCCCTTAAAACCCGCCCCCAACATATATCCTTTTTTATATTATATCCATTTTTAACATTTTTTTTGCAACCCGGCAGGAGTAATTATCTTGTAGCGGCCGGCATAAGATGCTATGGACTATGGCGGAGAACACTTATTTTTGCAATCCAAAATTTAATTTTTTATGAGCCAGAGACTGAAAGTCAAACACATCTTGTCAGACGACAAGACGCATTACGAAGCAACGGTAAAAGGTTGGGTGCGGTCTTTCCGTAACAACCAGTTTATAGCTTTAAACGACGGCTCTACTAATAATAATTTACAGATCGTTATCGATGCTGAAAATACCGATGCTGCCCTGCTGAAAAGGATCACTACCGGCGCCGCCATCAGCGCTACCGGCCAGGTTATCCCTTCCATGGGTAAAGGTCAGCGGGTGGAACTGAAAGCAGCGACGCTTGAAATACTGGGCGACTGCGACCCGGAAAAATATCCGCTGCAGCTGAAAAACAAGCCCAGCCTGGAATACCTGCGTGAGATCGCACACCTGCGTTTCCGCACCAACACTTTCGGCGCCATTTTCAGGATCCGCCATTCGCTGGCATTCGCGGTACATAAGTTCTTTAACGACCGCGGTTTTGTATACCTGCACACCCCCATCGTCACTGCATCTGACGCGGAAGGCGCGGGCGAAATGTTCCGGGTAACCACCCTCGACATGAAAAACCCGCCCCGCACGGATGCCGGCGAAATCGATTATAAAGAAGACTTCTTCGGCAGGTCTACTAACCTTACCGTGTCCGGCCAGCTGGAAGGGGAACTCGGCGCCATGGCCTTTGGTGAAATCTACACCTTCGGCCCTACTTTCCGCGCAGAGAACTCCAACACCGCCCGCCACCTCGCGGAGTTCTGGATGATTGAACCGGAAATGGCCTTCTATGCACTGGAAGATAACATGGACCTCGCTGAAGCGTTCATCAAGTCGCTCATCAGCCATATCCTGGAACATAACCGCGAAGACCTCGACTTCCTCGCTACCCGCCTGGCTGAAGAGGAAAAGCAGAAACCACAGCAGGAACGCAGTGAAATGGGCCTGATCGAAAAGCTGGAATTTGTGCTGCACAACGAATTCGTTCGCATCACCTATACTGAAGCGATCGATATCCTGAAAGACAGCAAACCCAACAAGAACAAGAAGTTCCAGTATCTCATCGAAGGATGGGGCGCCGATCTCCAGAGCGAACATGAACGTTATCTTGTAGAAAAACACTTCAAGAAACCGGTGATCCTCACGGACTACCCGAAAGAAATCAAGTCTTTCTACATGAAGCTCAACGACGACAACAAAACCGTTCGCGCCATGGACATCCTGTTCCCCGGCATCGGTGAAATCGTGGGCGGCTCCCAGCGTGAAGAAGACTATGACAAACTGGTGCAGCGCATGCAGGACATGCACGTGCCGGTAGAAGAACTGTCCTGGTACCTCGACACCCGCCGCTTTGGTACCGCACCACACGCCGGTTTTGGTCTCGGATTCGAACGCATGATGCTGTTCGTCACCGGTATGACCAACATCAGGGACGTAATACCGTTCCCCAGAACACCGAAGAGCGCTGAATTCTAGCGTTGACGGACATGATTATCACTGATTCGCCTGATTGTTTGACAAGACTGTGATTCGTTTGTAATTACTTTTATATACCTTCGGGCATTCTCTTTTTAGATATTTATGGAACCCGTACAGGCCTGGCTTGTACGGGTTTTTTCTTTTTTTATGCCGCACCGTATCCATCCCGTATGGAAAATAAGAGACACTGCATCTCTTATGCAGAAAGCGCTTTCAACCAATTTCGTACATCCCAAACCGTTACTTATGGCTGAAATGAACACAGACGCGCCCAAGGGCCGCCACGGCAGTAAAAATACCCGCAGCAGTAAAAAATCCACCCGCGTGGATATGACACCCATGGTAGATCTGGGCTTTCTGCTGATCACTTTTTTTATGCTGACCACCACCCTCGCCCAACCCAAGACCATGCAGCTGCTGATGCCCCGCAGCGACGGCGACTCCATGTCACTCCCGGCCAAAAAAGCACTGACCGTCATCCTCGGGCCTGAAGGCCGCATTGCCTGGTATGAAGGCATGGGTGATGATCCTGCAACACCGCCGCAGGTCAACTATACCAGCTTCTCCAATCATAACGGCATCCGCGATGTGATTATCCGGAAAAAGGAAGCCGTGTACCGCACCACTCAAAAGAACGACCTGATGGTGCTGATCAAAGCCGATCAACAGGCCCGCTATGAAAATGTAGTGGACATCATGGATGAAATGCTGATCAACCAGGTAGACCGCTACGCTATCGTGGATATCAGCCGGCAGGAAGAAGGGTACTTCAAATAATTACGCATTACAGATTACGAATTACGAATTCAGTTCGGGGAAGCAGGAATGCATTAAGGAAAATATCAATTCGTAATTCGTAATCTGTAATTCGTAATGGGATCCGTACCTTTACCGCTCCAAAACAATATAATATGGCAATAACCCACTCTATCCCCTCTGTAGATCTGGCGGACTTTACCTCTGGTGACGCCAGCCGGAAAGCTGCCTTTGTGCAACAACTGGGAAAAGCTTACGAAGAAGTTGGTTTTGTAGCAGTAAAGAATCACGGCATTCCTGATGAGCTGATTGCTGACCTCTACAAGTATGTGCAGCAGTTCTTCCAGCTGCCCTTTGACACGAAACATAAATATGAAATCCCTGAACTGGCCGGCCAGCGCGGCTATACCTCTTTTGGTAAAGAACATGCCAAAGGATACGAGGCGCCTGACCTGAAAGAGTTTTTCCAGTTTGGACAAACTGTGGAAGACAACGATCCTATTGGGGAAGAATATCCGCCGAATGTACAGGTGGACGAAGTACCGGCTTTTACGCCAACATTCTTCAAAGCCTACCGTGGCTTTGAAACCTCCGGCAGATACCTGTTACAGGCCATCGCCCTGTTCCTCGGGCTGGACGAAAGTTATTTCGACGATAAAATCCACAACGGTAACTCTATCCTGAGAGCGATCCACTACCCTCCTATCAAAGAGGAGCCCAAGTCGGCCATCAGGGCGGAACAACACGAAGACATCAACCTGATCACCCTGCTGGTGGGCGCTTCTGCCGACGGGTTACAGATCCTGGATAAACAAAACAACTGGGTACCTGTCACCTCCCTGCCGGAGCAGATCGTGGTAAACGTAGGCGATATGCTGCAGCGGCTTACCAACAACCGGTTAAAGTCCACTACCCACCGGGTGGTAAACCCTCCCCGCGAAATGTGGCATACCTCCCGTTATTCCATTCCTTTCTTCCTGCATCCCAAGTCCGCCATGAGACTGGATTGCCTGGAGAGCTGCGTTACCGCCGACAACCCGCTGGCCTATGAACCTGTCACCGCCGGCGAATACCTCGATGAACGCCTGCGCGAAATCGGACTGAAAAAATAAACTTCCTATAATGTTCAAAGTCCCGGCAGGGCTACCTACCGGGACTTTTCGTTTATCCTGCGCAAGGGCAAGTCTGGTTATTTCAGCTTTTCAGCATGGTTATTTTTTTCAAGGTTTTTCTGATATGGTCACTTTTTTGGTCCGGGCACTCTTTCATGCCGGTGGGTTATAAACTTCACAGTACAAACCAGTTACAACGGATAAAAGGCCATATTCGATTACGATAGCCACCCTTATTACAAGTATTGTGCCCTTATTATATTACGGATTAGTATTATTAGCAACACTGTTGTATTTTGTCGGATTATTTTTACTAACTTATTGAATCCATCGAGCGGAATTCACTTTATCAATAACTGTGTTTCTACGTCATATACCTTTTCTGAAAGCGGTGCTATTACATAGCATAACTGCCTACGGTGGCCCGCAGGGGCACCTGGCAATGATGATGAAAACATTCGTGTACCAGCGAAAAGACGTTACCGAGCAGGAACTGATGGAATATAACGCCTTCTGCCAGCTCCTCCCGGGCGCATCCTCTTCCCAGACACTTACCCTTATCGGTTATAAACGCGGCGGTGTCATGCTCGCCATCGTTACCCTGCTGATCTGGATCACGCCGGCCTGTTTAATGATGGGTTCGCTTAGCTTTCTGCTGCAGTACTTCGACAAACGGGCGTTACAGACAGATATTTTTAAATACGTACAGCCGATGGCGGTAGGCTTCCTCGCTTTTGGGAGCGTCAAAGCTTTCCGGATCAGCATCAATAACCTGGCAACGTTCGTGATCATGATCGTCGCCATGTTTGCCGCCTTTTACCTGAAATCGCCGTGGACCTTTCCGGCACTGATCATACTGGGGGGGATTGTGTCAAACTTCAGTAACAAACGTATCCCCGACATTTCGGACAAACCTAAAAAAATACAGTGGGGGAACATCTGGCTGTTTGTAGTCATTTTTGTGCTGGCCGGTTTCCTTTCTGAATATGCGCGGTCCCATGAGTGGATCACCCGCCGTCCCTTTAACCTCTTTGAGAACTTCTACCGTTTCGGCAGCCTCGTTTTCGGCGGCGGCGACATCCTCATCGCCATGATGCTGGAACAGTACGTGACCCGTACCAAGTCCAACTACATGAGCGCAGAAGAGCTGCTGACCGGCGCCGGTATCATGAGGGCGCTTCCGGGGCCAACGTTCTCCATTTCCGCCTATGTAGGCGGGATGGCCATGCGTAACCTCGGGATGGGTTACCAGTTCCTGGGCTGTATCCTCGCTCCTATTGCTATCTTCCTGCCCAGCCTCTTACTGGTGCTCTTTTTCTTTCCGATCTGGCATAACCTGAAAAAATATGTGGTCATCTACCGGGCATTGGAAGGGATCAACTCCGTGGTGGTAGGTATTATGTGGGCAGCCACCCTGATCCTGTTTTTCGCTATCCCGATCACGTGGTACAACCTGCTGATCATGTTTACCACCCTGGCGCTGCTGCTGTTTAGCCGGCTGCCGTCGCCGTTTATCGTAATAGCCTGCCTGCTCATGGGCTGGCTGCTATAACTCAGATATTATATTCCCTGATTTTATTGTAAAGGGTGGTAAGGCCTATATCCAACAGCTCCGCTGCCTTGGTTTTATTGCCTTTTGCATGGGCCAGCACCCGGATGATGTGACTCCGCTCCATTTCCGCCAGCCGCAGGGAAGAAGGGGCATTATCCACTCCCTGCTGGAAATCAAAAGGCAGGGAAGACACATCCAGTGTATCCGTGTCCGTAAGAATGGCCGCACGCTCTATCACGTTCCGCAGCTCCCGGATATTGCCCTTCCAGCTATGCTGCTGCAACGCCTGCATAAAAGCAGGGCTCATACCGGTGAGGCGTTTGTTCAGTTTAGGAGAAAATTGCTGTATAAACCAGGTGGCCAGCAGCGGAATGTCCTTTCTCCGTTCATTGAGCGAGGGCAACGAGATCTGAAACACCGACAGGCGGTAAAACAGGTCTTCCCGAAAGTGGCCTGCCGCTATTTCCTGCTCCAGGTGGCGGTTGGTAGCGGCTATCACCCTTACGTCGGTTTTAACCGGCTTAGCCTCGCCCACTTTATAAAACTCCTGCGCCTCCAGCACCCGCAGCAGTTTGGCCTGTAATTCCACCGGCATTTCCCCGATCTCGTCCAGGAAGATGGTGCCTCCGCGGGCCTCTTCGAAAAAGCCTTTTTTATCCTTTACCGCCCCGGTAAAGGCGCCGGCCACATGGCCAAACAATTCACTCTCGAGAATGTCTTTACCGATGGCGCTGCAGTTGACCGCCACAAACGGCTGCTGGCGCCGGTTGCTGCCCTCGTGGATGGCATGGGCAAACACCTCCTTGCCGGAGCCGGTTTCACCCAGCAGCAGCACTGTCATGTCCGTAGGAGCCACCTTGCGGGCCAGCTCTTTGGCGGTATTGATTTCGGGGGAATTGCCCAGGATATTGTCGAAGTTATATTTACCGGCTATTTTCTTTTCCAGGTCGCGGATACGGAACTGCAGCCGTGCTTTGTCCATCGCTTTGCTGACCAGCGGCAGGATGCGGTTATTATCGTCTCCTTTGGTGATATAGTCAAAAGCGCCGTTCTTGATAGCCTGCACCCCGTCGGCGATGTTGCCGTAGGCGGTGAGGACGATGGTTTCCACCTGCGGAAAACGGCTGCGGATCGTTTGTACCAGCTCTACCCCGTTGCCGTCAGGCAACTTCACGTCTGACAATACCACGCTGATTTCCTCTTTTTCCAGGATTTTAAGGGCAGAACGAACGTTTGCCGCTTCATGCATGGTGTACCCTTCCAGGGACAGCAACCGGCTCAGGAGCTTCCGCAGCTGGTCTTCGTCGTCTATAATGAGAATGTGGCCGTTCAAGCTATGTTGTTATTTAGTTATTTACTGTTTACCAATTCCGGTAAACACAACAAAGTAACTAAATAACCAAATATCAACATCATCAAATAACGACATGGCTATACGTTTTGCTCAGGCCTGTTCCGCGTGGTTTTCTGGTTGGCTTTAAAAACGAGTGCTGCCAGCACGGCCGCCAGTGCGCCCATAGCGATGTTGGCAAAGAGCACATTGCCAAGGAACATGATCCAGAACTTCTGTTGTTCTGTGTTCTGGTTACTGACCACCGTGGTGCCCGTGCCGTTTTCCTGCTGCACCATATAATGCCCTTCCCCGCTTACCACAAGGAAATGAAATACCAGTGAAAATACCGCTACCAAAAAGGTAGCCAGCAGCGTAGTGCGAAACCCCATGGCAAAGGCCGACTTCATCGATGTCTGGTTATGATGTCTGCCATTATAATGCACGATGGACAACATTACACCGAGGAAAAACACCAGGCTCGTGCAGAAGCCGGTCCACAGCGTACCGTACTGATTGGTGACATAAAAAATAACTGTCAGCGCCATACAGATGACCGCGATAATAATACCGTAAACGGGAGACAACTTCACAGGAACTTGCGATGACTGTTGCATAACATTGGGTTTTAACGTCAAAAAAATCAGCTGTCTGCGGACTGTTCCACATCACGGATGAACTTCCGCAGGTCATTTTTTGTACTTTGAATATCGTGCCAGATATCGCCAACTTCGTTTATCCGTTCCAGTGAGTTGAACAGATCGAAGTCACTGATCTTCAGTTTTTCATTCACTTCCTTCCATTGCAGCGGCATAGACACGGTGGCGCCGGGTTTGGGCCTTACGGAGTAAGGAGCGGCCACCGTCTGGCCTCGGCTGTTTTGCAGAAAATCGAGGTATACTTTTTTATTGCGGGCGGCTTTTGCACGGGTAACACTGGTGCTCTTCGGCAACTGTTTGTTTACCTGGCGGGCAATATATTCCGCAAACAACCGTCCTGTATCGTAACTGTGTTTGCCGCCGGTAGGGATATAAATATGCAGGCCGGTAGAGCCGGAAGTTTTGCAGAAAGTGGTTATTTTATACGGATCCAGGAAAGCCTTGATATGCAGGGCCGCTTCTACCACATACTTAAAATCGATGTTTTCCGGATCGAGGTCCATCACCACGTAATCAGGGTTATCCAGCTTACTGGTGCGCGACAGCCACGGGTTGATCTCTATACAGCCCAGGTTGACCATATAAGCCAGCGTAGCCTCGTTATTGCACAGCAGGTAGTCTACATCCTTGCCGGTGGATGCGGCGTGCAGCGCAATGCTTTTGATCCATGCCGGCGTCTGCTCCAGGTCCAGGTCTTTCTGGTAAAATGATGGCTTGTCTATCCCGTTCGGGAAGCGGTGCAACGACATGGGCCTGTCTTTCAGATGTGGCAGTATATACTGCGCTACAGACAGGTAATAGTCCACCAGCTGGCCTTTGGTGATCTTCTCCCTGGGCCAGTATATCTTCTGTTGATTGGTAAGGTTTACCTTTTTGCCGTTGAGCGTAAGAACGCGGTCCTTTTCTGCCGTAGCAGCAGCGGTAGCAGTAGCCATAGTCTGAACTGTTTTAGGTGTTTCCGGATGTACGTCTGCCGGTGGTTTATCTTCTCTTAATCCAAGAAATATCGGCATACGGAGGATGCCGTCGCCGGTCCACTCTGAAAATTTCACCTGGCATACCAGTTTAGGTTTTACCCAGGTGATGGGCATATTAGTCTTGATTTTACGGTCAAAAGGCGAATTGGGCTGCACCAGCGGCTGCAGTTTTTTAGACAGCATGTCCAGCGAAGCCTCATTGAGCCCGCCGCCACAATTGCCGATATACTTCAGCTGCTTATCATCATACAAGCCGAGTACCAGCGCGCCCAGTTTCTTACGGCTGCCCCTGGGTGCGGTAAAGCCGCAGATGATGGCTTCCTGTTCATTGGTGACTTTTATCTTCAGCCAGGAGGCGGAGCGGCGGCCTTCCTCATACAGGCTGTCCGCTTTTTTGGCGATCATCCCCTCCCATTGCTGATGCCGGGCTTTTTCGAAAAACTCCTTTCCTTTTTTGAGCACATGCCCCGAATACTGTACCCGCTTATCATTGAGCTGCTCTACCACATCTTTCAGCAGACTTTTTCGCTCGAGTAGCGTCAGTTGCTGCAGGTCGTTGCCATTGAGATGCAGCAGGTCAAACACCATGTACACCAGGTTGCCTTTGCCGGTGGTTTTATAATTCTGAAGGGACTGGAAATGCGAATTCTTCTTACTGTCGAGCACGATAATTTCGCCGTCCAGCACCACATTGTGCGCAATATTCTCCACGGCCGCCACTACAGCGGGGTAGTCTTTGCCGAAGTCTTTTTCATTGCGGGAATACAACTGTACTTTACCGTCCTGTACGGCGGCGATGGCGCGGTACCCATCCCATTTGGTTTCAAACAACCATCCGGCATCATCAAAGGGAGCATCTACCAGGGTGGCCAGCATAGGCTTGTAAACTTTTTTGATGGGCTCCTTCCTACGCGAAGCTGTTGACTTCTTTACCGGCTCCGGTGCGGGCTTGCGGACGGGGCTTTTTTTTTACTACCGGCGGCTTTCTCACGAAGACCTTGTTCTTTTACCCGCTGCGGCGTATAGTCTTCACTGTCATATTTCTCTTTCACGTATTTATCGCGGTGTTTGATCAGCAGCCAGGCGTTATCTTCCGAAGCTTTCATTTTCACCAGGGCAAACTCACCCTTCAGCTTCTTCCCTTTCATCACTATTTTCAGATCACCGGCCTTTATCTCTTTCAGGGCTTCTTTATCGAAGTCTTTACCATCGTCGCGCAGCAGTTCAAAAGTCCCTTTATCCCAGATGTATACCGTGCCGGCGCCGTAGTTGCCTTTAGGGATGGTCCCTTCAAAGTCTTTATAGTCATACGGGTGGTCTTCCACCTGCATGGCCAGGCGCTTATCGGCGGGGTCCAGCGAAGGACCTTTGGGCACGGCCCAGCTTTTCAGCACGCCGTCTACTTCGAGGCGGAAATCATAATGCAGCCGGGAGGCGTGATGCCGCTGCACCACAAAAATATGTTTTCCCTTCGCCGGTTTGCCGGCAACAGGCTCGGTGGTTTCTTCGAAGTTCCGCTTCTGTTTATATCGGGTAAGACTCATGAGGCGCGTTTTTTACTGGTGGAAGGTTTGCTGCCCAGACTGGCTTTCAGCTGGTCAAACAGGTCATCGCTCTTGGTATGTACCACCTTCAGTTTCTTCACTACTGGTTTCTTACCGCCGGCTTTGGCTTTGATGATCTTCATCAGTTCCGCTTTGTATTCATCTTTATACTGGCTGATATCAAATTCGGTGGAGTACTGTTTGATCAGCTCTATGGCCATATCCAGCTCCCTTTTAGCGATTTTAACATTATCCGGCAGCTTCAGGTCTTCCGAAGTGCGTATCTCCTCTTCATAGCGCAACTGCTGCAGTAGCAGGTAATTTTCCCGCGGCCTGATAACAGCCAGGTGTTCCTGCGTGCGCAGCACAAAGCGGCTGAGTCCTGCTTTTCCTGTTTTTTGCAGGGCTTCCAGCAGCAGTTCGTATGCTTTTTCACCACCTTTGGCAGGTTCCAGGAAGTAAGGGTTTTCAAAATAGATGTCGTCTATAGAAACCTCTTCCACAAAGGATTCTATTTCGATGATCTTACTTTTTTTGGGGCTGGCGGCTTCGTAATCTTCATCTTCCAGTATCACATATTCATCATTGTAGAGATATCCCTTCACAATCTGTTCCCACGGCACCTCTTTTCCGGTATTTTCATTCACTCTTTTAAACCGGATATGCCCCAGTCCGTGGCTGTCCAGCATGTCGAGGTCCAGCTTGCTGTCCTGTGTGGCACTGTATAATTTGACGGGTATATTGACCAATCCGAAGCCGATTGATCCTGACCAAATTGCACGCATAGTGTGAAAGTTTTGGTTATACGTTAATGTTAACACAAATAGTACCAGTGTACGCTATAATGGTAAACAGCGCGGCATAACTTTTGGTTTTTTCTCCTGGTAACCAAAACCCTTATTTTATGGAAAAGCCAGGAGAAATGACAACACTGACACGCGTTTTAGAGCGACTGCATGAAAAGGGATATGACCATGAGCTGAAGATGAGTGACCACGGCAGAATGCAATCGCCGGACATGCAGAAAATTTACAATCCGGAAGACCTTACCATCATCAAAACCTATCGTTTCGAAGGCGAATCAGACCCCTCCGATTCCTCCATCCTTTATGTGATGGAAGATGCCGAGGGCAATAAAGGGTATGTACTGGACGCCTATGGCGCCTATAGCTCTCATGACGAACCCTGGTTCGACGAGTTTATCAAGAAAATCAAAGTGGAAGACAGGGAAGAGCAGTTACTGTTTGGCTAGCTGCTTCAGATAATCCAGCAGAACTTTTTCATCAGCATGCAACCCGTCACCATTGGCGGGTTGTTTGCGTTGGAGCCGGATCTTCTTCAGCCATGGCTCCAGGGTCCCGTTTTCATAGTCCTCCAGCAGCTGGGGGTGGATATAATACTTCCTGCAAACGGCGCGGGTATTCCCCAGTTTGGCAGCCACCGTGTCTATAATCCCCACCACATTACGTTTACAGGCTGTTACTGAAGTAAAATCCTCCAGTTCCGCCAGCAGGTTCAACGCATGTACCGTGCCTGCCCAGGTACGGAAATCTTTACAGGTAAAGTCTTCACCGGTGCATTGTTTCAGGTAGTCGTTGATTTCCCCGGAATCCAGCGCATGTGTTTCCCCGTTGTCGTCGTAGTATTGGAAAAGCTCGTGTCCGGGGATGTCCCGCACTTTTTTGAGGAGGCGGGTAAGTGCTGCATGGCGCAACTGGATTTTATGGGCCACCCCTTTTTTACCGCTGAACTGAAAGAAGGCTGCGGAGCCGTTGATCGTCACATGTTTGTTGCGGAGCGTGGTGAGGCCGTGGGAGCCATAGAGTTTTTCATAGGCGCTGTTTCCCACGCGGATCAGTGTTTCTTCCATAACCGCCAGCGCGATAGCGATCACCTTTTCTTTGTTTAGCTGGCTGCCATGAAGGTCCTGCTGTATCTGTCGCCGTATGGCCGGCAGCAGTCCGCCGAAATACCGCAGGCGGTCGTATTTTGTTTCATTGCGTACCTGCGACCACGTGGTATGGTAGCGGTACTGCTTTCTTCCTTTCACATCGGTGCCGGTGGCCTGCAGGTGGCCGTTGGCCCATTTGGAGATCCACACGTTTTCCCAGGCCGGCGGCAGCACCAGCTTACGGATACGTTCCAGTACGGTATCGTCGGTGATAACGGCGCCATGTTCATCTTTGTAGATGAAATCGCCATTCTTCGTGCGTTCGCGGGAGTAGCCCGGAGCGCCTGCCTTCACGTAGCGTAATTTCACTGCCCTGGCTACTGCCACGGGGTCTGTTATGATCGCGATATTATCCATTTACAATTTCTCCTCCGTTAGGGTGCAGGATTTGCCCGGTGAGGTAAGATGATTCTTCACAGGCCAGGAAAACGTAGCAGGGAGCCACTTCCACCGGCTGGCCGGCCCGTTTCAGGGGTACGTCCGACCCGAATTTGGACACTTCTTCCGGTTTGAACGTCGCCGGAATGAGCGGCGTCCAGATGGGGCCCGGTGCCACACCGTTTACCCGGATGCCTTTTTCTGTCAGGGATGCCGACAAAGAACGGACGAAACTCACAATAGCGCCTTTGGTGGCGCTGTAATCGATCAGGTGGCTGCTGCCCCGGTAAGCTGTCACAGAGGTCGTACAGATGATACAACTCCCTTTTTTGAGGTGTGGCAATGCCGCGCGGGTGAGGTAGAAATGCGGGTAGATATTTGTTTCGAAAGTCTTCTGCAGCTGTTCCGCGGTGATATCTTCCAGTCCCTGCTGCGGGTATTGCACCGCCGCGTTGTTGACCACTATATCCAGTGTTTTAAACTGTTTGATGACTTTTTTGATGATATCCTGGCAGTGTTTTTCCTGGCGGATATCCCCTGCGATGGTGAGGCACTTCCGGCCGTAACGTTCCACTTCCCCGGCGGTGATGGCAGCATCTTCTTTTTCGTCATAAAAAGCGATCGCCACATCTGCCCCTTCGCGGGCGAAAGCGACTGCCACTGCCCTGCCGATGCCGCTGTCGCCACCGGTGATGACGGCAACCTTCCCTTGCAGGCGGCCTTTGGACGGCTGCTGCCGGTCGAATACGGGCTTAGGGTCCATGGCCGTCTCCAGTCCTGGCTGACGGGGCTGTTGCTGTGCCGGTCTTACGGCCTTCTTTGGATGGGATTTCTGCATAATAGCTTCATTTAAAAAGGCCCCTGTGCAATAACAGGGACCCTTGCAGTTTTTCTATTCAACAAACTAACAATCTTTTACACAAGCGTATTTATTCCGCAGCTGCTTCTTCGTTAACGGTAGATTCAGCTATCTCTGTGAGCAGGCTGTCTGCGTGTTTTTCTTCTTCAAGGGTTTGTTCCAGCAGGTCTACTGCATCGGAATGTCCCATGACGTTTGCCAGTGTACGAAGGCTGCCATAAGCGGAAATTTCGTAGTGTTCCACTTTTTGGGCGGCAATGATGATGCAGGCATCTCTTACCATGGAATCTTCTTCCGTGTCTTCAACACCCTGCTGTGCTTCAGCGATGAGCCCTTCCATGGCTTCGCATTTTTTACCCACGGCTCTCTTACCCATCATTTCAAAAATTTCTTCCAGCCGGCTAACGTGGGTTTTCGTTTCTTCCAGGTGGTCGTTGATGGCGGTCTTCAACTCTTCGGAAGTAGCCGCTTTCTGCATTTTGGGCAGGGCTTTTACCAGGGCTTTCTCCGCCCAGTAAATATCTTTCAGTTCTTCCATGAACAGTTCATGGAATTTGGAATTACTCATCTGCTCCGCTGTATTGGATTTACGGGCGGGTTTTCTGTTTGCGGAAGCTGTTTTTGCTGTTGTTCTGGACGTAGGCATAAACGTAAAAGTTTAGTTGTGTGATGAAATGCTAATTATTGGGCTTGTGTCTTTGAAACGCTTGATCGGCTTGATCAGCCTGAGGGTCTGCCGGTTGCCGGGGTACTTCCCTTTCGGGCAGTTCTTCCGGGATGGGCTCAGGCTTGTCGGGAGGCGGCTGCACAGGCGTCGGATTTTCCTTACCCGGTTGTTCCTTATCCGGCTTAGGTTCCTCGTCTGGCTGTTTTTGTCTTTCCGGGTTCATAGCTTACAGTTTTATGGGTTAAATAACTATTGAAAAAAAAATCAAAGTTCATTCCAATGCCATAATGTTGGTCATCAACGAACATTTACATTCACTGCAAACACAATACAGCAAAGGAATTCAGCCATCATCAACACCCATCAACGACGCCAGCCGCACGGCGTATTTATGACTCCGCATGAGCCGTAGAAATAAGTAGCATACTGTGGAAATAGTTGCGCAGAGAGGACTTCAGAAAAATACGCGACCCGGTCATCTGTTTTTAAAGCATAAAATAGTATCTTGAAATTGCTTACACAGTAACCACTATTGAAGAGACCAAATGCATTTTCCAGTATATAAAAAAATACGCATCGGATTTTTCATCGCCTTTACGGTTATTATCGCTGCATCCATCTTTTCCTACCTCGTGGCCAAGAACCTGCTGGACAACGCCGGCCGGCTGAATCACGCCATCGAAGTATCCAAACGGCTGGAGGTGATCACCCGGCAGCTGAAAGAGGCAGAGGCTGCCATACGGGGCTATAATCTCACCAAAGACAGCTCCTTCCTGAACCCCACGATGCAGGAAAGGAGCACGCGTATAGAAAAAGAATACCTGTTCCTCCGCAAAATCACCGCGGAAAGTCCGCAACAGCAAAAGCACCTGGACACCCTGCGGCAGCTGCTGACCATCAAATACGAACAGCTGATGTCCGGTAGCCAGACGGTGACTGTGGCGCGGCAGGAGACGTCTGTCAAAGAAGGGGAAAAGGCGGCGGACCGGCTGGACAGAAAGGTGCAGGACATGATCCGCATTGAGGAAAGCCAGGTGCATGAGAAGTCCAAACTGTTTCATTTCTTCTCCGTGCTGTGGGTGCCGGTGATCTTTATCTCCTCGATCGTGGCCATCCTGATCGGTATTTATTCCTATGTGACGCTGACCCGCGAATTCCGCCTGCAGCTTCATATCGAGAGCAAAATGAAATCCTACCAGCGCGATCTGCAGCAGAACATCTCCCTGCTTAATAAAACCAACCAGGAACTGGAACAGTTTGCTTACGTGGCCTCGCACGACCTGCAGGAGCCCCTGCGTAAAATATCCACCTTCAGCGACCGGCTGCAGATGAAGTACCAGGAGCATCTGCCCCCCGATGCCATCCAGCTGATAGACCGCATGGTATCCGCGGTGGCCCGTATGCGGGTACTGATCAACGACCTGCTGGTGTTCTCCCGGGCAGGGCGTATCACCCCGGAAAGCATTACCCGGGTAGATATGAATGTGCTTTTACAGGAAGTGCTCACCGACCTGGAGGTAACCCTCGAAGAAAAAAAAGTGGCCGTCACTTACGATAGCCTGCCGGAAATAGAAGGCAGCGATACCTCTTTCCACCAGCTATTCCAGAACATACTGGCCAATGCCATTAAGTTCGCCAGTCCCGACAGGCCACTCGTGATCACCATCCGGCAACAGGTACTGACAGGCAAAGAACTGGGGCTGGTGAAAGAGAACCGGTGGAACACCCAATTCTGCCGCATCAGCATCGCAGACAATGGCATCGGCTTCGACCCGGCCTTCGCAGAGCGCATCTTCCTCATCTTCCAGCGCCTGCACGGCATCAGCGAGTACACCGGTACCGGCATCGGGCTGGCCATCTGCAAAAAAATAGTTGACAGCCACAACGGTTTCATCTCCGCAGAGGGCGAACCCGGACAGGGCGCCACTTTTGTCATTGTTTTACCCCTTCTGCAAAGCAACAAAAATGAGGGTTGATACGCTTTCCTAAAAGATTAGCACTTTTCTTGCGGGGCAAAAGTTCAGATAACTTTTGCCACTCTTTAACTTATCCAGATGAGCGAGCGCCCGATACAGATACTGATGATTGATGACGATGAAGATGATTTTTTCCTGGTAACGGAACTATTGCGTGATATTTCTCCCGGTCAATATACCCTGGAATGGGCTTCTACCTACCAGAAAGGCGTTGAAGCCATTGAACGGAAAGCCCACGACATCTTCCTGGTAGATTACCGGCTTGGACCACACACCGGCCTGGACATCCTCCATCACTTCCAGGAAATGCAATACAGTATGCCCGTTATTATGCTGACGGGTAAAGGTGACTATGCCATTGACCAGGAGGCCATGAAAGCCGGCGCCTATGACTATCTCGTGAAAGGCGAAATCACCGCCGACCTGCTGGAGCGCTCTATCCGCTATGCACTCGACGAATATAAGCACCTCCGCACCATCGAGGAAAGCGAAAGGAAGTACTTCGGCATCTTCGAAAAAGCTCACGACCTGATCATCCTGGCCGACTGCGATAAAAACATCATCGATGCCAATCCGGCCGCCCTTCGGCGGCTGCAATACGCCAAAGAAGATATTCTCCGGCTGCACCTGCGCGACCTCTTTACGTTCCCCGAGCAAAGCGAGCAGTTCCTGGAAAACATCTGCAACGACGGCGTGGCGGGTACACAGGAATATGAGTTCAAAACACGCGATAACAAAAAATTATTTGTGCTCATTAATGCGGTAATGCTGGATGAGGCGGAGCAGATCTTCCTGTGTGTGATACAGGACATCACGGAGAAAAAAAGGGAAGAGCAGGAGAAACAGCACCAGGAAAAATTTGTGATCACCGGCCGTATCGCCCGGGTCATCGCCCATGAGGTCAGGAACCCGCTGACAAATATCCTGCTGGCTGTCAGCCAGTTCAAAGAAGAAGATGAAGTAGTGGCCCATGACGACTCCGCATTGTACACCGATATTATTGAGCGGAACTGCACCCGTATTAACCAGTTGATCACCGAGCTGCTGGACAGCACCCGTATGATAGAGCTGCACACTGCAGAACACGGCATCAACCAGCTGATTGAAAATGCACTCCGGCTGGCGCAGGACCGTATGCAGTTGCATGAAATGCAGCTCAACAAACAGCTGGTGACGCCTGACATAAAAGTAAATGCCGATGATGAAAAAGTGGTGATTGCTTTTCTGAACATCATCATCAATGCCATTGAGGCCATGGCGCCGGGCAAGGGTATTCTCACCGTTACCACCCGCCGCAACCAGGACAAAGCGCAGGTACAGATCTCCGACAACGGCATCGGTATCCCGGAAGAGAAAATCTCCCGGCTGTTTGACCCGTTTTATACCAACAAAGCCAAAGGGACCGGTCTTGGTCTGACCAGCACACAAAACATTTTGCTAAATCATAAAGGAACCATTCACGTAGATAGTGAACAAGGGAAGGGAACCACGTTTACCATCACATTGCCGGCGGTTTAATCTTCTTCTTCTCCGCTGCCTTCAGGAAATTTCTTACGTCTGCGCAGTTGCTCTTCATGTTTGCTGAGAGCCCCGTCAATCGCTTCTTCCACAGAATGCGATTCGTTCATCCTGATTTTTTTGGCAGTTTCTTCTGCCATCACGTGATAGTACTTGTGCAGGATGTCCAGTTCTTCTTCAGAAAGATTTTCCACATCAATCAGCCGGTTGCTGGCCATCTTGTGTGCGGCTATCAGTTCATTCAGTTTCAGCTGGATGGATTTGGAGTCTTTGTTCTGCGATTTCTGGATGATGAAAACCATCAGGAAAGTGATGATGGTAGTACCGGTATTAATCACCAGCTGCCAGGTATCGGAGTAGTGGAATAACGGGCCGGTCACGCCCCAGAGGATAATAACGCCAAGTGCCAGGAAGAAGGCCCAGGGACTGCCGGTAGCGGCGATTACTTTGGCGGCCATGGTTTCGAAGAATCGGGTACCGGACTGGTTTTCGGATAGTGGTTTCATCGCTGCCTCATTTGTTATAAAGAGATGCAGGCAAAAAGCCTGCCTGCATCTCCATCTTTTTAGTAGTTGATATTCAACAACCGTAATTTATTATAGAGGGTTTTTCGGTCAATGTTTAACAGCTGTGCTGCTTTGGTTTTATTGTATTTTACTTCTTTGAGTACGTTGATGATTTTGTTGTACTCGGCTTGTAGCGCTACTGTTTTCAGGTCGTTGTCATTAGCCATGATGGCCAGTTCGCCGGTTACCTGCATTTCTTCCTGTGGCTGGGCGAACGACTCTTTCATCTCCAGCGGCAATGCTGCCATATTGATTTCCTGCATTTCCGGTGTCAGCAGGCAGGCGCGGCGAATAATATTTTTGAGTTCACGGATGTTGCCGGGCCAGCTATATTGCTGAAAACATTTCCATACTTCCGGTGATATTTTGCCACAGGATTTCTCCAGTTCCCGTTCCACCTGTTCCACAAAGGCAGCCACAAACAGTGGCAGGTCTTCCCGGCGTTCACGCAGCGGCGGGATGTAGATAGTAAATTCATTGAAGCGGTGAAAGAGGTCTTCCCGGAATTTTCCACGTTGCACCGACTCAGACAGTTTTTCGTTGGACGCCACGATGATGCGCACGTCTACCGGTATTTCCTTAAGGCTGCCCACGCGGCGGATCACTTTTTCCTGTAACACGCGAAGCATGGCCACCTGGATATCGTAAGAGAGATTTGAAATTTCATCAAGGAAAAGCGTGCCTCCCTGTGCCTGTTCGAAGGCTCCTATTTTGGTGCCGATGGCGCCGGTAAAGGCTCCTTTTTCATGACCAAACAGTTCACTGGCAGCCAGTTCTTTGGAGAGACTGCCACAATCCAGCGCCACAAAAGGTTGTGAAGAACGTTTACTATGATGGTGTATCAGGTGCGCCACCGATTCTTTACCGGTACCGGTTTCGCCAAAGATGATCACGCTGTAATCTGTGGGCGCCACCAGTTTTATCTGGCGGATCAGCTCACGGGCGCCTTCACTTTCACCATATACATATTTATCGTTTTTCTCGCTCTGGTTGCGGGACAGCAGCGTTTCGCGCGCTTCCGGGGCGCTGCCGGCATCTACCGGCTGCACGGCCAGGCGTTCCTGTTCGGATTCTTTATGTGCAAAAGCTTTGTGCACCAGGTTCAGTATTTCATCGGGATACAACGGCTTCGACAGGTAGTCGTACGCGCCGTTTTTCACCATTTCCACCGCTACGCGGACGTCCGTATAGCCGGTGATAATAATGACGATCGTCTGCGGATGGATCTGATGGATGTCCTGCAGCAATTGCGCACCATCAGTATCTTTCAGCCTGTAATCGCACAATACGAGGTCGAATGTTTTTTCCTTCATCATTTTGAGCGCAGCGGCGCCCGTCATCGTAGTTTCTACATTGAACCCGTGTTTGCTCAGAAATTTGCTGAGGAGCGTACAGATATTAATTTCGTCATCTATAATCAGGATATTTTTCATACTTCTCTAATATGTGGTATTTGTCAACAGCTTACTTAAAATTACTAAATAAATCCCGGCTCGTGGCGGTTAGTGCCTGATGCTGCCTATCAGTTCATCTACATGTTTTACGCTGAAAGGCTTGGGCAGAAAGAAAGTAGCTCCCGCACTCAGCGCTTTTTGTTTCTCCATCCCGTTGTCATAGGCGCTAATGGTTATCACTGGTAAGGTCGGGCATTCTTTTCTGATGTCCGGCAATGCTTCCAGTCCCGACCCGTCCGGAAGATGAATATCCAGGAACAGGAGGTCCGGCTGCTGGAGACGCAGGTGTAGCAGCCCTTCCTTCAACGCATGGACGTATTTAACCTGATAGCCAAGCCTGACAAGCGTTAACTGCAACAATCGACAAATGTCCGGTTCATCATCGATAATAAGGATACTTGGTCCGTTTTTTATTTCATCCGTTGAACCCGATCCGGACCGGTTCTCGGCTGTCTTTTTTGGTTGTAACATATTTGTGTTTGTTCCATTGTTCCATCAAAAGACGGGCAATCAGGTAGCACACCGTAGATTCGGCGCCCTGGTTCTGGTTAACATTGTTACGTTCCAGTCCATCATAGCATCCGTAGGTAAGGGGGTTATAGACCAATTGTTTGAGATGGTTATTCCCCAGGTACCAACTGAAGGCGACGCGCATTTTTTCCAGGTACAAATGGTTTTTAGTGGTGTTATAAAAAGTGTCCAAAGCCAACATGGTATATGCCACTTCGATAGATTGTTCACCACCTGCTTCATTGGCGGGGGGCATATTTTTATGGTACCATGTTTTATTGCTAATGACTTTCATATAGCTATCGGTAAACGTTTTGCCACAGAGAAACGCCAGGCTTTCTTCCGCGGTTTTACGGTAAGCGGGCACTCCGGTCACCTGGTAAGCCAGCATCATGGCTTCGGGGAGCACAGCATTACCGTAGGTCAGGCTCGATTCAAACCATTTCCAGTCGTCATCTGCCTCCGCTGTATATAATCCCTGCAATCTCGAGGCCAATTTATTGAGCAGTTCGGCGACCTGTTCGGTTTTCCGGTATTGCTGGAAATAAAACAGTCCTTTAATGGCGAAAGCGATGGCCCTCGGGGAAAAGAGATGGTCTATCCACCGCAGGCAGGGCCTGAAGAGAGAGAGCAGCTCCTGTGTCATATCGAAAGACAGGACCCGGTGGCAGGAAAGGGCGTATCCCAGCGCCCATACCGCGCGGCCGTTGGCATCTTCCAGGTTCACTTCCTCGTTCTGGCCGGTGAAGTTCCCTTCTTTGTCCACATAGTTGAGGAACCGGCCGGAAGGTTTACGGCAGGAGGCGATAAAACGAATATACTTACGGATCAGGGAATCGGCGAAGGTACTGGGTTTGATGGTGGTGATGTACATGCAGAGCGCAATGAGTGCCCGGGCGTTGTCATCCAGAGTGTAACCGTGCACCGGGTCCGGCACGTCGTGGCGGGCAAACTGCAGCATGCCCCTTTCGTCGGTGAGACGGTCTACGTGGTCCAGGTAGGGCGCCGGCAGATTGGGCATGGTCACTTTGCTGTCATCAAGCACTTCGCTGAACATGGCCATATGTGCGATGGCCACATTGTCCCAGATGGAGCTGCGTGTTTTTTCGATGGCGTTGCGGCTCATGGTACGCCGCAGCTCAGGATCGCCCAGCAGCGTCATGGCAGCGTGGGCCAGCTGTTCCGCGTTGTTGAAATCGATCAGGCAGCCACAACTTTCGTCCAGCATTTCCTTTGCCTGTACAAAGGCGGTGGAAATGACGGCGCAGCCTGCGCTCATCGCGTACACAAACGTTCCGCTGACAGCCTGATGGGGATCTTTAGAGGTGAAAAGGTAAATATCCGTCAGTGACAAATAATCCAGTAAGGTATCAAGAGAGAGGTAGGTATTGACAAACCGCACATTGTTTTCCAGCTGATGTTCTTTTACCATTTCTTCCAGTCGTTCGCGGTAGCGCTCTCCTTCGCGGGCCACGATGACGGGATGGGTTTTACCCAAAATAAGGTAGATGGCATTGGGATATGTTTTGACGATCTCTTTCATGGCCCTGATACCTGTTTCCAGTCCTTTATTTTCACTCAGGAGACCGAAAGTGCTGAGTACCAGCTTATCTTCCAGGTCGTATTGTTTTTTGATGGCATTCACGTCGTCGATGATGTGGGCGTGGGTGCCATGTGGAATATGAACGATTTTATCTGCCGGCACCTGGTATACATCGCGCAGCAGATCCACCGAGGATCGGGTCATGGCGGTTACTTTGGTAGCAAGGGCACCGATCAGGCTGACTACCTTCAGGCATTTCTGGTCGGGGAAAGGCAGTACGGTATGAAAACGGACGATAAAAGGTTTGTCCAGCAGCGACAGCATGGCGAGCAGGTTATGCCCGTATTCGCCGCCGTACAGGCCGAATTCATGCTCAAAGCAGAGCAGGTCTATTTTACTGTTTTCATTGACCTGCTGCGCAAAGGCGATACAGCTGTCAATGTCGAAAGGATTAACGGTATACGTGACCGGGGCTTGTTTGTTCCCCCATGGTTTTCCCGACTCTTCCAGTGCACAGATTTCAATATTCAGTTTCCCGGCGAAACTTTTGTCCAGCGCGTTGATCAGGTCTTGCGCAAATGTAGCGATGCCGCACTCACGGGGCGGAAATGATGATACAAAAAGCAAGTTTTTAGTCATTGGTCAAAAATTTTAGGCTTTCATTCACAACGGACCCATTGGGTAGTCCGGGATCTAGCTTTTCAAATATCAATCCAACGCCTGACTGCTGCGTTTTACCGGATTCATCAAACAAAAACTGTGGAATATATTCCCCATATGTTTATCCCCTTTTTTCCCGGGTGGGGAAACCATTTATACCCGGCGTTTAGAAGTCATTAACATTTGACATACTCATTTATTGTTATAATTGTAAAATATTTGTTTACTTCAGCATGACCAGGTAGGCAAAAGATAATGTTTGCAGTGGGCATATCAATGTAATAAAGGTTATCAGGGGTTCACTGAAGGCACATATCACAACAATATCCGGAGGGAAAGTTCGAAGAGAAAACAGGTAGGATATATGGGTATAACGCTTTTATAGCAGTCATTCTCCGGCCACAACCGCCTGTCGGACCTGTATAGGGGTT
Organism: uncultured Chitinophaga sp.; assembly: GCF_946479755.1. The sequence goes on along the minus strand of NZ_CAMLHC010000009.1, from coordinate 36,271 downwards.
AAAAATATTTTGGCAATGAATAACATCAATAAAAATATTGCTAAAAAAATAAAAAAAGTATACAATTTTGTTAATTGTCCAAACTTGCTTATTTTTAAACTCATAACCATATCGGACCCAATTAACCAAAGATTAACACACTCCTTTTTTAGACATTTTTATTCTATCGGCGATTTACTTGGATCAAAATCTATCTATTCATTATAAAAACCTTACCGCGCTTATGCGACATATTGCATGTACCCTCAACGTGGATGGCGTCCCCACTAAAATCAACATCCGGAAAGTAGCCAAAGAAAGAAGATTCCTGGCAATTGTAGATCAGACAGTTACAGAATACATCATTTCTGACGAGACCAATGAAGTGGAATATTATGAAGGACCAAAATTAGATGACTATCTCTTTGAGAAAATAGCTGCCCTTATCAAACAGTATTTTCCCAAAGTAAAAGCCATTGTAAAAGTAGGGGAAGATAATTATGAGGACTACGACGACTACTAGTCGTCAGTCCTCGTGTCAGATAAATCCTTTCTCCAGTGAGAGGAAAGCTTCAGACGGATGCACCTGCTGCCATAATACTGCATACACCGCCTGGGCAACAGGCATTACGGCTCCTATTTCCTTGTTCATCTCATACATGCATTTGCTGGCATAATACCCTTCTGCAATCATATTCAGCTCCAGCTGCGCTGCTTTAACAGAGTAGCCTTTCCCGATCATGTTTCCGAAAGTCCGGTTCCTGCTGTGCAGGGAATAACAGGTCACCAGCAGGTCGCCCAGGTAAGCGCTGGCGCTGTAGTTATGCACCATGGGTTCGCTGCCCCGCTGCTCCGCTTTCTGTGCCTCATATTGCTCCAGGAAAGCCTGCATCTCCCGGAAGCAGTTGGTGATATACACACTCAGAAAATTATCGCCATATTCCAGTCCGTGTGCAATCCCCGCTCCCAGCGCATAGATATTTTTCATCACCGCCGCCAGCTGCACGCCAATCATATCTGTATTAACGATTGTCTGTAAATAGCTGCCGGTAAACTTATCAGCAATAGCCTGCGCAGCCTCCTGGTGTACGCCGGAAAAAGTAAGGTAGGACAGCTTTTCATTGGCTACTTCCTCTGCATGGCAAGGACCGGTAATCGTGAAATAATGCGCTGACGGCAGCTGGAAACGTTCTTCCAGGTACTCGTTGATCAGCTGGTTATTGCCTGGCACCAATCCTTTAATGGCTGAAATCACCTTCTTGCCTTCCAGCGCCGAAGCAGGCAGCTGCTCCAGCACGTGTGTCAGGAACGCCGAAGGGACCGCCAGCACCAGCTCATCACAAGCCGCTACCACAGCACGCACATCGCTGCTGAGTGACAACAGGCTGGTATCAAAATACACGGAAGTCAGGTAATGTTTGTTATGATGACGTTGCTGCATATGCCGGATGGTATCTTCATTGCGGATCCACCAGTGGATATGCTGTCCATTGTCTGTCAGTATCTTGGCCAATGCAGTGGCCCAACTGCCACTGCCGATAATACCAATGCGATTCTCCTTGCTCACAATGCTAATTTTACGCAAGATAGGAAATCCGGCACGCAAAGGCGCAAAGCAGCCCTTATTTAGTAAGAAAGCAAAGGAGCGAAGATCATGATCTTCGCTCCTTTGCTTTCTTACATGGTCAGCAAAACCTTTGCGTTCTTTGCTAACTTTTATGTCTTTACGTGCCTACTTGTTCTGCCCTTCAAAAAGTTTGTCTTTCGGCACCACCTTTACCTTTTTACCGTTATTCAGGGTGCGGGACACGGCGCTGTAAGGTGCGCTGATCACCTGGTCTCCTTCCTGTAAGCCGGATAGGACCTGGATATTGGCGTCGTCCTGTACACCGGTTTTCACAGGCACCATTTTCACGGTGTTGTCTTTCTGCAATACAAACACTACTTCGTTCAGCTCTGCAGTGTTCTTATTGGTATTTTCGTTATCCGGTTTTTTCTCTTCTTTCTTAGTGGAGTCCGCATCGCGGGTAGTAACAGCGTTGATGGGTATAGCCAGCACATTGTTTTCATGGCGGGTCTGTATATCCACGCTGGCGCTCATACCGGGGCGGAAAGGAAATGCTTTGTGCCGGGCAGGATTGATCAGATCGGCATAGGATTCCGGCAGGATGCGGATATGCACAATATAGCTGGTCACCTGTTCCGCTGAAGAGGCAGTGGTAGTGGTAGCTGTTGCCGCGCCTTTGCTGGAGCTGGCGATCTGGGTCACCACCCCTTTAAAACGACGGTTGTTGTAGGCGTCTACCTCAATGATAGCGGTATCACCATATTTTACTTTAGGAACGTCGTTCTCTCCAACGTCCACCTGTACTTCCATACGGCTCAGATCAGCGATACGCAGCATTTCGGTACCGGTCATCTGGGCGGTACCTACCACGCGTTCCCCTTTCTTTACATTGAGCAGGGAAACGATACCGTTCATGGGTGCTACGATGGTGGTACGACCGAGGTTTTTATTGGCTTCTTTCAGATTGGCCTGCGCACTCTGCACGCCAAACTTGCTGCTGTTGATCTGTTGCACCGCCGCGTTGTAATCCGCCTGTGAAGCAAGGAAAGTAGCTTCGCTGGTTTCAAACTCTGAGCGGGAGATCACTTTCTGGGAAAGCAGTTCTTTATTACGAAGATAAGCGGCCTTATTCTGGTCAAGGCGGGCTTTGTAGGAATTTAAAGCAGCAGCGGTGTTGGCCAGCTGCGCCTGCGACTGACTAACGGAAGCCATGGCTTTGTCCACCATAGAACCGTAAATATCTCCGTAAATACGGGCCAGTACCTGGCCTCTTGCTACAGTATCTCCTTCAAGTACTGTCAGCTCTGTAATTTCGCCCGATACGTCGGAGCTTACTTTTACTTCTATTTCGGGATAAATTTTGCCACTGGCGGTTACCACCTCAATGATGTTCTTTTTTTCCGCTTTATCAGCCGCTACATTCAGTGCTTCTTCTTTACCGATAACGCCTGACGCCTTTAAAACAATGAGCAAAATAACAAGTAAACCTAAGCCCGTGAGCCAAATGAGGGTCTTTTTATTCTTCATAAAGCAATTTATTTCCCGGCCTTCTACAGGGATATTCTCTGGTCCCGGTAGAACTCCAGCAATTTCATTTTAAAAATGTAGTCGTACTGCGCCGAGACTTTATCAATCTGGGCTTTGAACAATCTGGTTTGCGTTGTGATATAATCAATGGTGTTCATTAATCCAAGGTTAAAGCGTTTGGTGGCGAAGTCATACGCTTTCTGGGCGGCCATTACGCCGGTAGAGGAAGCGTTGAATTTCTGCAGGGCGGCCACCGCGTTGGCATGGGCGGTATAAATGTCCTGCCGCAGTTTCTGATTATCAAGGTCGCGGCTCAGTTCTAAGTTGTAAACATTTACCCTTGCTTTAGCGACGGCCGTCCTCTGCTGCCAGCCGCTAAAAATCGGGATCTTTAACCCAAGTCCGATATTTTTATTGAACGTATTCTCGATCTGCTTACTGAAGGGTATCAACTTGGTCTGTGTCAGTGGATCTTCGTAATAGTTATTGGCATAACCAGTACTTAACCCTCCTCCTATTGTCAGCGTTGGGTACAATTGTCCTTTTGCAGCTCTTAACGCCCTGTCCGCGCTTTTTATTCTCAGTTCATCGGATTTCACCAGTGGGTAGCTGGTCAATGCTGCGCTATACACCATTTCCGGGTCCATTTCACCCAGGGGGGTCATCGACAGCGTGGCGATGTTCTCCGGGATCTCTGGTACAAAGGGGATTTCAAAACCGAGGTTCAGATAAGCCTTCATCTGTAAGATAGCCAAAATTACGTCATTCTTGGCTGTCACCAGGTTGGTACTGTCCTGCGCCAGTTGCGCTTCCAGATCTGCCTGGTTACTTTCCGGAACAGAGCCTGCAATTACCAGTTTCTTAGTATTGTCAAGATTAGACAGGGTCTGCTTTACCTGTACTTCGTTCACTTTTACCTGTTCATTTTTCAACAGAATTTGCAAAAAAGCTGTTGCAACATTAAAAGCGAGGTCATTACGGGCTTTTTGCAGCAGGAAACTGTTAGATTCCGCATCCAGCCTGTTAGCCGCAATCGTATTTTGCTTGGAAAACCAGTTAAAAAGATCTCCGCCCATGGTCAATTGACCGTTGGCGTTGAAGACGGACTGATTAATATATTGGTTATCCTGGATACTGTTGATCCTACCATCAGAATACGAGGCATTAACGTTACCGGAGAAGCCGGGTATCATACTGAGACGGCTTTGTTGCAGGGTAAGGTCTGCGAGCCGTTTTTGCACCTCCTGTTGTCTTACAGTGATGCTGTGTTCCATTGCATAGTCCACACAGCGTTTCAAACTCCACGTATCCTGCGCTACAGCCGGGGTTATATTAGCAAAGAAGCAGAAGAACAGGAAAAATCCTGCGATTTGGGATATTCTCATAACAGGCCAAAAATATAATAAATGTAAGGATAGTTTTCCTCGCTTCTTGATAGAAGGCAAAATTTTGTTAGGTATGGTGTCATACCCAACGCCATGCGTATACAACATAATCTTTTTTTTGGAGATTAATACTGATTAAGAGCACCATCTGTCGTTACCCCTGTATATGCCCGTCCCGGATCTGGATAATCCGGTTGCCATAGGTAGCATTCAGGTCAGAGTGGGTCACCTGTACAATGGTTATTTTATCCTGGTCATTGAGTTGTTTAAAAAGTTCCATGATCACCTTCGCCTGGTCCGAATGCAGGTTACCGGTGGGTTCGTCCGCCAGTATCACCCTCGGTTCGGCCACGATGGCGCGGGCAATGCCCACCAACTGTTGCTGGCCGCCGGAGAGCTGGTTGGGGAAAAGATCTTTTTTAGCCACCATATTAAACCGGTCCAACACATCTGCCACCTTGCTCTTTCTTTCAGACCCGGAAAGGTTTTTATATAAAAGCGGCGTCTCGATGTTTTCATAGACGGTCAGCTCATCGATCAGGTGATAAGCCTGGAACACAAAACCAATAGCACCACGGTGCAACTGCGTCCGTTTTTTCTCATTCATTTTATCTACCCGCTCTCCCTGAAAGAGATATTGCCCGGCAGAAGGTTCCTCCAGCAGTCCCAGAATATGCAGCAAGGTTGACTTACCGGATCCGGAAGGTCCCATAATGGACACAAATTCGCCCTCCCTGATCGTCAGGTCCACGTCTTTCAGGATCTCGTTTTTACCAAATCCTACCGGGTAATGCTTGGATATTTTCTGCAGTTCTATCATGATAATTTTTTTTGAATTTGGACTTGCTTACAATTTTCCGGTGAAGCAATATAAGTTCATTTCACCGGATCTTTTTATTCAGTTTTTAAAGTATTGACCGGATTACTAAGGGCTGCCCGCACTGTCTTCAGGCTCATGGCGCCCAGGGCCATCAGGGCCATGATCACGCCGCCGGCGGCAAACACCCACCAGGTAAGGCCGGTGCGGTAAACAAAAGATTGCAGCCATTGGCTCATTATCCACCACGACAAGGGGATCGCCAGCAGGAAGGCTACCAGTACCGGCTTCATAAAGTCGGTCGTCAGCATACGGACTACCTGCCATACGGTGGCGCCCAGCACCTTGCGGATACCTATTTCTTTGGTACGCTGGTCGGTGGTAAAAATAACCAGGCCTAACAACCCGAGGATACTGATAAAAATAGCCAGACCGGCACACCAGTTCAGCAGGTTGCCCATCCGCTGCTCCTGCCGGTACATATTGGCCACGGTTTTATCCAGGAATTCATAGCTGAACTCCTCCCGCGGATAGATGTCCTTCCAGGCTTTCTCCATACCGGCGATGGCGTTTTTCCAGACTACGCCTCCCTCTCCGGCATTACGCAGCCGTACATGCAGTACCCGGTGCCTCCTCAGCGCATCGCTGCCAATGGCCATAGCGGGGATCTCACTGCGCACGCTGGCCGCACTGAAGTTGGCCACCACTCCTACCACCGGATGTCCTTCTATCACCTGTCCAACGGCATCCTGCGGCCTTTTAAAGCCAAAAGCTGCCAGCGCTTTCTCATTCAGCAACCACTCCCGCACAGAATCGGTGGTGGTAATGTTCCTGCCGGCCAGCAAACGAAGCTGGTACAGCGGAACATAGTTACTGTCGCCATAACGCACTTCTACTGTTTTATCTACCTCCTGGCGGCCATTGTTATACTTTAAAATAGTGGACTCCGTACCGCTGATAACCGGCGTGTTGGCTGACAGGCTGACCATGTCTACTTCCGGCAGGGCGGCCACGCGCGCTTCCAGCTGCCTGCGTTTGGCCTGATCGGGGTCTCGCCGCGGCGTGTTAACAGTAAGGATGGCATTCTTGCGGAAGCCCAGGTCTTTATTCAGGGAAAAACTGATTTGTTTGCTGACAATCAGCGTGGCGATGACAAAAAACTGCGCTACGGTGAACTGTACTGCCGTCAGCGTCTGACGCACCCATACCTTTCCGCCGCGATGTCCTGTATTGGACTTGAGCACCGCTACCGGCTGGAACCGCGCCAGCACATAAGCCGGATAGATACCGGCGATCAATGCCACCAATACCGCCAGCAGGAATAAAAACGACAACACCGGTACCGTATATAATTGCGTTACAGGCAGGTCGTCCGGCAGGAAAGCATGAAAACTGAGGATCAGCAGAGGAGCCAGTAACAGCGCCAGCACAGCCGCCAGCAAAGTGAGAATCATCGTTTCCCCGAGGAACTGTTTGATCAGCTGCCCGGTAGTACCACCAATCGCTTTCCGGATGCCTGTTTCCTTCGCTCTGCGGGAAGCCTGCGCCGTTGTCAGGTTCACAAAATTGATAACCGCCAGCCCCAGCAAAGCCACGGCTATCATGGAAAGAATATTCAGCTGCTTTTTGCTCGCGGTGCGGCGGTAAGCTTCAAAGCCTGTGTCAAAATGCAGATCGCTCAGCGGATGCAGCGACAGTACTGTCTTAAAATCTTTGGTGTCATGTTTCGATATATACTTATCCAGTATGGCGATCGCATCCTGCGGCCGGGCAGCGGGGCGGAGCTTGACCAGCAGCTGGGTGGAAGAGCTGATGCTCTGCCAGTTGTCGCCCAGGTAAACTTCCGTTAACGTAGCATTGGTTTGCAGCGTAGACAACGAGATCATTTCTTTGAACCAGAAATCTGTATCGTAGCTCAGGTCTTTCACAACACCGGTTACGGTAACCCTGATGCTGTCATCATAAAGGACTTGCTTTCCCAGTACCTGCGCCACCGGCGTGTTGGGGAAATAAATACGGGCGCGCTCCTGCGTCAGCACCACCGACAGCGGCTGTGACAAGGCGGTGGCGGCATCTCCGCCCAGCCACTCGTATCCCAGCATGTCCATATATCCCTTGTCTGCAAAAATGATGTCCTCTTTGTTTTTAAAGTCTTTGCCTTCCGCGGTGATACGGGCAGTCGTATTATTGATAAAAAACTGCACTGCGTTTTCTACCTGCGGCACATTCTCCTTCGCTACCGTTATAACGGGAACGGGTACACCGTTATTCTTTATACTGTCTCCCGAAAAGCTGATCGTGGACACCACCCGGAAAATACGGTCCCTGTCGGCAACCGCTTTGTTGAACCCTGCTTCGTAAAACACCACGAGATACACGACCAGTGCGGCGCTGATACCCGTCACCAGCCCCAGGATATTCAACAGGGAGAAGACTTTATTACGCCATATATTTCTGACTGCTACAAGGAAATAGTTTCTAAACATCGTTCTCTTTTTTATTCTGCTCTCAGGCTTTTTACGGGATTCATGGTGGCTGTTTTCACAGACTGCAGGCTAACCGTCAGCAGGGCCACTACGATGGCCAGCGCGCCGGCCGCCACGAAGAGCCATACGCTCAGGGAAGCATGGTAAGCAAAAGCATCCAGCCAGTTGTGGCCCACATACCAGGCCACAGGCATGGCCAGTGCCAACGCCAGCAGCACCAGCCTGATAAAATCTTTCGACAACATGGCCACCACATTGGTCACAGAGGCGCCCAGCACTTTACGGATACCGATTTCCCGTGTCCGTTGCTGCGTTGTCAGCGCCGCCAGTCCCAGTAAGCCCAGGCAGGAAACTACCATTACCAGCGTGGCAAAAACACCCAGTACAGCACCTACGCGGTATTCTGATTTATACATCCGGTTGAAGTCATCGTCCAGGAAATGATAATCATATGGTGTTGCCGGCTGCACTTCTTTCCAAAGCGCGCCTATGGCGGCGATCACCCGTTGTTTATCGCTTCCGCCTGTTTTTACATAGATCTGGTGGAACCAGTCGTATTCCGGGAATACCACGATAGGCTCAATTTTGCTTTTCATGGAAGCAAAGTGAAAGTCTTTCATTACCCCTTTTATGGTGCCCTGGCGGCCGTTGAGCATCATCCGCTTGCCCACGGCAGTTTCCGGCGTCCAGCCCAGCTTTTTGACCGCTGTCTCGTTCAGGAAAAAGTGATATGCCCGCGCTTCGGATGGCTCCTTCAGGATATCTGCAATATCTGCGTTGGTCAGGTCTTCTCCGGTCAACAGGGCGATGCCCAGTGTTTTCAGGTAATCTTTTTCTATTGGCAGCGCGTTGATGTTCAGGGTATAAGACGCCGCCCTGCCTTCTATATGATCTATGCTGTAACCACCCTGAATATCTACCGGCGATTCGGCAGAAGCAGTAACGTGCGTCACCCCGGAGAGCTGCAATAGCCGTCCCTTAAAGGATTCCAGCGCCTGCGCATCGCCTTTGAAGCCGTTGAGCGCCAGTACCTCTGAGCGGTCAAGGCCCAGTTTCTTATGCTGTATATATTGCATCTGCTGCTGCACCACAAGGGTGCAGATAATGAAGAAGATAGACGCCGCAAACTGGAATACCACCAATGACTGACGGATGCCACGACCCTGTGGCGTGGCGGTCTGTGATCCTTTCAACACCTGTACCGGTCTGAACCCGGACAGGAACAGTGCAGGATAAATTCCCGTAACAAAGGAGACAAGGACAAAAATGATCACTAATACCAGGTAGATCCGGTAGCCACCGGTGCCGCCCATCTGTAACTGCACATCCGCCAGCTGGTTGAAAGCAGGCAGCAGCAGTTTCGCCAGCAGCAGCCCGATGCCCAACGCAATGCCGGTCAACAGTGCCGACTCCATCATAAACTGCCAGAAGAGCTGTCCCCGCTGGGCGCCCAACGCCTTACGCACCCCGACTTCCCTGCTTCGCTCGGTAGACCGCGCCGTGGCCAGGTTCATGAAGTTAACGCAGGCAATGATCAGCAACATGCCTCCTATCAGCGCGAAAATATAATTGTAGCGCATATCCCCTTTTTCTTCGGTGACATCCGCCGCAACAGAGTGCAGATGGATATCTGCCATACGCTCGGGTACAAAATTCAGCGAGGCGCCGCTGTTACGCTCTTCGTCGCTGAGCTGCTGCCGGGCCAGCGCGGTGAGGCTCGCCTGAAGCGTTGCCAGTTGCGCCGGATGCTGTACCTGTACATAGGTGTAGTAATTAGCCGAACCCCAATACTCCTTCAGTTGTAACGTGCTGTAGCTGGCCACAAAGTCGAACTTGAGATGTGTATTGGAAGGGGCGTCCGCTGCAACGCCAGTCACCTGGTAAGAGCGCTTACCATTGATCAGCAGCGTTTTACCCACCGGGTCGGTGTCTCCGAAATACTTTTTCGCCATAGACGCTGATATCACCACCATATCGGGTCCGCTCAGCACGGTCGCTGCGTTACCGGATTTCAGCGGGAAAGAAAACAGCTGAAAGAACGGGGCGTCGGCATAAAGGAACCGCTTTTCATTCCAGCTCTTGTCTTCGTACCGGATGCTGACATCGCGGTGGTACACGCGCACCACCTTTTTTATCTCCGGCTGGTCTTTAATGGCCGTAGCCAGGATATTGGGTGTCAGGGCCGTCTGTACCGGCTTCTCTCCTTTCTGGCCGTAGTCCAAACGCAAACGGTACAACTCCGTCACATTTTTATACCACCGGTCGTAAGTCCATTCATTTTCAAGGTATAGGGATAATAATACAAAACAAGCGATAGCCGTAGCCAGCCCGAAAACATTGATACCTGCGTACAACTTGCGTTTCAGCAGGTTCTTAACAGCTATCTTAAAGTAGTTTTTCCACATCAGGCATTTGTTTATAATCAGTGAATCATTAATCTATTTTCAGGCTTTCTACCGGGTTGGCGAGCGCCGCTCTGACAGTTTGCAGGCTGGTAGTCACCAGGGCAATCACCACCGCTACCGCGCAAACACCGGCAAACATCCACCAGCGGAGTTCTACATGAAGCGCGAAACCATTCAGCCACCGTTGCATCAGGTACCAGGATATGGGCGTCGCCGCCAGTACGGCTATGAGCACCAGCTTCAGGAAATCTTTCGACAACAGCAGCACAATACTGCTCACGGAAGCGCCCAGTACTTTACGGATACCTACTTCCTTACGCCGCTGTGCCATTACCAGCACGGCAATAGCAAACAATCCCATACAGGAGATAAGGATAGCCAATACCGCTCCGCTCATGAATATCTTAGAAAAACGGGCCTCCTGGCGATAGAGCCGGTCGGTGTTTTCATCGAGGAAACTGGGCTCGCTCTTCGTTAGCGGATCTATTTCTTTCCAGAGAGCGCTGATATGGTCCATCGTGGCCGCCGGATGGTCGGTGTTCACTTTTACAAAAAGATAGCTCTTCCTTGCCGATGCCGAAATGGATAACATCAGCGGGTCTATCTTTTTACGCAATGATTCAAAGTGATAGTCTTTCACCACGCCAATCACATGATAGTTGTTGCCGTTGGCGTTATATACAATATTCAGCGGGTCTTTCTCTCCGAGCTGTTTAGCCATCTGCTCATTGATCACCACCCCTGTGGTGTCAGCACCGTACTGGCGGGAGAAATCGCGGCCGGCCAGTAAGGTCAGGCCTAACGTTTTAGCATAATCGTAGTCTACCACCATCATCTGCGTGCTGACATGATTTCCCTTGTAATCGAAGCCAAGCGTCCAGTTACCGGAAGACTCATCTTTGCCGATGCCCAGATTCAGGGTACTGGCGGTAACGCTTTCCACCGAAGGTTCAGCGGCCAGCCTGTTGCGCATCGCCGTGAGTGCCTGCTGCGGCGCATTTCCCACAGGGATACTGATCACCTGCGTGGTATTGTAGCCTAACGGCGTAGCACGTATGAAATTAAGCTGCTGCCAGATAACGACCGTACAGCTGATCAGCAGGGCCGCCACCATGAACTGGAAAACAATCAGGCCGTTGCGCACACCGCCACCCCGACCCAGGTTCAGCTTACCTTTCAGCACCTGTACGATATTTACCCTCGCTATCTTCCACGCAGGATACCCACCGGCCAGCAACGTTATGCCAAAGAAAGTGGCAGCGGTGCCCAGTATCAGCCACCCGTTCTGAAAGAGACGGAAACTCAGGGCATGCCTGAAAGTGGCATTATAGTAAGGCAGCAACAGTGTGGCCAGTATCAGACTTAGCACCAAAGAAATAAAACACAGGAGGAAAGCCTCGCTCCAAAACTGCAGCATCAGCTGCCTGTCCATAGCACCCAGCGCCTTTCTCAGCCCTATCTCACTGCCACGGGTGAACGATCTCGCGATAGATAAATTGATAAAATTAACACAGGCGATACCAGTAATCAGGCAGGCCAGCAGCAGCATCATCCAGGGGTAAAAAGGATTCAGGCCGGCGCCGAAGACGCTGTAGGGCGAAAGATGCATGTCTTTCAGCGGTATCATCTGAATACGCAGGAACTCCCCGTCTTCATCAGGTGCTCCGCCCATACCTTCCAGGTCCTTGATGAGGTCTCCCATATATTTGTGTGCTACCGGTACAAGATCTTTACGCAGGGTGGCTGTTGAAACAGCAGGCGCCACTTCCAGCATCACAGGATAAGAGGAGGTATGCCAGTCGTTACGAACGGCCGCATAGTCTTCTACATTCTCAAACCTTATCAGCGCTTCAAAAGAAATCGAGGAGTTGTCCGGAATATTATCTGCTACAGCAGAAACGACAAAGGGTTTCCACTGATCACCGATATTCACCTCCACGGTTTTACCGACAGGATCTTCCCGGTTAAAAAGCGATGTGGCAGACCTTTGGGTGAGCACCACCTGGTCCAGCCGGTCCAGCGCCGTATTAGGATTACCTTTCTGTAAAGGAAAAGAAAACATCCGCAGGTAATCAGGGTCCGTCATCTGCACATCGAGATAGATACTTTTATCCTTGTACCGGATGGACAGGTTATCGCCGCCGATACGGGTAACATGTTTTACGCCCGGTACTTCTTTCCGCAATACATCGGCCATCGGCTCCGAAAAGCTTTTGGAGACACGTATACCGTTTGCCTGATGATCTTCCCGGTACAACTGATAAACATGATCCCGGTTTTGTTGAAAATCATCATAACTCCATTCCTTATAGGCGGTAAGGGATAGCAGCAGCGCTGCACAGATAGCGATACTCATGCCGGTCACGTTTACTGCCGCAAATACTTTCTGCTTCCATAAATTCCGCCAGGCAACCCTGAGATAGCTTGTAAACATGAGTAATCGTTCGTTTAAAAGTTAGAAAATAAAACAGGGCGCGTAGACACACACTCCGATTTGCTGTTCACTTGTTATTCTCTTTATAATATTTTTAATCATTTCTCAATACATCCACCGGGTTAGACCGCGCTGCGCGCCATGTTTGGGAGATGATCGCCAGTAGTGCTATTCCCAGCAGCGCAACAAAACTGCCGGCCAGTGTAAAAAATCCTATGCTGATCCGGTTGGCAAATATTTGCAGAAACAGCCGGCTGCCCAGGTATCCGAGTGGCAGCGCAATCAATCCCGCCAACAGGATAAGGCGGAGATAGTTACGGGAAAGCAGCAGTACCAGTCCGGACACGCCGGCGCCCATTACTTTGCGCACGCCGATTTCCTTGCGGCGGGTAAACGTTGTGTATGACACCACGCCCAGCAGGCCCAGCGCGGCTATGACGGTAATCATAAACACCAATACCGCCAGTCCGGACACCGGCTCTTTACCGCTGGTTTTCTCATGCATCAGGTCACTCATCCATTCGGCGGAAAACGTTTCTCCCGGATGCATCTCCTGCCAGGCTTTTTTAATGCCTGCCGTCAGTGCCTCTTTATCATGTGTATTCACCAGCACCTGCAGCTGGGTAAACTGGCCCGGCACAAACCGGATGGCCATAGGAAACACAGGCGCTTCTATTGGCTGATAATTAAAATCTTTTATGACGCCGATGATGCTGACCATAGCAGAATCAGAAAGCCATATCGCTTTGCCAATGGCGTCTGACGGAGATGCCAGGTTCATCGCCTTTACCATCTGCTCGTTCACAATCACATACTGCTCATGGTCGCGCGGCATAGTAGCTGGAAAGCCGGACCCCGCCAGGAGCTTCAGCTGCATTACTTTCAGGAAGTCGGCATCGCCGGCATAATAGCCCGCCTGCATACGGTTTCCGTTCACCGCTGTCTTCACCTGCATAAAACCGCTGTGACGGGGAACACCCAGCGTGCCCGAGCTGGCGGTGATCATCTCCACGCCTTTCACCTGCATCATCCTGTCTTTCATCAGTTGGAAATCAGCATCTGCCAATGGTACGTTCAATATGTTCTCACGGGCAAAGCCCATGTTAAAAGCGGCTTTATAGGCAAACTGCCGGTATACGGTTACAAAGAAGATGATGGCCGTCAGCGACAACGAAAACTGTATCACGATCAGGGTTTTGCGCAATCCCAACCCACCAAACAGTTTGATGTCTACCATATTGCGCAGTACTTTGGCAGGCTGGAAGGACGACAACGCCCAGGCCGGGATAATACCCGCCAGCACGCCCGTAAGCACACTGAAAAGCAGAAACCACCCTATCAGCATAAAGTCTACCGGCGCGCCGGAGAGGAAGCCGATGCCAACAGTCGTATAATGTTCTGCCAGTATCAGCAGCGCCACGGCCAGCAACAGCGCCAGCACGCACATGATCACCGATTCAACGATGAACTGCATAAACACCTGCCAGCGGTAAGCACCGTTGACTTTACGGACACCTACTTCACGCGCCCGCTGCAGCGAACGAACAATGGATAAATTAATATAGTTAAAGCAGGCACATACCAGCAAAGCCAAACCCACGGCTATCTCACCGAGTACTTTGCCCCATGGCGGCGCACTGCCAATATCGTTATACATTTCCCGGGAAGGAGAAATACTGCGGAGAGACTGCTCCTCCAGGGTAATGCTGCCGGTCCCTTTGGAAGCCGGCTGATAATATCTCCGGGAGATAAAAGACAAGGCCGTAGCCAGCGATGCTTCGCCGACGCCCGGTTTAAGCTTTACATACACATATCCGTCCTGCACATTGTTCCAGTTCAGCAGCCGTTCCGGCAACAGGCCCTGCTGCTCCAGCGCCGGCACCGAGGAAAGCGAGGCATAAGCATCATAGTCGATATGGCTCAACCCCGGCGGAGAGGCCAGGATACCGGTAACAATATAATCGCCCAGCTTCTCAAAATGCACCACTTTACCCATGGCGGACGTAGTCCCGAAAATACGGCTGGCGGTGGCCTCGCTTAATACTATGCTGTTGGGCGTGGATAAGGCAGTGGCCGGGTTACCGCTCTGTAAACGGAAGCCAAATACCTGGAAGAAGGCAGGTTCGGTAAAGGCGCCGCTGACCGGCAGTTTCTTTTTACCGGCTGTTACGTTGCCGGATAAAACACCGTACAGGCTTACCGCCTCTTCCGCGATGGGATAGTCCTGCCGCAATACGTTGGTCAGCGGAAGCGGCGCGCTGGCCATATGGTAGTGTTTACCCTCCTGCGTGGTCGCCTGAGAGGTGATCCGCCAGGTACGGGAAGCAGCAGGATGAAACTTATCGTAACTGAAATTCTTTTTGGTCGACTTCAATACCATCAGACATACGGTCATGCTCAGCGCCAGCCCGGCAATATTGATAAAAGCGAAGAGCTTCTGCCGGCGCAGGTTTCTGAAGGCAATCTGTATGTAACGGAGTAGCATATACGTAAATAAATTTTATTCTGTTCTCAGTGATTTTACAGGGTTCATGAGCGCAGCTTTCACTGACTGGATACTCACCGTAAGCAGCGCTATCAGGATGACAATAACTGCTGTAAGCACAAACAGCCACCAGTACAGGGGCACTCTGAAAGCGAAGTGGCTCAGCCACTGCTCCATACCATACCAGGCAATTGGAACCCCGATGGCAATCCCTGCCAGCACCTGTTTCAGAAAATCGCGCGACAGCAAAGCAGATACATGCGCCACAGAAGCTCCCAATACTTTACGAATACCGATTTCTTTTGTCCGCTGCCGGGCTATCAGCATAGACAGTCCCAGTAAACCCATGCAGGCAATAAACACCGCGAGGCTGGCAAATATGCCAAAGATTTTTCCCATGGTACGCTCACCGGTATATTGTTGCTGCAGGTCCTGTTCCACGAAAGAAAAGTTGAAAGGGCTGTCTGGAGCCAATTTGTTCCACACCCGCTCGATACCAGCCAGCTGCTTTTGGTTGTCACCGGGTGCCAGCCTTATCGTCAGCACCTCGGCATCCTGCGGTCTTACCTGATAAACGACGGGGTCTATCTGGTAATGCAGGGAACGATAGTTAAAATCCTCTACCACCCCTATAATAGTTCCGTGTTTGGTCAGATTACCAGGTCTCCATTCAATCCGTTTTCCCAGCGGGTCGGTAAACCCTAATCGCTTTGCAGCCGCTCTGTTGACAATAAACGCAGAAGCTGAGTCTGTTGACATTGCCGGCTCGAAGTCCCTGCCGGCGACCAGTTTAATGGCTGTTGTCTTTAACAGCGCATCATCCCCGCTGATCACGTTGGCAATAAAAGACTCCTTGTTATCGGCTCCTTCTCTGGCAATAGCGGTACCATTCATAATACCGACACCGATGAGGAAATTACTCATGGAAGCCTGTTGCACACCCGGTAATGCTTTCACTTCCTCACGAAGCAGTGCTGCTTTCGAATCTACCCCATCAAGGTAAACGTTTACCAGATGGTCTTTATTAAACCCGAGATTCTTTTCCTGCCAGAAGCGTAACTGGGAGTATACCACCACGGAAGCGACAATCAATACCACTGCAATGGCAAATTGTGATACTACCAGTCCCCGGCGGATAAGTGTCTTCATAGCGGGCGTTACATAATTTCCTTTCAACACTTTAACAGGTATCAACCCGGACAGATACAATGCGGGATAACTGCCTGCCAGTAAGCCTACGCCCGCTACCAGCAATAATAAACCCCCATAAACGGATATGTCTGCTGACGCAAATAATACCAGTTCCTTCTGTGTGATATTGTTAAACACGGGCATAAAAACCAACACCAGCAACACCGCACCTGTCAGTGCCAACAGGCTGATTACCAGTGTCTCTGTCAGGAACTGCCATATGAGGTTTCTCCGTTCAGCACCCAACGCCTTGCGAAGCCCCACTTCTCTGGCCCTTTCATTTGCCCGTGCGGTGGTCAGGTTCATAAAATTGATACAGGCAATCAATACAATAAAAGCTGCGATCGCCACGTATAACGCTATCATCGGCGTATTGTCCGGCCCTCCGCTATCACTGTCAGGATGCAGATGCATATGTTTCAATGGCTGCAATTCCAGGAAGAACTGTATACCGTACTTCCTGGTAATGTCCCTGATATGCAACTCTGCGAAGTTCTCCAACAGGGGCGCTAGTTTAGCGGGAGTAACACCATCGGCCAGTTCTACATAGGTAACGTTGTTGGTGAACATATACCACATCTCTTCCCAGCGGTTGTTTTCGCTGGTCAGCGTAGCGAACGACTGAATAATGTCCATCCGGAGGTCCGTATTGGCTGGCATATCGGCGGCTACGCCGGTAACCGTACAGTTATACTTATTGCCTACTTTCAGCGATTTTCCAACCGGCGACTCCGTACCGAAATATCTTTTGGCAGCACTGGCGGTGAGTACCACGGTATAAGGGGCTTTGAGTGCGGTGGCGGGGTCTCCCTCCAGCAGCGGAAAATCAAACATCTGAAAGAAGGAAGCGTCAGCATAACCGGAACGTGCCTCCAGTATCTTTTTATCGCCATAGGCATACGATGTAGTGCCCGGGGTAAATATTCTTACTACCTCGTTGATACCGGCGACTTCTCTTTTAAGTGCAGGACCAACAGCTATCTGCGTGCTTGCATCATGATTCATAGTGCCGTTGGCAGTATTGCTTTCTATCTTGGTAAGCCGGTAGATATTATCCGCTTTATGATGAAACCGGTCAAAGCTCAGTTCATCCCGTACATATAGTACAATCAGTATACAGCTGGCCATTCCCACTGCCAACCCACAGATGTTGATGGCAGTGAGAAATTTATGCCGCTGCAAATGGCGAAAGGCAATCCTGCAGTAATTCCGGAACATGATGCGATGATTTTAGAATGGCGGAAGGAGAAAAATCACACATGAAACTGTTCCTTGATGTTCTCTGTCACCACCCGTCCGTCGAATAAATTGACGATGCGGTGGGCAAACCCTGCGTCATAGGGTGAGTGTGTCACCATGATCAGGGTGGTACCGGCATTGTTCAGTTCCTGCAACAGCTTCATCACTTCTTCACCGTTGGAGGAATCGAGGTTACCGGTAGGTTCATCCGCAAGGATCAGGTTGGGTTTGGCTACTACGGCGCGGGCAATGGCCACACGCTGCTGCTGGCCACCGGACAGCTGTTGCGGAAAGTGGTTGCGGCGATGCATAATATTCATGCGTTCCAGCACCTCTTCTACTTTCTGTTTTCTTTCTGCCGGCGCCACTTTGAGGTATAACAACGGCAGCTCCACATTTTCATATACCGTCAGTTCATCAATCAGGTTGAAACTCTGGAATACGAAACCGATGGACCCTTTACGCAGCTGCGCCCTTTGGCGCTCGCTCATTCTTGCCACCTCTTTGCCCCAGAAATGATACTCACCGTCACTGGGATTGTCCAGTAACCCAAGTATATTCAGCAAGGTGGACTTCCCGCAACCGGATGGTCCCATAATCGCCACAAACTCTCCATCCTGCACTTCCATGTTAATGCCATTGAGTGCAGTTGTTTCCACTTCTTCTGTAGTGAACAGCTTTTGTAAGTTAACGGTGCGTATCATATCTCTTGATTGTCTTTAATGAATGATGGTTTTACAATGCTCGTTTATATAAAAATGGATGATGTTCTAAAATGCCAGTACATCCTTGTTACCGAAGTTCTCGTAGGAAGAAGTGATCACCTGGTCACCCGGCTGCAGTCCTTCCAGTACTTCAAAATACAAAGGATTTTTCCTTCCCAGCGAGATATTCCGTTTAACGGCTTTGTTCCCGCTCTTGTCCACTACGTATACCCAGTTACCGCCTGTGTCGGAGAAAAAGCCGCCAAGGGGCAGCAGCAGCGCTTCCTGTGACTTGCCCAGTACCAGCCGGATCGGGGTGGACTGCCCACGGCGGATGCCTTCAGGTGCCTGTTTTTCGAAATTCATATCTGCCTGAAAACGACCACTTTTTACTTCCGGATACACCTTGGTCACCACCATGTCGTAAGATTTGCCATCAAACTCGAAAGTAGCTTTCAGACCGGCAAAAACCTGGGACACATAGTGTTCGTCAATGTCTGCCCGCAGCTTAAATCCGTTCAGGTCGTCAATCTGGCCGATATTCTGTCCGGCGGTAATGCTGGAGCCTACTTCTACATCAATGGATGACAGCTGGCCAGATACCGGAGCCCGTACAATCAGGCTGTTGAGGTTCTGTTTCATCAGCTCCAGGTTACGCTGGGTACGGGACAGGGTCCCTTCCAGCTGCGTAATCTGCTGACGGGCGTTGTCCCGCTGATAAGCCTGGGACTGTGTCTGGATATCACGCTGACGCTTCAGTCCTTCCAGTTCAATCTTATTTTTATTGAACTCCTGGCGGGCCACGATCTTCTCTTCCACCAGCTGCTTGTTGCGATCATAAAGGTCCTGCGAAGCGTCAATCTTGGCGTCCAGGTCGGAGATCGTCTGTTGCATCACAAAGTCCTGCTGACGGATATTCAACCGGGTATTTTGCAACTCATTCCGCAAACGGTAGATCTCCGTTTCATGGTTGACAAACTCCATCATCATCCGCTGGTTGTCCAGCTTCAGGATGGAATCGCCCTCTTTTACCATACTGCCGCCTTCCAGGTATTTGCGGCTCACATAACCGCCTTCAATAGCATCGAGCCGGATCGTCTTCAATGGCATCACCACGGCGGTGACAGCGATATATACATCGAATGTTCCCTTTTTAACAGTAGAGATGGTGATCTTGTCTTTCTCCACATTCAGCGTGGCCCGGTGATCCGCAAAAATCAGCGTATACAGTAACAGCAATGCTACCAGCCCGCCACCACCGATCATCAGGATGCGCTTTTTATTCCAGAACTTCTTTTCTATTTTTCTGTCCATGATTATTATCAAAAGTTTGTGCCCAAGGAATTTCAATCCATATGCCAAAGCGTAAAACACCATGCCATCAAGCATTTACAGGGATAAAACGGCTAAAAAACGTCCTATGCCGGACAACCGGTGTTCATTAACGGACACTTTTCGGAAAGCCTGAAATAAAGCGCTTTTGTAAAAAAATCTTTCTGTAATATTGTTGCATTCACCTTTTACCCATGACCACCATGCAACCCGGAAAAATTCTGATCGTTGACGACGATGTTGATGTATTGCGCGCAGCCCGCCTGCTGCTGAAACGGCATTTTGAACAGGTAGATTTTGAAAAAAATCCGCAAAAGATCCCGTATCTGGTCACCAACTTTGACTACGACGTTATCCTGCTGGACATGAACTTCACCCGTGACCTCAGCAGTGGTAAGGAAGGATTCGAATGGCTGGACCGTATACTTGACATCAAACCCGATACAGCAGTGGTATTGTTTACCGCCTACGGCGATGTGGAAATGGCAGTAAGGGCCATTAAATCCGGCGCAGTGGACTTCGTGCTCAAGCCCTGGGAAAATGAAAAATTACTGGCCACTATCCAGTCAGCCTACAACAAACGGGCATCCAAACTGGACAAACCGCCGGTGGTACACAATACCGGCAACCTGATCGTAGGCAACAGTCCTGCCATGCAGGCTGTATTCGATACCGTTTCCCGTGTAGCCGCCACCGATGCCAATGTACTCATCCTCGGCGAAAACGGCACCGGTAAAGACATGCTGGCCAGGCACATTCACCAGCAGTCACACCGCAGCGGCAAACCTATCGTCAGCGTAGACCTCGGCGCCATCAGCGAAACACTCTTTGAAAGCGAGCTTTTCGGCCACGTAAAAGGCGCCTTCACCGACGCCCGCGAAGATAGGGCCGGGCGCTTCGAAGAAGCCGCCGGCGGCACCATCTTCCTCGATGAAATCGGTAACATCTCCATCCCCTTTCAGGCTAAACTCCTGACAGTACTGCAGAACAGGTCCGTTACCAAAGTGGGCTCCAATAAGAGTATACCCATCGACGTTAGGCTTATCTGCGCCACCAACCGTAACATCCAGCAACAGGCAGCCCAGCACCTGTTCCGACAGGACCTCCTCTACCGTATCAACACGATCGAAATACACCTGCCTCCCCTGCGCGAACGCCGGGAAGACATCATACCATTAGCCGAACATTTCCTGCAACTGTACCGCGAGAAATATAAACGCCCGGTCAACAGCCTGCATGAATCTCTCGTCCAGCAACTGGAGAAATATGAATGGCCCGGTAATATCCGCGAACTGCAACACGCCATGGAAAGGGCCGTCATCCTTTCACAGGGCAAATCACTGCAGCCCAAAGACGTGTTCGTGAAAAACAATGCCGCGCAAGACCAGCAGATGGACACCGGTTATAACCTGGAAGAAATGGAACGCAACATTATCACCCAGGCCATGAAAAAATGTAACGGGAATATCACCGAAGCCGCGAAAGAACTGGGCCTCAGCAGAGCGGCACTCTACCGGAGGCTCGAAAAATACAATATTTAACTGCCTGTTTGCCGGAGCCATCTCCGGCAAACCTCTTTATCATGAACCGTTTCAGCCTCAATATCATCCTCCGCATACTACTGCTCACCATTACATTGGTCGCTGTAGTATGGCTGTACATGCGGGACATGACACCGCTGGCAGTCCTTACTATCCCGCTGGTAGCATTACAGATATATGGTATCTACTACTATCTCAACCGGATCAACCGTAAACTCACCCTCTTTCTCGAATCCATCCGGTACGAGGATTTCTCTATCCGCTTCAGCGCAGACAACCAGCTGGGCAGGAGCTTCCGGATGCTCAATCACCAGTTCAACGAGGTACTGGAAGCCTTCCGTCAAACCCGCGCCGAGAAAGAGGCCAATCTCAAATACATCGATACCATCATCCAGCATATCAGCATCGGTGTGTTCTCCTTCGACGCCGAAGGACGGATAGAACTGATCAATCCCGCCGCTTTCCGCCTGCTGGGGATCTACCGCCTCCGCAATATTGCAGAGCTGAAAACCGTACATCCCGGTCTCTCGGAATTACTGACGGAGCTGTCTTCCGGTAACAAAACCCTGTACGCTACCCGGCAGGAACAACAGCTGTCTATCCACGCCGCCACCGTACGGCTGCAGGGACGGCTGATCAAACTTATCTCCATCCAGAACATTCACTCCGAACTGCAGAAAAAAGAGCTGGAAGCATGGCAGAACCTGACGAAAATACTACGGCATGAGATCATGAATTCCGTCACCCCCATCGTGTCGCTCATTGGCACCATGAAGGAAATCGTGGACCTCGACATAGCCCCCTCCGCCGGTAACCGGGAAGGCATTGAAGACCTCCGGGAAGCCCTGCTGACAGTAGAAAGCCGCAGTAAAGGCATCATGAACTTTGTCAATGCCTACCGTGACTATACCACGCTGCCGCAACCACAGTTTACCCGCGTCAACATCAAATCGCTGACAGCCACTGTAAGCAGCCTTTTCCAGGCAGACATGAAACAGGCCGGTATCCAGTTCCAGCTGGAAGTAGATGCTGAGAACGTAGAGATACATGCCGATGTGTCGCAGCTGCAGATGGTGCTGATCAACCTGGTGAAAAACGCGATGGACGCCCTGGAACATACCGACAACCCCGGTATCCACATGAAGGTGTACCTCAACAACATACAGCAGGTCTGCATTGAAATCACCGACAACGGTCCCGGTATTGATACCGACGCTATGAACAAAATTTTCATTCCTTTCTTCACCACCAAAAAAACCGGTTCCGGTATCGGCCTCAGTCTCTCTCAACAGATCATCCAGATGCATGGCGGCCAGCTGAAGGTATTAAGCCCCGGCAATAACGGAAACGGGTCTACGTTTCTTATTCTGCTGAATACCTGATGTTTGTGCCAAAAGTTTGTTATCTTGTTATAACAACCTGCACAACTCATGAACGCATCCAGATGGTTAGCGCTGTACTTCGTGACCCTCTTTGCTGATCTGGTATTGATCAGCCTGGACATGGACAGCCTCCGCTTTGCTACCAAACCACTACTCGTGCCGCTGCTGGCTGTTTACTTCCTGACGGCCGGGGCAACCGTGCCGGCCAGACAAAAGGCATGGATGTACAGTGCGATGTTGTTTTGCCTGTTGGGAGATGTGCTGCTGATGTTTGACCACCTCTTTTTACCGGGACTGGGGTGTTTCCTGGCCGGACATGTTTTTTACATCTTCTTTTTCCTGACGATACGGTACTCCAATCCGCCCGTACCACTATGCAAATACCACTGGGTATTTCTCAACGCTGCCGCCGTCATTGGTTACGTTCTCTTTCTGATGCCTTACCTCGGCAGTATGGTCATCCCGGTGATCATCTATTCACTGGTGATTTCCATTATGCTGCAAAGCGTGATACATGCCTTCCATTACCGTTACCAGCGTATGGCCTGGTATTGCCTGGGCGGTGCGATGCTTTTTGTGCTGTCTGATTCCCTCATTGCGCTGGGCCG
The DNA here is from genome assembly GCF_946479755.1 of uncultured Chitinophaga sp. The sequence continues at coordinate 13,189 of NZ_CAMLHC010000009.1, read as the reverse complement.
GTTTTATCATCCCCTGCCGGCAGGCGGACAGCTGGTCATGCTCACTTACGGGCTGGCACAGGCTGGGCTGGTCTATGGTGCTGTGCAGTATTATCGCCGCTGACAAAAATCACCGGTATTGGTATTAAAAAAGCGGTAATTTCGTACCCTATGCAGCAAACAGATTTTCTTGTCATCGGTTCGGGGATCGCAGGTTTAACCTATGCACTCAAAGTATCGCAGCAATGCCCCGATAAAACAATTACCGTTATCACTAAAAGCCGTGAGGATGAAACCAATACCAAATACGCGCAGGGCGGTGTGGCAGTGGTCAACGATCTGGAAAACGACAGTTTTGAAAAACATATAGAAGACACCCTCATCGCTGGTGACGGGCTTTGCAACGAACGTATCGTGGAGATCGTCGTTACCGAAGGACCGGAAAGAGTCAATGAAATCATCGAATGGGGCGCCAACTTCGATAAAAACCCCGACGGCGGGCTTTCCCTTGGCCGGGAAGGCGGGCATTCCGTTTTCAGGGTTATCCACCATAAAGACATTACCGGTAAAGAGATCGAACGGGCGCTGCTCGAAGCGATCCACCGCCGGCCCAATATTCAACTCGTTACCCACTGCTATGTGGTAGACCTGATCACCCAGCACCACCTTGGCTACCTGGTCACCAAATCCACACCCGACATTGAATGCTTCGGTGTGTATGTGCTCAATCTCAACAACAGGAAAATAGAAACCATCCTGGCGAAAGTAACGCTGCTGGCCACCGGCGGCAACGGGCAGGTGTACCGCAGCACCACCAACCCTACCATCGCCACCGGCGATGGCGTGGCCATGGTGTACCGCGCTAAAGGCCGTATCGAAAACATGGAGTTTATCCAGTTCCACCCTACCGCCCTTTACCAGCCCGGCGTCAACCCTTCTTTCCTGATCACCGAAGCAGTACGTGGCGACGGCGGCATCCTCCGCAACATCCACGGCGAAGACTTCATGCATAAGTACGATCCCCGCCTCTCTCTGGCGCCACGTGATATCGTGGCCCGCGCCATCGACAGTGAGATGAAGATCACCGGTACCGAGCATGTGTATCTCGACTGCCGCCATATGGACATCGAAAAGTTCATTCACCACTTCCCTAATATTTACGAGACGTGTAAAGCCGCCGGCATCGACGTGCAGACGCAGATGATCCCGGTAGAGCCGGCAGCACACTACAGCTGCGGAGGTATCAAAACCAACGAATGGGGACAAACTTCCATCCGTAACCTCTATGCCTGCGGCGAATGCGCCAGCACCGGCCTCCATGGCGCCAACCGCCTCGCCTCCAACTCCCTGCTGGAAGCCATGGTATTTGCCCACCGCTGCTTTATGGACGCCACCAGCAAAATAGACACGCTGGAGTTCCGGGAAAGCGTGCCCGACTGGGACGCCCGTGGCACCACCGCCCCCCGGGAAATGATCCTTATCACCCAGAGCCTTAAGGAACTGAAACAGATCATGAGCGACTATGTAGGTATTGTACGGACCAACGAACGCCTGGCCCGCGCCCTGCGCCGCCTCGATATGCTGCACGAAGAAACGGAAGCCCTGTACGAAAAAACAGAGGTATCTCCGCAGCTATGTGAACTGCGTAACCTGATCACCGCCGCATACCTGATCGTAAAAGGCGCCGCCTTCCGCAAAGAAAGCAGGGGCCTGCATTTCAATACGGACTACCCGTACAAATGCGAGCTGGTGCAAAATATTGTCTTGTAAGCCAACCCGCTGGTTTTCATTACCTTTGCGGGGCATTCAAGTTTAGACAGGCATATGTACTATTTACTACTTGTTTTTTGTTACGGCATTTCCTTACTGCCTTTCCCGGTACTGTACTTCATCAGTGACATCCTGTATGCACTGGTGTATCACGTATTCGGTTACCGCAAGCAAGTGGTACTGGCCAATATGAAACAGGCTTTCCCGGATAAATCGCCGGAAGAAATTAACCGGCTGGGTAAAAAATACTACCGCAACCTCACCGATATGATGGTGGAAACCATCAAGCTGCTCACCATGAGCAAAAAACAGCTGCAGAAACGCTTTATCTGTGACCTGACGGTCCTGCATGAGTTATATGCCAAAGGCAAAAGCTGCCAGCTGCACCTGGGGCATAATTTCAACTGGGAATGGGCCAACCTCTTCTGCATGCAGGGCGTGGCTTTCCCGTTCCTCGTGGTGTATATGCCACTCAGCAGCAAACCGGCCGACCGTATGTTCCGCCACTTCCGGGAAAAATTCGGGTCCATACTCATCCCCGCCAATGACATGGCCAACAGTATGAAGCCCTGGCTCGAGAAACAATACCTGATTGCACTGGTAGCCGATCAGAATCCCGGCAACCCTAAAAGCTGCCTGTGGTACCCGTTTCTTAACAAGATGACGCCTTTCTATAAAGGCCCCGAAATGGCCGCCCGCAGGAACGATATCCCGGTAGTGTTTGTAGACATCCGTAAAACGAAGCGCGGTTATTACCACGCCACCCTGAAACTGATGTTTGAAGAACCGCAACAGGCGCCGGTAGGAAAAATCACAGAAGCCTTTGTACAGTTCCTGGAGAAAAATATTCACGAGCAACCGGAGGTATGGGTATGGAGCCACAGAAGATGGAAACACGCCTACCCCGGCACACCGGAAACGAAATAAAAAGCGAAGACCTGGACAGCTGCCCAGGTCTTCACTTTTTATACCATCACCGGAAGGATCATCCGGGTATTTTGAGTTTTTGTCCGGGAAAGATCTTATTCGGGTCTTTGATCTGGTCCTTATTGGCCTCAAAGATCTCCTTCCACGAAACGCCGGGATAGTTTTTGGCAATCTTGCTCAGATTGTCGCCGGATTTCACTTCGTAGATCTGCTCTCCACCCCCGCCACCATCGGCAACAGTGATATTCATGACCACATCAGCAGAACGCATTTCGGGGTCCAGTTTTTCGTAGGTGTCCCACAGTTGGTCTTTCACCGCTGCAGTAGCGCCACCATCGATATACAGCACACCGTCCTGCTCCCTTACCTGTAAATTGGTAATGCCGGCACTGTTGGCCTGGCTGATCAGTTCCTGGTATTTATCCTGTAAACTCATGACAGTAGTTGTTTAAAGGGTTATTTCAGTTTAAGGTTGTTGTTAACTTTCCTGGGTTTTGACTCCTGCGCTGTCTGAATAATTTTACGCAGATCGCTTTTTTTCGCTTCGCCGTTCAGGGTTACTTCACCGTTGGCCACCGTTACGGTTACCGTAGAAAACCCGGCTGCTGCATAAGCAGAATCAAGGGTTTTCTTTAGCACATCGTCGGGATTGATCGTTACCGGAGCAGGGGCCGGTTCCGGCGCCTTCACAGTGATGTTATTGGTGACAGATTTTACACCGGAAACGCCTTTCAGCGCTTCTTCCGCTGCTGCTTTGGCGGCGTCGTCGGTCACTTCGCCACTCAGGGTTACCACCCCACCTTTCACCTCTGCGGCGATGCCCGGAATAGTGCTTAGTTTTTCATTGACAGCCTGTTGAATTTTGCTGTCCGATGGCTTACAGGCGAAGAAGAAAACGCCCATCACCATCAAAAGGGCGAGTGCTAAGGATTTTCTATTCATGGTGAGAAAGTTTTAGTTCCAGAAGATAACAAATAACGTGCTAACAGAAAATTTTTTCTCACTTAACTAATTGTTAATCAACTCAAAAATCACATAAACAAAAAAGTCAACCTGAAAAAGAACTGCTGTAATAAAGGATTTAAGGGAAATGGAGCTGCAGTAATATACATTCTTTTATTTATCTATATAAAAACAGGCAGGCCGCAAAGGAATCCCTTGCGGCCTGCAGATATATCATTAAAAAAAAAGCGCTTAGTTCAGTACGTTCTTTTCCTGTACTATTTCCAGCCCTTTCTCATCTTTCATTTTGGCGAAGCCACCTTCTACGTTGCGCAGGTTGTGGATGCCTTCTTTCTTCAGGATAGAGCAGGCAATGATGCTGCGGTAACCGCCCTGGCAGTGAACGTACAGGTTCAGATGCTCTTCCAGGTTGGCGAGATTGGCGGCGTCCATCATATCTCCCAGCGGCAGGCTGATGGCGTCTTTAATATGTCCGTTAGCGTATTCTACCGGCTTACGTACGTCCACGATCACGAGGTTCTCATCATGCGGAACGTCCATGGCCAGTTCATCCGCCTCTACGGTGATGATCATATCTCTTTCTTCACCGGCTGCTTCCCATGCAGGGAAACCACCTTCGAGGTAACCCACTACGTTTTCAAAACCTACGCGGGCCATTCTTACCACTGTTTCTTCTTCTTTGCCCGGTGTGGTGACAAGGATAATTTCCTGGTCAAAAGGCAACAGGCTGCCGGCCCATTCTGCGAAACGGCCTTCCAGTCCGATGCTGATGGATTCAGGCACAAAACCGTCGCCAAATTCCGTAGCGGGACGGGTGTCGAGGATCAGGGCGCCGGCACTGCGTTTTTCTTTCAACGCAGCAGGAGAAAGCGGTTGCAGCGCTTTATTCATCACGGCCTGCAGCGCATCGTAACCTTCCTTGTTGATTTTAGCATTGATCGGGAAATAAGACGGTGGTGTAGCCAGGCCGCTGGTCACTTCCTGGATGAACTGCGCCTTATCAGTGGCCAGCAGTGCATAGTTGGTGCTTTTCTCTTCTCCGATAGTACTGTAAGTGTTCGGACCGAGGTTTTTGCCACAGGCAGATCCAGGGCCGTGCGCCGGATATACGATCACGTTATCAGGCAACGTTTTGATTCGGTTGTTCAGTGATTCGAACAGGAAACCAGCCAGTTCTTCTTTGGTGAGATTGCCGCTGAACAGGTCAGGACGGCCTACATCACCTACAAACAGGGTATCTCCCGTGAAAACGGCATGCGGCGCTTTGTTGGCGTCCAGCAGCAGGTAACAGGTAGATTCCAGTGTATGCCCTGGCGTATGTAATACCTTAATGGTTACATCACCAATGGCGAATTCTTCGTTATCTTTTGCCACGTAGGCGTCGAAGCCGGTTTCAGCATCCGGGCCGAATACGATCTGTGCACCGGTAGCTTTCGCCAGTTCCAGGTGCCCCGACACGAAGTCTGCGTGGAAATGGGTTTCAAAAATGTATTTGATGGTGGCATTACGCTCCCTGGCGAGGTCCAGGTATACATCGATATCTCTCAGCGGGTCTATCACCACGGCCACTCCTCCTGATTCAATGAAGTATGCCGCTTCTGACAGGCAATTGGTGTATAATTGTTTTACGTACATGGATTGGCTTTTTGATTTGATTGGTTTTTGTAATCCACAAATTTACAAATAAATCACCCCCCGCACGTATGGATAAAATCTATACTAAAATAAAAAAGTAGCCTTGCGGCTACTTTTTTCAATAATTCAATTCCGTATTTAAAAATGGCTAATATGCATTAACCAACCAGTTCTTCCACAAATTTTGCCACCTCAGCAATACGCTGCTTGTTGATGGTGTAGTGGATAAACTTACCATCTCTTTCTGTAATTACAATACCAGCCCGTCTTAATATGGCCAGATGCTGCGATGCTACCGATTGTTCCAAACGCAATTTTACATATATCTCTGTCACAGTCATTTTCTTATGGTCCTCCAGCAGCTTTATCATCTGCTGGCGCAACTTATGGTTGATAGCACGCAAAACCATAGCGGCCTTTTTAACGGCAATGTAATCCAATTTGATCTGGTCTTTTTCATTGTTACCTCTAGAAATAATAAGAGTATTAGAAGAGGTAGTTAATAATGTTTTTTCCATCGCATAATAGTTTTTAAAAAATGATGAAATGAAAGGGATCAACGGACAGTAATCGCAAAACAGTTAGACAACAAATGCGGTTATCGATTTATACAAAAATATAATATCTGTCACAATAAAAAAAATTTCTATACCTTATTTTATCATATATAACCCGAGGATATGTGCAAATTAGATGTAATTTGACAGTTGCATGACAAATAAAACGAACGTGTTAGGATTTTTGGGGGAAATAAAAGCCTTTGAGGTAAAAAGGGCTGAAATAAGCGAGGTCAGCAAAGGATTTTTGATGGAATAACTGTTCCGCCAGCGGAGCCATGTCCGCGGCGCTCATGTCATAGGGAACAAAAACGGCATTATCGATAGAAGGCAGCATGGTGGCCCATTTCGGGCTACCATTGCCGAAAAAATATAATTTCTTTTGCGCCAGCCACGCGTCCAGCGACGTTGGCTCCAGGATGAGGGCCTGCGGCTCCATCACCGGTTGCAGCGAGGCATCATAAATAGCGGTAAATACTTCCTGCCGGCGGGCGTCCAGCATAGGGCAATACCAGGCGTTTTCGTCCTGTATGACCGCCCTGGCGCCCTGCGCCATCATCTGCAGCGTGGGAACGGCCAGCAGCGGCTTATTCCAGGCATAACACAGCCCTTTGGCAGTAGCCACGCCTACACGTAAACCGGTGTAAGACCCCGGCCCGGCACTAACAGCCACGGCGTCCAGATCGGCCGCCGTTACCCCCTGCTCACGCAGCACCTGCTGCACATACAACACCATCGCAGCGGCATGATCCTGCTGCTGCTCATTCACAAGTGTCTGTAACGCTTTCCCGTCGCGGGCCAGGCTCACCGAACCCGTAGTGGTGGCTGTATCTATGCTCAGTATTAATGCCATTGTTATATCGCCTCGTATTCTGTTTGTAATAATGCGGCTACCTCGTAACGGTCATCACCGGTAGCATCATGCACTGCTTTCAGTACTTCATACACATGTTTCACGCCTATACGCTCGCACCATTCGAAAGGCCCGAACGGATAGTTGGTGCCCAACTTCATAGACGTATCTATGTCTGCACGGGAAGCGGTCCCCTCCTGTGCTGTCAGGTAAGCTTCATTGATGATCATGCAGACCACCCGTGGCGTCACCATCCCCGTAGCATCCGCTACCAGCGTGTATTCCCAGTTGAGCTGGTACATGATGTCTGCCAGCACTTCCTGCTGCCCGTCATCCATCAGCGTCACTTCAAGCAACGGCAGACTGATAAACCCCGGCAGAAAATTGCAGCCCATGATGTTGAACCCCTGCTCAAAAGCATAATGGTTCATCAGATCAGACAAAGATGTTTTTACCATCCCTGCCAGCACCGGCACCCCCGGATTACGGGCGTATACCGCCGCATGGTCAGGCCGGTCATCGAAAATAAGATCTATCACCAGGTCAAACGCTTTCACAGACAGCACCTCTTCCAGACTGGTCTTCCATTGTACCTCATGCCGGGAAAAATCTCTTTGCTGTAATTCATCATACCGCTGCGCATCTGCTATTACGAGGATATTCATGCGTTAAATTTCGGCAAACCTAAGAAAAAAATCCCTTTATCTTCCTGTTAAACCGGCCGCCTGCCGGGCCACTGCTGCCCTCCGCACCACTTATTTTTTTATTTTCGTTATATGGAAAAGCAAATTATCAATACCAATCAGGCGCCCGCTCCTATCGGGCCATACAACCAGGCTGTAAAAGCTGGTAATATCCTTTATGTGTCCGGTCAGATCCCGGTGGACCCTGCCACCGGTGAACTGGTAAAGTCAGGCATTTCGGATGAAGCCCATATGGTCATGAAAAACCTGCAGGCGGTACTGAAAGAAGCCGGTCTTACGTTCGACAACATCGTAAAAACGACCATCTTCCTGACCGACATGAATGATTTCCCGAAAGTAAATGAAGCGTATGGCAGTTATTTCACCGGCAATTACCCTGCCCGCGAAACCGTGCAGGTGGCTGCCTTACCTAAAGGCGTGAATGTGGAAATATCTGTGATAGCGCATAGCTAACCATCATCCATGGATGAAAAAAAAGAGATGTCCGCGGACATCTCTTTTTTTTGTTAATATTTTTCGGCGCTGTCTGCCGGGGCCTTTACCGGCTTCGGCTCGTTACTGCCGAACAAAGTGGCCGCCAGTCTTGCATCGTGGCCGTACACATCGTCCCGGAAATTCAGCTTTCCTTTGCTGTCTACGAAAGCGGTGAAGTACACAATGAACACCGGCACTTTATCTTTCACCGTTGCATACTTTTCTTTACCGGCGTTCATGGCCTCGTCGATCTTCTTTTCTGTCCACGCGGAATCAGCTCTCAGCAACCATTCTGCCAGATGTTTAGGCTCTGCCACCCGGATACAGCCATGGCTGAAAGAACGTTTGTTTTCCCCGAAAAGATAGCGTGCAGGCGTATCATGCAGGTAGATGTTGTACTCATTGGGGAACAGGAATTTCACCTTACCCAGGGAATTTCTGCCACCGGGGCGTTGTCTTACCACATAGGGGAAATTACCGCCGGAATATTTGCTGAAGTTGATGGAGCCCGGCGGGATCACTTTTCCGCTGGCGCCTACGATCTCCATGTTCTGACGCGCCAGGTAGCCGCTGCCGCTACGTTTAAGACCGGGCAATACCTCTTTGGCCAGGATGCCCGGAGGTACGTTCCAATAGGGGCTGAACACGATATAACGCAGGTCTTTGGAGAACACCACGGTATTGGCGCCGGGCTTACCTACCACTACGTTACAGCTCCAGTCCAGCTTTCCTTTGTCATATACATACATGGTAAACGCAGGGACGTTCACCAGGATATAGTCCGTGGTGGGTTCCAGCGGTACCCAGCGGGAGCGCTCCATGTTCACCAGTATCTGGCGGATGCGTTGCTGCAAAGGCACATTGAGCGCATCTGCCGTCGTTTGTTTGATGATACCGTCCACTTTCTGTCCCATCCGGGCCTGGTAAGTGCGAACGGCGCTGTCCAGCTCCGGGGTAAAACGGCCGCTGCTGTCGTTGACAGCGAGGTCGCCCAGTGCTGCCAGTTTATTTTTTACAGCGATGATCACCGCGGAGGAATCTCCTTTTTTGAAGGTAGCCTTTGCTGCCAGGCGAACAGAATCCCATTTCGTTGAGGCTTCCAGGTTAGCCAGCTTTTTCAGCTCACTGCGCAGCAGTTTATACTGGCGGTTCACCGGTTCATCTTCTTCAAAAGCGTTGGATTTCTTGCGGACCACGGAGTCCAGCAGGCTCTCCATGTCGATTTTCTTGCGGGGGATGAACCATTCGAGGTCTTTGGCCGAATCGGCTGTCAGGCCACCCCATACCTTGTTGCCATAGGCAAAGAACTGGGCGGTGAGCAGCATTTCGAGGCGCGGGCGGGCCGTATCGGCGATGCGGAGCCCTGCGTCGCTGAGTAGCAGGGTATCCGTGAGCTGTTGCAGCTCAGGGTTGATGAGACTGCTGTCTTTGATACCATAGGAAGCGTCGTTTTTCATCATGTTGATGAAGTTGGCCGCCTGTTCTGTCAATGAATCCTTGTTGATCCAGGCATAGTGATACCCCCGCTTCTGGTAGAAGTTCCGGATGTATTCATCGTACTGGTCAAAATTGGTGTTCGTTGTCAGGAATTTGTTGAGCAGGTTACTGTCCAGCGACTCTTCAATATACGCCTCTTTAGTGTAATGTGTAGTATCTCTGATTTTCAGCCTTTTTCGAAAGCCTCCGTTTTGCTGGCAGGCAGCAAAGATAATGAGGGCCAATAAAGAGAGGGTAGTGTAAAAATGTACCTTCATAAAGTGTAATGGATGTGATTAAGAAACAAGAACAAACATGACAATCAACAGTATGGGATTAGTACTGTTTGATGACATAAATGTATGAAATATATACAGTTTGAAGTGGGGTTTGGGATTTAACAATTTGAAATTTAGCTATTTGAAAATTTGAGGAGGGGAAGTTTTCAAATTTTCAAATAGCCAAATTCTCTTATAATTTGATCTCTTCGTCATTGGCGTCGAAGAAGCGGTATTCAGTCAGGTGATAGTTGGAGTCTGCCTTCAGTTTGATCCATTTTTTGTATTGGAAATACCATTTCCACTGTTTGGATGTCAGGAAGCCTTTGGTCAGATAAGCGTGCAGGATCGGGTGTACGCGGATGGTCAGTCCTTTGTGCTGGTGGTTCAGGAGGTATTGCAGGTTTTTCTCGATATCTTCCAGTATCAGCATGGAGGCGCCTATTTTGCCGGTACCGCGGCAGGTGGGGCAGTCTTCGGCTACGGAGATAGTGATTTCCGGTTTCACACGCTGACGGGTGATTTGCATCAGCCCGAATTTGGAGATAGGAAGAATGGTATGTTTTGCTCTGTCCTGCGCCATGAATTTCTCCATGGCTTCGAAAACGGTCTTTTTGTTTTCCGGCAGTTTCATATCGATGAAGTCGATGATGATAATGCCCCCGAGGTCACGCAGCCGTAGCTGGCGGGCAATTTCGGCTGCAGCTTCCAGGTTGGACGCGAGGGCGTTTTGTTCCTGGTTGTTGCTGGAGCTTTTGTATCCGCTGTTGACGTCTATGACATGCAGGGCTTCCGTGGCTTCGATGATGAGGTATACGCCGCTGTCGAGGTTGACGGTTTTCCCGAAGGAAGCTTTTACCTGGCGGGTGATGCCGAAGTTATCGAAGATGGGTGAGCCGTTGTTGTAGTAGTTAACGATGTCCTGCTTTTCCGGGGCGATCTTCTGGATATATGTTTTGGTATCCGTATAGATATTTTTATCGTTGATCACGATCCGGTTGAAGCTTTCGTTGAGCAGGTCACGGAGGATACTGGTGGTTTTGGTTTGCTCGCTCAGTATTTTCTGGGGAGCCTGTGCGCTGTTCAGGTTGGACTGGATATTTTTCCAGGTTTGAACGAGCGTGGTCAGATCTTCGTGCAGTTCAGCTGTTTTCTTTCCTTCTGCGGCAGTCCGTACAATAACGCCGAAATTCGGCGGTTTGATGGCTTCCACGATTTTCTGCAGTCTTTTTCTTTCTTCGGAAGAGTGGATTTTTTTGGAAACCGCAACAATATCATTAAAGGGAGTTAACACGATGAATCTTCCGGGAAGAGAAATTTCGCAGCTCAGGCGGGGGCCTTTGGAAGAAATGGGTTCTTTCAGGATCTGTACGAGGATATTGGGTTTACCGCCCAGTACATCGGTTATTTTGCCGGTCTTAACTATTTCCGGTTCATTTTTAAACTTAGTGAAATCAAATCCTTCAGGGGTTTTATCGCTGATGGCAGTTGCAGTAAATTTAAGAATGGAACGGATATAAGGGCTGAGATCCGTATAATGTAAAAAGGCATCCTTTTCGAAGCCTACGTCCACAAATGCAGCATTCAAGCCGGGTATCAGCTTTTTCACTTTGCCCAGGTACAAATCGCCTACTGCGAAGTTAGGATTGCCACTTTCGTGATGCAGTTCCACTAACTTTTTATCTTCCAGTAACGCAATTTCCACCCCTGTGGGAGCCGCATTTATAATAAGTTCCTTATTCAAGCGTCCAAAATTTTAACCTTTAAAACTACACCTTTTATGCTATGCACACAGCTATGTAAGAACAGCTTACTGCATACCAAACAATAGCTCACTATAAAGTTAGCATATTCTTCACCGATGTGATGATGGATTGCTTAAGGGTTCAGCGATCACTGCAGGCAAATGTCCGGGGATCTGGTTGCGGGATCTATGGAAACAACCTGCATGACTCAGGCAATTTAAGATAATTGCCAGAATCATGCAGGGTATATGAAAATTTTTTATCCGACCACCGCGCCGGGTAATACCTAGTTAGTATAAATGGCGGGAAACTGGAGTAATTATTTCTTCTTACTTTTATGCCGGTTCTTTCTCAGTCTTTTTTTACGCTTGTGAGTGGCAATTTTATGTCTTTTTCTTTTCTTACCGCAAGGCATACGCTTATACGTTTTTAAATGATGGAAAAAATAAAATATTATTGAATGCTCTTAATATAGCTGTCTACTTCTTTCTTCAGCTCCGGATCGGTCATAGCCTGTTTGCTTTTCTCAAACAGCGCAATCGCTTTCTGCTTGTCCCCTTTGCTTCTGTAGGATTCTGCCAGTACAAAGAGTACTTTGGCATTGTCCGGATGTTTCTGCATCACGCCTTCCAGTCTTTCGATAGCTTTATCATACTGGCCTGATGTAATGGCCAGGTTCGCTAAAGTAACCTGTGCGTCGATATTATCAGGATTTTTGGCTACGACTTCCCTTAATTTGGAAACCCCTGTCATCGGTTCGCCGGTGTTCATATACACCATGGCCTGTGATATCTTCAGGGTGTCGTTGGCCGGATTCAGCTGAATCGCCTGGTCAAACAGGCTGATAGCCTGTTCGGCTTCCCATTTTGCAATTCGTGGATCCTGAGCGTGTTGCAGGTGAGCCAGAAACAAATTGGCTGCAAAGGTGAGGCTTTTTTCGGAATTTTCCAACTTGGCGGCTTCTCCGAGATAATGGGCCGCCACAGGCAGCTGGTTGAGGCTGTCCCATGTATTATACAACTGTTTGTACGCAGCTATCTGCTGGGCTTTCACGTCCCCGCGTACAACGTTGGTCTCAATCGTATTGATCAATAATAATTTTTCAGCAGGAATTTTCCCTTTCGCCGTTTCCAGTAGTTCGGAAAAGGCAATAGGCTCTACACCCTGACCGCCCTGCGAAGGAGCAGCAGTTGACATAGCTTGCTTCTCTGACCGGGGTACAGTACGGCCAAAAGCATATAAAACCACCAATAGTGCTACAGCTGCACCAACCAGGAGAACTTGTGACTTTCGCATCGCCTAAAGATTAGGCTGCGAAATTAAGAACTTTTGAGCTTCTTTACCTCAGCAACAAATTCTTTCGAAGGTTTGAATGCCGGAATAAAGTGCTCCGGGATCTCCACAGCTACGTTCTTCTTGATGTTGCGGCCAATCTTGGCGGCCCGTTTCTTTGTGATAAAACTACCAAACCCACGGATGTAAATGTGCTCACCATTGGCCAGGGCTTCTTTCACCTCTTTAAACATAGCCTCCAGTGTGACTAGAACATCTACTTTGGGGATGCCGGTTTTTTCAGCAATGTTGTTTATTAAATCAGCTTTTCTCATATGAAAGCGAGAGGATTACTTTACTCTCAAAGTTAATTTAAAAATTTTAATTGCTGAATTTTAAGCAAATAAATTTTATCATTTTTTCTTATAACTGTATTGATGATAATTTATATTTATTTGCATGCCCGGGAAAGGCATCAGATGTACCTCCATAGGGTTTTTGGACAGCTTTTACCATATCAATTTACTAAATAATTTTATTAAAATAATATATAAAT
>NZ_CAMLHC010000008.1 GCF_946479755.1 uncultured Chitinophaga sp. | reverse complement strand
AGCACCGTAGTGGTCAGGTGACCGGTATGCACCAGGAAAGGCCGTTTCTCATCTTTTGTTACCTTGAAATAAGCTTCACCATGCAGCCATAACTCTCTCGATTCCTGGTTGTACCGGTCCTGATAGATAATAGACGAATGTGTGTTGAGCCAGACTTCACTGCCATCCTCCATGGTGAACAATTGTATGTTGTCGCTGGTATTGTGCAGGGTATCCCATTTCACGGCTACAGGGCGTACCGCGGTACGGTGTTGCCAGAAAAAGGCAATGGAAACAATAATGCCGATGACGGCTGCTGCGGCTGCGCCGTACCAGAACTTATGTACACGGGGCGTCATCACTACCGGCGCATTGGCTTCCTCCCATTTTTCCATCATAAACTCATCCAGCAGCATCGTATCTGCGGCAGAAAGCCAGCTTTCAACCTTCGCCGCTTCCTGCGGTGTACATTGCCCCTTAAAATACTTTTCTAGTAGCTGTTTATCCATATTCCCGCACCCTGTTCAGGGTATTTACGCAAAGAGTACGTCCGGGAAATAAGATGTTCCTAGTCCGTTTTACAGGTTAACAATTTGGTAATATATCGCACAAAAAAACCCGGAACGTCGCTGTTCCGGGTTTTTTCTTTTATAAAGGAAGATGATTTATTGTTTGTTCCCTTTCTGCCGCTGGTAGTCCTCAAAAGACTGCTTGATGAACAACAGCAGGTCATACTCGGATGCTTCATTCAGAAACTGGTAGCCTGGACGGTACTTATGCATAAAGGTATCCAGTTCGGGCGACTGTAATTTGGTCATTTTAGCCACCAGTTCGGGAGAATAACGGTAATCAATATACTTTTCTTTTTCCCAGTATACCAGCTGCTCCTTGAACTGCTCCTTGCGTTTACGTGTTTTGCTTGGCACCAGGTAAGTCAAAGCAGTAATGGGATTGGCCGGCAGTGTTTTCAGCACGTCCATCGCCCCGGGCTTCTTGTAATTGAAATAACGGCCATACTCCTGGCGCGTGGCCAGGGAGTCTTTGGTGTGATTGATCCCTTTTACATTCACACCCTGCAACTCGAACAACCGCCGCTGCAGGTAAATATCCTGCGTGGTAGACATGCCCGGCGCCACAACCTGGCGCTGCGCATAACTGAGCATCGAAAACTCAATGGTGTCGCCCGGCAGGGCTTCTATATAATAACGTCCGCTCTCACTACTGAGCGTACCCGTCATCGTCCTTTTGTTAACGATGGAAACAAATGGCAAACCCGTTTTAGTCTCCTGGTCAGCCACCATACCAGACAATCTCACCTGTGCAGAGGTATGCTGTTGGCATATGAAAAAGAAGAAAAACAGTGCTCCGGTATATGCTAAAAAACGAATCATGGACGTACTAATCTATCAAATTTAACGTTCCACCCGCTAATGAAAAGTTAAAAAAGCGGGTATGTGACAGTGCTCGGCGGCAAAAATATTAATTATCAACCTTATAAATAGCTTATTTTTACCTCAATTCACCATTATCATGCCACAGAAGATCATTTTTGCCACACAGCACTACCAATACCTGAAAGACCGCATCCTGTCACTCCCCGACGCTCCCTGGGAAAACGGAGTGCTGGACATCCGGGATTTTCCGGATGGAGAACACTATCACCGTATTGTCAGCGAAATCAGCAATAAAGAAGTGATCCTCATCGGTGGCACCATCGACGATAAAGAAACGCTCGAACTATATGACCTTGCCAGCGGTTGCATACAACTGGGCGCACACTCCCTTACCCTCGTCATCCCTTTCTTCGGTTATTCCACCATGGAAAGAGCCGTGAAATACGGCGAAATCGTGAAAGCCAAAACAAGAGCCGTACTTTTCTCGTCTCTCCCCAATACCTCGAGGGGCAACCGCGTGATGCTGATCGATCTTCATGTGGATGGCATCACCTGGTATTTCGAAAATGATATCCGCCCGGTACATCTTTATGCGAAAGATTTCGTAAAAGAAGCAGCGCTGGAACTGGCTGGCGGCCAACCCTTTGTACTCGCCAGCACCGACGCCGGCAGGGCCAAATGGGTGGAATCACTGGCCAACGACTTTCATGTACAGGCCGCATTTGTCTTCAAACGCCGCATCTCCGGCGAAGAAACCGCCATCACTGCCATCAGCGCCGATGTAAAAGATAAAATCGTGATCATCTATGATGACATGATCCGCACCGGCGGCTCCCTGCTGCACGCCGCAGAAGCCTACCGCGACGCCGGCGCCCGCGACATCTATGTGATCACCACCCACGGCATCTTCGCGGGAAACGGATTTCAGAAAATCAAAGACAGCGGTATCGTCAAAGGCATCGTCTGCACAGACACCCACCCCAATGCGCTCCTGATCCATGACGCATTTCTGCAAGTCAAATCCGTCGCTCAACTTATCGTGAACGCCATCAACGCCAAAAGCTAACCGCTGTAAAACAGCCGGCATACTTATTTTCCAGCCTGCCGCTTGGCAGGCTATTTGTTTTACCGCCATAGTGCGGATGACTGTGGCATAGGCTTTTACGGCCGCTGAAAACCTTTGCGGCACATCTTATCAGAAAAGAATCAATGCTGGATTTTCGTATAAGCGACTACGGTAGTTGCAGCGGCGGAACAGGGCAGCCCTCCGGGAAAAAGCAGACACACAGCCACCGGACAGGGAAATAGTCTTGTTCACCACAACAAACAGCAGTGAACAACGGGTTCGGAATGCTAACGATGCACGCACGGAAGAAAACACAGCATACTGTCACAAACAAGCGGTGAGATCTGTGGAGAAGCGTTTACAAAAGTGGGCATTGCTCACTACGAAATGAGGAAAAACCTGATAAAATCAATTTGAGCCCATTGTAAAAGGGCTTTTGATTGTATTGTTATTTGATATGTATTGTCCAGATAACAATAAGCAGCCCGGAAGCGCTGCACAAAAAATTTGTAACCAAATCAAGCACTATACAATGAGAAGCCATGTACTAGCCTGGTCGGGGCTGTGCTATGCCTTTTTCTGCTATACCCCCAGCAGCGCATACACGAAACCCGAAAGGTATCTCATCGTTCAGCAACAGCCTGCTGATACTACCGTTCCGGTTGTAATCAAGCCCGCTGCTGCCGACACTGCCGCCAAGCCCCGGCAGGATACCACCAGAAAACCCGCTCAGGACACGTCCAAACCCGCCCAGGATACCAGTAAACCTGCTCAGGGCACCGCCGTCCCTAAACAGGACACCACTGCGAAACCCAAACAGGACACAGGCCTGATCCTGCCGCCGGACGACGCTACGATAAAAAAGGAAATAGGGCAGTTTACGCTCAACGGCCTCGTAAAAGACGATAAAGGCACGCCCGTTCCCGGTGCACTCATCCGTAACAAAACGGCCGGCACCAACGCACAGTCCGATCCTGACGGTAAATTCACTGTCAAAGCGAAACAAAACGACACCATCACGATAACTTCACCAACGTTCGGAGACCAGACGATCATCGTGGAGAAGAAAGAACCGCTGACGATTACGCTCACCCCTGTAAATGCCAACAAAAAAGTATTGGGAGAAGTGGTGGTTACCGCCCTCGGTATCAAGAAAAACCCACGCTCCGTAGGTTATGCCATGCAGGAAGTAAGCGGCAGCTCCGTACAGGAAGCCAAAGAGGTGAACTTCGTCAACGCCCTCACCGGTAAAGTACCAGGCGTACAAATCAATACCAACACCGGCTCCATGGGCGGCTCCTCTAAAATTACCATCCGTGGCGTAAAATCCATCCTCGGTGATAACAACGCCTTCTTCGTGATAGACGGTGTGCCCATGCAGAACAACAGCACCAACGACGCCGGGCAGCTCAATGGCGGCGGTGGTTACGACTTCGGCAGCCCGCTGCAGGACATCAACCCGGAAGATATCGAAAACATCTCCGTACTGAAAGGCGCTGCCGCCACTGCCCTCTATGGCAGCCGCGGCGCCAACGGCGTAATGCTCATCACCACCAAAAAACGCCCGGACGCAGAAAAAGGCATCGGTGTCACCTACAGCCTCAATGCACAGATCGATCAGGTGTACAAACTGCCGACCTACCAGAATATGTATGGCGGCGGTGCAAGCCCCCGCTTCGATACCCTCTATTACAACGAACACCCGGAAGCTTTCCTCAACGAAAAAAGCGCTGCATATGACGACAATAACGGCAAAGGCCGCTATGACCTGATGCCGCAGTACTATGAAGATGCTTCCTGGGGGCCGCGCCTCGATGGCCGCCTCGTGCGGCACTACTGGTCATGGGACAAAGACAAGGGCAACCCGCTCTTCGGTCAGACAGCCCCCTGGGCAGCCCATCCAAATAACGTGAAGGACTTCTACCGCACCGGCTTCACCCTGACAAACAACATCTCCATGGCCGGCAGCAACGATAAAGGCGGCTTCCGCCTGTCTTACGGCAACATGAACCAAAGCTTCGTGCTGCCCAATGCTACCACCAGCCGTAACAACCTGTCGTTCAACGGTAACTATGAAGTAACAAAAGGCGTCAGGGCGGTAGCTTCCGTGAACTACGTAGGACTGAAAGCCAAAGGCCGTCCCGGCACCGGCTTTACCGGCCCTAACCCTGCCCTGCAGTTCACCATGTTCGGTCAGCGCCAGCTCGATATCGAAAAAGAGAAAAACTATAAATACAGCGACGGCTCCCAGATCACCTGGAACCGTAAATCATGGGACGACCCCGCGGTGCAGTTCAGCAACGGCCCCTACTGGAACCGTTATATGGACTATGAAACCGACAGCCGCAACCGCCTCTTCGGCTACGCCGGCGTAGACATCGACGCCAACAAATGGCTCTCCTTCACCGGCCGCGTATTCATGGACGATTACAACACCCTCGAAGAAGAAAGGACCGCCAAAGACTACCTCGTTGGCGGATACATCAAAAGAGTGCGTACCTCCCGTGAAATGAACTACCAGGTGACCGCCGATATCAAAAAAGATTTTGGCAAGGAATTCCAGCTGAATGCCAGCGTGGGCGGTAACATCATGCACCGCAAATGGACCACCACCGGCGGCAGCACCCAACAGGGCCTGCTCGTAAAAAATGTGTACAATCTGAACAACTCCGTACAGCCGGCTAAAATCATCGATGAGTTCTACGAAAAACAGATCAACTCCGTATTTGCTACCGCCAATCTCGGTTATAAGAACATGCTGTTCCTCGACCTCACCGGCCGCAGCGACTGGAGCTCCACACTGCTCAGCGGTAACAACCAGTACTTCTACCCGTCAGCATCCCTGTCTTTCGTGTTCTCTGACCTGCTGAAAGAATGGAAATGGCTGACCTTCGGTAAAGTGAGAGGAAGCCTCGCCGCCGTAGGTAACGACGCCGATCCTTACCGGATCTACGATACCTACGAGTTCCAACCGCCGTTCGGCAACTACCCGATCACACAGGCTTCCGGCACCAAATACACCAGGGACCTGAAACCGGAACGTACCACAGAAATAGAAACCGGCGTAGAACTGAAATTCCTGGATAATCGTATAGGCGTAGACTTTACCTACTACCGCCGCAGGACCAAAGATCAGCTGATCTACTTGTCTCTCCCGGCTGCTACCGGCTATACTACCGCTTATGCTAACGGTGGAGAAGTGGAAAACAAGGGTATTGAAATTGGCCTTAACCTGAATCCCATCCGCCTGAAAAACGGCTTCCGCTGGGATATCAACGCCAACCTGGCCCGCAACCGCAATAAGCTGATCAGCATGAACATCGACCAATACAATACAGACCTTCCTGTGTATCTCATCGGCACCGACCGCCGTACTCAGAAAGTATCTGTGGTAGCCATGGTAGGCCAGCCGCTGGGTACGCTCATCGGTACTGACTACACTTACCTCAACGGAGAAAGAGTAGTAGACGCCGCCGGTCACTATGTGCCCACCACCAAGAGCGTTCCGCTGGGCAATGCCTACCCGGATTATGTAGGCGGCGTGACCAACACCTTCACTTATAAAGGCATCTACCTGTCCGCCCTGGTGGACTTCCAGCATGGCGGCAGCTTCTTCTCCTACACCAACCTGTATGGAGAGAAATCTGGTCTGCTGGAAACCACCGTGGAAAACAATATCCGCGAAAACGGCATCATCGTGCCGGGCGTAACGGCAGACGGCCGCCCCAATACGGTTAAAATTACCGCTCAGGACCACTTCGCTGCCAACGGCGGTAATGTGATCAGCCGCGCCAATATGTATGACGCGAGTTATATCTACCTGAGAGAAGCAAAAATCGGTTATAACCTGCCGGAGTCCTGGTACAAAAAGATCGGCGCCCAGAGTGCCCGTCTGTCACTGTATGGCCGTAACCTGTGGCTGATCAAGTCCAACGCGCCTAACGTGGATCCGGCCAACATCCTGAACTCCTCTTCCAACATACAGGGGATAGAAGGAGGAGCACTGCCTTCGCTGCGCTCCTATGGTTTAAACCTGAATGTATCATTCTAAAATTTGTGAAGATGACCAACAAGATATTAAAATATAGCTCCGCTTTACTGCTGCTGGCCGCCCTGGCGTTCACCGGCTGTAAAAAGCTCGACGATATCAATCACGACCCAACCAAACCCACCACTGCGGAACCGCAGTACCTGCTGGCCGGCTCCCAGAAAGCCGCTATGGACGTGCTGTACAGCGGTCTGCAGAACGGGTACATCGCCATGCACTACGCCCAGTACTGGTCTGCCAATTCCCGTACAGACGACAGCCGCTACAAACTGGATGAGGGCAACAATTCCACTATGTGGAACAATCTCTACCGCATTTCGCTGAACAATCTGCAGACCATCGTGCGGCAAAACGCCACCAAACCCGCTACGGCGGAACTGGCGGTTCAAACAGCTATCGCACGCGTTTCTTCCTGCTGGATCTACCAGATACTGGCCGACGCCTACGGTAATGTGCCCTACTCCGCCACATTCCAGCTGGATGCCGGCAACCTGAAACCTGCATACGACGATGCCAAAGGTATCTATGGCCATCTGCTCGACACCCTGCAGGCTCAGATCGCCATATTCGACGCCAATAAAGGCGTAACCGCCACCGGTGACGTGATCTACAACGGCGCCTCTGAGAAATGGGCCAAACTGGCACACTCCCTGATGCTCCGCATCGCCATACGCATGGCCGATGCAGACGGCGCCAAAGCCAAACAGATCATCGAAGCCCACTACCAACAGGCATTCACCAGCAACGACGACAATGCCCAGTTCACTTACCTGAACGCAGCACCCAATAAATACCCCCAAAACGATTCCGAAAGGGAAATTCCTGACTTCTTCGTCAGCGCCACTATGGTGGACTATATGCAGGCTACCGGCGATCCCAGGCTGCCTATCTATGCCCGTCCGTCTAAAGACGACAAAGCACTCAAAGGCATGCCTTACGGCTGGGCCAGCGCGGACGCCACCAGACCCGCCCCGGGCCGTTTTTCCTACCCCGGCACACAGATCTACAGCGCTACCATGCCAGGTATCCTGATGAACTATGCCGAAGTGGAATTCATCCTGGCGGAAGCCGCCGCCCGCGGCATGAGCGTTGGTGAAGCCTCCACCCACTACGTGAATGGTATCAAAGCTTCTATCGAATACTGGAAAAAACTGACTAACAACACCACTATTACAGATGCCGCTGTGGACAAGTTCGTGGGGGCGGTACCCTACAATGCGGCTGACTGGCGCAACGTAATCGGTACCCAGAAATGGCTGGCACTGTACCCACAGGGTTTCCAGGGCTGGTTTGAAAGGACCAGGCTCAACTTCAAAAAACCAGGCGGTCAGGCGCTGTTCATCGCTCCCGTGTCAGGCAGCATGGACCAGTCGGCCCCCATCGTACCATACCGCCTTACTTACCTTGTTACCGAACAGGCACAGAACCAGGCAGCCTATAATGAAGCTGCCAAGGCCATCGGTGGCGACCTGAAAGGCACCAAACTGTGGTATAACAAATTTTAAGACATAAGCACTCAACTAAAACAATCAACCCGGCGCCTGCTTCTGCAGGCGCCTTTTTTGTGCCCTCCGCCCGCAAAATGCGGCCAGCGCCGCTATACCATCCCACACCTCCCGTTGCCGCATTTAAATATCAACCTCAAAAAATTCGTAAATGATGATTCTGCCTTATCTTTAAGCCCCCCTATAGTAAGTTTTAAGCAATTTTATGAAGAATGTACTGTTATTATTGGCTGTACTGGCATTGTCACGATATGCCGCAGCCCAGGAGACCACGCATGCCTATCAACACTGGTACACTTATTTCGGGAATGTAAAAATCAATCAGCGCTGGTCTGTCCCCTTCGATATACAAGGACGTATCCGCGATGGCATCAGCAACAAGGGACAGCTGCTGATAAGGGGAGGACTGCAATACGCGATTACACCGCAACACCAGGTATTACTGGGATATGCTTTTGTCCCTACTTATAACAACATCAGCGATACCTGGCTGCCCGAACACCGGATTTTTGAGCAATACATCTACAAAGCGCCTAAAATCGATATGACGCATCGTTTCCGGCTGGAGCAGCGCTGGGTGGCCCAACCCAACAGTCCCGGCGCCCATGCAGCTATCGGTGACTGGAAATATGGTAACCGCCTGCGTTATTTTAACCGGACACAACTCAATATCCGGCACAAACAGCAGTCCACCCGCTATTACGTGGCTTTACAGGATGAAATATTCCTGAACCTGTGGGGAAATGACATCAGCCACCTTTTCTATGACCAAAACCGCTTTCTGGCTGCTTTTGGGTATAAGTTCAGCAGTTCCCTGAAAGCCGATATCGGCTATATGAACCAGTTCGTGCAGAGTGGAAACGGCGCCCGCAGCATGAATCATATCCTGCATTTTGCGGTTTTCCAGCAACTGTAACCTTCGACTGCATGCTTAGCGCCGGTTTCATTGATGCACGAAGATTGGAATATATAATACCCAATGCTATATAATAGCATGATTTATATTATATAATATAAATTAATAATCAAAGTAGTAAAAATCGGTCTTGTGATTGAATTCGGTAATAAATTGATCTCCGCGAATCACGGAAATCGGCGCTGATCATGTATTCACAGTTTCTGCCATATCCTTAAATCCCTGGTAGGCGTCTTCCGTTTTAAAGGCGCTGATGGGGATCAGGAAAAAGGTCTTTTTGTCGCGATAGAGGATGAAGAATTTTTTGGTTTCCACCACTTTGGAGAAATGATGCCAGCTGATAGCGCGTTCATGGTCGCTGGAACGGGTGGATATGCGGATCCCCTCTTCAGAGTAGCGGAGATGAATATCGTCCTTGAAGGTAGCGGCTTTGTTATAGATGGAAATAGGAAGGAGATACCAGAAAACGAGCCCCAGCAGCAGTACCATGATGGTAATCCCTGAGAGGGCGCCAGGCGTGACCAGGTTAAAAACATAACCGGCAACGGTAGCCAGCAGGAGAATAATGAGGGTGTTGCGGAACACCTTTATTTCTCCCCGGTGCAGAAAATGATAGCGTAATGCGTGTAACACATCTCCCTTGTTATAACTGAACTCTAACTGCATTAGGCGCCTGGCAAAACGATTTTTATCTGTTTACGGAAATCGACATAGGATTATCCATTTCATCACGTACAGTAACAGGTGCTTCTTTCTTACGGTTACGCTTCAGGGTGGAGAGGTACTCCTCGTTGAAGCCCGGAAAGTTTTTCTTGATGAAAAGGAAATATTGTTGCAAGGTCTTCGGGTCCACTTTAAAAGGGAACGCGGGCTCCTTACCACTTCCTTTCAGGAAGTCGTTGGTGTTTATTTTAGTTTCGTTTTGTAAATACCATTTGTATAGGTCCACAATAGCTTTTTCCAACTCCGCTTCATCTACTTTCTCCGTTGTCTCTACCCGGGGGAATAATAATACAAAGTCTTCTACCCTTACAGGCTTGGATTTGTCGTTGTTCCTGGCATTATTACGGTTATCGTTGTTGTCACCGTTTTTATCTCCATTGTTGTCTTTCTCCTTGTCTTTGTCCCCGTTCTTGAAACCGGTGCTGGTATTGTCTCCGTTACCATTCCCGTTACCAGTGTTGGCATTTGCTGATGTGGCTGCGGCCAAAACTACCAACAGCATGAACAACAGCTTTGTCATAAGGCATCCAATTTTTCGAGTCTTAAAAATACAATTATATTCCGAGATTTCTAACCCTGAAAAAAAATACGTATAACCACGTACCCCCTAAAAAGACAAAAGCAATGGACGAACCATTGCTTTCGAGAGTCATTTACAGTGCATGATGAATCATGCGGTGTAGGAATATTTGGTTTTTCATAGGACAGTAACCATAATAAAAATTAATACAATAACAAATATAATAAAATTATATGGTGACGGAAGGAGAAGTATAAAAATTAAATAATTTTTAATATGAGATCAAAAAATCTCAGAAATGAAAAATAAACGCCTTTAAATTAGATAAAATAAAATATGAGATTTCCCTGTGTCGGGAGGAGAGAAGAGAAAGTAACCGGTGAGCGGTTCCTGAAAACAGGGTTTTTAAAAAAAGTAAGGGCGCCTAGAAAAGCGCCCTCAATTTGTTACTATCCTATGAAAACCCTATTTGAATACAAAGATAAGTGCATGTTATTTTTCTTTGAAATTTTAAAGGCACAATAACATCTCGTTAACAAGAGTTGCAACATCGAATCAGCTACAACCCATGCTGTTACCGCAATTCAGGCACTTGTAACATGTGCCTGACCGTACGGTAATATGCCCGCAAACGTTACAGGCAGGAGCATCCCGCTGCATGCTGCGTAAGTAATCCTGTGTGCTGCTTTCACTCTGATGCGCCGCAACCACTTGCTGCCTGGGCGTTTTGGATGTATTGGCCGGCTGCCCGCTGCCAACGGTTACACGCATACCGGATAAAGACGGCGATTCTCCCGGCTCATCTTCATCCTCCTCACCTGTGTTACCCGGCGCATCCAGCACATGTACCAGGTCTGTACGCCCCAGGTATTCATAGCCCAATACCCGGAAAACATAATCCACCAGCGACGTAGCTGACTTAATATTCGCATGGTCCACCATACCGGCAGGCTCAAACCGCGTAAACACAAACTTATCCACAAATTCTTCCAGTGGAACACCGTATTGTAATCCCACAGAAACAGCTATGGCAAAGCAGTTCATCATACTCCGCAAAGTAGATCCCTCCTTGGCAAGATCAATGAATATCTCTCCCAGCGTACCATCATTGTATTCGCCGGTACGCAGGAAAATAGCCTGTCCGCCTACCTTCGCTTTCTGCGTAAAGCCACCCCGCTTCGATGGCAACGTTTTACGCTCCACGATACGGGACAACTGCCGCTTCAGCGTAGTGTCCTTGCTGGCCATCATCCGCCGGTTAACTTCTTCCAGCAACTCGTCGATGGTAGCCTGCTCCAGGTCGGGCAACTGTACAGCGCCAGCTGTTATCGCCGGCGCCACATCTGCTTTTTTCTTCTTCTCACTTTTGTTGCTCAGCGGCTGACTAAGTTTGCTACCGTCGCGGTAAAGCGCACAGGCCTTGAGGCCCAGCTCCCAGCTCAGCATATAGGCATCTGCTATTTCATGTACTTCCGCTTCATGCGGCAGATTAATCGTTTTTGAAATAGCCCCGGAAATAAAAGGCTGCGCGGCCGCCATCATCCGTATATGCCCGTGCGGATGAATATACCGCTGCCCGTGTTTGCCACACTTATTCGCACAGTCAAACACCGGCAAATGCGCATCCTGAAGGTAAGGAGCCCCCTCTACCGTCATGGTGCCACACACATAATCATTCGCTGCTTCTATCTCTGCATCCTGGAATCCAAGTGCATGCAGCAGACTGAAATCGAGATTAAAATACTGCTCCGGCACGAAGCCCAGCCTTTGCAGACAAGCTTCTCCGAGCGTATATACGTTAAACACAAAAGAGATATCGAAAGAAGAAACTACAGCAGTGTCCAGCTTTTTCAGTTCTTCGGCGATGAAACCTTTTTCACTGAGCGACTGATGATTGATGTAAGGCGCGCCGGCAAAAGAACCGGTGCCCTTCGCATAATCCACGATCGCCTTGATCTCGTGCGACTGATAACCCATGTGCTCCAGGGCAGTGGGAATAGACTGGTTGATGATCTTAAAATATCCGCCGCCGGACAACTTCTTGAACTTCACCAGCGCAAAGTCAGGCTCCACACCAGTTGTATCACAGTCCATCACCAGCCCGATAGTGCCGGTCGGTGCAATCACCGTCGTTTGTGCGTTGCGGTAACCGTGCTTTTCACCTGCCTGCACGGCTTCGTCCCAGGCCCTTGTAGCGGCTTTCAGCAGGTAGTCGGGACAATACCGCGCATTGATGCCACGGGGCGAAATTTCGAGCCCTTCATACGCTTCAGCAGCGTCGTAGGCTGCTGCCCGGTGGTTACGCATTACCCGCAGCATGTCTTCCCTGTTTTCTGCATACCGCGGAAACGCTCCCAGGTGGGAGGCCAGTTCAGCAGACGTCTGGTAAGCCACGCCGGTCATGATAGCTGTAATGGCGCCTGCAATACCCCGCGCTTCTTCGCTGTCATAAGCAATACCGCTCACCATCAGCATAGAGCCAAGGTTTGCATAGCCCAGCCCCAGCGTGCGATAATCGTAGCTGAGCTGCGCCACTTCTTTAGAAGGGAACTGTGCCATCAGCACGGAAATTTCCAGTACGGTGGTCCACAGGCGCACGGTGTATTCAAACCCCGGCACATCAAACAGGCTTTTCTCTTCGTCAAAAAACCGCCGCAGGTTCACCGATGCCAGGTTACAGGCGGTATTATCCAGGAACATGTACTCGGAACAGGGATTGGAAGCATTGATACGGCCTCCCTGCGGACAGGTATGCCACTCGTTGATAGTGGTATCGTACTGGGTACCCGGGTCTGCGCAACGCCACGCAGCATAGGCGATCTGGTCCCACAGTTCCCGCGCTTTGACCGTCTTCACGGCTTTGCCGGTAGTACGGGCGATCAGGTCCCAGTCACCCTCGGCAGCCAGCTGCCGGAAAAAGCTGTTGGGGATACGAACGGAATTATTGGAGTTCTGGCCGGATACCGTACGGTAAGCCTCTCCTTCATAATCGGAAGAATAGCCGGCGGCAATCAGTGCCCCTACCTTTTTCTCTTCTTCTACCTTCCAGTTAATAAAATCCAGCACTTCCGGATGGTCCAGGTCCAGGCACACCATTTTAGCCGCACGACGGGTGGTACCGCCCGACTTGATAGCGCCGGCCGCCCGGTCGCCGATTTTCAGAAAACTCATCAGACCGCTGGAAGTACCGCCGCCACTCAGTTTTTCACCTTCCCCCCGGATATGGGAGAAATTGGTGCCCACACCGGAACCGTACTTGAAAATGCGGGCTTCACGCATCCAAAGGTCCATAATACCGCCATCGCCCACCAGGTCGTCTTCTACACTGAGAATAAAACAGGCATGTGGCTGCGGCCGCTCATAAGCGGAGGTGGATTTTTCCAGCTGACCCGTATTTTGCTCTACATAATAATGTCCCTGTGGTTTGCCTTTGATACCGTAACTCTCATAAAGGCCGGAGTTGAACCATTGCGGGGAATTAGGTACGCAGGCCTGGTTCAGCATGCTGTATACCAACTCGTCGTAAAATATCGCTGCATCCGCTTCCGAAGCGAAATAGCCGTAACGTTCGCCCCAGGCGCGCCAGCAATTGGCCATGCGATGCACCACCTGCTTCACCGATGTTTCACGGCCCAGGCTGCCGTCTTCCTCTGGTACGCCGGCCTTGCGGAAATACTTTTGTGCCAGGATGTCCGTCGCAATCTGCGACCATCCCTGAGGCACCTCTACATTGTTCATCTCAAACACCACATCCCCACCGGGGTTACGGATCACCGAAGAGCGGAGGTCATACTCAAACTGTTCATACGGACGCATCCCTTCTTTGGTGAAGAACCGGGAGAAGGCCATGCCACGCTTGCTACTTGCTGGTTTTGTCATACCCAAAATTTTTCCAGGATTAAAAGAAATATATGAAAGGGGGGTATTCTAAAATTAGTTTTTAAATGCCTCGGGCAGCCGGATTATTTTGCACAACTTGTGGATAATTGTATCAACACTTTCCGGACAGGATTGTTATACACCAGACTGACAACATAAAATTCCGGCTTAAAATTTGTCGTTAACTGCAATTTACCTGTGTGGATGCGTCTTGTAATGCCATAGGTATCATGAAGTTCATGAATAGAAAATGAATTACATGCATATTTATTTAGCATTGTGGGTTATTAATAAAAATATTATACATTTGCGACAACCGGAACAATGCGCTATTGATGTACAATAAAATATACACTTCGTTCATCGAAAGAAAGGCTAGGAAAGAAAAGGCATTCGCGGTTTTAATTGATCCGGATAAGGTAACCCCTGCTGGTATCATTGAACTTGCGGCGAAATGCACCGCTGCCAAAGTAGATTATATCTTCCTTGGCGGCAGTCTGGTCATCACCAATCATCTGGATGAATGCGTGCAACAATTGAAAGCCAGCTGCGATATTCCTGTTATTTTGTTTCCAGGAAGCCCTTCGCAGGTTTCGAGATATGCAGACGCACTCCTTTATCTTTCCATGATTTCAGGCAGAAACCCTGAATTGTTGATCGGTCAGCACGTAGTATCTGCTGCTGCCGTTAAAAAAAGCCAGTTGGAAGTGATTTCCACCGGCTATATGGTTATTGACGGAGGGGCTCCCACGACGGTTTCCTACATCAGCAACGCCACCCCCATACCCGCCGACAAAGCGGACATTGCCATGTGCACCGCCATGGCAGGGGAGATGCTGGGCATGAAAGTGATCTATATGGATGCCGGCAGCGGCGCCCGTAACCCGATCACCGAAACGATGATCAGCCGGGTGGCCAGCCAGGTGGAAGTACCTATCATCGTTGGCGGCGGTATCCGCGATGCTGAAAAAGCTTACCGTAACTGTAAAGCCGGCGCCGATATCATCGTAGTAGGCAACGCCATCGAAAACGACCTCTCCCTCATCAAGGAGCTGGCAGATGCAGTACATTCCACTGCACCCATTACCATTTAAGCATTTAAAGCATTCAAATATTAAAAAAGCGGAGATCATTCGTAGTGATCTCCGCTTTTTTAATAGCAAAATAACTTAATACCAGCGATTACAGGCTCATCATTTCCTTAAACTTAACTGCCTGACGGCGGCTCACCTCAATCTTCTCGCCTCCCTTCATCTCCAGCAACAGCCCGCCATTGAAGTAAGTATCGATTTTTTCGATCATCCGCAGGTTGACGATATGTTTACGGTTAGCCCGGAAAAACACCCGCTCGTCCAGCCGCTCTTCCAGCGCGTTCAACGACTTCAGGATCAATGGTTTGTTAGTTTCGAAATACACCCGCGCATAGTTGCCCACGCTCTCAAACAGCCGGATCTCCTGCAACTTTACAAACCAGCAGCGGTCCCCGTCTTTCACAAACACCTGGTCATTTTCAGACAACAGGGTGCGTATGCCCCCGGAAGCAGCCAGCCGGTCTTTCTCGTCCTGCTGGTGCAGCTTGTGGATGGCGTCTGCCAGCCGCTTGGGCTCCACCGGCTTCAGCAAATAATCCAGCGCATTGTATTCAAACGCCTTCAGTGCATATTCGTCATATGCAGTCGTGAAAATCACCTGCGGCGATTTCTCCAGCTCGGCCAGTAAATCAAAACCCGTTTTGTCGGGCATCTGGATATCCAGAAACAGCAGGTCGGGATGCAGGTTCTCTATCTTCTCGATACCATCCTTCGCGTTCACTGCTTCACCTACCACCACTATCTCCGGGTGGTCTGCCAGCAGTTTTTTCAGCTCACTCCTGGCCAGGCGTTCATCATCTATTATCAATGCTTTTTTCATTGGCAATATGAAGTTTGGTTGATGACAATTTTTTTTAAACATTTAAAGCCATAGCCAGGCAAAATGCCCCGCTATAGCGGTTTCCGAATAACAAGTGCGTCAGAGTAACGGCATCACCACGCGGGCTTCCACCGTTGCCTCGTCTTTATTCCTGATATCAAAGGTAGCCCTGTTTCCGAACAAAAGGCTCAACCGTTGCCGGGTACTTTCCAATCCAAAACCATGGCCGTTCAACACATTTTTTTCTACCAGCTGCCCGGTATTTTCGATGGTAATTTCATGTTCCATGCCCTTTAACCGCGACGCTATGAATACCGACCCGCCGCTGACCATCCGGGAAATACCATGTTTGATGGCGTTTTCCACCAGTGTCTGCAACATCATGGGCGGCACCTGCAGCTCCAGCGTATCAGGATCTATCTCATACCGTACCTGTAACCGCTCCTCAAAACGGATGTGTTCCAGTGCAAGGTAATCTTTTACGATGTTTAATTCATTTTCCAGGCTAACGGTCTCTACCTTTTCTATTGCCATGGAACTGCGCAGAATGTTGGACAGTTCTGTGATCGCCGTTCTGGCCCGCTGCGGATTTTCATCCACCAAAGCCCGGATGCTGTTCAGCGCATTAAAGATAAAATGAGGATTCAGCTGCGCTTTAATGGTCTTCAGTTCCAGCTCCTTCACCGTGGCCTCCAGCTTCAGCCGGTCTACCTTCGCAGTCCGGGTCCTGTCTACATAATGCCAGACAAAATAAATCACCCACCAGATAAAAGAGATGGCAAAAGAAGACAGATACCCTCTTTCTACCAGCGTCATAAAGAAATTCCCGCCTTTGGGCAGGTTTCCTCCCAGGTAATCTACCAGCAGATTATTGCCAAAGTATAAGGTCTGGTTGGTACAGATCACCAACAACAGGAAGATAACCAATTGTCTTTCAAAGCTGTAGCTTTCCCATCCCTTGAGCTTGTTCAGGAGGGTCCGGAACAGATGGGTAGCAGCAATACCGGAAATGATAAAAATGATCAGATAGACCGTCACGACAGACAGGTCTGCCTTTTTCAAAGTGAAGTTGAAGAATAATGTGACCAGAAAATACACCGACCATCCCAACAATTGCCCCCACCAATATTTGGATACTTGTTTAAGCATTCATTCAAATTAGTAAACTTCCCCAGTTTACCAAAAATACCTTAAGGCCCTGCCCACCGGAACCTAAATGTTATAAATGGCGAATCAGAACCGGTAAATGGCGAATCCCTCGTACCGAATGGCGGATTAACAGGAATTACGGGGTTTTTCCCGCCAAATGTCGCCGGATAACACTTATTTTTTAGTAGTTTTGTTTTTAATTAAACCCTGAACCATCAAAACAATATGAATATCACGGCCGGTTCACTTTTAAGCCAGATAAACTCCCCAGCGGATTTGAGGAAGCTGAGTAAAGATCAGCTGCATCAGGTGTGCGAGGAACTGCGTCAATACATTATTGACGTGGTAAGTGTACATGGCGGCCACTTTGCCGCCAGCCTGGGTGTGGTGGAGCTCTCTGTAGCCCTCCACTATGTCTTTAATACACCTTATGACCAACTCGTGTGGGACGTAGGGCACCAGGCTTATGGACATAAAATTCTTACCGGCCGGCGCGATGCCTTTCCGACCAACCGGAAATACAAAGGCCTCAGCGGGTTTCCCAAAAGAGACGAAAGCGAATACGATACTTTCGGCGTAGGGCACTCTTCTACCTCCATCTCCGCCGCATTGGGCATGGCCATGGCCTCCCATTACAAAGGAGAACTGGACCGCCAGCACATTGCCGTTATCGGTGATGGCGCCATGACGGCCGGTATGGCATTCGAAGCGCTCAACCACGCCGGCGTGGCCAATGCCAACGTGCTTATTATCCTCAACGATAACTGCATGTCCATCGACCCTAACGTGGGCGCACTCAAAGAATACCTGACAGACATCACTACATCTCCCACCTATAACAAACTGCGGGACGATGTATGGCACCTGCTCGGCAAACTGCCTGTAGGCAAACGCTTCACCCGCGAAATGGCCTCCAAACTGGAAGCCTCCCTCAAAGGCGTGGTGTCCAAATCCAGCAACCTCTTTGAATCACTCCAGCTGCGGTACTTCGGTCCGATCGACGGTCATAACATCACTAAACTGACCGATACCCTCCAGGACCTGAAAGATATTCCCGGCCCTAAACTGCTGCATATCGTTACCACCAAAGGTAAAGGCTATGCCCTCGCAGAAAAGGACCAAACCACCTGGCATGCGCCCGGTCTCTTTGATAAAATCACCGGTGAAATCTTCAAGAAGCCGGTCGACAGGCCACAACCGCCTAAATACCAGGACGTTTTTGGCCATACCATCATCGAACTGGCAGAGATAAACGATAAAATCATCGGTATCACACCCGCCATGCCTTCCGGCTCCTCCCTCAAATTCATGATGGAGAAAATGCCCGACCGCGCCTTCGACGTAGGTATCTGCGAACAACACGCCGTTACCCTCTCCGCCGGTATGGCCACACAAGGCATGCGCGTGTTCTGTACCATTTACTCCTCTTTCTTCCAGCGTGCTTTCGATCAGGCCGTACACGATGTGGCCATCCAGAACCTGCCGGTGATCTTCTGCCTCGACAGGGCAGGCCTGGTAGGAGAAGACGGTCCCACCCACCACGGCGCCTACGATATTGCCTACATGCGCAGTATCCCCAACGTGATCATCAGCGCTCCCATGAACGAAGAAGAGCTGCGTAACCTGATGTACAGCGCCCAACTGGAAGAAAATACCCATCCATATGTGATCCGCTATCCACGCGGACAAGGCGTCATGCCCGAATGGCGTACCCCGTTCAAAGCCATCAAAGCCGGCACCGGCCGTAAAGTCCGCGACGGTAAAGATGTGGCGATCCTGTCTTTCGGTCATGTGGGCAACTTCGTAACGGAAGCCTGCAAAGAACTGATCAGCGACGGACTGCAACCCGCCCATTACGATCTCCGCTTCGTGAAACCACTGGATGAAGCCATGTTACATGAAGTATTCCGCAACTTCAGCAAAGTGATCACCGTGGAAGACGGCGCCATCACCGGCGGCGTAGGCAGCGCTGTAGTAGAATTCATGTCGAAATATAACTACCACGCACAGGTGAAAATGCTTGGCATCCCAGACAAAATCGTGGAACACGGCAAACCGGAAGAACTGTACCGCGAATGCGGCTACGATCCTGCCGGCATCGCCCGCGCCACCCGGGAAATGCTGCGGGAAAAAATCACCGTCACCGTCTGATAAATCATATCATTCCCAATAGCAGGAGCGAAGATCCCGCCGGCCATTCAAAGATCCCGGCGTATCTTCGCTCCTTCATTTTTTGTATGCCCGTAACTTAAGCGATATGTATTTGCAATTAAGGATTGTCGATATAAAGAAAGAAACACCCGGCACCAACACCTACTACCTCGAAAATACCGCCCCGGAA
This sequence comes from uncultured Chitinophaga sp., assembly GCF_946479755.1. The sequence continues at coordinate 256,192 of NZ_CAMLHC010000008.1, read as the reverse complement.
CCCGTGGTATACCAGGCCGGACAATTCCTCACTTTCATCATCCACCTGCAACAGAAAGAACACCGCCGTTCCTATTCCTTCAGCTCTACTCCCGGCATCGACCCGCTGATGGCAGTCACTATCCGCGAAAAAGAAAACGGGGAAATATCCCGCCACCTGCTGCGCACCTGGAAAAAAGGCGATATCGTGACAGCCGTACAACCTTCCGGCAGGTTCACCTTCGAACCTTCACCCGAAGAACGCGATATCTTCCTGCTCGCCGCAGGCAGCGGCATCACGCCGGTATTCTCCCTGCTGAAACAAATGCTCAGGGATGAACCAGCCGCTAAAATCACCCTCATCTACAGCAACAGTACCCCGGAAAGGACCATTTTCTACGAACAGCTGCGGGCGCTGGAACAGCAGCATCCCCGCCTCAGGATCCTCTTCCTCTTCAGCAACGACCCGGACAGTCACCATGCCTACCGCCGGCTCAATAATATCCTGCTGGAACTGCTGGTCAACGAACATCTGCTGTATCATAAAGACGCCACACAGTTCTTCCTTTGCGGCCCTCCGGAATATATGCGCATGATCCTGCTGACGCTGCATTTTATGGGCTTTAAAGACACCCAGCTACATAAAGAAAACTTTGTCATCACCACCGAAGCCAAACTGGCCAGGACCACCATCCCCACAGACAATACACCCCGGGAGGTGAACATCCTGCTGCGCAACGAAACCTATACGCTGGCCGTGCCCGCCAATCAAACCATCCTCAGCTATGCGCTGGAACATGACGTGCCGTTGCCCTACAGCTGCAAAGGCGGCGTATGCGGCTCCTGCACCGCCCAATGCACCGGCGGTAAGGTCTGGATGTCTGTCAACGAGGTGCTGACCGATAAAGAACTGGCCGAAGGACTCATCCTCACCTGCGTGGGTTATCCCGCCAGTGAAAAAGTGGACATCGAATTATAGATAATCAGAATGTAAATAGTTTTATTAATCATATCACTCTGATTATTATTTTTTACATGCGACTATTTTCATTAAATTTTAGCAAATTCGAGAAATGCAACGCTCCCCGATTAAGATGGCAGGTTTGTGTTTGCTTTTTGTAATCATTGTTATCAATGGTTATCTCCTTACCGGAAGCGAATCATCCACTCAAAAAACCTGGCTTATCCTCAATGAAATTGTACTGTGCAGTGCCTTTGTGCTGTTAACCGCTACGCTTATACGTAAACAACCGGTTTCACAGTTCGAAAATCTGTACATCAATCACCCCATCCCTATGTGGATCTACGAAAAGGACACCCTGCGTTTCCTGTTCGTAAACGAAGCGGCCTGTAAAAAATACGGCTATACGCGACACGAGTTCCTGGCCCTTACCATCAAAGACATACGGGAAAATGAAGAGCTCGATGCGTTGATGGACAATGTCCGCGAACGCTGCAACGGCTCCGAATACCGGGGCATCTGGAAACACCGCCGCAAAAACGGTGAGAATTTCTTCGTGGAGATCTACGCACATTCCGCCTTCTACGAAGGCAAGGAAGCCCGCTTTATCATGGCAAAAGATGTGGATGAACAGGTACGGGCCGCTAAAGAAGCGCATCAGCTGGGCATCCGATATGAACTGCTGGCACAGGCCACCAACGATGCCCTCTATGACCGCAACCTCATTACCAACGAGGTGCTCTGGAAACACGGACTGGAAAGCCTGTTCCAGCACCCCACCCAGCCGGATACCGACCTGTTTGTATGGTGGAAATCCAATGTCCACCCGGCAGACGGCCCCGCTGTGATGAGCTCCCTCGATACCTGCCTGCAAAACAGGAACAGCTCCTGGTCTCAGCAATACCGCTTCCGCTGCTCCGACGGCACCTTCAAATACGTGGTGGACCGGGCGTTCATCATCTATGAAAACGACCAGCCCACCCGCATGATAGGCATCGTACAGGATATTGACCAGTACGTAAAACAGGCAGTACGCCTGGAAAAACAAAATAAAACCCTGAGGGAAATCGCCTGGATCAATTCACATGAAATACGCAGGCCGGTGGTATCTATCCTTAGTATCACCAACCTCTTCGATAAAAGCAACCAGGACGTGCATCTCAATTCCCGGCTGATGGAATGGCTGCACCAGTCCACCCGGCAGTTGGATGAAATCATTCACAAAATTGAACACAAGGTGAAAAGCATCGAATAATACGGCTACAGTTCACTGTCCATAAAATGGTTGAAATCTGCTTTCAGCTCCATAAAAAGTTTCTGGAAAACCTCCATGCGGTTGGACATAGTGTCGTAGTCACAGACAGGTCGGTCGTCGTGGATGACCGCGGGTGACTGGGCCGAGAGCTTTTTGGCACATTGTTTAAGATCGTGGAACATCTCGTCGGCAACTTCCCGCTGCCTTAACAAACGGTTTTCAAAATGTTCGACATTGGTCATTACTTCCCGGGGCGCGGAACTGAGGGCTATTTGTTCCAGGCGCTCCCGCATCATTTTTACATCTTCTCTTACTTCGTTTACTTCTTCTTTCCAGGAATTGATCTGTTCTGTCAGATCTGTTGGCTGTGTTGTAATTTCCATGGTGTATTGATTTAGCCATTAAACAATAATGATTCATCATTACCCAAGCAGTTTTTCCGATATCCACTTAGCAGTATACATCCCGCCACTGTTAACAAAGGTCCACTTCTAAGGTACGACCTTTTTCAATGCCTCCCTCACAACTTTTGCCGTTCTTCCGGTATTGTTTATAAATATCTGCCGAACTCCGGAAACCACGCCATGGCTTCCAGGATACCACCTGTACCGATGCGGCCGGCTTGCAGCACATTGCGCATTCCTACGGTACGGGCCAGCAGTTCCGGTTCTGCGCCGCCCACAACCACGCCCTTGAATCCCATCTCATACATGGAAAAATCGTTCATCGTATCTCCCGCTACCAGCACCTCATGATGCGGCAACGACAGCACTCCTAACAGTTGCTGCAGCGTATTCCCTTTGTTGACACCGCGTGGAAGAATATCCAGGTATTTTCCGGCAGACAGTACCAGGTCGCAATGCAATGATGCTGCAATCTCACGCGCCGTGTCAATATCCGTAGCGTCATCGTAATAATAAGAGCAACGGTATTGCTGGTGCGCATCCTGATGCAGCAACCCCTTTACCGCTTTCAGCTGCTCCCGTACATGATCGCCTGGCCACAGCCTGGCAATGTCCGACTGCACAGGCTCTACCGACACCAGCGAAGCCAGGTGCGTTACGGTGGCGCCCACATCACAAATAATATATTCCGGACGGGGGAGATACGGATCTTCCAGTAAAGTCAGCACACTACGTATACCCCTTCCCGTTACAAACACCAGTTGAATGTCTTTCCTGGTGCGGACCAGCTCGTATAACTGTTCTTTGTCAGCCGCGGAGCCGGCCAGAAATGTTCCGTCTAAATCTGTTGCTAATAACATCTTGATAATCGTCTGTTGACCGGTAATATAAAAGGTTTGTGCCGGGAATACAACTCCCGGTTTGATGTTTAACAAAAATAAAAAACAAGAGACCGTCCTTCCGGCGGTCTCTTGTGTATATAATGAATAATATAACGAAGCGGAAGAATCAATGCAGCATAGGCACGTCTATCAGCAAAAACGTTGCCGGTTTCACCACTTCCACGGTTGCTTTTTCGTAATCAGATAAGCCAATGGCGTCGCGGGTTTGCAGTACTTCGTCTGCCACTTTTATTTCTCCGCTGAGAAGGAACAGGTAACTGCCTGTACCCGGCTGCTTAGGCGTCAGCGTTACTGTTTGCCCTGCGTCAAAATCTCCGAGAGAAAACCAGGCGTCCTGGTGAAGATGCAGCGCCTGCTGCTGATCGCCTTCCGGGGCTACCACCACCTGCAAAGCATTATGGCGGGCAGCAGGATCAAAAGTACGTTGATCGTAACGCGGTGTGATATTTCTTTCTTTCGGGAACACCCATATCTGCAGGAAACTCACATCCTCTGTCTTGGACGCATTGAATTCAGAGTGCACGATACCACTGCCGGCACTCATCACCTGTACATCGTTTTTCTGTATCACGCCCCTGGTACCGGTATTATCGCGGTGCTCCAGGCTGCCGTCCAGCACAATGGAAACGATCTCCATATTGTCGTGCGGGTGTGCACCGAAGCCCATACCGCCTTTTACCTGGTCGTCGTTCAGTACACGCAAAGCGCCGAAATGAATGTTATCGGGGTTATAATAATTGGCGAAGCTGAAAGAATGGTGGCTTTTCAACCAGCCATGGTTAGCGTATCCTCTCTCGTCTGCACGTTGTATAATCTTTTTCATAGCTATTGTTCTCCTTGTTTTTACACTACAAAGGTCGGTATAAAGGGAGGGGAATAAAATGGATGATCTGTTGAAAAACGTGGACAAAAAAAAATGCAGCGGATAACCGCTGCATTTCCCATAAAATCTATTGAACGATGGTTATACCAGTACGGCATCCATGGTAATGTTGGTGTTCAGCAGTTTGCTGATAGGGCAGTTGGCTTTTGCATCCGCCGCCATTTCAGCGAACTTGTCGGCATCCAGGCCGGGAACGCTGGCTTTTACTTCCAGGTGGCTGGAGGTAATAGCGCCGTTTTCCAGGGTGATGGTGCATTTGGTGTCGATGTTACCCGGAGTTAAACCGGCACCGGAGATCACGAAGCTCAGTTTCATGGTGAAACAACCGGCATGAGCCGCGGCAATCAGTTCCTCCGGATTGGTGCCTACACCTTCCTCAAAACGGCTGCTGTAGGAGTATTGGGTGCTGTTCAACACGGTTGACTGGGAAGTAACGGTACCTTTACCTTCTTTACCTGTGCCTTGCCAGTTGGCAGTTGCAAATCTTTTCATGTTATTATACTTTAAATAATTTGAGGTGATTAATCTGTGTAGAGGCCTCAAATTACAAAAATAAACAGGATTATCATGATCAAAAAATAACCCGGCGGATTCCCGCCGGGTTATGACAATCGTCACTCAGTTCTTCTGATGTTGTTTCGCTCATCTGTTGATTCAGCTGTAAACCTATGTCACACTTAAATAACTTCCACTAATTCAGCGATTGGTTTTCTCACTTTCTTCGCATATTGCATCGTATCGTCTTCCGCTCTGAAACCAATGGCTGCAATCACTACAGTTGCCAGTCCTTTATCCTTGAGTCCTAAAATTTCATCGTATTGGGCGGCATCGAAACCTTCCATGGGGCAGGCGTCGATACCTTCGGCAGCGGCGGCGGTCAGTAGGGTGCCCAGTGCCAGGTAAGCCTGCTTGGAGGTCCACGCGGCGGCGCCGGCTGCATCCAGCCTGTTGACCGTACCTTTCATTACGCCGGCGAAGCCGGCAAGATCTTCCGGATTGATATTACGCGTAGCGGCTATATTGTTCGTATAATCGTCTACGTGGGATTCATTCAGGTCGCTCACCCGGGCAAACACGACCAGATGCGAGGCATCTGTGATCTGTGACTGGTTCCAGGAGGCTGCCTTCAGCCTTTCCCTGATGGCCGGATTTTCAACGATCAGCACCTTGTATGGCTGCAGGCCGTAAGAAGAGGCCGACAACCGGGTGGCCGTGGTCATCCTGTCCAACTGGGCGGCTGTCAGTTTCTTCGCCGGGTCAAACTTCTTCACAGCATAACGCCATTCCAGTTTTTGTATAATATCCATCGTCGTTCTTTTTATGCTTGTTTGATCATTTGTACGCTGGCCAGCAGTTTCACTTCGTCGCTCAGCAACACACCACCTGTTTCTGTGGTAGCGTGGAAAGTAAGACCAAAATCCTTACGGTTGATTTTACCACTCAACTCAAAGCCTGCTTTGGTTTGACCCCACGGGTCCACCACTTCGCCACCAAATTCTACTTTCAGTTCTACCGGACGGGTATTGTTACGGATGGTCAGATCTCCGATCAGTTTATACGTTTCGTCGTCGATCTTTTTCACTTCCCTGGAAACGAACTGCAGTTTTGGATACTGGGCCGCATCAAAGAAATCGCCTGCGAGCAGGTGCTCGTCACGTTGTGCATTCTGTGTGGTAACACTGTTAATATCAGCGCTGAAAGAAATGTTGGCAGTGCTGAAATCGTTACCTTCTGTTTGCATGGTAGCGTCAAACGTACCGAACTGGCCGGTAACGGTAGTGATCATCAGGTGTTTTACTTTAAACTGTACATCACTATGGGTGGGATCAATTTTCCAGGTTGTCATACAAAATATGTTTTGTGTTGTTTTTATAAATAGATGTTTATTGTTCGTGATTAATTCAGAAAGCCCATTTTACCGGCGTTGTAATCGTTGATGGCTTCGTTGATTTCCTCCGGTGTGTTCATCACAAAAGGTCCATAAGCCACTATCGGTTCATTGATAGGCTCGCCGCTCAACAGCAGCATGCTGGTGTCTGCAAGCGCGGTGATGGTGACATCAGTACCGTCATGCTCAAAGAGGATGGTTTCCACGCCTTTGGCTGCACTACCGTTGATGTCCGCTTCCCCCTGCATCACTACTGCGATGGTGTTGAAATGCGGCGGGAAAGCCGCGGTTATGGTATCGCCTTTTTTAAGTTGCACGTCCAGTACGTTGACAGGGGAGAAGGTTTTGGCCGCGCCTTTTGTATCATTATATTCTCCGGCAATCACTCTTACATATCCTTCTTCACTGACTTTCACCACCGGTATCTCCGCTTTGGTGAGGTTTTGATAACCGGGCTTGCTGTTTTTATAAGCTTTCGGAAGGTTGACCCACAACTGGGCCATCTCCACTTTACCACCCCGTTTACTGAATTCCGTTTCATGCTTTTCTTCGTGCACGATACCGGAAGCAGCGGTCATCCACTGTACGTCGCCGGGAGCCAGTTTACCATGACTACCGGTAGAGTCGCGGTGTTCCAGTTCGCCCTGGTATACCACGGTAACGGTTTCAAACCCTTTGTGCGGGTGCTGGTCCACGCCACGCGGTCTGTTGGTGGGTGGGAAATAACTGGGGGCGCCATAATCCATCAGGATAAAAGGGCTGACCGGGTTGTTCTGGGAGCGGGTACCGCCAGGCAGTACGCTGTGAACCCTGAATCCGTCGCCCACCATATGGGGAGCAGGTGCTGTTAAAATCTGACTTACATGTTTTATGTTTTTCATAATTGCCTCCTTTAAAAGACAACACAAAAATACATGTTGCAACACCTATTTGGAATGGATAAAACGCCTTCCTTGATGGACTTTTTTAAGCGGAGGGATCAAATCAAGGCTGGTGGCTGACGGAGCGGGAGGCCTCCTTAAATTCGGAAGGGCTCTGGGAGGTATACTTCTTGAAGAAGCGGCTGAAGTAATGGGGGTCGTCAAAACCAAGTTTATAGGCTATTTCTTTCGCCGTAAGGTCGGTATTATAGAGAAAACGCTGGGCTTCCAGGATGACCCTGTTACGGATATGCTCCCCGGCGGTAATTCCGGACAACTGTTTGCTGATTTCGTTCAGCAGCACGGGTTTTATATGCAGCAGTCCTGCATAATCGGACACTGTCTTGAGTTCCCGGTACTTTTCTTCGATCAGATTTTTGAATTTCAGGAAGATAGAGCTGTTGTGTACGGCATGCTGTTCGGCCGGGATAGCCACGCTCTGGCCTTTAATACGGGACACCAGCACCAGGAAATAACGCAGCAGCCCATGCAGCGCCGTTTCGTATTCCGGCTCGCGGGTGGTGAGCTCCTTCAGCATCAGGCGGACAACGGATTCAATATCAGCCGATTGTTCGGGGTCCAGCGTAACAATGCTGCTGAACTGGTCATTAAAGAAAAGGCCGGAATTGATGCCGGACACCTGGGTCTGGTCTTTCAGGCACATAAAGGCGTCCTGGAAAGCGATCATATATCCGTCAATCCTTTCACTCATCTGGAGTTTATGGACCTGACCGGGGGCCAGGAAAAAGAGGGTGTTCTTTTTAACTTCGTGCGTAACGGTATCAATAGTATGTAACAAGGAGCCCTTTTTTATCCAGTAGATCGTGTAGAAATCGTGCCGGTGGGGCACGCCTGCCTGGTCAAAAAAGTGCTCGCCCAGCTCGCAAATGCTGGACACTACAAAGCTGGGATCAGCCTGTGCATAGGCTGGCAATGAAATAATATCGATATTGTCACGTTTCTCACCCATCTGTTAACCGTCTATTAATGTTCCGGCAGGTTCTTCCTCCCTGTTCTCCGGATCAATGTATTCAATAATAAAGTTGTTTCTGCCTTCTCCCACCATGATGCCCAGGTGCTTCATCTGTACCAGTTCCAGCATACTGAGAAACAGGAAAATGGCGTGTACCCGGTCTTTACAGTGGTCAAATATTTTTTCGAATGACAGGGTACGCTCTGCTCTGGCCAGTTCCTCCATGTACATTCTTGAGCCTTCCATGGTATAATCGTATTTGTACACCACGTGCTGAGGCTTATGGTCGCGCGCTTTCATGCGCTGCATCACCTTTTCGAAGGTCTGTGCCAGCTTAAACAGGGTAAGGGTCTGTATTTCCGTCCCTTCGCTGGTAACCTCGCCGATTTCGGCCAGTTCCTTCGCAATATTGCCCCGTTTGATGTGCAGCATGCGTTCGGCCTCCATTTCGGCCAGTTCCGCCGCCGCCTGCTTATAGCGCTTGTACTCCAGGATCTTATCTATCAGCTCCATCCGCGGGTCGATCTCATTCCCCTGTTCGTCCAGCTCTTTGCGGGGCAGCAGCATTTTCGCCTTGATCCGCATCAGGGTGGACACAAAAAGGATGAATTCGCTTGCCAGTTCAATATTCAGCGACTCTATATGATGGATATAGTCGAGAAATTCCTGTGTGATGGTGTTGATCGGGATATTATAAATATCCAGCTCATCGCGTTCTATAAAGAACAACAGGAGGTCGAAAGGACCCTCAAACTGCGGAAGTTTTATTTTATAGGAAACCTGTTCACTCACGTTGATGATGTTTTATGCACAAAGGCGCAAAGCAGCAAAGACCTTTTGTTGCCTTGCGCCTTCGCGCCTTTGCGTAATATCAAAAATAACAAAATTCCGGCTAATCAGAACTTGGCGGCAAAGCCAACCCCCAGCACCTGCTTGACCTGCAGTCGCGGGCCCATTACTCCGGTCTTCTTATTTTCAAATACTTTTACATTATCGTCATATATCATATCTACATTGAGCGTGGCTGCAATGTATTTATTCACCTTCAGTTCCAGCGCATTGGTAAAGAACACCACGATATTCTGCGGATTGTTGAGGTAGTTGGAGAACAGGTCCAGCCGGCCTTTGTAGGTAATATTCTTCGCAATGGTTTTGATATAGTTGGCAGACAGGTAAGCGCCGATCTCATACCTGAAATGTTTGCCGGTATCTACGCCATAAGCGCCGTGTGCGGACAAACTATCATCCATTACAAACACAAAGCGGGAAGTGGCAGGAGAGAGGAACAGCGAGAACTCAGGCACCGGTTTATAGTCAAAACCCGGAGAGAGCAATACGTAGGCGGGTGCAAAGAATTTGGATGACAGCTGCGGCGTAGTGTCTGCAGGGTACAGGTAACCGTTGGTGAACTGTGTCCTGAGGTTGCCCAGCATGCTTACATACCAATGCCTGCCGATATCATAGCCGTATTTGGAGGTGAGGTCAATGCGGTCATCGGCTTTACGGCCACCGAGGCTGGTCGTATTGATATAGCCGTAAGCCAGGTCAGCGACGTTGTCCCACGCGCGGCGGCCTTTCTTGTAAAACGCGTACGCATATACGGTAGATCCCAGGGAGAAGGTGAAATTATCGCCACCGGCAGCCCAGTTGGTCAGTGATCCCTGGTTGATGTTCACATTCAGATTAAGGCCTTTTTTCCAGATCTTAACCGTCGTGTCACCGTCGTCTTTTTTGATCTTTTTTGCGGTTTCATCCCGTTGGGCCTTTATCCAGTCGTTTTGTGCCTGCACTGCTACAACACCCAGTAAACAACAGGCAATGGACAAAGCAAATTTTCTCATCAATGATACTTTTTTAGATTAACATATAAGCACAGTACCCGGCCGTTCTCCTGGCAGGAGAGCAGCTGAATACTGTGCTGTAATATAAAGAGAGCTTATCTTTTTTTCAGTTCGTCACGGATTTCCATGAGCAGTTGTTCCTGGGCAGTAGGCCCCGCGGGTGCAGGATCTGCTTTTTTGGTCAGTTTGTTCATAAACTTCACCAGCAGGAAAATACAGAAGGCGATGATCAGGAAGTCGATCACGCTCTGGATGAAGGCGCCATAGGCGAATACGTTAGCCCCGGCTGCCTTTGCCGCTGCCAGTGACGGAAAATCAGTTCCCTTGCTGGTGTCCAGGTAGGCAAATTTGTCGGTAAAATTCACGCCACCGGTTACCACCCCAACTAAAGGCATAATGATATTGTCTACCAGTGATGTAACGATCTTACCGAAGGCAGCGCCAATGATCACACCTACGGCCAGGTCCATTACATTGCCTTTCATGGCAAATTCTTTAAACTCTTTGATAAACGACATAAATGCAAGGTTTTAATTTGGTTAAAATATGACGACGAAAATAATGTATAATCACAGAACTGCTTAATTATTAATCTATTATTTCTTCAAACGCGGATATTTCATGTTCAGCGATTTCAGTGTGTCCCTCAGCGTTAGTGCCACGATATACTCCTTATACCAGTTATGGTCTGCGGGTACTACGATCCAGGGAATATCATTACAGTATTTAAAAGCGTCTTCATATGCGTCCATGTACTGGTCCCACAATTTGGCCTCGGCCAGGTCATTCTCGTTATACTTCCACATTTTCCGCGGGTCTTCCGTACGTTCAACCAGGCGTTGTTGTTGTGCTTCCCTTGACACATGCAGGTAGAACTTCAGGATATGCGTGTTGTTATGTACGGTCAGCAACTTCTCGAAATCGTTGATCGCCGTCATCCGCTTGCGTGCTGTTTTCTCATCGATCCATTGATGTACCCTTTGGATCAGGATGTCTTCATAATGGGAGCGGTTAAATACCTGTATCATTCCTTTTCCCGGTGCCTGTTTATGCACGCGCCAGAGGAAATCGTGGTCCGCTTCTTCGGTGGTAGGTGCTTTAAAGGAATGCACCGTACAGCCTTGCGGGTTAAGGGTGCCGGTCACATTTTTGATGACCCCGTCTTTTCCGCTGGCGTCCATTCCCTGGACCACCATTAATACACAGTGTTTATGCTGGGCGTACAGCAAATTCTGTAACTCGTCCAGTTCCTCTAAAATTTCCTGTGTGGCGGCTTTCGTTTTTTCTTTGTCCAGTTTCTTGGGTGCGGTGGTACTGATGGATGACAACTTGATTTTACTCATGGATTTACATTCTTACCAATGAATTTAACAAAATCAGCCCAGAAGTGTTGCGTCCCAAATGATTTATATTTTGCGTAATACACTTATATTCTCAATTTTGTATTCTTAAAAAATGCCACTTTGAACCACAAATTTGCCCATTGGGGCGTTTTCCTGTTGCTGTCGCTCACCTGGGGAAGCTCCTTCATATTGATGAAAATCGGCCTGGAATCCTTTACGCCCTATCAGGTAGCCAGTTTGCGGCTGGTTGCGGCAGGTGTGGCGTTATTACCTTTTCTGCCCAGGGCCATCCGGCAAACGCCGGTCAATAAGCTGCCGGTCATTATCCTTTCCGGCATCCTGGGCAATGGTCTTCCCGCTTTCCTTTTCTGTGTGGCCGAAACAGAGATAGACAGCTCACTGGCAGGCATCCTCAATTCACTGACGCCGCTGATGGCTTTACTGGCGGGGTTGATCATCTTCAAAAGCCCGATCAAAAAAGCGCAGCTGCTGGGCGTATGTGTGGGACTGGTGGGGGTGGTATTGCTTTTCAGCACCAAGGGGATCAGCACTGGTGGCCACTGGTATTACAGCTTACTGGTGGTAGCGGCCACTGTCAGCTATGGGACCAATATCAGCCTGGTGCATCATTACCTGAAAGGGTTTGGCTCGCTGCAGCTGGGTTCTATTGCCATGTTTTTCTGCGGCCTGGTAACTTTTCCGGTGTTATGGTTCAGCGATTTTTTTCCGCAGTTTGCCACAGACCATGCGCCATGGCGTTCTTTGTCGGCCGGACTGGTGCTGGGCGTGATGGGCACCGGGGTAGCGGCCGTATTGTTTTACCTGTTGATCCGCCGGGCCGGCTCCATGTTTGCCTCTATGGTCACTTATGCGTTACCGGTAGTAGCGATTGGCTGGGGTTTGCTGGCGCATGAAACCGTTACCTGGGTGCAGGTGTTGTGTATGGGTATTATCCTGCTGGGCGTATACCTGGTGAACCGGGCTAAAACAGCCTCCTGATAAAAGAACAGCGGAGAGATGCACCTGGTGTATCTCTCCGCTGTTGATATCTTTTTACAGAAATGATGGTTAGATGGCCATGATTTCTTTTTCTTTCGCTTCGCAGTGTTTATCGATCAACACAATGTGTTTATCGGTCAGGGCCTGGATATCGGCTTCCGCATCTTTAGCGGTGTCTTCACTCAATCCGTCTTTCTGCAGTTTTTTGATGCCTTCGATCGCATCACGGCGGATGTTACGGATCGCTACTTTTGCCTGTTCTCCTTCGTTGTTCACTCTTTTCACGAATTCTTTTCTTCTTTCTTCTGTCAGTGGTGGCAGGAAAAGGCGGATGATGATACCATCATTCTGAGGGTTGATGCCGATATTAGCTGCGATAATGGCCCGTTCGATAGGCTGCAGCATATTTTTTTCCCAGGGCTGAACAGTCAGGGTACGGGCGTCAGCGATGGCGACGTTAGCGACCTGGTTAAGCGGAGTAGGAGCACCATAGTAGTCCACGGTAATACCGTCCAGTATCTGAGGATTGGCTTTACCGGCCCTTACTTTAGTGAGTTCCTGTTCCAGGTGCCCGATCGCTTTTTTCATCGAGTCCGCTGCATCATCCTGGATAAGCATTAGATCATCTTGCATAACATAAATAGTTAAGTGCCTGCAAACCTACAGGTTTTCTTTTAATCATCAAAGTAACGGATACAAGAATGGCTAACAGAATGGATATAGCAGTTTTCAGGCTATTTATCCTGTAAGACGCCACCTGTGGTGACACGCAGGATTTTCGGCGCGGTTACATTCTGCGCTGCAGGCTGCGCGATGGTAGTAACCGCCACTTTAACAGCCTGTTTCCGCTTACGCGCCAGGTACAGGACGCCGGTAAAGGTGGTTGCTGCTCCTACCACCAGGGTAGTCAGTACGGTAGTGCCCAGTCCCTGCAGGAAATAGGCCGCTACGATAAAGGCAGCGTTTACACTCACGGAAATCAGGGTTGTCTGCCGGTGGTCCAGTTTCAGGTCCAGCAGATAGTGGTGAATATGGTTGCGGTCCGCAGAAAAGGGAGAGCGGCCCTGCAGCATACGTACGGAAAACACCCTCAGGGTATCAAAAAGCGGCACAATCAAAATGGCGATGGCTACAGCAGGGGTTGCGTCGATAGGCATTTTACCGGCAGGGTTACCTGCCACTTCAATGAATTTCAGCACCAACACCGCGTTGACCAGGCCAATCAGCAATGAACCGGTATCGCCCATGAAAATACGGGCAGGAGAAATATTATATATCAGGAAGCTCGCCAGTCCGCCGGCGAGGGCGAAGCCCAGCACCGCATAGGTGATTTCGCCTACATGCAGGAAATAAGCACCCAGCACAGCACTTACCAGCAAACCGATGCTACCGGCATGACCATCCACTCCATCAATCAGGTTGAAGGCATTGATCACGACAATAAAGTAGAAGTAAGTCAGCATCAGGCTGATATTGGAAGGCAAAGTGGTGATACCCAGGAAACCGTACATACCACTGATTTGCAAATTACCAAGATAGATAATGGCAAAAGAAGCAATGAGCTGGCCGACAAGTTTCTTCAGTGGAGACAAACCGACGATGTCATCTTTCATGCCCACCATGAAGATGATAAAAAAAGCCGCCATCATGTATTGAAACGGCGAATTCTGTAATGTCGGTACACATACTGCAGCCGCAATAATGAAACCGGAGAAAAAACCGATCCCTCCCAGCGTTGGTATGCGCTGTTTATGTGCTTTTCTTTCGTCTGGTTCGTCGTACAAATGCTTTAATTCCGCTACCCGGATAAGTATCGGAATAGAAAAATAGGTTACCACAAAACTCAGGACGGTAGCAATTAAAACATTCTCCATTAGTGGGGCTTAAGTTTTGCAAAGATATTTATTTCAATCAAATATGTAAAAGAAACACTGAAAAAATCAGGATTTTTAATACTTTGGAACCGCAAAAACAAACATTCAACGTCACAAAATCTAAGAAATCAATTAGTTTTGCGGCACAAAATCACTCAACTATCATGCCACAGCTTCAGGATATTGCTACCCAGATCAGAAGAGATATTGTACGAATGGTACATGGTGTTCAAAGTGGTCACCCCGGTGGCTCTTTAGGTTGCGCCGATTTCTTTACCGCCTTGTATTTCAAGGTTTTAAAGCATAATCCGCAGCCCTTTGACATGGACGGCCGTGACCAGGACCTGTTTTTTCTCTCCAATGGACACATTTCCCCTGTTTTTTATAGCGCGTTGGCCCGTTCCGGTTATTTCCCGGTAACAGAGCTCGCCACTTTCCGCAAACTGAACTCCCGCCTCCAGGGCCATCCCACCACACACGAACACCTCCCGGGCGTACGTATCGCCTCCGGCTCTCTCGGCCAGGGCATGAGCGTGGCCATCGGTGCGGCGCTGAGCAAAAAGCTGAACAATGATAAAGGCATCGTCTTCTCCCTGCACGGCGACGGCGAACTGGAAGAAGGTCAGATCTGGGAATCCGTACTGTTTGCCCCGCATCATAAAGTAGACAACCTGATCATCACTGTAGACCTTAACGGCCAGCAGATCGATGGCACCACCGACGACGTAGCCGGCCTCGGCGATGTAGGCGCCAAATTCGAAGCTTTCGGATGGACCGTACTGCATATGAATGGCAACGATATGGACGAAACCGTAGCGACCCTGGAAAAAGCCAAAGGCCTCACCGGCCAGGGCAAACCGATTGCCATCATCATGAAAACCGTCATGGGTCAAGGCGTAGACTTCATGGAAGGCCACCACGAATGGCACGGTATCGCTCCGAGCGACGAACAGCTGGCCAAAGCACTGGCCCAGTTGCCTGAAACACTCGGCGACTATTAATCATTTACGGATTTTTTATATTTAGATATTTTGATATTTATCTAAGTTGAAAGGATATTTTAAAACGGCAGCGGGACTTTAATCATAAAGTCCCGCTGCCGTTTTATTAAATAACTAAATTTCAAAATATCAAAATCCCTGAATGATCAGGTGGCTTTGAGAGAAATAGCCTCCACCGCAGCCCGGCGGGCAGGGTACCAGCTGGCAGCCAGCCCTATGATCACAATGGTCACCAGCACCAGCCCGAAATCCGCCAGGTGCATACTCACAGGGTAGGCATCTACCAGGAAGGAAGTACCCTCCAGCTTGATAATACCGAAATACTGCTGCAGCAGGCAGAAACCGCCGCCCAGCACAAACCCCAGCAAAGTGCCGATACCGGCAATAATTAACCCTTCTGTCAAAAATATTCTCATTATCAACGACTTACGGGCGCCCATCGCCTTCAGGATCGTGATGTCTTTCTCCTTTTCAATGACCAGCATGTACAACGAACCTATCATGTTAAAAGCGGCAATGATCATGATAAAGCTCAGGATCACGTACACGGCCCATTTCTCTGTTTGCATGATTGCGTACAGAGACTGGTTCTGTTCATACCGGGTCTGCACCTTGTAAGTCGCCCCCAGCTGCCGCTGCAGCCGGTTCTTCAGCTCGTTCTGGTTTACCCCTGGCGCTGCTGCTACTTCCAGGGCCGACATCTCGTTTGGCCCCAGTTCCAGCAACCGGCGCAGGAAATCGATATGGGTTATCACATACTTACTGTTGAACTCCTGCTGAATGGCAAAAGTACCGGCAGGATAGAGGACACCGTTATTCAGCGCATCTTCGGGGGTCACAAAAGCATTCACGGTCCTGCGGGGCACGTATACGGTCACCGGCACCAGGCTATGCACTACGTCTACGCCCAGCGCGCCTTCCAGCTCCAGGCCGAGCACAGCGCGATAAGCTACGTCGTCGCCTATATCAAAACGTCCGCGGACAATATTGCCTTTGACGTCCGTCACCCGGTTGTAACTGCTGTCTACGCCCTTCAGCACCGCGATCGTGGGCTCGTCGCCGTAGCGAAGCACCGCTTTTTCCTCCACCACTTCGGAATAGGCCGCCACACCAGGCGTACGCCTGATCGCCTGCAACTGTTCCGGTGTAAGCAACAATGTTTTACCACTGGCCGGCGCAATCCTGATAGCCGGATAAAAAGAGGAGTACAGGGATTTCACCAGGCCTTCAAAGCCGTTGAATACGCTCAGTATAACGATCAGCGCTCCGGTGCCGATCGCAATGGCAGCTACACTTACCCAGGCAATGATGTTGATCGCATTAGTGGATTTTTTAGCCCTGAAGTAACGGGAAGCAAACTGCCAAACCATAGCTGATTATTGGTTATCGCCTTTAATATGAGAATCGTCTTCTTTTATTTTCTTGAAAAGTTCTTCCATTTTAAACACATAATCCAGGGTATCATCCAGGAAGAAAGCCAATTCCGGCATCCGGCGCAGTTGCTTGCCCACCCGTAATCCCAGGGCTTTCTTAATTTCCCCCATTCTGTCTTTGATACGCTCCAGCATCTCATCGGGAGACTTTATCTGAAACATGCTCAGATATACCTTCGCTTCCAGCAGGTCAGGCGTCATTTTAACAGCAGCAATGGAAATCATGCCTCCTTCCACTACATTGAACCCCATCCGCTGAAACACATTGCTCAGCTCCTCCTGTATTAATTGTCCTATTTGCTTTTGCCTTTTAGTTTCCTGCATTGCATTCAATTTTAATCGTTAACAAAACAGCTCATATGCACAATAATAATATATTTATGATATACCGCCGTCAACAGGGGACAGCCGCGAACAGCCCTGTTATACGCGAAATTAACCATTTCCGGGAAAGATTGGGCCTATTTGCGGGCAGGGGGTCACTTAATTGTGCTATTTTTGTCTGCTAATAAAACGTCAAGCATCAGGAATGAAGACTTTCAGGCGATTACTGGGATATGCCACCCCGCTGCATCATTATGTTCCGGAATATATTATATATACCCTCGTTGGTATCATTTTCGGCATGGTCAACTTCGCCATGCTGATTCCGTTGCTGAATGTGATCTTCGACCAGGTATCGGCTACGCCGGAAGTGCTTGCCCGCCCCTCGTTTTCTTTTACCATCACTTACTTCATCGATCTTTTTAACTATTACTTTAACTACTTCATCCGCAGCAGCGGCTCCAAAGAAAGCGCTTTGTACTTTGTATGTGCTGTGATTGGCGTTTGTATCACCATCGCCAACCTGGGCCGCTATATGAGCGCCCGCGTGGTAACACGGATGAAGATGACCATGCTCTCCCGCTTACGGACCAATCTGTATAAAAAATATACAGAACAATCCCTGGGCTACTACAGTGAAAAACAGAAGGGCGACCTGCTGTCAGTGATGACCAACGACGTACAGGAAATTGAAGGCTCGGTAGTGAATGCTATACAAATCCTGCTGCGCGATCCGTTCATCATTATCGGTTATTTTGCAGCGCTCTTTTACCTCTCTGTCAAACTCACCATTTTCACCATCGTATTCTTCCCCATTTCCGGTGCGTTAATATCCTATATCTCTAAAAAGCTGAAACAAAAAGGATGGTTCAGCCAGGAGCTGCTGGGTAAAATCCTGAACGTAACAGAAGAAACACTGGGTGGTATCCGCATCATACAATCCTTTACGGCAGCGCCTTTCATGCAGAAAAAATTCGGCGACGTCAACCATCGTTTTGTGAGTGTGAGCAAATCCATGTTCAATCAGCGTGAGCTGGCTTCTCCCGTATCTGAAATACTCGGCGTGGTAGTAGTGATTGTGCTGGTGATCTACGGGGGCACGCTGGTACTGCATGGCAGTGACCTGCTTACCGGCGCCACGTTCATGACCTACCTGGTATTTTATTCGCAGATCATGCAACCGGCGAAAAATATCTCTACTGCTATTACCACCATGCAACGCGGTATGGTAGCGAGCGAGCGCATCTTCAACATACTGGATTCGCCCGTGGCCGTTCAGGAGAAAGCCAACGCAAAGGCGATCAGTACGTTTGAAGACAAGATTGAATACAATAACGTTTCTTTCAGATACGAGCAGCAATATGTGCTGAAAGACATCAACCTGACCATCCGCAAAGGACAGATGATTGCGCTGGTAGGCCGCAGCGGCGCGGGTAAATCGACCATGGCAGACATCCTGCCCCGCTTTTATGATGTGAACGAAGGCTCACTTCGTATAGACGGCACCGATATACGCGACCTGCGGCTGAACGATCTTCGTTCGCTCATTGGCGTAGTATCGCAGGAAGCGGTATTGTTCAATGATACCGTGTTCAACAACATTGCTTTCGGGCATCCGGAAGCAGACCGTGAAGCGGTCATACGTGCGGCTAAGATTGCCAACGCGCATGAGTTCATCGAACAGCTGGAAAACGGATACGATACCTCTATTGGCGACCGTGGTCTCAAACTCAGCGGAGGACAACGTCAGCGCCTTACCATCGCCAGAGCGATCTTTAAAAACCCGCCGATATTGATTTTAGATGAAGCTACCTCCGCACTCGACACAGAATCTGAAAAGCTGGTACAGGCGGCGCTCGACAAACTGATGCAAAACCGCACCACGATTGTGATTGCACACCGGTTGAGCACCATACAGCATGCGCATGAAATCGTGGTCATGGACCAGGGTGAAATCAAAGAACGCGGCACACACGACGATCTGCTTTCCCGCGAAGGCATCTACCATAAACTGGTAGAAATGCAGGAGTTCAAATAAAATTTATATTAAATTTTGAAAGATAGTTTTTGATTTGAAGGAGTTATCTGTCTCCTTCAAATCAAAAAACAACGAGTGCAGAAATCCGCAAATCATTGTCTGGCCTACATCTCCCCGTTTTTTCTGGTACTGTTTTTGTTATACTCGATCAGATAATGCCAACCAGCTCTTTGCAGCATGTTTATTTCTTTAACCTTTTAACATAGCGAACTCCTATGATTTCTATCGTAATTCCTGTATTAAACGAAGGGGCCACCATACGCCAGGTAATAAAGACCGTAAAGAAGACCACACGCAAAATTGAGATTATTGTGGTAGATGATAATTCCACGGACAACACAGTGGAAGAAGCCATGAAGGAACAGGTGAGGGTTATTACCAGCAGCCAGCGGGGGAAAGGTATTTCCATGCGGGAAGGTATGATGGCCGCCAAACATGAAATCATCGCCTATGTTGATGGTGACATTCTTACGTATCCTGATAATATTGTAGACTTATTAACAGATCCTATCGAGCGCGGCGAAGCAGACTTCGTCAAATCCTACTTTGAAAGGCAGGCAGGCAGGGTCACACAGTTAGTGGCCAAGCCGCTGCTGAGTATTCTGTATCCTGACCTCGCTCATTTTCAGCAGCCACTGAGCGGTATGATAGCAGGGCGCAAGTCCATGTTGTCGCAGGTACAATTTGAAAATGACTACGGCGTGGATATCGGGTTGCTGATAGACATGCACCAGTTGGGCGCCCGCATTGTGGAAGCCAATATCGGCAAGGTGGAAAACGCGATGCAGACATGGGAACAGCTGAGCAAAATGTCCCGCGAAGTATCGAGAACTATTTTACGGAAAGCGGAAAACATTCCGCAGGAAAACCTGGAAACACTGGGAAACATCAACCTGATCAGGGAACAGATGGAGTACTCTATCCTGGAGTCCATTGATAAGTTGCAGAAGATGGTCATCTTTAACCTGGACCATGCAGTTTTCACACAGAACTATCTGCAATGGGCGGCGATAGCGTTTGACCAGGAAGAAGAGCTACAGCGGATCATGGCCGCAGAAGCAGATCCGCTTACCCGTCTGCAGCAGACCGCAGCGCTTTTCGAAGGCCGTAATATTGCAGAACTACTGGAAGTGGCAGATGCTATTCCGCTGATACCGGGCATCCGCGAGGTAGTGCAGGAGCTGAAGAAAAGAGGCTATGCCTGCGGCCTGATCACAGATGGTTTCGGGATGGTGGCACGGCATATCAAAAATCAGCTGGGGATGGACTTCGTATTGGCCAACAAACTGCATTTAGTCAACAGCGTGGCCACCGGTGAGTTAACGGTGCCGGATTATTTTCTGAAGAACGGCGAGTATTGCAAAAGCGCGGTGTTGCCGTATGTAGCGGAGCAGTATAACATTCACACGCAGAATATTATTTATGTGGGAGATGGTAAGCAGGATACCCAACTGTTGACCGAAGCGGGCATCGGTGTTGCATTTTGTCCACAGTATCAACGGGCATATGTAGAAAAGGTTGCCGACAAGATCATTACGGGTTTGTCGTTGGCGCCGCTGCTGGACATTGCACCTGCGAGTCCGTCCAAAAAATTCCGGTTGCCTGCCATCAGTAAAAAGCAGGCGCGCAACATTGGCATCGGTAGTCTTGTGGGGCTGGCGGGAGCCGGGCTGGTGTATTTTGCGATGCGGCAGCTGAGTAAAAAGAAGCACGCAGACTGTTAGGTGATGACAGTAAGCCATAAACGAAAAACGGGATTTGATGACTCAAATCCCGTTTTTCGTTTATAGTATAACATTTTTTATTTGCTCTTGGCCAGCTTGGCTTCAATGCTCAGAGTGGCGTGCGGCACGGCGCGGAGGCGTGCTTTGTCTATCAGCTTGCCGGTGACGCGGCAGATGCCGTAGGTTTTATTTTCGATGCGCATCATGGCTTTTTCCAGGTGGTCGATGAACTGGATCTGGCGGCTGGCCATCTGGTTCAGCTGTTCCCTTTCCTGGGAGCCGCTGCCATCTTCCATGCTCATGTATTTGTTTTCAGTATCATCAGTACCTGCTTCGTCTTTGCGGGTAATGAGGCCTTGCAGATAAACCAGTTCTTTTTTGGCGAACTCCAGTTTCTTCTGGATCAGTTCCCGGAATTCCTGCAGGTCTGCATCACTATATCGGTAAAGGGGGCCGGAAGTTGGTTCGGGCTGATCGAGCACTGATTTGGTAAATTCAGGCTGATAAGCGACCTGTGAAGCCTTTCCACCTTTTTTCTCTGCTTTTTCGGCTTTTTCAGCTTTTTCCGGTTTTTCTGTTTTCTCGGGTTTCTCGGTTTTCTCGGTTTTCTCGGATTTCGCTGATTTCTCGGCCTTTACGGCAGGTTTCTCGGCTGCTTTTTTAGGGGATTCTTTCACCTTAGCAACTTGTTCCTTTGTATCTGCTTTCTTTACTGCCATTGTTTTAAGTTCTTTTTCTTCTGACTTAGAAATTAATGGTTTTTCTTTTTCAGCGGCAACACTTTTAGTGACCACTTGCTGCTTTACAGCAGGCTCTTTTTTAACGGTCTTCTTTGCAGGTACAGCAACTTTCGGGACGGACGATGTTTTACTGTTTTTTGCGGCTGGAGCCTTTTTAATTACGTTTTTGGGGGTAGCGGCGGTTTTCTTCACTGCTGCTTTGGCTACGACGGCTTTTTTTGCTGCGGGTTTGGCGGGCTTGGCTGCTGCTTTTTTGGCGGCGGCCACTTTTTTAGGAGCGGCAGACGCAGCCTTTTTCGCTGGAGCAGGTTTGGCGGCCTTTTTCGCAGGTGCAGCCTTTTTTGGTGCAGCTTTCTTCACCTGAGCTACCTTTTGGGTCGATTTACTAGCAACCTTCTTTTTTGTTGCCATGGGGGATTAGCTTTTTTTGTTAACTAATACATTAAATTTAAGGTCATTCACCTCTATTTCTGTTCCGCCCTGTAATTGCTCCACTAAATCCAAGCTATCTGCCAAAATTTCCGTGCAAATATAGTCATTATAGTTTATAATCGCCGACTTCAGCGTGTCTACGGTCTCTACCGTCACGTTAATTCTGTCAGTCAGTTCGAAGCCGCTGTCTTTCCGGATTTTCTGTATACGATTAACCAGTTCGCGTGCATTTCCTTCGTCCTGCAACTGGTCCGTAATGGTAATATCGAGCGCTACCGTTAAAGCACCTTTATTAGCGACTGTCCATCCAGGAATATCTTCGGAAATTATTTCAACATCAGAGAGTTGTATCTGCAATTGCTCGCCATCGACAGCCAGGTTGAAATGGCCATCACGCTCAATAGCTGCGATGTCTGTATCCGTAAATGCAACAATGGCCGCAGCTACAGCTTTCATCTTCGCGCCCATTTTGCTACCGAGCGATTTGAAGTTCGGTTTAATCTTTTTCTTGATAAAACCGCCTGTTTCGGTAAGATAATCAATCCCTTTGACATTTACCTCACTTTTTATCAGATCCTCCACTTTTTCAACCTGCTCTTTCATGTGGCTGCCGGAAACAGGGATCAGTATCTTCTGCAGGGGCTGCCTCACTTTGATGTTCACCTTCTTACGCAAGGATAATACCAGCGAGGAAATATCCTGGGCCAACTGCATTCTTTCTTCCAGACCGGCGTCGATAGCAGCCGCGTCAGACACCGGAAAATCAGTGTGGTGGATGGATTGCACGTTGAAGCGACCACTAACACGGTTCAGGTTGTTAAACATCCAGTCTGTGAAGAATGGGGAAACCGGGGCCATCAATTGTGTAATTTTTTCCAAACATTCGTACAATGTCTGGTAAGCACTGATTTTGTCATGGCCATAATCGCCCTTCCAGAACCGGCGCCGGCATAACCGTACATACCAGTTGCTCAGGTGCTCATCCACGAAGTTCTCAATGGCCCTGCCCGCCTGAGTAGGCTCATAATCATCAAAATAGGCGGTCACATCCCGAACCAGGGAGTTCAGTACAGAAATGATCCAGCGGTCAATTTCCGGACGCTCCTGCAGCGGAATATAAGCTTCGCTGTATGTAAACTTATCAAGATTAGCATACATAGCGAAGAAGTTGTAAGTATTGTACAGTGTACCAAAGAGCTTGCGTTGCGCCTCGCCGATACCTTTTACGTCAAATTTGAGGCTGTCCCACGGGGATGCGTTGGTGATCAGGTACCAGCGGGTAGCATCTGCACCGTATTGTTCGATCGTTTCGAACGGATTGACTACGTTGCCCAGGCGCTTACTCATCTTCTGTCCGTTCTTATCCAGCACCAAACCATTGGAAACCACTGTTTTATATGCTACATTGTCGAACAACATCACGCCGAGCGCATGCAGCGTATAGAACCAGCCACGGGTCTGGTCCACGCCTTCCGCAATGAAATCAGCCGGGAATGCTTCCCCTTTGTCCAGCAACTCCTTGTTTTCAAACGGATAATGCCACTGTGCGTAAGGCATAGCCCCGCTGTCGAACCATACATCAATCAGGTCCGGTTCGCGGCGCATCGGCTTACCCGAAGGGCTTACCAGTACGATATCATCTACATAGGGTTTGTGCAGGTCAAGGATGCCCTCATGCAGGTAGGACTTGTTTACGTCGCCACCCAGCACTTCATTGGCCTTACGGATTTCGGCGTTCAGTTCGTCGATACCGCCGATGCATATTTCTTCACTGCCATCTTCCGTACGCCAGATGGGCAAAGGCGTACCCCAGTAACGGCTGCGGCTCAGGTTCCAGTCCACCATGTTCTCCAGCCAGTTGCCGAAACGGCCGGTACCGGTGAAGGCCGGTTTCCAGTTAATGGTCTTATTCAGCTCCACCATCCGGTCTTTCAGCGCAGTGGTCCTGATGAACCAGGCGTCGAGCGGGTAATATAATACCGGCTTATCCGTACGCCAGCAGTGAGGATAAGTGTGTTCGTATTTTTCTACTTTAAAGGCCCGGTTCTCTTTCTTCAGCTTTACCGCGATGTCAACGTCCACATCTTTGTAGTCCGGGTCATCTTTGTAATTTTTTACATATCTGCCGGAAAACTCGCCTACGTTGTCGGTAAACTTACCTTCGCGGTCCACCAGCGTCAGG
This sequence comes from uncultured Chitinophaga sp., assembly GCF_946479755.1. The sequence goes on along the minus strand of NZ_CAMLHC010000008.1, from coordinate 232,097 downwards.
ATACCGATGCCGTATTTTTTACCGACGCGGTTGTCATCTGCACCAAAAGCCGGAGCAGTGTGCACGATACCGGTACCGTCTTCGGTGGTCACAAAGTCGCCGATGATCACGCGGAACGGATCACCTTCTTCGGGCTGTGTATAAGGCAGCAGTTGCTCGTAACGGATATTTTCCAGCTGGCTGCCTTTGAAGCTGGCCAGTATTTTCCATGGAATTATTTTATCGCCTTCCTTGTAAGCTGCGAAGTCGGCATTTTCGCCTTCTGCTTTGAAGTACTTGCCCAGCAGGTCTTTTGCCATTACCACATTCACCGGCAGGTGCGTATACTGGTTGAAAGTGCTCACCAGCACATACTGGATATTGGCGCCCACAGTAAGGCCAAGGTTGGAAGGCAGGGTCCAGGGAGTAGTGGTCCAGGCCAGGAAGAACACCTCTTCGGATCCGGCGGCGTCAAACAGGAATTGGGAATTCTCCGCTTTTTTCGCCTTGAACATGGCTACCACCGTGGTGTCCTTTACGTCCTTATAAGTTCCAGGCTGGTTCAGTTCATGAGAGCTGAGACCGGTCCCGGCTGCCGGGGAGTACGGCTGGATGCTTACGCTTTTATATAACAGTCCTTTTTTGTACAGGGTCTGTAAACTCCACCAGAGCGACTCAATGTATTTATTGTCAAATGTGATATAAGGATCTTTCAGATCTACCCAATAGCCCATTTTCTGGGTGAGGTCATCCCATTTGTCTTTATATTTCAAAACTTCTTTCCGGCAAGTCTCGTTATAGTCCGCGACAGAGATTTTTTTACCAATATCTTCTTTAGTGATTCCCAGGGTCTTTTCCACACCCAGTTCCACCGGCAGTCCATGGGTATCCCATCCGCCCTTACGTTTCACCTGGAAACCTTTCATGGTCTTGTAGCGGCACACCAGGTCTTTCAGGGTACGCGAAATCACGTGGTGAATACCGGGTAAACCATTGGCGCTGGGCGGACCTTCATAAAATACGAACGGCGTAGCGCCATCGCGTACTTCCACGCTTTTTTCAAAAGCCTGCTGAAGCTCCCATTGCTGAAGTATATCTTTCTCTATCTGAGGTAAATTCAGTTGGTTATATTCCTGATATTTGCTGGACATAAAACAATTCCCCGCCCTTTGATGTTATTTAGACAATAATTGATTAAAATTGTGCGAAGTTAAGAAAATACGACGGCACCTAAAGGGGCAACTTTCCCAAAAACGGTGGTTTTGAATTTTTTTTCATAATTTTTTTAGTAATTTACAATAAAGAGTATTTATTTTACGTTTTTGGCATTGTTTTAGCTCTTTGCCAGGAAGAATTGAAAAAACCTAAGTCAGTAATTTTAACCCAACGCGGATAAACCATATCTTGATTTATGAAAAAGTTGACGTTAATTTTTTGTGCAGTATTGATCACTTCCGGCATAACTTTTGCACAGCAAAAAAAATCAGTTAAGAAAACAAAAACAGTTGCGAAAAAGGTGGAAGCACCTGCAGCCGTTAAAAGTTCTTTTGATCAAACCTTTGCCGGAACTACAGACGCCAAGTGGAAGAAGACAAGTGCAGGCCACTGGAGCGTAAGTTTCCACAAAGACAATATACAAACAACAGCAGAATATGACGCGGATGGCAAATGGATTGCCACCAGGAGCGCATACGACGCACAAACTCTGCCGGAATCAGTGGCTGGTACACTGAAAGCAAAATATCCGGCAGCCACCATAAAAGATGGCTGGAAAATTGAGAGAGCAGATGTAGCTGCTTACTACAAAGTAAACATTCAGGACAATGGTGCAGACAAAGCAGTGCTGTTGAACGACGCAGGCACCGTCACTGAATAATCAAATTCGTATTTCATAGGTATAGGGATAAATAGGACAGACCCTGCTCTTTTGGGCGGGGTTTTTTCATTTGTATCAGGGACAGCGCGGCGCATGGATACTCGCGCCCCAGCGCCTCTCCGGGAAAGGCCCCATCTCCAGCACCAGCGTACCACCATCCATCAGCTGCTGATGCGTGAAAAAAGGCGAATGCAATATTTCCCCATTCAACCAGGCCCGCTGGATATACTGATTCACCACCGAACATTGCCGCGCAATCACCGTAAACCGCTTACCTCCGGGTAACCGGACCGTAGCCTTGCTGAACACCGGACTGCCAATAGCATAAACAGGCACGCCCGGCGTAACAGGATAAAACCCCAACGAGGAAAACACGACAAACGCACTCATCCCTCCGCCGTCCTCATCGCCGGGAATACCAAACACATTGTCTTTAAACCATAAGTCCAGCAACATGCGCACCCGCCGCTGTGTTTTCCATGCAGCACCCACATAGTTGTACAGGTAGGGAATATGAAACCCCGGCTCATTGCCCATCGAAAATTGCCCCACCAGGCCGGTAGCATCCGGGTAACGATGCCAGAAATCATACCGCGGCATAGCCGGCACCGTATGGAAAAGCTCGTCCAGCCGCTGTTCAAAAGCCTTTTCTCCACCCATCAGCCGGACCAGCGCCGGAATATTATGCTGCACCGCCCAGAGATAAGTCCAGCCATTGTTTTCATCGTAATAATCACGGCCGCCCGGACCGCCATCCCATGCAGGATCGATCATGATCCACCTGCCGGCACTGTCTTTCGGCAGAAAAAAACGAACACTGTCATGCCACAGCCGCCGGAAATTTTCTGCGCGCGCGGCAAACAACCGCTGGTCATCATACCGGTGCAAGTCCGCCGCCAGCTGCGATAACGCCCAGTCGTCATAACTATGTCCTAAGGTAACCGCCACCGCCTGCCGCTTTTCAAACGGATGCACCGCAGCCACCGTTTCTGTATCGCCCGGCGGCAACGCCGGAAAGTAGCCTCTTGCATAGTAAAAGCTGTCCAGCGGGCCACCAGCTCCGTTGCGCCAGGGCAGCATCGTTGCGGCGAGCGCATTTTTTTTCATGCCTTCGTAGGCCGTTGCCATCCTCGGTATCTTCAAGCCCTTCCGCCACGCATCCAGAAAAATAATAGTACTGTGAAAACCATTCATACAGGGATGGTCTCCATACAGCCGCGGAAAGGTGGGCATCCATCCGCTTTGTTCATACATCGTCACATAAGCGTCCAGCATATCTTCTTCCTGCTGCGGATGCAGGATCATACGCAAAGGATGCAACGCCTGATAGGTATCCCACGTGGCGTCATCCACATAAAAAGGCCGGCGCGCCCGGTTGACCTGCTTATTGTACCCGCTGTAATAAACACCTTCTTCCGTGATATTGACCATCCGCTCATGACAACGGTACAATGCGGTATAAAATGACCGTCGCTGTGCCTGCGTGCCCCCTTCCACCTGTACCTGGGCAGCTATTGCATGCCAGCGACGCCGCCCTGCTGCGATGATGGCCGCCATATCACGGCCTGCCTGTTCTTTTTGAAAATGCTGTTTCGCCTGCTCTGTGCTGACATAGGAAATAGCATACTGCAAAACCACTTCCCGCTCCTCCTGGTGCGGAAACCGCACATAGAATAAGCTATCTGACACGAGCCCTGCCGTTATGGCTGTATTAAATCTGCCATATACGTACACCGGAACATCACCATGAAAAAATGTCCTGGCAGTAAATGTGTTTCCCGAAAAATTTAAAGGAGCGGTGAACAACAACTGATGAACGGTATTCTCCCGAAAAGAAAAACGATACACGCCTGTTTTACATCCGGGCGCAAACTCCACGCGGATGCTGTCTTCTATCAGCATCGTGCTGTAATACCAGGGATGTATCACTTCCTGTACAGGATCATAAGTACAGCGGCGTTGCCATGCAGCAGGAGAAAGCGGCCGGGAAGATGGCATCATGATAAACAGCGCACCATCGTTGTGCGCCGCTACCTGCAACGGAAAACCGGTGATCTGGTCATCGGTGCCGTCTCTCCTTAACGGATATACGCGAACCATTTCGTTGGGCAACTGGATAACCGGGCGGGTAGGTTTCAATAACGTGGCTACGTTGCCGATAGCAGGGTCCATATATTCTTCGGGCGACGGGCCGCAGCCACCGAAAAGAGACAGGGCTACCAGCAACTGAAAAAACAAGTGCTTTTGCATAAGCGGCTGGTTACACAAACAGGGCCCGCCGTGTAGGCGGGCCCGTTATAACAGTTAAAGGGGGTTACCTACCGTACTCGAGCACGGCCATCACCGGAAAATGATCGGAGGGCTCTCTGGCAATGTACTTCGAGAGCTTCACCTCTTTGGGAAAATTAGCAGCATCTGCCGCAACTTCTTCCGGACGCTTAGTGCGATAGGTGTCCGTCAGTATGCCATACCGGCTGACCTTAAATTGTTTTGTCAGGAAGATATGATCGATACGGCTGTCGGTTTTGCTATCGCTTTTAAACGAATTGAACGTTCCATTCAGCGCGTACCGTACCGCCGTCACCTCGTAGGCGTCCTTCATCACGCCGGAGTTGTGGATAACGCCGTAAGACTCGCTATGCTGGTCCACATTGAAATCGCCTGTCAGTAACGCAGGTTTGTTACCGGCAATCTCTTTCACCTTCGCCAGCACCAGCTTCGCACTTTCTGCGCGGGCCACCACGCCCACATGGTCCATATGCAGGTTAAAGAAATAAAACACAAAACCTGTTTGCTTGTCCTTAAACTGCCCCCAGGAACAAATTCTTGGCAGTACCGCATCCCAGCCCTTATTGGGCCTGTCGGTAACGGTCGACAGCCAGAAGTCGCCATGGCTCAGCAACTGAAAACGACCTGTTTTATAGAAGATCGCAGAATGCTCACCACCACGTTTTCCATCATCACGGCCGATGCCGATAAAATCGTAACCTGGCAGGCTGTCTTTCACATTCACCAACTGGTGGTACAAACACTCCTGTGTGCCGAAAATATCAAAGTCATGGAACCGGACCAGGGAAGCGATCACCGGGAACCTTTGTCCCCAGCCATCTCCCCGCAATGAATCTTCCTTGTTATTATCGTTGCGCATGTTATACGTGGCCACGTTTATCCGTTGAGCCGTTACCGTTTCTGCCAGCCACAACAACGCCACAAAAAATGAGAAAACAACTTTCTTCATGAGAAACTTTTTTTAATGATCAACTATTCCTCCCAGCCAGGATTCTGTCCCAGCTTGGGATTCAACTGAAGGTCTGTATAAGGAACAGGATAAAGATACTTGTAATCTTTCCATTCCTTCTGTACGTTATCCAGCCAGTGGATTTCGCCGGAATTGCCGTTACTCAGCTGCTGCGGGTTCGTGACGTTGTTGGCCACCTCCGACACGTTGATATAGGTAATCCCTTTCTGCTGATTGGCCGGCGGTGTTTTGTAGAAGTACACATCATTCACACCATCGCCGTTGAGGTCCATAGGTACGTCCAGCGCAGGTACGTACATACCGTTCCATGACTTAGCCAGCAGGTCGCCTTTTTTCCACCTTACGAGATCATAGAAGCGGAAACCTTCGAGCACCAGCTCGATCCCTCTTTCTCTTCTGATTTCCATCAGCGAAGGGTCTGTGATGTCAGTGAAGTAGTTAGTTTTCATATAGGCGTCTACGGTAACCGGCCTGGCTGTTGTGCCGCTGGTGATACCGGCGCGTGCACGCAAAGCGCCCACGGTTTTGCTCCAGTCGTCGTCCGACAGCAGGCCCAGCTCGGCTTGTGCCTCGGCATAGTTGAGCAGAATTTCGGCGTAGCGCATCAGGCTGATCGCATTGGTATTATTGGCGCCGTTATCAAAGAAAGCATCGTCCAGGCTCCATTTGATCGGCATATAACCGGTATACACATACGAAAATACCGGGGGCGCCGCAATAGTTGCACCGTTGCTGGAGCGGGTATACCCGCTCATACGGATCGTCTGCTGCAGGCGTTTATCGCGCCCCTCCGTTTCTTTGAAAAACGGCAGCGTATCATAACGGTTGATATTGGTAAAGGGCGTACCGTCGATATTCAGGTAGGTATTGATAAACGTACGCGTGAAGCTCAGGCGCGCGCCATAGGTAGAGCTGGTATACCACCAGTTGGCATCGTTGAATACACCGAGACTGGCGCTGGCGATATTGGCGAGCATCACTTCGGCTGCTACCGGCGCGTTGCTGATAAACAGCTGGCGGTAGGACTGGGTAGCACCGCCACCCTGGTTCAGCGAGAAAGCTTTACTGTCCATTACCGCCTTTGCGGCGGCAGCCGCAGCTTTCAGCCATTCGGGCGCGGTAGCCATCAGGTTGTAGGACGTCTGGTACCTGCGGAAAGTTCCTTCAAACAGGCATACCCTTGACTTAAACCCGAGGACCACATTTTTGGTGATCTGGCTGCAGGAAGGATCGTTGGCCAATGTGATATTAGCGGCAGCGAAATCGAGGTCCGCCACTACCGAGTCCATGATGAGCGTGCGCGGATCGCGGCCGGCGTACAGGTTCCCGTCGTTTACCTCAAATGGTTTCCCTATCCAGGGCACGTTACCAAATCGTTTCACCTTGTCGAAATAAAACCAGGCACGGAAGAAACGGGCCAGTCCGAGGTAGTTGTTCCTGACTGCCTGCGGTATTTTCGGATTGTTGCAGTTAGCAATAAAATAGTTGATGTTACGCAGGTTCTTCCAGTCCCATCCGGTAGCGATCCTGGAGGTATAAGCACCCTGGCGCAGGAAGTCGGGCACGGCGTTGACGGCGCTGTAGTCCGCCATATTATCCGCCTTATAGATATCGTTGATGCCCGGCAGCACATCATAGAAAGAATTGGAGTATAGTTTCATTCCGTCTTCACTGCCGAAGATCGCGTCTTTAGTGGCCGTATCTACCGGTACCTGGTCCAGGTTTTTGGAGCAACTTCCGGTGAGCACCCATGCCGTCAGCACCAGCCCCAGCCAGCTAAGCCTTTTGGAAAGTGCGTTTTTATATTGTTGCATAGTTTATCCTTTTAATAGTAAGCGATGATGATCAAAGCGTGACACTGAGGCCCAGCGTAAAGCTTTTCAGAATGGGGTAGTTGTTCCCGTTGCCGGAGTTACCGGAATCGGTAACAGTGTCGGAGCGGCCGATGCTTTCCACGTCGAGGTCACGGGTGATGCGGTACATCGGGGACCAGGACCAGAGATTTTCGGCAGACAGGAATACCCTGGCAGCGTTGAGTTTTGCCCTTGAAATCAGCGCTTTGGGCAGGTTGTAGCCGACCTGTATGTTTTTCAGTCGGATGTAGGCCACATTCTGCAGGTATTTGGACTGCTGCGCTTTGAGCTCACCGGCGCCGTTCTGTGCCACATAGCCGCGGTAGCGCGGGAAGTAAGCATCCTGGTTGTCTTCAGACCAGATGTTGCCGATCTGTGATTTAGGCATATAGTTGTAAGGCCTGTTGTACTGTCCCCAGAAAACATCAGACTCTGCTCCGGGCCACCAGTTCTGCTGGCCAACGCCCTGGAAGAAAACGCTGAAGAAGATATTGTTCCAGTCGGCGCTGAGATTAATGCCGTAAGTATAGTGCGGCAGCGAGTCGCCGATGATGGTAAGATCGCCATGGTTGCTCAGGGTATTAGCGCCGTTGTTAATGATCCCATCACCGTTGAGGTCTTTAAACCGGATGTCGCCGGGCAGCCACTGACCGGAGTTGGAAGCCTTGAAGAGCGCCTGCGCTTTGGCAGCTGCTTTGTAGTTTTCCTGGGTCCAGTAGCCGTCGTTGACATACCCCCAGATCTCACCTACTTTTTTACCGGTATACCAGTCTGTCAGCTTATCGTTGGTGTTATTGTATTTGGTGATCACTGCGCTGTAGTTGGCCAGAGTGGCGTTAACACTGTAGTGCAGCGGTTTAGATGCTACGTTGAACTGATCGCGCCAGCCGAGTGCAATTTCCCATCCATTGGTTTTCAGATCGGCATAGTTGCCTTTGGGCACGTCTGTACCGAAAACGGCCGGCAGCGTCTGGCCAACGGTGAACATGTTTTTCGTCACCCGCGTGTATATGTCGCCGGTAAAAGTGAGGCGGTTGCTCAGTGCAGCCACGTCCAGGCCGAGGTTGCGGGTGGTAGACGTTTCCCAGGTGAGGCCGTCAGGCAGCACTACCGGTTGGGTAGTCTGTTGTGGCCGCACGCCGTTGATCACCCTGCCGGATTGTTTGATCTCCAGTTTCTCCTGGAAGGCGTAGGATTTGATATTACCATTACCGAGAGAACCGTAGGAGCCCCTGATTTTCAGATCAGAAATCGCTGTTTCCGGAAGGTGCCAGAAAGCTTCTTTAGAGAGGCGCCAGCCGGCGGATACTGAGGGGAAGAAAGCGTAGCGCTGGCTGGAAGGGAACTTTGACGAGCCATCGTAGCGGCCGTTGACTTCCAGCAGGTAGCGGTCTTTATAAGCGTAGTTCAACCGGAAGAACTCACCCATGATAGCCCAGCGTTCATATCCGCCGGCAGTGGCGATATTGGTGCCGAGCGCCAGGTTCATGTCTTTGGCATCGCTGTACACAAGACCGTTACGGGTAGTAGAGAACCCTTTATAGGTAGATTGTTCGTAGTTGAAACCAGCCATGGCTTTGAAGTAATGGGCATCGCCAAAGCGGGTTTCATATTCTGTATAGATATTGGAAGCCAGATAGAGGGTATTATAATTACTCATCATGAGATCATTATATCCCAGGCCTACGTAGGCGATGACGCCCGGTGCGTTGCTGTAGGGAACGGGCACGCGTAAACGTTTTTGGTTATCGGCCGTGTTTTGTACAGTGAAGTCACCTTTCAGCCGCAGCTTGTCCTTATATATATCTGCCGAGAAGCCGGTGGTATTTCTGAACACCTGTTTATTGAGGTCAACGCCATTTTTACCGTAGAAGAAATCACCTACCGTATAGGCGGCAGAGTAGGTAAGGGTGCCGTCCGGGTTGAAGAGCATGGAGGAGGGGTGCCCTTCGTCGGCGAGGTTGCGCCAGATACCGCCGCCTTCACCGACGTTGAGCGGGTTGTGATAATCCCTGCTGGAGAACTCGGTGCTGTTGTATACATTCAGGAAAGGGAACAGTTGAATAGCGCCTTTCGCCCGCAGGTTGTACATCTTATAGTCGTCTGAGTTAAAGCGGAACAAGCCTTCCTGGCCATAATACCTGCCGGTGAGGTAATAACTGGCTTTACCGCTGCTGCCGGAAACGGAGAGGTTATGTTCCGTGGCGCTGGTGTGATCTTTATACAGCAGGCCATACCAGTCGGTATTACCATAATACTCGTAGTTACCGGCACCGTTGATGATCGTTTTCGGCAGGTCCGGATTTTCCGCGCGCTCTTTCAGCGCAGCCAGGTAGGCCTGGGAGAAAGGCTGTGTTTTGTTGATATTCTGCGGTACCTGTGAATAGTCGTTCCAGGCGGTCCAGGCTTCGTTGAAATTTTTGGCGTACTCATAGCCGTCGCTGACCACATTAGGCACGGTCGTGGGCTTTTTCAGGGAGTAGTTGGTGGAATAGGTCACGCTCAGTTTGTCTTTCACCGGTGTTTTGGTGGTGAACAATACTACGCCGAAGGCACCGCGTGCGCCGTAAATGGCAGCAGAGGCTGCGTCTTTCAGTACGGTAACACTGGTAACGTCGGCGGGATTGAGCATGCTCGGGTCTCCCTCCACGCCATCGATGAGCACAAGCGCGTTGCCGCCCTGCCCGATGGAAGTGATGCCGCGGACGTTATAGGCAGGGGCCTGTGTAGGCTTACCATCGCCGGGCACGAGGTTGAGGTTGGGCACTACGCCCTGCAGCCCCTGGCTCAGGTTGGGCAGCGGACGGTTTTCCAGCGCTTTGGCAGACACCTGGGTCACGGCGCCGGTCAGGTTCACTTTTTTCTGGGTGCCGTAACCTACGACCACTACATCACTGAGGGAAGACACATTGGTTTTCAGCGACACCTGGATAAAGGTTTGATGACCGATCGATATGGTGTCGGGTCGATAGCCGACGAAGCTGAAAACCAACCGGGCGCCGGCGGGGGTGTTCAGCGAAAAATCGCCTTTGGGATCGGTGCTGGTGCCGGAGGAGGTGCCCAGCACTTTTACCGTTACGCCCGGCAGCGGTTGCCCACCTTCATCCAGCACCTTCCCCTTCAGCGGAAGGGATTGCGCCGAGCTGCCGTAGGCATAAGACAACAGCAATAGCATGTATAACCATCTTTTCATGGTGACATTCTGTGGTTTAATGAACAGGAGTTGATTATCACCCTGCAAGTAAGCAACAGCGGGTTAACAGGCGGATTAATTGGGGATTAACAGCGGTGATTAAGTCAAAAAAAAGCGATGATTAAATTATGAAATGCGTGTTTTATCTATTAAATTAACACTAGAGAAGTTTCTTAAAGCAAAGTTAACTTCCATATCAAAAAACTTTAGCGTTTAGACTTTAATTTGCCACGTTATTGAAAGCCGGTCTGTCATCCCGCATCTTAATTGAATTATTGAAAAGACTTACAGGATTTGTAAGGAAGCTTATGTACAGATATACAGTCTTTTTGCTCCTATTCGTGTCACTTGTGATGGTTTGCCAGGCGCAGGAGGGGTATGGATTAGTGTTTGCCAGTAAAAACATTGCGCAGGAAGACCGAACCTCACTTGATCTCGCGCCGGAAAAACCTATCCAGGTGAAAGGCAGCTACAGCCTGTCTTTCGACCTGTCGTTTCAACCGTTTTTCCGGTCGTATTTTGGCTATGTGTTCAGGATCACCGATGAAAAGCGCCAGAATATCGACCTGATTTATAATGTCCGCGCAAAAGCATTTTATGTGGTCACCGGTAATGCGTTTTCCGGTATCACTTTTTCTATTCCTGCGGACAGTTTATTTCATCAATGGAACACAATCCGGCTGGATGCTGACAACGAAGCGCATACATTGTCCGTTACCGTTAATGGCCGGCGAATGGGCGCCATCCGCAGCTCTGTGGTTTCCGGCAGCGCGCTCCGTATCTGTTTCGGCGCCAATTACCGCAAAACGTTCCGCACATTTGACCTTCCGCCGATGCGGCTGAAAGACGTGCGGCTGTTTGCCGGCAACACGCTGCAACACCACTGGCCGTTGGACCAGACGCAGGGTACTACCGACAAAGATCTCATAACGGGCCAAACTGCACAGATCAAAAACCCGGTGTGGATGCGGCCTGCCTTCACTCATTGGCGCCAGGCCGATTCCTTTATCGTAAAAGGTAATGCCAGTGTAAGCATGGATGCGGCTACTGGCACCATCTACATCAACAGTAACGATAGTCTTTACCGCTATTATTGTTTTACGCGCCAGAGAGCCGCGCAGGCACAGGCGTCGCCACAGCTATCACCGGCAGGGCTACACGCCGTTTTTAATCCGCGGGACCGGCAGTTGTACCAGCTACTTCCCGACAGTCAGCAGGTGGCGGTATACGACACTGCACTGCGTACCTGGAACGGAACATTCAACCCGCAGCAAGTGACCGGCTTCTGGCATTCCAATGTTTTTTTCTCCGGTTATGACAGCAGCATTTATATGATAGGTGGTTATGGTGATTTCAGGTATAAAAATGAAGTGCACCGTTACACGCCGGGCCGCCACCAGTGGGAGCGGGTAACCATGAAAGGAGATGCTTTCACGCCGCGGTACCTGGCGGCACTGGGCCACAACCAGGCGGGAGACACAGCGTATATACTGGGCGGTTATGGCAGCACTACCGGCGACCAGTTGCTGAATCCTCACAACCTCTATGACCTGGTATTGTTTGACGTGAAACACTGCACCTTCCGTACAATATACCGGCTGAAAGAACCGGAAGAGCAATTTACCTTTGCCGGCAATATGGTACTGGATACCAGGCGGCAGGAATATTATGCGCTAACTTTCGCGAACGACCGGATGAACTCTTCGCTGCAACTCATCAGAGGGTCCCTGAAAGAACCGGTGTATACGACCATGGCCACCGCCATCCGTTATGACTTTTATGACATCCGCTCTGCCGCCCGGCTTTTTTACACGCCTGAAAATGATGAGCTGACGGTAGTTACGTTGTTTTCCCTGAAAAATAACACTACGCAGGTCCGTATTCATACCCTTCAGTTTTCGCCTTACGGCCTGGGTGCGCCGGCGCCTGCAGACAAGCCCACACCGCTGTATGTTGTGCGTATTCTCATCGCCATTGGCCTGGTGATCGCGTTGTTTTTACTGGCGCTGGGCATAGCGGCGCTGAACCGCCGGAAACAGCCGCCAGTGGCGCAGGCGCCGGCTAACCTGCCGGAGCCTGAAACTTTCTCCATTCCCAATACCGGCCCTATGGTTGATGTAACCGTGGCTTATCCGGGTGTTCAGCTGTTTGGCCATTTTACCGTTACCGACAGGGAGGGAAATGATATTACCCGTGCATTCAGTCCTTTGCTGAAAGAGTTGTTCCTGTTGTTGTACCTGCACTCGATGCCGGGCCGGCATGGTATTTCATCGGAGAAGATCCATGAAGTGCTGTGGCCGGGAAGGTCTGTAAAAGATGCGAAGAATAACCGGTCTGTTAACCTGGTGAAATTAAAGAGCATACTCGATAAAACCGGCGCCTATACGCTGGTGAAGGACAATGAACGTTGGCTGTTCCGGTTTGAAGATCCGGCGGTACAAACAGACCTGGACCGGTATTACCAGTTATTACAGCATGATCACGGCAATACTGCTGCGTTGGTGGAACTGTTAAAGCGGGGGCCTTTCCTGCTGGAAACCGAATATCCCTGGCTGGATAAATTCAAGGCGGATATCGCCTCGCAGAATATTGAGCTGCTGAGTCATTTTATGGAAGAAAACCCGGATGCAGCGCCGTCCTTTATGCTGGACGTGTGTGATTGTATGCTGTATGCCGATTCCCTTCAGGAGGAAGCTGTACGGCACAAGTGCAGGGCGTTGGTGGCGTTGCGGCAGCATTCGGCTGCCCGCCAGCTGTATGCGTCGTTCCTGAAAGAATATAAAAGCACTTATGGGTTGTCTTATGAGCTGGAGTATGCAGAAGCGATTGCCCACTGCTAAAAATTTAAAAGTCGCCTCACAGAGGTGAGGCGACTTTATAAAATCTGGTAAAAAACTTCTCTGGCAATTGAAACTTGTGTTCCCTTGGTGTTTGATAAAAAAACGCAAGTTTAAAATTTATGGCTTTACTGATTTTCATCACCAGAAAAGTTTCTTCCCATGGTCAAATCTAATAAGGAAGCTTTGAAGGATCACAGATAGATATCTGTCCGTCGTTTTAACAATACAAAGTAACGCCGATAATTCCGGCTGCGGTTTTCAATTCGGGAAAAGAAATGATCAAAGCGGGAAATTGCAAAAAAAATGCTGATGGCCATAGACCATCAGCATTTATCTGACTTTCTTTCTAATTGATAATCAACGAAGTAACAACTCGCAAGGTTTTAATCCCGTATGTTTTTTAAAGGCGGTGGAGAAGTGGGAGATGCAGGAATAACCCATGAGCATAGCCACTTCAGACACAGACATGCCTTTTTCGTACAACAGGCCTTTGGCCTTCTCCATTCTTTCTTTCTGGAAATAGTCGTAGATGGTGGTACCGTACATGGCTTTAAAGCCTTTTTTCAGGTAACATTCATTCATGGCTACTTTGCGGGCCAGATCGCGGATGGTGATAGGGGAATCCAGTTGTTCCAGTAAGATACTTCTTGCTTTTTCAATTTTCTCCCGGTCTTCCAGGTGCGTAAGGAAGCGGCAGCCGTAACGTTCGTCGGGATCGTTCTGCATGAACTGGTCTGAACTGTACAGCAGTAAGTCCAGGGCGCGGCTTTGCAGGAAGATGTTCTTCAGCATTCCTTCATAGTTGTGATGTACCATGGTTTCCAGCACCGATTTGGATTTGGTGCAGGGCTGGATGGTTTTCACGAAAGGTTTGCGGGTCTGGTTCTCGAAAAGGGAGAACGAGGTGGTATTTTTCTGAAGCGACTGAATAAACGCTGGCTGGAACCTGACAGTGATAAGGTCTACAGAAGGGACCTTGTCCTTACAGGCTTCCTTGTTGCCCTCTGCACATAACTGGTCAGTGCAGGCGGGATTTTTACAGTATTTGCTGCCGGCCACGCAATAGCGCAGTTCTATTGCGGCGGACTGCCCTCTTTTAGCCGGCTGGTACACGACCATGGCTATGTCTTCCACCGGCAGCGGCTTATCGTAGATGAAGCGCTGCAATGTAAAGTCCAGGCAATCCGGGACGGACACGCTGTCCTGCTCCGCCAGCTGTAGCTGGTCGCTCATGGCGGGCTGCGGGATGGCTAATGCCAGTATTTCCTGAATTTCTTTCACTTTACCTGATGTTTTAAAACCGGGACAAATTTAACACTTCCAATTTTAATCCCATACATTTTGACAATACACTTACAAAGCAATCCTAACATATAGCATAATATTCATCCGTTAAGCGCAGGGGGGCAGCAATCAATTGGTATAAATTTCGTTTATTCATAACAGATGGAACACAGGAAAAGGAAATTACCCCGCATCATCAGGATTATTTTAACCGTACTGGGCATACTGCTGGTACTGGTTCTAGGGACGGCCTGGTACATTAACCAACACTGGACCAAGCTGTTACGCAAAGAACTATCCGGCTATGTATCAGATTTGTCTGACAGCCTGTATGTAGTACAATTCAAAGAGCTGCACCTCAATGTACTTTCCGGCAGTCTGACCGTAGATAAAGCCACCATGACGCTGGATTCTGCTGTATACCGGCGAATGCTGGCCGCCCGCCGGGCGCCGGAAAACACCTACCTCATCAGTGTGGAAAAACTCCAACTGAAGTACTTTAAACCGTGGCGGTATTTCATCAAAAAGGAGCTGAACGCCGGGGCGCTGATCGTGACCGGCCCCAGTATTGTGATGGACCAGAACAGCACCGTCCGGGACACCACGCGGCCCCGCACCGCCTACGAGAATATCTCTTCCAAGATGAAATCCATCTTCATCGGGCGTTTTCAGCTGGACAATACCAATTTTAAATATGTGTTTACCCGGAAAGACTCTTCCCGGGTGATCCACCAGTTCCGCAACCTACAGGTAGGGGTCAACGATTTTCTGATCGATTCTGTGGCGCTGAAAGATCCCACCCGCTACCTGTACGCCCGCAATTATGAAATCGGTATGCGGGACTATATGAACCGTACGCGGGACAGCCTGTACTGGATGTATGTGCGCGGTATCCGTTACGATGCCGCCGAAAGGACGCTGAACATCGGGCAGTTTGAGATAAAGCCCCGTTATGGCAAGGCGGAGTTCCAGCAGCGGACAGGAGGCGTGCAGCAGGACCGGTACGAGCTGCAGTTCAACGATATCCAGGTACGGGAGCTGGACCCCAGGATGCTGCTGCAGGAGCAGCAGATATGGGCCCGGCGAATTAACATCAGCAATGGCAAGCTGCAGATTTACCGTGACCGGACGTTGCCCATGCCGCCTGGTGATAAGCTGGGGCAGTTCCCCAACCAGGTGCTGCAAAAAGTGAATCTGCCCTTAAAGATAGATACCCTGACCGGCAACAATGTGGAGTTACAGTACACCGAGCTGAGTCCTGTTTCCCGGCAGACAGGGCAGGTGAGCTTCGGGCATGTCCACGGCCGGCTGACCAATATCACCAATATAGATTCGATGGTGGCCCGCAATAACCACTGTGTGGCCGATTTCGACGCTATTTTCCTGCAAAGCGGCAAGCTGAGGGCGCATTTTGACTTTATCCTCAACAGTCCTACCGGCCGTTTTGCCGTGTCGGGGCAGCTGAAAAATATGAACGGAAAGGACCTGAACAGCGTTACCCGGCCGCTGGGCATGATTGAGATACGGTCCTGCAACATCCGGGACCTGAACTTCAATATCCGCGGCGATGAGCGGAAAGCCGCCGGCAGCGTTACCCTGTTGTACGATAACCTGAAAATAGCCATCCTGAAGCAGGACAAAGAGCACAAAAACTACAGCCGTAAAGGGCTGATGAGTTTTGTGGCCAATGTAATGGTCATTAAAGACAGTAATCCCCTGCCCGGAGAGAAAGTAAGGGTGTCCAACCCCACCCATGTAAGGGACATCCAGAAGTCATTTTTCAACCTGGTGTGGAAAACATTATTTGCCGGGGTGAAGGAGACCGCCGGTGCCGGAAAATTGTAAGGTAAAAAAGTGGGATCCATCCCACCCAAAAACAGCTATTCTTTTATGGAAATCAGGCTTATTTTTCGTATTTTTGCATGATTGTCTACCGATTTTGTTTCTAAAAGATTTTACACCAACATATGAGCGAAGAATTAGTGCAAGCAACCAGCCCCAGCAGCAACTATGATGCGGGGAGTATTCAGGTATTGGAAGGACTGGAAGCGGTGCGCAAGCGTCCGGCCATGTATATTGGCGACATTGGCATCAAAGGGCTTCACCACCTGGTATATGAAGTCGTGGACAACTCCATCGACGAAGCCCTGGCTGGCTACTGCAAAAATATCGAAGTAACGATCTGCGAGGATAACTCTATCCGGGTAAAAGATGACGGCCGTGGTATCCCTACCGGCATCCATCCGAAAGAAGGACGCTCCGCCCTGGAGGTAGTAATGACAGTCCTCCATGCCGGCGGTAAATTTGACAAAAACACCTATAAAGTATCCGGCGGTCTGCACGGGGTGGGGGTCAGCTGCGTGAACGCACTGAGTACCCGGCTGCATGTGACCGTACAAACCGAAGGCAAACTGTTTGAGCAGGAATACCACCGTGGTATCCCCCAGTATGCGGTACGGGAAATCGGTGTCAGCGAGACTACCGGTACCACCGTACACTTCAAACCGGACAACGAAATATTCAACGAAACGACCTACAACCGGGAAATCCTGGCCGGCCGTTTAAGGGAGCTGGCTTATCTGAACCGTAAGATCCGCATCACCCTGTCCGACGAACGCGAAAAAGACGAAGAAGGCAACATCTTCTCCGAAACTTTCTACAGCGAAGGCGGTATCCGCGAATTTATCCAGATGCTGGATAAAAACGGCCGCCGTAATGCGCTGCTGCCTACGCCCATCTACGTGGAAACCCACGATGCGGCATCTAACGTAGCGGTAGAAGTAGCGCTGGTATACAACGACGCGTTCAGTGAGAACATCTTCTCCTACGTTAACAACATTAACACCATCGAAGGCGGTACACACGTGGCCGGTTTCCGCCGCGCCATCACCCGTGTGTTCAAAGCCTACGGCGATAAAAACAAACTGTTCGAGAAATCCAAGGTAGAAGTAACCGGCGATGACTTCCGCGAAGGCCTCAGCGCTATCATCAGCGTAAAAGTGCCCGAACCGCAGTTTGAAGGCCAGACCAAAACCAAACTCGGTAACTCCGATGTAATGGGGGTGGTAGACAGCTCCGTAGCTGCCGTACTGGACGCTTTCCTGGAAGAAAATCCCCGCGAAGCCAAAACGGTGATCAACAAGGTGGTGCTGGCAGCACAGGCCCGTGAAGCGGCCCGTAAAGCCCGCCAGCTGGTGCAGCGTAAAAGCGTAATGACCGGCAGCGGCCTCCCCGGTAAACTGGCAGACTGCTCCGATAATGATCCTGTAAAATGTGAACTGTTCCTGGTCGAAGGTGACTCGGCGGGCGGTACCGCCAAACAAGGCCGTAACCGTAACTTCCAGGCCATCCTGCCGCTCCGTGGTAAAATCCTCAACGTGGAAAAAGCCATGGAACACAAGATCTACGAAGACAACGAGATCAAAAATATCTTCACCGCCCTGGGCGTAACCATCGGCACCGAAGAAGACGATAAAGCCCTGAACCTCTCCAAACTCCGCTATCACAAGCTGATCATCATGACGGATGCGGACGTGGACGGTAGCCACATCGCCACACTGATCCTCACCTTCGTGTTCCGTTACATGAAAGCCATGGTGGAGCAGGGGTACGTATACATCGCACAACCACCACTGTACCTTGTTAAAAAAGGCAAGGAACAGATCTACGCCTGGACGGAAGAGCAGCGTAAAGCCGCTACCGTACAACTGGCCGCCGGCGGCAAGGAAGACAGCGTAAACGTACAACGTTATAAAGGTCTTGGTGAGATGAACGCAGAACAGCTGTGGGACACTACCATGGACCCTGAAAAACGTACCCTGAAACAGGTAACCATCGAAAGCGCCGCAGAAGCTGACCGTGTATTCAGCATGCTGATGGGCGACGAGGTACCTCCGCGCAGAGCGTTTATTGAATCACATGCCAAGTACGCGAAGATCGACGCATAATTATAATGGTCATGATTATTGCTGATTTTTCTGATTAGCGAAAATTGTGATTAATAAAAATCATATACAAAGAGGATCGCCCATTGATGGTATCAATGGGCGATCCTCTTTGTATTAATAGTACATTATGTCCCGCTTTGATCTTCGCTCATCAGACCGGTCAGTTATCATCATGGTCATTACAGATTACTCCCGGGAGATAATATAATTCGCCAGCAGCTGGTACAGGAACACCCCGATGAGCATAGCTGCCACGAATATATTGGCGTAGTCGTTGGTGATGAAAGCAAAGATGATCCCTAAAAGCCCGATAACCGCCAGCGACAGGGTATAGATACGGAAGATGTTCCGGCTCTTTTTAGACTCCGGTGTATACATACTTGAAACCGGCAACAGCAGTACGCCGGAACAGATAGCGATGGACAACAGGCCGGGAATAGCGGTCAGCCAGTAAGCAGCGGCAGCCAGCAGCGCCACCGCCAGCAGGCAGCCTACCAGGGTGGAGACTTTCATCTGCTGCGGCGTCAGGGCGTAACGGCCGTATGGGTTCAACCGCAGAAACAGGTTGCTCACCGGCGCAATCAGCCAGGTGGACAAGGCCACCAGCGCCAGCAGCACATACAGCGGGAAGAACACTTTACTGGCGATCTGTGTAAAAATAAAGATGCCCACAATGATCAGCCATTGCATCCCTGCTTTTTGCCTTCCCATAAAAAAAGCGTAGTTGAGAAACTGGCGGTATAACCAGTAACGCGCTTTCATTGCCTGCACCATACCGCTCTTAGCCCATTGCTGGTTAGGGTCCAGTTTCAGCGACTCGCGGAAATGTTCCAGCGCCTTCCGGTGATCGCCGGCTTCCAGCCACTTCCAGCCCAGGTTGGCATGGGTATAGGCGTTTTCCGGGTTATGTTCCAGCGCTTCATGTAAATCAGAAAAAGCCTCTTCTTTTTTGCCAAGGTTAAACAACGCATTGGACCGGAGGTTCAGGCATACCAGGTTCTCCGGGTCAATTGCCAGTCCTTCCTCCGCTTTTTGGAGGGCGCCGGGATAATCTTTTTTAAACAACAGTATCTGGCTCCACATGCCAAAGTAATCCGCCTGGTAAGGGTGAATGGCCACTGCCTCACTGATTGCCTGCAGGGCTTCGCTGTACTGGTTTTTATTAAGCGCTAACCGTGCTTTCAGATACAGGAACCGGTCGTCGTCCGGCGCGAAGCTCAGCGCGTTGTTAACCACCTGTTCCCCTTCGTCTGTTTTACCCATTTCGAGATAACAGATGGCCAGCAGGAAGAGCGCGTCTATATCGTTGGCGCTGGTGCTGAGATGTTGTTTCAGGGTAGTCAGTGCATCCTGGTAACGCCCTTGCTGCAGCAGCAACTGGGCACGCTGAATGAGTACAGCCATAATTTATTTCTTTATATCCAGGTATTTCAGCACATCGTCGTACAGGCCTGCCTCGTTGGAATACAAGGCATAGTTACGGGCGGTGTTAAACCATTCCCGCGTAGTGGGCTTATGAGATTTGATGGCTTTCACCAGTTCTTTTTGCGATATCGGTTGTGGCACCCCTTTCTGCAGCGCCTCCAGCAGCTTGTCTTCTATGGCGAGGTCCACGATGGCTTTCAGGTCAGCGCCGGAATAGCCGGCCGTGGCTTTGGCCAGGGCTTTATAATCCACGTCGGAGACGGGCTTATTGCGGAGTTGCAGCTGCAGGATAGACTCGCGGCCTTCCGTATCAGGAGGGGCCACAAAGATGATACGGTCAAAACGGCCGGGGCGGCGGAAAGCCGGATCAAGGCTCCACGGCGCGTTGGTAGCGCCGATGATCAGCACATTCTCATTATTGGCAGCGATACCGTCCATCTCGGCCAGGAACTGGTTGATCAGGTGGCTGGCGCCGCTGTTACGCATAGAAGTACGATTGGCGCCGAGTGCGTCTACTTCATCGAAGAAGAGCACGCAGGGCTTACGCTGACGGGCCAGTTCAAAGAGCGCATGCAGGTTCTTTTCACTGTTGCCGATCCACATGTCCAGCACATCGTGGATGCCCACGTTGATAAACTCTGCCTGTATTTGTCCGGCAGTGGCTTTGGCCAGATAGGTTTTGCCGCAGCCCGGAGGGCCATAGAGCAGGATACCGCCACCCGCTTTTTTACCGTAGGCTTTATATAAATCGGGGAACTGCAGCGGCTTGATGATTTTCAGGTCTATCTCCTGCTTTTCCCTTTCCATGCCGCCAACGTCGGAGAAATTCATGTCCGGTTTTTCCAGCGTGAACACTTTATCCGGATCTTCCGCCAGTTCATCGTCTTCTTCAAAAGTGGCGGAGGATGGCTGTTGCGGCAGCCGGAACTGTGCGTCGAGCGCTTCGTCGCGGAAGCCCGGGTTGAGCTGCAACAGGTGCTGATAAATATCTCTGGCCGACTGCAGGGAGTTTTCCTTTACCAGGATACGGCAATGCAGCAGGAGGGCATCAAAATGGTCCGGCTCATGATGTTCCAGTTGTTCCAGTACAACGATGGCGGCGGAATATTTTTGCTGATGATAAAAGGTACGGGCCAGCCCCAGCTGGGCGGCGGTATGGTCTGGCGACAACTCCAATACTTTGCGGTATTGTTCTTCCGCCTGCACATAATCATAATCCTGCAACAGCACCTGGGCCAGGTGCAGGCGCAAAGGCACATTTTCCGGTGAAAACTGCACTGCTTCCTGTAATTGTTTGACTACTTCCGATGACATAATGTGCTTTTATTAATTGAGTACTCGAACAGTAATAATACGGAATTACCCCACAAAAATATTGTTAATATTGACGTTGTCACTTCTCTTTCCACTGCCTGCTCCGCATTTATTTATTAACATTTTATTTAATTTAAATTTTATTACATATATTGCAGACGAATTTATCCCTATGCCCGTATATTAACCGGTACACCTATTCCAATGAAGATTGGCTGGCGGCGGCACTATCTGCCGGCCAACGCCGGGTTCCCTTATGCAGCGGCACAATACTGGACAGCATTAAATAACAAAACATATGCGTTTGAAAATCTTCGTATGGGCCATTGTTGCTATCATAGCGGGAGCAGGACTTGCCGGTTGTACCAAAAAGAAAGAGGTTACACCTGAAGGCACTTTCACTTTCCGTCTGGGAGGCGTTACCTACCATTCCAACTCTACACAGGGCTATATTTCAGATACCGTTGTCGCCGGCAGGAAAACACTGGTGATAGACGGTGTCACCAACAATTTCACCAAACACATGGAACTTATGATCACCTTCCCCAATGGCCTGCAGGCCGGGCAGTACGATCAGGGCGCCGGTGAAATGACGCTGATGGATATTCAGCAAAAAGAAGATGGCTTCATTACCAAAGCCATCTCCATCAAACTTGAAAGCATTAATAGTAAACAAGCGGAGGGTACATTCTCCGGCACCTTAATCAGTGGTGAAATAGAAAAACCTTTAACGGACGGGACTTTTAAAGTCTACTTTTAAGTAATCACCGTTTTAAAAAACGAGCAAAACCCTGTCTTTTAAGACGGGGTTTTTTGTTCCCGCGGAGTTCACGCGGAGTTTCTCGCAAAGCACGCAAAGGATCTTTGCGCTCTTTGCTCCTTTGCTTTGCGTGAACTCCTTTCGTATAGTCATACTAGTTGTCTTACTAAAATTATTGTTTAGGAACTGTTAAACAATCCCGGGGTCACAATTCCTTCACTGTTTGTTAACAGAGGTTTCATATTCATTCCTGAACATGATACTAAATTCACTTAACACCAGGTTAATTAGGTTATTTTAAGATTATTTTAAGCAGTCCTTAACAATTTCGTAATGATGAGTTAACATTCTGGTTGCTTTGGAGTAGTTGTTTTGCACCTGTAAATACTTACAGGCTTTATGAAATCATTTGTCACGCTATTAGCGAGCATTCTGGTCGTTTTATGTTTTAACAACACACAAGCGCAGATTACCACCTCTATTATCTCAGGTAAAGTAGCTGATCCTTCCGGACAGGCTATCCCCGGTGTAACGGTTGTTGTGTTGAACACCGCCACCGGCACTAAAAGTGGCACACAAACCAACGGCGACGGCCGTTATATTGTACCCAACCTGAACCCGGGCGGTCCTTACACCGTTACCGTCTCTTTCATCGGTTATAAAAAAGAAGTAAAAGAAAATGTGAACCTGGCACTGGGTACTACCAACTTCAACTTTAAATTACAGGAAGAATCCACCGCGCTGAGCGAAATCGTGGTGACGGGCAACACCGGCAGCAAAACCGGCGGCACCAAAATAGGACAGGAGCAGATCAAAAGCATGCCTACCCTGAGCCGCAGCCTGCAGGACCTCACCAAGGTAACACCGCAGAGCAATAACAACTCTTTCCTCGGCACCAACTATCGTTATAATAACGTGACCGTGGACGGCGCCATCAACAACGATGCGATCGGCTTCAGCCCTTCGCTCGGTGGTCAGAGCTCCACCAGCGGTCAGCCTGGCAGCAGCACCCGTACCAACCCGGTATCTCTCGACGCGATCCAGGACGTACAGGTATTGCTGGCCCCTTTCGACGTAAAAGTGGGTAACTTCCTTGGCGGTAGCGTAAACGCGGTAACCCGCAGCGGTACTAACGAAGTACACGGCTCCATCTACGGTTATGGCCGTAATGCCTCTATGATCGGTAAAAACAACGCCGGCGACGGTTCCAAACTGCCCAGCGATTTCCATGAATACCAGGCAGGCGTCCGTGTTGGTTTCCCTATCATCAAAAACAAACTGTTCTTCTTCACCAACGAAGAGATCACCCGCCGTGTAGACCCGGTGATCCTCGCCGCAGGTTCAGCTGACGGTGGCGGCATCCTCACCGAAAAAGACGCTGCAGATATCACCGCCAAGATGAAATCCTATGGCGTAGATATCGGAACTGCCGGTAACACCAGCATCTATTCCAACTCTACCAAATTCTTTAACAGACTGGACTGGCATATCAGCGACAAACACCACCTGTCTCTCCGTAACAATACCATCACCTCCGAAGCAACCAACCTGGAACGCGACCAACAGAACTTCCGTTTCAAAGGCATCGACTTCAAACAGGTGAACAACCAGTCTTCTACCGTTGCAGAACTGAAAAGCAACTTCAACAGCAGCATCTCCAACAGCCTGATCCTGGGTTACTCCAACGTTCATGACTACAGAACGCCGCTGTCTGATCCTGCTGCTCCGCAGATCCAGATCAAAGGCCGCACCGCCGGTTCTACCATCTTCCTCGGTACCGACCGTGAAGCCAGCATCTTCAATATGAAACAAAAAACCTTTGAGATCACCGATAACGTGACCATCTTCAAAGGCAATCATACCATCACAGTAGGTACGCACAACGAGTTTTACAACATTACCTATGGTTTTGTTAACTCCTGGAACGGCCGTATCGACTACAACAGCGTGGAGGATTTTCTCAACAACAATCCCAGCCGCGTACGTGGTAACTATAACTACGCCAACAACTCCCGCGATTACATCATGGCCAACCCGCCGGCACAGTTTAAAGTAAACCTGCTGAGCCTGTACGGCCAGGATGAAATCCAGCTGACCGATCGCTTCAGAATCACACCTGGTATCCGTTTAGACTATGCCGGTATTCCAAACAAACAGCCGCTGAGCGACAAAACCACCAAAGCGCCTGTTGACCCGAACTACGGCAACACCTATACGTACACCAGACCTCAGGACATCAAAAACAGCTTCCTGAACAACATCCAGATTTCTCCGCGCTTAGGTTTCAACTATGACATTAAAGGCGACAACAGCCTCGTACTGCGCGGTGGTACCGGTCTCTTCACCGGCCGTATTCCTTTCGCATGGTTAGGCTACGCTTACTACAACAACGGTGTAACTTACGGTGCTTACGACCAGCGTTCTACCAAACCTTTCGTAAACGGTCCGATTTCCGCAGCACAGCCTTCTCAGAATGGTATCGCAGACTTCGCCGCCCAGAACGGTGCTAAAGTAAATGACGCTTCCGGCGCTACACAGGTAGACCTGATCGACAATAACTTTAAAATGCCGCAGGTATGGAGAAGCAGCCTCGCCCTCGAGTACAGCACCCGTGATCAGTGGAAATTCAGCGTTGAAGGTATCTATACCAAAGTGATCAAAGACCTGATGTTCCAACAGATCAACCTGGTCGACAATCCTACTTACTATGCTTACGACGTGAACAAACAACAGCCTATCTGGTCCGGTGCTAAAATCAATCCGTTATATACGAATGCTTACCTGTTGTCCAACACCGATAAAGGTTACCGTTACAGCATCACTGCACAGGTGTCCAAATCCTTCCCCTTCGGTCTGAACGTAATGGCTGCTTACACCTACGGACAGGCTAAAGACATCACCAATGGTATCCGTAACTCCATGGAGTCTAACTGGCAGCTGAACCAGGCGCTGAACCCGAACAACCCGGCGCTGGCTTACTCCAACTTCGACATCCGTAACCGTATCGTTGCCACTGTTAATTACAAACACGCATGGGATGCCAAAAACAAATGGGTTTCCAACTTCTCCGTGTTCTTTAACACCTCTTCCGGTTTACCGTATACTTATGGTTTCGTAAATGCTACCGTACAGGGTACACCGCAGCAGGTGAGCCTCGCCTACATCCCGAAAGATGTGGCAGAAGCCACCAACTTCTTTGCTGACGTTAATGGCAAAACTGCCGCTCAACAAGCAACAGAATTCATGAACTATATCAACAACGATAAGTACCTGAGCGGCCGTAAAGGCCAGTTCACCGAACGTAACGGTGGCCGTACACCATGGAACACACAGGCTGACTTCCGCTTTAGCCAGGATTTCAACTTCAAAGCCGGTAAATCCATGCACACCCTTACACTCACTTACGATATCGTGAACGTGACCAACCTGATCAACAAAGACTGGGGTATTCAGTACTTCTCACCGAACACCTTCAACTCTTCTGCCAGCGTAGGTGCAACACCGACCGGAAAAGTGGTGAACAACTACCCGATCCTCAAACTGGAAAATCCGGGATCACCTTATTCCAAAGACTTCTTCGGTTCCCGTCATCAAATGCAACTGGGCCTGAGATACAGCTTCTAATTTCAGATAGCTACATAAAAAAAGCCGCAGGATTGAATCCTGCGGCTTTTTCATTTTATGATGCTATTTATTTAATGCTAAATACAGTCCTTACTTCAGCGCGAACTTTGATGGTTTTGAAATCAATTTCAGGAGCACCGCCACCAGCAGCATCAGCAGATTTATACATGGCATTGGCCATAATCTGCGGACGGTAGTCAGCATAATTATCGGTGTTGATTTCCTGTATTTCAATCACGTTGTCGATGCTGTTACCGATAGCAGCCAGCATGTATTCTGCTTTCTCTTTCGCTGCTTTGATCGCTTTGATTTTCGCTTCTTTGCGGTACTGGTCCATTTTGCTGGAAGTGTAGGAAGAGATGCGGGTGCTTTCAATACCTTCTGCGTCCACTGCACCCAGGATATCGTTGATTTTATCCAGTTTGGTCAGTTTCAGGCGGTATTGCTTGCGGGTCATGAATTCTACCGGATCTTTTTTCTTACGGAGGAAGTATTCATTATTGAAACCGTTCACGTTTTCGATCGTCAGCACTTCTTTTGGCAGGCCTGCGTCCGCAATGGCTTTTACCAGTTGTTTTTCCAGGGTGGTGATGTCCACTTTGGTTTTACCTTTTAAATATTCTTTCAGGGAGATATCCAGGTTGAGTTCATCCGGTGTGATTTCAATTTCAGCAGAGCCGTTCACTTCAATTTTCTTTACCTGTTTATTGTCAGCCTGTTGGGCGAAGGTGCTCAGTGCGAAGAATAATCCGGCGGCTAATAACATTACCTTTTTCATGTGTCTTTGTTTTTCTTATTTAAAAAAATTGTTTTCGATGTTTATTACACCCTCATGATGCTATGAGAAACCTTGTTTCCACAAAAACCAGTAAAAAAAATTACTCAGAATCATATATACATGTAAATAACATTCGTTTCTATTTAAAAATGAAACGATTACACAAGAAAAATGTTACAAAAAATTATTTCCGGCTGTCCGTGATGCCTTTGAGGAAAGCATGCAGATCGTCCATATGACGGATACGGTTCACCACCAGCATAAAGTTTTTGCCTACCTGTTTCAGTTTGGCGTTGTTGGTACGGGTTTGTATATACGTTAATATATGATTGAACGTAGGGGATTCAAAATACGGGGAATCGGGGTTATTGATAAAGTAGCAGCGGAGGTTTTCCTCTTTGAGCATCATTTTTTCGAAGCCCAGCTGAATGGCCATCCAGCGGCAGCGTATCATGGTGAGCAGGTCTCTTACCGGTTCCGGCAGCGGGCCGAAGCGGTCTGTCAGTTCTTTCTCAAACTGCTGTAACCTGCCGTCTTCCGTGATATTGTCCAGTTCCTGGTACAGGTTAAGACGTTCCTGGATGCTTTCTATATAGGTATCCGGAATCAGTATTTCGAGGTCGGTATCGATCGTACAGTCGTTGACGAAGTCTTTTTTCTCTTCCAGTTGTTCTTTGAAGAGGTCGCGGAATTCGTTTTGTTTCAGTTCGCGGATGGCTTCATCGAGGATCTTCTGATACATATCGAAGCCTATTTCCGCCATGAAACCGCTTTGTTCGCCGCCGAGCAGGTTACCGGCGCCACGGATATCGAGGTCGCGCATGGCGATCTGGAAACCGCTGCCCAGCTCACTATGCTGTTCGAGTGTTTGCAGGCGTTTGCGGCTATCGGCCGTGAGGGTGCTCATGGGCGGGGCCAGCAGGTAGCAGAAAGCCTTTTTGTTACTGCGGCCCACGCGGCCACGCAGCTGGTGCAGATCGCTCAGGCCAAAGTGGTGCGCGTTATTGATGATAATGGTATTGGCATTGGGGATGTCCACACCGCTTTCCACGATATTGGTACATACCAGCACATCATATTTTCTGTCGATGAAATCGAGGATCACTTCTTCCAGCTGATGTCCTTCGAGCTGACCATGCGCCGTAGCGATAGACAGATCGGGGCAGAGGCCTTGTATCAGGGACGACATTTCAGCCAGGCCTTTTACGCGGTTGTGCACGAAATATACCTGTCCGCCCCGTTCCGTTTCGTAGTAGATGGCGTCGCGGATAGCGTCCTGGTTGAAGACCTGCACTTCCGTTTCAATAGGCTGCCGGTTCGGTGGCGGCGTATTGATGATGGAAAGGTCACGGGCACCCATCAACGAAAACTGCAGCGTTCTCGGTATAGGCGTAGCCGTTAGGGTGAGCGTATCCACGTTATGTTTCAGCTGTTTCAGCTTTTCTTTGGCAGACACGCCGAATTTCTGTTCCTCATCTACCACCAGTACGCCGAGGTCTTTAAACTTCACGTCTTTGCTCAGCAGGGCGTGGGTGCCGATGATAATATCGATTTTGCCTTCTTCCAGGCGTTTGAGTGTTTCTTTTTTCTCTTTGGAAGATTTGAAGCGGTTGAGATAATCCACTGTACAGGGAAAATCTTTCAAACGATCGGAGAAGGTTTTGAAGTGCTGGAACGCGAGGATGGTGGTAGGCACCAGTACGGCGGCCTGTTTGCCATCCACGATGGATTTAAATGCAGCACGGATGGCTACCTCCGTTTTACCGAAGCCTACGTCGCCGCAAACGAGGCGGTCCATGGGCGCGGGGCCTTCCATGTCGCGTTTCACGTCGGCCGTAGCCTTGCTCTGGTCGGGGGTATCTTCATACAGGAAGGAGGCTTCCAGCTCTGTTTGCAGATAGGTGTCCGGAGCATGTGCAAAGCCCTGCTGGGCTTTACGTACGGCGTATAACTTGATCAGGTCTTTGGCGATATCCTTAACCTGTGTTTTGGCTTTTTCTTTCAGCTTGTCCCACGCGTCGCTGCCGAGTTTGTTCACCCGGGGCTCCACGCCTTCCTTACCGGTATACTTGCTGATCTTATGCAGGGAGTTGATATTTACATACAACAGGTCGTTGTTTTTGTAAATGATGCGGATAGCTTCCTGCATTTTTCCGCCGGATTCAATTTTCTGCAAACCGCTGTATACGCCCACGCCGTGGTCTATATGCGTTACATAATCGCCCGGCTGCAGCTCCCGCAGCGTTTTCATGGTAATTGCCTTGTTCTTGTTGTAGGCTTGTTTTACCCTTGACTTGTGAAAACGCTGGAAGATCTGGTGATCGGTGTAGCAGGCCAGTTTCAGCGAGTGATCGATGAAGCCGTGACTGATGGCCACCGGGATGGGGAAGAAGACAAATTCTGCTTTCAGGTCTTCGAAGATACTGCGCAGCCGTTCGAGCTGGCGCGGGTTATCCGCGAATATAAAGAGGGAGTATTTGTTGTTGTTATGTTGTGCCAGGTCTTTGATGAGGAGATCAAACTGTCTGTTAAAGACCGGTTGCTCCTGTGTATCGAAGACGATGGTTTCCGGCTGTAGGCCTTCTTCGGTAAGATATTCTTTATTACCGAAGACAACGGTGGTCTTTTGCAACAGCTGCTGCAGCAGGGGAGCGGCTTTCACGAAGTCGTCGCTGTTGAGCACCATATCCTCGTCATCGTTGACTTTCACTTTCTGCCCCGTCAGCAGCCAGTCGTCCAGCCGTTGTTCCAGCTGTTCCACCACGCCCCGTATGTAGGCAGGGTCTTTCATCCACACGACAGTATTTGCGGGGAGGAATTCCAGCAGTGACGTCTTCTGATGGTCCACTGTGTGGGTGTCCATATTGGCGATGAGCGTCACCTGAGTAAGCTTGCGCTCGCTAAGTTGGGTTTCCGGGTCAAACAGGCGGATGGAGTCGATATCTTCCCCGAACAGTTCTATGCGGTAAGGTTTTTCGTTACCGAAGGAATAGATATCAAGGATACCGCCTCTCAGCGCGTACTGGCCGGGCTCATAAACGAAATCGGTATGTTCAAATCCCCAGCCGATCAGTTTTTCCAGCAGGGGGTCCACCTTCAGGACGTCTCCCACTTTCAGTTGTACCATGTTGGAGCTGAAAGCTTTGCTGCCGGCCACTTTCTCCCAGAGTGCTTCGGGGTAGGTGACCAGTACCTTTTTCCGCACGCCGTCGCCGGAGAATTTCATCAGGGCTTCTGTGCGCAGCATACTGTGACTGCTGTTGAGCTCCTGGAACTGTCCGGTTTTTTTGAACGAGTCGGGGAAGTAGAAAATATCAAGGGCCTGGCTGAGTTCTTCCAGATCGTTCTGGAAATAGGCTGCCTCCTCTTTATCATTCAGAATAAAGAGATGGTTCGCGTCTGCATTTGCCCAGGCTGAAACTGCCACAAAATTTATTGCACTCCCACTGAGGGAAGACAGCTGAAAGTATTGTGGGGTGGGTGATTGAATCCCCTTCACCAGCGTCTGCAGGCGAGCATCACGTTGAAATAATTGTAATACAGCCTGTAAATTCATGAAGGTTGCAAAGATACGAAGATTTAGCGATTTGGGTATTAGGGCATTCAATTATTTGATTTACAAATTTTGAGATTTTTTGATCCCGGGCTTGAGGGAGCCTCGCCTCCTTTCTGCGAAATCAAAAATCCCAAAATCAAAAAATCCCAAAATGTTTCATTATATTCAGTGACATCAAAATCCTTTTTCCATGCAGGAGATCTGGTATACAGGCATCGTTACCCGGCTGGTAGATGAAACCCACAATACACGGCGTTTCTGGATCCGTATCCCCGAGCTGGAACGGTTTGATTTCAAACCCGGGCAGTTTGTCACCCTGGACCTTCCCATTCATGAAAAGAAAAACAAGCGCTGGCGCAGTTATTCCATCGCCTCCCACCCCGATAGTACCAATATCTTTGAGCTGGTGATCGTATTACTGGAGGGTGGCACGGGCAGCACCTACCTTTTCAATGAAATTAAAGAGGGCAGCACCCTGCAGGTAAGGGGCCCGCTGGGGATGTTTACCCTGCCGGCAGACATGGAAAAGGACCTGTTCCTTATCTGCACCGGCACCGGCATCGCCCCATTCCGGTCTATGGTCCAGTACATCCACCTGCATCAGCTCCCGCATCCCGATATCCACCTGATATTTGGCTGCCGCTATGAGCAGGACCTGCTGTACGCTGAAGAAATGCGACAGCTGGACAAAGACATGCCCCGCTTCCACTATATCCCCACCCTGAGCCGCCAGGAAGACTGGACCGGCAAAAAAGGCTATGTACACAGTATTTATGAAGAAATCCTGGCGGACAACAAGCGTCCGGCCAATTTCTATCTCTGTGGCTGGAAAGCCATGATAGACGAGGCGCGGCAGCGTATCACCGCCATGGGGTACGACCGCCACGACATACACCTGGAGCTGTACGGGTAATCCCTAAAAACAATAACCGAAACCCGTGTCCAGGTTGGGTGTCGCCCGGTTGGAAGAGAACATCAGCATGGCTCCCATCCTGAACATAAAGTGTTTATTGATAAAATGCCGCCGGCCTGCGATCGACAGCCAGCCCAGCGGGGTGCGGTCTGTTGTTTTATCATCGAACCAGAGTGAATCGCCAAACAGGTAAGTCATCCCTGCACCAATTTCCACACAGTGCTTGTCCGGATCGGGCAGGCCCAATACATAGTTGACCCCTCCGAAAAGGGTGGCGCGGTCGGGCGTAACCTGGTAAGTGGTATTGAAAATATAACGCAGGCTGTCGTTTCCGGTACCCAGTTTACGGGTCACGCGCCCTTCCTCATATTTGGGTACAATACCAACGCCAGCACGCATGCCAAAGCCTGTACGTTTTCCGTTGAACCGCGTATCATAGGTAATGCCAATACCACACGCAGGGCCTAACAGCGTGCCATACACGACATGCGGCCATTTTTTGGGTGAATATACCGGGTGTGTTTTGAGGTGAGTGGAGTCGCGGGGCACTTTTTGGGCGTACAGGAAACTGCTGCAAAACAAAAGGGCCACAGCTGCTATCATTCGTATATGCATAGGGGTAGGAATATATACGAAATCAAACGGCTGTGGCCCCGGATATGTTACATGATCTTGCTCAGAACGATGTTTTTCACCTCTGTGAGCGGAACACGTTCCTGCTCCATCGAGTCACGGTAGCGGATGGTTACGGTACCGTCTTCTTTGGTCTGGTGGTCAACGGTTACGCAGAAAGGCGTGCCGATGGCGTCCTGACGACGGTAACGTTTACCAATACTGTCTTTTTCTTCGTAATAGCAATGGAAGTGTTGCTTACATTCATTTACGAGTAACTGAGCTGTTTCCGGCAGACCATCTTTTTTAGTGAGCGGGAAAACGGCCAGTTTGATCGGCGCCAGTTTAGCCGGGAATTTCATTACCACGCGGCTATCTGCTTTTTCCGGGGTACTGAGGTCCTGGTCTTCGTAGGCGTTGCAGATGGTCAGCAGGAACATACGATCCAGACCGATAGAAGTTTCTATCACGTAAGGCACGTAGTTCTGGTTAATTTCGGTATCGAAGTACTGGAGTTTTTTCTTGCTGTATTCCTGGTGTTGTTTCAGGTCGAAATCCGTACGGGAGTGGATACCTTCCACTTCCTTAAAGCCGATAGGGAAGTCGAACTCAATGTCCACCGCGGCATCGGCGTAGTGCGCCAGTTTCACGTGGTCTTTGAAGCGGTATTTGGAAGGATCGGTGCCCAGGCTCAGGTGCCATTGCATCCTTTCTTCTTTCCACTTCTCGTACCATTCTTTCTGCGTGCCAGGGCGTACGAAAAACTGCATTTCCATCTGTTCAAATTCGCGCATGCGGAAGATGAACTGACGGGCTACGATCTCGTTACGGAAGGCTTTACCTATCTGTGCGATACCGAAAGGCACTTTCATCCTGCCGGTTTTCTGTACGTTCAGGAAATTCACGAAGATACCCTGAGCCGTTTCCGGGCGCAGGTATATTTCGTTGGCTTCATCAGTCACGCTGCCCAGCTGGGTAGAGAACATCAGGTTAAACTGACGGACGTCTGTCCAGTTGGAGGTGCCGCTGACGCTGCAGGTTATTTTTTTCTCTTCGATCAGGGTTTTCAGCCCTGCGAAGTCGTTTTCTCTCAGCAGTTCGTCCATCTGCGCCAGCACCGCGTTTCCTTCTGCTTCGGGCAGGGTTTCCACGTATGCTTCAATCAGGTGGTCTACCCGGTAGCGTTTTTTGCTGTCTTTGTTGTCGATCATGGGATCGCTGAAGTTATCCACGTGACCGGACGCTTTCCAGGTAGTAGGATGCATAAAGATGGCAGCATCGATCCCCACGATATTCTCGTGCAGCTGGGTCATGCTCTTCCACCAGTAGTCCTTAATATTTTTTTTCAGCTCGGAACCGTACTGACCGTAGTCGTATACCGCGCTGAGTCCATCGTATATCTCGCTGGACGGAAAAACAAAACCGTATTCTTTACAATGCGATATAATCGCCTGGAATTTATTCTGATCTGTAGACATAGTGGCGCAAAGATAAATGCCTATTTTGAAAATTTGATTGTAATTATTTTATAATGTATATCTCAATAAAATAAATATACTTACCCTTCTTCCACCCTATTATCCGGGGCTGGTGGCTCATGGGGCACCTCTATCTGTTTTATCCAGACAGCGTAGTCGTTGGGATAGATCTCCCTTCCCGAGTGGCGTATATATACCCGGGTAAAGACTGCCCCGAAATACAGGATGGCTGCGGAATAGTATACCCACAGCAGTATAATGACCACGGAACCGGCGGCCCCATAGGTAGAGCTTACCTTACTGGCGCCGAGGTAGTAGCCGATGGCGAATTTACCGATCATGAACAACACGGCGGTGGCGATGGCGCCCACCCTCACGTCCTTCCATTTAATACGGGCATCCGGCAGCACTTTAAAGATAATGGTAAACAGGGTGGTGATCACCAGGAAAGGCACTACCAGGTCGGCCACATATACAATCAGCGTAGTGGTGAGCTTAGTGGGGATCAGCTGGGCCAGCACGTTGCGGAACACCTCTACCAGGCCGTTCACCGCCAGCGATACCAGCAGAATGAAGCCCATGCTTACCACCAGCGAAAAAGAGAGCAAACGGTTGATCAGCATGCGCAGCAGCCCGTTTTTCTTGGGTTTTGATTTCAGTCCCCATATAAAATTGATGGAGTCCTGTATTTCCGCAAACACCCCGGTGGCGCCGATGATCAGCGTTACAAAGCCCACCATGGTGGCCCAGCTCATATCGTTGGACAGGGTAGCGTTGCGGATCATGGACTGTATCTGGATGGCGGCCTCGCTGCCTACCAACCCCTGTATCTGTCCGTAGATACTGCCTTCCACGGCATCTTTGCCGAGGAACAGGTCACAGAAGAAGATGATAATAATGAGCATGGGAGCTACAGAGAAGATAGTATAGTAGGCCAGCGCAGCGCTGAGCTTCATTACTTTATCATCTATAAAAGCACTGCCGGACTCTTTCAGCACCGTCCAGAGCGTTCGTAATTTTCCCGGTTTTGTGTTCATGCTGCAGGTTTTTACCCACAGGAAGCAAAAAACATGCGTAGGCATCCGCTTCCTGTGGCATAGGCGTAGAGAGAAGGTGATTATTTCAGTTTAGGATTGTTGGTATGCCGGGTAGCGTCCCGGATGTTTTTCTTTTCGAAGTTCTTTTCCAGCGCCACGGTCATATCGATGCCCGTTTGATTGGCGATACACAGCACCACCCACATAACGTCGGCCAGTTCGTCGGCCAGTTCCCTTTTTTTGTCACTGTCTTTAGCAGACTGATCACCGAATTGCCGGGCCATTACACGGGCCACTTCACCAACTTCCTCTGTCAGGATGGCCATGTTGGTGAGTTCACTGAAATAGCGGACACCGGTGGTATTGATCCAGTTGTCGATCTTTTCCTGTGCTTCCTGTATAGTCATGAATAATGGATTGTAGTGTTTAAAGATAATGGATTGCAGGATATTTTATCTTATTCCCGCTGGTGGGTGTCGATGATGATGGTGACCGGCCCGTCGTTCACCAGCGCCACTTTCATATCGGCGCCAAAGATACCGCGCTGGATGGTAGTGCCCAGGTCCTGTTCCAGTTGCGCGATCATTTTCTCATACAGCGGAATAGCCACCTCCGGTTTACTGGCACGGATATACGAAGGTCTGTTGCCCTTTTTCGTAGAGGCATGCAGGGTGAACTGGCTTACCAGCAGGATATCCGCATGCATGTCTTTCACCGAAACATTCATCACCCCGGCATCGTCGTTGAAGATGCGGAGGTTAACTATTTTGCTGCTCAACCATTGGATGTCTTCCTGACTATCTGCGTCCTCTATGCCCAGCAACACCATCAGGCCTTGCCCTATCTGGCCGGTAACGACGCCGTCAACCGTTACGGAGGCTTCGGATACACGCTGTATAACTGCTCTCATGTCTAACCTGTTTTTTATCGAGTGGGAAATTAAGACAAACCATCGTAACATTTCCTGCTTTTGTGCGCTTAACGGTTACCAAAATCTATTGTTGATGACACGTTCATTGTTAAACATGTTGCTGATTTCTCTGTTGGCTGTCAGCTGTAGCCGCAAAGCCAAAGGCCCCTGTGAAGATCTGTCGGCCGCACAGCTGCTTGCCACTACGTTTCCCTTCCGTTTGACAGACCCACAAACGGGCGCAGACCTCGTATCCGGCCCCGGCGCCACCATTCCAATTGACAGCGTACGCATACTCAGGCCCGATGGTAAATTGGGATATGTTGTTACTAAAGTCTACCAGTCCAACGGCAGTACTTACCTCAACGGGCCGGCATCGTCGGGCCTCATACTGGAGATTGGCCGCTCCGGTTATGTCGAACAGTATAGGGTCAACATGAAGTTCAGGCCGGTTGGCTGCGGCTCCGAACCCGACAGCGTTACCTTCGAAGAAACTGCGGGCTTCCTGCAAAAAGACAACAGCGGCGCTTACCTTATTTATCTCCGGCGATAACCCTGCCGTTATATTAAAAAGCCCTGCAATGGGCCTGATGGCCATATCGGTCCCAGGGAACCGGGGTGCCAATCAGGCCCATTATTGTTATATTGCGGGCCAATTAACGTAAATTTGCATTATAAAAAAGAACCATACATGAATATCAATGTTACACCTGAGCTCACCTTTCGTACGGCCCGCAGCGGCGGCGCCGGCGGACAGCATGTGAACAAGGTGGAAACGATGGTGGAGGGAGCGTTTAACATAGATGCCTCCGCCTTGTTAACCCCCGAACAGAAACAGCTGCTGCACGAAAAGCTGGCCAATCGTATCAATTCAGAAGGCATCCTGCAGGTAAGGTCACAGACCGCCCGCACCCAGCTGGGCAACAAGCAGGAGGTGATCTTCAAAATCAATGACCTGATCAGCAAGGCGCTGATCCCCCGCAAGAAAAGAATAGCGACCAAAATACCCAAAGCGGTTGTTGAAAAGCGGATACAGTTCAAGAAGCGGTTATCTGAGAAAAAACAGCTGCGGAGAGGCAATTTTGAGTAACGGCATTTGTAATTTGCATAAAAATTTAGGGTTTGAGCATTAAGAAACTGGCAGGACAGACGGTTTATTACGGGTTGAGTAATATTGTGAGCAAGCTGCTCAATTATTTCCTGACGCCTTTTTACCTCGGCATATTAACCAGGGCCTCCTTCGGGGAGATGTCTAACGTGTATGCCTATATCCCCTTCGCCAATATTGTGCTCACCTATGGCATGGAGACGGCCTTTTTCCGGTTTGCCAAACAGGAAAACAAAGCCCATGTGCTGGGTACGTCTACCATATCCCTGCTGATATCCACCATTTCCATCACCATCCTGCTGCTGTTCCTGCGGGAGCCGGTGATCAACTCCTATACGGGGGAACTGGCGGGGCTCACGGGGCATCCGTCCTTTTATACCTACATTGTGCTGCTGATGGCGTTCGACGCGCTGACCGCCATCCCTTTTGCCCAACTACGGCTGGAAGGCCGCCCGGTGCGGTATGCCGCCATCCGGGTAGCCGGCATCCTGACCACCATCTTTTTCAATATCTTCTTCCTGGTCATCTGCCCCAAGCTGGCTGCTGCCGGGCATCAATGGGTGCCCAGCCTGCACAGCGGCGCCGATCAGACAGGATATATTTACCTGAGTAATATGCTGGGCAGCGGGCTTACCCTGTTGCTGTTCCTTCCGCAGATACGGAAGATAGAATGGAGGTTTGACCCGGCGCTCTGGAAAAAAATGATCCACTACGCCCTGCCCCTGATCATAGTGGGCATGGCCGGCATGGTCAACGAAACCTTCGACAGGGCCTGGTTTCTGCCGCAGTTCCTGCCGGGCAACAATATGGAGGCCAAAAAAGAGGTCATCGCCCTTTACAGCGCCAACTACAAGCTCGCCATCCTCATTACCATGTTCATACAGGCGTTCCGGTTAGGAGCCGAGCCTTTTTTCTTTAAACAGGCGGAAGGCGGGAACCCTCAGCGGGTGTATGCCCGTATCATGAAGCTGTTTGTCGTGATGCTGTGTTTTATGTTCCTTTTCGTGAGCCTGTACCTCAACATCTGGAAGGTGTTCCTGCGGGTGCCGTTCTACTACCAGGGCATGAAGATCGTTCCGGTACTGCTGCTGGCCAATATGTTCCTCGGTATTTATTATAACCTGACCATCTGGTTTAAACTGACCGACCGCACCAAAACCGGCGCGGTGATCACCCTGATCACGGCTGTACTGGCTTTCCTGCTCAATTACTGGTGGATACCGGTCATGGGCTACTATGGCGCGGCGCTGGCCACCATGGTATGTTATTTTGTACAGATGGTGGTATGTTACGTCTGGGGCCAGCGTTATTACCCGATACCTTATCATCTTCCCAAGCTGATCACCTACATCGGCCTGGCAATAATCACCTATTATGTGTTCAACTGGCTGAACGCCAAAGTGCTTTCTCCCGGCGATATCTACGCCCTGAAGCCGCTGTCGCTGGCAGTAGCCACGGCATTCTTTGCCGCCTATGCGTGGTTCATCTTCCGCATGGAGAAAAAAGAGTTCGCCAAAATGCCGTTTATCGGAAAGTACATCAAATAGCGCCTATACCAGGAAAGGATTGTACTTCTTCTCAAATCCTATCGTTGTGGCGGGACCGTGGCCTGGGAACACCCGGGTCTCGTCCGGCAGTACAAAGAGCTTTTCCCGGATACTGTTCAGCAGGGTGGTATGGTTGCCGCCGGGCAGGTCAGTACGGCCAATGCTCTGGTAAAACAGCACGTCTCCCCCGATCACAAACTGCTGGTCAGCGCAGTAGAAGGAGATGCTGCCGGGGGAATGGCCCGGTGTAAAGAGCACATCCAGCTCATGACCGCCAAAGGCGATCTTTTCTCCTTCCACAATGTAACGGCCCGGCATGGGAGAGGGGTCGAAAGGCAGGTTATACATAGCGCCCACCGCCTGGGAGTTGTCCATCACCACCTGTTCCTTCTCATGAAATTCAGGTTTTACCCGGTAAGTCTCCGACACCAGTTTATTCCCGAAGATGTGATCAAAGTGGCAGTGGGTGTTGAGCAATCTCGTAACATTTAACTGTTCCGTTTGTATATATTGCAATAATTCTTTTCTTTCGTCCTGAAAATAACAACCCGGGTCTATAATTATACATTCCCTTTTTCCGTTAATAAGCAGGTAGGTGTTTTCCTGGAGAGGACCAAAAGTGAATTGTTGGATTTCGATCATTGTTACCTGATTTTTAGCTAATTTTAAAACAGATCACAATATTATCAATACTTTCTGTATGAACAGATTTATTACCAGGTTATTATTCGGTGCCCTATTACTTGGAACAATTGTTACTCAAGCCCAGACCAATACAGTTGAATTCGGCCAAAATCGCGTTCAGTTCAAGAATTTTAAGTGGAGATACTATCAAAGCCGGCATTTCAACACCTATTTCAGCCAGAACGGGCTGGAACTGGGCAAGTATGTGACCCAGGTAGCCGAAAAGGAATTGCCCGGAATAGAGCAGTTCATGGAATCCAATCCCCGACAGCGCATCAATATTGTGGTCTATAACAGCTTCGGGGAGATGAAACAGTCCAATATCGGTATTGGCGTGGACTGGCAGAACACCGGGGGCGTGACAAAGCTGGTAGGTAATAAAATGATCGTTTATTTTGATGGTAACCATGAAAACCTTCACCGGCAGATCCGGCAGGGGATAGCCCGCATTTTGCTGGAAACCCTCCTCTTCGGGGAAGATATCGGTGAATTTGCCGGTAACGCCGCCCTGATAGATTTTCCCAAATGGTTTACCGACGGCTTTATTGCCTACGCTGCTGAAAACTGGAACGCTAAACTGGACGAGGAGCTGAAATCCGTGCTGCTGTCCGGCAAATACAACAGCTTCAACCAGCTGGCCTACGATAAACCGCTGCTGGCGGGCCAGGGCTTCTGGTACTATGTGGAAAGCAAATACGGTAAAGACGCCGTGCCTTACCTGATGTATATCACCCGCATCAACAGGGGCCTGAAAAAAGGCTTTGAGCAGGTACTTAACCAAACTCCCAAAAAAGCCACCCAGGACTTCTTTGTCTTTTACCAGAAACGTTTTGCCGAAGATAACCGCAGGCGGAGAACATCGGCCAAAGGCCGCACCATTGTGGCACAGGAAATCGGTAAATCCGACTACTATCGCTTCAACCCCAATCCTAAAAACAACTCCTATGCCGTGGTAGAATTCAAAAAAGGCGTCTACCGCGTACAGATACAACTGGGCTGGAACAAACCGAAAGTGCTCCTGCGCAGCGGTGTGATGCAGCTCGCCAACCAGGTAGACCCGAACTACCCGCTGATGGCCTGGAACACCAAAGGCAACCGCCTTGCCGTTGTATATGAGCACGAAGGCAAGACCAAACTGATGGTCTACGATCTCATCACGAAAACGACCCTACGTCAGGACCTCCCGCAGTTTGACCGCGTGGTGGACTTCAAATACATGCCGGTACAGGAAAACACCCTCCTGCTGTCTGCCATCAAAAACGGACATACCGACATCTTCACCTATAGCATCAGCAATTCCAAAACAGACCAGATCACCAACGACGTATACGACGATCTGGACCCGTCTTTCGCTGCTTTCCCGGGTAAAAGCGGTATTATCTACTCCTCCAACAGGCCCGTGCCTAAAGGAAGAGGCAGCGATACCACCCTGCCTAACCGGCCGTTCAACATCTTCATGGTGGACAACTGGAACAAAAGCAGCGAAAAGCAGATCACCCAGCTTACCGACCTGAAGTACGGCGATGCCAGGCTGCCGATGCAGTACAACACCACCCACTTCACCTTCGTATCAGACGCTAACGGTATCCGTAACCGTTATGCCGGCTTCTTCAAATCCAAAAGCGCCGGCGTGGACTCCCTCTTCTTTGTAGGCTCAGAGATCCTGCACAACCCGGAGAAAGAAGAACTGGATTCTGCCCTCGCCGCCTACGGCACTACCGCCCCCGATTCCGTACAGGCAGTGGCCATCACCATGGACTCTACTTACACCTTCCCGATATCCAACTATCCGTATGGTATACAGGAATCCCGCATCACCGGCGAACAGGGAGAGGTATCCGAAGTGGTAGGTTACGCCGGTATCAAACGGTTGATGAAACTGAAGGTAGACACCAATGTGCTCAAGAAAAGGAACATCACCGCCAGGCCGACCAACTTCCGCAGGGCGGAAATGCATGCCGACAGCCTCCGCCTGGGCTTGCCCACCTATAATGAGCAGGCGCCTAAAGACACGTCAACCCATACCAACTTTTTCCAGAACGAATTCAGCAACGAACCGGTAGATACTACTACCAGCCGCAATAATATCGGCGCTACACCGTCTTCCTCCGTACCGGGCCTGTTTGAAAAGAAAAGGGAAGAGCCGGTGCTGAAAAAAGCCAAACTGTTCCCGTATAAGTTCAAGTTCGCCTCCGATTACCTGGTGTTGCAACTGGACAACTCTATCCTGATCAACAAATACCAGCCGTTTACCGGTCCGCCGTCCGGCCCTATCCGTCTGACCGACCCGGTGAATGGTTTAATCCGTATAGGCGTCAGCGATCTGTTTGAAGACCTGAAGTTCAACGGTGGTTTCCGTATCCCGTCTTCCCTGCAGGGATCTGAGTATTTCTTCACGGCCAATTACCTGAAGAAACGCTTCGATTACAAGTTCACCTACTACCGTAAAGTGGACAAGAGCAGCGACGTGATCATCAACAATCCGCAGGTGGGGCAGTACAGGGCGCCGGCCAAATTCATCACCAACCTGTACCAGGTAGAAGCCCGTTATCCGTTCGACCAGGTACGGAGCATCCGCCTGTCTGTGGGCTACCGTACCGACAAGCTGGTGCCCCAGGCTGTGGAAAAGCCATCGCTGCTGGACCCAAATTACACTGAAAGTTATGCGCTGGGACGCCTGGAGTATGTGTATGACAATACCATCAACCCGGCTATCAACATCTGGAACGGTACCCGTTATAAAGTTTACGGAGAAATCAACTCCCAGCTGACCAACGGCGGCCTGAATGAGATATTCAATCCGAATGCGCCTGCTACCGGCGGACGTTTCACTTATAATATGGGTGTTGACATCAGGCACTACGAGAAGATCTACCGCAACTTCATCTGGGCTACCCGTTTCTCGCTGGATATGTCCTGGGGCACGCGTAAACTGCTGTACTACCTCGGTGGTATCGACAACTGGCTGAACCCGCAGATCAATGCCAATACGCCGGTGAATATGAGCGCCAATTACGCCTTCCAGACGCTTGCAGAGAACCTGCGTGGTTACAAACAGAACGCGAAGAACGGTAACAACGTGATGCTGCTGAATACAGAATTACGCCTGCCGGTATTCGCCACTTTCATAGAGAAGCCCATCAACTCCGCTTTCCTGCGCAATTTCCAGGTGACCACCTTCATGGATATCGGTACTGCGTGGAATGAGAAGCTGAGCTTTAAAGACGCCAATTACACCAACTACAACGACGACAACGGTGTGGTGACCACCCGTATCAAGGAAGGCTTCCTTGGTCCGTTTATCGGTGGTTATGGCTTCGGCGCCCGTACCACCATTGCCGGCTACTTCCTCCGTGTAGATGCCGGTTGGCCGATGGTAGCGTTCTTCCGCGGCAGCCCGATCTGGTATTTTGGTATGGGCGTGGATTTTTGATTTACGATTTTGAAATTTTTTGATTTCGGAATTTCGGGGATCAATAAAGCATAAAAGAAACGACCGAAGCGACTAAACATCGCTTCGGTCGTTTCTTTTATGGCAATTCGTTGTTATGATCTCCGAAGTCCCAAATCTCAAAATGATGATCAGGTGGATTGTTTCCGGAACAGTGGATACATGAGGCTGAGGAAAATACCCATGCA
The DNA here is from genome assembly GCF_946479755.1 of uncultured Chitinophaga sp. The sequence continues at coordinate 190,481 of NZ_CAMLHC010000008.1, read as the reverse complement.
GACGGTGAAGGCCCATGCGCTGCGGTTTTCCACCGGATGCAACACGATGTCTCTCATATCGCCGAGGAGTGTCAGTGGATCTTTCACCACATCCCAGCTGTTGTAGCGGAGGTAGCGACCGATGTATACGCCCATGCCGCAGAGGAACATGACCGGGATAGAGAACAGCCATGCCGGCCAGCGGGTGTGGCGGGCGCGCCAGAGGTGCTCCATGCTGCGGATAGACATGTAACCTAGCATCATGCCGTTCCAGGCAAAGGAGAAGATGAGGAACAGTTCAAACCAGAGGGGAACGCCGCCTTCGAAAAGGTGGAACAGGTCCGTGAGGATATAGGGCGCGTTGGGGATGAACAGGAGCCAGGCCACGAAGCAGCTGTACCAGGTAAGCCGGTTGCTGGTTTCAGCGGGATGTTTTTCCATCCAGCGGGTGATGGCAAAGGGCACGTATGCCAGGAAGAGGTTCCATACCAGCGATACGCGCAGGTAGGTACCGGAATGGTATACGCGATAGCACAAGAGTGCCAGGCTGAATAAGATAGAGAAGTACAGCGTATATGTTTGTTGGTTTTTCGCGATTCGCTGCCGGATCAAACGGAAGATGCCTTTCAGTCGCATGGTTTCTGATGTTTTAATGATGAATAACCGGTTACAGGATATGGGGGATAAATATCAGTGCGCCGATGCCGGCGGCGGCGATGGCGGTTACAAGCACGGCGCCTGCCGCCACGTCTTTGATCCACTTTACACGTGGATGATAGTCGGGCGACAGGTGGTCCATGATTTTTTCGACGACGGTGTTCAGCATTTCTGTTATCCAGACCATCGCGATGGTGATGATTAGCAAGATCCATTCCATCCTGGAGAGCTTATACCAGCAGCCGGCTGCCGTTACTACGATTGTCGCTGCCAGGTGGATGCGGGCATGGGGTTCACTGCGAAGAAAAGCCGCAATACCGCTGAAAGCATATCCGAAACTGGCCAACCGTCTGCTGAAATAAGAATCTTTCTTCATATTTTATTGTACTGTTGATTTCTCAGATAATTTGTCCCATTTGATCGTTCTGCTGAAATACATGATAGCGGCCAGTGTGAGGAAGAGTCCGATGCTTCCCATCAGGAGGGCCTGGTCTTCCGCGCTGATAATCACATAGATAAAACCGTACAACAGCAGCAAGGTACCACCGATGCCTGCGGCGATACGGCTGTTTTTATAGGCGCTGGCCACATACAGGGTTATCAGGGCAATGGTCAGTCCGCTGGCGATCAGGTAGGCCAATGCAAAGTTAAGCTGTTCTGATATGGATATCAGCAGGGTATAAAAAATACAGAGGGCAAGGCCTACGAGGGCGTATTGCAATGGATGAATGGCGCGGCGTTGGGAGAGTTCGATAAAATAGAAGATGATAAAGGTGAGCCCTATCACGAGGATGGCGTATTTCACCGCTCTGATGGACTGCTGGTAGCTTTCAGCGGGCATAAAGAATTTGATGCCGAAGTCAGCACTGTGGATATCGTATTTGTTGCCGGCCCAGCTCTGGGGGTATTCGCGGTTCAGGTCCTGTATTTCCCAGGAGGCGCTGAAGCCTTTAGCGTCCACGCGGCGGTCTTTCGGCGGGAAGGCGCCGTCGAAGCTGGGGTCGGGCCAGCTGGAGCTGGTGTGTACCGTGGTGGTTTTACCAACGGGGGAGAAGCTGATCCTGCCGGAGCCTTTCACCCCTACTTCCACGGTGAAGCTGCCCGCGAGGGCCGCGGTATCGCCGGAGGCCAGCGATACCGGGGACTGTATCCCGCTTTTGAACAGGTCAGTATTGACCACGCCGGGGCTGAAAGGAAATGTTTTTCCGTTCCAGACCATTTTAACCTGGTTGTCTATGCCACGCAGGTCGGTGATGCCCATGATAATGGATGCCTGGTCCCATTTCAGTGCGGATGGCGGTACGCCTGATTTGTAGAGGGCGGTGGGGCTGAAGGTACCGCTCAGCTGCATTTTGGCGTCGTAGACGGCCACGCTGAAGATGCCTCTTTTAAGTTTTTGGGGCAACAATTCTCCATTGATTTTTAATTGTTCCGGCAACAGGTATACGTAGGTACTATTGGCAGAACCGGCATCGGTATAGGGAATGGCCAATATGGGGCCGGTGATATGCTGTTCGTATCCCCAGCGGCTGCTGACTTCCTCCACGGCGGAGGCCTGGCGGTCCTGGCGTTCGCGGATAACGTCCATGATCATGGCGGTAGGTACCAGCAGTACGATGACCATAATGAAGATCACTATCGCCTTAAAGGCGTAGGCATAACGGCTAAAGAAAGAAGGGTTGAGGTTGTTTTCAGGAACTTCCATGGTTTTATTTTTTTAAAAGCACTTTGTGATTCAAAGTAAAAAGGCAAAAAAAATTTATTTCGTGAATTTGATCATATGTTCGAGGGCCACCAGGTGGCCTTTAAACGCTTTTTCGCCGGCAGCGGTAATAGCGTAGGTAGTATTGGTTTTACGGCCAATAAACCCCTTGTATACTTTGATATAGCCATTTTCTTCCAGCGTATTGAGGTGGGAAGCCAGATTGCCGTCGGTTACCTCCAGCATCTGTTTAAGGTCATTAAAATTGACCTCGTTATTTACCATTAAGACACTCATTACACCCAGTCGGATGCGGCTCTCAAATATCTTGTTTAAATTACCGATCGGATTCATGCTAATTATTGAATGCTTCCCTTTCTCTCATATTTCAACCACATGGCAATACCATAAATAATGTGCAGTGCACCAAACCCTGCTGCCCAAAAATAAAGTCCTTTACGCAAAAGAAAAAGGTTGGCGATGCCCAGCAGGACTTCCAGGACGCCCAGGTAACGTAATTCCGGCAGCGTGTACTTACTGGCGTTTACCAGCGCCAGGCCATAAAACACCAGGCAGGTGGGAGCTACCAGCGCTTCCATGTGATTGTATAACAGTCCGGCTGCAAAAGCGCCGCCTGCCGCCAGCGGGATACAAAGGTTGATCAGCACCTTGCGGGTGGTCACATCCCATATGGGCAGGTTGTTCCGCCTTGCCCTCCGCCAGGTGAAGAAAAGGCCTCCGCTTACCGCCGCCACCATCACCACCAGCGCTGTTACGATCAACTTAAACTTCAGATCAGCATAATCCGCATCACTGTACACACCGGTGCTGTCCCAGCGCTCATAATAAGCCACCAGCCAAACACGCGCCAGCCAGGCGCCCACCAGGGCGCACAGTCCCGCAGACACGCCACTCAGCCCGCTCAGCGAAATAAACCGGCTGCTGCGCTCCATGATACGCTTGATGTCCGTTAACGTCTGCAGATGTTGTTGATCTTCCGTCATAGTGAAAAGCACTTTGCAATACAAAGCTAAAATAATTTCTGTTAATTCAAAATATATTTTTTTCGTCATAACTGCGTTACCTTCAGGTAAGCAACTATACAGATTAGCGTTAAATACTCTAATATTGTTGTCAGATATGTTTGGTTGGAAAAGAATTATAGCAGTCCTAATAGGCATAAGCGTTTGGTGTACGGAATTGAAGGCGCAGCAATATAAGGTCAGTGGAACAGTGAGAGATGCGCACTCACAGGAAATCATCCCCTTCGCTACCCTTCAGTTTGATGGCACGCAGACCGGTATGGTTAGCAACGCTGAAGGAAAGTTTTTATTTGAGTTAAATGTTATCCCGTCAGATTCGCTACTGGTCAGGGTAATGGGATATACCATTCTTAAAATGCCGGTCGACCGGGCACTAAAAGAACAGACCATCAACTTTGAAGTCACCCGCTCCGACGTATCCCTGAAAACATACGAAATCAAAGCCAACGTTAACTTCGCCCTGATCCTCCTCAAACAGATCGTCAAACATAAACCGGAAAATAACTACAACCGGCTGGACAACTATAAATACGAAGTATACAACAAACTGGAACTGGACATGAAAAACCTGAACAAGGAAAAACTGTCCAAAAACCGGTTCACCAAACCCTTCGCCTTCATCCTTAATAATATCGACAGCACCTCGGAAGACAAACCGTTTTTACCCATCTTCCTGACGGAATCGCTGTCGGATTATTATTTTCAGTCCAATCCCCGCAAAACAAAAGAAATCATCAAAGCCGCCCGCACATCCGGCATCGACAACGAAAGCGTGACGAAGTTCCTTGGCGGCATGTACCAGAATATCAACGTTTACAATAATTTCATCCCGGTATTTGACAAGCAGTTCGTCAGCCCCATCCACCACAACGGCGCCTTTTACTACGACTATAAAATAGCTGACACGCAATACATCAGCAGTCAGCGGTTCATCAAACTTAATTTCACGCCTAAACGAAAAGGGGAGAACACTTTCATCGGCGATATCTGGGTGCATGACACCACCTACGCGGTGATGAAAGCCACGATGTCTGTTCCAAAAGATGCCAATATCAACTTCGTCCGCCGCGTGAGCATGGTACAGGAATTCCGGCAGCTGCCCGACAGCACCTGGTTCCTCTATAAAGACAAGTTCGTGGCCGATTTCTGGGCGCCCAGCCCCAAACCGGGCAAGACCTTCGACTTTATCGGCCGCAAAAGCACTACCTACGACAATGTCGTTACCAATGACACCGCCGCCACCAACATCTTCGGTGACAAAAAATACCCGGAGGCCGTCGTAGTCCTCGACAGCGCCCGCGTCCGCAAGGAATCTTTCTGGGTCGACAACCGCCCTGACAGCCTCAGTAAAAATGAGATGGGTATCTACAAAATGATCGACACCCTCCAGCGGATGCCCCTCTTCCAGAAATACTCCAATACCATCCGCTTCCTGGCCACCGGTTATAAACCGTTCGGGCCTATCGAATGGGGCCCTTACTATTACCTCTTTTCCCAGAACCGGCTGGAAGGGTTCCGGCTGCGGCTGGACCTCGGCACCACGCCGAAATTCAACAAAGACCTGTACCTGTACGGGTACCTGGCCTATGGCTTTAAGGACAACGTATATAAGGGCAAAATGTCCGCTCTCTGGCTGCTGAAACGACACCCGCGGATGTACCTCTACGGCGCCTATACGAAAGACCTGGACAACGGTTCCCATTACTATGATGAAGTAGGTACTGATAACATCTTTACCCTCGCCATCCGTAAAGGCGGCATCCCGCAGAAGTTCCTCATGATACAGGAACAACGGCTGGAGTTCTTCAAAGAATATTACAGCGGTTTCTCTCATCAGATCACCCTGTTGCACAAACAGGCCAGACCTTACGAGCCACTGCCAACCGCCGAATTCTATCCCAAAATTGTCAGCAGCCGCGATCCGCTCACCACCACAGAAGTGGAACTGAAACTCCGCTGGGCTTTCCATGAACAATTCCTGGAAGGCAATTACTACCGGATCAGCCTTGGCAGTAAATACCCCATCACGGAGCTGAAGTACGCTATGGGTATCCCGGGTGTCCTCAACAGCGGTCAGCAGTATCAGCGTTTATCCCTCAGCGTGTCCGACTATGTGAAACTGCCTCCTTTCGGCTCCCTGTACTATAACGTTTTTGGTGGTAAGATCTTCGGCACCGTGCCTTATACTTCGCTCGAAGTGCATCCCGGCAACGAGATCTACTACTACAACAAATACGCCTTCAACATGATGAACCGCTTCGAGTTCCTCAGCGACCAATATGTAGGTTTTAACGTGGAACATACTATCGGAAACGGTATCTTCGGATATATCCCGCTCATCAAAAAGCTGAAATGGCGCCAGTTCTGGACCGCCAAAGGCGTAGTCGGTTCCCTGTCTGAATCCAATAAACAGCTGAACCTCTATAACGGTTATCCTTTCCGCACCCTACAGGGAAACCCTTACCTGGAAGTGGGCACCGGCATCGAAAATATCTTCAAATTCCTGCGGGTGGATTTTATCTGGCGCGTAGCTCCCGATGTGCTGCCGGATGAACCAGCCAACAAAAAATTCGGCGTATTTGGCAGCTTTAAATTGCAGTTCTGATGAAGAAAGATGTCACACATGCCGTCCTGTTCGACACGCTGGTATCCGGCGAAATCGGCGACCGGTATTACGACCTGCATAACGATTTCGAATGCATCCGCATCACCTACAGCCTTATGGAGAAGAAACTGGAGCTACGGTTCACCAACGATGACGACAGGATAGTGATTACTTTTTACGATGCCCGGTTAGCCAGCTGCAATCTTCATCCCACGCAGCCGCGGAGTGTTTTAGATCTCTTTCATCGCGGCCACTTTGAAATGAATAACAATCATCATGAAATGACTTCTAAAGGGGAGTATTATTACTGTTTGTCATTTTTGGAAGATGATAACGTGGAAGTATTTGCGAGACAGGTAGTGATGGAGATGAGGAGGTTGAATAGTTAGGGGGTAGTTACGGCGAAAAGGGAAATCATATATCGGCTAGATACCACTGTAAACACTGTGCGCAGATGCCTATGCCACGTCACTGAAAAAAATAAGAAATGTTAGCAACGATTGTAACATCTTGCCTGTTATTTACCAACCCAACAGACACCACATTCAACGGGCTTGTTATCAGTAAAGACGGGTTTACTGAAGCCTACTATCACAAAGGAAAAAAGAACGGCATATACAAAAGTTACACGCGCAAAACAGGTAAACTAGCAGCATTAGGTTTTTACGAAAATGACGTTCCCGTGGGCACCTGGTACTACTTCGATGATGATAGCCGAATTTTGATGATTGAAGAAAGAAGGGGGTTTAATAAAGACAAACAAGTTAAAATAGATGGTACATTACACAAACCCAAATATTTATCTTATCTCAGGCTATATGATCCACAAACAGGACTATTGAAAAGTGAAGGACTGGTTCTATATTTTGATGACATTGAAATTGAATATTATAAGTACGGAGAATGGAAAGAACACTAGTCACTAAAAAGAGAGAATCCGGAATATGGCAGTTTAAAGGCATCATAAAAAATGAAATACGCCCGAATTTTTCTTTTTCTACTCATCTCAGTATTATCTGGCTGTAACTATTCTTTATGTGTCAACAAAGAAAGAATAGTTAACACCAGAGTTGGATATCTCGTATACTACAGAGATCAACAAATTTTTTTCCCGGTAAAAAAAATAAAAGAAGAAGAGCAATTTTCACAACTTGAACATCTTACCGGATATGAAATACATTTCGAACATGATGCTGAAGTATACAAGAGCATCGCCAACAAATACTACATCCGGTATATTTACAGATATGGATCGGAAATGCTCACAAGAAAAGACTCCATAGGGATAATGCCCATGGAAATCAGGTCTCTTCCTTATCATCATAAAGGGAAAAAGAATTATACACATTAACTGTCAATCATAACGAGACACCTAAAAAACTTCGTTATTACAATAGTAACAACGAGGGTATTCTATCAGTTTATCCGGTTTTGAAAAAAGATTTAAAACCGCTGGCAGACTATTATCGTTGACATTAAACAGCAAGGCCTACCAACAAGGATATTGTAAAATAAACTGTGTAAAAGGTTAAGAAATCTAGACCTTTAACACAGTTTTTTGGGGAACCCAAAGATAAATTTGACTACGAAGAACCCAAACGGAAAACACTGGAGCAATTGCGCTCTGGTAAGGCGAGATGGAAGTTCATTTAGACTATGAGGAAAGGGCAAATGGGAACCGAAAGACAGGTAAAAATCGAAAATGGCTTGAAACAGTGGATAGCGCTATCGGCTTGGAGACGCCCAGGACCGGGCAATCAGCTTTGAGCCACCATCGAAGGCTTCCGTCGCCAGGTCCGCAAAGTGGCCAAAACAAAGGGTGCGTTTTCCTCCGATACAACACTTCTAAAATTAATTTATCTGGCCGCCCAAAACATCCGAAAGAAGTGGACACCGCCTCTTCAAAACTGGAGTCTGACTGTGTCCCAACTATCAATTATATTTGATGATCGACTGAAATTACGTTTATAAAATACTACTTGACACAGTTCATTTTACACTCCCCAATTAATATGAACAACATATCAATTGCTTTAAGTATTCTCTTTCTGTCACTCGCTGGTGCAGGTTGTAATCCGCTGAAAAATAAAAAGGAAAAGAAAGATCCATTTTATACCCAAAATGGAACATTTGATCGACTTAGTATTCCGTTAATAAAACCTTATAAACTTGTTAAAATAAGCGATACTGAATGGCGTCTTGAATTACAGACTACCAACCTGTTGACCCTTTCCATACATAATGTACAAGCGTTTGATAAAAGAGAAAATCAAATTATCATTTATTCACAAGGAGGTACGGAAGTGAAAAGTAAAGAATATGACACCGCCTGGTTCATCATCGATCCGACTACTACACAAGAGAGGTTTTTCAGTACTGAAAAATCCTTCCGGGATGCATTATTTAAGCTAGGCATTGACACCATTGCACTACAGCGTCCAGATGATTATTACAACACCCTTTACAATAAGAATAAGTAGCAAAAAAAATCCCACTGACACTTTTGCCAGTGGGTTTTTTATATTTTAACGATTACTATACCCTATCCAACCCTTCACAAATCACCTTACACGCCTGTACAATCTCCTCTTCTGTGATAATCAGCGGCGGCGCTATGCGCATACATTCTGCTGCAAAAAGAAACCAATCCGTAAGCACACCATTCGCGATGCAGTAATCAATCGTCTTTTTATTGACTTCGAAGCTTTCGAGTTCTACCGCCATCATCAGTCCGAGGGAGCGTACTGCTTTAATAGCAGGATGCTGCAGGTGTTTGCGGAACAGTTCTCCTTTGGCTTTTACGTCTTTGATCACCTGTGATTCCAGTAGTGCGTTGAAACCGGCGAGACCGGCGGCGCAGTTCACGGGGTGACCGCCAAACGTGGTAATATGGCCCAGTACCGGGTTGTTGGTCAGGCTCCACATGATGGTACGGTAGGAAATGAAAGCGCCCAGCGGCATACCGCCACCGAGAGCTTTGCCGAGCAACAGGATATCGGGAACGATACCCAGTTGTTCAAATGCCCAGAGGGTACCGTTGCGGCCGAGGCCACACTGTACTTCGTCGAGTATCAGCAGGGCACCGGTTTCGTTACATTTGGCGCGTAAAGCGTGTATCCATTCCAGTTGAGGAACGATGACACCGCCTTCTCCCTGTACGCTTTCTGCGAAAACCGCAGCCGTGTTATGAGTGATCAGTTCCAGGGAAGCGTAGTTGTTATACTCCAGGTGTTGTATGCCCGGGAGCAGCGGACGGTAGGCGTTGCGCCAGTATTCATCGCCGAGGATGCTAAGCGCGCCTTGTGTGGAACCGTGATAGCTGCGGTTGAAGGCGGCTATTTCTGTTCTGCCGGTGAAACGTTTGGCCAGTTTCATGGCGCCTTCTACGGCTTCTGCGCCGGAGTTGGTAAAATATACGCAGTCGAGGTTTTCGGGAAGATGTTGCGTCAGCGCTTTGGCATAAGCTACCTGTGGCGACTGTACGAATTCTCCGTATACGAGCAGGTGCATATATTGCTGCGCCTGTTCCTGGATGGCTTTCACCACGGCAGGGTGACAATGCCCCATGTTACATACGCTGATGCCGGCAATCAGGTCCAGGTACTTCCTGCCGTTGGCATCCCACATGTACATGCCTTCTGCTTTAACGATCTCCAGTGCCAGCGGCGCATCTGATGTTTGCGCTACGTGCTGCAAAAAAAGTTGCCTGTTGTTCATATCTCTTACATTCTCTGCGAAGGTAGAAAACAACGGCTAATTAGTAATTGTTATATTTGTACTATTCAGATTAAAACTATCAGTTATGTCTCACATTATACCCTTAAGAGGATTTACTCCGAAGATTGCAGAAGGCTGCTTCATTGCGCCGAATGCCACTATTGTCGGCGATGTTGAAATGGGCAAAGGTTGTACCGTATGGTTCAATGCCGTAGTGCGCGGTGATGTGAACAGCATCCGCCTGGGCGACAACGTAAACGTGCAGGACGGCGCCGTGATCCACTGCACCTACGAGAAATCCAAAACCATCGTGGGCAATAATGTGTCTATCGGCCACAATGCTATCCTGCACGGCTGTACGGTGGATAACGACGTGCTGATCGGCATGGGCGCCATCGTGATGGACAATGCACACATCAGCAGCAACAGCATCATCGCTGCAGGTGCAGTGGTACTGGCAGACACCCATGTGGAACCAGGCACCATCTGGGCCGGCGTACCCGCCAAAAAAGTGAAAGACATCGATATGGCCCTCATCAAAGGGGAAATCAACCGTATCTCCAAAAACTACAACATGTACGCCTCCTGGTATACGGAAGGAGACAAGCAACCATAACGCTTTAAGAAAATTTGTTATATTGCAGGCAAATATCCCACTATGAAAACGTTTATTTGCCTGCTTCTTTTGGCCGCCATCGTGCTGCCAGGCTGCTCTTCACAGAAATACGGGTGCCCCGCCACCAGCTACAATAAAAAAGATTTACAGCGGACCAACCGCAAAGCAGGCAAACAAATGCGTTTATTCTAGTAAAACCCATACTATGCGCAAAATAATCGCCCTTGCCCTGCTCGCCGCCGTTGCCCTCACGGCCTGCCGCACACAAAAGAAAGGATGCCCCCAGCCCAAACGCAACTGGGGCGCAGAGAAAGTACTCGATGAATTAGGGAAACCGAAAAAATAACTAGTACTGTTCCTCCTCGATCGTCTCGAGGATCGTGGCATAACTCACATAGCGGTCGGGATCAATTTCCCCGGCCTCGACAGCCTCTTTTACTGCACAGCCGGGCTCGTTGATATGCAAACAGTTATTGAATTGACATTGGGAAAGATAAGGCTGCATTTCCAGGAAATAGTGGGATAACTCCGCTTTGTCGATCTCCACGATACCAAACTCACGCACACCGGGGGTGTCTATCAGGCAGCCGCCATCAGGCAGGTCATACATCTCCGCGAAAGTGGTGGTGTGCAACCCTTTGCCGCTCCAGCCGCTGACAGCCGTGGTACGCAGGTCCAAACCCGGTACCAGATCGTTGATCAGAGAGGATTTCCCCACGCCGGAATGGCCAGACATCAGGGTGGTCTTACCTTTCAGGATCGCCCTGATTTCATCTATCCCTTCCTTCTCCGTGGCGGAAATAAGCTTCACCGGATAACCAATATCGGTATACAGCGCTTCCATGGCTTCAAACACCTCCATTTCCTTCGCCCGGTAAATATCTTTTTTATTAAACACCAGCACGGCCGGGATATGATACGCTGCTGCGGTGACCAGGAAGCGGTCAATAAACCCCTGTGAGGTACGCGGCTCGCGGATAGTGCCTATCAGCATGGCCTGGTCCAGGTTGGCGGCGATAATGTGCTTTTTGTTGCGCCCGTGCGGGGAACTGCGCACAATGTAATTCCGGCGCTCGCCGATTTCCGTGATCATGGCATTTTTGGCGCTAGCATCGCTGTCATCGGGCACAATCTCCACCACATCGCCTACGGCAATGGGATTGGTGGAAGTGATATCTTCATTTTTTTTGAAGATCCCTTTCATCCTCGCCTGGAATATTTCACCTGTGGTGGTTTTCACCACATACCAGCTGCCTGTTGATTTATATACTGTTGCTTGCAATAGTCCGGAAATTTATATCCCCAAAGGTAAATGTTTCATACAAAGCGGCAAAGGCGCCGGGAGTTCTTCTCCGGCGCCTTTGCTGTATGTCTTTTTATGGTAACTTATGGTAAACTTCTGAACAAGGAATAACGCAGCACCACTTCCAGCAGGATACACGCCAGCGCCAGCATCGCCAGCGGGAAGAAATGCTCTGCATACCGTTTGTAGGAAGTGATTTCCACTTTTGTTTTTTCCAGCTGATCGATCTCTGCGTAGATGTTCTTCAGGTCGGTGGTATTGGTGGCGCGGAAGTATTTACCACCGGTTTCCTTGGAGATCTTTTTCATCAGCGGCTCGTCGATCTGTACATCCTGCATCACCATCTGCACGCTGCCGTCGGCCATAGGCATCGGGAAAGGTGCTTTGCCCTGGGTGCCCACGCCAATGGTATATACCCTTATCTTAAAAGCTTTGGCGATCTCCAGTGCGGTGAGCGGGTCCACCAGGCCGGTGTTGTTCACACCGTCTGTCAGGAGGATGATCACCTTGCTTTTAGCGTGACTGTTACGCAGACGGTCTACCGATGTGGCGAGGCCCATACCGATGGCGGTACCGTCCTGCAGCATACCGCTTTTAACCTGCATGATCTGGTTCTTCAGCACGGCATGGTCGGTAGTAATAGGGCACTGCGTGAAACTTTCGCCGGAAAACACCACCAGCCCGATACGGTCGCTGATACGTTTATCCACGAAGTCCATGGCCACTTTTTTGGCGGCCTCCATCCTGTTGGGCTGCAGATCTTCGGCCAGCATACTGCCGGAGATATCGATGGCCATCACAATATCGATGCCTTCGCTGTCGATGTTTTCAGAAGTATTGGAGGTCTGTGGCCGCGCCAGCGCTGTTACGAGGGCAGCATAAGCCAGGATGCGCAGGGCCAGCAATAACGGCCGGAAACGCACCTTCCAGGATACCGGCAGCCCTTTGAGACCAGCTACGGACGATACCTTCATCACACCCTGCGCTTTCTTCCGCCGGGCAATGCGCCAGTATATCATCACCGGTATCAGCAATAACAGCCAGAAGAAAACCGGGTAGGCAAATTCAATATTTTTCCACGCTGAAAAATCCATCGCTTAAATTCAGTTAAATGACTAATTACGCACCTGTCTGCGGCTTCTGTTCAGGAGCGCCGGGCGCAGGCGCCGCCGGCTCTTCTTTGGGCCTTGTCCATTCGAGGATCTCTTCGGCTTTGTTCATACAGTCCTCATGCTCATCGGCAGTGGGCTGCAGCTTGGCGAACTTGGCAAGGTCCGCAATGGCCAGCAGGGCGCGTAATTTATCCCTTTGCTGGTTTAGTTTGGTCACCGGCTTGATATTTATCAGCAACTCCTCAGAGGTCTGTTCCAGCGCCGCAATACCAAACTGATGTTCAAAATAGGTACGCAAAATATCTGTCAACCGGGTATAATACTGTTTGATATCCCCCTGCTGCCACAGCTGTTCCGCTTTGAGCGATTTCAGCTGCTGCCTGGCCAGGTCGTAAGGCGTTACCAACGGCAATTTCTCTACCGGCTTCTTTTCAGGACGTTTGCGGAAATACAGCCAGAGGCCGAGCGCTATCAGCACCACGGCTGCGCCGATGGCGATATACAGCCAGTAGTCCCAGATATTCCAGGGTACTGCCCGTACCGTTTTGATCGGCTTAAAGGCTTTGGTGGTATCTACCGCTACGGTATTGACATCGATGCCCAGCGGCTGGCTGAACAGGGTATCTACGCTGTTGGCGCCGGTAGCGCCGTATACTTCAAATTTCTGCGGGGGAAACTCCCAGTGGCCGGAGTCGAAGCTGGTAACGGTGAGCGTTTGCTGCAGCACCTTCATGTCCTGCTGTGTCAGGGTGTCCACCTTGGAGCGGGTCACCACTTCAAAATGATCCAGGGAGTCCGGCACGATGGGTAACAGCAGCCTGAATTCGGGCTTGTTGAAAACCGCTGCCGGCACGGTGGCCTTCAGGTGCAGTTTTAGCTGTTCACCGATCCGGATGCTGCTGCTGTCCGCTTTGGCGGTCACTTCGAGGGTATTCTGCGCCAGCAGGCCTAACGGGAACAACAACCCAATAAAGAAAGATAAAAGTATACGTCTTATCACTTGCTGTTTATACATGTCTGAATTTGCTCTCCTTAATAACTTACGCCCTGTTCAGGAAAAATGTCTGCAAAGCTTTTACATAGTCTTCATCGGTACGGATAGTCATCAGCTCTGCGCCGCTTTTCATAAAGGCATTTTTGCAATATTGCGCATGTTGGGCAAACTGGTGTTCATAATACTGCCTTACCCGGCGGTCAGCGGTATCTACCCACTGTGTGGCGCCGGTTTCAGCATCGGCCACCTGGATAAGCCCTACGGGAGGCAGCTCCCGGTCGCGCTGGTCATATACCTGGATGCCCACCATATCGTGCCTTTTGGCCGCTATGTTCAGGGCGTCCTGGTATTCGCCGGACAGGAAGTCGCTCAACAAAAATACAATGCTGCGCTTTTTGGCGGCATTGTTAAAGAAGCGGAGCGTTTCCTTGATATTGGTCCCTTTTCGTTTAGGCGTGAACGATAGCAGTTCACGGATAATGAACAGGATATGTGATTTACCTTTTTTGGGCGGGATATATTTTTCCATCCCGTCGCTGAAGAAGATAACGCCTACCTTATCATTGTTTTTGATGGCCGAAAAAGCCAGTACGGCGCACAGTTCGGTGATCAGGTCTCTTTTGTCCCGCTTTTGGGTACCGAAGGAGGAGCTTTCGCTCATATCCACCAGCAGCATCACCGTCAGCTCTCTTTCTTCTTCAAAAATCTTCACAAAAGGGTGATTGAAACGGGCGGTCACGTTCCAGTCGATAGACCGTACGTCGTCCCCGAAGTGATAGTCCCTCACCTCGCTGAACGACATGCCACGACCTTTGAAAGCGCTATGGTATTCGCCTGCAAAGATGTGGTTGGTAAGCCCTTTGGTCTTGATTTCTATCTGTCTTACCTTTTTGAGTATTTCGGCAGTGTCCAACATGGTAAACGATTATGGCACTTCTACGGCGTTGAGAATTTCGCTGAGGATGTTTTCGCTGGTCACGTTTTCTGCTTCTGCTTCATAGGTGAGGCCAACACGGTGGCGCATCACGTCAAAGCAGATGCTGCGTACGTCTTCCGGGATCACATATCCTCTGCGTTTCATAAAGGCATAAGCTTTGGCCGCCAGCGCCAGGTTGATGCTGGCCCTTGGAGAACCGCCATAGGAGATCAGTGGCTTCAGCTTCTGCAGTTTGTACTCTTCCGGGTTACGGGTAGCGAATACGATATCGATGATATATTTTTCGATTTTCTCGTCCATGTACACTTCCCGTACCAGCTTACGCGCTTCCAGGATATCGGCCGGCTGTATCACCGGGCGGATAGGAGCGGAAGCTTCAGGGTTCAGGTTCTGACGGATGATGTGTCTTTCCTCTTCCTTGGTAGGGTAACCGATCACTACTTTCAGCATGAAACGGTCTACCTGCGCTTCCGGCAGGGTATAAGTACCTTCCTGTTCTATCGGGTTCTGGGTGGCCAGTACCAGGAAGGGGTCGTCCAGTTTGAAGGTGCTGTCGCCGATGGTGATCTGTCTTTCCTGCATGGCTTCCAGCAGGGCGCTCTGTACTTTGGCCGGGGCGCGGTTGATCTCGTCCGCCAGGATAAAGTTGGCGAAGATAGGCCCTTTACGTACCACAAACTCGTTCTTCTGCTGGTTGTAGATCATGGTACCCACCACGTCCGCCGGTAACAGGTCGGGCGTAAACTGGATACGGCTGAACTTCGCATTGATGGCGGATGACAGTGATTTGATAGACAAGGTTTTCGCCAAACCGGGAACACCTTCGAGCAATACGTGCCCCTGTGCCAGCAAGCCGATGAGCAATCTTTCCACCATATAACGCTGCCCCACAATTACCTTGCCCAACTCCATGTTCAGGAGGTCCACAAAAGCGCTGGCCTGGTGAATTTTTTCATTCAGTTGCCGGATATCGGACGATGTATTTTCCATGCTGTTAGTTTTTCAAGTGTGCTAAAATAAACATTCTCTTGTCAAATAAAACTTATCACTATGTGAAATGGCCGTTAAAATGCTGTTAAACTTGCTACTGTGGCTCATTCCCATGAAAATCAGCATAACGGGGATGCCCAAATTAAGAAAGCTCCCGCATATTTATATAATATTTTTCCGTATAACGTACATTTGCCGTGGCTATGAGCCACTTAAACACAAACACTGACCCAAAAAACAGGCAATATCATGGAAGATCTTGAGAAGCGGTGGAAACCCGTAGAAGATATGCTGACGGCCAGGTTCGGGAAAAAGCCCAATATGGAGGCGATCCTGTTCCTCATCGGCGTCAATGAAATCAATCATCTGAAGAAGAAATACACAAAAGAACAGAAACAGGACCTGATGCATGTGGCCGTCTGTACCCTCCTCAGCAAAAGCGGGTACTATGAAGTAGACGGCTACGATAAAGACGGATGGCCCCATTTCAAAGAGCTGCAGCCCGTTCCCAAATTCAACCTCGAAGAACAGGAAGCATTCCTGAAAGAACATATCATCGAGTATTTCGCTGACGAAGAAGAAGCATAATCCACCGTATGAAAAAAATCGTACTCCTTTGTACCTTATTGCTGGCCATCAGCGCTATGGCCATGGCCAAAAACAGGAAAGTAAAGGTCATCACGCCCTACGGCACCATGATCATCCGCCTGCACGACCAGACGCCCAAACACCGGGATAATTTCCTGAAGCTGAGCAGACGGCACTTCTACGACAGTACGCTGTTCCACCGGGTGATCAAACAGTTTATGATCCAGGGAGGCGACCCGGATTCCAAACGGGCCAAAGCCGGCGCCGTGCTGGGCGAAGGCGATGTAGGGTATACCGTTCCGCCTGAATTCCAGCTGGACCTGTTCCATCGGAAAGGCGCACTGGCCGCTGCCCGCGACGACAACCCCACCAAAGCTTCCTCCGGATGCCAGTTCTATATCGTACAGGGGAAAGTCTTTACGGACGAGGAGCTGGACAAGCTGGAAAAAACAAGGCTGGGCGGCCGTAAGATCCCTGTAGACCAGCGGGAGATCTACAAGACAGAAGGCGGGTCACCACATCTTGACCAAAACTATACGGTATTTGGCCAGGTGATCAAAGGCATGGAGGTAATCGATAAAATAGCCGCGGTGAAGACAGACAGCCATAACAGGCCAGTGGAGAATGTTCCCATGAAAATAAGGGTCATAAAGAAGTGGCTGTTCTTCTAAAAAACGTTCATCAAAATATCAAAATCAAAAACTCCGTAAATACAAAGGATTCAGTACTTTTACGGCTCAAAACCAAACTAATTATGAATTTTCCGTCAAACCTGCGTTACACCAAGGATCACGAATGGGTTTTATTAGAAGGTAACGTTGCTACAATCGGCATCACCGAATTTGCACAACGCGAATTAGGTGACATCGTATTTGTTGATATTCCTACTGTAGGTAAGACTTTAGGCGCCGAAGAAGTATTCGGTACTGTAGAAGCAGTAAAAACTGTTTCTGACCTGTTCCTGCCTGTTGCTGGTAAAATCGACACCCTCAACACCGACCTGGAAAGCGAACCCGAATTGGTAAATAGCGACCCTTACGGGGAAGGCTGGATGATCAAAATGACCGTTTCCAACCCTGCTGATGTTGCCGCCCTGCTGGATGCCGCTGCATACCAGGCCCTGGTAGGTGAATAATTACGCCAACTGATATTTCATATAGACAAGACAACAGGATGCGCGTTCCGCACGCCTGTTGTCTTTTTTTTCGGACAACGTTAATCGATTTACTGGATCATGAACATCTGGAAATACTACCTTCCGGCCACCGTATGGATTATATTGATCCTCATATTGTGTACCCTGCCCGGCAACGATATCCCCTCCAACTCTTTTCTGACAAGAATACATTTCGATAAGATTGTTCACTTCGGTCTGTTCGGCGGCATTGTGTTGTTCCTCAGCCTGGGCGTATACTGGCACTACAAACAGATATCTTCCCGCACATTGTTGCTGTTTGTGATACTGGCAGCTATTTACGGCTTCATTATAGAACTGATCCAGAAATACTGGGCCATTGGCCGCAGCTTTGACGGATACGACATCATCGCGGATACACTCGGCGCCATCGCCGGCGTATTTGTATTTAAACTGGTACGCTACCTGTTTTTCAGACAGCCTAAATAAAAAATCCCCCCTGGAACCAGGGGGGAATGTATATCTGCTTATGAGAAATATGTGTATTTAATATTTTATTGCTGACCCGCTTCTTTCTTCGCGTCCACTTTCATCTTGTCGTTAGCGAAGATAGAGAACTCAACACGACGGTTTTTAGCGCGGTTAGCTTCTGAATCGTTCGGAACTTTAGGCTGGCTTTCACCATACCAGAAACCCTGGATACGGCTGGCAGCAACACCTTGTGCTTTCAGATAAGCCATCACGCTGTTGGTCCTTCTTTCAGACAGGCCCATGTTGTAAGCGTCTGTGCCTTTATCATCCGTGTGACCTTCCACACGAACGTAAGTGTCAGGGTATTTGTTCAGGATCTGTGCCAGCTGCTGGATACTTTCCTGGGCAGCAGGAGATATGTCAGACTTATCAAAACCAAACAGTACGCCTGCATCAAAAGTTACGTTAATACCTTCCCCTACACGTTCAACGGTTGCGTTCGGCACTTCATTTTTGATTTCCTGTGCCTGCTTATCCATTTTCTTACCAATCAGGGCACCACCAGCACCACCAAGAGCAGCACCAATAATAGCGCCCAGCGCTGTGTTACCGGCCGCTTTACCGATGATCGCACCGGCAGCAGCACCGCCGCCTACACCGATAGCAGCGCCTTTTTTAGTATTATCCATGCTCTGCCAGGTGCTACAGCTAAACAACATGGTTACTGACAAAACCAGGGCTACCAGAACATTGAGTCTTTTCATCATAGTAATTTTAAACATGAAGGTTATTATATATAATTCAGGATGACAAATGTAAGTCGAAAATTGGGAAACAAATACTTTGCCAGTTTCTTTTCGGTATCCACAACTACCTGAAACACAATACTGAACAAACATTAAAAAAACACAAGCAATCTTCTTATAATCAAATAATTATATACGATATGCTTGTGTTTTTGCCGTTATGAATACATCCGGAGAGTAAACAAAAAATTAGCCCAAAAGGTTCTTGAGCATGCCGCCGATACCACCGCCGGCATCGTTACCGCCCTGCTGCTGCTGGCTGGCGCCATTGGAGAACAGGCCGGAAAGATCGCTCAGGTCCACTTTACCGTCGCCGTTTTTATCCAGGCCGCCGGACAGCTGGCCCAGCACACCCTGCAGATCGATACCATTGGCGGCGCCGCCGGTCAGGGAACTGAAGATGCTGTTGAGGCTGAAATTACTGTTGGACGGGTCGTTGGTTTTATTCACCAGGGAACCCAATACCGTCGGTATCAGGGAAGCCGCCAGCTGGGTGGCCGCCCCTTTGTCCAGGTTGAATTTCTCGAGCAGCGTACCAACAAAATTATTGGAGATATTACCTACCACCGGGTTGTCCTGGGTAGCGCCGGTAGCCGACTGACCGCCCAAAAGGGACAAAACGCCTTCGGTGTTGCCGTTAGCCAGTTCCTGTTGCAGGCCGCTGGCAATAGATTCTGTCGCAGCGCCGATCACTGCTTCATTCTGTTCATTGGGTACTGCAGGATTATCAACAACGGTGCTCTGCGCGTTTTCCCGAACAAGTTGCATTAATTGCTCTAACATCTTGATATGGATTTTGTGGAAGAAAAAATGTTGTGGTTTAATAGTGGTTTAAATAAATGTAAGACTATTCCGGTATCCCACCAACTCACGTACGCAAAGGGGATAAGTGGGCAAAGCGCGCTAAGAAGCGGAGATCAGCACGGAGTTTCACGCAAAAACGCTAAGCAGCAAAGGCGCAAAGGACATAAAAGAGAGCGAAGAAAACCACCGGTTTTGTGTTCTCTTCGCTCTGTTATATTTTTTTTAAATCTTATTTGATCTTAATTGACCTCCGCTCCTTAGCGCGCTTTGCTCACCTTGCTCCTTCGCGGGACTAGCTGCCTTGTTTCAGTTTCTCTGCATTCTCTGCAAACTGCAGCGCATCTACCATGTCCTTGATTTCCCCGTTCATGAAAGCGTCGAGGTTATATACGGTCATGCCTATACGATGGTCTGTAACACGGCCTTGCGGATAGTTATAGGTGCGGATTTTAGCGGAACGGTCGCCGGTAGACACAAGGCTCTTACGCTGGGAGGCGATGGCATCCTCATGCTTGCGGACCGCGGCCTCATAGATGCGCGTACGCAGCATCTTCATGGCGATCTCGCGGTTGGAGTGCTGGCTGCGGCCTTCCTGGCATTCCACTACCACGCCGGTAGGGATGTGGGTAAGCCTCACCGCAGACTCAGTTTTGTTTACGTGCTGGCCACCAGCGCCGGAGGAACGGAAAGTATCCATCTTAATGTCCGCTTCGCGCACGTCCACGTCCACCTCTTCGGCTTCGGGCAGCACCGCCACGGTAGCGGCGGAAGTGTGCACACGGCCGGCAGCTTCTGTGGCGGGTACACGCTGTACGCGGTGCACGCCGGATTCAAATTTCAGGGTACCATATACGTCGTCTCCGCTGACTTCTATCACCACCTCCTTGAAGCCGCCGGCGGAACCGGGCGTCTCATTCAGCAGGTTGGTGCTCCAGCCTTTGGTTTCGCAGAAACGCAGGTACATGCGCATCAGGTCGCCGGCGAAGAGGCTGGCCTCATCACCACCGGTACCGGCGCGTATTTCAAGGATGGCATTTTTTTCATCCTGGGGGTCTTTGGGGATCAGCAGGTTGCGGATCAGTTCTTCCTGCTCCTGCTTCTGCTCCTGCAGCGCTTCCGTTTCGGCTTTGGCCAGTTCGCGCATCTCTTCGTCGCCACTGTCCAGCACTTCCTTGTTGAAGGCAATATTGTCCAACAGCTTCCGGTAGGCATCATATGCCTTCACGATCTTCTCCAGCTGCCGGTATTCCTTGCTAAGCTGGCCAAATTTTTTGTTGTCGCTCACCACTTCCGGGTTGGTCAGTGCCAGCGCCACCTGTTCAAAACGGCCTTTTATCGCTTCGAGTTTGTCTATCATAATTATCTTTGACTTTTGAGTACCCCTCCCGGAAAGACGGCAGGTGATACTACTAATCGGGTTGCAAAATTAACACCATTCATTTAATTAAATATCAGGTTGTTGAAACAGATCAAATTAAAAGGGAAAGATATATTCGACGGCCAGCAATTTCTGGGGCCCGGCCACGTGCTGATACTGGACGAAAACGGCGCAGTGACGGGCATTGTAGCGGAAAATACCGCCGGCAGCGATGTCCGGGAACTGGACGGCATTCTCTGTCCGGGATTTGTTAATACCCACTGTCACCTCGAACTTTCGCATATGAAAGGGATGATACCTGAAAAAACCGGGCTGCCCGCCTTCCTCACCCGGGTAATGGAAAACCGCAACAGTGGCCATGATCAGGCTGCCGCCATCGCCGCGGCGGAACAGGCCATGTGGGAGGCAGGCATCGTCGCGGTAGGGGATATCTGCAACAGTCCCGCTACGGTACCGCAAAAGCGCCACCAGCGCCTCTACTACCATACTTTTGTGGAGTGTATGGGCGTAGCCGAAGGCAGTGCGGCCGCCCGCTACCAATACAGCCTCGAAGTGCTGCAGGCCTTCAGGGAGATCCCCGGCCACAGCGCCTCTATTGCGCCACATGCTCCTTATTCTGTGAGCAGCGCGCTTTTCGGACTGCTGGCCCAAACACCACATAACACACCCGTGAGCATCCACAACCAGGAATGTGCCGCGGAAAATGAGCTGTATAACACCAACACCGGCGATTTCCTCCGGTTTTACGCCCACTTCGGCATGGACGCCGGCAGCTTCCGGCCCACAGGCACCAACAGCCTCGAAGCCTACCTGCCCCGCTTTGCCCGCAACAAAATCCTGCTGGTACATAATACCTATACCTCTGCCGCCGATATCCGGTTTGCCCTGCAACAGCCGGTAGACACCTGGTGGTGCTTCTGTCCGCAGGCCAATTTGTATATTGAAGACCGGTTGCCCGATATCCCGCTGTTTCGCGAAGCGGGATGTAATATTACGCTGGGCACCGACAGCCTGGCGTCTAACCACCAGCTGTCTGTCTGGGAAGAAATAAAGACCATCCAGGCCCATTACCCCAACATACCGCTGGCAGAGCTGCTACGCTGGGGTACCAGCAACGGGGCCAGGGCCCTCGGCATCGAAAGCCGCTTTGGCAGCTTCGGTGCCGGCATGCAGCCCGGCGTAGTGCTGATTGCTGACGACACCAAACGTATTATCTAGAATTAACCATATGAATGATTTCCTGAACCAGGTCATCCTGGACAATCCCGTAAGGGACTACCTCGTACTGATCGGGGTACTGCTCTTCGTATCTTTTGTCAAACGCTACGTATCCAAAGGGATGGCCGCCATCCTGTTCCGCCTCGTACGCCGCTGGTCTCCCCAGATAGAGGAAAAAGACTTCGTCAGCCTGCTGCTGCGCCCACTGGAGTACTTCCTCTTACTGGTCACTTTTATGCTGACCATCGACCGGTTTACCTTTCCTGAAGTGCTCAACGTACACCTGTACAACAAAGCCACCCTGAAGGACCTCACCGACACCCTGCTGGCGCTGGCCTTCAGCATGAGCATCATCTGGATCATGCTGCGCCTGATCGACTTCATCGCGCTGGTACTGGAAAAGAAAGCCGATCTCACGGAAGACAAAACAGACAACCAGTTTATCATCTTCTTCCGCGATTTCTTCAAGGCCATCATCTTTATTATGGGAGCCATCGCCTTTATCAGGATTCTTTTCGGCCCGTCGCTGGTAGAGAAGATCATCGCAGGCCTTGGTATCGGTGCAGCCGCCCTCGCCCTCGCCGCCAAAGAAAGCATCGAGAACCTGATCGGCTCCTTCATCATCTTCTTTGACAAGCCTTTCCGTGTAGGCGACAGCGTAAAGGTAGACAGTTACCAGGGCACCGTAGAGAAAATAGGACTGCGCAGCACCCGTATCCGCACGCTGGAAAAGACTTTTGTGACCGTGCCCAACAAAAAAATGGTGGACAGCATCCTGGACAACCTGTCCCTCCGTACCCAGCAACGGGTGGCCATGCGCCTCGAGATAGGCTCTGAAGTGCCCGCCGACAAAATGCTGAAGGTACTGGAGGATATCCGCAGCCTGCTGAAAGACAATTCCAACGTATTGCCCGGCTTTACGGTCAATCTCAACGATTTCACGAAGGATACCTACATCGTGCAGGTCATCTTCAATACTTATATCATTGACGGCAACCAGTATGCTGCCCTGCGGGAAAACGTGAACCTCGCCATCATACGGCTGCTGGCGGTCAACGAGGTAAAACTGCCTACCACGTCTACCAACGTGACCTTCAGCACGTCGGACAGCTGATCATGGCATTAACAGCGAAAGGCCCGTCGGTACAGTATACCAACGGGCCTTTCCTATGCTTACCGCAGGGCGGTTATTCTTTTTCTTTCTTGGAGCTGTTCAGCAGAATGCGGGACAGGTCTGCTTCCACAGATTCTTTCGGGGCGCCTACGATACGACCCACTTCGCTGCCATCGCGGTAAACGATCACGGTAGGCAGTTTTTTTACTTTATAGTCGGTAGGAGCGTCTGTCTGCATTTTCTGATCGGCGCCAAACATCAGCACCTGGTCTTCCGGGCTGCCGGCGGTGATCATCACTTTATACAGTTCAGGAACCACCTTGCGGCTGGTTTCGTCCCAGGTGCCCATTACCACCACCAGGTTATAATTGGTACGGTTGGATTTAATGTAGTTGAGCATATTATCGTTGGGCTGATAGCTGTTCACCCCTTTATAAAACCAATCGGTAGACTGGTCCTGCATCAGGGTTTTCATTTCAATTTTGCCTTTGATCACTTTATCGTTTCCATTCTGTGCCCAGGCCATTGTTGAAAAAAGCAGGCCGCCTCCCAGTAGTAATGTTTTCAAGCGCATAAACATGTTTTTATAATTGATCTTTCAGTTCGGTTAAAAAACCACGTACTTTTAGCAAAGCCTGTACCATTTCGAAATTTCGGGCTGCCAGCTTGAGATCTTCCTTCAGTTTTTGTTTGGCGCCTTCGATGGTATATTTTCTTTCCCGCAGCAGATGGTAGATCAGTTTGAGGTGCTGGATGTCTTCCTGACGGAACAGCCGGTCCCCCTTCCTGTTCTTTTTGGGTTGAAGAATATCGAATTCATTTTCCCAATAGCGTATCAGCGAAGTATTTACCCGGAACATGGCAGCTACCTCACTGATTGAATAATATTGCTTATCCAGCACTAATTTGTCCAACTCCATAATCAAGTCTGGGTCTTCCGATACCTCTTTCAATGATTTACGTCCCCGCTTTTTACCAGGCTGTCTGGGTACAGCTATGGCCTTTTTCACTTTTGCTTTTACAGAACCTCCCGCAGTCTCCGGTACCGGGTGGGGAGTTCCAGGTGTGGAAAAGAGGTCTAACTGTTGCATAATGGTAAAAAACGGTGAAAAATATTCTTTACGGGAATGAAGTTAAGCTTTTCATAGCAAGCTTACCTCTTTTATCCTCCGGAAAAATATCATTTACCTGTTGCAACGCATTAAAACCTAAGCACTAACGGCACCGGGCATTAGTCGAACGACTGGTTGCCGGACCGGGCCATCTTCAGCATGCGGTCAAATTGTTCGGGGGTGAGGTCATTAAAGAAGAAGTACACCGGGTCAACTTTCTCTCCGTTCTTAATGACTTCATAGTGGCAGTGGGGGCCGGTGGATTTACCGGTGCTGCCCACCCAGCCCAGTACATCGCCGCGTTTAACGGCTTGTCCGGTCTTGACCTTCATGCGGAGCATGTGGCCATATAATGTTTTATAACCATATCCATGCCGTACGATCACGTGGTTGCCGTAGCCCACGTCGCTCAGGCTGGCCTCTTCCACGGTACCGTCGCCGGTAGCGTAGATGGGGGTACCGCTGGGCGCTGCAAAGTCAAGCCCCGCGTGATACTTCATGGTTTTATAGATCGGGTCGATACGGTATCCGAAACCGGAGGCAATGTGCTTCAGGTCTTTGTTGGCCACCGGCTGTATAGCCGGGATGGACGCCAGCATCTGCTGTTTGTTCTTTACCAGGTTATCGATCTCCTCGTATGATTTTTCCTGTGATTTAATACGGTTGGTCAGTTCTTTCAGCAGGATGCCGGTAGAAGCGATGATTTCGCTGCTGGCGAAGGATTGCAGCTGGGCAGCCTCCTCGTCGCGGTTGATTTTGCCCTCCCTTGCACTGTCCGGGATGGGAGAGGCTTCAAATATCACCCGGTAAATTTCATTATCACGCTCTTCCAGTTCCGCCAGCTTCCCCCTCATTTCCTTTACACGTCCCTGCATGGCTTCATATTTTTCCTTCATCCCCTCCAGGTCGCGGCGCAGCGACTTTTCCTTGGGGGAATCCACCACCCGGTAAGCCACAGACAGGAAGATCGCCCCGGTAACAATGGCAGCAGATACAAACCCGAGTATCCTCAGGATCTTCACCCGCAGCGATACTACGAGCTTCTCATATTTTAATGTTTGGGTGTTGTAAAAATATTTAACCTTCTTCATGCACCGGGTGTACTTTACGCTGGCTTACAGCAGTGAACGCTGTTTCAGCAGTTTTATTTCATGAGGTCCAAACAAGCGGATGGCCGTTTTTGCGTTATTTTCTGTCCACATTAACTTTTTTGCCGGGTAACACAACCTGTTTTGAATAATCATACAGGTTTCAATATTTTTGCACTCCCTGTAAACCGTCGGAAAATAAGGCGCACAAACCTAATGTAATTAGATTAAAACATCAACCTTTTGAATGTCAATTTTCTAACTACTTTATAATGGCTTGAAAAACAACACAAAAACGTCCGTTTTTCCCACTTACATGGAAATAAAAATACATATTAACTCGCATCCATATTTATGACAGCATCTGAGATAAGACAGCAATTCCTGGATTTTTTTGCGTCGAAAGGACACCAGATCGTTCCTTCTGCCCCTATCGTGATCAAAAACGATCCCACCCTGATGTTCACCAACGCGGGCATGAACCAGTTTAAAGATTACTTTCTGGGCAACAAAACGCCAGCCCACACCCGGGTGGCGGACACGCAGAAATGTCTCCGGGTAAGCGGCAAACATAACGACCTGGAAGAAGTAGGTATCGACACCTATCACCACACCATGTTCGAAATGCTGGGCAACTGGAGCTTTGGCGACTATTTTAAGAAAGAAGCCATCGCCTGGAGCTGGGAGCTGCTGACAGAAGTGTATAAAATCCCGAAAGACAAACTCTATGTCACTGTTTTTGAAGGAGATGCGAGCGAAAACCTGCCTAAAGACGAGGAGGCCTTTAACTTCTGGAAAGAACACATTTCCGAAGACCGCATCCTGCTGGGCAACAAAAAAGACAACTTCTGGGAAATGGGGGACACCGGTCCCTGCGGCCCCTGCTCCGAAATACACGTAGACTGCCGTCCTGACAACGAAAGACAGGCGGTAGACGGTAAAACGCTGGTCAACGCAGACCACCCGCAGGTGATCGAGATCTGGAACAACGTATTCATGCAGTTCAACCGCCTGAAGGACAAGTCTCTCGAACCGCTGCCGGCAAAACACGTGGACACCGGCATGGGCTTCGAACGCCTGGTACGCGTACTGCAGGGTAAAACCTCCAACTACGATACCGACGTGTTCATGGGCACCATTCACATCACCGAACAGCTCACCGGCAAAAAATACGAAGGCACCGACAGCCGTAAAGACGTGGCTTTCCGCGTAATAGCAGACCACATCCGCGCTATCTCCTTCACCATCGCCGATGACCAGCTGCCGTCCAACACCGGCGCCGGTTACGTGATCCGTCGCATCCTGCGCAGGGCCGTACGTTACTACTTCTCCTTCCTCGACGTGAAAAAACCACTCCTGCACGACCTCGTGCCGGTACTGGCCGCCCAGTTCTCCCACGTGTTCCCCGAACTGCAACAGCAGGTGGACTTCGTGAAAAAAGTGGTGTTCGAAGAAGAAAACAACTTCCTGCGTACCCTCGACAGCGGCATCCGCCGGATCGAAGACCTGATGCAGCAGCAGACGGCAACCAAACTTGTTGACGGTCAGACTGCCTTCGAATTGTACGACACCTACGGTTTCCCATACGATCTCACGACCCTCATCGCCTCCGAAAACGGGTTCTCCGTTGACGAACCTGGCTTCAAAGCCGCGATGCAGCAGCAGAAAGACCGCTCCCGCGCCGCTACCGCCATTGATGCCGGCGACTGGGTAGTCCTGGACGAAACACCGGATTCCGTATTCATCGGCTACGAGCAGCTGGAAAGCAATACCAAACTGCTGAAATACCGTACCGTAAAGGCCAAAGGGAAAGAACAGTTCCAGCTGGTACTGGGCCAGACCCCTTTCTACGCAGAAAGCGGCGGGCAGGTAGGCGACACCGGCGTGCTCCACTTCGGCGACGAAGCCATACACGTGACCGACACCAAAAAAGAAAACAACCTGATCATTCACTTTGCTGATAAGCTGCCGGCCAATCCCGCCGCGAAAGTAAAAGCAACGGTGACCAGGGATAAACGCCATAACACCGCACGTCACCACTCCGCTACCCACCTGCTGCACGCCGCACTGCGCCAGGTACTGGGCACGCACGTAGCACAGAAAGGCTCCCTGGTGAACGCCGAAGCGCTGCGCTTCGACTTCTCCCACTTCGCCAAAGTGACCGACGAAGAGCTGGCACAGATTGAAGCGATCGTTAACGAAAAAATCCGCCAGAACATCCCCGTGGTGATCAAGGAGCTGCCGAAGGAAGAAGCCCTACAACTGGGCGCCATGGCACTCTTCGGTGAAAAATACGGCGACGTAGTACGGGTAGTGATCATGGACCCTGCCTACAGCGTAGAACTCTGCGGCGGTACCCACGTAGCCACCACCGGAGAACTGGGGCTGTTCAAATTTGTGTCTGAAGGCGCGGTAGCTGCCGGCGTACGCCGCGTGGAAGCCGTTACCGGCGCACAGGCGGAAGCTTTCGTGAACGAACAGCTGCAACAACTGAAAGAGATCAAAAACGCGCTGAAAAATCCGAAAGAACTGGTAAAAACAGTGGAGACACTGGTGCAGGACAAATCCTCCCTAGAAAAACAAGTGGAAGCCCTGGAACTGGAAAAAGTGCGCCAGCTCGCTGCCAGCCTGCGTGACCAGGCACAGGACATCAACGGCGTCAATTTCCTTGGCCAGGTGGTGAGCGTCAGCAACGCCGAAGGCCTGAAACAACTGGCCCTTCAGCTGAAAAACGACATCCCCAACCATGTACTGCTGTTTGCAGCCAATATCGGTGGTAAAGCCAGCGTAGCCCTCAGCATCGCAGAGGAGCTGGTGACAGCCAAAGGATGGGAAGCGCCCAAAATTATCAAAGAAAAAGTAGCTCCGCTGATCAAAGGCGGCGGCGGCGGCCAGAAATCCTTTGCCACCGCAGGCGGCCAGGAAACAGACAAACTGGACCAGGTAGTTGCCGCAGTGAAAGCAATCCTCGGATAAATGCATTTTCCATATGAACAGGAAGGCTGACTCTTTTGGGTCAGCCTTCTTTTATTTGATACCTTCACCTGCCGCGCCGTTTCTCCGGCTGAAGCCCCGGGGCACCGGCTCACCCAATAGCTGGGCCGCAGCGAGGAGGAGGTAGAGAAATTTGTGAACCGGCTCATTGAAACAGCTACGAACCGGACCCAAGGCAAAATTTTAACAATTCATCTGGTGACCGTCGTCACCTGGCAGACAGTTTTAACTTTTTCTTACCTCTTACCCCTGTTAATTTTGTAACACTCAAAAATCAAACTGGCATATGAAAAACGTACTCAGAAATTTTACCCTCGCAAGCTTCGGTTGCCTCGTCGTAAGCGTGGCCACCGCACAAAGTCCGGGTGCTTCCTCTAAAGATAAAATGGGCGAGTATGATGAAATCATCATTAAAAACAAAAGCAACAAAGGCGGTAAAGTAACCGTGGAAATCAAAGACGGCGACATCCTGGTCGACGGTAATAAGCTGGACCAGTATAACAACCCGGACATCTCTGTCTTCCGCCGCAAGATTACGCCGATAAACGGTAATAACTTCAGCTTCGGCGGGCCTTCCCGCGGTGACATCCAGCTCTTCAACAGCGATGGAGACGATGAAGGAGAAGAAATGCCCATCTCTGCCAACAAAGCCGTGCTGGGCGTTATCACCGAAAAAACCACTGCGGTGGGCGCTACCGTTAAATCCGTGGCTCCCGGCACCCCTGCGGAGAAGGCAGGCATCAAAGCAGGCGACGCCATCACAAAAATCAATAATGAAACCATCAACGAACCGAAAGAACTGTATGAAACCATCGGCCGTTTCAAACCAGGCGACAAAATAACGGTATCGTATACACGCAATAACAAACAAAACAAAGCTACCGTTACACTGGACGAAAGAAAAGAAGACGCCTTCAGCGGCATCTTTTCTCCACGCAGAAGAAGCGAAATGTTCGCTTTTCCCATGCCCCGCGGCAGACAAGGCTTTGGCGGTTTTGAAAGAGCCGACGACGGTGTAAAACTGGGCATACAAGTGCAGGACACAGATGAGGGCGATGCCGCACAGGTGATCAATATGACGCCCGGGTCTCCCGCAGAAAAAGCAGGATTCAGGATCAACGACCTGATCACGGAAATGGCCGGCAGCCCTGTAAAATCAGCTCACGATGTGGCGGAGATTTATCGTGGCAACCGCAATAAGGGAACTATAACGGCTACGGTTAAACGCAATGGTCAGACGCAGACCATCAGCATCAAGGTTCCAAAGAAGCTGCACACCGCAGATCTTTAAAAAATAAGTACTTTTTTCTTTTGGGTTTAATTATACAGGCGGGGAGGCTGACCATCACAGGTCAGTCTCTTCGTTTTTCTGTACTATTTCATGATCTTCTTCAACAGCCCGAGCTTGTTTTTAAACGGCGGATACTTCACCGGCACGTCCAGCCAGGTAGCGGTTTTCAGCATTCCTTTGGCATGGGTGAACGTATCAAAACTATAACGGCCATGGTACTGCCCCATGCCACTGTAGCCCGCACCGCCGAACGGCAGCTCCGGATTGGTGAGATGGACCAGCGCATTGTTCACGCAGCCGCCACCAAAGCGCACCTGTTCTATTAACGCCTGCTCTGTTTTTTTACTTTTAGTGAAGACATACAATGCCAACGGATAGGGGTTTTTCTTAATCGCCTGGATCGCCTGCGGCAGCGTCTCAAAAGTCAGCACCGGCAACACGGGGCCAAAAATTTCTTCCTGCATCACCGGGTCGTCCCACTCCACTTCTTCCAGCAGGGTAGGAGCTATATACCGCTGTTCGCGGTCAGTCTGGCCGCCATGCAGCACCTTTCCTTCTTTCAGATAGGCTGCCACCGCATCGAAGCGGCGGGTATTGATCATGCGGGCGTAGTCCTGGCTGGCAGCGGGGTTCTCACCAAAGAACTCCACAATAGCCTCTTTCAGGGCAGCCACCAGCGCTTCTTTTATTTTATGGTGCACCAGCAGGTAATCCGGCGCCACGCAGGTCTGTCCGGCATTCCAGAATTTAGACCATACGATCCGTTTAGCCGCCACCTTTACATTCACTTTTTCATCCACCACACAGGGCGATTTGCCACCCAGCTCCAGCGTTACCGGCGTAAGATGCGGCACGGCCATTTCCATGATTTTTTTGCCCACAGGGATACTGCCCGTAAAAAACACGTGGTCGAACCGGAAAGCCATCAGGGCGGGGATAACGGTGCCGCCGTCGCCCTCCACCACACTGATATAGGCCGGATCAAAGGTTTCTTTGACCAGGTCCGCGATGACCGCCGCCGTATGCGGCGCCAGTTCGGAAGGCTTCAGGATGGCGCAGTTGCCACCGGCGATAGCTCCTACCAGCGGGCTGAGTTGCAGCATAAAAGGATAATTCCAGGGCGCAATGATCAGCGTAAGGCCGAGCGGCTCACGATACACCCGGCTGCTGCTGGGATAGGTCACGAAAGGGGAAGTCACCACCTCCGGTTCCATCCACTGCTTCAGATTGGCCGCTATATAGGCGATTTCTTCATACAGGAATCCGACTTCGCTGCTGTACGCTTCCAGCGGGTGTTTATGGAGGTCCAGTTTCAGTGCTTCGAGAATACGGGGCTCATAACGCTGAATGGCTTTTTTCAGCTTTTGCAGCATCGCTTTTCTGAAGGCATAGGGGTGGGTCACTCCGGAATCGAAATAGTCATGCTGGGCATTATACAGCTGACTGATCTGGGCATTGCTGATCATAGGGTAAAAATTTAACCTTTATCTGTCTCAAGTTAGGTATTTCCGGGCATGAAATAGGTCGGAAACCCAGCATTATTTGAATATATTTGCGATAATCAGTACGGATTATGAGCGATATCTACAGCAAATATGAAACAGTGATCGGGCTGGAAGTACATGCCCAGCTGCTTACAGAGAGCAAACTGTTCTGCAGTGACAGCGCGGCCTTCGGCGGGGCGCCCAACACCCATATCAGCGCCATTTCCCTGGCACATCCAGGCACACTGCCCCGGATGAACCGCAAGGCAGCCGAATACGCCATTAAACTGGGCCTCGCCTGCCATTGTGAAATAGAAAAAGACAATTATTTCGCCCGTAAGAACTACTTCTATCCCGACCTGCCCAAAGGTTACCAGGTATCTCAGCATACCGCCCCCATCTGCAAAGGAGGGTATGTACCGGTGGTGACCGATGCCGGCAGCCGCCAGATTCAGCTCAACCGTATCCACCTGGAAGAAGACGCAGGCAAACTGCTGCACGACCAGGACCCGGCCAACAGCTATGTGGACTATAACCGCGCCGGCGTGCCACTCGTGGAAATCGTGAGCGAACCGGACATGCACACCAGCGACGAAGCCTACGCTTACCTGACCGAACTACGGCGGCTGGTACGTTACCTCGGCGTATGCGACGGCAATATGGAAGAAGGCAGCATGCGCTGCGACGCCAATATCTCCGTGCGCCTCAAAGGCGTTACCACCCTGGGCACCAAGGTGGAAGTGAAAAACATGAACTCTATCCGCAACGTGAAGCGGGCCATCGATAACGAAGTAAAAAGGCAGATAGACCTGCTGGAAGCGGGCGGCACCCTGATACAGGAAACCCGCAGCTTCGACGCAGCCACCGGCAGCTCTTTTTCCCTGCGCTCCAAAGAGGAAGCCAACGACTACCGTTACTTCCCTGAGCCGGACCTGGCGCCGTTCCATCTTACCGATGAGTTTATCGCCGCCATCAGGGCCACCCTGCCCGCACTGCCGGAAGAACTGGTCCTTAAATACACCACCGTCTACGGCCTGCCGGAATACGACGCCCGCGTGATCTGCGATGATAAAGGCACCGCCGACTACTTCGAAAGCCTGACCGCCGTTACCACGCAATACAAAGCAGCCGCCAACTGGATGCTGGGCCCCGTAAAATCATGGCTCAACGAACATTCGGAAGATATCTCCCGGTTTCCGGTACCCCCGGCAGCCCTGGCGGCGCTGATCCATCTCACCGACAGCGGAAAGGTGAGCTTCTCCATCGCCTCCTCGAGGATATTGCCGGAGATGATCACCGCCACCACCGAAGACCCGCTGGCCATCGCCACGCGGCTCAACCTCCTGCAGGACACCAACGCCGACAATATCAGCCCCATCATCGATGAGGTGCTCGCCAAATACCCCGATAAGGTAGCCGCTTTCCGCGGTGGCAAAAAAGGCCTGATGTCGCTGTTTGTAGGTGAAGTGATGAAACTGTCTAAAGGCAAGGCAGATCCCCGGCTCACCAACGAACTGCTGGCCGAAAAACTGAAAGGATAGCCGCTTTGAAGATATTTAGCTAATATTGACAGTTGAAAGGCTCAGAAAACGATAAAAAATCAGTAGCATGAAAAAATACTTATTGTGGATGTCCGTAGCAGCTTTCCTGGCCGGATGTGCCGGACAGCAGGAAAAAGGAGAATTTAAAATCGAGGGACAATTCAGCAACCTTCCCCTCGGACCTGTAGTACTGGAAGAACTGACACTGGAAAACCTGAAAGTGGTGGACTCCACCAACGTAAAAGATGCCAGCGGTAAATTTACCCTGAAAGGTATGGTACCCGAACAAGGCCTCTACCGCATCCGTTTTGACAATGGCAAATTCGTTCTGCTGGCGCTCGACGCAGGAGATATGAAACTCACAGGCGATGCCAACGACCTCGAAACCATGAAGGTAACAGGCTCTGAAGCGACGTCCGAACTGCAGCAGTTCCTGCAGGACATCAGCAAACAGTCGATCGCCCTGACAGAAGAAATGCGCAAGGTAGACAGCCTCCACAACGCCAAAGTACCGGACAGCGTATTCCAGCCGCAGCTGGAAGCCATCCAGAAAAAAGAAAAAGATTTTGAGAAGGGATTCTTCACCCTTGCTGAAAAAACAAAAAATCCGGCCAACGCCGTATTCGCTATCAGCCAGGTGAGAAACCCGGAAGAAATCATCGCCCATAAACAGGTCATCGCCGGTTTAACCACCCGCTTCCCCAAGAATACCCTGGTGAAAAGCATGACCGACAAAATCGCCGAACTGGAAAAAAATAACCAGTTAAGCGCTGGTGATGCCGCCGGTGGCGATGACGAATCCGCAACAGCCGTTAAAGTAGGCATGGAAGCCCCTGACTTCACGCTCCCTGACCCCAACGGTAAAATGATCAGCCTGAAATCCCTGCGCGGTAAATACGTACTGCTCGATTTCTGGGCCAGCTGGTGTGGACCCTGCCGTGAGGAAAACCCGAACGTAGTGAAAGCTTTCCAGCAGTTCAAAGGCAAAAATTTCACGGTTCTCGGCGTATCACTGGACAAAACCAAAGACCAGTGGCTGGCCGCTATCGCTAAAGACGGTCTCACCTGGAACCACGTCAGCGATCTGAAATTCTGGGACTCTTCCGTAGTGCCGCTGTATGGTATCAACGCTATTCCCACTAACTTCCTCCTCGACCCGCAAGGCAAAGTGATTGCCAGCGACCTCAGAGGCGCTGCACTGACTGCTAAACTGCAGGAAGTATTGAAATAATATTTCCCGATCATATTCATCAACGAAGAAGGCTGGCCTGTAAAACAGGCCAGCCTTCTTCGTTTGAACGTTCGCCAGGGCAACGAACCATAGCATAAAAAAGTCCCGGGAGGAATCCCGGGACGTGTGTTAACTGAATATATGTTACTCATCATCTATTGCTATGGAAATATTACTAGTATTCAGGATTCTGCTTCATATTAGGATTGGAAGCAGTTTCGGTGGACGGAATAGGCCAGATGAAACGGAAGTCCGTATAGACGATTGCGTTATAGCTGGCTTTCACTGCCGGTTTAGTCACCACGTTGTAGTCACTGCCGTCGGTTTTAAGATCGCTCTTCAGCACTTTGGCAGGAATACCTTTCGCAGAATACACCGGATCGAGTGCCAGGCGGTGGATGTCCGGCCAGCGGCGTCCTTCACCGGCAAATTCCACGCGGCGTTCGTTCAGGATGGCCAGCATCATATCTGCCGGAGGCGTAGTGATCCTGTTAGGGCTGGTAGCTGGCAGTGACCTGTTACGCACTGCATTATACAAGGCGAAGGCCTGCGCAGTATTACCCGTACGGGCATACGCTTCTGCAGCATTCAGCAATACCTCTGCATAACGGATAATAGGCGCCCAGTCGGACTTATTAAGACCATCACGGTATTTGTAGCTGAAATAGTAGTTATCCACCGGCTTACCATCTTTGGTAGTTGTCTGCTTAATCTGCAGCAATGACCTGCGCAGGTCGTCTTCCGCCCAGAATGCAGCGTTGTACAGGTTAGGACTGGTAGCTACCAGGCCACGGCCACCGCTGGTGGAGGGCAGGAACATAGAAGGCAGGGCGCCGTTGGTATCTCCGTTGGCCAGCGCACTGTTGGCAATAGAGAAAACAGACTCGCTGTTTTTATCGTTCTTGGTAAATGGCTCGTCGGGACTGGTAGCGAGCGTGTATCCGTTGACAGGGCTGTTAAAGGATGTTCCGGCAGTTGCAGTACCCAGCTTGGTACCTTCCGCAATAACGCCGGCATAATCACCCTTGTGCAGCTTAACCCTCATTTTCAGGGCAATAGCTGCTCCTTTGGTGGCATGGTTATAACCAAATTTCGTAGCACCACTCAGGTTAGCTTCTGCAAAATCCAGGTCGGCCAGCAGTTTATCGTATGCTTCTGCTACCGTGCCTCTGCCTACTTTCAGCGCTTCGTCGATTTTTGAAACGGAATTCATTGCAATCGTACGGTAGGGGATACCCACTTCACCTCCATTTTTGGAAGCATAAGGCCTGCAGAAGTGGATCAGTAGCTCATGATGTGCCAGCGCACGCAGGAAGCGGGCTTCAGACTCCAGCTGCAATGCTTTGCCGGAGGAGATAATTCCCGTTGTTGCTGCAGCCTGTGCCCCTTCGATGAATGTATTCGCCTGGTTGATCAGCGCATACAGGTTCACCCACATGTTCACATTGTTAGCGGAGGTGGTGGAATACTGGGATTTATAAGTGATCTCATAAAACCCTTCGAGGTTGATCATGTCTTCCCCTCTCATCTCGCCCTGCTCAATGGAGGCAGCACCAAAAGGATAACCGCGGCCGGCGGTATAACTATCGTTGTAGCTGCCGATGGCAGCTGCGTTGTACACCCCGTTCAACGCCAGTTCCACCTGCGCAGAATCCTTAAATACGGTATTATCCGCCAGCTGGTTCTTGGGAGTGAGTTCTGTAAACTTACTGCAGGAAGACAAACCGGCTGCTATCATCAGCACTCCCGCTACAACCTTCGTAATGTTTCCGTTATATTGATATCTGAATTTCTTTGTCATGATGCTAAATTTTACAGTCCAACATTAATACCGATAGTGTAGGTACGTGGCATCGGGTTCGTGTTAAAATCCAATCCCGGCTCAGTGTTTACACGGGTACCGCTATAGGCATTCAGTTCGGGATCCATACCGGAATAGCTGGTGATCACAAAAGCGTTCTGCACCTGTGCAAACACACGGATATTGCTCAGGCGGATGCTTTCCACGATGCGCTTAGGCATAGTGTAACCCAGACCGATATTCTGTGCACGGATAAATTTACCGTCTTCCAGGAAGCGGCTGGCTACGTTGCCATTCTGTAACACGAAGTTGTCAGAACCCTGGTACAGTTTAGGCACGTCCGTTACCTGGCCCGGTGTGGTCCATCTGTTGAGCAGTTCTCTGCCACCGTTCTGGAACTTCTGGTTGTTCAGCGCTTCCTGGCGGGTAATGTTATACACTTTGTTGCCACCGGCGAAAGACAGGAAGATATTCAGGTCAAAACCTTTGTAAGTAAAGGTATTGCTCAAACCTCCGTAGTAGGTAGGCGTTGACCTGCCCAAAACGCGTTTATCCGTTGCAGTTAGTGCCTCCGCTCTTTTGCTCATATCTTCCGGTTTGGACGGATCATAAGCGTAGTAAGCGCTGGTTTTGAAATCACCCTGTACAATGGAGCCGTCAGCTTTACGCCACAGCGGGTTACCATTGGCCGGGTTTACACCCGCTGATTCATAGCCATAGAAGCTACCAACAGATTCGCCTACTCTCGTGATGTTATAAGGATACACCATATCAGCGTTGTTTACCAGGCCGGTCACTTCATTTTTCACAAAGGAGATGTTAAAGCCGGTGCTCCAGGTAAAGTCTTCGCGTTGAATGTTGATACTGTTTACAGAGAATTCAAACCCTTTGTTATACATCTTACCGATGTTACGGTTGATAACATTGGGCTTGCCGGCGCCCGGAATACCCAGGGAAGGAGGGGTAGGAGCCGCCAGCACCATACCGTCGATATCGTTTTTGAAGTATTCGGCGGTGATGTTGATCCTGTCTTTCAGCAGTCCCAGGTCCAGGCCGATGTTGGTTTTTTTGCTGGTTTCGAAAGACAGTTCAGGATTGTACAGCTGATTGTAAGCCAGTGCCAGATCATTACCATACAATACTGTTTTGTAAGTACCGGCATAAGGGTAAGATCCGATTTCCACGTTACCTACTTTAGCATAGCCGCCTCTGATTTTCAGGTTGCTGATAAAGCGCAGTGCGTCTGAGTTACGGAAGAAATTCTCCTGTGACAATCTCCATCCTACGGAAACGCCCGGCAGATCAGCGTTCTGATTACCCGGAGGCAGGGAAGAGATAGCATCGCGACGGAAAGTACCGGATACGATGTAGCGGTCCAGGTAAGCATAGGTAGCTCTTATGAAGTAAGACTGGAAGGCACGTTCAATGATATCACCGCCGATCGTTTGGGTACCGGCGCCGTTAGTGATAACGTTATTCTGTCCGAAGAAAGCGCTGGTAAGGTTGGTACCGTTGGCAGAGAAGCTGCGCTCTCTTGTTTTCTGGTACTCAAGACCTGCTACCGCATTGATGTTATGGCTACCCAGTTGCTTGTTATAGGTGATGGTGTTCACCCAGTTGTACCGGAAGCTGGGAATAGCCTGCTGGAACACGATACCTTTTGAGTTACGGCCGTCGCCGTGAACGGGGTTCCAGTACTGGAAGTCTTCACCATTCAGTGCGTTGACACCGATCTGCGTCCTTACATCCAGTCCCTTGATGATCTGTACATTGGCAAAGGCATTACCAGTCACGTTCAGGTTCTGGTTACGATAGATGTTATGATCTATGACGTACAGGATATTGGTGTAGTTGTCGGTGATTTTTTCTGCGTTGGCGCCGCTGCCCAGTACCTGTTTGTCGGCGCTGAGATTGTAAGTGCCATCGTTCCATTTGGCGGGCACGTTAGGCAATGCGCGCAGGGCGTTGGTAATGTTACCGGAAAGACCGGTAGTGCTGTTATTGAGACCGTTGTTGGTAATATGGGAAACATTGGCGTTGATACCAACGGTGATCACGTCCAGCGCTTTTTGTTCCAGTTTGAAACGGGCCTGGTATTTACGCTGGCTGTTACCAACGGCGATGCCGTTCAGCTCAGTATATCCCATGGAAACGTAGTAGTTCGTTTGCTCATTGGCGCCGCTGAGAGACAGGGCATGGTTATGCTGGAAGCCGGTATGGGTAACGATCTTCTGCCAGTCGGTGTTGTAATTGCCACCATCCGGGTTAGGGGTGGGGAAAGCGACAGCAGCCTTACCTACGTTCGCATATTTCTCATTGGCGATGGTCACAAACTCATCTGCATTCAGCAAATCGAAACGTTTGGAAGGCGTGGCAGCAGCAAACCAGTTATCGTAGGCGATCCTGGCTCTTCCGAGTTTACCTTTCTTGGTAGTGATGAGGATAACGCCATTGGCTGCACGGGAGCCGTAGATAGCTGTTGCGGCGCCATCTTTCAGCACTTCCATGCTTTCAATGTCATTAGGGTTGATGTCACCCAACGGGTTGTTAGGGGTAACACCGCTTTGGTTGCCGGTGATATAGGGTACCCCGTCGATCACATACAGCGGATCAGCGCTGCTGGTCAGTGAGTTGGTACCGCGGATACGTACACGGGCGGCCTGGCCGAGGATGCCGCTGGGCACCGCTACCTGCACACCTGCCACCTGGCCTGCCAGCTGGCGGTCCACGCTGGAATTGGCCTGATTGGTCAATGCAGCGCCTTTAATACTGGACACCGCAGCAGTGAGGTTTTTCCTTTCCACGGTTCCATAGCCTACCACCACCACTTCACTCAGGCCTTTCTCATCCCGTGCCAGTTTTACGTCTACATTGTTTTTACCGGCAATGCTCACCTGTTGGGTGGCATAGCCCACAAAAGAAAGTTCCAGCGCAGCAACTTTTCCTTCTACTTTTAACTGGAATTCACCGGAAGCATTTGTAACGGTTCCGTTAGTACTACTAACAATTCGTACGGTAACGCCTGGCAAAGGAGCGCCATCCTTTGCATCGGTCACTTTACCGGAGATTGTTCGTGTTTGCGCCAGCGCCTGTAACGTGCTGAAAGCCACAAACAGCCAGAGAAGCAATCCTTTCTTCATAAGCGATTTTGATTTGAGAAAATGTAACTGATAACAAAAGTTCAGGCATGGAGGTGCCGATAAGCACCAATGCACTTATAAAAAACATTCAAGCAAACGAATTCCTATACGCAGCGATAGCTGCGATTTGATAACAACAAAACGACTAGCCGGAAAATTTTTCCGTAGAAAATTTAATTCAGATTAAATAAGCAAAACCAATTTTAGTTGACACGATATCCGTTACACCTACGACGGTATAATTTAATTTACCCTCTATGCAAATACCAAGAAAAACTTAATACTACAGCGGCATTGACGGTGTTGATGTCAACAGGAAAAGTGAAGAAAAAGCTGGTCAGGCGTTTTCTCATAAGCATATACCGAAAACCAATTTTTATTACCGATTTAGATTTCAATTATACCTCTCAGATTCTGGTTCACACGATCATTGTTTATGATCAGGGGCCAAATATAGTAAAAGCTACCAGTAAACAAGTAGCACGTTCGTGTTATGAAAATTTTAAAATAGCAACAAAAAAAACAGGCTGACCAGAGATGGTCAGCCTGCTTTTTTATGAAAAAAGGATTATTTGATTATTCATCCCACCATACTGGTTTCAGGATATCGCTGGTCACAACAACATTCTTGTTGTACAGACGCTCATTCTGGTCAGTAGGAAGACGACGTGGAATAGCAGGTTTATTCAACACGTTGTCCGGGTTGGGAGTAAGTGCCGGTAAACCTGTACGGCGCCAGTCAGTGTATGTTTCGATCTGAGCGAACATAGCAACATACTTCTGGTTCATGATTTTTGCTTTCGTGATGGTCGCAGCGGTTTCGCTGGCATAAGCCGTTACGAAAGCAGCAGGAGCAGGGCTGCCGGTTGCGTTCTGTACATGGGTAAGTACGGCCGTGTTGTAAGCCTGGGCAGCTTCCTGGGTTTTACCAAGGAGGAAGTTAGCTTCCGCTTTAATAAACAATGCTTCTACATACCCTGCGAGCGTGATGGGCGCCGTCTTACCTGCCATGTATGTTCCAAGTTTGGAAGCGCCCAGGTTCTGAGAACCAGGGGCAGCACCTACATAGCCCGCAGCTGTCGTTACAGCGTATACCGGTAGGCGGGGGTCATTGCTGGCTTTCAGCATATCGATCAGATACTTGCCCATTCTAAGAAGAGGAGCACGGTCCAGGCTAAACTGATACCACTGGTTGAACTCGTTGCTGGACTCGCCATAAGTTGCCCGCAGGTCGCCGGCGTTAGTCACATGGGTCAATGCATCCAGCGCTTTGGTAGCGGCGTCATTGGCGTTCTTTTTAGTAAGGTGGATAGCATATCTCGCTTTCAGTATGTAAGCGGTATTCAACCATTTGTCAAGATCTCCCTGAAAGAAGACATCGTTAGCGCCTACCAAACGGACATCCTCTTTGGTCCTGTCTTTCAGCAAAACGATGGCCTCATCCAGCAAAGACTGGATTTGAGCATAGATATCCTTTTGTGCGTCATACTTCGGTGAAAAGTTGCCGGTGATATGTCCCATGCCGCCTTCCTGGCCGGGAACATCACCCCACATGTCCGTAGCAACACCCAGGCCCATGGCCTTTATAACAAGCGCCATCGCTTTGTTATGCGGATTGCCTTCGCTATACTGCGCAACGATGTCGTTACAAGGCTGAACGATATTATTATAAATATTGTTCCAGTCATTGGTGGCATCGCCTTCTTTCATATCGTACATATCAATGGCCAGCATCTGCTCAGCGGTACCGCCCAGCTGTTGGGTCAGTATTGCTGCTGTACGTGCAGGTGTTCCTGCATACACCGACATCAGCCCCAGCTGGGCACTGGACAATACCAATGGACCGGTGGCTTTAACGGGGTTATTCGGAGAAACTTCATACCCGTCAACAAACTTACTGCAGGAAGTAGAAAGCATGATGCAAGGCAATGCGAGTGCTATTATTATCTTTTTCATTATCTCGTTATTAGTATTACCAAATATTA
The DNA here is from genome assembly GCF_946479755.1 of uncultured Chitinophaga sp. The sequence continues at coordinate 149,645 of NZ_CAMLHC010000008.1, read as the reverse complement.
GTATCGCCAGGTCTTATTTATTATAAGCCCAGTTTCACACCGATGGCGTAAGTTTTGGTACCAGGGTTATTAAAATAATCGAATCCGGTCAGGTTGGAGCCTGCACCTGTCAGGCTGGTTTCAGGATCTACACCAGGATATTTGGTAGACAACCACAGGTTACGGCCTGTACCGATCAGCTCAACAAAACGAATGATTTTCTGGTTTTTGAAATTCCAGCGATAAGACAGTGATACTTCTCTCAGACGTACCCAGGAGCCGTCGTATACAGCGTTCTCCGTTGCAGAACCAGCGCCGTCGCCCAGGTAAGATTTGAAATATTTCTCTGCAGTAATGGCCTGTGTATTAGGAACCAGTTTGCCTGTACCATCATCCATCATACCAGGAATAACATAGGTTCTTTCCCTATCAGCAGATTCTTCAGACCTGCCCAACTGGTGCATCCTGGCAATAGTACCATTCCAGATCTTACCACCTTCGCGGATATCGAAGAGTACGCCCAGTGTAATGCCTTTATAATTGAAAGTAGATCTTGCACCTGCTGTCCAGTCGGGGAACGGATTACCAATGTTACCATTTTTAGCCTCAACTTCAGGCAGGCCATTAGCGCCAATAATCAGCTCACCTTTATCAGTACGTTTCCATTTGGAAGCGTAGAGGGCGCCGTAAGGCTGGCCAACGATAGCAAAAGAACCAATAGCGGTGAAGGCTGGTTCAACATCGATTTCAGACACACCTTCGCCCAGCTCCAATACTTCGTTTTTATTTCTGGTAAAGTTGATGTTAACATTCCAGTTAAAGTCTTTGGAACGAACCACATCACCGGACACCGCGATTTCCCATCCTTTGTTCACCATAGAACCTGTGTTATCCAGCATTTTCTGGAATCCGGAAGAACCGGCCAGCGGTCTTAACACCAGCAGGTCAGAAGTTTTCTTGTTATAATAGGTTGCCTCGATATTCAGACGGGCGTCAAAGAATTTCAGGTCTAAACCGATTTCTTTTTCCACAGCTGTCTGTGCTTTCAGGTTCGGGTTACCAAAGACGTTGTTTAACAGGAAACCGTTCTGTCCTTTATAGGGGAAGGAGTTACCATCCGTGAAGCCATCAGCAAAGAAAGGTTTTACATAATAAGTAAGGGATGAATACGGAGAAGGAGGCAGACCACCACGAGCAATAGCACCTCTCAGTTTACCGTAGGTCAGGATGTTGTTCTTTGGCAGCACATCTGTAAATACGAACGAAGCGTTTACAGAAGGATAAAAGAAGTTATTTTTTACTTTGCCGAAAGTGGAAGCCCACTCGTTACGGCCGGTAGTACCTATGAAAACAATATTTTTGTAGCCAAACTGCAGATCATAGAAGAATGCAGAAGAACGCTGGAAAGTAGTGCTTTCGTCTGAATACAGTGTAGAAGCATTACCCAGGTTATTGTAATTCGGGATAGAGAGGTCTGTACCACGACCATACAGGTTCTGTAAGCTCGTCTGTGTTACGTTTCCACCAACGTTGGCTGTAACGGAGTATTTCTCATTAAACTCTTTATGACCGCTCAGGATCAGGTCTGAGTAATATTGTCTGCTCCGGATAGTGTTTTCTTCCAGCATCCCGGTAGGGTTACCGTTAGAACCGATCGCATAAATCTGTTTTCTGCCATCAGTATACACGTCAGCGCCCAGTTTGTAGGTAGCTTTCAACCAGTTGTTAATTTCGTAGTTGGCACCGATGTTTCCAACGAAACGGTCTACCTTATCCGTGAATGGGTTATTCTCTGCTGTCCAGTAAGGGTTGTCGTAGTTGTTAACGAAGTTTCTGCTGGAACCGTCCGGATGCTGGTAGTCTTTCAAATCAAAGCTAACCGGCGTTCTCAACAACGGCAACATGATACCAGAAGTATTGCTACCATTCTGCGCTTTGGTGCCTTCTGTAGCTGCATAGCTCATAGAGGCGTTCATGGACAGGCGTTGTGTAACTTTTGTATCGAAGTTAGCGCGAACAGATGTACGGTAAAAGTTCGTATTGGGAACGATACCTTTCTGGTCTGCGCGGCTCAGGGAGATACGATAGGTAGACACATCGTTACCACCGGTAGCAGATACGTTGTGGGTATAGTTGGTCCCGGTCTGGAAGAAGTTTTTGGTGTTCTTGTGTGCTTTAACACCGCTCAGGGAGCTGATTTTCGGGCCCCAGCTTTCAACAACCGGAGCTGTAGCATCCTGGAAGTTAGGCAGATAAACAGGTACACCGTTTTGGTCAATAGAACCCTGTGCATAGATGTCTTGTTCTTTAGGCAGCTGGCTTACTTTATCGAAACCGGCGTTAAAGTCGTAAGTCACATGCACGGAACCGGCTTTACCTCTTTTGGTAGTATAGATAATAGCACCGTTACCTGCGCGGGCGCCGTACAGCGCTGCTGCAGAGGGGCCTTTCAGGATAGTCACTGAAGCGATATCATCCGGGTTGATGTCCAATGCACGGTTAGAGTTGTTTACACCCTGCAGGTTGGCATTGTACGGATAAGTCTGTGCTACGGTAGAATTTGTGGAGTTGTCGATAGGCACTCCGTCAATAACGATCAATGGCTGGTTGTTACCGGTGAAGGTAGAGTTACCACGGATCAGAATTTTGGAGGAAGCACCCGGCGTACCACCGGAGCCAATTACCTGAACACCGGCAGCTTTGGAAGACAGGGACTCGATGATGTTGTTCTCACCGGCACGTACGATGTCCTCACCTTTTACGGTCTGCACGTTGTAACCCAGGCTTTTCTTTTCCCTGGTGATGCCCAACGCGGTTACCACCACTTCATTGAGCTGTTTTTTATCCTCTTCCAGTGCGATATCCACCACGCTCTGGTCAGCTACTACTACTTCCTGGGAAGTATAGCCGATAAACGAAAAAACCAGTGTAGTGCCTGGTGCTACCTGGAGCTTGTAGGTACCGTTTGGTCCGGTAGAGGTACCGGTACCTTTGCCTTTAACGGCAACGGAAACTCCCGGGATCGGAGAATTGCCCTTACCATCTGTTACTGTACCTGTAATCGTTCGCGTCTGCGCAGATACATGCAAGACGCTAATGGCCATGAGCAGCCACAAGAGTAATCCTCTTTTCATAAGCAATTTAGATTTGATAAAATATTTCAGTTAACCTAAAACACTGGGTCGTTGTCGTTGGATTACTAGGTGCTTAAATTCATTCCGGGAAAAACGCAGGGAATATCCTCTTTTGGGCGAACCGCACCTTATTTGGCATCAGGTGCATCCATTCACAGCATAGGATTCGAACGCATCAAACATAAGCAAAGCCTGTAAATAACGGGTTACAACATCACACTATTCAGATTTTGATTTTTTGGTCAATTGTTAATTTTTATTTAAAAACGGACACAAGATATAAAAACAAAAAAATATTTTCTACACTGCTAAGGTAATATTTTTAACAAATCGCTATGATTCTAAATGATTCTTGATAAGTTAGCCTACCGGCGCCCCCATAAAAAACGCGCCACCCTTGCGGATGACGCGTCTTTCAGCATCCGTTATCCGGCCCGTCAGGGCTTGGACAAAATAGTTTCATTATTTCCAAAACTTCCCTCGTCCACTTCCGTTGTCACGTTGAATATAATCGTGGTATCACAGGGATTGATCGTTCCTGTACCGGATACCGTCAGGTTATGATACCCCTGGAAGAGGTCTGCAATTTTCTGCTTGGCGATGGTGAACTGATAGCCGGGCCTGCTGAAATTGGCTTTCATGGCTACTCCTGCCATACCTGCCCAACCGGTGAAGGTAAACACGGTACTATCTGCATTAACAGACACCGTTACCGGATAGGTACCTTCTGTTACCCCCGGATCGTCCACAGTCATACCTCCCAGGTAAGTCTTTACGGTCAACGGGCAAACTTTCGTATAGGTCAGCAACCGGATCAAGCCGGCAGAACCCAGCACGTCTGCACCATAAGGAGGAATGTACTGTTTCGTACCATTTGATAATGTCACGGTATCGCCGAAACCATGTATCTGCGTTCCGTCGTTCATGGTGAAATTAGTCGTTACTTCAAAGTAATCCCCCGGTGTTAGCGCGTTCGCGGAAAGCCCGAACAGCTGCATCAGCTGCGTACCGGTGAGGGACACCACGGCCGGCAGAGAAGTGATGCCGCCCTGTGCTACCTTGACATTGTTGTACCTGCCATTCATGGCCACTACCACATCCGTAGTTTTGGGCTGGTCCCCGGTAGGGAAGTACAGCGCTACGTTAAAGGCCGTTTTAAAATCAGGCAGGTTATCTGACTGGATCAGCAGGTCCTTCGTGTTGTCCTGCGTGAGCTGCGGCACCTGGCGCTTCGAAACGCCATCCGGTAGTTTGGGGTTGTCATTCTTCCGGCATGCATAAAAAACCGTTATTCCAACCGCCAACATGACTATATAGATGATCTTATTCTTCATACTTACTTTTTTGTGCACATGAATGAGAAGGTTATTTATCCCAGAACACCGGTGTTACGTCCGGCAGTTTTTGCGATGGCGCATTAGGGTTCACTTCGATTTCATTAGTAGGCCACGGCAACGACAGCGGATAGTTTCTACCCAATGCTACCGGCACTTTTCCCTGTGGCGGCGGCAGTGTAGGATTACCGAATATCGGCGGCTGCGCCTGGCGCCCAGGAGCCATCGTAGGATCGTTGGGATTAAATAATACCGGGAAACCAGTACGCCGGTAGTCCGTATAGGCGTCACCGCTAAAGCCGAAAGACTGTATCCATTTCTGTGTGATGATCACTTCCAGTTTATCCTTTGCCGTAGTTCTGGCATCGTAAACGGCCAGTATCTTGTCACGGTACGCGGTGGCATCCGGCCCTACAATAGTGGGTACTGCCTGGCCACCCTTGGCTAAATTGGCAACAAAGTCGACCTGCTTGAAAGATTCATCGATAGCGGCAGATAACTTCTGACGGGCATCTCCGGCGATAACACCGGCATTGATGAGCTCGGCCTGAATAAATAACACGTCTGCATAAGTAAGTAACCGTAAAGGCGCAGCGCCGGTACCGCTGGCGGCAGTCACCGTTCCTGCGCTACCATTGTCATACTTACCACCTACAGGATAGAGGCCAAACACTGTCATGCTGTTGTCCTGTGATGAATTGCGGTTGGTGCCTGTGGAACCGAAATAAATGGACACAAAACCAGAATCACGATATTCTGTCGGCGCCTGCGAGCCGCCCAGTTTCGTATTCTGATTAAAGAAGTAATAAGGTATCCGGGGATCCCTGATACCGGTAAATAACCGCGGATTATAGCCCTTCATGATCTCATAAAACCAGGGGCTGATGTAGTGCGATTTTTGGGTAGCATAATACTCGCTGAAACCAGGATTTCTGTCGTCCGGCGCCACCTGCGAGCCATACCGTAGCATGAATCCCTGTTCGGTATTGCTGATTAAACCACCTGCATTCACCAGCTGGTTTACAGGGCCTGATACATTCTGTACCAGGCGCACCTGGTTGTATAACTTCAACTTCAGGCTCTTTGCCATAGCAGTCCATCTGGCAAGGTTTCCTCCGTAAAAAATATCATCCCCGCCCGGCTCCAACGGATTGTCCCCGGTTCCCAGGTCAGCGATGGCGTCATCAATCAATTTGAAGATCTGCGGATAAATATCGGCCCCTTTGTCAAACTTTGGGTAACGCAGCCCCTCAGTCGCAAATCTGTTTGCTTCAGAAAAAGGAATATCCGCAAAGGCATCGACAAACTGGCTCATGCCATATGCCTTCAGCAACTTCCCGATACCGGCATAATGACGGTTACCTCCTTCGGTAGCCTGCTTAATCAGCACTTCCACATTCTCCAGTACGCCAATATAATCCGGGAGCCCGCCTACCGGTTGCGCGCTGAAGAAATCAGACCAGGCGCCGTTAATATCAAACTGTGAGCCGGTAGCACCGTATTGGTCCTGGCTTTCCCGCACCACTATCTGATGCACATATACAGACAACACCTCCGTAAGTCCCCGGGCCCCGCGCGCATCATTGGTAAAACCCATAGAAAACGCCAACCCCTGCTCCGCAGCCGGTAGTAATTGCTTCAACGACACCTTGGTAGGATTGTTGGGATCAGTGTTTATATCCAGGAACCCTTTTGTACATCCCGTTATCATAACGAGGGTCACCAAAATTATTCTGCTTAGTTTTTTCATCGGTTCTTTTTTTTCGTGATAAACTAGAACGTCACTTTCAGGTTCACGCCATAACGCCTGGTAGTAGGTGCGCCGGACAATTCTATACCCTGTACGTTGGTAGAGCCAAAACTGCCTACTTCCGGATTAAACCGGGTATATTTAGGAAGGTTTGGCGCATAGTACCAGAGGTTCCTGCCTGTCAGTGTAAGCGTGAGCGCCCCTATCGGCGTTTTACCGAACCATTTTTTGGGAAAGTCATATCCCACGGTCAGCTCACGGAAAGTATAGACGGTGGCGTCGTACACGTTCCATTCCGTTGCAGAGTTGATGGCAAAAGTTTCACCGAAGAACATTTCAAAAAGACTGATGGCCGTTTGGTTAGGAATCCTGTTACCCTTATCATCCAGCAAGGGGGCTCCGGAGTTCACATCACCATAATAGCCGGGAATAACATATACATTTTCACGCGCTTCTGCACGGGTATCTTTAGTAACACCACGTCCGAGCAAAGAGCTGACGGTTACTGAATAAATGTCACCGCCTCTTGTCAGATCAAACAGTGCATTCAGGAAAAATCCTTTGTAGTTCAGCGTGGTACCTAAACCCGCTTTGAAGTCGGGATTGGGATCCCCCACCATCCGCTGGTTAGGATCGCGGATCAGGTATCCATTGGTGGGGTCTATCAGCAGGCTTCCATCTGCATCCCTGACGTTAGCGGTACCCCGCAGATAACCATATGGTTTACCTGCTTCGAGGTAAGGAGACATCTCATCCAGCACACCTGCCAGCGGCAGCCTGATAACACCGGGCTTCAGCTCCTTCACCACGCTTCTGTTCCTCGTGAAAATACCATGTATATTCCAGGTCAGGTTTTCATTGCGAACAGGCATCACGTTCAGATCGATTTCAATCCCTTTATTGGTCAGCTTACCATAGTTATCGATTACCTGTCCAAAACCGGAAGAAGGCGGCAGAGTTAAAGGTGCAATCTGGTTGGTAGACACCCTGTTGTACCAGGCGAAGTCCAGCGTTACCCTTCGATCATAAAATTCAAGATTGGCGCCTACTTCAAAGTCCTGCGTAAACTCAGGCTTCAGATTGGGATTACCCGCTGCAGGGTCCTGCATCACACCAGGTTGCCCCAGGAACGCAGGGTTAACCCTGAAGATATTAGCCAGCTGATAAGGGTCTGCATCCCTGCCCACCTTGGCCCAGCTGGCACGCAGTTTACCAAAGGTCAGCACTTTGCTGTTCATCTTCAGCGCATCTGTGAAGATGAAAGAGGCGGCGACGCTGGGATAAAAGTAGCTCCTGTTATTGGAGGGTAATGTGGAAGACCAGTCGTTCCTGCCTGTCAGTATCAGGAACAACCATTTTTTATAGTCCAGGTCCACCTCTCCGAAAACACCCCACAGCCTGCGCTGTATAAAAACATCCTCTGTCGGGATCACCGTTTTGGTGTTTAGCATAGTGTATATCCCGGGAACGATAATCGCCTTACCTGTATTGATTTGTGACTTGGTCGTACGCTGGTTGACGTTATGCCCTGCCAGCACTTTCAGGCCGAAGTCTTCGTTTTTCAGTTTAGGGGTAAACGTTCCGATGAGGTTGGATTCTATTTCGGTAAAACGATAGTTCTGCTGCACGATCTGGCCGGCGCCTTCCGCACCTCTGGAACCTATTTCCACTACTTCTTTACGCAGGAAGGAATTTTGATTTACACCGATCTGGTAACCGAGGTTGAACCAGGGCAGCACTTCGTAGTTCAGTTTTAAACCGGCCACATACCGGTCCGTAGCAGTGCTGATGGTATTATGCTTAAACGCCCAGAGGGGGTTGTCATATTGCTGTTTATTGGTGGATACCGGATTGCCTTCGATATCTTCAAAAGGAAGCCCGGCAATATTCCAGTTTCTGGCAAGGAAAAGGTTACGGGCGAATGAAGAAGTAGCGCCCGACACCTGGTTCTCCCCAAAAATACTACCTCCCTGGTTGCTGGTGCTGTAGCTGAAGTTACCGTTGACGGTAAGCCCGTTGGTCAGCCGCGTTACCCCGCCAATAGACAGGTTGCCCCTGTTGAAGAAGGAGTGAGGCACATAACCATCCTGGCTCAGGTAAGACGCCGTGGCGCTAAGCGCAGATTTTTCATTGCCGCCATTGACGCCGATGGAGTTTTCTGTAATGAAACCGGTACGGAACAGGTCCTTTACGTTATTAGGGACAGCCCGGTAGGCAATGTTACCGGAAGCGGGAAAGAGTTCCGGGAATGCGGCCAGGTAATCGGGCCACGCCGGGATGGAATCCAGCGTACCGAATTTCGGTCCCCAGGAACCGTTGGCATTGGAGTAAACAAAGCGGCTGCCGGCCCCAAATTCATTCTGGTACTTCGGCAGATTGGCTACGTTTTCCATGGAAAGGGAAGAAGAGTAGGTGACTTCCGTTTTCCGTTTGCCCATATTGGCGCTGCCGGATTTGGTGGTAATAATGATCGCACCGTTGGAGGCCCTCGAACCATAAAGCGCTGCTGCCGCTGCGCCTTTCAATACTGTCATGGAAGCAATATCATTGGGGTCAAGGGATGAAAGACCGCTGGAATAAGCACCACCGCCCGATGTCTGGCTGGAGGTAGTTACCTGGTCGTTATTGTAAGGAATCCCATCTACTACGATCAACGGCTGATTACTTCCGTAAAAGGAAGTGTTACCACGGATATTAATGCGGGTAGCAGCGCCAGGCGTACCTTGCGAGGTCCTGATGTCTACACCGGCCACTTTACCCTGCAGCCCTTTCAACATATCCGGTTCCGACTTCTGCACCAGCTGGTCCGGCTTTACCGTGGATACGGAATAACCCAGCGAAGCCTCGTTACGCTTTAATCCCACGGCTGTCACCACCACTTCTCCCAATTGTTTTTTATCTGCATCCAGGGCTACGTCAACTTCATTTCCCGGCCCAACGGGAACTTCCTTCGTCAGATAACCTACGAAGGAAAACACGAGTGTGGTGCCACTGGTCACATTATTCAGCTTGTAAGTACCGTCACCGGATGTAAACACACCCTTGGTAGTGCCTTTGATCACTACTGTAACCCCGGGAAGGGCAGAGCCGTCTTTTGCATCCGTAACTTTTCCGCTGATCGTTCGTGTCTGGGCTACTGCGCTGAGAACGCTGCTGCACACGAACAGCCATAGTAGTAGCTCTTTTTTCATAAGCGACTTGTTTTGATTGACTAAATAAATAGAAGTTAACCCAGTTAAATTACGACAAAAAAAGATGATATATTATCAGTATTGGTTAAAATAATATCAGATGATTTCAGATATTTTGCTATATGAGGGTATATAAATATTCGTTAAATAACAACTAGATAACAGGGAGACATTTGGAAATGTTGAGAAAAATGTAGCGGAAGAAATACATTTTTTTTAACCAAATAAGAAGAAATCTGCATAAAAGAAATTTTTTACAGATGGGCGGGGGAAGATGTGGGCATTTTGTAAGGACACCAAACCTGACTAATATAAAAAAGGGACGCCCGTTTGGGCGCCCCTTTCGCAACAGTGAATGCTGCAACTATTTATTATAACCCGGGTTCTGTACGATGTTCGGGTTAGCATCAATCTCAATTTGAGAGATAGGGAATGCTACACGGGGATCGGTGGGCAACACGTCATTCTGCAGTAATGCATCGGCATCACCTACGTGACGTACACCACCCAGCCTGAACAGATCAGTCGCTGCAAAACCTTCACCTACCAGCTCCAGTCTGCGTTGCTTAATCAGCTCAGCCCTTACGGCACCAAGATCAGCAGCTGTAATAGCAGCCAGGCCACGGTGCTGACGCAGGTTGTTAAGGTCAGCCACTGCCATTTGCAGATCGCCTTTACGCATGTACGCTTCGGCACGATTCAGCAACACTTCACTGATACGCAGTATCTTCACATTGGACATGCCTGTCAGGCCAAGACCATTACCTACCCACTTCATCATATAGTTATTACCGGAGAAATTTTTCACCATAGATGTACGGTAGTCGGCAGCATCCAACAGTGCCATAAAGCTCTCCGTTAAGCGCACATCACCATATCCACTGGTAGAAGTACCGTCGTTAGGCAGGTAAATATTACCAAAGTTATCTGCCCCTCTGTTCTCAGGCGTCAGGAAACGCAGGCTAAAGATATCTTCAGAAGTAGCAGAGTTAGTAGTATAGTTAGCCAGATAATTAGCATCACCCCACAGCGGGAAAGCATTGATCAGCGGAGTAGCTTCATCAATCACCAGCTGCCAGTTAGGGTCCGCAGACTTCGTAGTATCACCGACGTAGAGATAAGCACGGGTCAGCAGCGCAGATGCCGCTTCTTTGGAAGCGCGGAAAACAGCCTCTGTTTTGGAACCGGCGGTAGGCGCCATTCCTTTGGCAGCTTTCAGGTCGCTGATGATCGCAGCATACGTTTCTTTCAGCGTAGCACGGGAAGGTTTGAAAGTAGCAGGATTATCTACTGCTTTCACAGCCAGCGGCACACCGGTGTTAGCATCGCCAGCTTTGGTCTGCATCTGGGAATACGGACGGGTAAATCTTCTCGCCAGGTCAAAATGTGCCAAAGCACGCATAAAATATGCCTCGCCTTTGTACGGTTTGGTGGCAGCCGTTTCCGGCAGTTTGTCAATGATCACGCTTGCCTGATTAGCTACACGGTAGGCATTCAGCCAGGTCTTGCTTTGTGCGGAAGAAAGCGGCGTGAAAGTGTATTTAAACTCGAGCGTAAACCGGTTAGAGTTAGCGGCAGTAATCTTCATATCATTGCCGGTAACGTCAGTCACCACGTTGAAGTCACGACCATAATACTCCAGCTCCTGAGCGCGCTCGTACAGGCCGTTGGCCAGGATACGCACATTCGCTTCGGTAACTGCATCTTTATCATCCAACGCATTGCCGGGAACGATGTCCAGCTTGGAATTACAAGCAGAGAACGTAGTAACGGCAGTCAGCGCAAGTATAGAAAGTTTTGAATATTTCATAATTTAACCAAGATTTTTGTTAATCAACTTCTTCAATTACAAGCCTACACTAACACCAAATGTGAACACACGGGAAGTAGGATAACGATAAAAGTCAGTACCCGCGTTGTTTACAGCAGGAGAAGCAGTGCTGGTGGGAGGGATTGGGTTGGTGTTGATATCCGGGTCCCATCCTTTATAACCAGTGAGCGTAAACAGGTTCTCAGCCTGTGCATATACACGCAGGGACTGCAGCTTCATATTAGTCAGCAGTTTTTTGGGCAGTGTGTAACCCAGGGTGAGGTTCCTGATTCTGGCATAATCCAGGCTTTCCAGGTAACGGGTAGATGATTGGTTACCAGCGTTTGCACCAGCGCCACCGAATATTACTTTCGGCCTGTCGGAGATATCGCCGGGTTTCTGCCAGTGGTCCATGGCATCTCTTGCCTGGTTGCGGGTGTTACCACCGTCGCTTTCCAGGTTGGCACGGTTGGAGTTGTATGCTTTGTTGCCAGCGCTGAAGGTGATCAGCACAGACAGGTCAAATTCCTTATAATTGATTTTGTTGGTCCAGCCGCCGGTGATCTTAGGCAAAGCCTGACCTACAAATTGCCTGTTGCCCTGCGCTTCCAGGTAGCTGGTGGTAGGTTTACCGTCGTTGCCAACCCAGAGCGGGTTACCAGTCTGCGGATCTACACCGTACCATACCGGCATATACCAGGAACCAATAGCTCTGCCTACTTCAATACGTTGTCTGGTACCGGCAGGGATAGCGTTCTGGCCACCCAGGTCCAGCACTTTGTTACGCAGGGTAGCAAAGTTCACGTCGGAAGACCAGGTAAAGTTTTTAGTCGCTACCGGGATACCACCGATGCTTACTTCGAAGCCCTGGTTCATCATTTTGCCAACGTTCATGTTGATCGCTTCAAAACCAGTGGTCATAGACAATGGCAGTTCCATCAGCAAGGCAGAAGAACGTTTGTCATAGAAACCAACGCTACCATACACACGACGATTCAGCACGCTGAAGTCCAGCCCTACGTCGAACAGGTTTTGTTTTTCCCAGCTCAGGTTAGGGTTGCCCGGTTGATTGGCAAATCCTGCTGTTTCACCCAGGTAAGCACCGGAAAGGCTGTACAGCGCACGGAAAGGGAAGTCAGGATATAAGCCCAGCCCTTCTGCGTTACCCATGATACCATAGCTGGAACGCAGTTTCAGGTCGTTCAGCCAGGAAATGTTTTTGGCAAATTCTTCTTCTGTAATACGCCATGCAGCACCTACAGAGTAGAAGTTACCATAGCGGGCATCTTTAGGGAAACGGGAAGAACCGTCTCTTCTGTAGCTGGCGCTCAGGAAGTATTTGGATTTATAGTCGTAGTCTGCTTTACCGATCAGGCCCTGGAAAGCATAAGCCGTTTCATTGCCGGAACCGTCAAACAGGTTAGCGCCTACATCAGGCACCTGCAGCTGATTGCCGGGGAAACCGTTTTTCGCATACAGGGAGTAAGACCTGTTCTGGTAAGAGTATTCGTTACCGGCCAACAGGCGGAAGTTGTGATCTTTATTGATGCTGAAGTTGTAAGTCAGCAACTGCTGAGCAGTGTACAGGCCCATGAAAGCTGAACCGTTATACAGATAACCGCCATAGTTACGGCCATCGTAGGAGTTCGGTGCAGTCCATTGTTTCTCACGGATATTGGTCAGTTCTGCATTCCCTTTTACTACCAGGCGCAGACCGTCAATGATGTTGTAACCCAGGGCTGCATTGAAGATCGTCTGTGTGTTATTGTTTTTACGGTAGTTGTTGGCTACAGTATGGAGGAAGTTACCGCCCTGCAGTGTCGGACGCCATGAATCCGGAATATCAGCAACGCCAGGCCAGGTAGGAGAACCAGGCTGACCGCCAACATAACCGATATAGGGATTACCGTTTTCGTCTTTCGCCGGAATCCAGGGAACCTGTGTGAGGGCGCCCATCAGCGGAGAAGAGTAGGAGTTACCCTGACCAGCGCTCGCCTGATCGGTATAGCTACCGCTCATTTTCACGCTCAGGTCGAATTTGTCGTTGAACTTGTGATCTACGTTTAAACGACCGGAATAGCGGCTAAAGCTGCTACCAATCAGGATACCATCCTGTTTGAAGTAGTCGCCGGAAGCGTAGAAGGTGGTTTTTTCGTTACCGCCGCTGGCATTGATACCATAGGACTGGGTTTTACCGGTACGGAAAGCCAGGTCCATCCAGTCTGTATTGTAGTCAGCCAAATGGTCAGGACGGAATTTCTGAATATCAGCATCCGTATATTTCCTGGTGCCGTTTGTGTTGAGTACGTTGGCCAGACCTTCGCGCTGGAATTGCAGCAGCTCAGTGGCATTCATCATGGGAATTTTCTTCGCCAGGTTCTGGAAACCAAATTTACCGTTGAAGTTAATTCTGCTCTGGCCTTTTTTACCGGTTTTGGTAGTGATAACTACCACGCCGTTGGAACCACGGGAGCCGTAGAGCGCTGTAGCAGCCGCATCTTTCAAAACAGTGATATTTTCAATATCGGCAGGGTTCAGGCTGGAGAGAATGTCCTGAGAGGGGGTGTTCTGCGTGAAATCACCGGAAGACATGATGATACCATCCAGTACATACAGTGGGCTGGTACCAGCAGATACAGAACCTACACCGCGTACCCTTACTTCCGTTTTGGAACCAGGCTGGCCGGAGTTGGTCGATACAGAAAGGCCAGGTGCATTACCCTGCAGCATCTGGTTTACATCCGGCAGGGAGATGTTGTTCACTTTGGCGCCGGTGATAGTGGAAGCGGCGATAGTGGAGTTTGCTTTTTTCTCCAGGGTGTAGCCGGTCACTACTACTTCGTCCAGGTTCTTGGAATCGGCAGACAATGATACTTTAAGCGTGGTGGCTGCGCCTACCGGCACTTCTTTCTTTTCATAGCCGACAAATGAAACTACTAATACATCGTTCGCAGATACCTGCAGGCTGAATGCACCGTCGGGAGTGGTGGCAGTACCTCTGGTGGTACCTTTTACCTGGATGGTTGCGCCAGGTATAGGAGATCCGTCTTTCCCGTCGGTAACTTTCCCCGTTATGCTGCGACTTTGCGCAAAAGCCTGGCCGACCACGCACAGCACGGCCAGGAGGAGAAATAATACTTTCCTCATAAGCATGATTTTGTTTCCTAGTTTTTAACCTTCAAAAAATACTAATCTATATCAAGGCCTTTCGCCCCAATTCATTTGGTTTCCGTGTCGTAAATAAAGTTGATATAATGCGTGGAGAACTAAAGCCAGCAGGTGTGATTACGCGTGATTACAGTAACATATTCGTAAAAAATCAACCAATTCCCTTGCGATTTATTCAATAAATCGCTCGAAGAAGTAGTCAACTTCTTTCCCATAAGCAGTTTCCTTAACAATTTTTCAACCAGCTGTAAATATAGTTTTTATTAACAAAAAATTAAGCTGGAAAAGTTGGCTATAACAATCGGATAACATTTTTTTAACACGACGTTAACTTATTTCGTTTTAAAAAAATATGTATATATATGAAAATAAACAAGCGGCAAGATTACCACTTGCACTTATCAAACAAAATCTAAATCGAAATAAATGTTGTCCCACCGGTTGGTGGGACAAATAAAGTTATCAGGACAGGGTGAGCGGGTAATTTTTTAACAATTCCAGCAGCACACTGTACAGGTCATCATTACGATGATTGAACCTGTATTCACATTCTTTCAGATGCAGGTAGGCCGTATTACGGTTCAATCCCTTGAACTTGGCCAGGCGGTGCTTGGTAAGCCCCCAGAATGCATCTACGTCATCCATTAACGGGCCGCCGTTAACGGTATCTGTTGTTGAATTACCCAACCTGTACAAACGGTACTGGCCGAGGTCCACCACGCCGTTAAACCGACGCAAACGCTCTGTAGTATCCAGTGTTTCCAACACGGAACGGCCGCGCGTGGCGGCATGGATCATAGGTCTGCTTACATCAGGTAAAATTTCGGTGTGCAACCGGTCAGCAATTCTGCAGATACCAAAAATAACCGGCTTTACAAGACGGTCTACTTCGGGTTTGACAGCCACCAGCGTGTCGCCGTCGTGGTCTGTCTGGGTCTCAACCTGCCGGCTGTCGTAGGCTACGACCGGAACCGGCACTGGATGCTGCGCCTCGCAAAAACGGGCTATCTGGTTTCTAAGCTTTTTCAGGTAACTGTTAATCGTTACTCTGCTTACTCCGCTGATATCCGCGATCTGCGTCGCAGTGAGATCATCGGCGAACAGCCGCAGGATCTCCTTAAACTTGCGCTCAGATAAATGAGCACCTTTTAAGTACTTGTTTTTCATGAACTAGTGGTTAGAATGGCATTATAAACCTCTTATTTTTTATCCGGTATATACACAGCTTTTATACAAGCGGCGATAAGGGTATTTGAATGCTGCCCACTAGATTATTTTAAGGCCTTTTTTTGTCCATTTTAGCTAAAAAAAAGAATTTGTTTAGCATAGGGCACAAAAAGCGCAAAGCAGCAAGGACGCCAGCTTTAAATACTTTGGCTTCCCTGCTGCTTTGCACTTTATATTAAAAAAATTTATTCTATGTCGTCGACGCCCAATTTGGACATTTCAATGTCCGCCTCCTCATCCAGCGGTTTCCACAACTCCTTCTTACGCGCCTTTTTTAACAACGCCTTTTCCATCCACAACAACAACGCCGGCAAGATCGTCAGGTTGGTGATCATCGCCACCACCAGCGTCAGAGACGTCAGCCATCCCAATGCCTTGGTACCCCCGAACTCAGAGAAACTGAAAATCATAAATCCGGCAAACAGGATCATCGAGGTGTAAATAATGCTCAACCCCGTTTCATGGATCGTCTGCTTCACGGTAGCGGATATGTCCAGGTTATGCCGCGGCAACTCCTGCTTGAAATTCACCAGGAAACGGATAGTAACGTCGATGGCTATACCCAAAGCCACGCTGAACACCAATACCGTGGAAGGCTTTAGCGCTACGCCCACCCAGCCCATTACACCGGCAGTTACCACCAGCGGGATAATATTCGGGATCAGGGAGATGATCAGCATCCGCCAGGAACGGAACAGGTACAGCATACATACCATGATCAACACAAAGGCCAGCAGGATACTTTCTGTCAACCCGTTGATAATGAAACGCGTACCCTCCTGGAAAATAACACTGGTACCGGTAAAGGTCACCTTGTAATGCGCGGTGTCGAAAATAGCTGTCACCTTCGGCTCCAGCGAGTCCATCAGTACCGGCAGGCGCTGGGACCCTACGTCTTTCATATTTACACTCACGCGCGCCACCTGCTTGGTGCTGTCCATAAAAGAAGCTACCAGCTTGGCAAAGGTAGTCGCCGACCCGCTGGCCGTATTGGCCGATTTCATCCGGAGATAAGGCGCCAGGAAACCCAGGTCAAACGAGTTGGGCACCGCATAGTTGGAGCTGTCCCCGTTATAATACGCCTGCTTCGCAAACTTAATACCTTCCACAACGGATAAAGGCCGTGCAAAATCAGGCTGGTCCGCTATCAGCTTCGTCAGCTCGTCCAGCTTGTTAAGCGTCTGCAGGTTAATCACACCATTCTTACGTTTGGTGTCTACCGCTATTTCCAGCGGCATCACCCCTTTAAAATTCTGCTCAAAAAATTTCAGGTCGGTATACAACTTGTCGGTCTTCGGAATATCATCCAGCATGTATCCCACAGACTTCAACCGGCCCATGCCCACCAGCGCCGCAATGACCAGCGCTGCGGTGACAAAATATACCGGCTTGCGGTACTTAAACACCAATGTTGTCAGGAAATCCAGCATTTTGCCCAGGAAACCATTCTCCAGGTAGTTGATATGTTTGGTCTTCGGCGGCGGCAGGAAACTTAATACAGATGGCAGGAAAATGAAAGAGATCAGGAAGATGAACATAATGTTCAACCCCGCTACCACGCCAAATTCCTTGAGAATTGCGCTGTTGGTAAAACAAAACACGCCAAAACCGATGGCAGCGGTCAGGTTGGTAAACAGGGTTACAATCCCCATCCGCTGGATCATCCGCACCAGCGCCTTGGTCTTGTTGCCATGACGCGCATATTCTGTATGGTACTTACTGAGGAAATAAACGCAGTTGGGAATGCCGATCACCACAATCAACGAAGGGATCAACCCTGTCAGTAAAGTGATCTTGTAACCCATCAGCACAATCGTGGCCACAGACCACACTACGCCAATGGCCACCACCACCATCGACATCAGTACAGCGCCAAAAGAGCGGAAAAATAAAAACAGGATCAGCCCCGTCAGCAGGAAAGATATCTTGAGGAAAAGCTTCAGCTCATCCGCTACTTTAACGGCCATGACCGTACGAATCAGCGGAAGACCGCTCAGGTGCACTTCTGTATGATGCTTGTCTTCAAAAGCTTTGGCCAGTTTGGTGATTTCCGCCACAACGGCTGTACGCGCGGGAGAGTTAAAAACGTCTTTATTCACGTATATGGCCATCATATAGGCCTTCGAGTCCGGATTGTAAAGCAACCCCTTGTAAAACAGCAACGTCCTGAAAACACCCGCCAGGCTGTCGATCTGTGGCTGTGTATAACTACTGTCTTTAAACAACAGGCCGGCCTCCAGTTTCTGGGTACTGTCATTCTTCACCAGGTTGATGGCCAGCGGCACGCTCAGGATATTCTCTACGGCGCTGATTTTTTTCAGGTCATGATTCAGCTGCAGGTAATCGCGGAAAAAATCCGCCTGAAAAAATTTATCGGTCTGTACGCCCAGCACCAGCATATTGCCATCGCCGCCAAACTTCTTCTTAAACTCCTGGTATTCCAGGAATTTAGAGTTATCATGCGGTATGGTCGCTACGTAGTCGTAAGACATCTGCACCTTGGAGGCAAAATAGGCCATTACGCCGGTGGCGACCAGTAACAGGAGTAGGAGCGGTAATCGGAATTTTAGCACAAAGCCGGCTAAGCGTTGCCACATAAGGATTTTTCAATTTGTTAAATGGCGTAAAGGTAGTTAAAATCCCCATTAGCTAACCCGCCGCCGGCAGATGAATTACATTTGTTTGCCCTAAATTGCAACTTTATTCCTGCAGCATCCTTAAAACACAGACAGTTGCTTCACAAAACACGCGGCATAGTATTACGTACGGTGAAATATGGCGACACGAGCGTGATCGTAGGCATCTTCACGGAGTTGTTCGGCCTCCAGTCCTATATTGTAAACGGCGTGCGGTCATCCAAACCCAAAGCGGCCAAAGGCAACCTGCTCCAACCCGGCAATATCCTTGAACTCGTGGTGTATCACCAGGAGATCAAAAACCTCCAGCGTATCACCGAATTCAAGATGGGCTATATCTACACTTCCCTGCACTACAACGTGGTGAAAAATACCATTGCCCTCTATCTTATAGAGCTGCTGCAGAAAAGCCTGAAGCAACCGGAACAACACCTGGACCTGTATTACTTCACCGAAAATACCCTGCAGCTGCTGGACGGGTCGCCTACGGCGGTCATCGCCAACCTGCCGCTGTATTACACGCTGAAACTGGCGGCGTTTCTCGGCTTCCGGCTCAATGGCCATTTCTCGGAGTATACTCCCTACCTGGATTTGCAGGAGGGAACGTTTTCTGACTTGCCGCCGCACCATACTGACCACCTGGATCCGGAGTACAGTGAACTGACCGACCGGCTGTTCCAGTGCAACGAAGTACCGCAGCTGGCAGCCATCCACATGACAAAAGAAAAAAGAAGGAAATTATTATACGCTTACCTGGATTTCCTCCGGCTGCATATGCCGGATTTCAC
This sequence comes from uncultured Chitinophaga sp., assembly GCF_946479755.1. The sequence goes on along the minus strand of NZ_CAMLHC010000008.1, from coordinate 130,628 downwards.
AGAGCTTCACTCACCGCCGATCCTGCACGAGATCCTGGACGCCTGATTGCACCAGGGCGGCACCCGCTTCCGTAAAAAATTCCAGCGTGGTAGTAGCGCCGTCGAAAACGGCATAGGAAGTATAATTCAGCCATTCACCGAGATTGATGTACCGGCTGTCGGGCCCCACGCGCAGATCCAGCGGCAGATGGCGGTGACCGAAAATAAAATAGTCGAAGTGTTCCCGCTGCAACACCTCACGGCTGTAGATAGCCAGCCATTCCTGGTCTTCTCCGATGAAATGTTCCAGCTCCTGGCCCGTAGCAGCGCGGCTTTTACGGCTGAAATAGTTGGCCAGGGAAATGCCCATTACCGGATGAATGCAGGAAAACAACCAGCGGCATACCGGGTTACGGAATATTTTTTTGAGAAATTTGTATCCATGATCGCCGGGACCGAGCCCGTCGCCATGGCCGATGTAGAACTTTTTACCACCGATGGTAAATACCTGCGGCTCGTAATAAACCGGGATGTTCAGCTCCTCTTCAAAGTAACCATCCATCCACATATCATGATTACCGATAAATACGGATATACCAATGCCTTTGTCGGTAAGGTCTGCCAGTTTGCCCAGCAGCCGGGTATATCCTTTGGGGATCACATGTTTATATTCAAACCAGAAATCGAAAAGGTCCCCTACCAGGAAAATATGCGCAGCATCTTTTTCCACCATTTCCAGCCATTGCACAATGAGCTTTTCCCGCTCCCTGCTGGCAGTCATGTTGGGCGCTCCGAGATGAAAGTCGGAAGCAAAGTATATTTTCTTATTGGCGGGTAAAGGAATTTCCATGTGACAATGTGCGTTATCCCTCAAACATATAGCCTTCCGCATATGGTTTTCAGAGAACGGGCTGTTCTGTTAAAACCTGTAAGCGGAAGGCTACTGCTGATGATTTATTCGTCTACTAAAAATACGTATACTTCTTTTGGTCCGTGGATGCCCACCACCAGTGTTTTTTCGATGTCTGCCGTACGGCTGGGCCCTGTAGCAAAGGATATCGCAGAAGGCAGGTCATTGCCGTATTTGTCTTTCAGTCTGTTGAAAGCATCTTTCAGGTCAAACACCAGCTGGTGGGTATAAGCCACCATAATGTGAACGGGTGCGTAAACCGGCACTACCCGTCCGCTGGGTTGAGCGGCGCTGAGCACCACTGTTCCGGTGCGGGCTACCAGGTATTCACAGTCCGTGATAGCGGCGTCTGCTTCATGTATGTTTCCCTGGTTTAACGTAGGCAGGTCATTTTTGCCTATCAGTTTTTGCAGGGAAGGCGTCTGGCAGTATACATTCCGCCATTCCTTATTATCAGACAGCAATCGCAGGTTTTCGATCAGTTCTGCTTTGCCGGTACAGAAAACAAATTTCCCCTGTAACCTTGTAAATTCTTCCGCAAACCTCAGCTCCAGCCCTTCGTTGTCTGTCTTAAAAACAGCGGAGTTGCCCTCCGAATTGGGGAAGGGCAACTGTACTGGCTGGCTTAACGCATTCCGTACTCTCTTCAGAATATTTTCCTTGGCAGGAGAAATCTTCATATCAAAAATTATGCATTAGCAGGTGAAGGAGAAGGGTTGATGATGTCTGTCGGATGTACACCGTCAGTCGTCATGCCTTCTTTACCCAGGTGATGTTCTCTCGGAACGTCGTAAGGACGTTTACCGATCAGCCTTTCCAGGTCGGACTGGTATAAAACTTCTTTTTCCAGCAGTTCCTTCGCGAGGGTTTTCACCTGTTCCATTCTTTCGGTCAGCAGGTTTTTGGTCCTCACATAAGCCGCGTCAATCAGTTTTCTCACCTCTTCGTCGATCAACCGGGATGTTTCTTCGGAGTACGGTTTGGTGAAAGACTGATCGCTGTTCGGATCATAGAAAGACACGTTGCCTATTTTATCGTTCATACCGTATACGGTCACCATTGCATAGGCCATGCGGGTAATCACCTGCAGGTCATTTTGCGCGCCGGTGGATATTTTACCGAATACCAGTTCTTCCACTGCGCGGCCGCCAAGGGTCATGCAGATATCGTCGAGCAGCTGTTCGGTATTGTACAGGTATTGTTCTTTCGGCAGATATTGTGCGTATCCGAGCGCAGCCACGCCGCGGGGCACGATGGTCACTTTCACCAGCGGGTTAGCGTGTTCGAGGTACCATCCGCAGATAGCATGTCCGGCTTCGTGATAAGCGATGACTTCTTTTTCTTCCGGGGAGATGATTTTGTTTTTCTTTTCGAGACCACCGATCACACGATCGATAGCATCGTTGAAGTCTTCCATCTCCACCTGTGTTTTGCCTTTACGGGCAGCGATCAGGGCTGCTTCGTTACATACGTTGGCGATATCGGCGCCGGCGAAACCGGGCGTCATGGAGGCCAGTTTCTTCACATCCAGGTTAGGGGATGTTTTGATCGGCTTTAAGTGTACTTCGAAAATGGTTTCCCTTCCGGCCAGGTCTGGTTTGTCAATGGAGATCTGGCGGTCAAAACGGCCGGGGCGCAGCAGGGCGCTGTCCAGCACATCCGGGCGGTTAGTGGCCGCGAGGATGATGATACCGCTGTCGGTACCGAAACCGTCCATTTCCACGAGCAGCTGGTTGAGGGTGTTTTCCCTTTCGTCGTTGCTCATCATGACATTTTTACCTCTGGCGCGGCCGATCGCATCAATTTCATCGATGAAGATGATACAAGGTGCTTTTTCGCGGGCCTGTTTGAAGAGGTCACGTACGCGGCTGGCGCCTACCCCCACGAACAGTTCCACGAAATCAGAACCGGACATGGAGAAGAAAGGTACCTGTGCTTCGCCTGCCATCGCTTTCGCCAGCAGGGTTTTACCTGTACCCGGAGGGCCTACCAGCAGGGCGCCTTTCGGTATTTTACCACCCAGGGAGGTGTATTTCTTCGGATTTTTCAGGAAGTCCACGATTTCCATCACTTCCACCTTCGCCTCGTCCAGACCGGCCACATCGTTGAACGTGATGTTCACGCGGGTGCCTTTATCAAACAAAGTAGCTTTGGACTTGCCGATATTGAAGATACCACCCGGGCCACCGCTACCACCGGCAGGGCCGCCCATTTTACGCATCAGCAATACCCACAGGCCAATGATCAGGATGATAGGCAGCAGCAACTGGAAGATAGGTTCAAACCAGCTTTGACGTTCGTCATAGGAGATTTTTACCTGGCTTTCCATCGGTACGCCTTCCTGGGCTTTGTCGATATCTTTTTTGAAGCTCTCTTCGCTACCAATAGAGAAGCGGTAGTGAGGTCCCGGATTCAGGCCGCCGCCAAAACGGCTTCTGGCTACTTCCGTGAATTTAGGCAGTTTAAGACTGTCCTGTTTTATGTAGACTTCTACATATTTCTTGTTTACGACAACCAATTTATCTACGTCCCCAGGTTTCAAATAACTTACCTGAAACTCCTGGAAGCTGATCTCTTTGGTAGAGGGTCTGAAATCCGGGAGGAAGTTCATTGCGAGCAGGGCGATACCTATAAAGGCATATACCCAGTATATATTGAACTTCGGTCCTTTCTTCGGAGATTTCTCTGAACCCTTGTTGAAGTTATTGCCTCCTTTTTCCATAATCTTACGCTCCTTTACGGATGTTTATTACAATCAGAATATTTATATAATAATTAATACTTTCACGACTGTTTTGTTCAGTCATCGTTGTGGTCCATCCTGTCGGCGTCACTCCACATTTCCTCGAGATTATAGAACTTCCTTGTTTCCGGCTGGAATATATGCACTACAATATTCACATAGTCCACCAGTATCCACTGTTGAGCAGTAAAGCCCTCGTGTTTATAAGGGGCTTCACCTACTTTCAGCTCCACTTCGTGTGCAACAAAATCGGCGATAGCTCTTACCTGGGTATTGGAATTGGCTTCACATATTACAAAGAAATCGGCCACAGCTTCAGGAATCTGGCGTAGATCCAGGGATACGATATTTTCCCCCTTCTTTTCCTGTATGGCTTTTATGATGGTGGTAAAAATTTCACTTTCTCTGGTCAGGCGCGTTTGGGCCTTTTTCCTCGTGCTCAGAACGGTTAAGGGTGCCAATAAATCTCGTTTTTGTTAAAAATAAACTTTAATTGTCAAAGTTACTAAACAAGCACTAATATAACGTGCAGAAATATCATGCTCAAGGGCCTACAAATGTTAAGAAAATAATAAAATGAATTACTTTTCCGGCTGTTTTAAGACTAAAAAAGGTTCATGTGGTAGGACACCCGTTTTATATATTAGACGAAATTGACAGCACCAATAACTATGCCATGGAGCAGGTAAATTCAGGCCAGGTGACATCCGGTACAGCCTGGTTTACCAGCAACCAGACAGCCGGAAAAGGCACCCGCGGGAAACAATGGGTAGCCCGGCCCGGCGACATCATCGCCCTCTCCGTAGCGCTGCAACCAGCCATGTTGCCGCTTTCCCGCCAGTTCATGCTGAGCATGGCGGTAGCCCTCGGCACACACGATTTCCTCTCCGCCCATGCCGGCGACGAAACAGTTATCAAATGGCCAAATGATATTTACTGGCGTGACAGAAAGGCAGGAGGCATTCTAATAGAGAACGTTTTGAGGGGTAATATGTGGCATTATGCCATTATTGGCATCGGGCTCAACCTGAACCAGGGGAAGTTTCCGGAACACCTGCCCAACGCTGTGTCACTTAAACAGATTACCGGTAAAAATTGGGACGCCGCCACCCTGGCCCGGGAACTTTGCCGCTGCCTCGATGCCCGCATCCGGACACTGCAGATGTCCGCTCTTGATACACTATTGGCAGAATACACCGCCAAACTGTTTCGCTGGCAGCAACCCGCCCTGTACCGGAAAGATGGCGTCGTTTTCCAGGGCATTATCCGCGACGTGCTGCCCGACGGGCATCTCTGCCTCGAAAGAGACGGGGAAATCCTCCGGCTGGGCTTCGGGGAAGTGGAGTTTGTACTGAGCTAACGGCCACGGGGGAAAAATCCCGGGCGACAGCCAGTGATCATCCGCTGATGTCAGTTACCAGGACGGTGCCCCGCAACGCCACCAGGAGGGAAGCGGTCCCGCAGCGATCAACCGCATAAACGCCGGTGTTATTTACAAACAGGAGCCTGGCCGGCCCACAATGCGGCCGCCGGCATAGAAACGTATAATGTTCCGTCCTACCATCACTGCCGTCCTTGCTTCCAGTGATAGCTCCGCTGCCGCTCCTGCACCGCCTTACGCAGCAGTACCGGCACCTGGGGCGACAAGCCGGACAACAGGTATACCGGCGCGCCATACTCGCGGGCCAGCGAATCCTCCAGCGAGCCCACCTTTTCTATCTTCCCGATCAGCGGCCGATAAGCTTCGGAAGGCGATTCTCCTACCAGCACAATGTATTGCAGGGAGTCCAGCGGCGGGAACCAGTACACGTAATCAGCATTGAATGATACCGCTGCGGGCATCCGGCAGCGGTTATAATAATTGACCGCTCCTGCCTCACCGTAGTTCTCGCAGAGGACCAGCGTGTTTTTCCTGTCCTGCTCCGGCACCCGTTGCCATGCCTCCATGGCCAGCTGCGCGGTTTCCCGCCAGCCCAGCATGTCCGCAAAATCCTGCGGCAAGGCATGGTTTTTCCCGTCTTCCCACCGCAACATGCCCAGGGCGGCAAATTTGGCCGACTTCTCCTGTATCTGCGCAGGACTCAGCACCGGGAAAACGACATTGAGCAGGTATACAAAAGGCAGCACCACAACGGCCAGCCATAATATGCGCAGATAACGGCTCCAGCCATTACGGAAAACACGCTCCCAGTAGGCGCTGCCAAACGCGATCAACACCGGATACAGCCCCAGCGCGTAATAGCTCTTGGCCCGCATATAAATCAGCAGCAATATCACCAGCACATACATCAGTAAAACAACGCGATATAGCCGGTAAGGCCAGTAAAAAAATAATCCCACAAACGCCGCCACAATGAGAAAGGCGCCGCCAAAGAAAAAGATAAACTGGTCCGCCGCAAAGTCCATCCGGTTCACGTGCACCAGCTGCGTGGTTGCCAGCTCCTTCATATGATGCAGCACCGGAAAACCTTGCTGTATCTGCCATACCAGGTTAGGCGCCGCCAGCACCAGCGCTATCAGCGCTCCCAGGTAAAGCGCCTTCTCCCGGAAAATACGCCGGTGAGACGACAACAGCAGCGCCACCAGCCAGCCTGCCAGCAACACCACCACCGTATATTTATTGAGCACCCCGATACCAGCCACCACACCCGTCCATAACAACCATTTTCCCTGCTGGCTTTGCAGATAACGCATCATCAGCCAACAGAGCAGCGTCCATACCAGCACATCAAAAGAATTAGGCTGGTACAGCACATTTAAACGGGAAAAAGCAGAACAAACGAACAACGACAGGGCCAGTGCCTGGGCATACAGTCCGCCGCCAAGGAAACGCACCATCCGCCATATCACTACCATGGTCAGTGCCCCATACAAAGCAGGAAAAAACCGCACCCACCACTCACCACCACCCAGCCACCTGATCAGCAGGGAGTTGAACGCCGTAAAAGGTGGCACCGATAAGTACCCCGCCGCCAGGTGGTACCCCATGTCCAAATGCAGGTACTCATCGCGATGCAGCTCAAAGCCAGGGTTCACCACCGTATACTGAAACGCTATTTTGAATGCCAGAAACAACAAGAGCAATAACAGGGAAGTACGACGCTGGCTCAGCTCCATGGAATATGATTTTGATTGATCAATGACAGGGACTTACTATGATGTTGTCAGCAAAAAAAAAGCGGAAAACTGCCTTTAAAAAGCACAGTCATTCCGCAGGTAACTTTTAGTATCTTGCTTATCCACTTTGCAGGCAGGACGCTCTGTACAAGGGATCATCAAGGCATCGATGATAACAAGATTTTGGTTGATAAAGGCGTTAACAAATTGTGAAATTTTCGGAAATAAATCAAAAATGAATTTGCAACTTTGTTGCGTTTAATAACTATTAACAACACTGCAAAGGGTTTGAAGGTATTAACCTGTATAAAAACTTAACATAGTTACCCTATCTGACCCATAAAAAATTATCGGGAAACCGTTACATTTGGTAATGCCTATTCAAAAAGCCCCCGCCATTCAGCTCCAAAGAATGGAGGACTTCACCGAAAAACTGTACTCCCCGCACCTGATACCCAAAGCACCGCTGAAAGGCAGCTTTGCCGTACATGACCGGGCCGAGTATCCCTGCGTGGACGAAGTGATCGCCAGCAGAAGGGACTATTATAAGATCAGCTTTTTCAGCAAAGGCAAAGGGATATTTACCATGGGGGAAGACCGCTATGAGATAGATGGTCCCACATTGCTGTTCCTGAATCCGCATGAGATCAAAACATGGAGAGCTGCTACAGAGGTGCAGGAAGGCTATTTCTGCCTCTTTACCGATCTGTTGTTCGACTCCGTACATTCACCGCACGAAGACCTGCTCCACCACCCGCTGCTGCAGCTGGGCGCAAGGGCTGTTTTTAAGCTCAACCAGCAGCAATGTGATTACCTGCAGTCCATTTTCCGGCAATTGCTGAAAGAATACCATGAGAACGCCGCTTTTAAGCAGGAGGCCATTCTCATTTATCTGCGCCTGCTGATGCTGGAAGGCAAACGGCTGGCAACGGAAGCGTACACGCCGCAAAGAACGCAAACAGCCGCACAGCTGCTCGCGCATCGTTTTACCGATATGCTGGAAAAACAGTTTCCCATTGAATACAACCATCACCAGGTGAAACTGAAAACAGCAAAGGAGTTCGCCATTCAGCTCAATACGCATCCCAACCACCTGAACGCATGCGTAAAACAATCGACCGGCCGCACCGTGAGCGAACATATCCGTATGCGCCTGCTGCTGGAAGCCAGACTGCTATTGATCCACACCGAATGGCAGATCTCCGAAATAGCGTGGTGCCTCGGCTTTGAAGATCCGGGAAACTTCACCCATTTCTTCAAAAACCACAGCGGACAGTCGCCCCATATCTACCGGCTGCAGTAATACTTTGATTTTTACAATTATTACTTTGCCTGCTACAATTGCTGTCCCCTTACCGCTGGTTAATTTTGACATCATAAAAATTTAACTATATGCAGTACAGAAAACTTGGAAAAACAGGTGAATCAATATCAGCGATTGGACTGGGTTGCATGGGCATGTCCTTTGCTTATGGCCATGACGGTGATTTTAACGAAGAAGAGTCTCTGAAAACACTGGAACTGGCGCTGGACCTCGGCATCAATTTCTGGGATACCGCAGATATGTACGGGCAGGGCGCCAATGAAATCCTGCTCTCTAAAATACTGGCTACCAAAAGAGATAAAGTATTTCTCGCTACCAAATTCGGCTTCAGATACAGAGAAGATGGCTCCACTTATTTCGACGGCTCTCCTAAACACCTGAAACAGGCCGTGGAAGACAGCCTGAAAAGACTGAAAGTGGACGTGATCGACCTTTATTACGCACACCGGGTGGATGAAAACGTGCCCATCGAAGAAACCGTAGGCGCCATGGCCGACCTGGTAAAAGCCGGCAAGGTGCGTTACCTCGGCCTCTCTGAAGCCAGCGCCGCTTCCATCAAAAAAGCATATGCCGTACATCCGATCGCCGCATTACAAAGTGAATACTCCCTGTTTACAAGAGATGTGGAAGGAGAAATCCTGAAAACCACCCGTGAACTGGGTATTTCTTTAGTGGCCTACAGCCCCCTGGGAAGAGGCATGGCCACCGGCGCTATCACAGACGCCACTACGCTGGGAGCAAAAGACTTCCGCAGAACACTGCCCCGCTTCCAGGAAGGCAATTTTGAGCAGAACCTGCAAACCGTAACTGCCCTGGAAAACTTTGCGAAAGAGAAGGGGATCACCTCCGCACAGCTCTCTCTCGCATGGCTGCTGGCTCAGGGAGAAGATATCGTACCGATACCCGGCACCAAACGCAGGAAATATTTACAGGAAAATGCTGCTGCCGCAGACGTTCAGCTGAACAGCGCTGATCTGGAAAAAATAAATGCCATCCTGAAAGACGGCGGTGTTGCCGGCTCCAGATACAGTGAGGGCGCACTGAAACTGGTAAACCGCTAGTCATGTAAGATTTTTTGATTTACGATTTTTTGATTTCGGGGAGATGTCGGGCAAATTCTCAAAATCAAAAAATCGTAAATCGAAAAATTTTGAAATCGTTATTTCGTTTTTTTATAGCCCCAGTCCTGCAACCACTTGATCACTTTCTCTTTATAATCGCCCTGGATCAGTATCTGACCATCTTTTACGCTACCGCCGGTACCGCATTTTGTTTTCAGGTCTTTACCCAGTTTCTCTACGTCTTCGTCTTTCCCTATAAAACCGTCTACCAGCGTCACTACCTTACCGGCGCGTTGTTTGGTGTCCAGTTTCACTCTTAGCTGTTGTTCAGCAGGGGAGAGGGTTTCCTGTTCTTCGGTATGTTCCGGTTCAAAAGAAAAATTAGGATCGGTAGAGTATACGATCCCGTGGCCGGAGCTATTTTTTTTCTTTGTCATTGCACAAAATTTTAGCGGTTATTCATTCACGATTACCTTGATGGCGGCGGGTCTTACAGACAGCCGCACTGAACCGTCACCGTTGATCGGTACGGCATCGCCATCTACCTGCAGGTATTGCAGGGAATTGCTGCGGATCGTGATTTCCTTTCCGGTGAAATGTTTAAGATAGCGTGTTTTATCGATGTTGCCCATCAGGGAATGAAAACTGACAGGCAGCAGATGATAGAAGCGTACAGGCGGCATGATGCAGAGGTCCAGCTGCCCGTCGAAGACGCTGGCGCCCGGCGCCAGTTTAAACTCGTATCCGAACTGGTTGCCGTTGGCCACCGTCAGGAGGAATGCTTTTTCGTCGAGCTGACGGCCATCGATACTGATGTGATAGGCTTCAGGGTTGTAGCTGCTGAAGCTTTTGAGCACCAGTTTCGCGTAACCTGCCAGCCCTCTCTTCTTCGTATGTTTGAACTGCTCCGCGATGAGCGCGTCGAAGCCAACACCGGCGTTGCTGAGGAACAGATGCTCATTGGCATAACCTACGTCAATAGGACGTTGTTTATTGTTCACGATAAGCCGCAGCGCCTTATCTACGTCGAGCGGTATTTTAAGTGCACGGGCGAGCCCGTTGCCACTGCCCAGTGGCAGGATAGCCATAGCCGTATTACTGTTTACCAGGCCCTGGGCTATTTCATTGATAGATCCGTCGCCACCTACGGCCACAACGGTATCTACGCCATTTTTCACCGCTTCCCTGGCCAGATCGGCGCCATGCCCCAGGTACGCCAGATGGGTGATGCTCACCTCAAACTGATTTGCCGGAAAATGTCTGCTGATAGCCCCCTCCAATCGTTTTTCACGATCTGTGCCCGCTTTGCGGTTAATGATAAAAAGGATCTTCTTCAAAAGAACTGTTTTAAGATATAATCGCTTTCAGACTCAGGTCCAGACTTACAGCATGATGAATGATGGCGCCTACAGAGATAAAATCCACACCGGTGGCAGCATATGCCTGGATTGTGCTGAGGTTGATACCGCCGGAGGCTTCTGTTTCCACTTTCCCGTTAATTAACGCCAAAGCGGCAGTAATTTGTTCAGGCGTGAAGTTGTCCAGCATGATCCGGTCTACCTGTCCCACTGCCAGCACTTCTTTTACATCGTCGAGGTTGCGGGTTTCGACTTCTATTTTCAGCGGTAGCTTCCGCTCTGCCAGGTAGGCCACGGTTTTATTGACCGCCGCGGTGATGCCACCGGCAAAATCGATGTGGTTGTCTTTCAGCATCACCATGTCATAGAGGCCCATGCGGTGATTAACGCCACCGCCTATACGAACAGCTTCCTTTTCCAGCATCCGGAAATTGGGCGTGGTTTTGCGGGTATCGAGAATGCGGGTATGATAACCTTTCAGCAGTTCCACATATTGGTGGGTGAGGGTAGCGATGCCGCTCATGCGCTGCATGCAGTTGAGCACCAGCCGTTCTCCCATGAGCAGGGTATGTACTGCCGCTTCAATTTCGAAAGCGGTTTCACCGGCTACCATGGCATCACCGTCTTTTTTGAACGGGGTAAATACCGCGTGCATGTCCAGCCATTTAAAGATGGCAGCCGCCACCTCCATACCGGCGAGGATGCCGTTTTCCTTTATCTTTAATATCGCCTTTCCTTTGGCCGTAGGCGGAATACAGGCCAGCGTGGAGTGGTCGCCATTTCCGATATCTTCTGCCAGGGCGCTTCTGATAAACGCGTTCAGCGCTGCTTCATCTAACATAGGTGCATAATTTAATCCCGCAAAGCGAGCTAAGTAAGCAAAGTACGCAAAGCGGGAAGACGATGGTTTATGTTTTCCCGGAGAGCTTATTCTCTTTGCTCTCTTCTTTTCTCTGCGTGAAACCGGTACAAAAATAAAAAGTGCCCCGCAATTAATAGCGGGGCACCCAGGCCTTTTCAATTAATTTATGTGGTCAATTTTACTTATTCTCAAATCTTAGTTCGTTGAGGACCATAGACCCTCCCTTTTTCTGCAGGAAGAACGAAAGGCGGTAATTCCCTCCGCTGGTGCTCAGATTACCGATACCGAACTTGGAGGCTTCGCCTCCCTGGTGTACCAGTTCAAAGGATTTCACCTGGTTTTTGGAGAAGAAATCTTTCAGAATGATCTCTGCCTGTGCTTTACTGTAAGCATTCGCTTTACCACTGATATTAATCTCAACATTGTTGTCCAGGTAACGGGATAAGCTGTTTACGTCGCCTTGTTTGATAGCACCTACCACATCTTCAAACGGTCCGCCCACCAGAATCTCCTCTGAACGTGCCGACAGCGCAAATGCTGAAATAATTCCTCCCAACAACACCATCAGCACAATCAATAGCTTCTTCATTGTCAGTTTTTTTATTAGAAAGTAACTTAATCAACACAAATTAAATGCTAAAACTATGCCAAACACGTTGTATTTCAACAAAATCACACCATCGTGGTAGCAATGAATACGTAAATAATAAGACAAAAATAATATGCAAATTAATTCGAATAACTGATTATCAAAATGCGAGATGACCGACCCTGGCATTCGTAATTTTTGGATTAGCCTTATTTTTGTAAAATATTTAGAAAGTATTCAGCTGCATTATAAGTACTTTCACCTCCCGAGTTGAAATCAATAAAACATTAACCTTAACCAGACAGGATATGGAAAAGAAAAGAGCCATTCTCGTAATTATGGATGGATGGGGCGAAGGTAAAGTGCCTACCGCTGACGCCATTGCACAAGCACAGACTCCCTTTGTTAGCAGCCTATATAACAAATACCCCCACAGCAACCTCGTTACCTGCGGAGAAGCCGTAGGCTTACCGGATGGCCAGATGGGCAACTCTGAAGTAGGTCACCTCAACATCGGGGCCGGCAGGATCGTATACCAGGAACTGCAACGGATCAACGTAGCCGCCCGCGACGGAGAACTGGCTGCCAACTCCGTTCTGCTGGACACTCTGGCACACGCCAAAAACAATAACAAACCCCTTCACCTGATCGGGCTGGTGAGTAACGGCGGCGTACACTCGCATATTGAACACCTGAAAACACTTACTTCCATCGCCAAAGCACAGGGACTGGAAAAAGTATATATCCACGCCTTCACCGACGGCCGTGATACCGATCCCAAAAGCGGACTAGGCTTCCTGGAAGACCTGCAGGCCCACCTGCAGCAGTCAACCGGTAAAATAGCCTCCGTTACCGGCCGCTATTACGCCATGGACAGGGACAAACGCTGGGAGCGCGTGAAACTGGCCTACGATGCGCTGGTACATGGTACCGGCACCGGCACCCACGACCTGCTCACCGCCATCAAAGCCTCCTACGCAGAAGGCGTTACCGACGAATTCATCAAACCAATCATCGTTCAGGACGAAGCCGGCGCCCCCCTGGCCACTATCCAGGATGGCGACGCCGTACTGTGCTTCAACTTCCGTACGGACCGCTGCCGCGAAATCACCCAGGTGCTCACACAGGAAGCATTCCCTGATTTCGGGATGAAGCCGCTGCAGGTATACTACACCACCATGACGGAATACGATAAAACCTATAAAAACGTACACGTCATCTTCGAAAACGATAACCTGAACATGACCCTCGGCGAAGTACTGGCGAAAGACGGCTATACACAGGTACGTATCGCTGAAACCGAAAAGTACCCGCACGTTTCCTTCTTCTTCTCCGGCGGCCGGGAAAAAGAATTTGAAGGCGAACGCAGGATCATGATACCATCGCCCAAAGTGGCCACCTACGACCTGAAACCGGAAATGAGCGCCAATGAAGTAACAGACGCTATCGTTCCGGTGCTGCAGGAAAAATCCGCCGATTTTATCGCCCTCAACTTCGCCAACGCGGACATGGTGGGCCATACCGGCGTATTCTCCGCTGCCGTAAAAGCCGTGGAAACTGTAGACCACTGCGTCAGCAGGGTAGTAACCGCCGCACTGGCCAGCAACTACACCGTATTCCTGACAGCCGACCATGGCAATGCCGACTATATGGTCAACGAAGACGGTACCCCCAACACCGCCCACACCCTCAACCTCGTTCCCTTCTTTATTATCAGCAACGACTTCCAGGGGAAAGTGAAAGATGGTAAACTCGGCGACATCGCCCCCACCATCCTGCACTTCATGGGCCTGACCGCTCCAAAGGAAATGACCGGCAACCTGCTGGTGTAATCGTACAACGATACCCGTTACATAACGAAGCGATGACCCATGGTCATCGCTTTTTTTATATACATTATTTATTCAAAAAAAATATTTTCAGCGTGTGTAACTTTTCATTAATCCCCCCCGTTTAACTATCACCATTCTGATTTTTTCTCAGTCCGACAGACTGATATTCATATTTTTAGTGCTCTCGACAGATTTGCTCATGCATCGATGCGCCGTTTTTACGGCGCATTTTTTCTGACCCGCATTTAAGTACTAATTTTGCCGTATGAGACATTACCGCTACATGACGGTACTATTAACCATATTCGGTTTTATAGCCTGCCATCAGGACAACAATACAACAGGAAAAACAACGGCCGGAGCCAAATTTGAGCCACTACCAGCCTACTTCAACGGAGAACGGGAACATATCCGCACCGGTGGTTTCAGTCTGCATAAAATAATCACCCTCAACGGCGTGAGCGATACGGCCACGGTAAACGGCACTGACAGCACCGCCATCAGAGACCTGCTGAAACCATTCGCCGATATCGACCTGAACAAGCCCTCCCTGCGGGACGAATACGACACCTCCAGCCTGTACGACCCTTTCTCCGGCAGGAAATCGGTGATCTATAAGTCCAAAGGCAAACAAACCTTCCCTTCCGAAGTCACCATGGAACTGGATAAAAACGGGACCATACAACAGGTGAATATCCACAGCTATACGGTCAATATGGTATACGAGTTCAGGCAGGACCTGTTGTACCAGCGAAACAAAAATATCCGTATCGCCACCTACCAGAAAATAGCTTTTCTGTCACCGAAGGAGATTGAAGTCAATGTAACGGTCACACCCAAAAACAGGATGTAACACATGACAGCAGCAGAATTTCAGCAAATATCACATACCATACCACTTGATCCCGGTATCTACAAATATTACGACAAGGACGGCACCCTGCTGTATGTAGGCAAAGCGAAGAGTCTGCGCAAAAGAGTAAGTTCCTATTTCGTTAAATATCACGATAACTTCAAGACCCGTAAACTGGTGGAACACATCCACCACATTGAGTTTACCATTGTCAACTCCGAGCAGGACGCTTTCCTGCTGGAGAACTCCCTGATCAAACAGTTCCAGCCCAGGTACAACATCAACCTCAAAGATGATAAAACGTATCCTTATATCGTCATCAAACATGAACCGTTCCCGCGGGTGTTCTTTACCCGCAATGTCGTCAAAGACGGATCGGATTACCTGGGACCGTTTACCTCCGTGGGCCGCGTACGGGAAATCCTGGAAGTGATCCGCTACAATATTCCGCTGCGCACCTGTAATCTCAACCTCAGCGACCAGAACATCAAAAAAGGGAAGTTCAAGGTATGCCTTGAATACCACCTGGGCAACTGCAAAGGCCCCTGCGAGGGATTACAGACGGAAGAAGACTACCGGGAAGGGCTGGCGCAGGTGAAAAACGTATTGAAAGGCAACCTGTCGCCCGTAGTAAACCTTTTCAAAGAACAAATGCAGCAATACGCTGCCGCCATGGAGTTTGAAAAGGCAGAGATCATGCGCAAAAAAATCTCCAGCCTGGAAGACTACTCCGCCAAATCCACCGTGGTCAACACGCGCATGGGCAACGTGGACGTGTTCTCCATCATCAGCGACGGCAACCATGCCTACGTTAACTATCTGCGTATTCTCAACGGCACCATCTCGGATACCAAGACGGTGACCCTTGAAAAACAGCTGGAAGAAGGGGATGAAGAAGTGCTCAGCTACGCCATCGCCTACCTGCGGGACGTATTTAAAAGCATTACGCCTGAAATCGTAGTGCCTTTCCCGTTGGAGTACCCCGAGAGCGATGTCACCATCACCGTTCCCAAAGGAGGGGATAAAAAGAAACTGCTGGAGCTGTCGGAGAAGAACGTGAATTATTTCAAGGAAGAATTATACCGGAAGAAAATACTGCATCTCGAAGGCAAGAGCGATATGGAGCGGAAGCAGGTGCTCTACCAGTTGCAGGCCGATCTTGAACTGCCGCTGCTGCCGGAGCACATCGAGTGTTTCGATAACTCCAACTTCCAGGGCGCTTACCCCGTATCCGCCTGCGTGGTGTTTAAAGACGGCGTAGCGTCCAAGAAGGACTATCGCCATTTCAATATCAAAACAGTAGAAGGCATCAACGATTTCGCCTCCATGAAAGAAGTCGTATACCGGCGCTACTCCCGCCTGCTGGCAGAACAGCAGCCGTTGCCGCAGCTCGTCATCATCGATGGTGGTAAAGGACAGCTGGGATCAGCCATGGAAAGCATCCGTGCGCTGGACCTGATTGGCAGCATGACGGTCGTAGGCCTCGCCAAAAACGAGGAAGAGATCTTCTTCCCCGGCGACTCAGAAAGTATCAAACTGCCGTTCAACAGCGAGAGCCTGAAGCTGATACGCCGCGTGCGTGACGAGGTACACCGTTTCGGGATCACGTTCCACCGTCAGAAACGCAGTAAGGGCACGTTTAAAAATGAACTGGAAACCATCAAGGGAATTGGTGAACAGACTGCCACGCAGCTGTTGAAAACATTCCGCTCTGTTGCCAAAATAAAACTGCTTTCAGAAGAAGACCTCACACAGGAAATCGGCAGCGCCAAAGCCCGGCTGGTATGGGAACATTTCCATAAAAGCCAAAGCTAGACGGCTTTTTCCATCCGCCTGGGACAACGGCGGATCATATTTTCCGCCTGTAGCACATGCCGGTTGATGTGGGCTGTCATAAAGCCGAAAGTATCGCCCACAGACAGTTTGATAAGGCTGGAGAGAGAAGTGGCCACCTTTGCTTTTTGCAGGTTGATTTTCGCAGCCCTGTCCATGAGAGCTTCCATCGTTTCCTGTTGCAGGATAAATTCACGGAGTACGTCCGCCGCGTCGGGCTGAACGGAGGGGAGGTGTCCTTTGGGAGACTTCATGCGGGAGCGGAGCTTCCCTTCCGGCGTAGGTTGCATCTGTTTGGTAAACCAGGCGCCCAGCCAGCTGCTTTTAAAGGTTTCCAGGGGTTGGCTGCCATTTCTTTCCGCTGCTGTAATCGCTTTATCCAATGCCGGCAGATAAAACCGGCCGTAGGTATTCAGGTGTTCCAGGCACTGAAGGGCGCTCCATGTGCCGGGCTGGGATGTATAGGACAATACGTCGGCAGACTGGCCGCCAAATTGGTTTTCGGCTTTATACTGCGCTGCTACGATCTGTAAGCGGAGTTGCTTTAAAAGCGTGCTGGTGCTAATCGAGGCCATATTCACAAGATTTACTGCAAAACTACCACGGCTGGCAACGGAAAAAGTTGGCGCAGATCAAGATTTTACAATTTTACAGACTTCAGGAGTTTGCTGAAAGTGGCAGGGTCAATACCGAGATAAGAGGCGAGGTATTTCTGCGGTATCAGCTGCAGTACGTGCGGGCTACGGGTGAGCAGTGTCCGGAATTTCTGTTCCGCGCTGTAGGAGAGTATTTCCTTATGCCGTTCCAGGATGCCGCCGAGAGCGGCCACTGAGCCGAGGCGTACCCATCTGTCGAGCAGCGGGTATTGCCGGGTAAGGCGGTCAAAGTCGGCCCATGACAGGCGCAGCATGCGGCTGGGTGTCAGCGCTTCCAGGTACCAGGGAGAGGGCCGTTGCAGCTGGAACGCGTCTATCACCCCGGAGAAAGAGCCGATGTAGGTGAACAGGAGCGTGACTTCGCGGTCGTTTTCCAGGCTAAACAGCCGTTGCACGCCTTCTTCCACGAAGTAGATATATTTTTCCACTTCACCGGCCACGGTGATCATATCCTTTCTTTTGAAGGTGACCGGTGTCCAGCAGGCGGAAAGCTCTTCCCACTCTTTGTCCGGCAGGGGCATGATGCTGAAGGCTGTTTTACGCAGAAGTTCCATAAAGGCAAAATACGTATAAAAAGCGAAGACCCGGACGGTGCCGGGTCTTCGCTTTTTATACGTAGTACGTAATGCAGATGGATTAGTATTGCCAGAGGTCCTGTTCTTTATTAAAGATACGGTCTTTGATGGACTGGCCTTCGAGGAGGCGCATCACACCGTCTTTAATGTAGTCCTTGATCTCGCGGTTGTAGGTATTGTTTTCCTTCACTACATAGCTGCCGAAGAAACGCATCTCGAAGAGGTCTTCCCAGCTGATAGTGGATGCGTCGTTGTTCTGGTTGTACACATCGTACTTGGCCAGGGTAGGACGCAGATCAGGGTAATATACCCAGAACAGGGGGATAGAAGCGCGGACGCTGCCATCTTCGTTCATGCGGGACACCATAGGGGCGATACCGAGGATACGGACTTTAAGGGCGGAAGCTTCTTTGTCGAACACCCATACTTCTTTCACTTTGTACTGTCTGATAGTACGGGGATCGAAGTCATCGCGGGTGGTCACCATTTTTTCTTCGCCGGTAACCGGGTCGATACTGCGTACGGTCCTTTCTTCGCCTGCGATCTTGGTTTGGATTTCCTCGTAAGGCATTACCGTAGTGAAGCGGTCATCGATAGGGTTGAAAGCTTCAACTTCCTTATTCTTGATAGCGTTCAGCAGAATATTAATAAACAGTTGGTTAATGCCACTTTCGTCTTCCACGTTGTATTGGAAGGGGAGGTTGATTTTCTCCCGGACATCGATTACCTGCCAGACACGTTTTTCCCAGAAACGGTCATCCTCACGGATGTAGTCGTACACGATGGGAACGCGTTCTCTTGCGAGGTTTCTCTCTACCACACCATCTACGCGCAGTGATTTGCGCGGCGTGTCTGACACCGGGGCGGTGATACCGTCCGGGCGTTGGGACGCGGCGTTAGGAGCAGGAGGAGGAGGTGCTACAGCATTCCCGGTAGCGGGGTTTACCACCGGCGCGTTCGGGTCTGTCTGTGGTGCTTCGGTAGCTGTTCTGCGGCGGGTAGTACCACCACGTCTTTGTGCTTCCGCAGCTGTTGCCAGCATTACCAGCAACATTGTACACCAACCAATTCTGTTAAATATTACTGCTCGCATATTTCAGTAATTTATGACCTGTTAATTTAATTTGAATATTGTGCTGGGCATTGTACGTACAATACCATCAGGGCCTTTTACTTTTACGTTTTCGAAGTACACTTCGTCACCCGGGCGCAGGGCACGGATAGAAGCAGCTACGCTGTTCGGGAAATAAGCGGAGTTGGCTTCACCTTCCTGGTATTCTTTGCCTTTGGCAGATACACCGATACGGTAACCTACTACATCGTATTTCACGCCTTCGAATTCGAAGTCTTCCAGAGCGGCGGCGAGGCCGAGCTGAACTTTAAAGTCAGCGGCTTTCATGCTGCCACCTTTGTTAAATCCTACTTTCAGTACAGGGTCCGGAACACGTTTTACACGGAATTCTTTCTGACCCAGTTGTTTTACTTTACCGTCGATGTTGGCTACCACGTTGATCACCGCTTTACCAGGCTGGCTAACGGTTACTGTGTATTCACCGGAGCCGCGTTTGGTAATGGTGCCCCCGTTGATGGAAGCGGAAACCGCTTCAGCAGGTACACCGGCAGCAGAGATGGAGATCGGGTTCTGCAGGCCAATGTACAGTACGTTCATTTTGTCGGCAGAGATAGAGGTAGTAGAAGCACCTACGTTATAGCTTTCAGTGAAAGACTGTGTGATAGGTTCGCCACCGGCAGGGTTAGGCAGGGTGATAGTACCGGAAATGGTTTTCTCACCGAGGCCGCTCACCGGCAGGGAGTAAGTAGCCAGACCTTCAGTAGCAGTGATCGTTTGACCGTTGACAGTGATGGTCGGGTTTACGGTAGTGCTGTAGGCGCCTACTGCGATTTGTGCAGTCAGCGTCTGGCCTGACATCAGGTTTTTAGAGTTCAGGGAGATGAACGGCCTGATTTTGTCAAACTTAAAGTCTTTCGCATTGATCTGACGATACAGGTCGTCGATTACAGCAGACTCAGAGTTTTTAATATCGTTCTGGAATTTGCCCAGGATAGTGACTGCAGCGATGGTAGGTACCATGTTGAAATGGTAGGTAGTCCATGTTTTAGGACCGGTACCATGATCGTTACTTCCGGATTTTCCCACTTCGATTTTCAGGGGTAAAGTTTTTGCAAATTTAGCCTGGTCTTTAGGTTCAACGAAAGTAAGCAACTGTTTGCGCAGGGCAGTCAGTTTAGCTTCCAGTTCAGGGCCTTTTTTCATGTTCTCCATCACGCGGGTAGGAGCGTCCAGATCGGATTGCGATTTAAGCTCACCGTGTTCATCTTTACCACCGCTTTCTGTGATGATGAGATTTTTCAGGCTTTCAACGTAATTGTATGCTTCGGCAGACAGCTTTTTTACTTCTTCAGCTTTGGCTTTCAGCGGAGCTACTTTCTCAGCGTTATCTTTCATTTGTTCCACAAACTGCTGATAAATGAAGTTGTTTTTATCAGTGAGGGCACCGTTGGAAGTAACGATAGAGTTATTTACGATATTAAAAGCGTTCAATATTTCAGCAGAGACGTTCAACGCGAGCATGGCCGTGAGGACCAGGTACATGATGTTGATCATCTTCTGCCTAGGATCTTTAGGTAGTGCCATAGTTCTTTAGCAGATTTAATGAATGGTTTATTAAACTATAAGCGATACCTTATCTGTTTCCGCCCATGGCAGTTAACATATTACCATAAACAGTATTGAGGTTGCTGAGGTTTTTAGCCAGCATGCTGATCTGCTCTTGTGTTTTCTTAGCGTCGTCGATGCTGCCACTCATAGCGGTAGAAGCTTTCTGCAGGTTGCTGTAGAAGTTGTTCATCGCTTTCAGGTGGTTGTTGGTGTCCTGCAGCTCCAGTTCGTAGATAGCGTTCAGGGAAGCCAGGTTTTTGGTCATGCCCTGCATCTGTTCGTGGAAGCTTCTGGTAGACTCAGAGGCGCTATTGAAGGAAGATACTGCGGAAGCAGCAGTAGTGTAGGCGTTGGCCACATTACCGATAGCAGCGGCAGCTTCTCTTGTTTTCTGGGTGTAGTCACCGGTAGCAGCTACCACGTCGCTGATATCTCTCATTTTATCAACGGTAGTGCCCAGTTTCTGGAAGTTTTCGCTCAGGCGTTGCAGGTTCGCAGGCGTAATGTCTGCTTCCTGTAACATTTTGTCGAGACCAGCAACAGCAGGGCTGCCGGCAACGGCTACTACCTGGCCTTCAGCATGGGAGGCACCGGAGTCAGGAACGAATGCATATACAAAGAAGATGAGCGCTTCAGTGCTCAGACCTAAAATCAAAGCGATATCCGCTCCCCGCCAGTGTTGCAGTTTAAATAACGCTCCGATAATTACAACAGAAGCGGCAATACATACGAAAAAGTTCAGCCATTTAGCTTTGTTAGGATTCATAGCCATAGGTTAAAATTTACTGGTTAAAGTGATAAGTGTTAAAGTTCTCTGTATGGAATAGTTATTTCTCAATGATTTGCTTAGTGTGTGCATAAATAAAGGCTTTTCTGGTTTAACGGATCAGCAATTATCTGTGTTTCGCTCTTCTGCTCAATGCGATGGTACATCTGAAACCTACATATGATTTGGCACTATCCTGGTATTCATATGTCCTGGTACCTGTTTGCAGGAAGTATCCCACGTCTTTCCAGGAACCGCCTCTGATGGCCTTACGTTTCATCTTCAACGGCGCGTCGTCCGGCACGTCCATTCTCAGATAAGGGTTCATATCAGAGGTAAATGAATAGGCATTTTCATAGAAGATGTCGGCAGTCCATTCCGCTACGTTACCAGCCATGCAATACAGGCCGTAATCGTTGGGCCAGTAGGCGTCGGCACGTACGGTGTAGAAGCCGCCGTCTTCCGGATAGTTACCGCGGCCCGGTTTGAAGTTGGCCAGCAGACAGCCTTTTTTGTTGCGGATATAGTAACCACCCCAGGGATAAGGCGTTTGTTCTCTGCCGCCACGGGCTGCATATTCCCACTGTGCTTCAGAAGGCAGCTGGAATTTATCTTCCGTGAATAATTTCTTGGAGTTGCGGTAGTCTTCCCAGAATTTACTTCTCCATTCGCAGAAAGCGGTGGCCTGGTGCCAGTTAACACCTACTACCGGATAGTTGTCGAACGCCGGATGCCAGAAGTACATACGGGTCATCGGCTCGTTATACGCGTAGGAGAAGTCCCTGATCCAGCACAGGGTGTCCGGATAAATGGGCACGTCTTTCTTCACGATGAAGGTAGAACGGGGCTTGCCGAAGTTCTCCCTCAGCTTGGCCTTGTCCCAGTTGAATGTTTCCTGGTGATAAACCAGCTTTCCAACGTCTACGTCCTTACGGCCGTACAGGCGGTCCGCCTCCGTGTATATCATCGCGTCCAGTTTTTCCACTGTCGCTTTGTCTTTCCAGTTGATCTTCTGTTTCCAGTCGATAATGTCATGTCCATCGTCCTGTTTAACGTGGCCTAACAGGATGTGGGCGATAGAGTCCTGCACCCATTGCACGAACTGACGGTACTCATTGTTCGTAATTTCCGTGGCATCCATGTAGAAGCCGGAAATGGAGATCGACTTGTTACGCGCAGTGTAGGCATAGTTCACGTCCTCATCACTGGGGCCCATGTGAAAAGTCCCCGCAGGAACATAAACCATTCCGTACGGTACAGGGGGGGTGTACTTAGGTCTGGGGCTCACGCCGATCAGTTGCCCTTGTGCGTTTTTGGGGCCTTTACTACCGCCACAGCTGGCCAGCAGGGAAACCAGCAGAATTGCCAACAGACCTCTTAAATAGTTAAGCTTCATAAGGGTAGCTTTCATCAGAATATGTTTTTCTATTAACCAGCCTGGTGCTTTTTGCCTGAATGCAAGGGAACACATTTCTCATATTTATCACCCGCTTTGTTTATATGAAAGATAGCAAATGTAATAATAAAATTTAATTTGTAGTCAACTTTTACACAACTTTTTCAATTCCACATACCTCGGTTCGGTAACTAATTTAAACGTATTTTTTAACATTTTATTATATCACCGGTCCAACATTTATTTTACCTAAACTACCCTTATAACGGGCAAGTTACATAATTATTCTATTAAATTAATAATTTCTTGTATATAAAACACTGGCTTAATACAATGGTAATCCTTGCATAAATAAACTAATGTTTCATTTTCCCGGTATCTGTCCTGCAAAAGCGGAATTTCCGGCTGATTTTTTTCCGAGCCTATTAAAATCCTGAAAGGGATAAACCAATTGCCCGCCTCCCGCATCCGCTCGCGGAAATCATTACCTACAACAGCTATTTCAGGGGTACCTTTTACAAACTGTAATAACTGGCTCGCCCACACGCCGAAAGAAGTCGGATAGCGGGTCACCGTCTGGGCAATGCCGGACAACGCGGCCACGGCCTTGTTTCCCCAGTCTTTGTTATCAAAAACAACGGAGAGATACCAAAGGTTCTGCACCATCAGCGCATTACCGCTGGGCACTGCGCCGTCGTACACTTCCTTCTTCCGCACGATCACATCATCCTGTCCATCGATCGTATAATAAAAAAGATGACCGCCGTCACCAAAATGATCGTTGACAAAAGCCGTGATATCGTGCGCCTGGTACAGGTACCGGGTATCCCCGGTAATTTCCTGCAGGGCGATCAGCGCGCGTATCAGGCACGCATAGTCGTCCAGGAAAGCAGGATATTTGGCCTGCCCGTTTTTCCAGGTATGGTAAAATGCCTGTGTACCGTCGTTTTGCCGGAAATGGGAGAGGAGGAAATCCATATTGCGCACCGCCATCTGCCGGTAAGCCTCGTCGCCCAGCGTGGCGAAGGCGCGGCAGCAGGCATGCACCATCAGGGCGTTCCAGCCCAGCAGGATCTTGTCGTCCAGCCCGGGACGTATCCGGCTGGCCCGCACGGCCAGCAGTTTCTCACGGCAGCCCTTCAGCATAGCCCCCAGCACCGCCGGGTCATACCCTTTCTCCGCGGCAAACTGCTCCAGCGGCTGCTGTATCCATAATATATTCTGCTCTTCCCAGTTGCCATGCTCTGTTACGTCATAGAACTCACAGAAAGGACCCGCCTGTTCTCCCAGTACATGATGTATCTCCGCCTTGCTCCAGGTATAGAACTTACCTTCCACACCTTCAGAGTCGGCGTCGAGCGCGGCATAAAAACCACCCTCCGGCGATGTCATCTCCCGGGTAATAAAAGTCAGGGTATCTTTTATAGTCTGTGCGTATACCTCCTGGCGGGTCAGTTGCCAGGCATCGCACAACACATCTATCAGCAGGGCATTGTCGTACAACATCTTCTCGAAATGAGGGGCCAGCCACTTCTCGTCGGTCGAGTAGCGGGCAAAACCGCCACCCAGCTGGTCGTACAGGCCGCCCTGCAACATTTTGTCAAGAGACAGCAACGCCTGTTGCAACGCTTCCGGATGTTTAAACGCATGGTGGTACCGCAGTAAATACCCGATCGTAAAGGTTTGGGGGAACTTGGGCGCGCGGCCGAACCCACCCCATGTGGTATCTGCCTGCCGGAGTATATTTTCGCAGATAGTGTCACACTGCTGACGGGTAAACAATTCCTCCCGCGGAATATTGAAGTTGACACCGGCATCCATTCCAAACTGGCTCGACTGGTCGATATGTTGGGTCAGGTTATCTGCCTGTGTTTCTATATCTTCCCGTTTGCCGGCAAAAGCATCCGCCAGCGACAGGAGCACATCTTTCCACGAAGGCCGGTTGTAAGCCTTTACCGGCGGGAAATAGGTACCACCATAGAACGGCTTTTTATCCGGCGTGAGGAATACGTTCAGCGGCCACCCGCCGGCGCCGGTCATCGCCTGCACCGCATCCATGTAGATGTGGTCCAGGTCCGGCCGTTCCTCCCGGTCTATCTTGATGTTGATGAAATGCTCATTCATGATGGCAGCGGTAGCTGCATCTTCAAAGCTTTCCCGCTCCATCACATGACACCAGTGACAAGCGGCATACCCGATACTCACCAGAATAGGCTTGTCTTCCTTTCTGGCCCGCTCCAGTGCCTCTTCTCCCCAGGGATACCACTCCACCGGGTTATGCGCGTGCTGCAGTAAATAAGGACTGGTTTCGCCCGCAAGTTTATTCATGGAATCCGCTTAAATAATTGAAACTGGAATAGTTTTGATTGACAACAATACAGGCTACAAGAATAAAAAGATTTTGACAGATTTACCAGTTTGGGAAAAGATTTTTTGGAGAGATCATAAAAGCAGCGGGAATCAGCTGCTGCGACCGCTTTGCAGCCAAAAAAGCAGGGATGGCTATTGCCATCCCTGGTAAATTATCTGTGCGACACTTGTTTTCGCTTACTTTTTGTTGAGACCTGCGAGGTACTGGTCCAGTGCAGCCGCCATAGAAGGCGCTTGCGGAGCCGGCGCTTTCACGTCCAGTCTTAATCCCGCTTCTTCCACCGCCGCTGACGTAGTAGGCCCGAAAGCCCCGATACGCGTACCATTTTGCTCGAAAGCCGGCACGTTCTCAAATAAAGACTTCACGCCGGAAGGACTGAAGAACACGATCATGTCGTAGGTAGTCTTCGCCAGGATCTCCTTTACATCGTTGGAAACGGTTTTATAAAGGGTGGCTGTGGCATACTCACATTTGTTCGTTTTCAACCATTCCTCAATGTCCTTTTTCTGACTGTCTGAGCTGGGGAAGAGGAATTTCTCATTATCCCGGTGTTTGTTCATCACTTCCAGCACACCTTTGGTAGAACCGTCAGCTCCGTAAAACACCTTCCGCTTACGATAGAGGATAAATTTCTGCAGGTATAGTGCAACTGCTTCCGTGATACAAAAGTACTTGCAATCCTGCGATACTTTAATCTTCATCTCTTCACAGATCCGGAAAAAGTGGTCCACCGCATTACGACTCGTAAAAATCACTGCCGTGAAAGCCAGGATGTCAATTTTCTGTTTCCGAAACTCCTTAGCGGGTAAGCCTTCCACCCTGATGAATGGATAAAAGTCCAGTTTTACGTTGAACTTTTTTGCCAGATCAAAATAGGGAGACTTTTCTGTTTCAGGCTTAGGTTGAGAAATTAGGATTGACTGAATTTGTTTACCTTGCAAATCTTTTTTTGGCCCGCCTTTAATCATACTTTTTTATGCTCTTGTGTTAACAATAGGCGATAATCAAGGATTACCAGTTAACCAGATATTCAGCAGCACCTTAGTTAATATTAGCACCGGCGCTACTTCGAATGCGCAAAGGTAAAGAAAAAAATGCAATTTACTGAAGGATAGGTACTGCCTAACCAAAGAATAAGATCTAATATATCGGTAGACAACCAATAATACTATAAAAAATATCGAAATATAGAGGAAAGTCCGGGCTATTTCCACGTCACAGAAGGCCAGCACCACGAGGAAAGGCACCAGCAACACCCCCAGAATTTTGTTGATCAGGTACAAAATGAAGATATAGGCGTCAGCCAGCTCGCTGTTACCAAACAACCATCCGCAGAAACGCAGCATCACGTACTTGATACCGTAAACAGCCGCCACCAGCACCACCAGTCCGGGGATCAGCAGCCATGGCTCCGCCTGCGGAAACACCTGCTGCCGGTACAATACCAGGTACAGGTATACCCCCAGCGAAATCGCAAAAAAGGCGTTGAGCAGCATATTCGGGAAAGGCGCCTGTGACAGCTGGTCCTTCAGCTGTCGCTGGCTCAGCGTAGGGTTAAAAAAGGCCCTGAAAAGGTCCACGAAATACTTGGTATAGGCCAACCGGATAATGCTCAGCAACAACAGCACGCCTCCCACCAGATACACCAGCCAGTCCATGTCCCGGTAGGGCCGCAGGGGATTTGTATCCTTAAAGGACGGTTTGCCGGGCTTCAGGAACATATTCTCCCCGGCCAGCTTTTTCATGTACAGGTCGTAGGCAGACGCCGGCCTGGGCTTGGGAGCAGCCGCCAGCGCCGCACTATCTGTTTTCAGCGCACCAGTATCCACCGGTACCGCCGCCGTAGCCGGCAGCGTGGCGGTCCTGGCGGTATCTTTCCGGATAGCACGCGTGGAGTCTTTTCTCACGGCGGTGGCAGCAGGCTTAGGCTTCGGACGAAGCGAATCGGACGCCACACGGGTAGCCGCGGGTTTCTTTTTTACAGGGGCAGGCACGGCAGTACTGTCTGCTGTTTGTGCCATGATCGGTAAGTAGCTGAAAATAAATAGAAACAATAACCAGTTGCGCACCAGAAAATATTTTGCAATGACTTTTAATCGGTTTTCCAAATTCAACGTGTGCCCCATCATCACTCCAACCAGGGGGCAATTAACGCCGTCCTGTTCACATAACAAAACTGAAACGTAATTTTGCTGTTTGCAAAGATATTAAAATAGTCCATAGTTGACCGGTAAAACGGCGACAGCAGGCTATTGATAAAAAACGCTGATGGCCGGAATTTATTTACATATTCCCTTTTGTAAGCAGGCATGCTACTACTGCAACTTCCATTTTTCCACTTCCCTCGCCCGCAAAGCGGACATGGTCCAATGCCTGTTGCAGGAAATAGACCTGCAGCGCGGCTACCTCGGCGGTGAACGGGTAGATACGATGTACTTCGGGGGCGGCACGCCCAGCCTGCTGGACACTAAGGAGCTGCAACTGCTGCTTTCCCGCGTGTATAGCACCTTCCACGTGGCGCCCGATGCGGAAATTACGCTGGAAGCCAATCCGGACGACCTGGACGCCGACAAGCTGCTATCACTCCGCGAAGCCGGTATCAACCGGCTCAGCATCGGGATACAGTCCTTCCATGAAGCAGACCTGCAATGGATGAACCGCGCCCACAACAGCCGGCAGGCGCTGGACTGTATCGTACAGGCGCAGCAGCTGGGATTCCGCAACATTACCATAGACCTGATCTATGGCGGCCCTACCCTCAGCGACGAAGGATGGCGGCAGAATGTGGAGCAGGCCATCGCCCTGGGCGTTCCACACCTGTCATGCTACGCGCTGACCGTAGAACCCGGCACGGCGCTGGACCATTTCATCCGTAAGAAAAAAATGGCCGCCACCGATCCGGACAAAGCGGCCCGGCATTTTGAGCTGCTGATGCAGTGGCTGGAAGCCGCCGGTTACGAACATTACGAGATCTCCAACTTCGCGCTGCCCGGCTGGCATTCACGGCATAACAGCAGCTACTGGCAAGGCAAATCCTACCTGGGCATCGGCCCGTCGGCCCACTCTTTCAACGGCCATTCCCGCCAATGGAATGTGGCCAACAATGCCACCTATATCAAACGCATCACCGCCGGCGAAATACCGGCCGAAACAGAAAGCCTGACCAGGGAGATGCAGTTCAACGAATACATCATGACCGCGCTGCGCACCTCTGCCGGTTGCAACCTGGAATGGGTCGCCGAAAAATTCGGGGCAGAGCAAAGTCTGCGCCTGCAACGGGAGAGCCGGCAATTTATCGACAAGGGCTGGATGGTGGCGCAGGGGGAAACACTGCGACTTACCAAGGCAGGGCGCCTTTTCGCAGACGGCATAGCAGCGGATTTGTTCATCTCCCACAGCTGACGCCCGGGGTGAAGATGTTATTCAGGTATCTAAAAATGAAAATGCTTTATTGACAGGCCAGGAGCTTAACAACAATACGTAGGTGCCCCCGGGGCTAAAGACGAAATTACCGCCTGGAAGGAGCGTACCCGGGAAAAAATTTAGGGATTTAATTATCCGGAACAACTTCCAAATAACTAAATCCCTAAATGAAAAAATATCGAAATATTATTACCAGCCCAGTACGTAGGAGAAGATCAGCGGTGCTACGATGGTAGCATCTGATTCCACGATGAACTTAGGCGTATGTATATCCAGTTTGCCCCAGGTGATTTTCTCGTTGGGAACAGCGCCGGAGTAGGAACCGTAGGAGGTGGTAGAGTCAGAGATCTGGCAGAAATAGCTCCAGAAAGGTACGTCTGTCCATTCCAGGTCCTGGTACATCATCGGTACTACGCAGATCGGGAAGTCACCGGCGATACCGCCACCGATCTGGAAGAAGCCAACGCCTTTACCACCGGAGTTTTTACGGTACCAGTCAGACAGGAAGATCATGTACTCGATACCGCTTTTCATGGTAGACGCTTTCAGTTCACCTTTGATGCAGTAAGAAGCGAAGATGTTACCCATGGTGCTGTCTTCCCATCCCGGAACGATGATAGGAATATTTTTTTCAGCGGCAGCCAGCATCCAGCTGTTTTTCGGATCGATTTCGTAGTTCTCTTTCATGACACCGCTGAGCAGCAGTTTGTACATATACTCATGCGGGAAGTAACGTTCGCCCTTATCTTCTGCGTCTTTCCAGATTTTGTGGATGTGTTGCTGGATGCGACGGAACGCCTCTTCTTCAGGAATACAGGTGTCAGTTACGCGGTTAAAGCCTTGTTCCAGCAGGTCCCATTCTTCCTGCGGGCTCAGGTCACGGTAGTTAGGCACCCTTTTGTAGTGGGTGTGTGCTACCAGGTTCATAATATCCTCTTCCAGGTTAGCGCCGGTACAGGAGATGATGTCCACTTTACCCTGACGGATCATTTCAGCGAAAGAAATGCCCAGCTCGGCCGTACTCATGGCACCAGCCAATGTAACCATCATCTTACCGCCTTCCAGTAAATGCGTTTCATATCCTTTGGCAGCATCCACCAATGCAGCAGCATTAAAGTGGCGGTAATGGTGCTGGATAAATTGAGAAATGGGTCCCTTATTCATGTCATTTAATCATTTATACATTAACAGCCTGGCTCATAAAGCCTTAATAGCTGGCAAAGTTAAGATAATTTTCCAAGGGAAAGGGGGGTGATAAAAGAGAAAGGCCTGACGGCCTTACTGCCACCGCAGGCTGTGAAAGGGAAGGGGTCATAAAAGAGAAAGGTCTGTGGCGGCGCCCACAGACCTGTTCATTTCAATCAAACGGAAAGCACAAACTAAAACTAAGCTTTTTTCAGACGGCTCTTTACGCTGGTAGCACCGGTCCCATCGGCTTTTAACACGGTCCAGGTATCTTTTCCTTCGAGGGTGATAAAGTATACCACGTTACCATTGGAAGAATATTCCACGATGCAATAGAGGCTATCGTTGGGATATTTTTTATTGAGCCTGGAAGTCAGTGCCAGCGGCAGTTGTTCAGGATCAAGATAACGGGAGGTGGCCAGCAGGTTGCCTGCGTCGTCAAAGAAGGCAGTTACTTTGCTGCTGCTCATGTTAAATTTAGCCGTGAAGGTTTTGTTGTCATCAGTATACCATTTCACTTCACTGGCTCCGGCGAATGTTTCGCTAAAGGAATGCTGTATTCTGCTGTTAACAGTCGTTTCATATGTGTTTGCAAAGAGGGCGCTTGCGGAAAGCAGTAATGCGGCACTCATCAGAAGGATTAATTTTTTCATGGCGGAAAAAATTTAAGAGGTTTTTTAAAATTTTTTGTGTTGGTTTTTTGCTTTGATGACTCAAAACTACGCCGGAAAGGGACGGTTGGTCAAGGCATACTTTACTGGTGGAGGCACTAGATAATTTGGAATATCCGCTATCGGACGTCCGGCTGGCCGGAGGCGGACAACTGCACGTGTTCCGCAGCCGTGGCCTGTTTGTTGGTGCCACCTTGCCAATGTTGCATGGACGAGTGTTAAGGTTGTGTTAAAGTGGATGAGAAAAGTGGTTCAACGTGAAAACCGGCATGGCCTGTCCACCAATGGCAAAACGATCGTTACATTTGTCTGGTCAAAAACATCAGAAAGGCTTTATTATGAACTACCTGGCACACGCTTTCCTTTCTTTCCACCGGCCGGCGCTCATCACCGGCAACCTGATCGCGGATTATGTAAAAGGCCGGCGGCAGCTGGCGCTGTACAGCCCCGACGTGCAACAGGGCATCCGGTTGCACCGGGCGATCGATACCTTTACCGATCAGCACCCCGTCACCTCCCGGGCCAAGTCTTTTTTCCGCCCCGCCTGCGGCCTTTACAGCGGCGTATTTACCGACCTGGTGTACGATCACTTTCTGGCCACGGACAGTTCCCGCTTTTCGGAGGATGCCCTGTATGACTTTGCCGCGGAAGTGTATGATGTTATTAATCATCAACAGGAAGCACTACCGGAAAGATTCCTGGAGATGTTTAAATACATGCAGCAGTTCAACTGGTTATACAATTACCGCGGTAACGAGGGTATGGAGCGGGCTTTCCGGGGCATCAGCTCCCGGGCCAAGGGACTGGAAAGCAGTCCGGCCGTCATTTTTGCCGTTTTCCTCGAACATTATGAAGCGTTGAGAGGCTGTTACCAGGCCTTTTTCCCTGAGCTTCAGACATATGTGGAAAATTTGTTACAAAACGAAAACCGCTAAGGGCTTGTTAAAAAACCCGGTTACTTTCCGGATTCGGTAAAAATTTCTAGGTTTGGGGCCGCAAGTTGTTTTAAAAGAAAATAAAGTTTCACAGGATGTATAAAAAAGCCATCATTTTCGCCTTTGTACTGGGACTATTCGCCGCCAACGCAGGAGCTCAGGATAAAAAATTGCCACCACTCGATGCCAGCCCGATGGACATGGTGTATTACCCGCCGATGTACCCTTATGTGGTAAAGGTAAAAGGAGAGCCCGGCGCGCTGGTAGCCAGGGTTATTTACAGCCGGCCGCAAACAAAAGGAAGAGAGATTTTTGGCAACCTGGAAGAATATGGAAAAATATGGCGGTTGGGCGCCAACGAAGCTACGGAGATAGAATTTTTCCGGCCGGTGGTCATCGCAGGTAAAAATGTTCCGAAAGGCCGTTACACCCTGTATGCCATTCCTACAGAAAAAACATGGACCATTATCCTGAACAGGGAAACAGATATCTGGGGTGCTTTCAAATATGACCAGCGTAAAGACGTGGTGAGAACAGCCCTCCCGGTAACGCCGCTGGACACCCCGCTGGACGCGTTCACCATGGTGTTTGAAAAAGGCGATCCCGGGGCCAACCTTATCATCGCCTGGGACAAGGTAAGCGTAAGCCTGCCGATCCGGTGGACTGACGGCGGCGCCAAAAGCGGTGCTAAAAAATAACGCCTCTCCCGCAAGATAAAAAGACAGTGGCCCAACGATTCTGTTA
Organism: uncultured Chitinophaga sp.; assembly: GCF_946479755.1. The sequence continues at coordinate 98,765 of NZ_CAMLHC010000008.1, read as the reverse complement.
TCGTTGGGCCACTGTCTTTTATAGCGTATGTGATGTTTCAGAAAAAGGAAAGGGCGGTAAGACTACCGCCCTAAGAATTTTAACCATATCCTATGAAAAACCTACACGAATGTATATCGAATATCCGTACCCGTTAGGGTTCATTTGGTGAACGATATAAAAATCCTCGTAAGCGTGCTAAATCATTCCACAAACAATTTCCCGGGTGCTAAATCGGACAATAATTGCCGTGTCTGCTAAAATGTTCCAATCACAAAAGGAAGTATATTTGAAAAACCACCAGAAATTGTTCATTATAAAATATTTAAGACATGAAGCTGGGTACTAAACTCATACACGCAGGTGTAGCGCCCGATCCCTCCACAGGGGCCATTATGACGCCTATCTTTCAAACCTCCACCTATGTACAGACCGCTCCGGGGGAGCACAAAGGGTACGAATACGCCCGCACCCAGAACCCTACCCGCGACGCCCTCCAAAATGCACTGGCAGCCATTGAAAACGGCACCCATGGTATTAATTTCGGCAGCGGACTGGCTGCTACCGACGCAGTGATGAAACTGCTGTCTCCCGGTGATGAAGTAGTGGCTACCAACGATTTATACGGCGGCACCTATCGTATTTTCACCAAGGTATTTGAGCGTTACGGTATTAAATTCTCTTTTGTGGGCATGAAAGACGCAGCCGGCGTGGCAGGGCATATCACCCCCAAAACCAAAATGATCTGGCTCGAAACGCCTACCAATCCGCTCCTGAACATCATTGACATAGCAGCCGTGGCGCAAATCGCCCAAAAGAATGGTGTTTTGCTCTGCGTTGACAATACTTTCGCTTCCCCTTACCTGCAAAATCCGCTGGACCTGGGAGCTGACATCGTATTGCATTCCGCCACCAAATACCTGGGGGGCCACAGCGATGTGGTGCATGGCGCTGTGATCGTTAAAAACGAAGACCTGGCCAAACAACTGTATTTCATCCAAAACAGCTGCGGCGCCGTACCCGGTCCGCAGGACTGCTTCCTGGTGCTGCGGGGCATCAAAACCCTGCATGTACGGATGCAGCGCCATTGTGAAAACGGAGAAAAAATCGCTCATTTCCTGCGCAACCATGACAAGGTGGACAGGGTATACTGGCCCGGCTTTACCGATCATCCCAATTACGACATCGCCAAACGGCAGATGCGGGGCTTTGGCGGTATGATGTCTTTCACCCTGAAAGACGACAACCTCGAGGCGGCCAACCGGGTACTGAGCCATACCCACCTGTTTTCACTGGCAGAATCACTGGGTGGCGTAGAGTCGCTGATCGGGCATCCGGCCAGCATGACCCACGCCTCCATCCCCCGGGAAGAGCGTATTAAAAACGGGCTGGCAGACTCCCTCATCCGCCTGAGTGTAGGCATTGAAGATGTGGATGACCTGATAGCGGACCTGAACCAGGCTATCGGATAACACGCTCATCAATCTGATTTTAATTCTTACCGGTTAAAAATTATCTTTACGAAGTATATATTTTTTTCCTGGACCATATCCACAGCCTTTTATCAGCGCTGACGAATCAAACCACCTGCCCGGTTGCCCTCAGGCAACAGCGCAGGTGGCTTACGCGTATAGCCAGGCTGCAGATGCTACATGTGACACACTATGAAGATCCAACAACTGAAGGACTTCCTGAATGCGAAAGCGGCAACCTATAATCATCCGGATTTCATTGCAAATGACCCCATTTGCATCCCGCACCGCTTCAGCGAACTGCAGGACATAGAAATAGCCGGCCTCTTTGCCGCCATACTGGCCTGGGGCAACCGCACCAGCATCATCAACAAATGCACGGAACTGATGCGGCATATGGACAATGCGCCCTATGACTACATCCGTAATCATGACCCGCGCGACCGCATGAAGCTGATGACCTTCTGCCACCGGACCTTTAACGGAGTTGACCTCCTGTATTTCGTGGAATTCCTCCAGCATTACTATACCAATATCACCTCCCTCGAATTCGCCTTCAGCGGCCACCTCAGCCCACAGGATGAAAACGTTGAAAAAGCCCTCACCGGCTTCCATAAAATGTTCTTCTCCCTCGAGCATCCCGCCCGTACTGAAAAGCATATCTCTTCCCCCGCCAAGCATTCCGCATGCAAACGATTGAACATGTATTTACGCTGGATGGTGCGAAAAGATGAAAATGGCGTGGATTTTGGGCTGTGGCAACATATTTCACCATCACAACTGGTATGCCCCATGGATGTTCACGTAAGCCGCGTGGCCACCAGGCTGGGACTGATATCAGATGCGAAGTCAGACTGGAAGACAGCTGTAGCGCTCACCCACGAGCTCAAAAAACTGGACCCGGAAGACCCGGCCAAATACGACTTCGCCCTGTTTGGATTAGGTGTGATCGAAAAGTATGTTTGATTAAAATAAATTACGGTAATGAAAAAATTATTGGGCGCCATTGCTACCTTCCTGACATTGTCCTTCACCACACAGGCGCAGGACTATATGTCAATCAACTACAGCTTCAACAAGGGAGAACAGTTTGAACTGGAACAGAAAAGCCGTACAGAGACCTATACCACCATTAATGAAGCACAGCAACGCGTTACCCGCGATTACAACAATATTATCACCATCGATATCACCGATGTAATACCCGGCAAAGCCACGCTGACATTCCGGTATAAAGAGCTGCGATTCAATTTCAACGCTAAAAACCAGAACATATTCGTGGATGCCAAAGTGAGCAAGCCGGACGAACCTTTCCAGGCCGGCCTGCAGAAACTGCTGAACCAGCCCTTCACCGTGGAACTGCAAAGCACCGGCGTCATCACAAAAATCGATGGCCTCGACAACCTGCTGGACAACGCTGCCGCCGCTTTCAGCTCCCTGAAAAAAGACGAGCAGGAAGCCTATAAAAAACTGATGAAAGACCAGTTTGGGACCGACGCCTTCCGCGCCTGGCTGGAGCAGCTGCTGATCATGTACCCGGCCCACGGCATCAAAACCGGCACCCAATGGGAAGAAAGCGTTCCCCTTCGCGGCGGCCTCATAGGCAGGATAGACCTCTACTGGAACCTCCAGACCTGGGACACCCAGACCGCCAAAATCGGCGGTACCTCCAAAATAAACACCGACAAGGTACAAACCCTCACCCTCGAAGACGATATCAAGGCCACCGCCGAAATCAGCGGCACCACTTCGTCCAATTACCTGGTGATGCGCAGCAGCGGCATGCCCAGCATCTGCGTACAGAATACCGAAATGAACGGTAATTACACCTATAAAGTAAATAAGGCAAAAGGCATTAAACGGGACCTGAAAGTGCCGGTGAAAGTAGTCACCAACGCCTCCTACAAAATTAAACAGATGAAATAATGAACAGCTTTCCTGCTCCGTATCTCCAGGAGACCGCCAATTGGGCACAACAGACCTTTGAAGTAAGCGTGCCACCGGACAATATCAGTTACGCTCAACTGGAGGAAATACTGGCCGTAAGACTGGAATATCTCATCAGCACCGATCTGCAGCAGTTTATCTTTCTCCTGTACAGGATTGATGTGTCAGAGAAAAAAGTGAGACAGATACTGGCATATGCCGCCCGGCAAGGTACCGATCCCTACCGGCCCATCGCGGCGCTGATCATCGAAAGACAGCTGCAGAAAATAGCTTCCCGTGAAGCTTTCCGGCAAGACAACCTGCCGGACGATGAAGAAAGATGGTAAAATCAATCATAAAAAAAGCAGGTGTTTATCAACACCTGCTTTTTATTTATCTCTTAAATAAGACAATATCAAAACATCAGCTCTTTTACTTTCTCCTTGTCTTCCTTCTCCTTGTCCAGGTCAAAGAAAGTACCGAATACCCGGTCCCAGAAAGCTGAACTTACACCAAAGCCTTTATCCTCGCTTTTGTAGTGATGCAGGTGGTGATTACGCCATAGCGGCTTCATAAACCTGAAAGGCGGGTTCCAGGCATGGATCGCATAGTGCATGCTGCCATAAATCAGATAGCCCAGCAGGAACCCGGGGAAAAACATGAAAGTATACTGCCGCAGGAAAATGTACTGGCTGCCAAAGATCACAGAAGCCAGGATCAGGCTCGGCACCGGCGGCATAAACAAACGCTGTTTGTCTCTCGGATATTCGTGGTGGTTACCGTGCATCACGTAAATAAAACGCTGCACCCTCGGACTATCACTGGCAAAGTGGAAAATAAACCGGTGCATAATGTATTCGAAGAACGACCAGAATAACATGGCGCCTATGAATACCGATATCACCGTGCTTACCTCGAAGCCTAGCGTGTCATGACTATAATAGAGCATATAGCCAATAATGGGCAAATACATTCCCCAGATCACCAGGGGATGCGTCTTGGTCAGCATCTCGAGGTACTGGCTTTCAAATAACCTTGCCTGTCCTTTGTTCTTAATCTTTTCAAATTTCATGAATCCCAGTTTTTGCGCGCAACAGTTATAGGAAAATGAATAAAACCCCTCATATTTTACTACGGCAGGCAGCCAAGGCACCGGCTGCCGATTTCAGGCACAAAAATACAACCTTCACCTTAATTGGATATTTTTAATCTTTAATTTATCCGTCAAATTTATGACCACCAGCCCCCGTTAGGGCCTGTAATCGATCCGGAAGTCCTTCAGGTCCGGCTGGTAGGCCCGTTGCCGTTGCAGCTCATACTGATAAATAATATTACCGGCATCCCGGAAAAAGGGATACCCTTCCGCCTCATATTCATATTTATCATCATTTAAAATACCGTCCCGGTTCACATATACTGTTCCCGTCAGCATAAACTCTATATTATGCTCAAAATCAACGATGTAAGCCGCATCTGTCAGGAAGCCGTAAGACCAGCCGGTTTTATTAAATACCCGCATGTTGGATGGCACGTGGCGCCCGGCTCCCTTAAAAAGAAAAAACTTCGTATAGCTGTCGAAGTATTCCGTGGTGTCATAAACGGGATCTGTGCTTTCTGAAGGGTATTCAGACATATACCGGTACAGGAACTGGTAGTCCTGCGGAGCTATCCGGAAACGTTGTTCCGCCGGCACCGACTCCGGGAAAATCACCGATTGCAGCATCTGTTGCAGGCGCTGCAACGGCAGGTTGTTATGCTTCGTGAAATCCATTGGTTCGGATACCAGGTGCTCATTTTTATCCATATAGCCTGCACCTATCCGGATGTTTCTGCTATAGTCGTAAGACAGCCGGCTAACGGCCGGTGGCTGACTGTACAGCGTCTTGCCGTTTTTCACAAACCGGATGGCGCCGGTGTGCCTGTTTTCCTCTTCAGACAACGGCATAAACCGCCGCACGATACGAACGTCTTCATAGCCTTTTTTCCATAACCTTTTGTGAATGGACTGCTGTCCTACGAACTCATACAAACGGTTATAGGCATCGTTATCACTGATCAGGAAAATCCGTTTGATGTAATGGTTGATCGATGGCAGCCCGCTTTTGGCCGTACTGTCCGTATGCACGGTTAGCTGTCCGCTGCCGCTGCTGTCGGTCAACATAGTGGTATTACCATCCAGTCCTCGAACTTTGAGTTCCCTCATCTTCTCCAGCGCCAGCAGGGCGATGGGCAGCTTTACCGTACTGGCCGGATTAAAATACTGATTCGCGTCCACGTTGAGGTAATAATGCCTGAAATGCGGCTGGTTATTGGCGTCCCGGTCAATCTGGGTATAAATCAGCTGATACCGGAAAGAATCAGGGTGTTGCAGCATATGCCGCAACAGCGGGGTAGCCTCGCGGTCGAACATGTTTTTCAGCAGGGTATCTGTACGGGGCTGTGCCTGTACCAGCGACAGGCTGCCGCAAAGCAGCAACAGCAAACATTGACGCATCATAGAGCAGCAAGAGTGGTTCTGATTGCCAAAATATAAAATTATCAGCTGGCAGCTAAGCGCTTCCTGATGTTTTCGTTAAAATTAGCCGGTGTAATCCCAAAATGCACCCGTAGCAGCTGTTCCAGCCCGGCATCGTTATTTTCTGCCTTCAGCATGTCCAATGCCTTCGGAACTCCATGCCGGCGTATCACCTCCTCCAGCAACAAAGCATTGATCGTATACTTCAGGTTGATATCTCCCGCACTCACGTTGTTTTTAAAAACCTGGTACAGGTCTTCCGCCGGATGGACGGCGGCGTATTTTTTCAGTCCCCCCAGGCAGGTGGCATATGATTCACCCCAGCCACCGTCGGCATAGTATGCCAGCCCTTCTTCCATGGCCCTGTTCCTTGGTTGGGAGAGAAACTTATCGCAGTAGAAGTGGATAAGGTCATGCCCATACCACGGACTGCCTACCCCGCTCATGAAGATATTGTTTTCCGAATCTGAATCCCCGCGTCGCATGTAGCTGGCATTCGCATCATAATCCACGCCTTTCACCCGCAACAGTTGCTGTGCATCGCTGCAATGGTAATAATGCAGCCTCACCGGCTTCACCCCAAACCAGCGGGCCACCTCTGTGTTAAAACGATCGAAGCGCCTTGCCGCATTCATATCCAGCGTATAGGGATACAGGTAGTGAATATTGCCTACCCGTTGCTGCTTCCAGTCTTTGACCACATAGTCGCGGACGGGATAAAAAACAAAGCGGTCCTGCCTGTCCCTGGCGATCATATTATAAATCATGCGCACTACCGGCTGATCGCCGGCCATCCCTATGAAACTGAGTTTAACCAGGTATTCTCCTTCTGTCTTCAGCTTTATCACGTTCTGCAGTTGCGCCTTGTAGAAATTGGTGTCCCTGCTTTTCGCGCTGTTCTCCACTTTTACTATTTCTTCGAAACCCATCTTGTCGCCCCTGAGGTACGCCGTGTCCATGTAAACGGAGGGCTGTCCGGGATGGTCTTTGTCTTTCAGAAATCCGTCCAGGCTTACCAGGAGCCTTGTTTTCAGGAGACTATCAGCCGGTAGTTTGGCCAGTGGGGAGATGGTATAACGGGAAGATGACTGCGCTGTAGTTGCCAACGGCAGCACAAACAGCAGACAAAGGGGCCATAAAAGGGATTTCATAACAGGTATTTATCTTCCTAAATTATATAAAAAAACCGCAGGAGCATCCTTATATTTGGTCAATCATACAACCAGAACAATACAAATCATGAAACTTGTAAGTTATTTAAGAGAGGAAACAGACCAGCTGGCCGTTCTTGTCAACGGGCAGTTATACAACACCCAGGAACTGCATCCGGACCTGCCCAATAACATGGGGATGTTCCTGATGATGTGGGAAGACGTGATCGATGTGGCCCGTCAGGCTGACGCCAGCCTGAAAGCCGGCAAACATCCGGGCACCGCCAAAGGTATCCCGGTGGAGAGCGTTCAGCTGCTGTCGCCCGTACCATTCCCCACTTCCTGCCGCGATGGCTATGCTTTCCGGCAACATGTGGCTGCCGCACGGAGAAACCGTAAGGTAGAGATGATCCCCGAGTTTGATCAGTATCCTATCTTTTATTTCACCAATCACAACGCTATCCAGGGCCCCGGCGATATTCACTGTATGCCGGACCATTTCGACAAACTGGACTTCGAGCTGGAAGCAGCGATCGTGATCTGCAAAGCCGGCCGCAATATTACCGCAGCAGAAGCAGATGATTACATCGGCGGTTTTATGATCATGAACGATATGAGCGCCCGCACCCTGCAGATGGAAGAGATGAAACTCAACCTGGGCCCCGCCAAGGGGAAGGACTTCAGCACCGTGATAGGCCCAATGCTGGTAACACCGGACGAACTGGAGGAATTCCTGGTTCCTGCCAAACCCGGACATACCGGTAATAACTACAACCTGAAAATGACCTGTAAAGTCAACGGCATACAGGTCAGCGAAGGCAACATGGGCGACATGGACTGGACGTTTGCCGAGATCGTGGAACGTTGCGCTTATGGCGTCAACATCATGCCCGGCGATGTGATCGGCAGCGGCACCGTAGGTACCGGCTGTTTCCTGGAGCTGAACGGCACCGGCAAACTCAACGATCCCAATTATACGGAACAATGGCTGCAACCCGGCGATGTGGTGGAAATGGAAATAGAAGGGCTGGGCACTCTCAGCAACACCATCGTTAAAGAGGACACTGACTTCTCTATACTGGCACTTAAGAAAAACGTATAGGCATGAAGGTAGTTCCGTCTGACATTAAGACCAGCGAGCTGCAGGCTTATCTGCAGGGCGCTATAGCCCCACGGCCTATTTGTTTTGCCAGCACCATCGATGCGGAAGGGCAGCCGAATTTATCACCCTTCAGCTTCTTCAACCTGTTCGGTACCAATCCGCCCACACTCATATTTTCACCATCCAGGCGCGTGCGTGACAACACCACCAAACACACGCTGGAAAATGTGTATGCTACCCGAGAGGTAGTGATCAACGTGGTCACCTACAGTATGGTCCAACAAACATCGCTGGCCAGCTGCGAATATCCCCTGGGCGTAGACGAGTTTGTGAAGGCCGGCTTTACACCTGTGCCTTCGGAAAAAATAAAACCGCTCCGTGTAAAGGAAAGTCCTGTACAAATGGAATGTGTGGTAAAGCAGATCATCGAAACGGGCAACCAGGGCGGCGCCGGCAACCTTGTTATCTGCGAACCGGTACTGATCCATATCAACGATGATATTTTCGACGCCAAAGGCAGGATAGATCCGCAGAAAATAGATCTCGTGGCCCGCATGGGCGGCGACTACTATTGCCGCGCTTCCGGCGACGCCATCTTTGAAGTGCCCAAACCCAACACGCAACTTGGTATCGGCGTAGATGCGTTACCGTTATCCATACGCAACAGCGCCATCCTCACCGGTAATGACCTGGGTAAACTGGGCAACGTACATGAAATGCCCTTTGTGGACCCTACATTTGAAGATAATCACCTGAAAAACATCATCCAGTATTACAGTCTTACACCGGATGAGATGGAGCGTGAACTGCATCACTACGCCAAACAGCTGCTGGAGGCGAACAAGGTAGAAGAGGCCTGGCAGGTATTGCTCAGCGCGTAGTTTCTCGCAAAGCATTGTAAGAGAGCAAAGACACAAAGCGATTTTGGGATTAAATAAGAAAGCAAAGGAGCGGAGATCAGCATTTGATCTTCGCTCCTTTGCTTTTTATTAGTCTGAAGTGTCTTTGCGAGCCACTACAGGACGTTTCCAAACACCTTTTTCAGGATATCAGTGGTCCTGGCAGCAGGATTGGCGCGGATGGCGGCTTCTTCTTTGCCGATCTGATCGAACAGGGCATTCACTGCCATCGTAGTCACATAGTCCTGCAGATTGGGGTTGGCTTTATTGAACGTCGTCGGCAGTTTGTTGTACGTATTCACGATGTCTGAATAGTAGCGGGTAGCGCTGGTGCTGTCAAGCGAGCCTTTCACCACGGGAGAGAAAGCGGCTTTCAGCTGATCGGTGGTTTTGCTTTTGAAAAATTCGGTAGCCGAATTGTTACCGCCTTTTACCAGGTTGATCGCATCTGTGAGGGTCATCTGTTTGATGGCATTCACAAAGATGGGCGCAGCATATCCTACTGCTTTTTCCGCGGAGCGGTTGATCTGCAGGATAGCCTGGTCCACCTGTGGGCCTAAACCGATAGCACGCAGGGTGTTGCCGATTTTCACCGCATCAGGAGGTAATAACAGTTTATACAGTTCATTACCGAAGAAGCCATCGGTTTTATTGAGATTAGCGATACCATTAGCCACGCCTTTCGCCAGTGCTTCCTTGATAGCGGAACCAGCTTCATTTTCAGTGAAACTGCCACCGCCACTTTTGGTGGTAGTAGTGGTGTTTGTAGTGGTGGAGCCGGAATTTTTGAGCTTTTTCAGTTTGTTCAGCAATTGCGCCTGACTGGCGTGCATACAGCCAACGCCCAGGAGAACCAACAGTGTTTTTTTCAGCATAATGTTGTGATGATATGTATTAATGTTTCAAATATATAAATTTATTCGTGTATCGTCAGCAGCGGAATATGTGTCTGGTAGGCCAGTTTAGCAGTATTGCTGCGTTTGAAGATGCGTTCAAACAGGCCATGTTTCTTGGGGATGGTGAGAATCAGGTCGGCTTGTATGCTTTCCGCAAATTCCGTGATTCCCTGCACCACGTCCGGGTTGTCCACAAAATGGTATTCCGGCTTATAATCTTCCAGCAGCGTATCCAGCATCAGCGTTTCAAAAGGCGTATCGGTGGAGAAGTGCCTGCTTTCATGGTCTATATTGATCACATGCAATTCCGCATGGAATGCGGCCAGCAGCTTCTTCAGCGGGGCAATCGGCGTAGTGTCGGCTACCTGGCGCAGATCGCAGGCGAAAACGATTTTCGTGATGCCTTTAAAGGTCGCTTTTCCCGGAACGATGAGCACCGGGCAGGAAGTATGTTTCACCACATCGATGGTATTGGAGCCTACCAGTATCTCTTCCACTTTGCTGCCTCCGGTGATGCCCATGATAATAAGCGCCGCTTCTTCCTGTTTTACCACATCGTCAATGGTGGCTGCCAGCAGGGTATTGTCCGCCCTCGTTACGATACTTACACCGGCGCCTGCCAGCTGCGTAAGCTCTTTCTGCATTTTATCCAGCCCTTCCTGGGAAGCGATCCGCAGATCATCCGGATTGACCATGGGAATAGCGGTAGGCACGTCCGGAATGGGAACAATCAGCTCATAGGCATGGTAAAGCACGATACGGTCAACATTCAGCTGTGGGGCCATCGCCAGCGCATAAGTAGCTGCATTATAGGCGGTATCAGAAAAATCAGTGGGTACAAGTATCGTTTTCATATGACTAATTTTAAGATACAGAAAAGCATTACTTAAAGTTAACGATGTGACTCGGGATATCTGCGCTTTCTGAAAGGGTATAGAAAATTTAATGCCGGAAATTTTTCACCCAAAGGAAATATAAGATCATAGCGGATTTTAAGATCGCAAAGGATCGAAGATCATACTATGTTCCCTTTTTATAAAAAGAAGACCACATTCTGTTGATCATATTAACATAAACTAATATAAACAACAAAATGTGGTCTTTTATTTCTTCGCGGGCTTACTATCCGCTAAAATCTTATCATCCTTTGCGTGACTATTTTTCCTGCTTCATTTGCGGGAAGAACAGTACGTCCTGAATGGACGGCTGGTTGGTCATCAGCATGGTCAGGCGGTCGATACCGATACCGATACCGGAAGTAGGCGGCATGCCATATTCCAGGGCACGGAGGAAATCGTAGTCGATGTACATGGCTTCATCATCGCCACGTTCCATGAGCTGCACCTGCTCTTCGAAGCGTTCGCGCTGGTCGATAGGATCGTTCAGCTCACTGTAAGCGTTGGCGATCTCTTTACCATTGACAATCAGCTCAAAACGTTCTACCAGTCCGGCTTTGCTACGGTGTTTTTTCGTCAGCGGGCTCATTTCCACCGGGTAATCGGTGATGAAGGTTGGCTGCACGTAGTGGCCTTCGCATTTTTCGCCAAAGATTTCATCAATCAGTTTGGCTTTACCGAATTTAGCGTCTACATGGATGCCCAGCTGTTTGCACACATCGCGGAGCTGTGCTTCGTCCATGCCGGCAATATCGAAGCCGGTATGTTCTTTAATGGAGTCGTACATGGGCACGCGGCGGAAAGGCGCTTTGAAGTCGATGGTTTTCTCGCCCACCTGTACTTCCGTAGTGCCGTGCAGCGCTATGGCCACTTTTTCGAGCAGGGTTTCGGTGGTACGCATCATCCATTCGTAGTCCTTGTAGGCGGCGTACATCTCCATCACGGTAAATTCCGGGTTATGGGTACGGTCCATCCCTTCGTTACGGAAGTCTTTCGCAAATTCGTATACCCCTTCAAAACCGCCTACGATCAGGCGTTTCAGGTATAATTCGTTCGCGATACGCAGGTACAGAGGCATATCCAGCGCGTTGTGATGTGTCACGAACGGGCGGGCGGTAGCGCCGCCGGGGATAGGCTGCAGGATGGGTGTTTCCACTTCCAGGTAGCCCAGGTTATTATAGAAATCGCGGATGGTCTGGAGGATTTTGGTCCTTTTTACGAACACGTCTTTCACTTCCGGGTTGATCACCAGGTCCACATAACGCTGACGGTATTTGAATTCCGGATCGGTCACCTCGTCAAACACCTGACCTTCTACGGATTTCACGATCGGCAGCGGGCGCAGGGATTTGGACAGTATGCTTACTTCCCTTGCGTGGATGGAGGTAGCGCCGGTTTTAGTGATAAAAGCATACCCTTTTACACCGATGATATCACCGATATCCATCAGTTTCTTGAAAACAACGTCGTACGCGGTCTTGTCTTCACCCGGACAGATGTCGTCGCGGCGTACGTACAGCTGGATACGGCCAGCCTTATCCTGGAGTTCCACAAAAGCTGCCTTGCCCATATCACGAACGCTCATGATACGACCTGCCAGGCATACGTCCTGGAATTGCTCCTTGGTGGCTTCCGAATAGTTGTTTTTTATGTTAACGGAAGTATCATTGACCGGGTATTCTGCCGCAGGGTAGGGGTCGATCCCCAGTTTTTGCAGCTCCTGTAATTTTTCCCGGCGTATAATCTCTTGCTCAGATAATTGTGTCATGTGATTATTTGTAAATGCCAAATGGAGTGCAAAAATAACTGATTATGGGGAAAATCTTACGGAAAAGGGCTGTAAGACTACAGCCCTCTTATTTTTTGACCATATCCTATGAAAACCGGTTTAAAGGTAGACTGTTCTACTGCTATAAACAGTGGGGATTTAGGGATTGCTGTTAACTATTGCGTAAACGGCGTTTCCTGGCGGATAAATGGCGCCGGCAGCGCCGCCGTTTATGGATTTTGTTGAGGGGTATTTTTGAGTTATGCTTATTTTCGCCCGCCAACATCAACAAAAATCAACTGTCTATTATGAGAAGCTTATCATGGTTTATACCCGCCTGCCTGGGCAGCGCCGCCCTGTTGCTGGCTGTCACGCCGCGTTTGCAGGCACAGCAGCAGGATGTCACCTTTGAACAGGCGTTCAGAGGTCAAACCACCGATATTACCCAACCTTTGCCGGTCCTGAAAGGCTGGGCAGATGCAGACCATTACCTGGAAATGCGCGCTCTTCCTGCTTCCGGCCGTTTGCAGGCCATGAAAGTGGATGTCCGTACCGGCGCCGCCACCGTATATACCGCACCGGTAGATGGCCCCAGCGTGGAAGTACGCGACCGGGACGTCTTCTATAAAGCCGCTGACGGCAGCAATATCCGTTTGACGAACGACACCCTGGTGGAAAAGAACCCCACCCTTTCGCCGGATGGGAAACATGTGGCCTTTACCCGCAACAATGACCTGTACAGCGTGGAAATAGCCTCTAAAAAGGAGACCCGCTATACCAGCGACGGAACAGACGTGATCTACAACGGTTGGTCTTCCTGGGTGTACTACGAAGAGATCCTCGGCCGCCCTACGCGCTACCGCGCTTTCTGGTGGAGCCCCGACAGTAAACAGATCGCCTATATGCACTTTGACGACACCAAAGTGCCCGTATTCCCTATCTACAGCGAAAGAGGACAACACGGCTACCTCGAAAACACACGCTATCCGAAAGCCGGTGACCCAAACCCTGCGGTAAAAGTAGGCGTGGTACCGGTAGAAGGTGGTAACACCGTGTGGGCCGACTTCAACGAAAACGACGACCAGTACTTCGGTATGCCCTTCTGGACGGCCGACAGCAAACAACTCTGGATGCAGTGGATGCCCCGCGGCCAGGACAACCTGAAGATATACAGCATCGATCCGAAAACCGGCGCCAAAAAAGAAATCTACAGCGAAACCCAGAAAACATGGATCGACTGGTTTGATGCCGTTCCTTTCCTGCAAAACAACCAGGGATTCCTGCTGCAGAGCGATAAAACCGGTTGGTCGCACCTCTATCTTCATAACATGGACGGCTCCCTGAAAAAACAGCTGACCAGCGGCAACTGGACCGTAAAAGATGTGGTGTGCACCGATGAAAAAAACCAGCTGATCTACTTCACCGCCCGTAAGGAAGCCTCCACCCGCTTTGATCTGTATAAGGTCAGCATGAAAACAGGCGCTATTACCCGCCTGACCTTCGGTAATTACAACCATGTGGTTAGCATGGCGCCCGGTGGCAAATACTTCATTACTACCTATTCCAACCTGCAAACGCCTGAGCGTATGGCGCTGCTGGACAATAACGGCAAAGTGATCCGGGAACTGGGCAACGCCAGGGGCAGCAAGTTTGATCAGTACAATCTGACCAAAACGGAGCTGACGACCTATAAAACGCGCGACGGGCTGGTACTGCCTATGACCATCACCCTGCCGGTACACCTGCAGCCAGGCAAAAAGTATCCGGTCCTGATCAGCATTTACGGCGGGCCAAATGCAGGCACCGTTTACGATACCTGGAAATTCAGTCCTGCTTCCCAATGGTGGTCACAGGAAGGCGTTATACAGGTAGCCATCGACAACCGCAGCAGCGGCCAGCTGGGTAAAATGGGGATGAACTACATCCACCGTCAGCTGGGCAAATATGAAATTGAAGATTATATGGACGCTGCTATGTGGCTGCGCACACAGCCCTGGGCAGATCCGACTAAAATATGCATGACCGGCGGCAGCTTTGGCGGCTATATGACCGATATGGCCCTGACTTATGGCTCCGATGTATTCACCCACGGTATGGCCAACTATGCCGTTACCGACTGGCAGCTGTACGACAGCCACTATACAGAGCGCTACATGGATACGCCGGCGGAAAACCCGGAAGGCTATAAGATCACTTCCGTGATGACTTACGCCGACCGTTACAAAGGCATGCTCCGTATGGCACACGGTACAATGGACGATAACGTGCATATGCAGAATGTGATTCAGCTGGTAGACAAACTGCAAAGTCTGAACAAACATTTTGAGTTTATGCTGTATCCCGGCGAGCGCCACGGATGGAGAGGCGTTAATGCGAAGCATGCTTCCGCTGAAACGGCCCGGTTCATTTATAACCACCTGCTGGACAAGCCTTTCCCGGCCCAGTTCTCTGCCAAATAACCGACCTGCGGTCATTATAGACGAGGTCCCGGAAAAATATCTGCACGATATCCTTTCCGGGACCTCATTTTTTTGCCATAAAGGAGGGTAAATCAATGCACAAAAAGGTAAGATTGCGACATCACAGGTGATAAGGATAAACAGGACCAAAGTAAATAGGACCAAAAAATCTTTAAGGGTTAAAACGGAATGAATTGATTGTCAGGTAAAAGGGAATCGGTATTAGAGAAGATTTCAGGTTTTTAGGAGAAAGAAACAGGGCTGCAAGACTACAGCCCCGAAAAATTTTAACCATATCTTTATTGAAAAACCTAACCCAAAGGTGGGCGTTTTTCGGATTAGATGTTGCGCCATTTTTGTGAACGATATATTTTTTTCGGGGAACGTGGCAAAAGAGACGGTGAACGCATATCGCAGTTAAACGCTTACTATTTAATCATAATGTATCTAATTTTGATACATAAGTTTGATTATCATTTAGTTATACCCAAAAGACCCTCCATTTGACGATATAACCAGCCAGACCGGGTGCGGTTATCTTGCAGGTAAACGCATGAAAAGGGGAGGTGAACGTAAAGTGATGAGTGGTTTGCTCCTGAAGCTTTGGCCATGCCTGCCCTATCAAGAAATATTGCTACGCCTGAACGATGACAGGGAATTTCCGTTAATCGACTTTAAACACGCCGGTAAATCATCTCCCGAAGGGAGTAATTACATTAAAAAGAAAAACATTAACAAAAATGATAAAACGTGTATTTTATTATAAATCATCCATAATATGGGGTAGGGAAATAAAAAAAGGGTGGTAAGAATACCGCCCTTGTAATAATTTTAACCATATCCTATGAAAAACCTAAAACAAAGATATACTGATGAATTTAGTCTCAGGCTTCCATTTCCGTGAACGCTGTAATATTGTTCGTGAAAAGTGGATAATGGTAAATATGCTTTTATATTAAATAATTTGCAATATTATAAATATATAGAATTATTATTTATAAATATGTATAACGATATACAAATCAATACATAATGAAGATTTAACGTAAAATGAATTGAATTTTTTATTGATTTGAAAGACGAACTCCTGATAACTTTACGCGTTTACCTTTTAAAAGGGTACGTTGACGGACTGTATCCGCACGTTTAGCTAACGGTACCTCAGGCGATCCGCTGACCGTTTTGAACGGGTTTGCCAGGTTGCAGGAGGGTAACTTCTTTATCATCGCCCACAACACCTAACACCAGGCATTCGGAGATAAAATTGGCGATTTGTTTTGGAGGAAAATTGACGACGGCAATAATCTGCTTACCAATCAGTTCTTCTTTTTGATATAGCCGGGTTATCTGTGCAGAAGACCTTTTCATGCCGATTTCCGGGCCGAAATCTATTAACAGCTGATAGGCCGGGTTACGTGCCTTGGGAAAATCATTCGCCTCGATAATGGTCCCTGTTCTCATTTCTATTTTCTCAAAATCCTGCCAGTTGATCAATTCCATTTTTGCACTCGTTTTACTAAAAATAACGGACTGCGGCCAAAAAAGCAAAAGCGTACGCCAGTTTGTGAGGAACGGTCGGACAACGTGTTGAATTGCACGTGCAAAAGCCCACTCTGGCATAGTTATTGTTTTTAATATTACAAATTTTAGGTTAAAAAATAGGTTAAAGCGAAAGAACCCCACCTGCAGAGGTGGGGTTCTTTCGTTATATACGTTCCGGAAGCGGGCTATTGCATGGACAGGCTGTCCTGTACAGTGATAGGGCCGCTTACATTAATAATCTTTCTGTCGGTAAAGTCTTCGTTGGCGATCAATCCCCAGCCATGAAGCGAGTCGGTGGGGGTTTTTATAAATACTTCCTTGGTGGAATAGAATACTTTTTTCTTCGGGTCCCAGTTCAGCTCGTCTGTTTTCAGCCGGTCGCCCTTTTTATTCACTACCACCACATTTTTAGAGAGGAATATGGCGCCTTCATCTTCCATATAACGGCCGGTATCTGCGGTGAGGGTGCTTTCCACGCCCAGCGTGTCATTGAACATGAGCACTTTAAGCCCCTGTTTGAACTTCACATAAGACGGCTTGTCCAGGCTTCTTTCCATGGCGGGTGCCGTCAGCTTAGCGTTTACCTTGCCGTGTTGACTGAAGATAGCCTCGATATTGGTACCGTTTTCCACTGTAGCTTTCTTGGAATCAAAATCCATGACCGCCTGGATATCATTTTCGCAGGCAACCGCTGTCAGCGCAATACACAGATATATGAGTTTCTTCCCGATCATACGGTCAGGCTTAATCGTATTTCTTCTTGATGAACCATCTGTCGCTCAGGGTAAAGCCCAGGGACACGCGGTAGGTATTTTCTTTCAGGGCAGTGTTATTGCTGCCACGGTGGGCCACATCGAAAGCGATGTTCACCATGCTGTACTGGTTGGAGTAGGGCATACGGCGAACCGGTAATCCGGCACCCACAGTAAAGCCCATGATATTCATGTCCTGACCGGCCAGTTTCAGATAGTCGAGACCGTAGTAAGCGCCCAGGCGGTAAGCCACCCGGTTCCAGTAGCCGCTGAGTGCAGTGGCATTGGGAACGAACTGGCCACCGATCGCCACTTTCCAGGAGTTCTGGAGAGAATCGGCCTGCTCATACTTTCTGAAATTGCTCCACTGCGTGGTGTTGAAGTCCATACCGATCTGCCATTTATCCAGTTTGCGCAGGATAAAACCAGCGCCGAAGTCCTGCGGATACACAACGGTACCTTTAGGGCCTTTTTCGGATTTTACAGAGTCCAGAGAGGTAAAGTCTCCGGTGGAGGCATTATATATCAGGCTTTCGCTCAGGGTTTCCTGGCGTACCGTCATATCCTGTTTCAGGCTTCCGGAAGCACCCAGTGTCAGGTCCATTTCTTTGGTCAGTTTGGCCTTGTACTGAACACCTACTTTATAAAAGAAGCTGCTATAGCTGATGCGGGACATATGCCGTGAAGCGTTGATATCGCTTACCGGGTAGATCACGCGGGTATTGTTTTCGATATTTCCGAACAGATAACCCAGGTTTACACCAATGCTGAAGTTACCGATGCCTACACCGGTACCTGCGTATAACTGGTACAAACCGCCACTGCCCTGGTAACGGTGGGCAACGGGCAGTTTCAGGGTATCATAAAAAATCTGGTCTTTGGATTCCTGGATGTTGTAAGACACCCGAGTTACCGGGCGCAGACCCAGGTTGAGGCCCCATTTTTTACGGATGGGGATACCTACCTGCAGATAGGAAAGCGTACCAAAGCCGGAGCTGAAGCTGGCATTTTTATCGGAGATAGACCGCGCGCCGGCTTCCACACCTATGTCGAAAGTTGTGAGCAGCAGGTTGGAATAGCTGGCCGGATTGATAAAGTTAACAGATGTAGGATCACCATACGCCTGAGAAACGCCCCCCATACCACGGTTGACCGTATTCTGGTTGTTGTTCAGATCGCCTAAACCGTAACGGGAGTAGGGTGAATTATCCTGTGCTGTAGCATTATTTGCCACCAGGAAAAACCCAACCAGGAAGCAAAGAATACTGACTTTTGTCCAATGCATTTCGTATCAGAATTGAATTTAAACCCTTGTCCAGAGAAAATTATGGGTCTGCAAATATCTACTTTTTAAGGCGGGAAGCAAAAAAATCCAAAATCAGCCCTGTTAAAAGCGCGTTAAAGTTGAACGCTCCAAACGCCGAAAGCCTTTACAGTACATCATCTCCAGTCAAAAATATATTTTTTTGACAATATTTTACTGCGGGTTTTCAGCATCCCAAAAGTTTACAGGTCCCCGGCGGACAGGTTTCTGAAATGGCCGTTTAGTTTTACCCGTTCTTTCAGCCGTTCCATTTCTGCCATCATGGGAATTACCTTATGAAGATGGCGTTTGAGGTATTCCAGTCGCTGTAATTCATAAAAAAGATGCAGCAGCTCATATTCTTCGGTGAGTGACAGACCTGCATGGTGGGCAAGATCGTAGGCGGTAAGGCGGGCATCTTCTTTGGGGAATTTTTTATGCACCTGCAGGATCGCATGCAGCTCCCGGATACCGTGCAATACCTCGTCCAGCAGGCGGGCATTGCTTCCCACATGGTTCTCCGGATAATTGACGATAGCGCCGGCATATAATTTATCAGGAATGTCGCCGATATGTTCGAGGGTCCTGAAAACGCTGGTCCCGCGGGTAATGAGGTCCATTTCGCCGTTGTCGTATAATTTTTCCACTTTTTCTATGGTCACCAGCGTTCCATATTCCATTATTTTTTTGTCAATTACCGCCGGAATTCCAAAAGGCTTATTTTCGGCCACGCATTCCCGGGCGAGTTGTTTATACCGGGGTTCAAATACGTGGAGATTCAGCTGTTCTCCCGGATACACCACAATACCAAGGGGAAATATGGAAATAAAATTTGTCATTTTCAGGATCAGAGTTTAAGCTAAAGGTAAAAAAAACGGCCCGCATAACGGGCGCAGAATCTGCTTATTAGCATCACCGCTATGTATATATTAAATAAAAGGAATACCTTTATAGATAACATTATTACTCATTCGCAGACATGTTAGCAACCACATCCACGATATCGTTGTTGATTTCTACCTATAATTGGCCAGCTGCCCTTGCCTTATGCCTAAATAGTATCAAATCACAAACCATCCTGCCCAACGAGGTGATCATCGCTGATGATGGTTCCCGGGAAGATACCCGTGAGCTGATCAACAGCATCCGGAAAGACTTTCCAGTACCGCTTATTCATGTATGGCAGGAGGATAAAGGATTCCGGTTGGCACAGATCAGGAACAAAGGTATCGCCCAGTCCACCTCGGACTATATTATCCAGATAGACGGCGACCTTATCCTGGACAAACACTTCGTGGAAGACCACCGTAACCTGGCAGAACCGGGATATTTCATCACCGGCAGCCGGGCATTGCTGTCATCCAGTGTTACCAACAGGTTGCTGCAGGCACATGAGATCATCAATATTAACTACCGGGCAACTCCCTTCAGTCACCTGTTCAACGCATTACGGTTCCCGGCGCTCAGCCGCTTCCTGTCTAAACGTTACAAAGTCGGTGGCAGGCATAAATATTATGTTAAAGGTTGTAACATGTCCTTCTGGAAAAAAGATCTCCTGACTGTCAACGGCTACGATGAAAACTTCACCGGCTGGGGTATGGAGGACAACGACATCGCTGTAAGATTGCTGAATGCCGGCGTACAGAAAAAATTCATCAAGATGGGCGGCGTCGCTTACCATCTTTATCACCGCGAAAACTCCCGCGGCAAACACCAGGAGAACATGATCCTGGTAAAGGCCGCCGTTAGCAGTAAAAAGATCAAAGCAGACAAGGGCATACTGGAATACCTGATCAACTAAAGATTTTGAGCATGTACCAGCAATATATGGATGGACTTTTGCGTGGAGAGATAAAAGCGCTGGCCCGTTGTATTTCCCTTGTGGAAAATGAAGCTCCTGGTTACGAAATGCTGCTGGAGCAACTGCCGGACAACAGTCAGACGAAAGTGGTGGGGATTACCGGTCCTCCCGGCGCCGGCAAAAGCACCCTCGTCAATGCACTGATCACTCACCTGCTGGCATCCGGTAAAAGAATAGCCATCATCGCCGTAGACCCCTCTTCCCCTTTCAATTTCGGCGCCCTGCTGGGCGACAGGATCCGGATGGCGCAACATTTCGGAGATCCCAATGTATATATCCGTTCCATGGCCAGCCGCGGCGCACTCGGCGGCCTCAGTCCAAAAATCATTGAAGTCAGCGACCTGATAAAAGCCGCCGGCTTCGATTACCTCTTCATTGAAACCGTAGGCGTTGGCCAAAGCGAAGTAGAAATCGCAGGTATTGCCGATACCACCGTTGTAGTAGTGGTACCGGAAGCAGGCGATGAAATACAGACCATGAAAGCGGGGCTGATGGAGATAGCGGATATTTTCGTGGTCAACAAAGCAGACCGTGACAACGCAGACAGTTTCGTAAAAAACCTGCGCCTGCTGGCGCACAGCAAACAACAGGAGCACTGGGAAATTCCCGTTGTCAAATCTGTTGCCACCCAACAGGAAGGCATAAACGAAATTACAACGGCTATACTGCGGCATCACCAGGCCATACAACATCAGCATCAGCGGCGTTCCCTGCTGCTGGCTGAAAAAGCCTACCAGCTCATACAACATCGCCGCATGCATGATATCAGTAAAAAAATATTACAAACGGAAATACATGCCCATATAACACAACAATCATTTAACCTGTATCGTTACGTGTCAGAAAAGGCAGGTCGCTAAATTTTACTATCTTTGCACCATGCGGACAACCTCATTCGGCATATCTATCGCTTACGCAGTATTCAACTACGGCCTCTGATCCTGAGGCTGCGGGCTTCCGTTGCCCAACTCTTCCCTTCACAAATTTTATTTTTCACGTATAAATCTGGTTATTATGGCTTGGTTATTCCTGCTTATTGGCGGACTGTTTGAAATTGGCTTTACGATTTCACTGAAGTACTCTGAGAATTTTTCAAAGCTGTGGCCTTCAGTGAGCTTTTTCGCCTGTATTACGCTCAGTTTCCTTTTCCTGAACAAAGCTATTAACGGCGGGTTGCCCATCGGCACTTCCTACGCAGTATGGACAGGCATTGGCGCAGCTGGTACTGCGATTGCAGGTATGATCTTTTTTAAAGAACCAGCGGCCATGTGGCGTATATTCTTTCTCGTGATGTTGATCGGTTCCATCGTTGGCCTGAAAGCTGTTTCGGGAGGCGAGTAAATTCTTTGTGGCAGGGCGCCCGCATCAGGCGGTGCGCCTTGTTTTTATCAGCGGCCATGACACTATGAAAGCCATGATGGCCGCTCCTGCCACCGGCGCCGCTGCCGGCAGGCAATGTGTCAATTCCAGCATCAGCACAATGGCAGACAGCCATGCCCTGGTAACACCGGCAAACAATGCGCCCATCCCTATCAGCGAAGCCATTACCGGGTTGATCACTACGCCCGGATACAGGAATTGGGCAGCTACTGCCAATAACAATCCTATAGCGCCTCCCATGATCAGCAGGGGAGTGATGGTGGTCCCCGTATTATTTCCGCCTGTAAAGAACAGCCAGGCAATCAGTTTCACCACGCCCGCCGCGAACAACAGTTGTAAGGTCACATGCGCCTGCAACAGTTTACTGCCATAGACCTCGCCGTTGCCCAGGCTTTCCGGCGCCAGGTACCCCAGTATGCCCACCGGAAGGGCAAACAGGAGCAGCCACCATGGGTTGTGCCGGCGCAGGCGTTCCGCCAGCCGCGTCAGTCCGCGGGAAGCCCGAACGATACCGGCGGCTATCAGCCCAATAATCAATCCCAGTACCAGGTATACCAGGAAAGCTTTGTTATTCAGTTCCGGGCCGGTGCCCATCGTAAAGAACGGTTCCATGTTATACAGGCCGTAACGGGCGAGCGTGCCCGCCAGGATACCTGCAAGGACAGGCAGGAGGCTGATCAGCGACCAGCTGCCGAGCCATAGCTCCAGCGCCAGCAGTAATGCCGATACCGGCGCGCCGAAATACCAGGCTACGCCCGAAGCTGCGCCGGCCACCATCAGTACGCGGGCTTCCGCAGCGGAGATCCGCAGCTGTTGCCGGCCCTGCAGCGCAAAAGCGCCGGCAGCGATCATGACGGGCCCTTCTGTGCCTACGGGTGCGCCGGTGCCGATGTTTACCGCCAGCGCCGGCAGTTTCGCTAAGGGGATGCCTTTCCTGGTCAGCAATAAGGATATGGCGGTACCCAGCAGCGGGAATAGCAGCAGCCAGATCCCGGCTTCACTCTCTGCCGGGTTCACCATGTCTGTTGCCGGTTTCCCGAAGAAAGTCAGGCTGGTAATGAGCCGGATGAGCCACAGCAGCGCCATTCCGAGGCCTGCCGTGAGCATTCCTGCTACAGCGCCCAGTGCCGTGAGGTACCCCACACGTCGTAAATGGCCCTCCCGGGGAACTATTTCAAAATTTTCTTTGTCTCCGGATAGTACAGAGTTGATACCAAGACCGTTTTTATATAGGAGTGTCAGGATGTTTTTCATTTTGCCAGTTCAATACCTGGTTTGCAGGTAATCAAAACTATACAGTTCGCCGGAAAATCTCAAATTAATTCAAACCCATATATCTGCCGCAGGCAGATAAGGTACCGCAAATAAAAAAAGTTGCTGCAATTGCATTAAGTTGCAATTGAATAGGAATCCTTACTATATTTGCATATGACCATTATCTACATGCAGCAGTTCAAAACGTAAATACGATATGATTAACGCAGCTGAGCGGTCATCAATGATTCCAGAGCCCCAAAGCACTTCTGTTGATGCACAGGTGTTGATTAAGATCAAACGCATGATGCTGTTTACGCAAGAGGACGAGCAATATCTGACGATGGCGGGAGCCATACTGGCGCCTCATGCCGAGGAGATACTGAACCGGTGGTATGAGCGTATTGTCAGTAACAATTATCTGTCACATTATTTCACGCACAGCGGATCGCCGGACCTGGATTATATGAACAGTCTCCGCCCGCATTTTAACGCCTGGATCACCGCCTTATGTAACCGGGGCGACAGTCACCGGTGGTGGGAATTTGAAGAGCGTATTGCACGGCAGCTACAACTGAGGAATGTGCCACTAGATGACTTGCATGCGATATCGCCGGTGTATCTGCGGTACATGACAACTTTCGTATTCCCGGTAAGTGAAGCCGGCCGTTATTTTATTGATCAGGCAGGATATGATGCTGCGGATACTGCCGCCATGCACCAGGCCTGGTTTAAAGCAGTGAGTCTGAGCGCTTTATTATGGATTTATCCCGAAGGACAGCCGGCGCCCTTCTGACAGTCACCAACGCCCCAAAACTATATTTATGGAAGTCGCCGTATACAAGGCATGTGCAAAAAAACGAAAAGGAGGCATTCTCCATTTTGATATTATTGTCCCTCCCGAAACGGCTTTTACCGCCGTATTGGCCTATGGAAGCGCCTTTCTGCAGGTGCGCCTGCAGGAAAACCTGCCGGTCAGCAGCAGGGACTGCCGGTTTTGTTATACTACAGAAACGGTTCCCCGCTGGGAATCGCAGATAGCCGTACAAGGATACTATATCCACGAATCTCAAGGATGTCACTAATATGCTATTTACAAGCAGCCTTTATTATTGTACCTTGCCCCGCTAATTAAGGACAGTAGTAAATATGGGGAAAGTTTCCACATTCAGCCCCGCGCAGCAGGCAGAAAACACACCAAGCAAAATTGTGGTTGCCCTTGAGCGCTTATCAGAGGCTTTCAGGGTGCTCCTTTGGCAGGAGGCCACACAATATGGGTTGAGCCCCATACAGATTCAGGTATTGACGTTCTTGCTCCATTATCCGGAAGAGCAACGTACAGTAACCTCGTTAGCGTTGTATTTCAACATGACCAAAGCCACCATCAGCGACGCTGTGAAATCGCTGGAACAAAAAAATTACCTGGTAAGAAAGCCGAGCCAGACAGACACCCGGAGCCACTCCCTGCACCTGTTGAAGGAAGGACGTGCCATCGCCAAAAAGGTGGAGCATTTCGCCGCGCCGATGCAGGAAGCCGTAGCAGCCAGTCCCGCCAAAGAACAGGGCGTACTGCTGGAGCAACTGATGCAGCTGATCTACCAACTGAACCAACAGGAAGTGATCACGCACCAGCCGATGTGTTTTAACTGCGAGCATTATGCCAGCGGCAGAAAAGGCCCTTATTGCGAAGAACTGGGTATTTCCCTGAAGCAGGGTAACCTGCGGGTGGATTGTCCGGTATTTGAAGCTAAAGGCTAAGCCAACGATTCAGCGCTTGTCCGGTGTGAGTGTTTTGTCATGTTTTCGGGAGATGCCAACTATTTTTCCTGCTTTCAGCAGAACGCTCCTCCGGGGGCCTGTCAGGGTTGTACCCGCGGCAACTGTAGCGTCATTTCATTATCTCCGGCAAGAAACCCCAGTTTTTCGTAAAGCAGCCGTCCGTCTTTACTGGCATGCAGGCTTAATTTACCCGTGTTACGATCCTTTGCCTCTGTAATGATCCTTTCCATTAAGGCTCTGGCAATCCCTTGCCCGCGATAAGCCGGAAGCGTGTATACATTGAGGATATAGGCCACCTGGCCGTCGAGATTGTGATAGAGGGGAGGCTGATTATAGAATACAATACCCGCACTGGCTATTACCTGGCCCTGATGCTCCGCAAACAGGTTCACAAAATCTCCTTTGGGCAGATGCTCCCGGAGGTAGGCAGCAATTTTTTCCTGTAACAATACGTCGCGGGAAGTGTCCGGCTGCGGGTACATCTCATTAAGAAACTGAAGGCGCAATGATACCACTTGTGGAATATCCCGGATATCCGCTTTACGATAGGTAATCATAGTGACAAACAAAAGGGGTTAATAACATACGGCAACGGAAGCTATCAGGATGCTTCCCGGTTGCTTTTCCACCAGCGGAAAGCCAGCAGGCCGATGATCGCCAGCGGTGTAAACGCCAGCATCAGAATACCATTGTTCAATCCCTTTGCAGGGCCTTCTCCCAACTGCTGTGCTGTTTTGGTACAAAGCGAACATTGCGCCATCAGCGGCGAACTCATCACTGTCAGCATTACGGTCAGCAGAAACAAACACAGCTTATTCATATCGGCAAATTTTAATCTAACAAAATTAGGTCATCTAACGGAAAAATGGCTTCGAAATATATCAATGGTAATATGGAGAAATCATAATATACACAATCACTCCGGTGACAGCCACATAGAACCAGATAGGCCAGGTAATACGGGCAATTTTGCGATGGCGCGGAATATCATTCTGGAAGCCGCGCAGCAGCGTGAACAATACCAGCGGCACAATGATAGCGGCCAGTACAATGTGCGTGAGCAGCAGGAAATAATATACATAACGGATGCCGCCCAGCGTAGCTTTTTCGGCAGCGTCCACGATACCGTTGTGGTCCACATCCCCGAAGCGTGTTTCAGATGCCAGCGAGTGGTAGGTAACGTATGACAGCAGGAAAATGACGGACAGTCCCACTGCAATGAGGTTGGTGGTTTTGTGCGCCTTTACGTGCTGATTTTTGATGAAATAGAGGCTGGCCACCAGCAATACCGCGGTAGCGGAATTGAGGATGGCGTGGAACAGCGGCAGTATTTTGATATCAAAGCCGGGATGAAACTCAGGCTTCGGCAGGAAAAACAGCAATGCCACCAGTGCAGGGATCACGACAGAAACGATGGCAATAGGTGTGTTTAGATTTTTATTCTTTAGTTCCATAATATGTTCCGGATATGCGAAAGGTGGAAAAAGAAAGGTGACAACCCTTTCTTTTATCCACCTTTCACGAATACTTTATGATTAAATCAGCTGAAGTTTTTAAACAAACCTTTGAAGAATTTCCAGAATCCCGGGCGGCGCCTGTCTTTTTCAAGATACAGGGTGGCGATGTCTGTTGCGCATTGTTTGATGGCGTTGGAATCGAGCCCGTTGTAATATCCTCTGATATGCCTGTTTTTATCTATCAGCACCAGCTTTTCTGTGTGCACAAAATCGTCCGGCCCGCCGTTGCCTTCTGTTACAGAAACGAAGTAATCGTGTCTGGCGAGGTCGTAGATTTCTTTTTTATCGCCGGTCAGCAGCCACCAGTTGTCGGGATTTACTTTATAGTCATATCCGTATTTCCGCAGCTTCTGAACGGAGTCTCTGACAGGGTCTACCGAAAAAGAGAGGATCTGCAGCAGCGTATCGGTTTTGCCGTAAGCGTTCTGGATCTTTCTCAGGTTTTTCGTCAGGGTAGGGCAGATGGAAGGGCAGGAAGTAAAAAAGAAATCTACCAGGATCACTTTACCTTCCAAATCCTTCAGGCTTACTTCCTGGCCCAGCTGGTTGGTCATTTTAAAATCCCTGATCTGGTGGAAAACGGTGTCGTAAGTGGTTTTGCCATTCTTAACGATCGTGTCCACTCTTTCGGGGATGTAATACTTTGGAATGGGTATTACATTTTTCCCGTAATGATCTACAATCAGGTAACCAGTCAGCGGTACCAATATAGCCAATGCAACTCCTAATATAGCCCTGCGTGAGATGACGCTGAAATTTAATAGTCAAAAAAACTTAGTGATGTCCGTGTCCTTCTGCCGGTGCTTTCACTGCTTCTATCGGCGTACCTGGTTTCAGGTCCCTGTTCATGTTTTTCCAGGAATTGCCTTCATAGAGGAAAGCGATAATGAACCAGATGAAGAGCAGCAAAGGAAGCAGGACGGTGTAGATCAGGTTTTTGATTTCGCTGCCGAGGTGCATGAATTCGGAAACGATATAAAATGCCTTCACTATTGTCAGTATAACGAACACGCCGTTCAGCACTACTCTGCTGGGGAAACCTGTTTCCAGGTGTAAAAACGCCAGACCAACTTCTACCATGGTTACAGCCAGGAGGATCCAGAATGTTTTCCAGATCTTTTTGGTAGATGAATCATGATGTGCATGTCCTTCTGCAGTATGCGTATGCTCCATTCCTATTGAGATTAAATAAATTCTAAAATGCGATAATTCAAATTACAAACCTTGTATTCGTTGCAGCTGATATTTACCGGATCAGAGCAGGTAGAAGCAGGTGAATACGAATACCCAAACCAGATCTACAAAGTGCCAGTAAAGACCTACTTTTTCTACCATTTCGTAGTGACCTCTTTCTTCGTAAGTACCTTTCAGTACGTTAGCGAGGATGATGATGTTCAGCACCACGCCGGAAGTTACGTGCAGGCCGTGGAAGCCGGTGATGGTAAAGAAGAAGTTGGTGAAGTTGGTAGAAGCCAGTGTACCGTCAACGTTGTGGAAAGGGTTGCGGCCCCACCATGCACCTTCATGGTACAGGTGTGTCCATTCCCAGGCCTGGCAGGCCAGGAAGCAGGCGCCACCGATGATGGTCCAGGTCAGCCATTTGGCAACAGCTTTTTTATCTCTCATGTGACCGGCGTGAACGGCCAGTACCATGGTTACAGAGCTCATGATGAGGATAAAGGTCATCAAGCTCACGAATACCAGCGGTAAGTTGGCATGTCCCATACCCGGGAAAGAGCGGAAAACCTCGTTCGGATCAGGCCAGGAAGTGCTGGAGAAGCGAATAGTTCCGTAAGAGATCAGTAAGGCTCCGAAAGTGAAGGCATCTGATATCAGGAAGTACCACATCATCAACTTGCCATAGCTCACATTAAAGGGAGAGTATCCTCCGTCCCACCATTTTTTCTTCGCTGTAACTGCTGTGTCCATTGTTAGTTTTATAAAATTTTACAAAGTTTATCTCGCGATACTTAAAAAAATCAACAGGTAGATCCACAGCACATCCACAAAATGCCAATAGGTAGCGGCAACTTCGATGGGTACTGGGGAGTAGGTCCGAATGCGGGTCCGGTAGGCTCTCGCAAACATGATGAGCAATGCTACCACACCGCCCAATACGTGCAGCATGTGCACGCCTACGATAACATAAATAAAGGAAGCGGAAACAGGCCCGCTGAGGGGAAGTCCGCTGTTTTTCAATTGTGAAAAGCCGATCCATTGGCAAGCAGCGAAAACCACGCCCAGTACGGCCGTGAGGGTGATCAACTGCTTATAGCGCTGCATATTCCTTTCCCTGAACTGTTTCAGTGCCAGGTGGATGGTCAGGCTGCTGAGTAAAATCACAGCAGTAGACAACCAGAAAATATGCGGCAGTTCAAATGCCAGCCAGTTAGCCTGCGATCTCTTCACAACGTATGCACTCGTAAAACCGATGAACATCATGGTAATGCTACCCATTGCTATCCATAGGGAATACTTGTGCGGATGAATTTTCTTACGTTGTATGCTCATTGTATGCATCACTCCTTCTATTGCTTTTAGGCCTTGTCCAGCAGCTGTGCCAGCTGAACAATGGTCAGGTAAATGTATGAACCAAACATCAGTTTACGTGCTGCCGGAACATCATTCTTTCTGTACAGGTTAATAGCGCGGTACAGGAAAAACAGCCCTGCCAGGATAGCCACGATAGCGGAAATACCGCCTGTGATCTTGAGCAGGTAGGGTGCTACGCCGGCCGGGATCAGTAACAGGGTGTACATTACGGCCTGCAGGGCGGTGAACTTGTTCGGTTCGCCGTTGGCAGGCAGCAGTTTAAACCCTGCGCGGGTATAGTCTTTATGCGCAATCCAGGCGATGGCCCAGAAATGCGGGAACTGCCACAGGAACTGGATCGCAAACAGTGACCAACCACCTTCGGAGAGGTTGTTGGCGCCTGCGGCCCAACCGATGAGCAGCGGCATGGCGCCCGGAATACCTCCCACCAGTACAGCGAGGGAGTTCCATTTCTTCCACGGGGTATATACGAAACCGTACATCACGAGGGAGAAAAGGCTCAGGGCGGCGCTCAGCCAGTTAAAGCAATAACCCATGACCAGGAAACCCGCTACACCGGTTACCGCAGCTACGATGATCGCTTCCGTTTCGCTCATCCTGCCGGAGGGCAGGGGGCGGGTGGCGGTGCGGGCCATCAGCTTATCGGTATTTTTTTCCCATATCTGGTTGATGGTATTGGCTGATCCGGAAACCAGCAAACCACCGGCAAATAACAAAAGAACTTTGATCAGGTTAAACTCCACACCCGGCACGAGCAGATAAGCTACCACGGATGAAAATACAACCATGAAGGTGAGATTAAACTTCATTAACTGAGAATAATCTTTCACCTTACTCGCTACTGCATACGATGACGACAATTTTATGGAGTTTTCTTGCAACATTTTATTTCTATCCACATCCCGGGTTTTAAATCCGGAACAAATTTACAAACATCACGGTGAACAAGATTCCGGAAAGCAGTTTATTTCTGCGCTCCGGAATCCCGTCTTATAAGTTAGTGAGCTGACTCGTTAGGACCAATCGGTTCTGTCTGCGGGATGAAGTCTCTTCCATCCTTGCTGTAGTCATAAGCCCAACGGTGAACTTCAGGAATTTCACCAGGCCAGTTGCCGTGACCCGGGTTGATCGGCGTAGTCCATTCCAGGGAAGTCGCTTTCCAGGGGTTCTGTTCGGTCAGTTTTCTTCCTTTGAAGATGCTGTAGAAGAAGTTGAACACAAACAGCAGCTGTGTAGCGAACACCAGGATTACCACGATGCTGATAAACTGGTTCAGGCCACCGAACTGGTTGAAGGAAGTCCAGCTGGAATAGTCGAAATACCTTCTTGGCATACCGGCCATACCTTCGTAGTGCATAGGCCAGAAGATCAGGTACGCGCCTACCAGTGTTACCCAGAAGTGGATATAGCCGATGGTATTGTTCATAAAGCGGCCATACATTTTCGGGAACCAGTGGTAGATACCTGCGAACATACCAAAGAATGCGGACACACCCATTACGATGTGGAAGTGTGCGATTACAAAGTAGGTATCGTGCAGGTGAATATCGATAGAGGAGTTACCCAGCCAGATACCGGTCAGACCACCAGAGATGAAGGTGCTCACGAAACCGATGGAGAACAGGGAGGCCGGTGTGAAGCGGATGTTCCCTTTCCAGATGGTGGTAAGCCAGTTAAACACCTTGATGGCAGATGGTACCGCAATGAGGAGGGTGAGGAGTACGAAGAAGGCGCCGAGGAATGGGTTCAGACCAGTAACGAACATGTGGTGCGCCCAAACCAGGAAGGCCAGGATACAGATAGCGAACAGGGAACCGATCATGGCGAGGTAGCCGAAGATAGGTTTACGGGAGCTAACTGCCAGTACTTCAGACACCATACCCATGGCAGGGAGGATGATGATGTATACTTCAGGGTGGCCCAGGAACCAGAACAAGTGCTGGTAGAGGATGGCGCTGCCGCCTTCGTTTGCCAGGGCTTTACCTGCGATAAAGATGTCAGAGAGATAGAAGCTGGTACCAGCGTGACGGTCCATCAGCAGAAGGATGAAGCCGGACAGCAGTACCGGGAAAGACAGTACGCCCAGTACAGCGGTAAAGAAGAATGACCAGATGGTTAAAGGCATTTTGGTCATGCTCATACCTTTGGTACGCATGTTCAGGAGGGTAGAGATATAGTTCAGACCGCC
The DNA here is from genome assembly GCF_946479755.1 of uncultured Chitinophaga sp. The sequence continues at coordinate 67,573 of NZ_CAMLHC010000008.1, read as the reverse complement.
CAGCAGCTGTGAAACAACAAACAGTGCCATGGAGATCAGCCAGAGGTCGACCCCTATTTTAGAACCGATGGAAGCGTCTCCCAGTGCACTCAGCGGAGGGTACATGGTCCAACCGCCGGAAGCCGGTCCTGTCTGAACGAACAGGGAAGCCATCATCACGAGGCTGGCCAGGAAGAAGAACCAGTAGCTGAGGCAGTTCATGAACGGAGAAGCCATATCGCGGGCACCTACCTGCAGCGGAATGAGCAGGTTAGAGAAGGTACCACTCAAACCAGCGGTCAATACAAAGAATACGAGGATAGTACCGTGCATTGTTACCAATGCATAGTAAGCTTCGGGAGTGATACGGCCACCTTTAGCCCAGTGACCCAGAATGCTTTCCAGCCAGGGGAAAGTAGCATCGGGAAAACCCAGTTGCAAACGGAACACCACAGAAAAGAAAGCACCGATGATAGCCCAAATAATACCGGTGATCAGGAATTGTTTGGCAATCATTTTATGATCAAGGCTGAATACATATTTCGAGATGAAATTGTCTTCATGATGGTGCTCATGATCATGATGATCATGCGCGCCGTGCATTACCTCCTGTTGACTGTGCAATGTTGCTTCGTTACTCATAATCGGTTCTGTTTATTAATAAACCAACGCCCGGGAAGTATCGCGTTTGTCAGTTTGTCTTTTATTATTGGTTAAGTACTGCGTCAAAAAATTCTTCTACACAAAATTACGGCTTAGCGATGTTCGCGGCCACTGTTTTTTGTGTGCTATCGGCCTTTGGCGCTTCAGGAGCCGGGTGAGCCAGGCTGTACTGCAGCGGTTGTTTGGCAACCCAGGCATCGTATTCTTCCTGAGTTTCAACAACGATCACGCCTCTCATGGAGTAGTGACCGGATCCACACATCTGATCGCAGGATATTTCGTAGGTAAAATCCGGGTTACCGGTTTTTTCCTTCATTTGTTTAGTAGTGAACTTCGGTGTGAACCACAGGGTGGTAGGGATACCGGGCACAGCGTCCATTTTCATACGGAACTGAGGTAAACCAACGTCGTGAATAACATCACGGGAACCGATTACGAATTTTACGGGTTTACCTACTACCAGGTGCACTTCAGTAGCCATGAAGTCATCTTTACTCAGCTGGTCATCCCAGTCCATACCCAGCGGGTTGCTGGCAGCTTCGTCGATTTTTTTGAAATCGCGGCGGCCGAGCTGACCGTCTTTACCCGGGTAGCGGATGAGCCAGTTAAATTGTTTACCAGTGATTTCAACGACTGCTGCATCTTTCGGTGCATCAGAAGTCAGCTGGAACCAGTGTTTCAGACCAAAAGCCACCAGAACGGTCAGTGCGATGGCCGGGATAACGGTCCAGATCACTTCCAGTCTGTTGTTATGCGGAAAGTAAAATGCTTTACGGCCTTCTTTCTCCTGGTATTTGAATGCGAACCAGAACAGGAGGATCTGGGTACCTACGAACACAACACCGGTGATGGCGAGGGTTACATAGATGAGGGTATCCACCCCTTCACCCTGCACAGAAGCAGATTCGCCCAGGATCTTGCCTTTCAGCAGATTATTACAATAATACACGCCGATGAGCCCCAGCACCAGGAATGCTATCAGCAGGAAACCATTGATACGGTTGCTTTGCTGGCGCGCTTTCTTTTCTCCCTTCAATATGGACACATATTCGCTCGCCTTCGCAATCTGGAAGATGACTATGAATATGAGAACAATAACTAAGACTGCTAAAAATCCTGACATTGCTATATGAAATAATTAAGTTATCTAATGCTTTTCTATTGCTAAATCTTCGTTATCACCATATTAGGTGTGGTGAACAATGCTTTCTTTCAGGTAAGGGTGATTTTTCGGAACCAGCGGCGCTTTGGTCAGCGCGTTAGCTACCAGGAAAATGATCAGGCCTACGAAACCTACGCCCAGACCCAGTTCATACCAAGGGAATACCAGGTGTTTGTAAGTACCGGGACCTACCATCTGCCAGAAGTCCAGCCAGTGACCGGCGATCACTACCACAGCGATGAAAGCGACTGAAGTATAGTTACGTTTGGTGTCCCTTTTCATCAGGAACAGCAACGGAGTGATAAAGTTGATCAGGAGGTTGAGGAAGAAGATAGGTCTCCATTCGCCCCATACGCGCGGCTGGAAGTATTCAGTTTCTTCCGGCATGTTGGCGTACCAGATCAGCATGTACTGGGAGAACCAGAGGTAAGTCCAGAAGATGCTGAAAGCAAAGATAAATTTACCTAAGTCGTGCAGGTGTTCTTCATTTACATAAGTCAGGTAACCGTTTTTCTTCAGGTACACCACGAACAGTGCGATCAGGGACAGGCCTGATACCCAGCTGCTGGCGAAAGTATACCAGGAATACATGGTAGAGAACCAGTGCGCATCGATGCTCATCAGCCACAGCCAGGGGGTGGTGGAGCCAACGCTCAGGGTGAAGACTACCAGGAAGCCACCGCACCAAACGGTGTTTCTCCAGATGAGTTTACGGCCGGTTTCAGGTTTCAGGTCCCAGCCATCTTCTTCGATGGACATGTTGCGGAGCTTCAGGGTGAAGAAAATCCACAAGCCCATAGTGATAATGGTGGCAGCAGTGAAGAATCCTTTGTTCAGGAAAGCGGATTTCCAGCTGAGGATTTTATCTTCTGCTACGTGATGAGCGTTTAACCAGTGGTAGATGTGTTCTTTACCACCGAAAACGAGGATCATTAAAATGATAAACAGGATCGCACACAGGGCAGGAACTGCCATGGAGATTGCTTCCGGCACACGACGGAAAGCGATCTGCCAACCACCGTGGGCCAGGGTTGTGGCTGCAATAAAAAAGGTGCTGGCCAATGTAATCAGCAAAAAGAAGCTGCTGTTTTGCAACAGACCGGCCCAGAACCGTGTCGCGCTCTCACCTTGAAACGCAATTAATCCGATCAATAAAGTCAGCAAGCCCACGCCCATTAACACGAAGCTGGTCTTTTTTAATCTTGCCGGTACTACAAATTGGTCTTTCATTACTGTATATTAAAATACTTGTTTGAAATTCAGTTTTAACTCTCTCTAACTTATTTAGCGGTGGTGCTATCTGCGGCCGGAGCAGCAGCTGCTGCTGGCTGAGCAGCGCCAGGCTGTTTGCTCTTGATGTAAGCGGCCACTTTCCAGCGTTGTGCCCTGTCGAGCTGGCTGGCGTAGCTGCCCATCATGTTATAACCGTAGGTCATCACGTGAAACAGGCGGCCTTCGGAGTACCCGGCTTTTGCACCGGCTATCAGGTTGGCAGGTGCTGCAGAGTAAGGACCATCGCCTCCTTTGTACAGCGGACCGTTACCGTCCAGCGCAGTACCATGGCAGATACCGCAGTAAATATTAAACAAACGTTCACCTTCTTTCAGATCATCGGCGGTGATTGTCAGCGGATTTTTCACCAGGTTAGCCTGTGCTGTATCTGCTTCTTTCAGATGGTAGGGCAAAAGTTCACCTCTCTTCACGGTTCCGTCCACTGGTTTCAGACCTGCCAAACGTGCACTGTAAAACTCATACGCACGGGATTCATACATGTCGGGCACATAAATCCTGCCGGGCTTTCTGTTGTGCTCCCCCTTATTACAGGCTGCCAGGAAAGCTCCAGTTGCCAATGCGGCTACAATCAATATGTTAGAAGTCCTTTTCATCAGAAATTATTTATTCTAGCTTTCATTAGTTCTGCTCCCAGTACCTAATGGTTGCAACTGTAATTTTTTGCTGTTAATGTTATTAAGCGTTAACCGGACGGGCGTGAACATCTTCATCAGCCTGGTCAAAGCGGCCGTACCACCAGCCAGCTTCCGCTCTTTGTTCGTTGATGTCGTGCGCACCGGCCTCATTCAGGAAGCGTTTTACTTCTTCTGCGTTGGTCTTTTCTGTGAGCTCGATCACCATTACAAACTTATCATCCGTCTGTCTGGGGTGGAAGATATGTTTCTTTACACCTGGCATTAACTGGCACAGGTAGCAGAAAGTCATTACCATCCCAACCGCAGCAAACAATACAGTCAACTCGAAGGTAATAGGAATAAATGCTGGTAACGGGAAGTGAGGCTTACCACCGATGTTCAGCGGCCAATCCACGTTAAATACCCAGCTCATGAAAGTTAAAGCCGTGGTGGTACCAGTGATACCATATATGAAACCGGCTGTGTGCAGGCTGGTTTCCCTTAAACCCATTGCATGATCCAGGCCGTGAACAGGAAAAGGAGTGTATACATCGTGCAACTTGTAACCTGCAGTGCGTACTTTCTTCACTGCCGGGAACAACACTGCCTCATCGTCAAACAAGCCTACAACAAAATTTTTAACAGCCATATATTTAAAAATTCAAATTCCAATTAATTAATTCTGTCAATTCATCTGATTAGTGAGCATGTTCGTGGTGAACAGCGTGTGCAAATTGCTCTGCAGTTTCGCCTTCGTATTTCTCCATGCCTTCTTTAAAGTTCTCACCGGATGTTTTCAGGATAGACTTGATCTCAGCTACCGCGATTACCGGGAAGTATTTGGCGAACAGGAAATAGCAGGTGAAGAACAGACCGAAGGTACCCATGTAGAAACCAACTTCCGGCCAGGACGGACGATAGTAAGACCAGCTGGACGGCAGGTAGTCGCGGTACAGGGAAGTACAGATGATCACAAAACGTTCGAACCACATACCGATGTTTACGATGATGGACATTACGAAAGTTACCATCACGTTTCTTCTCATTTTGCGGAACCAGAACACCTGCGGAGTGATTACGTTACAGGTCATCATGATCCAGTAAGACCAACCCAGCGGACCGGCAGCGCGGTATTTGAAGAAGGTAGCGAATTCGTAAGGGTTAGCACCATACCATGCCATGAAGAGCTCAGTCAGGTAAGCGCAACCTACTACGGAACCCGTCAGTACGATTACCTTGTTCATGGCTTCCATGTGACCCAGGGTAATGTATTCTTCGAGGTGTAATATTTTACGGGTGATGATCAGCAGGGTTTGTACCATCGCGAATCCGGAGAAGATCGCACCCGCCACGAAGTAGGGAGGGAAGATGGTAGTGTGCCAACCAGGAATTACAGAAGTCGCAAAGTCAAAGGATACGATGGTGTGTACGGAAAGTACCAGCGGAGTGGACAAACCTGCCAGTACCAGTGACAGTGCTTCGTGACGTTGCCAGTGTTTGGTGGAACCAGTCCAGCCGAAGGAAGCTACACCATACAGCAGTTTACGCAGTTTGGTTTTAGCTCTGTCGCGGATGGTGGCGAAGTCCGGGATCAGACCGGAGTACCAGAACAACAGGGAAACGGTGAAGTAAGTGGAGATCGCGAATACGTCCCACAGCAGCGGAGAGTTAAAGTTAACCCATACCGGACCGCGGGTGTTGGGATAAGGCAGGATAAAGAAGCCCATCCATACACGACCCATGTGAATAATCGGGAACTGGCCGGCGCACATTACCGCGAAGATGGTCATCGCTTCTGCCGCACGGTTCACCCCTGTACGCCATCCCTGACGGAACAGCAGGAGGATGGCCGAAATCAGGGTACCGGCGTGACCGATACCTACCCACCATACGAAGTTGGTGATGTCCCAACCCCAACCGATGGTTTTGTTCAGATTCCAAACACCCACACCGAAATAAATCTGCCAAAACACTGAAAATGCGCCGAAGCCCAACAGTGACAGTGAAATTAAAAAGCCTACATACCACAATTTACCAGGCTTCCCTTCAATGGGACTAATGATATCTTCCGTTACCTGGTGATAATCCTTAACCCCGTCAACTAAAGGTTCTCTCAGTGTGGATTCGTATTTTAAACTCATATTCTATAAGCTTTTAGCTGCTAGCTTCTAGCTACTAGCCCTTGTCTTTTGTTATGATCTCAGATTCTGTAACTTCTTTTGTTATATTCTCCCTTAACGTTACCTGTTAAAAGATCTTACGCGTGATGCGCTTCTTCCTTGTGAGCAGATTTGTTCTCTGCTTTCGGAGCGGCATCTTTGTTTCTGATCTTAGCCAGGTAGTTGATAGAAGGCAGTACGTGTGTTTCTTCCAGCACATAGTACATCCTTTCTGTTTGTTCTTCGTTACGGATCTTATAGATTTCGCTGTTTTTGTCGTTGACGTTACCGAACACGATCGCATCAGCGCCGCAAGCCTGCTGGCAAGCTGTTTTGGCAGCACCGTCTTTCATCGGGTGGCCTGCTTTCTTAGCTTCCAGTTTAGCTTCCTGTAAACGTTGTACGCAGAAAGAGCATTTTTCCATCACACCACGGCTACGAACCACTACGTCAGGGTTCAGTACCATGCGGGTGAGGTTATCGTTCATATCTGCTACGTCGTACAGGTTGTTTTCGAAGCTGTCCGCACCGTTCCAGTCTCTCCAGTTGAGGCGACGAACTTTATAAGGACAGTTGTTAGCGCAGTAACGGGTACCGATGCAACGGTTGTAAGCCATCTGGTTAATACCTTCAGAGCTGTGGTTGGTAGCGCCTACCGGACAAACGTTTTCGCAAGGAGCGTTATCGCAGTGCTGGCACAGCATCGGCTGGAATACTACTTCCGGGTTATTTTCATCACCGCTGAAGTAACGGTCAATGCGGATCCAGTGCATTTCATGCGCTTTCGCCACTTCGTCTTTACCTACTACGGAAACGTTATTTTCCGCCTGGCAGGCAATGGTACAAGCGCCGCAACCGAAGCAGGTGTTCAGGTCGATGGACATGCCCCATTTGATACCAGGGTAGGGGTGAGAAGAGTACAGGGTAGCATCATCACGGAAGTTTTTACCAAACTTCTTCAGTTCTTCCCTGTCTTCGTTAACTTCTTTAGGATTGTGTTTGAATTCTGCGAGGGTCGTTTCTTTAACGATCGGGCGGCCTTCGTAGCTATTGTGCGTTTGTGTTAAAGCAACAGGGTATTTTTTACCGGTAGCTTCCACAGTAGCGTCAACAGCGAAGTAATCGAAAGTCTGACCGTTGAAGTTTACCATCGGGTAAACGTTCTGACCGACACCGGCAGCGGCGCGGCCTACGTTTTTACCACGGCCGTAACCTACTGCGATAGCGATTACCTCTGGGTGCATACCCGGGATGATCAGCATCGGCAGTACAACTTCTTTGCCGTTGGCTTTTATTTTCAGTTCTTTCTTTTCAACGTTGATTTCGTAATCGTCACCCAGCTCAGCGGAGAAAGTTTTAGCGAGGGTGTTGGAGATACAAGCGTAGTTGTCCCAGGTAGCGCGGGTGATCGGGTCAGGCATTTCCTGTAACCAGGGGTTATTGGATTGTCTGCCGTTACCGATGGCTACTTTTTCGTACAGTACCAGTTCGTATTTACCACCTTTTTTCGCGCTGCTGATTTTAGCGGCTGCGCCGGCGATATCGCCGGAGAAGGAGGCGCCACCCAGTGCCGGAGCAGTGGCTGGTTCTACCACACCGTCCTGCAGGGCTTTGTCCCATGCTTCCTGGCTACCCAGTTTGCTGATCCACTCAGCTTTCAGGTAGTCTACCCAGGCAGTGGTGTTGCCGGTCCATGCCAGCAGGGAGTCCTGCGCAGCACGTGTTTTGAACAGGGGAGAGATGGTAGGCTGTGCGAAGCTGTAGTAACCTGGTTTGCCCTGAGCGTCGTTCCAGTTTTCCAGGAAGTGGTGATCAGGAGCAGCGTATTTACACAGTTCAGTGGTTTCGTCGAGGCGGTCGTTGAAGGAAAGGGAGAGTTTCACTTTCTTCAGGCCTTCGCTGAATTTGGCGGCGTCGAAATAGTCGTAAGCAGGGTTAGCGCCGTATACCAGTACAGCACCGATGCTGCCGGCATTCATATCGCTTACCAGTTTAGCCATATCGGCGTCGATACCCTGACGGTAATCGGAAGGATTAGCCCAGTCGATGGTAGTGCCGTTAGCGCCTACGATATTGTTGATAGCGTTTACGATCAGCTGAACGTTCACGTCGTTGGAACCGCTTACCACCAGTGCTTTACCGGTGTTGGCTTTCAGTTCTGCCGCCGCCTTTTTGATGCCTGCTTCTACTTTAGCGTCCAGTTTGGGAGCGCTAACGCTGCCACCTACGGCGGCCAGCAGGGCCAGTGCTACCGCACCGGCTTCAGAAGGTTTGTGGGTATATCTTTCGTCAGCGTTGGCACCGGTGAGGCTCATGTTGCTTTCAAACTGGAAAAGTTTGGACATTTCCGGTTTTTTAGCGCTTACCTTACGGGTTTGAGCGAACTGACGGGCATATTCAACCGGGTTCAGCCAGGTACCGATGAAGTCGGCGCCCAGGCTCACGATGGCTTTAGCGTTTTCGAAGTGGTAGGAAGGAATGGACCTTTTACCGTAGGAAGCCTCGTTGGCGAGCAGCATACCGGAGTAAGACACCGGATCGTGCACCACGTGGCGGGAGTTAGGGTATTTAGCCAGGAAAGCGTCGATTACTTTCTTGGTGGAAGGGCTGAGGATGGAAGTGCTCAGCAGTACAACAGGTGCACCACCCAGGCCAGCCAATGCAGCACCTACCTGTTTGTCCAGTTCCGCCCAGGTTGTTTCAGTACCGCCGATTGTCGGGAAACGCAGACGGGCTACGTCGTACAGGCTCAGTACAGCGCCTTGTACTTTAGCGGAAGTAGAACCACCTGTGATGGAAGACAGGGTGTTACCTTCTATTTTGATGGGACGGCCTTCGCGGGTTTTAACCACTACCGGTACGTATTCACCATCTATGGTGTAAGAAGAAGCATAATAGTTGGCTACGCCCGGAGTGATCTCTTCCGGTTTGTTCACGTAAGGGATAGCCTTATGAACGGGGGTTTCGCAGCTGGCAGCGATAGTAGCGGCAGCAGTGGTGAAACCGAGGTATTTCAGAAAGTCCCTGCGGGGGGTAGTAGCATTCAACAGGCCTTCACTCTCAAACGGCAATTCTTCGCTGAATTCGTTCTTCACAATTTCCTGATGCGCTTCGGTATTGTGCAACTCCTCCAAGCCTTTCCAATACTTTTTTTGCTCCATGTTATATTAACGAGTTACGTTTATGAATTTTGATATCTTCTGAAACAGGTCATGATTTTCTGTAAGCAGAAAATCATGACGCGTTAAATCCTTTCTAGTAGTGACATTTTTGACATTCAGTACCACCTACCATTTCAACAGTCACACTATCGATCTTCTTATCTTTAATATCCTGATGAAGTTTCTCGAAGATGCTGTAGTAGTTGTTGTCAGCGAACTGCACTTTGGTAGTACGGTGGCAGTTGATACACCAGCCCATAGACAGGTCGGTGAACTGATGTACTTCGTCCATTTCGGTAATGTTACCGTGGCAGGTCTGACACTGTTGTTTACCAGCCACCACGTGTTGGGAGTGGTTGAAGTAAACGTGGTCAGGCAGGTTGTGGATCTTGGTCCATTCGATAGGGCGACCTGGTTTGGTATACTTACCTTTATCAGCGTCCCAGCCTACGTAATCGTATAATTTCGCGATTTCTGCGGTACCGTCTACTTTTTTGCCTTCAGCAGTAAACAGCTCAGGGCCGGTGTACTCTTTAATGGCTTTGTGACAGTTCATACAGATGTTCTCGGAAGGAATCATGGCGTGCTTGCTCTTCTCAGCACCGGCGTGGCAATACAGACAGTTGATCTGGTTGATGCCGGCGTGCACTTTGTGGCTGTAGAAGATCGGCTGCTCAGGCATATAGTCTTTCTGACGACCCAGCCCGATAGCTCCCTGGATAGTGAAGTAACCACCTACCATGAAGAGCACCAGGATAGCCAGTGCGATGTAGGCTTTGTTTTTGTAGAAGGGGATCGGCTCCGGTGTAGGCTGACCTTCTTTATCACCAGCAAGTTTGTTCAGGTTGCTGTTGATCTGCATGAGGATCAGGGCTACCACCGCCAGGATCAGGGTGATAATGCCGAAGAGCAGACTGTTGTCGCTGCCTTCTTCTTTGGCGCCTGCAGTAGCAGGACCGGCGTCCGTTTTAGGGCCTACTGTTTTGGTTTCTTCCACTTTAACATACGCCAGGATGTCGTCAATCTCCTCCTCTGTTAAGGCAGGGAAAGCCGTCATCGCTGTTTTGTTGTACTCGTTAAAGAGGTTGTTGGCGTACTTGTCGCCAGACGCCAATACAGAAGCGGAGTTGCGGATCCACTGGTGCAATAATTTCTTATCGGCCCAGCGACCTTCTACTCCCGCCAGTGCAGGACCTGTCAGCTTCTTATGGACATTGTGACATGAAGCGCAGTTTTGTTGGAAGATTTGCTTACCCTTGGCAGGATCCGCTGCTTTTACGGCAGAAAACGGAATTACTATACTAGCGCATAGAATAAGCACACTCACAAAATGCTTGCGCAAAAGAATGGAAACACGACGATACACAGCCTATATAGTTTAGATTTGACCTAAAGTTTCTTAAAAGTGCCAGCAAAAATAAGACACAATGTTGACAATTTACCAACAATTCTAAAAATTATTTGCCTTAAGAAATGCTTCATTTTTGCTTCCCGAACTGTAATTTCTCTGCTGTAATCCTTTATGCTGGCGAATTTGGAAGCTATGCCCCTCCGGACCTTTCAAAACTTATTATTTTGATTGAAAGTTCAATTCCCTATCGCGGACAGGCCCATAAGTAATAGGGCAGGCGTTTTCCGGGGGATATAGTATTATTATATGCAGATCAAAACCCTATAGCGGCCCCCTATATCCTTACCTCCTATATAATATATTATATAGCCGCTGCCGCCTTATTTTAAGGTAAGTATCTTATTTTTACCATAAATAACCTGCCACCGGACCAGAATGTTCAATCTGTCTGTAAAAAATACACCCATGCGTAAACTCATTTGCTTAACAGCCCTGTTCGCCGCCCTGACGGCCTGTAACAACAGCCAAACCACCCAAAACACCGCCGACAGCACCACCGGCGGCCACCAAACACCTGTGGCCAGCGTCCCCCATATTACCGGCACCTACCAGGGTACCCTGCCCTGCGCCGACTGCCCGGGGATGGACTACCAGATCAGCCTCTTCGACGACCACACCTTCACCGAACTGGTAGCTTACCAGGGAAGAGGACAGGGAATCGCCTTCACGGAGAAGGGTACCTGGCAGCAGATCAACGATTCCATCGTCAGCATCAGGAAAAAAACAGACAGCAGCTCCTTCCTCGCATCCGACAGCAAACTGCTCGTTCTTGACAAACAAGGCAAACGGATTGAAGGCGCCCTCGCCAGCAACTACGTTCTCAGACCCGTGGAAGGCGGCGACCGCCGCGACCTGCTGGCCCAGAAAGCCGGCGCCGGCATCACTTTCACCGCTACAGGCAACGAGCCCTTCTGGAGCCTCGACCTGCAAGCCCGGAAAATCCTGTTCCACACCGCTGCCGGTGACAGCATCCAGGCCTCCCTGCCCGCCGCCCGGCCCAACACCGACACGCTGAAAGTATATACCACTCCCCAGCTTACCGTCACCATCCGCAATACGGTATGTACCGATGACATGAGCGGGCTCATGCGCCCTAACACCGTGGAAGTGAAGGTGAAAGAACAAACTTATCATGGTTGCGGAGAATACCTGAAATAACTCCCGGCCGAAAAAACTGCTGAAATATTACCTTTGCGCCTAAAACAGTACAGTTGAAAAATATTGTCATCTTCGCCTCGGGTGCAGGAAGCAACGCGCAAAAGATCATCGATCATTTCAGGAATTCGGATAAAGGCAGGGTAGCCCTGATTGTATGCAACAAACCCGGAGCAGGGGTGCTGGACATCGCACAACGGGAAGGCATACCCGCCGTTTTAATTGAAAAAGAAAAATTCTTCCATACCGATACATACGTACAACTCCTGAAGGAGCATCATACAGACCTGATCGTGCTGGCTGGTTTCCTTTGGAAAGTGCCGGCCAACCTGGTACAGGCATTTCCCAACCGCATCATCAACATCCACCCGGCCCTGCTCCCCAAATTCGGCGGAAAAGGCATGTACGGGCATTTTGTGCATGAAGCGGTGGTGGCTGCAGGCGAAACAGAAAGCGGCATCACGATCCACTTCGTTAATGAGAAATACGATGACGGAGAACCTATTTTACAGGAACGCTGCATCGTCACTCCTGAAGACACACCGGAGGCTGTAGCACTGAAGGTGCAGGCACTGGAACATCAATGGTTTCCGGTAATTGTGGAACGAATATTGCTAAAATAACAGACGGTGTGCGGCCCTGACCAGCCGCCGCACACTGCCCTTCAAACCTCACCCTTAGCTACCTACTAACTGTATGAAAAAGACTCTGTTGCTCATCGGAATACTCTGTTTGTCTTTTGCTTCCTCCTATGCCCAGGACGGAGGAAAACGGTTCAGGTCTACCTACCTTAAAATAAATCCTACTACGCTGATCAATGAGCTGGATATCCTGCTGGAACAGGACATCTCCGATAAAGTGAGCATAGAACTGGGCGTCAGCGGTATTTATACTGATTACCCCGACTATGTGCTGGCGAAGAAGATCGATATTGGTCAGAAAAAACCGGACATCAGCACGGAACAGTTTGTGGATGGGCGCGGACTGGGGTTCAGGGCAGGGCTCCGTTATTATCTGATCACCCGGGAGATAGGCCCCAGCTCTGCGGCGGGCACCTATTTTGAACCGGTGCTGATCTATAAAAAAGTATTTTACTCCAATGAAGATGTAGTCCTGAACAATAACACCTACACCAATTCAGGCTCCAAAGATGTTTATGCCATACAGCTGCTCGTCGGCCGTCAGTTTCGCCGGGAGAAACTGGTGCTCGACCCTTACTTTGGCATCGGCCTCCGGGGTAAATCCTATCACTCCGATAATTATGAACTGCTGGAAAACGGTGTGGTGAACCACAACAAGGGGACGCTGGTAAGCGTATTGCCCAGCCTGCACCTCGGTATCAAGCTGGGCCTGCGCCTTCGTAAATAAAAACATCGTTTAGAACGGTACAATCACTTTCGCACTGAAATTCCTTCCCATATTATAAATACCCATTCTGCCATTGGGGGAACTGCTGTAGTATTCAAAATATTTCAGCCGGTTCATATTGGCCTGGTAGGCCACGTCAAATACGTTGTCCAGCTGGAGGAACAGCTCCAGAACGGTTTTCCCTTTTTTATTGACAATACCGGAACCGGCCCCTACATTCACCAGCGTATAGCCGGCCGTGTAAGTTTCGGTATTATCCACACCATAGAAATGTTGCTGGGCAGAGAAACGGTCTATGCCGGCCCGTACATAAGCTTTCGAAAACATACCGAAATTACGGGTAGCCGTTGCCTTTAGCGCTGAGCGTATATGCAGTGGCGGTATAAAAGGAAGATAACGGGCGGCATCGCCATGTAAATCGATCAGGGCTTTGTTCCGGTTACGCCCTTCCGTATAGGCGGCGCTGTTATCCATGGTCAACCAGGACACAGCACGCGGATGCAGATTTACACTCACTTCTGCCCCATACAACCGCGCGCCGGATTGCTGGTAACGATACGTGGCGTTGCCGGGCACTATCACCACCGGCTCGCCATTGGCATCATACAATCTTGCCTGGTAAATATAATTGTTGATATTATTGTTAAACACCTCTACACTGATGTCCAGATCGGGCAGGTAGGCCAGGAAGCCCAGGTCCTGCTGGAAACTGAATTCCGGCTTAAACTCCCGGTTGCCCAGGTAAACGATATGGGCGCCCGGGTCCAGCCCGTTGGAGCCGATTTCTGTAATATTGGGTGCCCGGTAGCCTCTGGCGACGTTCGCCTTCAGCAGTACCCGCTGGCTCAGGTTCCAGGTAACGCCCAGGCTGCCGGAGATACCGGTATAGTTGTGGCTGAAAGCGGGGAACTGCAGCCTGGCGCCGGCGGTATCCGGCAGGTGGTATTGTTTATCGAAACCATTGTCTTTATTGGGGCCTACGTAAAAGTCGTTCCAGCGGATATGCCGGCTATCGTAACGAAGCCCCCCGGAAATGTCCACCTGGCCGATGGTTTTCTTGGCAAAGAAAAACCCGCCGATGTCAAACAGGTTATAGTCAGGAATGGGGAAATCAGTAGCGTTGCGGCTGCGGTTCTGCTGGTACATGCCATTTACGCCTACGGTTGTTTCGATGCCGGCGATCGCCGGCAGGTTATACCGCAAATCGTAGTTGAGCGTATTCAGCACCACATACAATCCCGGCTGTGCCGGTATTTCGGGGTGATTGTACTCCCGGCGCACGCTCTGCTGAACGCCCAGCAGGGAGTTAAGATCTCCTTTACCCAGCTGCCAGCGGGTACGGTTATATAACCGGTAGTGCTGAATATGCTGATGCAGGGGATTCAGAGTATAGGTGCGCAGTTCGTTGTCTGGCACAATGGGCCTGTTTTTAATGTCATCATCGGCGTCTTTTACCTGCCGGGTGAATTTGCGGGTCAGCGAATCGCGGCTGCCGTCGGGGATTTCCTGCGTATTATCATACAAGCTGGCGCCCCATTGCGAATACCCCCATGACTTATCCACCCTGGCCAGCGCGGTGAGATTGTATTCGCGGTAGGCAGTACCATATACAAAACCATCAATACTGTTGTGGTAGTTATGGGCCGCTTTCACGGTGCCGCGCAGTACGTATTTCCAGTCGTTTTTGCCATAGGCCAGTCCGAGGGAAGAGCCAATCATGCCGTTGTTGGTCTGGTAGTCTGTAAGGAAACTGCCTTTCAGTTTGCCGGGCGCTGTTTCCGGAATATCCGGTATCATATTGATCACGCCGGCGAGAGCGTCGGAGCCATAGGTGAGACTGGCGGGACCTTTCACCACCTCTGCTCTGGAAATGCCATATTGGTCTACTTCAATACCATGTTCATCACCCCATTGCTGTCCTTCCTGTCTTACGCCGTCGAAGAGCGTCAGCACCCGGTTATATCCCAGGCCGCGGATGAAAGGTTTGGAGATGTTAGGACCTGTGGTAACGGCGCTCACACCGGGCACGCCTTTTACAATAGCATCAATGATATTACTGTTGACATGCATATTCATTTCCCGTTTGCCTATAACGGCAATGGGTATAGGATTTTTGCGCACAGCAGTAGCGCGGGACACGCCCGTTACCACTACTTCGTTCAGTTTAGACAGGTCCTCTTCCAGCGCGATGTCCAGCGTAATGGTCTGACCGCTGCGGATACTTTTTTTCAGCGCCAGCGGCTGGTATCCGATCATGGATACTTTAATATCATAAGTTCCCGGGTGCAGGTTACGGATAACGAACAGTCCCTGTTGATCCGCAACAGCACCGGTTTTCAGCGCCGATATAGCGATGTTGGCAAACTGTACAGGCTTGCCGTTAGCGGTAATTTTTCCCGTGATGGTTCCCTGTTGCGCCTGGGAAGTTACCATTAGTAACAGGGCACCCAGTAGTGTAAATAAATGTTTCATGTAAAATCTGACACTTGTAGGTAAAGCAGCGCGCATGGGGTCCCGGGATAAAGTGATGATCACTTCCCCTCGCGGCTACCGATATTTTTTACAAAACTATCATCTTATTTTACACTTGCCTGAATTATTATTTAGGCGAATCTAAATTTCATGGATTTTATTTCGGGAGATGTCTGAGCTTACGCTGCGAAGAGTCCCGGGGTAGGGGAGGCCCGGTTTGTGGAAACATCGTTGTCTCCCACAGGCTGTGCTCACTGCGCACGGAGCGGACCCGGCGTAACAAGACTCCCCCGTAGCCTCTTACATCGCCGGAAACGGGTCCTGAAAAACACCGCCCTGCTGGTAACGCTTCACCTCCGCGTCCGTGCAGAGGCATTGGTCCAGTTCCGCCGTAATAGTGGCCTGGTCCATATCCTGTCCGATCAGTACGAGTTCATTGTAGCGGTCTGCGAAATGTTCGTCCCAGCGGCTGGTGATCAGCTGATAGGTATCTTCATCGATGTTCCATTGCTGACGGGGAATAGCGCACCACCAGTAACCGGCTTTTTCGGCCCGGAGCGAGCCGCCGGCCTGGCTCCAGTTGACCGCCAGCTTTGGACGCGATGCCAGCCAGAAGAGACCTTTGCTCCGGATGATATTACCCGGCCACTGCTGATTCAGATAATTCCAGAACCGTTCGGGATGAAAGGGTTTCCTGCTGCGGTATACAAAAGAGCCGATGCCATATTCCTCTGTTTCGGGCGTGTGTTCCTGTTCCAGCTCTGCCTGCCAGCCGGCGCTCTGCGAGGTGGTATCGAAGTCGAACAGACCGGTATTCAGGATACGATGCAGCGGCACCTGCCCGTTGACCGTCTCTATGATTGCTGCTCCGGCATTGAGTTTGGCCAGCAACGCTTTCAGGTTGCCCAGCTGTTCCGGGCTGACGAGGTCGCATTTATTCAGCACAATAACGTTGGCGAATTCCACCTGGTCGGTGAGCAGGTTCACGATAGTCCGCTGGTCGGCAGTATCATCTGTCAGGCCCTGGTCCTGCAGCAGCGCGATGCTGCTGTAATCCCGGGCGAAGTTATAGGCGTCTACAACGGTGACCATGGTATCGAGACGGCTGACGGCGCTCAGGTCTATGCCCTGGTGTTCATCCTGGTAACAGAAGGTTTGCGCTACCGGTACCGGCTCGGAGATGCCGGTAGATTCTATCAGCAGGTAGTCGAAGCGGTCTTCGCGGGCCAGCTGCTCCACCGCCTTCAGCAGGTCGTCGCGCAGCGTGCAGCATATACAACCGTTACTCATCTCTACCAGGCGCTCCTCTGTCTTGTGCAGGGTGTTTTCATTTCGCACCAGTTGCGCGTCGATATTCACCTCGCTCATGTCGTTAACGATAACGGCTACACGAAGGTTTTCACGGTTATGCAACACGTGATTCAGGAGCGTAGTTTTCCCTGCGCCGAGGAAACCACTCAGCACGGTAACGGGTAATTTTTTCATATAAGATGTTAGTGATGTTTATGTACCCTGCAGTACCGGCGGTGGCGCTGGTTGAGCAGATGTGCGCTGACGATGGCGCCGGCCCCGATGCATATCAACGTATATTCGGCTGCTGCTGCTTCTGTCCAGAAGTGGCCGGCCAGCAGGAGGGCGAAGCCTGCCACGAACAACAGCAGCGGCAGCAGCCGGCGATGATGACGCAGGTATCCCTGTCCGAGGGCGAGACAGCCTATTAAAAAGGAAAACAGCAGCAGGCAATATTCCAGTACGTCGTTTTCGGCTATTTCCATTCCCAGCAGCGGGAGGGCGGCAAATAATAAAGGCAGCACAGCGCAGTGTACCGCACAGAGCATAGAGGCGCCTATTCCTATCGTGTCCAGATTCATTCTTCTAAATATATTCTCCACCTTACCTGAATTTTGTTCCGATCACAAAACTATGTAATTTTGCAACAATGTTGCAAATAAAAAGTAGTGTCATTTAAATATATTTTTCCAGATAATTTTTAACTGGTTGAGCATCTACTCAAAACAGGGTAAAATAGCTTTATATGATCGGTGTCTGTCAACTATGTGTTACCTTTGTGAATTGAATAATTATTGACTTTAAACAGCGGGGATTTTTCACCTATGTCTAAGAAAGCGATCTTATATACAGTATTTTTCACCGTGCTGAGCCTCGGATTTTTAGGATATGCCGGTTATGTTATCAAGGGGGAAAGAGGTACTTTCCTGGGTAAGGAAAAATTACCGATCCTCGGTGCACCGGGGCATACGGTGCAGGGATTTTCCTTTACCGATCAGGAAGGACACACCCGGACCAAAGACGATGTGAAGGGCAAAATTTATGTAGCGGAATATTTTTTCACCACCTGCACTGGTATTTGTCCGAAGATGAATGCCAACATGGAAAAAGTATACGCAAAATATAAAGACAAACCTGAGTTCCTCATCCTGTCTCATACGGTAGACCCAGAGCACGACAGCGTTCCGGTGCTAAAAGCGTACGCTGAAAAGCATGGAGCGGACGCGAAAAACTGGTGGTTTCTCACCGGCACCAAAAAAGAGCTGTATGCGCTGGCCCGCCAGGGATACCTCGTGGATGACGGCACTTACACCGGCGACGAAGACTTTGTACACACCCAGTGGTTTGCCCTGGTAGATAAAACCGGACAGATACGTGGCCTGTACGAAGGCACTAAAAAACAAGATGTAGATAAATTGATTGACGATATTGACCGATTAATGGAAGAATAAAAGTTTTTTTCATATGGGTACCAAACAACAACTAACAGAACGAATAAGCACCTTACTGCGGGATAGCAAACTGAGTATAACGGATACCAGGATAAAAATCCTGGAGCTGTTCATGAGAAGTAACGGAGCACTTGAACACAGTGACTTTGAAAAGCTCGCGGGCAAATCATTTGACCGTGTGACCGTATACCGTACCCTGCAAACATTTCTTGAAAAAGGGATTATCCATAAGATTCCCACCACCGATACCTCTGTACGTTACGCCGTGTGTAAATCAGAATGCACCGAACATCACCACCATGATCATCACGTGCATTTTAAGTGCGAAACATGCGGCCACACTACCTGCCTCGATGAAACAGATGTTCCCAGCATACAACTGCCGAAAGGCTACGCTATGCACAATGTAGAAGTAGTAGTGAACGGAATCTGTAAATCCTGTAAATAATTTACGATTTTTTAATTTGCGATTTTTTGATTTCGCGGATGAAAAAAAGAATAAAAAAGTGAAGACCAAAGCGGATTTAACTATCCTCTTTGGTCTTCGCTTTATCATCCACGAAATCAAAAAATCGCAAATCAAAAAATCGCAAATCAAAAAATCCCTAAATCTTCGCTATTTCGTCTCTCATAAAATCGGCCAGTTCTTTAATGTAAGCCGGAGATAAGTCAAAGCGGATACCGGCAGCTTTATACAGTTCAGGCAGCGTTTTGGTATTTCCTAAACTCAACGCCTGTACGTAGTTATCCAGCGCCTGTTGTTTGTTTTCCTTGAACTGTTTCCACATCGCGATAGCGCCCAGCTGGGCAATACCATATTCGATATAGTAGAAGGGCACTTCAAACAAGTGCAGTTGCCGCTGCCAGGTAATAGCGCGGTAATCTTCATGTCCGCTCCAGTCAACCACGGCAGGGGAGAATTCATTCAGTATTTCCAGCCATTTAGCGGTACGTTCTGCGGTAGTATGCTGCGGATGCTCGTAAATCCAATGCTGGAATTTATCGATGGTGGCAATCCAGGGGAAGATAGTGAGCGGTCTTTCCAGCTGCTGCAGACGGGCGCGGCGCAGTTGTTCCTTATCATCAAAGAAAATGTCCCAGTAATCCATTGTCAGCAGTTCCATGCTCATGCTGGCTACTTCAGCGATCTCCATCGGATATTCCTTGAAGGCGCTCAACGGCAGGTTGTGGCTGAGGAAGGAGTGTACCGCATGGCCACCTTCGTGCACCATGGTGGTGAGGTCTTTCATTTGACCGGCCGCATTCATGAAGATAAAAGGCACGCCTGTTTCCGCCAGTGGACAGTTATATCCGCCCGGTGCTTTACCGATGCGGCTCTCCAGATCGAGGCGTCCCATTTTTTTCATCACGCGCAGACAATCACCGAAGAAAGGTCCCAGCTGATCGAAGGTTTCAATGGTTTTAGTGATCAGTTCCTCGCCGGTGTGGAAAGGTTCCAGCGGTTTTACACCGGCTGGTTCTGCTTCCGTATCCCAGGGTTTGAGTTTGTCGACTTTCAGTTTAGCCTGCTGTTTTTCCAGTATCTGCTGTACCAGCGGCAGGATATGGGTTTTTACCGCTTCGTGGAACTGGAAACAGTCTTCCTTGGTGTAATCAAAGCGGCCCAGTTCTTCGAATTTATAATCGCGATAGTTGGCAAAACCTGCATTCTTCGCTACCTGATCGCGTTTTTGTACGAGGCCGGTATACAGCTCGTCCAGCGCATCGCGGTCTTGCAGGCGGCGGGCGCCTGTTTTGGTAAATACTTCTTCGCGCAGGGTACGGTCTTCGTTTTCGAGGAACTTGGCGGCCTGCTGCAACGTGTATTCCTTACCGTTAACCGGGATGGTCATTTTGCCGGCGATCACACCGTACTGTTGCGCCATTACACTCAATTCTGCCTGTAACGGGATGTTCTCTTCACGGAACAGTTTCACCTGTTTTTTCACATTGCGGAGATACGTTTTATACAGCTCCTGGTCCAGGTCTTTCAGGAAGGGGCTCTCCAGCAGTTTTTTATTGAGTGCATCTGCATAGGGTTGCAGTCGGGGCTGTATCTCCATGCAGAAGTAGGTGAACGCTTCTTCCAGTTCCTTATTGGTGGTATCGCAGGTCATTTTGATCTGGCGCCAGCAGGCGTCTTCGCTGATCACGGATTCCAGCTCACTGATATCTTTCAGCCACTGTTCGAGGTCTGCCACGCTGTTGATGTTTCTCTGCTGCAGCGCTTCGTAGTATGGCTGCAGGGCGTCCCAGGTAGTCACTTCAAACGTTTCCGGCAGGAAGTGACGGGGGAGTTTTTTTATATCTGCGTTCATGTGCTGATGTTTTACTAAATTTTTCGGATTTGGAATTTAGTCAATTTCGCTCAATTCCCCCAAATGAATCAGGCTTCCGTTACAGTGAGACACTGTATGCGGAAGCCTGATAACTTGAATATTTTACGGTCAGGCTGCCTGGCAGCCTGTCAAACTATTCTTCAGTTTTTTTCTTGCGGGGTTTAGCCGCTTTTTTAGGCTCTTCACCTTCGGCAGCAGGAGCGTCTTCTTTTTTAGCTTTTGCTTTCTTTGGTGCTTTTTCTTCTTCGCCTTCAGCAGCAGCAGCTTTTTTAGCGCGGGGCTTTTTAGGCTTTTCTTCTGCGGCAGCTTCTTCAGCAGCAGGCTCTGCAGCTTTTTTCTTTTTGGCAGGAGCCGGCGCTTCTGTTACTTCAGCAGCTTCTTCCACTACGTCTTCTTCTCCTTCGGCCAGGATTTCCTCAAACTTCAGCAGATCGTTCGCTTTGAGGATACCAAACCATTTCACCATTTTCTTCATATCGCTCACATATACTCTGTCTTCATCGAATTCAGGATATACGCTCTTGAAATAAGCTTTGATCGCGTTGTTGTCTGCTTTGTTGTCGATCAGCGGAAAAGCAGCAGCTTTTTCGTCCATGGCTTTGAATACTTCAGCCAGGTTTACGTTTTCGCCGGTAGTGAAAACTTCAATACTTTCCAGTGGAGTAAAATTATGCACGCGGGAAGATACAAACCTTGTGCTTTTATCTTCCAGTGACCTAACGATGGCGCCATCTTGTTTGCTGGCAATTAACTGAAACAAACCGCCCAATCCGGTTACTGCAACAATTTCTCTGTACTGCATGTTCTAATTTTTAGGAAGCGCAAATATAAATAATTATAATAGATTGCCCGCTGACAAATTTTCACCTCGAAAATGCCGTCAGCAAAGGGCTGGCATCAATTCAACTTTCGTGCCATGACCAGGGGCTGTTTCCAGCGTTTTACCCGGCCTTTGAGGTCAAATATTTCAATTAAAAATATATAAATACCTGGCGGCAAAAGTACTTTATTTTCTCCAAATCCATCCCAGTAGAGATTTCCTTTATTTCCCATCGTCATATTCCGCGCCAGGTGGCGGACAGGGCGGCCCGCGGCGTCAAAAACGGTGACGTTACCTACCCACCCGGCATCGGGAAGCTCCCATTGCAGTATGGCGCGGTTGGCAGGAGCGGCATCGTCCGGACAAAACACGGCAGGTTCCACTTTGATGCGGGCATTGTCCCCGCTCTCCGGCCATGGATGGGAGTTAGCATATCCGGGTGTGGCATACCCGGCGGAAGCGGCGGCCGATAGCCAGCGGATGGTATGGGCGCTGTCTTTCCGTTCGAGGGCCACCCCCTTCGGCTGGCCGATCAGCGGAAAATGGAAAGCCGACTGATAGCTGACTTCGTCCAGCACTGTACTATCTGCCAGCAGCAGCAGGGCACCGGCTTCCGCCGGCATAGACGGCAGGCCGGACACCTCCTGCACGTTTTCAGGACGGAGGCAATGGTAATAACCACACAGCCTGTCTGCCGCTGTTGTAACGGCCAGCCATTGCCCGGGCATCAGCAAACGGCCGTTGGCAGCGATTCTTTTTACAGGTCCCCGTTGGCCGTCTGCCTTTCTGACGCAAAGAAAAACATTCCGCAGGCTGATAGCATGGGCACTGCGGTTATGCAGTTCAATAAACTCCGGTACGCCGGCAGGCGGGTCAAACAACAGTTCATTGATGACCACATCGCCGGGCACCGGCGGCAGTGGCCGCGCAAAGGGCAGCCTGTTTTTCAGGCCGCTTTCCTTTCCGTTACAGTCAGTGATACCCTGCAGGGTAACGCTACCGGTATCAACGGCAGTTGCCAGCCGGAGGGATACAATGTTAAACAGCGGGGGCAGTACTGTGACAGCAGCCACCGGAGAAGTACTCACCTGGTAGCCCGCCGTGGAAGCGGCTTTGCCGCTGTCGAGCGTTTTGCTGAAATGCAACAGCAGGTGCAGGCTGTCCGGCATCTCTATAAAATAGAGGTCGGGCCGGGTGTCGGTGGTTACCTCCCCGGCGGCGGCGTTGTAAGTTCCGGGCGTACCGCCGGCGGGAGCAACGGAAGCCGTCCAGTTTATTTTACCGCTGCAGGGTTGCGACGGGTCCCGCATTTCCAGGCTGCGGCCGGCGCGGGCGGAGGTGGGCAGGCCATACCAGGCATCGGTATAGGCGACGGCATGCCTCACCTCCCGGTGGTCGTTGTACAGCACTACCAGCCCGGTATCGTCCGGCAGCGGCGGGAACCGGTCCACCGGCAGCGCGTTCGGTACGGGGAAGTGCGCTGCCGGCGCGCACAGCAGCAGCAGGCTGTCCGGCTGCAATAAATAAGGCGGCAGTGTGATCTCGCGTTTGTTCACTGCCAGCGTCCAGCGCTGTAACTGTACGGCGTGACTGCTCCTGTTGCGCAGTTCAACGTATTCAAAGGGAGGCAGCCCTATGGCAGGCGCGGGTTTGATCATCATCTCATGGATAACGACATCATAAATACCGGTAACGGCTGTGTCGCGGGCTGTGATCATCTGCCACAGCAGGGCAATACAAACAATGGACATATAATATGGCTTTTAAAGGGGGTTAAGTCCCAAACATACAGGTAATCCGGGAGTTGTATGTTAATGCCGTCTTAACACCCGAATAAATACCACAGATTGTTATGAAAAGCGGTGCGTATATATTAATTTTGGGACTCCAAAAATTAAAATGTAAAACAAAATGAAAGTTGCCGTAGTAGGAGCGACCGGTCTGGTAGGCTCAAAAATGTTACAGGTGTTGACAGAGCGGAATTTCCCTGTCACTGAATTGATTCCCGTGGCTTCTGAGAAGTCCGTAGGTAAGGAAGTAACATTTAAGGGTAAGACCTGGAAGGTGGTGAGCGCTGATACGGCTATTTCCATGAAGCCTAACGTGGCTATTTTCTCCGCAGGCGGCGGCACCTCCCTGGAGTGGGCCCCTAAATTTGCGGCAGCAGGCATTACGGTGATCGACAACTC
Organism: uncultured Chitinophaga sp.; assembly: GCF_946479755.1. Next base: position 44,047 of record NZ_CAMLHC010000008.1, on the reverse strand, counting down.
CAGCGCCTGGAGAATGGACCCCACTAAAAAACTGGTGGTGCCGGAAGTAAATGGTGATGCCATCACCCGGGAAGACAAAATCATTGCGAATCCTAACTGTTCTACTATACAGATGGTGCTGGTGCTGAAGCCCCTGCACGAAAAATATAAGATTAAGAGAGTGGTGGTATCCACCTACCAGTCTGTAACCGGTACCGGCGTTAAAGCGGTTACCCAGCTGATGAACGAAAGACAGGGTATCAGTGGTGAAATGGCCTATGCTTATCCGATTGACCTGAACGTTATTCCCCAGATCGACGTGTTTCTCGATAACGGTTATACGAAAGAGGAGATGAAGATGGTGAACGAGACCAAGAAAATTATGCGCGATGAGAGCATCAAAGTAACGGCTACGACTGTACGTATTCCGGTAATGGGTGGCCATAGTGAATCGGTGAACATCGAGTTTGAAAATGACTATGATGTAAACGAAGTACGGGCGCTGCTTTCACAGACACCGGGCGTGATCGTGGTAGACGATCCGTCTAAGGCACAGTACCCGATGCCGAAAGATGCGCATGATAAAGACGAAGTGTTTGTAGGCCGTATCCGTCGTGATGAAACACAGCCCAACACGGTGAACATGTGGATTGTGGCAGATAACCTGCGTAAAGGTGCTGCAACAAACGCAGTTCAGATTGCGGAATATTTGCAACAAAAGAACTGGTTATAATCATACTGTCGTGCTATGTAATTGTGTGCCGTAAACACACCCTGAACGTAGTCCCGTGTATGGCTATACGAAAATAAAATCATAACTCCTTAAAAGCAAGCGTTTTAGCGCTTGCTTTTTTTTGAATAATTCATAATAGTATAACACACAAAGTGTAAAAATTACACGGAAGTAGTATTGATTTGTGGCTGATAAAATCCAATTTTGATAACATAATCCTATGCCAACTAAGCTTTTTGCAAAAAGAGTAGTCCAATTTTAGAGAGATGCCGGATATTTTCGTTATTTTCTAATCAGAAAACACCCTTTAAGTCCTATGAAAACCAACACCAATCGTGAGCTTTTGTTAATGCACAAGTTTACTGAAGAGTGGAGCACCAATTTTTCCTCACAGGTGTCCAGAATCATGAATATCGTGGACCAGCAGGACACACTGGACGGAATAATTCCTACCATTGAGGTGGCAAATGTTTACAACCAGCGGTTTGCCCACGCGCGTACAGACAAGGAGAATTTACTGAAGAACAGAAAAGCGCGTCCGTTTGAGTTTCTTATTCACAAAAACTAGACATTTAGTCATTTTTCCATTTGGTTATTTAATTATTTGAATAAGGTGGAAGACCTTGACATAAGCTTAAATAGCTAAATAACCAAATGAAAAAATGGCTAAATGGCGTCAGTCCATGGCACGGTTAATGAATGCAATCAGCGGCTGCATGAGCGCAAATGTTTTTAAGATTTCCCGGACGAGCGACGGTTGCACGCAGGCGTCATCTGTTACGGGGTGTGATACAATGAGGCTTTTTAATTTCAGGTAGGCTATGGCGGGATTATCGCTCTGATATCCCTGGGGTACTGTTTTGAGGGCTTCGCCTTCTACCTTTCCGAAATGTTTGATAAAACCTTTATTGGCGATGATGCGTTCAAACTCGTCGAAATTGTAGTCAATTTCCTGGCGTACTTTTTTCAGTTCAGGGGCAGCCGGCATCCAGAGGCCGCCGCCGGCAAAACTATTGCCGCCCGGTTCCAGATGGAAATAATACCCTGCCAGCGTCGACTTCTTGCCTCCCGCCTGAAAGGAGGCAGCCATATTTATTTTGTAAGGCGTCTTATCTTTCGAGAATCTAACGTCTTTGTATATACGAAATACACAATCTTTCAACTGTAGCCCGGCGAGCGTGGCATCCTGCCTTGCCATACCATCTATCAGTTGCTGGACCATACTTTCAAAATCCGCTTTGGCAGCCAGGTACTGGTCCCGGTGTTCGTCGAACCAGCCCTTGTTATTGTGCTGCTTCAGTGATTTCAGAAACTTCAACGTGGAAGGCTGTAACATGGTTATTCTTTTTTATAGCAAGATAATACATGCGGCTGATAAAATTTCCCCGGGCGGAAGCCCGGGGTTGCGATGTGTTTCCCCTATCCTTGTGTTAAATGCGCAAAAGAGGCAGGCCCTGTAGGCCAACCTCCTTCACTGCAAGGGTTTCCTTTTCTCGTTTCTCTATGAGTCAGATTTCGGTTTTCAAAAGTGGTAAACAGCGGCAAACAATACATTTGCTGTAACACCGGAGGGTGCCCCGCCGGATTTATTAAAAATATCCGCCGACGCTTTATCTACCCTGAACTCCGGTATCATGGTCAGGTTTCCTGCCTTATAATTGAGTGACAGGGTGCCGGCTACTACGCTGCCGCCGCCTGGTACCGCTCCAAATACCTTCACACCGTCTTTGTCACTGAAATATTCACCACGGAGCGTAAGGCCCACTTTGTTGGTAAAGTCGCAGTTGACATACAATGCTGATCCCCACCAGTTGGCACTGTTCTTATCCTCTTTGGGTGCGCGGGTATTCAGGTACGTGCTGTAGGTGCCGTTGTAGCCCAGTCCCAGTACATTATTCACCTGGTAGGTCGCTACTACGTCTACCTGGTGGTTCTGCACGCCAAGCGTATCCTTTCCCTCCAGGTAGTTGAGATAAAGTTTGATCGGTGTTTCCGCCGGAGCAAAGCCCAGCTGTGCACCTATATATTTATGACTGTTTAAGGTGACTGATTTGAGATCGGTAGGATTAAACACGCCTACCATCGCGCTCAGCGAAGAGCTGAGGGTAATATCTGCTTTTACGCCGGTATGGAAAAACGGGCCGTAGCTAAACATATAACTCATGCTGTAGTTCCGGTTCAGGTAAGCATCTACCAGCTCATATCCTACGTGAGTAGCGTAACTACCCAGGCTCAGCTTCACTTTCTCCGTCAGCTGATAGGACACATATAACTGCTTGATGGCCATAGACAGACCGTTTGACGACGACGGTGGTTCATTATAGGAGAATTCGCCGGCTCTTTTTCCAAAGCCGAGATCGGCCACTATGCTGCCTTTTTTAAACCCATGCTCCACTTTAAGCGAAACCATGCCCAGTTCAAAAGAATTGTGGGAATTGGTGAAGCTGGTTTTATTATCGGTATTGTTACCGTTCAGGTTATATTTATAATATACGTCCGCAGAGCCTGAAATTTTGAAGGCCGGTGCCGGCAGGGTGTCAGAGGATTGAGACCAGGCAACAAAAGCGTTACCCATAACAAATAAGGTCGTTAGCATTCGTTTCATGTACTTGGATTTGGTTGATAAAATGATAAGTAATGATGCGGCCTTCTCCTGCGTATTGTTTTGGGGGATGCTTGCGTGCTATGCTACATAGTTAGGAATGGATAATTAAGAAAGCGTTTCACTATTTTACAGCATGCTATCTCATTAATTATCCATTCCAGATCTTTCAACGATATCGTCTATACGTCTTAATAAAATTGATAAAGGTCAGAATCGAACTCAAAGAACTTACTATCACGGAGGGTCAAAACAGGTGTTGCTTTTCAGGAGTGTATCAACTCCTCTTCTTTCAGTGATCCTGTGTCGGTTACACTCATCATGGCCGGGTGATAGTGTTCGTTGTGCTGTGTCACGTCCAGGCCGAGTGCTTCTTCGTCTTCACTCACCCGCAGCGGATGGATGAAATTGATCAGCTTGAAGATGGCGTAAGACACGGTGAAGCTGTAACCCACTACCAGCAGCAGCCCGAGTACCTGGTTCCTGAACAGTTCGAAGTTGCCGTAGAACCAGCCATTGTTGCCGCCTTCGTTCATGGCTTTGGTAGCGAAGATGCCGGTGAGCAGCATCCCTACCATACCACCGAGACCGTGACAGGGGAATACGTCCAGTGTGTCGTCGATACTGGTTTTTGATTTCCAGTGCACCGCCATATTGGAAATGATGGAAGCAATAAAACCGATGAATATACTTTGCGGGATCGCCACATAGCCGGCAGCAGGGGTAATGGCCACCAGTCCTACTACAGCGCCGATACAGAAGCCGAGGGCCGACGGTTTTCTTCCGCGTACCACATCAAAGAACACCCAGGAAAGGCCGGCAGCGGCAGTAGCGGTATTGGTAGTGGCGAAGGCGGTAGCTGCCAGCGCATTGGCGCCAAGGGCGGAACCGGCGTTGAAACCAAACCAGCCAAACCACAGCAGGCCGGTGCCTAACAGTACAAAAGGAATATTAGCCGGTTGCAGTTCTTTCTTTTCAATATGGTCCTTTCTGCGTTTCAGTACCAGTGCGCCTGCGAGGGCTGCGCAACCGGCAGAGATATGTACTACCGTACCACCGGCAAAGTCCAGCACGCCCAGCTTAAAGAGGATGCCATCCGGATGCCAGGTCCAGTGCGCGATAGGCGCATATACCAGGAGGCTGAACAGTACCATGAACAACACGTAGGAGGTAAAACGGATCCTTTCCGCTACAGCGCCTACTACCAGCGCTGGTGTAATGATGGCAAACTTCATCTGGAAGAGCGCAAACAGCAACAGCGGGATGGTGGGAGCCAGGCTCCAGGGAGCGCCGGAACCAACGTTGTTAAACATAAAAAAGGTGGAGGGATCGCCGATAATGCCATGATAAGACTTTCCAAATGCGAGACTGAACCCTACTACGATCCATACCACACTGATCAATCCTGTTGCGATGAAGCTCTGCATCATGGTAGAGATCACATTCTTCCGGTTCACCATACCGCCATAAAAGAAGGAGAGGCCCGGTGTCATCAAAAATACCAGAGAAGACGCTACCAGGATCCAGGCGATGTCAGCTGTATTATATTTACTAACATCTGAAAAATTGGGTAACGCTGGAATAAAAATCCCAATTATTGCCACTACCGCCAGAAAAATAAAGGGGAGATAGTCTTGGAACGAACTTTTCTTCATAGCATTTGATTTTTAAATTTCTTAAATAAAAGTAGATGCGAAATTTAAAACATCAAATAGAAGGGCTTAAAAATAGAATTCTTTGAATTATCGATGTAATAATTAGGATTAAATCAATTATATAATAATAAATAATAATATTAATTCCTGTTTATCTTCCTTATCTAGCGATACAACGCGACACAATCATCATTCAACTAATTATTAATCAATTGTTTGTAAATATTCTCGAAAGGGTTACGATTTTTTAAAAAAATCCAGGGAGAGATGTTACTGTAATTCGACAAGAGCAGCTACAGTTAATTGTTTATCAATTTTATACATATTTATAATATATCACTGGGAGTAATTTTCACCAGCGATATATTATAAATAATTCTATGTAATGTTTATGAGAAGGGAGATGAATTATTGTTTCATTTCGAGCAATTCCCGCTCCATCGCGAACATCTGATCGCGTAAACGGGCGGCTTCCATAAAGTCGAGATCTTTGGCCGCTTTTTCCATTTCCTTTTTCACCTTCTGGATCGCTTTTTCCATCTGCGGGATCGTTTTTGCTGACACGGTGGTTTCCTTCGCATACTGCACCGCATCCTCGGCCACCAGCGACACATCATGCACTGCATACGGCGACGACTCATCGAAATGTTTGATTTCCAGCACGGAAGTCTGCCCCAGGATCTGCTCCTTGCTCTTACGCACCGTCCGCGGTGTAATATTATGCTCCAGGTTATACGCTACCTGCTTTTCACGGCGGCGACTGGTTTCATCAATTGTACGCTGCATACTGTCCGTCATATGGTCCGCATAGAAGATAACCAGCCCGTCTACGTTACGCGCAGCACGGCCGGCCGTCTGTGTCAGCGAACGTTCATCGCGCAGGAACCCTTCCTTATCGGCGTCCAGGATGGCCACCAGCGACACCTCCGGCAGGTCGAGCCCCTCTCTCAGGAGGTTTACCCCCACCAGCACGTCGATATTGCCCAGCCGCAGGTCCCGCAGGATCTCGATACGTTCCAGCGTATCTACTTCCGAGTGGATGTAGCGCGACTTAATATTAATACGTCCCAGATATTTGTCCATCTCCTCAGCCATCCGCTTGGTCAGGGTAGTCACCAGCACACGGTCGCCCTTCTGTACCCTTCTGTCAATCTCATCCAGCAGATCGTCTACTTGGTTCACGCTGGGCCTCACCTCAATAGGCGGCTCCAGCAGGCCGGTCGGGCGTACCACCTGTTCCACTACGATCCCTTCGGTCTTCTTCAACTCATACTCACCGGGGGTAGCGCTCACAAAAATGGCCTGGTTCACGAGGTTTTCAAACTCATAGAAATTAAGCGGCCGGTTATCCAACGCTGAAGGCAGGCGGAAACCGAATTCTACAAGGTTCAGCTTACGGGAGCGGTCGCCACCATACATACCGCCTATCTGCGGGATGGTCACGTGGCTCTCGTCGATCACCAGCAGGAAATCTTTCGGGAAATAATCCATCAGGCAGAAGGGGCGGGCGCCGGGCTTACGCCGGTCCAGGAAACGGGAATAGTTCTCGATACCGCTGCAATAGCCCAGTTCACGGATCATTTCCACATCATAGTTCACCCTTTCGGATAAACGCTGTGCTTCAATCAGTTTCCCATTGGCCTTAAAGTATTCCACCTGTGCGTGCAGTTCGTCCTGTATTTCATAGATCACCTGCTGCAGGATGTCTTTCGGCGCGAGGTACAGGTTGGCCGGGAAAATAGCCGCATTCTCCATCGTGGTAATGCGTTTGCCGTTCTGTACGTCGAAGCTTTCTATCTCTTCAATTTCGTCCCCGAAGAAGGTGATCCGGTAGCCGTAGTCCACATATGGCAGGTTGATGTCCACGGTGTCGCCCTGTACACGGAAATTCCCCCTGTTAAAGTCACCGGTGGTACGGCTGTAGAGGGAGTTGACCAGTCCGTGCAGGAAGGCATTCCGGCTAAACGTTTGTCCCTGCTGAATGCGGATAATCCCGTTTTCATATTCGGTAGGGTTACCCATACCATAAATACAGGAAACGCTGGCCACCACGATGATGTCGCGGCGTCCGGAAAGCAGGTTGGACGTAGCTCTCAGGCGGAGCTTATCCAATTCTTCGTTGATGGCGAGGTCCTTTTCGATATAGGTATCACTCACCGGCATATATGCTTCAGGTTGGTAGTAGTCATAGTAGGAAACGAAGTACTCCACCGCATTATCGGGGAAAAACTGTTTGAGTTCTCCATACAGCTGGGCCACCAGGGTTTTGTTGTGGGTCAGCACCAGGGTAGGGCGTTGTACATTCTGAATCACATTGGCCACTGTAAAGGTTTTACCGGAGCCGGTCACCCCCAACAGTGTCTGATATTGTTCACCTTCCAGTAATCCTTCGGTCAATTGTCTGATGGCTTCCGGCTGGTCACCAGCGGGAGCATAAGGCGCTTGTATCTTAAATGGCATATTGAAATTTCATTTGAGCAGTATGTAAAAATACTAAAATGGCGCGTCCTAAAAGTGTTAAAAAAAAGAGCTTTAATTTTGCCCTTTTAATCACCGACTTACTCATGAGAAAAAAGATCTTACCGGGCCTGATCCTGGCCTTTTTACTGCCTTTAGCCAGCTTCGCCTGGGGGCCAAACGGGCACCGCATCGTAGCGGAGATAGCCTGGCAGCACCTGACCCCGCAGGCTAAAAAAGCCGTTGCCAACATCCTCGGGCGCCAAAGCCTGCCTATGATCGCTAACTGGCCGGATTTCATCAAATCCGACACCACCCACCAGTACGACCACACCAATACCTGGCATTATCTCGATTTCCCTGCCAATGTGGGCCGCGCTGAATTCGACAGCCTCCTGAAGGCTGCCACCGGTGAAAACCTGTACTCCCAGACGCAGGCGATGATCCGCGACCTGAAAAACAAGCACCTGTCCAAAGAGAAAAAACTTTTCGCCCTCACGTTCCTCGTTCACATGATGGGCGATATGCACCAGCCACTGCACGTTGGCCGTGATGAAGACATGGGCGGTAACAAAATCAATGTGATGTGGTTCAACCAGCCCTCCAACCTGCACCGCGTATGGGATGAACAACTGATCGACTTCCAGCAGCTCAGCTATACGGAATACACGAAAGCCATCAACATCGCTACGCCGGCCAGGGTAAAAGCCCTGCAAAGCGGCACCATCGCCGACTGGATGTTTGAATCCCACCTGCTGGCCGATAAAGTATATGGCTACACCAGGCCGGATTCCAAGCTCAGCTACCGCTATAACTACGTGTTTGTGGAAGACCTGAACAACCAGCTCCTGAAAGGCGGCCTGCGGCTAGCAACCGTCCTGAATGGCATCTATAAATAACCCGCACCCGGGGCAGCATAAAAGAAAGCGGCCATCCCGTACAGGGATGGCCGCTTTCTTTATTTATGTTATCTGTCGGTCTATACCAGGTCGATATCAAAGTTCACCAGCTGAACAAACTGTTCCAGGCGGGCAGTCAGTTCTTCGTGTGTTACTTCCATCAGGCGGGAAGTACCAAATTTCTCCACGCAGAAAGAAGCCATGGCAGAACCTACGATAATGGCGGTCTTCATGTTTTCGAAGGAGATATCACGGGTTTTGGCCAGGTATCCGATAAAGCCACCTGCGAAGGTATCACCGGCGCCGGTTGGGTCGTATACGTCGTCCAGCGGCATGGCAGGAGCGAAGAACACGTGATTTTCGTGGAACAGCAGCGCGCCGTGCTCCCCTTTTTTGATAATCAGGTAGCGGGGACCCATGGTGAGGATCTTTTTGGCCGCTTTCACGAGGGAGTATTCACCGCTCAGCTGACGGGCTTCGCTGTCGTTTACCAACAGTACGTCCACTTTCTTCAGCACTTTCAGCAGATCGTCCATAGCTACTTCCATCCAGAAGTTCATGGTGTCCATCACGATCAGTTTAGGACGAACGGTCAGCTGGTCGATCACGCTCATCTGTACCTGCGGGGTGAGGTTACCCAGGATCAGGAATTCGCTGCCCTGGTAGCTGTCAGGGATAGCCGGGTTAAAGTCTGCCAGTACATTCAGGTCAGTTACCAGCGAGTCGCGGGTATTCATATCCATATGGTACTTGCCGGACCAATAGAAGGACTTCTCGCCTTTCTTCATCTGTACTCCCTCCAGTGCCACACCTCTGGCAGTCAGCGCGTCCAGCTCTGCCTGCGGGAAATCTTCACCCACTACAGACACCTGATTCACCGGTTGCACGAAATTGGAAGCAGCCCATGCGATGTAAGTGGCAGAACCGCCAATGATTTTTCCTGATTTACCAAAGGGCGTTTCAATTTCATCGAACGCCATTGTGCCTACGACTGTAAGAGCCATGTTATTTTGCTGAAGTTTATTAGTTTAAAATTTAATACAAAACCAGGCAAAGGTAACATCTTCCGGAGAAAGCAAAAAGGTTAAATCTTTACCGCTTTCCATGTACCGCGGCGGAATAACAGTATACCCGCTACGGCCATTGCCGATTCGGCGATGGCGATGGCCCAGAAAACACCCTGGGGGCCCCAGTTGAGCCATATGGACAGGGTATAGGCCAGCGGCACCTGGAACATCCATAAAGCCACCAGGTTAATCAGGGTAGGCGTGCGGGTATCCCCCGCGCCGTTAAACGACTGCGTGATCACCATACCATAAGCGTAAAACACATATCCGAGGCTCATCAGGCGCAAACACTGCACCCCGTAGCCGATTACATCGGCCTCATGGGTAAACAGCCGGATGATAGCCGGCGCGAATGCCAGGAAAACAACGCCCACAATGCCGAGGAAGATCATATTCAGGAAAGCCGCCCGCCATACCGATTTCTCGGCGCGGTCCGGCTGCTGCGCCCCCAGGTTCTGCCCTACCAGCGCTGCGGCGGCATTAGCCATCCCCCAGGCCGGCAGGATGGTAAAGATCACCACCCGGATGGCGATGGTATATCCCGCTACCGCATCTTTTCCGAAATAGGAAATGATCCTCACCAGGAAAATCCAGCTGGCAGAGGCAATCAGCATCTGGGCGGTACTGCCTGCTGCCAGTTTCAGGATAGATACGATTGTGTTCCAGGCGGGCGACAGGTGCTGTTTCGTAATGCGGATCAGGTCTTTACCACGCACCAGGTGGTATACCTGGTAACAAACACCCATGCCCCGGCCGATGAAAGTAGCCAGCGCAGCGCCTTTCAGGCCCATGGCCGGCACCGGCCCCCAACCGTTGATCAGCAGCGGGCACAATATAATATTGAGGCCGTTGGCCAGCCACAACGAGCGCATGGCCAGCGCAGCGTCGCCGGCGCCCCGGAAAATACCGTTAATGAGAAACAACAGTACAATGACCAGGTTACCGGACAGTAATATTTTCGTATATCCGACACCGTAATCAGCCACTTCTGCCGACGCACCCATCAGCAATAAAATATCCCGGGAGAAAATAAAGCCCACGATGCTGATCATCACCGACAATACCAACGACACATACAGTGCCTGCATGGCGGCATGGGCCGCTTCTTCAGGGTTCTTCTCGCCCGTACGCCGCGCCACCACTGCGGTAGCGGCCATACTAAGACCCATCGCACAGGTGTATACCAGCGTCAGCACCGACTCTGTCAGTCCAACAGTAGTAATGGCATTCACACCAAGATGACTCACAAAGAAAATATCTACTACGGCAAACAGCGACTCCATGGCCATTTCCAGGACCATCGGTATGGCCAGTAAAAAAATAGCCCGGTTAATACTACCGGTGGTGAATTCTTTTTCTGTTCCGGCAACAGCGACGCGAAACAGTTCAAAAAATTGAACAAGACGCAGCTGCGCCCGTTTAAAGAAAGGCATGTCCAATAAGTTAATACGTGAAAGTCTGTGGCTGCAGGCAGCCATCATTAAAGATTCTAAAGCGGGGAAAATGCGGGAGGTCCGCGAAATTAGTTTCTCATATGCTACTATTTTTACATCAGCATGATGTAAAACAAAAGTAGCCGTTTTTTCTAAAAGTCAAAATTTCTATACAGAAAAAATATATTGTTACAACTTCTATCTGACATCTGCCTAAAAAACAAAACATCAAAACACAATACAGATAAGCCTTTCGTTCACACTCCTCTTTACCAGCAGAATATTTTGTGCAAAGGTTGTAACATTTAATACTGCCTCCCGTTTAACATCACAGTAAGCGCGCTGAAACCTATAGGGAAACCAAATAGTCAACTTTATCCAATTTAACCTTCGTAAAACAGACATCATGTTCATGTTTCATAAACACGCTCTCAAAACGGGAGTCGTAGCTGCTACTGTATTGGGCATAGCCTTCACCGCCTGCAACAAGGACGACAGTCCGCCTCCTGCTCCGGAGCCACGTAACATTACCTTTAAGTTACACGGTGCGGGTACCGATGCTGCCCGCGAAACAGGCGCTGTTACGATTACTGAAAATACGGACAGTTCCATCAACGTAATTTTAATGCTGGGTAAAAACAAGAAAGACACCATACACCAGGTGTATTTCATTGGTGGTACCTATCTGGCACCTACAACAGATACGTTAAAAGCGGTGGACGCAAAAGGTAATGGTGGCCTGCTGGCAGTGGAACTGTTTAAAAATGTAAAGAAAGTTACATTACGGCAGGCTGCAGGCGCTACCAAAGAAATATCTTTCAAGTATGATGATGCGGTGAAGTATATAGCCAATCTCAAGGTAAAACACAGCCGTTTCTCTGCAGACACCCTAGCTATTGGTAACGTTGGCAAAGCCAATTAACTTTTTATACCATTAAAACTGTTCTGGTATAGTGTGATGAAAAAGAAATAGCCGGCTGTCCGCCGGCTATTCTGTTGTTTCTATTAGGATATGGAAAAACAATCAGGGTCTATTGTGACGACTGATTTTCGTTGGTATCGTTGGTCAATACAGGCATCTGCTTGCGTAACACCTTAAATTCCGTACGCCTGTTTTGTTGACGGCCTTCCGGATTGTCTTTATGATTAGGTAGTGAGTTAGGCGCCACAGGACGGGACTTACCATAGCCTTTAGCAATTAACCGCTGCGAAGAAATACCCTTGCTGATCAGGTAATCCACGCAGGACTGTGCACGGGACTGAGACAGTTTCATGTTGAACTTATCTGATCCTACGCTGTCTGTATGCGCAGACATTTCGATCATCAGTTTCGGGTTATCATTGAGCATATCCACCACGGTATCCAATACCACTTTGGATTCCGGACGCAGGGTCGCTTTACCAAAATCATAGTAGATATTGTTCAGGACAATAGGTTTCTCTACTTCGTAATGTTTCAGACAGAGGGTTGGGTTATCGAGAGAGTCCACCCTGGTAAGTTCGTCTGATTTAAAGTAGAGGCTCTTGGTGAAGTAGTTTTCTTTTTCAGCAATAATTTTATAATAACGCTGCGGGTCTACCTCAAAGGAATAACGTCCGGTAGCATCGAGCGTGATTTTCTTCAGTGTTTTCTGCCTTACCGTATCCAGCAGGGTGATGGTAGCGCCTGCGAGCGGCTGATGCGTATCACAGTCCACGATCAGGCCGCTGGCCATTTTCCGTATTCTTTTAATACTGAATACTTCGAGGCAGCAAACAGATTCCCGGTCGGAGCTGATAAATCCTTCCGCAAAAGGATGTGTGTTGTCGATCGCGGAATAGTAGATATCATCTTTGGGAGAATTCAGCGGTTTGCCCATGTTTACCGGGTTTGACCAGGTGCCGAAGTCACCTTCGCTCTGGAAAAAGTCCAGCCCACCGAGACCAACGCGGCCGTCTGTACTGAATACCAGCACATTTTTTTCCGCGTCATAGAAGGGCGCCTGTTCTTCATCTTTGGTGTTGATGGTAGTCCCCATATTGCGGGCGTTGCCGGGGGCGTTGCTGTTCATCACGCAGTACCAGATATCGTATTTACCCATACCACCGGGCCTGTTAGACGCAAACAGCAGGTATTTGCCGTCCGCCGTAATGTAGGGCTGCATGGAGTTATAGCCGTCCATATTGATATTGCTGCCCATTTTCTGCGGTTCTGACCAGGTACCGTTCTGTTTGGTGCTCAGGTAGATGTCCGCCTGTTTCACCCCGTTTTTTACAGACCAGCGGGTCATATACATGGAGTTGCCATCGGGGGAGATGGAAGATACACCCTGGTCATACCCTTTCGCAGCGGGAATATTCAGTTTCTGGCTGTTACCGAAATCACTGCCGCCGCCACTGGCAGTATAGAGGTCATTTACGTAAGGTGTTCCTTTTCTGTCCTTTTTCTTTTCCGGCTGACCGGTAGGCGTTACCGGTGTTTCTGCGCGGGAAGAAGTAAACATCAGTGTTTGGGGGTTCACTACTACCGGTGCATAGTTAGCGCCGCCTTCGTTCACATTGCCGGCTAGTTTCACGATGGTAAAACGGGGTTGTTTACCGGCTTCGCTTAAAGCAAATTCGCAGTTGGCGATTTCCAGTGGTACGCGGGTAGACAGTTCATCTGCACCGGTGTAGCTGGCTTTAAAATCGTTGAACTGCTTCAGTGCTTCGTCGTATTTTCCATTGGCTCTGAGGCATACGCCGTACCAATATTTAGCTTGTATAAACTGGGGATTATTGAACCCTACCACCTGGGAATACCAGGTTTCGGCGTTTCCGAAATCATGATAAAGCCGGTAGGATTCTGCCAGCCGGGACACTACCTGCTGATAGTCTTTGAACTTACCACTGGGCGGGGCTGCGTTGGCGACGGCATAAGGTAATATCTGTTCCGGTTTCACCTTGAAAGTGCCGAGGGCTTTATTGTAATACTGTGCTGCCGAATAATAGTCCTTGGCGTTGTAATATACGTCTGCCGTATGTTTAAAATCAACTACGTATTGCGCCTGTATCGAATTAATCAGCCCTGCAAAAATTACCAGTACAAGAAGTGTAATTTTTTTCATGAAGGTTCTAATTCTATGGTCTGGAGAAATAAGGTATCCACTTCTGTTATATCCACTTGTTTAACTATATCCCTATAATCTCGGGCAGATGAAGTATTCTTCATTCAACACCCTTCTTTTTCTGCTGATAAAGGACAGGGATACTTCAAAGCTCTGGCTGCCGTTGACAAGGCGGCGCATATTTGAAGAGTTGGCGTCATAGCTGAGGCCCAGGACAAAACCTTTGAAATGGAAGCCGGCGAAAGGAATGACTGCGTCATTAAAGCGGTAGTTGCCACCTACCAGGAAATCGAATTCGGGATTTACCAATAGTTGTGCGTACATGCCGGCCACTATTTCCTCGGCGTTCCCCTGGCGCATGTACAGGCCGGTAGGGGTAAGGCTTACAGCATCGTTGAGTTTGATTTTTGTACCGCCGTGAACGAGGTAGCGTACGGGCAGTTTCTTTTCTTCACCGGTGCCGCCGGAGAAAGGATCTTTGGGGCCGGTGAGGTGTGCTGCTGCAAATCCCACAAAAGGGTTGAGCACATGATTAGGATTGCCGTCGAAGAACATGGCGCCGGCGCCTGCATCAAAAACGGTGGAAGAGGTAGTCGTTACATTTTCACCGTTGGCGATACTGGGATCGAAGCCGATGGTGGGTTTGTACTGGCTGCCGGTCTGGAATTTGGCCGGGTCTACGCGGCGGTTGATGACACCAGCCTGGATACCGAATACGATCTGGCTGGTTTTGGTTTGACCGAACCGTACGCCGGTATAGGATACGTTGGCCATGGCGTTGAAGAAATTGTATCCTGCATCGCCGGCAGACATATTAAGGACGTTGAGGCCTACGCCAATATTTTTATCGGTGGCGGCATCGACGGAAACACCGGCGGTAGAGAAGGGTTTTCCATAGTTTGCCCACTGGTTGCGGTAATTCCCGGAGATCCGGTAATCTCCGTCAATTACGCCTGTCAATGCGGGGTTCAGCCACATCGGGTAGGCATAATACTGGGAGAAGTGCGGGTCTACCTGTGCAAAAGACTGCCAGGGCAACAAACTGCTCCATAAAAGTACTGCAACAATAAAGATCCTTTTCATAGGAACATTTTTTACTTGTTCAAAATTGCCGGGGTGCAGACCGGTGCCTGGCATGCACCCCGGCTAGTTTATTATTTTATTAATCTACGGGTTTCTGTTCCTGTCGTTTACCGCATAAGGGTGACGTTACCTTTCTTCGTGATGATCTGTCCATCCTGCATAGTCGCCCTTACGATGTATACATACACACCTACCGGTTGTTTTTGTCCGCTCATGGTACCATCCCATCCCTGACGTTGGTCTTTGGAGGTGAATACCAGCTGACCCCATTGGTTGTACACTCTGAATTCGAGCTGGGCGATAGCGGTTCCGTACACATACAACACATCGTTGACACCGTCGCCGTTCGGGCTGAAGAGGTTCGGTATGAAGATGTTGTTGCCTTGCGGGTTGGATGTTGTACAAGTAACGCTGCCCAACGCGCTGGTCTGACAATCGCTCGCACCGATGGCTCTTACACCGAACTTCAGGAGCTGGTTAGGCTGCAGGTTGATCACGGTATGTGATGTACCATTCGGGCCGGTGCTTGGTGCGATGAACGTAGCGCCGTTGTCGAGGGTCACTTCGTAGCGTACAGCACCCGGAACAGCGTTCCAGCTGAAGGTGACGCTGGTGGCAGTGATGTTGGTGGCCACCACGTTCGGTGTGGCAAGCGGTTGCAGCATGCTGACGATCGCAGCTGTTCT
The DNA here is from genome assembly GCF_946479755.1 of uncultured Chitinophaga sp. The sequence continues at coordinate 28,367 of NZ_CAMLHC010000008.1, read as the reverse complement.
TGCCCCTACGCCTGTACATCCACCGGAGGCGCTTGCCGCTTCCACATAGTAGGTAGTGGTGGTATTCAGCGCAGGTGTGGTGAACACCGGACCGGTAAATGTTGGTGTGCCGCCTGTTGGTGTTGTGTACCAGTTGAAGGTGACACCTGGTGTAGTTGAATTGGCTGTCAGCGTGGCTGTTTTACCCGGGCAGATACCGTTTTCGTTGCCGGTAACAGTCGGTGCGGCCGGTGCGTTGATCAGCTGAACACTTACAGCGGTGCGTGTTGCACTCGGACAGCCGTTAGCATTAATGGCTTCCACATAGTACATCGCATTTGCGGTAACCGGTGGCGTTGTAAAGCTGCTGCCGGTTGATATGGCTGTTCCGCCGGTTGCGGTAGTATACCATTTGTACGTGAGTGCTGCGTTCGGGCCCTGTACGTTCAGTGTCACGGTCTGGCCCTGACAAGTCTGGAGCGTAGCGTTTACCACTGTTGGTACGGCCGGTGCGGCATTTACAGTGACGTTCACCGCTGTTCTGCTGGCGCTTACACAACCACCGCTGGTAGCAGCTTCAAGGTAGTAAGTCGCGTTAGCGGCCGGTGTGATGGTGTAGTTAGCACCAGTGAATACAGGTGTTCCGCCTGTTGGTGTAGTGTACCATTTGTAGATCACGCCGGTTACGCTGTTCTTGACAGACAGGGTGATGGTCTGACCTGCGCAGGTTGTTTTCGGATCGGCCAGCGGAGCGTCGATGGTCGTGATCACGGTGGCTGTTACACCAGCGCGGGAACTTCCGCATCCTTTGTTGTTGACTGCTGCCACGTAGAAGGTAGTAGTAGCGTTCAGCGGGCCGGTAGTATAGCTTGGGCCGGTAGCCAGCAGTGTGCCGTTAGCCGGGGCACTGTACCAGTTGTAGGTCAGTGCAGGGTCCGGGTTCTGGATACTGAAGGTGGCGGTACCGCCGATGCAGATGGTCAGGTTATTGGCCGCTACGGTCGGCATGGCCGGCGCAGGGTCTACGTTAACGGTTACGCCTGTCCTGGTGGCGCTGGAGCAACCGGTGCCGATATTGGCCTGTACGTAGTAGGTGGTTGTGCTGTTGACAACCGGTATGTTATACACTTCACCGGTGAAGAGCAGGTTGCCACCTGTTGCTGCGTCGTACCACCGGTAGATAAATCCAGGCTGTGCGTTCTTCACGGACACTGTTACACCGGTGCCGGCGCAGGTCCTGAGACTGGTAGCGGTTACTTCCGGAGCAGCAGGAGCGGAGGTTACTGTCACAGTGGCTTTCACCCTTGCAGAAGGATTGCCGCACTGTGCAGGATCGCCTGTAGCTTCTACATAGAAGTCTGTTGTGGTGGTCAGCGGGCCTGTGGTATATATTGGTCCGGTGAAGACGGCTGTACCGCCTGTTGGTACTGTGTACCATTTGTACGTGATATTGTTTGCCGGAGAGATCACGCGCAGTGTAGCGGTAGATCCTGTGCAGACAGTCAGTGCATTGGATTCGAGTACCGGTGTTGGTGCGGTGCCTACGCTCACGGTCACTTTAGCTCTTACCGGGCTGGTGCAGGTACCGTTGCTGGCTTCTGCGTAGAAGTCGGTGGTCACTGTCAGCGGGCCGGTAGCGAAGGTAGTACCTGTTCCGAGCTGGGTACCGCCGGTGGCGGCGCTGAACCATTTATAGGTTGTACCGGCTACGGGGTTCTGGATGCTGAGTGTTACGGAGCCGCCAGCGCACACATTGAGTGAAGTGGCTGTAACGGTCGGTGTAGCCGGTGCTGTACCTACCTTGATCGGGATAGCTGTTCTTGCGCCACCGCAACCGCCGCAGCTTGTGCAGCTGCCGCCGATCACCGCTCTTACATAGTAAGTGGTGCTGCTGTCGGCATTGAAGGTATAGCTGGTGCCGGTGAATAACAGGTTACCATCTATATCGCTCCATTGGTAGCGCAGGCCGGGTTGCGGGCTCTGTACGGTCAGCGTTACGCTGGAACCGGTGCAGGTATTAACAGCTGTCGGTGTTACCACAGGCGCCGGTGGTGCGGGCACTACGGTTACGGTACCGGCAGTGCGTGCAGACGGTGCGCCACACTTGGTGACATCGCCTACTGCTTCCACATAGTAAGTAGTGGTAGCGGCCAGCGGCGGAGTGATGAATACCGGTCCGGTAAAGATCGCGGTACCGCCTGTTGGTGTGGTATACCATTTATACGTGAGCGCGTTGTCCGGGTTGAGGATCATCAGGGTGCCCGGGTTGTTCTGACAGGTGGTCACATTGCTGGCTACCAGTACCGGTGTTGGTGCGGTGCCTACGCCGATGGATATTTTCACACGGGTAGTGTCGCTGCAGCTGCCGGCGGAAGCCTGTACATAGAAGTCTGTAGACACTGTCAGGTTTCTCACGATGTATACCGGTCCGGTGAAGAGCGCGGTACCTCCGGTGGCCACATTGTACCAGCGGTAAGTAAGGGTATTCACCGGGTTCTGTACGGAGAGGACTACGGAGTCGCCTGCACAGATATTGGTATTGGAAGCGGAGATGGTCGGTGTTTGTATGCTGGTGAGGTTTACGTTCACCGCTTTCGCTGCACCGGCTGCATTGGCGCAGCTGTTGCTTCCTTCTACGGTCACATAGTAAGTAGTATTGGCGGTGATCACCGGTGTGGTGTAGGATGCGCCGGTAAACAGCAGTGTTTGCAGGGCAGCATCTTTATACCATTTGAATACCGGGTTGGTCACAGTAGTGCTGGAAGCAGTCAGGGTGACGGTTGTTTTCGCACATACGGTGGTATCTCTTGTGATGATATCGGCAGCCGTAGAACGTTTGTTCACGGTCACGTGTGCTGCTTTCAGGTCACCGGCTGCGTTTTCACAGTTACCGGCGCTGCTTACGCTCACGTAGTAGGTGTAGGTGCCTTGTGCAAGGCCGGAGATGGTCAGCACGCCGGCTGCGCTAACACCTTGTGTGATCGGACCTGTCTTATCCGGGTTAGCGTACCATTTGAATACCGGGTTCTGCACGGTAGCAGAGGTCGGTGTGAGTCTGGCGGTATCACCTGCGCAGATGTTCTGGTCTGTCACGTTGATATCGGCCGCTGTAGAAGCGTTGGTCACCATCAGGGTGATGACGGCGCGGGCGCCTGCGTTTGCACAATTATTGGCGTTCACGCCTTCTACATAGAATTTGTAGGTACCTACGGCGAGGTTGGCCGGAGTAGTGTATGTATTGGTATTGGAGGCCAGTTTGGCGCCGCCGGTGGCAGCATCGTACCAGTTGAAGTTAACACCCGGTACAGCGTTTACGCTGAGGGTCACCGGTGTGTTCACGCAGGTAGTGACACTGTCTTTAGTGGCAACAGGAGTGGCCGGAGTACCGTACACGGTTACTGTTGCAGGCAGGGACGCTGCGCCGCTACAGTTGTTCCTCATAGCCCTTACCGTATAAGTATAGGTACCGGAGTCGAGGGTCGGAGATGTCAGGTAGGCGATGCTGTCGAGCAGGTGGTTGCCTTTGCTGTCGTACCAGCCGTAGGTAACGCCTGCTGCAGGGTTCACCACTTTGAGGGTAGCCCGCTGACCTTTACAGATGTTGCTGTTGATCACCTGCACGGTAGGCCGAACGATCGCACGTTGTGCGTAGTTGAAGCCTACTTCGGTGAGGGCGCCTGCGATACCGGATTTCAGTTTCACTTCCACACCAGTGAATGGTTTGGTGGGTACGAAGGACAGCAGTGCGCTTCTGCCACCACTGAGCAGGTTGATATTAACGAGCGGGTTGGACACCAGTACGGAGTCACCGGCTGTAGTACCATTGTAGGATGTCAGCTGCAAGCTTGCCAATAAGGCGGCAGAGAGCACCTGGCCCGGGTTGGTGACCATTACTTTCACTGTATCGCCCGGAGTGGAGACACCGTTGAAGAAGGCCCTTTCCCAAACGGAGGCATTCAGTATGCCGAGGTCTATTACGAGGGAAGAGTAAGTATTGGCGCTGTTGTCAACTGCCAGTTGCGGGTTGTACACGTTACCCAGCACCAGGAGGCCGGAGCCGCCGATGGTGAAGGAGCTTGCGCCTTCGCAAGGCACAGGGTCCTGCCTGTCGGTAACGGTGACTACTGTTACCGGTACTCTTGCGGAAGAGCAGGAGCCGCCGGGGATGGCTGCTACTACCCAGTAGGTTTTAGTACCTACGGTAGCGGAAGCCGGTGCGGCAAACTGTGCACCTTTAAACAGGGTGTCTGTGGCCGTCTGGGTAGCGAACCAGTAGAACTGTGCATTAGCAGTAGAAGCAGATGCCGTAAATACCGGTTGCTGGTTGACTACCACGGTGTCAGGGTTTGGTGTTACCGTCGGAGCAGGCAGGGTTGCTGCGGTGCCCACGTTAACAGCCGTTCTGGTAGCGGAGGTAGTGTTACAGCTGTCGTTGAATGCTTCCACATAGTAGGTAGCAGCAGCCGTTACATTCACCACTTTATAGGTAAATCCGCTGTCGGCGTTCAGTTTAGTACCACCGGTAGCTACGTTGTACCAGTTGTAGGTGTATCCTGCCAGCGGGTTGGCGATGGCCAGTACCGCATCTGAACCCGGACAAACTTTCACATCATTGGATTGTACGGTTGGTGCAGCCGGAGCAGCAGCCACTTTCACAGCTACCTGTGTTCTTCCTGTGCTTGCGCAACCATTGCGGAAAGCTTCCACGAAGAAGCTGGTATCTGCTGTCAGCGCGCCGGTAGTCAGGGTAGCGCCGTCTTTACCGGTAAGGTAAGTACCGTTGGAAGTATACCAGCGGTAAGTGATGCCTGCCACCGGATTCTGTACGTTGAGCGTTGCCGTGTTGCCTGCGCAAACAGCTACCTGGGTAGCCTGTACAGCAGGTTTGGCCAGTGCGCGCTGTGCGTAGTTGAAGCCGATTTCTGTGAGCGCGCCCACGATACCGGATTTCAGTTTCACCTGCACGGCGTCGAATGGTTTGGTCGGTACAAATTCGGCGATAGCCTGTGTGCCATTGCTCAGGAGGCTGAGTTTCACCAGCGGGTCGCTGACGATCACGGAGTCCTGCGGAGCGTTGCCGTTATAAGTAGTCAGCTGTACACCGCCCAGCAGTGATGCAGACAATATCACGCCCGGATCAGAGAGCAGCACCCTTACGGTGTCGCCAGGAGCGGAGAGGCCGTTGAAGCCTGCTTTTTCCCATACGGTCGCATTCAGCGCACCGAGGTTGATCACGAGAGATGCTGCCGTGCTGGCGTCGTTATCTACTGCCAGCTGCGGGTTATATACGTTACCCAGTACGAGGAGACCACTGCCGCCAATAGTTTGGGTGGTAGCGCCTTCGCATGGTACCGGCGTTGGTGTGTTAAATGTTCCGTACACCACTACGGCAGGTACGCGGATAGAAGAGCAGGAACCATTGATGGATGCTTTCACCCAATAGGTTACAGTGCCCGGCGTATTCTGAGTAGGCGGTGCGTAGGTCGGACCGGTAAACAGGCTGTCGTTGCCAGCCTGGCTGCCATACCAGGTGAATACCACGTTGGCGGCGTTGGAAGTGGCTTTGAGCACGGCCTGTGTGCCGATGTTTACGGAGTCCGGATTAGGTGTCACCACTGGTGCGCTCAGGGAAGCAGAGATCACGATGTGGAATGCCTGTCTCGGAGAAACAGCACCACAGGCGCTTACCGCTTCCACATAGAAGGTGGTGTCTTTGGTAATATTTGGTACGTTAAATACGTATCCGCTGTCAGCGTTCAGTTTGGTGCCGCCAGTGGCCACGTTGTACCAGTTATAGGTAAGCTGGTTGTTCGGATTAGTTACCGCCAGTGCAGCGCTGGTACCAGGACAGAGGTTAAGCGTCTGGTCCGGGCCGGGCACTACAGGAGCCGGAGACACGGTAACGTTTACGGGTACACGGTCGGGGTTAGCGCAATTGTTGGCGCCTACCGCCTGTACGTAGTAAGTAACGATACCTGGTGTTCTCAGGGTGTCGGTAGTATAAGTGTTCTGACTGCTCAGTACCGTGGTGCTGGTGGCACTTGCATACCAGCGTACAGTGGTGCCGGCAGCAGGTGTTACAGACAGTGTTGCTTTCTGGTTCACGCATACGGTATCGCCGGTGCCGCTGATAGTCGGGTTCGGATACAGGATGCGGGCGCCATAGATATCAATGGAGTTGAGCAGATTGGCGAGGCCGGTGAGTTTCACTTCCACGCGATCGTAGGTACCGGTGGCTGCCACGGTAGCAGAGAATTGCTGGCCGCTCAGCAGACGCAGTGTCAGCAGGTCGGCCAGGGTATCTGCTTTCACGGCAGTAGTACCATTGTATTGGGTAATCACCACGCCGCCAAACAGGCTTACATCTGCCAGACCGCCCGGAGCTGCCATAGTGAGACGGATGCTGTCGCCGGCTGCGCCAGGGTTCGGGAAGATGAGTTTCTGGAATACAGAGCCACCGAGTAAGCCTACCGGCATGCTCAGGCGGGTGAAGTTGGTTTGAGAACTGTCGATGTCATTGGTCGGGTTCTGTACGGAGCAAAGCACGCAACCGAGGCTGGTACCGGAAGTCTGACTGGTTGGTACATTACAATCCGGAGAAGGAATTACCGGGCCGGTCACTACTACGTCTACACGTACCCGTGCAGAAGAGCAGATGTTCGTGTTGCTACCTACTGCTGCGAAGTAGCTGTAGGTGCCCGGGTTACTGAACGGACCCACCACGAAGCTGGTACCGGTGCCGGCGATGGTAGTGGTAGTGGAGTCTGCATACCACCTGATCACCGCACCCGGCATAGAGGAGGAGGCGGTCAGCGTTGCCTGTTGCCCGGTAGCTACTGTCACAGTACCAGTTACCAATGGTGATTCAGGAGCATCTACCACTTTCACTGTTGTCTTCTTCAGTGCTCCCGCTGCGTTTTCGCAATGGCTGGAACCGCTCACGGCAACATAATAAGGATACAGGCCCTGTACGAGACCGGTGATGGACAGGTTGCCTACACTATCCAGTGCGTAGTGTACCGCACCTTCTGTGAGACCATCTGTGATGGCGATGGTTTTATTGGCGTCTTTATACCAGGTGAATACCGGGTTGGTAACAGTGGTGGTTAAAGGCTTCAGCGTGATAACATTGCTTTCGCAGTGATAGATGGTATCTGCCAGGTTGATGTTTGCCGGAGTTCCCAGCGGTTTCACCACTACGCTAACGGGTATACGGTCAGGGTTAGCGCAATTGTTAGCGCCTACTACCTGTACGTAGTAGGTTACTTTACCGGGTATTTTCAGGGTATCGGTAGTATAAGTGTTCTGGCTGCTCAATACCGTTGTGCTGGTGGAGTCTGCAAACCAGCGTACGGTAGTACCGGCAGCAGGCGTTACAGACAGTGTTGCTTTCTCGTTTACGCATACAGTAGCGCCGGTACCGCTGATGGCCGGGTTCGGATACAGGATGCGGGCGCCGTAGATATCAATGGAGTTGAGCAGGTTGGCGAGACCTGTCAGTTTCACTTCCACGCGGTCGTAAGTACCGGTGGCTGCCACGGTAGCGTAGAATTGCTGGCCGCTCAGCAGACGCAGTGTCAGCAGGTCAGCCAGGGTATCCGCTTTCACGGCAGTAGTACCATTGTATTGGGTGATCACCACGCCACCAAACAGGCTTACATCGGCCAGGCCGCCCGGGGCCGCCATGGTCAGACGGATGCTGTCGCCAGCCGCGCCCGGATTCGGGAAGATGAGCTGTTGGTATACAGAGCCTCCGAGTAAACCTACCGGTATGTTCAGGCGGGTGAAGTTGGTTTGAGAGCTGTCGATGTCATTGGTCGGGTTCTGTACGGAGCAGAGTACGCAACCGAGGGTAGTGCCGGACACCTGGGTGGTCGGCACATTACAATCCGGAGAAGGAATTACCGGGCCGGTCACTTCTACGTTTACACGTACCCGTGCAGAAGAGCAGGCGCCGGGGATGCTTACAGCAGCGAAGTAGCTGTAAGTACCAGGATTGGTGAACGGACCTACCACGAAGCTGGTACCCGTACCGGCGATGGTGGTGGTAGTGGAGTCGGCGTACCAGTTGATCACCGCGCCCGGAACGGGGGAGGCGGTGAGCGTTGCCTGTTGACCGGTAGCTACTACTACTGTGCCTGTTACTACCGGTGCAGCCGGTGCGTTCACGATGCTTACCACGGCGGGCTTCAGTGCGCCTGCTGCGTTTTCGCAACGGTTGGAACCGCTCACGGCTACATAATAAGTATAGTTGCCCAATGCCAGACCGGTGATGGTGAGGTTACCCACGCTATCCAGCGCGTAGTGTACCGCACCTTCCGTGAGGCCGTTGGTGATGGCAGTTGTCTTATTGGCGTCTTTATACCAGGTGAATACTGAATCCAATACTGTAGCAGAGGTGGGTTTCAGCACAGCAGTATTGCTTACACAGCCGAGGGTGGTATCAGCGATGTTGATATCTGCGGCGGTAGCCAGTGCATTCACAGTAACGACAACGGGTATACGATCAGGATTAGCGCAACCGTTGGTACCGATTACCTGTGCCCAGTAAGTTACAGTACCGGCCGTGTTGAGTACCGGTGTTGTATATGGATTGGGGCCCAGGGCTGTAGTGGTGGTGGAATCAGCATACCACTGAACGCTGGTACCCGGCGCCGGTGTGGCGGTGAGGGTAGCAGTGGAACCAACGCAGGCCTGTACGTTACGTACCAGTGTGGTCGGGTTGGGGCTGATGATGCGCGCACCATATATATTCACTGCATTCAGCAGGTTCAGGGTACCGGTCATTTTCACTTCCACGCGGTCAAACACGCCTCTGGCCGGGATGGTCACATAACCCCTGGTGCTGGTGAGCAGCGTAAGGTGGAGGAGTTCGGTGAGCGTATCTCTCGCCACCACAGTGGTTCCATTGGCCACGGTCAGCACTACGCCGCCCAGGAGCGATACGTCTGCGAGTCCGCCGGGGAATTCCAGGTCAAACCGGATGCTGTCTAACGCGGCGCCGGGCTGCGGGAAGATGAGCTGTTGGAAAGCAGCACCACCCAGCAGACCTACCGGTACATTCAGCTGTGTGAAGTTATTCGGATCACTGTCTACCGAGAAAGTCGGATTGTTAATGGCGCAAAGCACACATCCGAGGGTAGTGCCGGAAGCCTGTTGCGTAGCAGCGTTACAGGAGACAGGCGTACCTGCTGTGGTAACGGTCACATCTACACGAATTCTTGAAGAAGAGCAACCACCGGCGAGGCGAACGCCTACAAAGTAGGTATGTACACCTGGTGTGGCGAACGGACCTACATTATAAGAAGGACCGGTGGCCACAGGCGCCAGGGTGGTATCTGTGTACCATTCGATGGTGCCGGCCGGGGCGGAGGCTGTCAGCGTGACCGGCTGGTTCACGGTACCGGAAACGCTGGAAGCTGTTACAGGCGGTACCGGGCTGGTGCCTACTGTAACGGTGGCGGAAGCCAGTGCGCCGGCCTGATTTTCACAATGGGTACTGTCGGTGATACTTACATAGAAGGTGGTAGACGGAGCAGTGAGCCCTGTGATGGTCAGTTTACCGGTAGCGGCGTCGATCGCGTAGCTGATGGCGCCTTCTACCAGTCCATCGGTGATCTGGGTGGTTTTATTAATGTCTTTATACCATTTGAAGGTAGGTGTACCGGATGGGTTGGTTGCAGTAGGTGTAATCGTTGCAGTGTTTGCGCAGACAGCGGTGGTGGGCGGCACTGTAATATCAGCGGCAGCAGCGAAGTTGTTGACAAGGACTGTCACCAGTGCTTTGGCTGATTCAGAGGCGGAGCAGGTTTTCAGGCTGGCAGACACATAATACCGGAAAGCGCCGGCGGTAGTGGCAGGAGCCTGGAAGCTGGAGCCGGAGCCTACCACGGTTGTCTGGGTAGAATCGTACCAGGTATAGTTGTAATTCGCATTGTCAGGATTGCTTACACTCAGGGTGATCGGCGTACCCAGACAGGTGGTTTTAACGACGGAGCCGCCGGTGGTAGCTGGTGAGGGGCTGAACCGCTGAATTTCGTTCACATTCAGGGTGGCGAGCCCGCTCACGATAGCGCCGAACCTGACCTGTATATGGTCAAACACTCCCGTAGAAGCGAAGGTGAGGGTTTGGGGTCCCGACCCTCCCGAGAGCAGATCTATTTTAAGCAGGGCGCTGTTGCCTGTCAGGGAATCCACGACGGTGCCCTGGTTATAGGTGACGATGGTTATAGCATTCAGTAGTTGAGCGCTCAGCAGTGCGCCGGCGTTGGAAGTAACGATGCGAACAGAATCACCGGCTTTTGACAGTCCGGGATATACCGCCGTTAATTGAGTATAGCTATCTGCTAAGGTGGTGCTTACCGCAGAGAACATTTGTGCGAAGGTGGCCACGTTGCCGTCCGCTGCATTGGGTGCATTAGACACGGAGCCTACGCCGGCCAGTGTACCGTTCACGCCGTACAGCACATCGATGGGCGTGTTACAGTTGATGGTGCCGGTAGCCGGTGTATTATAATAAGCAGCGTATACATTAATATTCACGAGTGCAGAGAGCAGGTCTGCCCGGATGGACACGCGTACTCTGTCGTATGCAGCACCCGGAGCGGGTATAAACACCTCTGCCTGATTGCCGCTGGCAAGGAGGTTGAGCAATGCATTTGTAATAGGAGCGGGGGAGCCAACCGGAGTGTTGCCGTTATAGGCCTGCACAGTGATGGAACCTGCGAGCGCCAATGACAATGCATCTCCTGCGCCGATTTTTACCACTGCCGGAGTAGAAGCTGTCGGAAGCTGGCCTGCAGGGAAGATGAGCGTTTGGGAAACAGTTACCTGCCCCAATACACTCAACACCACCGGTGCTGATATCTGGGAGGATGTCTGCAGAAAGCTGCCGGTAACATCCACCGCATTGCCGGGGTTGTTGACACCGCACAATGCACATAAGCCAATACCGGTGATGTCCACCGCATTGGTTTGTGTGGTTGCATACACACGCTGCGTTTGTGTTTGCGCCGTTGCCGGTTGTGCTATCATTCCGAAGGCCGTCAGCAGTAACAACAGGTTTCCCAGAAACAAACGGGTATGCCTTTTGAAGAAGAGTAACACGGGTGTGTTCAAGGCACTCTTCGCCCAGGACCGGGTAATAGGGGCAGCAATAAAAGGGCAATTAGGAGTAGTGTTTGAATGCATAGCACCAGATATTAAAATAAAACGATATTCATTTTTCAATGAATTACAAATTACTCTGGCGGCAGGATAGGTTATGACGTGGCTACATGACAAATGATTAAATAGTGAGGTGGTAGATGTATCCCACTTTCAATCATATGTTAAAGGTTTGCAAAAACGTTACGAATGTATAGTGAAGCGGGAGATAAAAGGTGGTTCATTTTAGTTCATTTTGACCGGCAGCGTCCCTTTCGTTCATTCTAAAATTCCACTGTTCAGTTTGTTCATTTTGGTGACGATGGTCACCTTTTTTATTACGAAGAAGTTCCCTCAACTGGCTGCACCGGGTTCCAGGGTAAAATTTTTTTCCAGGGGCGCCGATTTTTCTTAGCCACCCCGGCCGGATGGCCACCATGGTTGACTTTCACTGTATTTTATTACCTGTAAATTAATTATATATATAAATATATACAATACCTCACACAAAAGTATCTTTATTAGAAAATCTCATATATATAATCATTTTTAAAATTTCCTGTTCATTTTGTTCATTTTAATTTTCATAAATCTAAATCACTGACTCAGACGTACTTAATGAAGTATCGAAAATTCCTAATCCATTTATTGTCCCCTATGATTGATCTATCCTATGACTTCATCATGACACTGCAGAAAGAAGTATTGCGCAGATACGGTGTTGAAGTCATGTCGTCGGCAGATTGCAAGAATCTGGCTCAGTCCATATTGGATAACACCACGAAACTGGTGAGTGAGACAACGCTCAAAAGGGTATTCGGATTTGCTGTTACACAACACAGCTTTTCGCGCTACACATTGAACACACTCTCACAATATTGCCGTTTTAAGGACTGGGAAGATTTCCAGCAACATCATTATCAATTGCTCAACAGCGCCAGTCGCAGCAACCAGCAACTGGACACACGCAGATGGGATGAACTGAAAACCAAAGCGGATGCTGTATCTCATTACACCATCCTGACGCTTAAAAACCGTTCCGGTATAGCGTTCCCGTTTACCGTTCCCCGCACTTTCTGTAACGCACATATTGAGCGGTTCCTCGAAAGCGACTACGCTGCTACCGCCCTGATCGCACCATCAGGATGGGGCAAATCCGTGGCCCTGGTTCACCTTGCCGAACACTTCTGGTTCTGCAGGGACGCCCGGTTCAAACACGACGTATGCTGGTTCATCCATGCACACGCCGCCGGCAGCCTGTTACTTAAAGGCTTCTCCCTGGCCAACTGGCTCGACAACCAGATGGACCTCGGTAAAGGAGAGAACTTCCGCGAATATTTTTCCAGTCATTTCAATAACAAAGGCGGCCGCCTGATCCTCATCATCGACGGCTTCGATGAGATCGCTGTTTCCGGCGATAAGCTCAAACTATTATATACCAAGCTGGAAGACTTCGTTTATTCGAACGACCGCTACCCCTGGGTGAAAGTGATCCTTTCCGTCCGGAGCAGCACCTGGTCAGAGATATTCCAGCATTCCCACCAATACCCGGCCTTCCGCCGTTACTGGTACCTGGGACCGGAGATGGATGAAGAAACCAACATCAACCTGCCGGCACTGACCGAACAGGAAGTGAAGTCGGTGCTCTACAACCACCATTTTGATCCGTCTACCATCCGGATGTTCTCCGAGAGCTTCCTGCAGAAACTGCGCAACCCGTATTACCTGCAGCTGTTCTGCCAGCTCAACGCCGGCCCGGAGCAGAATTTTGTGGATGAACACCTCAGCCTGTTCGAGATCGTATCACGGTTTGTACAGAACCGGGTTTTCAACTCCCAGAGCAACGCCTTTAAAATAAAGATCATCGAAAAGCTGCTGGCCCTGCTCGATTACGGCCGCAGCGGTATCTATATCGACAAAAGCAAACTGCTCAATCAGAACGCCGACCTGTTCCCCGCCTACAAGGAACTGCTGGCAGATAATATCCTGGCGGAAGAGAACCTGAGCCAGGAAATCATGTTCCATGTAAAGGTGCGCTTCGCGCATACCTTCCTGCTGGAATACTTTGTAGCTATGCACTACCTCCAGCAGAGCAGCCAGGAGATCAACGAAGCCCTGCTGCAGAACATACTGGACCATCTGCCACAATCCCCTTACCGTATCGGGGTATTCCGCTGGCTCCTCCGCTATGCGATCACCACCCGGCAAACGGAAGGCATCATCAAAATGTTCCATCTCCCGCTGGCAAACATCGAAAAATCACACCTGCTGGAATATCTCGTGCTCCACTACCAGCACGAAGGCAATAACCAGGTGGAACTGAAATCGATCTTCCCACCGGGCTTCTTTAAAAAGAACCCCCTCAGCCAGATCATCAACGATGAGTTTATGCATTTCCGTAAAAGGAAAGTGCTGAACGCCCTGTTGGGAATGGCCGAAGCCAGGGAAGACAAGCTCAAGATCCGCAACCTGCTCTTCAGCATGGCATTGCTGCAGCTGGACGCCGAACAGTGCGAGCTGGAACTCAACAGCATCAAGAAACTGTACAACGCAGACGAATTTGACGGTGAACTGTGGGTAACGCCGTATGAAATACTCCTGTTCATCTACGAGTATCTTAAATTCGGCTTTGTCAACGAAGGCATCCGGGCCAAAATATACCAATACCAACAGTATTGGGGCCACACCTCCCGGCAGCAGATGTCCGTGGCGCAGGAAATCGTGTTCCGTAATATGGGTACCGCCTTCCTCCTGATGGAAGATTATGAGCATCTGCTCAATTTCACCCAGCGCCTGTTTCAGACCTACCCCTCCCTGCCATACCGCAAAGCGGACTCTTTCCGCCTCATGCTGTTGCTCTGGCAGGCACAGGGCCACCTGGGAATGGGCAACGTTAAATCAGCCGAAAGGATCTGCCGGCATGCCGATCATGTCATCAAAAAATACTCCTCGGACTATTTCAGTGGCAAACACCTGGAATCTTTCCAGAAACTGCTGCATGCTACGGTGTATTATAATGAACACGAATTCCATAAAGCGATCCGCGTAGCCGAAATAGCCATTGAACACGCACAGAAGCTGGACCTGAAAGTGCTTGCGCTGATGAACTACGCCCTGCTGAAGAACATCTACCGCGACCTCAACATGGACAAACAGATTACCGACACACAACAACAAATAGAATTAATCCGTAACAGTACGTCCTTCAAACAGGCCATTCCAAATTTTGCGAAGTGATTATGGCATAATTTTGCTTTATTGCATAGCATAATGGCCATTGATGAAAGCAAATACACGACGTCTACCCAATTGCTGCTCAACCTATTGAGCCTGCTGACGTTGGCACCACTCGCACCTTTTATAAACCGGTTCCTCCCGCCCATTGTGGCGGGAGGGTTCCACATAGACCTGGCTGTATCTTTTCTGATCAGCCTTCTGGTCGTATATGCCCTGCGATGGGTTTTCCGGCCGCTGATCATTCCCGCTTTCCTGCTTGTATGCAGCATTCTGCTGATCAATAAATACCGGGATGATTACACCTTCACCAATGTGCTGAACGATTATAAAGGGATGGTGCAGGGCAACTGGGGCACCAAGGACAGCAAACAGCTGGACATCCTCAGCTTGTATCCCCGCCGCGTGGAAAGCTATCGCGATAAAACGGTACGGGGTATCCGCGAAAAAGTCAACTACCAGGATTCCGTAGTCCGCAACTTCTCCGTGAAACATTCGCTGGACTATTACGACGAGTATTTTTATAAGTTCGGGAAGATCACCCGCTTCCTGTCCCTCTTCCGGTATATCAACGGTAATTTCAAATATGTGCTCGACTCCCGTCGTGACGAATACTTCGCCACGCCGCAGGAGACCATCCTGAACGGCCTCGGTGGCGACTGCGACGATCATTCCATCCTGATGACTTCCTGCCTGCAATCTATCGGGGCACGCTGCCGTATTGTACTGATCAAAGGGCACGCTTACCCGGAGCTGTACTGCGGCGACAAGGAAGACTTCGAGATCATGAAACAGGCCATCATTACGCTGTTTCCCAAACCCGTCATCAAAGAACTGTATTACCACGAGCTGAAAGGGGAGTACTGGATCAACCTCGATTACACGGCCAGACATCCCGGCGGCCCGTATATGAATGATAAAGTTTATGGGTTGATTGAGCTCTGATCTTTAAATTTGCGCCATGAGTCAATTTAGCCGTATCCGGAAGTACCATGGTTTTTTCAGGTTTAAACGGGATTTCGAACAATACAGCCTCCGTAAAGCCAAAAGCTATGAGTTGCTCCTGCACTGGCTCCACAGCAAGCTGAACCGCAACCAGTTCCTGCTCCTGTCCGGTATCCTGGTGGGATGTTCCGCCGGCCTGGCGGGCGTGGTGCTCAAAATGCTGGTCCACTATATCCATTATGTTATTACCTACAAGGTACATTTCAGTACACAGGTTATTTTTTATGTTGTCTTCCCCTTCCTGGGGATTGTGCTGACCACCCTGATCGTTATTTTCTTTTTCAAGGGGCAGTCCCGCAAAGGGATACCGGCGATCCTGCATGAGATCGCCCAGAACTCCAGCATCATACCGCCGGTGAAGATGTATTCGCAGATACTGCAAAGTGCCGTGACCGTCGGCCTTGGCGGGTCGGCAGGGCTGGAAAGCCCGATCGCCGTTACGGGTGCGGCGTTAGGTTCCAACTATGCGCGTACCTATTCGCTGGGATACAAGGAACGCACCCTATTGCTGGCAGCCGGCGCCACAGCGGGCATCGCCTCCGCCTTTAACGCTCCCATCGCCGGGATGATGTTCGCTTTTGAGATACTGCTGACGGGGGTAGTATTTTCCGATTTCATGCCGTTGATCGTGGCGGCCGTTTGCGGTAGCCTGCTCTCCAAGATCATCCTGCAGGAGGAGGTGCTTTTCCATTTTGAGTCCCGGACTCCTTTCAATTATCACAACGTACCTTTTTATATTGCGCTGGGCCTGTTATGCGGTTTTTACGCCCGCTATTTTGTGGTGCTGTCGCAGAAAGTAGAACATTTCTTTAAACGGCTGCAGTGGAGCGCCCTGCGCAAAGCCATGCTGGGAGGGGTACTGGCATCCGCGCTTTGTGTGGCGTTGCCACCTTTGTTCGGTGAGGGTTATACCGCCGTAAAATCATTGGCCGGAGGCCACGGAGAAGTGATCCTGCAAAACAGCTTCTTCGGCTATTTCCCGCCGCAGAGCTGGATGCTGCTGGTATTCACCGGCTGCGTATGCCTGCTGAAGGCTTTTGCCACATCCATCACCATCCAGAGCGGCGGCAACGGCGGCAACTTTGCGCCCTCTCTGTTTGCCGGCGGCTTCCTCGGCTTCTTTTTCGCTATGCTCTGTACACAGGTAGGCCTCACCGATGTGCCGGTTACCAATCTCGTTATCGTAGGCATGGCCGGCGTGATGGCGGGCGTGATGTATGCACCGCTGACGGCCATCTTCCTGATCGCAGAATCCAGTTCGGGTTATGACCTGTTTATACCGCTGATGATTGTGTCTACCACTTCCTACCTGATGGCGAAATGGTTCTCGCCTATCTCCCCGGAGCTTACCACACTGGCCAAAGAAGGCAAGGTATTCACCAGGGCCCACGACAGCAACATCCTCCTGATGCTGCGCATGCAGGACCTTGTAGAAGAAGACATCCAGCGGATCGATATCGACGCCAGCCTGCGACAGCTGATAGAACTGGTGAAAGACGGACAGCGTAACGTCATTGCCGTAGTGAGCCAGCAGGACAAACTGGAAGGCGTGATCACGCTCGACGATATCCGCCCGATCATGTTCAGCCCGGAACTATATGATACTGTGACTGTTAAGAAATTAATGAAAGCTCCACCGGCAGTAGTATCTTTAAAAGACAATATTACGCTGGTACTTAAGAAATTCGACGAGGCGGACGTATGGAGTTTACCGGTGGTGCAGGACAAGAAGCTGGTAGGGTTTGTCTCCAAATCACGCATCCTGCATAAATACAGATTACTGTTACAAGAATATTCCGAAGGATAGATACATTAAAATATGGCGCGGGTACTCATCAATTTTGCACATCCGGCACTGGAGAAGTCCAGGGTGCACCAGCAGTTGCTGGCTGCTATCAAAGGTATAAAGGGCATCACCTTCAACGATCTGTATGAGTGGTATCCCGACCTGGACATTGATGTAGCCCGGGAGCAGCAACTGCTTGAGCGGCACGATATCATTCTGCTGCAACATCCTTTTTACTGGTACAGCGCTCCGGCCATCATCAAACAGTGGATGGACCTGGTGCTGGAGCATGGCTGGGCTTATGGCCATACCGGCAAAGCGCTGCAGGGTAAATATCTCAGTAACATCATTTCTGCGGGGAGCGCGGAGAGTGGTTATCATCCCGAGGGAAAACATCAGTACCCTGTACGGGAGTTTCTGCTGCCTTTTTCACAAACCGCCGCACTGTGTAACATGCAATACCTGGCTCCCTATGTGATTTATGGCGTGCACCGTATGGACATAGAAGATGTCAGGGGCGCCGCGCAAAACTACCGCAACCTGCTGGAGCAGCTGCGGGACGATAAGATAACGCCCGCGGCCCTGACCGGCCTGACTTATATGAACGAAGCATTACAACTTCCATCCCAAACCCGATAAAATATGAATCAACATTCGCTGCTATTTCAGTCAATGGTATATCTGGCTGCCGCTATTGTGTTTGTGCCGCTGGCCAAGAAGATGGGACTGGGCGCCGTGCTGGGCTACCTGATAGCCGGTGTGATCATCGGTCCGTCCGTGATGGGTTTCATCGGTAAAGAGGGAGAAGACATTATGCATTTCGCCGAGTTCGGTGTGGTGATGATGCTGTTTCTTATCGGGATGGAGCTGGAGCCGACGCTGCTCTGGCGGTTACGTACGTCCATCCTGGGGCTGGGAGGGCTTCAGGTGCTGGGCAGTGCCGCCGCTATCGCCGGACTGGCTTATTGGCTGGGACAGCCGTTCAATGCGTCGCTGGCGCTGGGTATGATCCTGTCGTTGTCCTCCACCGCTATTGTGCTGCAAACGCTCAATGAAAAAGGGTGGATGCAGACGGCCGCAGGGCAGAGCGCTTTTTCTGTATTGTTGTTCCAGGATATCGCGGTGATTCCGATGCTGGCTATTTTCCCGCTGCTGGCCAGCGGCGCCGCCAGTACGACGGACCTGCATGAGCCATCGCTGCGCGACAATCTGCCTGCATGGGGACAAACGCTGGTGGTACTGGGTGCAGTAGCTGCTATCGTTGTTGCCGGCCGCTACCTCGTTAACCCGCTGATGCGCATTATCGCCCGTACCCGCGTAAGGGAATTATTTACCGCTATGGCCCTGCTGATGGTGGTGGCTATTGCCGTGCTGATGAATCTTGTAGGCTTAAGTTCCGCGCTGGGCGCCTTTCTGGGTGGTGTGGTACTGGCCAACAGCGAATACCGTCATGAGCTGGAAAGTGATATAGAGCCTTTTAAAGGTTTGTTGCTGGGATTGTTTTTCATCGCGGTGGGAGCGTCCATTGATTTTTCGCTGATCATGGAAGAGCCGTTGCTGATATTCGGTCTGGTACTGGGATTAATGCTGATAAAAGGGGTTGTGCTGATGATATTGGGAAAGATATTCAAGCTGAGTACAGACCAGAACCTGCTCTTTGCCTTTGCGTTGGCTGACATCGGCGAGTTTGCCTTTGTGTTGCTGGCCTTCAGCAACCAGGTGAGGCTGATCGATGGCAGGCTTTCGGCGATGCTGACAGCTATTGTGGCCATCAGTATGGCGCTGACGCCGCTGATCATGTTGTTGTATGAAAAAGTGATACAGCCGCGGTTCACCCGCCAGGTACCGCGCGGGGACGAGCGTTCTTCCGATGAAATCCATGAAAAGAATCCGGTGATCATCGCTGGTTTTGGCCGCTTCGGCAGTATGACCGGGCGTTTCCTGCGGGCCAACGGTATCAAATGTACCATTCTCGATATGGATTCAGACCGGGTGGATGCGCTGCATAACCTGGGCATCAAAGTATATTATGGCGATGCTTCCCGTTACGACCTGCTGGCCGCTGCCGGCGCTGCCGATGCCAAGCTGCTGATTATTGCGACCGACCAATCCGAACAGACCCGCCAGATCGTAGAGCTGGCGCAGAAGTATTTCCCGCACCTGCAATTACTGGTGAGAGCGCAGCAGGTGGAAGATACTTTCGAACTGATGGACCAGGGCGTACTGCATATTTACCGTGAAACGGTAGACACTTCTTTGCGGATGGGCGCCGATGCGCTCCGGATGCTGGGGGTGCGCGCCTATCACAGTGAAAGGGCTGCGCGCACTTTCTTCCGCCAGGATGAAAGGACGCTGAAAGGCTTATCGGCCATGCGCGACGATAAGAAACAATACCTCGTGAGCATGCGCGAGCGTATTGAAGAGATGGAAAAACTGATTGCGTCCGACCGTATCAAAACATGGCTGGACGAAGGGCAGGGCTGGGATGCCAGTTCCATCCGCGATGAGGTGCGTGGGGAAGCAGAAAGCTGATTATTGGATGTGGTGTATGATCAGTTCAGCCACGTGGTGCAGAAGTTCTACATCTACCGGGCGGCTGTGGTCGTGCATGGGTTTATCGGAGACGGCCCGCACATAACCTTCTTCATCGGGCTCGAAAGAGATCTCGTGTTCAGCAATGACGACTTTGTATACGGTTTTGTACGTCTGGTGTACCGTGTTCACTTCCAGAATATGAGGGTGTCCCTTATATTCAAATTTCAGGGTAAATGTATCTGTTGCCATTGGTTACTGCCATTGCAGGGCTCAGGCTTCTTTTTCTCTGTGTTGCTGTTGGTAATAACGCTTGATCCTGTTTTTTTCATCGCGGGAAAGCTGATGAATGAACAACAGGGAAAAGTAAGCCAGTCCGCTGATGATAAATATGTATCCTACGAATCCCAGTGTATGGAAAATCCGGAACCACATCCAGTCATTCGTGTAGGCGTACTGCGCTAAGATAGCTAAAATCACACCTGCCAGCATCAGAACAATTGCTATTTTTTTCATCGGGGGTAAATTTTGGGATAAAGAATACTCACGGAATCCGGCGGCAAACGAAATGCCATTACCATATCTACGTTACAACAACGACATGCGGATGTTGTTCATGCAGATATTTTTCTACATAACGTATAGGGTATAACGAAGAAGTGGGGAATATAGTTACAGTTGCAGACGGATATGTAACTTGTTCAGCCCCTTTACGACAAACAACATGGCCACCGCGAAGCACATGCACCAGATGATGCCAGGCACACCCTGCTGTAAAATAGCTGGCAGACTGAGGCCCAGGGCCATCATCCCGAAATACACGATGTCCGGCAGGATGTAAGTGAGGAGGGGGTTCGCGCCTGCGGGCTTAAAGAACGAAGTCCATCTGTTGAAATGTTTTACATCTATCAAAAAATATAAAAGTGAAAAAACGGCTACACAAATGGCTGCGCAATACAGGCACCAGCTGGGCGTTGCCTGTATTTTAGATAATTTATAAGCCGGCCGTAACCAGGCGCCAGCGATCAGCAGCACCGTACAGAACCCTGCCACCCTGGACACCAGGCGGCTGCCGGTCAGGCCCAGGTCTTCATCAAAATAAAACAACGTCAACAGCATACCACACAACACAATAGCGGTGTGGGCCGCATTCCCACCCTGCGATGCCAGCAGGCTCCACTCGCTGTTTTGTATAAACGGCTGCCGGCATAAGATATAATACCCGATACACACTGCTATCATAAAAAAGATAGCGTTGTGATTTCCTTTAAAGAGCTGATAGATAATACAGGCATACAGGTATGCCCAGCCAATCAGTCCCAGGATACCCCACCACTGCGGCGTGAGGTAATGTGTACCGTCTTCACCGCCACGGTAAATCACCGCCAGCATGATCAATATCAGGGCGCCGATGCCTTTCAGGCACCAGCTGATCCACTGCTGTTCGAATTTGTAAACGTTCCATACCAGTATCACGCTACCGTAAAACAGCAACGCCCATACGCCCATGCTCATACCGGTGGCAGCGGGATTGAGTTCACCGGTGTTCACCATGAACACGCCCAGCACGAGCAGGCCCAGTGTGCGCCAGAGAATATGTTTCTGCAGCTGCCAGAAGCTGTCGCCTTTATTCAGGCGGCTATTGATGGCAAAAGGAATAGACATCCCCACGATAAACAGGAATGCCGGAAATACTACGTCCACAAAAGTCATCCTGTCTTCATCCGCGTGTGCATGCTGCATCCAGGAGGGGATACCTTGCACGCCGGCAACACTGTTAACAAAAATCATCACAAGGATGGTAATTCCGCGAAAAGCATCGATAGATAAAATACGACCGGTTGATAATTTATTGATCATAGGGGATTGTGGGTTGACGATCGTCCAAAATACAATATAAAACTGATAGTATTAAGGCTATTTTAAGCAGCCAGTGGCCAAAAAAATTTATCTTTCCGGCCTTAAACCAATGAACACTTATGAGGAAATACCTGCTCACAGGCGTCGGCATTGCCGGTATGGCATGCATGGCCGCCTGCAACCAGGGACAGTCGACGGCCGATCAGCAACAAGCCACCCCCGACATCCTGGCTGCCAACGTAGACAGCACTGTCAACCCCGCACAAGATTACTTTGATTATGTCAACGGCGGATGGATCAAACGTAATCCTATCCCTGCCGAGTACAGCTCCTGGGGCATCGGCAACCTGGTGCAGGAAGAACTGTACAAACGTCTCCGGCTCATCAATGAGCAGGCAGTCGAAAAACCGGGCGATGATATCTCCCGTAAAATCGCTGCGTTCTGGAAAAGCGGGATGGACTCCGTGGCGCTCAACGCCGCCGGTATTAAACCTATCGAGGCCGATCTGAAAGCCATCGACGCCGTTACCAACACCCGGGAACTGGTAGCTCTTGCCGCACAGCAAAACGTCTTCACCGGCGTGATGTGCAGCCCTTACATCGCACAGGATGCCAAGAACAGTGAAGCCATGGCTTTACAATTCTACCAGGGCGGCCTTGGTTTGCCCAACCGCGATTACTATTTCAACACCGACGAACGCACGACCAAAATAAGGCAGGCTTACCCCGCGCACATCGCGAAAATGCTGCAGTTCACCGGTATGGACAGTACTACCGCCAAAGCTGCCGCCGCCAGTGTGGTACAACTGGAAACGATCCTCGCCAGGTCCAGCCGCAAGCTGGCAGACCTTCGTGATCCGGAAGCCAACTATCACAAAATGGCCGTTACCCAACTGAACAAAATAGCCGGTAACATTGACTGGGCCGCCTTTATCAAACAACAGGGCATTAACAGTCACGCAGATACGATCATTGTTGGTCAACCGGAATTCTACACCGCCCTCAGCAACGCAGTTAAATCACAGCCGCTGGATGCCTGGAAGAACTACCTGAAATGGCATCTGATCAACAGCAGCGCTTCCACGCTCAGCGACGACATTGCCGCTACCGACTTTGCCTTCTATGGCACCCTGCTAAAAGGCCAGGAGAAACAAAAGCCCCGCTGGAAACGGGTGCTTGATGCTGAAGAAGGCGCCATGGGCGAAGCGCTCGGTCAGCTGTTCGTGAAAGAGTTCTTCAATGCCAACGCGAAAAAGAGATACGAAAACCTGGTGGAAGATATCCGCGGCGCACTGAAAACACGTATCGAAAACCTCACCTGGATGAGCGACAGCACCAAACAGAAAGCACTGTACAAACTGTCTAAAATCACCAAGAAGGTAGGTTATCCGGACAAGTGGAAAGACTTCTCCGCTATGACCATCAAAGAGCAGTCTTATGCAGCGAATGCCAGAGCGGCGCAGCAATGGTGGCATAACTACCAGGTCAACAAACTGGGCAAACCGGTAGACCGTACTGAGTGGGACATGACGCCGCAGACCTATAACGCATACTACAACCCCAGCAACAACGAAATCGTGCTGCCTGCCGGTATCTTCACCGTTCCCGGCAAACGCGACGAAGAGCTGGACGATGCACTGGTATACGGTTATGCCGGCGCCTCCACCATCGGCCATGAAATCACTCACGGCTTCGATGACGAAGGCCGCCAGTTTGACGCAGAAGGTAACCTGAAAAACTGGTGGACCAAAGAAGACGAAGCAAAATTCAATCAACGTGCAGCGGTGATGATCAATCAGTTCAACTCCTACGTGGTAGTAGACACCCTGCATATCAACGGTAAAGCTACGCTCGGCGAAAATATCGCGGACCTTGGCGGTATTCTCCTGGGATGGGACGCGTTCCAGAAAACAGCACAGTTTAAAAAGAACGAGCCTATCGCCGGTTATTCTCCTGCACAGCGTTACTTCATGGGTTACTCCCTCGGATGGCTCAGCCACACCAAAAAAGAAGATCTCGCAAGAAGAGTGCTCACCGATGTGCATTCCCCTGCCAAATTCAGGGTAGTGGGACCTTTCAGCGATGTTGATGCTTTTTACAAAGTGTATAACCTCAAAGAAGGTGACGGCATGTGGAGAGCGGACAGCGCACGTGTCAGAATATGGTAAACACCTTTTTACGATGTTTAAAAAGCCTGATTGGGACTCCTTTCCAGTCAGGCTTTTTTATTTGTCTGAATGCCGTCAGGAAATGATATAATGCACACATTGCGCGAACTATTAACTATCTTGAGTCCCGAATTTTGGAATTGGATTGCTAAATTAATTTTGGAGCTATAAGAGAAATGGGAAGTTCATGCTATGAGCGGCGGAAACCAGTCGCGCACTTTTTTGTTATTGTTATTATCGGGGTATTTGCTGTTTGTTCCGGGGTTAAAAACGCCGCTGCGCAGACATTTTCCGAAGCCTTCAAACCCTTTACCGGTACGCCCCGCCATTATGTATGTTATCATACCGCTGACAGTGTGGCTATTGACGGCCAGCTATCGGAAAAAGCGTGGGGACAGGTACCCTGGACAGATAATTTTACAGATATTGAAGGAGATGCTAAACCGGCGCCACCGCTCCGCACTCGCGTGAAAATGATGTGGGACGAGCAATACCTCTACATTGCCGCCGTGATGGAAGAGCCTCACCTATGGGCCACCCTTAAAGACCATGATGCGATCATATTTCAGGACAACGATTTTGAAGTGTTCATTGACCCTGATGGCGATACCCATCAGTACTTTGAACTGGAAATCAATGCCTTTAATACCGTGATGGATTTGTTCATGAACAAGCCGTACCGCCATGGTGGTAACGCGCTGCTCAACTGGGATACTAAAGGTCTTAAGACCGCCGTTCATATTAACGGTACGCTCAATCAGCCTGGTGACAAAGACCAGGAGTGGACGGTGGAAATGGCGATCCCCTTCAGTGCGTTGCGTTTCTTCAATGATGCGCGCCGCCCGTCTGATGGCAGCACCTGGCGTATCAATTTCTCCCGGGTAGAGTGGGACACTGATGTCAAAGACGGTCAGTATGTGAAACGGAAGAAGCCGGAAAACAACTGGGTATGGTCGCCGCAGGAAATCATCAACATGCATGCCCCTGAAAGATGGGGGTACCTGCAGTTCAGCACCCAACCGACCCACGAAGCCACCGCCCCTTTCCGGATGCCTGTTGCCGAACCTGCCAAGCGCCTGCTATGGCATGTCTTCCATGAGCAGGTACGTTACCGGGAGCGTCACGGTAAATTTGCTGCCAACCTACGGGAGCTGAACCTCCCCGCCAGACAAACCGCCACCGATGGCGTAACTTACTCGCTGCAGCTGGAAGGCATCAGTTCCCAGTTCACCGCCTCTCTTCAGGGCGGAAAGCTGGAGGGAACGGTTTACATTAACCAGGAAGGCCGCATTTACATCAACACGAAAAGAAAATAACGCTTATGAATAAACGTAATTTCATCAAAGCATTGGGACTCAGCGGGCTGGTATTAGCGAAACCCTCGCTGCCCGTACTGGCCGCCGGCACTGCAGAGAAGCCGCAGTCCATGGAGAAAATAGGTGTACAGCACCGTGTCTGGATCAATCCCGATCCCAAAGAGAAAGCTGCCGACCTGGAAAAACGTTATGCCACTTACCGCAAAGCGGGCATCACGGACCTTTTCTTTGAGGCTGACAGCGAAGTGCATTTCAAAGCAGCCAAAGCTGCCGGCATAAAAGCACACCGCTGGATGTGGACCATGAACCGCGGCGAGAAAGAGCTGCTGGCCAGTCATCCGGAGTGGTATGCGGTGAACCGTAAGGGCGAGTCCTGCTCCAACCATCCCCCGTATGTGGACTATTATCGCTGGTTGTGCCCCAGCAAACCGGAAGTGATCAACTATCTGAAATCACAGGTAGAACAGGCGCTGTCAAAGCATTATGTAGATGGTATCCACCTGGACTATGTTCGTTTTTGCGATGTTATTTTACCGGTGAACCTCTGGAGCAAATATGGCATTGACCAGTCGAGGGAGCTGCCCGAATACGATTTCTGTTACTGCAACGATTGCCGCAGTGCTTATAAAACCGCGTATGGCAAGGACCCTATGGAGATAGCGCATCCGGACCAAAGTCCGTCCTGGCGGAAGTTCCGTTATGACCGGATCACCAACGTGGTAAAAAATCTTGCCCAGGTGGCCCAGCAACATAAAAAGCCTATTTCCGCCGCTGTATTCCCCACGCCGGAAATAGCCAAACGCATTGTACGGCAGGACTGGACCAACTGGCCACTGAACGCCGTTATGCCGATGATCTATCATGGCTTTTACCGGGAAAACATCACCTGGATAGGGGATGCGGTAGCAGAAGGCGTTAAAACCCTGCACGGAGCATTTCCGTTGTATGCCGGCCTGTTCCTGCCAGACTTTAACAATAACTACAATGATCTGCGTGAAGCGGTGAAACTGGCTATAGACAACGGCGCTGCCGGTGTTTCTATTTTCGGGGACATGACGCCGGAAGTGTTAAGGGTACTGGGAGAAAGCGTATAGAAAATGTTATAAAAAAAAGCGGCTGTTTAGATTAACTAAACAGCCGCTTTTTTATGAGGTGTTGTTTACAGGTTGTTAGCAGGTCTGTCTGCCGCAGCCTTTCCAAAATTGACATTCGGTTTGTTACCCATTGTCACCACCATGGTACCGCCTTTTACGAGGTCCTGGTGCGTGATAAAGCTCTTCGTATAGGGCTTTCCGTTAAGCGTAACACTTTGGATATAGATATTATCCTTGCTGTTATTGATTGTTTGCACGGCGAATATTTTACCGCCTTCCAGCTTCACCGTTGCCATATCGAACAGTGGGCTGCCCAGTACGTACACGCCATTGGCGGGGTTTACCGGATAGAAGCCCAGGGAGGAGAACACATACCAGGAAGACATAGCGCCGCAGTCTTCATTACCTGCCAGTCCTTCCGGCTGGTCGAAGTAGAAGTCTTTCATTACCTGTCTTACTTTCTCGGCTGTTTTCCACTGGTTGCCCGCAAAAGCGTACATGTAGGTAACGTGATGGCTGGGTTCATTGCCATGTGCGTACATGCCAATAAGGCCGGAGATATCGTTGGAAGCCTGCTCACCCATATCGCCTTTAGCTGTGAAGAGGCTATCCAGTTTGCGTGTGAAGGCTTCGTCGCCGCCCATCAGGCCGATCAGTCCTTCCACGTCCTGCGGTACCAGCCAGGTGTATTGCCAGCCGTTGCCTTCCGTGAAGTCACCTTTCTCGTGGATGGAGTTGAACGGATCGTAAGGTGTTTTGAAGCTGCCGTCGCTCATGCGCGGGCGTACAAATTTGATGGTGCTGTCGAAGTAGTTTTTATAGTAGGCAGCGCGTTTTTTATAGTATGCGTAGTCTTCCTGTTTGCCCATTTTTTTTGCCATGGCAGCGATGCACCAGTCATCGATAGCGTATTCCAGGGCTTTGGACACAGATTCATATTCTTTATCTGCGGGGATATAGCCTCTTTCTTTTACGTATTTCACGCCGAGGTCATCGCGCATGGAAGTGGCTTTCATGGCTTCGAAAGCATCTTCTGCGTTAAAGCCGGTGAATCCTTTCAGATAGGCGTCTACGATAGGAGGTACGCCATGATACCCTACCATACAGTTGGTTTCGCTACCCATGAGCGGCCATACCGGCAGTTTGCCCTGTTGTTTGTGTATGGTGATCATGGAGTTCACGAAGCTGTTCACTTTTTCCGGATGCAGGATGGTGCTCAGCGGAGCGGCGGAGCGGTAGATATCCCAAAGAGAGAAAACAGAATAGTTATCGAAGCCCGGGTTGGGATATACTTTTTTATCGGTGCCGCGATAGCTGCCGTCGTGGTCATTGAAGAGGGCAGGATCTATCATGGTATGATAGAGAGCGGTGTAGAATACGCGGCGGGCCGCTTCATCTTTTGTCTGGATGTCTACTTTGGACAGTTCCTTGTCCCATTTGGCGTTAGCGCCGTTCACCACCTGTGCGAAGTTCCAGCCTGGCATTTCCGCGTTGATATTGGCCAGTGCGTTGGCGCTGCTGACAGGGGAGATGCCCACTTTCAGCATGACTTGTCCCGGTGATTTGGCAAAGGAGATCACACCTTTTACTGTTTTCCCTTTCAGGGAGATGCCTTCCTGTTTTGTATCTCCTTCAAATACCTGGAATTGTTTTACCGGTACGTTGGATTTGATGGTGAACCATACGCGCTGGTCTTCCGCCCATCCTTTGGAGTAGCGGTAGCCTTCGAGGGTATAGTCATCTACTTTACGGATGAATGTTTCCACGGGGGCGTCCCAGCCGATACCTTCTTTCAGGTCGATGATGATGTTGGCTGGTTCGTTTTTCGGGAAGGTATATTTATGCAGCGCTACTCTTTCAGTGGCGGTCAGTTCAACGTCGATGTTATAGTCATCCAGTTTTACCCGGTAGTAGCCGGGGCGGGCTTTTTCGCGGGCATGTGAATAGTGGGAGCCGTAGCCGGATGTTGGGTTTTCCTGGGTACCGCGGTTGGTGCGGACTTTCCCCGTGTAGGGCATGATCAGCACGTCGCCGAGGTCGCCGATGCCGGTGCCGCTCAGGTGCATCTGGGAGAAGCCGATCACAACGCTGTCGGAGTAATGGTAGCCGGAGCACCAGTCCCACCCCTTTACGATATTGGTGGGGCCTACCTGTACCGCGCCATACGGTACGCTGGCGCCTACAAATACGTGGCCATGGCCGCCGGAGCCGATGTAAGGGTCTACCGCCGCTACCGATCTGCTTTCGA
>NZ_CAMLHC010000007.1 GCF_946479755.1 uncultured Chitinophaga sp. | reverse complement strand
TCTTCGAGATAGGCCGGTAGGTTCTCTGTACTGATATTTAACTGGCTGCGGAATTCGGTGATGAACAACATACTGTCCAGCGGCAGCTCCTGGCTGTTGCTCACTTTGCGGATACTGTCCGCATCGATGGACCAGTGGTTCAGGCTGAGCAGACGGGCGAAGAAAAAGTAGGTAACCTGTTCCGCATCAGGAGCGTGTAACCGGTACTGTGACCAATCGCCGTCGTCGCTGATCCATTCGGGCTGCAGCAGCAGCTCGTGGGTGAACTCACTGATGATCTTGGCTACATGCAGCCTGTTGGCCTTTGCCCAGGTATCGGGCTGCAGATGGGAAACAACCGCTTCGGGGGAATTCATGCTCGTGTCGTTGATATGCATACGTCAATTATTTTTCTTTGGATTGAAAATATTGCTGCCTGGTACAAAAGGCCAGCGCAGCGGTTTTATGCGGCAGCTGTACTTCCTTTACGTAAGTAAAGCCAGCCTTTTTGTTGAGCCGGTGGATCTTTTCATTGCGGGCATCCGGCTCTACCACTACCCTGTTATGCGACGGGTTTTCGAAAAGGAAATCCATCACGATGGAGAACACCTGCCAGGTAAAGCCATGGACAGGCCTTTCCGCCGGCCCTACCAGGATGTGCATGCCCACATCTCCCGGCGCCGGGTCATAAAAGCGGCCGATGAGGTCATACACCGGGTCATAATATTCGCAGAGGAAAGCTGTTTTTCCGTTGATCTTCCCGATCAGCGCAGCAGCGTGCGTGTTATGATGGATGGCGGTATATTCTGCCAGCACCTCCGTATAGGTTTTGGCGGTCATGCCCCAATAGTGGGCGTACGGCTGCGTCACCCAGCGATAGATCTCCGGCGTGTCCTGCCGCAGGTCCATGGGCCATAGCTCTACGAGCCCCAGTGGATGGTCCGGCACTGTATAAGCGGGTATAATGTTGAGTGTTTTCATGATCTGGATGGATTAACCGGGTGAACATGCGGGCGTGCCAGCTGGTAATACAGGGCCGCTACGAGCAGGTATCCTCCGAAGGCCACGATGAAAGGCACGTTCAGCGGATAATGTTCTACCAGTATACCGGCCGAAAAAGAGGCCGTCAGTACGCCCAGGTTCTGAAAGAAATGGATCTTGCTGTATTCCACTGCATAGGAGGCGGGATCGCTGACATGGAACAGCAGGGCGTCGAAGCGGACGGCCGACTGGAAAAACGCCCAGCCATAGAGGCAGCGGCCGGCGATGATGGCGCCCGTGGACGGCCACGACTGCAGCAGCAGGCCCGCCAGCGCCAGCAACAAAGCAGGCAGTATGGCATGCCAGGGCGACTCCGGCGTTTTGCGCCGCCGGTTCATCCAGAGGGCAAACACCGCCACCGCCGCAGGGATGGCATATACTGCGCCGGAGACGATCCGCAGCTGCATGCCAGATACGGTTTCCCAATAACGCACAAAAAACGGCCGGATGATAAAATCACCATAGTAGAAGAACAGCGTGATCACGCTCAGGCGCAACACCGTTCCCGAAGGCAGCAGGTCCGCCCAGCTGCGTGCAGCCTGCTCCGTTACTACCGGTCCTGGTATATCGCGACGGGACAACAGCAGCCAGCCGCTCAGTCCTGCCTGGAAGAAATCACCTGCGGCCATGCCGAGATAGATATACTGCGGCTGCATCCAGTCGATGACCATCCCGCCAAATACCGCTCCCAGCACACTGCCCAGGTGAATGATCACAGACAGGATACTGATGATGCCCACATGTTTGTCGGTATCCGTGATACGGAGAATGAAGGGATATACCAGCAGGTAACTGCCTTTGAAAATGATGATGGCCAGCGATACCACCCAGAACAGCCCGTAATGGGTGATAAAGGCGCAGGAAGCCGCCAGTATGCCGGCAATCACCTGCGTGTATACCAGTATCCGCAGCTCGGGAATGCGACGGGATACCAGTGCCCATACCGGGAAAGCCACCATCACGGTGGCGCATACCGCGCTGAAATAGGTACCGGTGATCCGCGGATCCTCTATCCCGAACCGGGAAGCAAAAAACAACGGATAAAACGGATGCATCATGTAATCACTGACCACCGCCACCAGCGTCATGAGTATGAGGTAAAATCGCAGCGGCATAACTATATCAGGTGGGGTTGTACGGGAACAGTTTCTTCGTCGGCGCTTACAGCGAACTGCTGGAAAGCGATCCGTTGTTCAATGGGATACACTTCCCGGCCCAGCATCTCCCGGATGATCCAGGCATTGCGGTAACAGCCCATGCCCAGATCGGGCGTTACAAAGCCGTGGGTATGCAGCTCTGCATTCTGTACGAAAATAGAGCCGGCGTTATCAATGGTGTAATTACGGTTTACCGCGAAACGGCCTTTCTCGTCCAGCTGTACTTTGTGCAGCACCGGCTCCATAAAATCGGGGATACGGTGCGTATAACCTGTGGCCAGCACCAGTCCGGCCGTCTGATGAGCGTAGTATTTTTCCTGTTCCTCCTGGAAGAAGGTGAGGCGGAACCCGTTGGCATCGTCGTGGGTAATATCCCGCAGGTCGGCATTGGTGCGCAGGGAAATGTCAATATCAGATACCAGTTTCTTGGCGTAGATCGTATCGAAGATAGCGGCGATCAGATCGTTGTTGATCCCTTTGTACAGGTGTTTCTGGCGATGCAGCAGATCATCCCGTTTGGACTGGGGCAGGTCGTAGAAATAATCCACGTACTCCGGGGAGGTCATCTCCAGGGTGAGCTTACTGTACTCCAGCGGGTAAAACCGGGGGGAACGGGTGATCCAGTGCAGCGCGTAACCGTAGGTATCGATATCCTGCAGCAGGTCGTAATAAATCTCCGCCGCACTTTGTCCGCTGCCGACGATGGTGATGGAGCGCTGCGATTGCAGGGCATGCTTATGCTGCAGGTAGTGGGCGGAATGAATCGCCTTGTCCATCCATTCGCGGCAGTTGGCCGGCACATAAGGCACAGTGCCGGTGCCCAGCACCAGTTTACGCGCCCGGAACTGCTGCTGGTCGCATTGCAGCAGGTACAACTGCGCCGCTTCATCATATTCGACCTTTTTCACCGCCGTATTAAAACGGACTTCCGGCAGTTTGCTGATAGCCCACTGGCAATACTGGTTGTATTCATTGCGAAGCATTTTAAAATTTTCACGGATGTAAAAAGCATATATGCGTCCCTGTTCTTTGAGGTAATTCAGAAAACTGAAGGGATTGGTAGGATCAGCGAGGGTAACGTGATCTGCCAGGAAAGGCACCTGCAGGGTGGTGTCCTGCATTAACATGCCGGGGTGCCAGTTGAATCCGGATCTTTTGTCGAGAAAAACACCGTCCAGGTCGGGAATGGCATGCGTGAGACACGCCAGTCCGAGGTTAAAAGGGCCAACGCCAACAGCCGCAAAATCATAGATCTTTTTGTCCATAGAATTTTCATTTTATTGATAGCAGAAGATTAAAAATACGAGGGTTGGAACGGGGTAACAATCGCCCCGCAATGGTAAAAAGAGGGTATGACAGTGGTAATCAAATTACCATGATCGTGGTATAAAATGCGAAGAGGTTGCAGGGAGACAAAAAAACAGCGGGGCAACCGTATGATACGGTTGCCCCGCTGTTTTGCAGGCAGATGCCTTGTTAGCTTTCCGGTTTAACGATGCCGGTTTCCAGTGCATAGTTACACAATTCAACAGCAGAGTGCAGCTGCAGTTTCCGCATGATATTCCTGCGGTGCGTGTGAATGGTGTGCTGGCTTAGATGCATGGCGCCGGCGATCTCTTTGTTGGACTTTCCGGTTACTATCTGACGGATGACTTCTGTTTCCCGCGCGGACAAGCCTTCCGGAGGGCAGCAGGCTGCGGCAGTATTTTTTTTTCTGTCGGCCAGTAATAAATCGAGGGCGAAAGTGCAGAAAAACTTCTCCCCCCGGATGGCACAACAGACAGCCTGATGGATATCTTTCTTTTTGCATTCTTTGGTCAGCACGCAGTATACGTTACTGTCCAGCAACCGGAAGATATCCACTTTTTTTTTCTGGCTGGAAATGAGTATCACCTTGCATTCCGGTATAACAGACAAAGTGTGGAGGAGTTCGTCGGCATCAAAATAAGCCGGATCGTAGTCCAGTATCAGGATGTCCGGCTGAAAGGAGAGCAAAGCAGGCCGCAGCTCTTCACTGTTGCCTGCTTCTTCTATCTGGTAGTTATTCTGATGATCCGCTAACAAACTTCTGATTCCTTCTCTGTAAACAGGTTGCGCATCCGCCAGTATAATACGGGTCGTGACTGTACTGTTCATTAGCTGATAACACTTTACAATGACCTGTTTTTGGACGCAGAAGATATATGGTTAATGTTACTTCAGGGTTACCGGTTTTTGCTGCCGGATTTTTTTGGGCTGACTATGTTTGTTCACCTGCGGCGCTGCCTGTTTTTTATTCCGTCTTCCCCACCAGATATAAAACCCGGTGACCGGCAGCGAAGCCGCTATGAGAGAGGCCAGGAAGGCCAGGATCTTTCCGGGAATACCCAGTACTGCGCCTACATGGATGTCATAATTCATAGCGTTGATCCGCTCACCGTTACCCATATCCGAAAAAGTACGGCGGGAGAGCATGGCTGCAGTATGCTGATCGTACTGCATACGGGTGGCTTTATACAACGGCTTGCCATCCCTGCGGGCAAATACAGATACCGCCGCTTTGCTGTTTTTCGGTATGCTGACAAAAAACATGGTCCCCTGTGGCGCTTTGATCATTGCGTTGGACAATATCTTCTCCAGCGAAAAGGCATCCACGTTAGTAGTGTCGGAAAATACCGGCGCTGGCAATACCGTGGGTTTGCCACCGTTGGCGATCCATTGTATGCTGTTGCTGACCCATGGATAAGAAATCACCAGGCCCGTAATGGAAATGATCAGCAGCACTATCATGGAATAGAAGCCAAGGATATTGTGCAGGTCATAGTTTTTGCGTTTCCATTTGGTAGACTCCTTCCATTTAAAGCCGAAGCGTTGTTTGGCAGCGGCTTTGTTAGCCGGCCACCAGAGCACGATCCCTGAGATCAGCATCACCACAAAAATGATAACGGACCAGTTCACGATGGTGCCACCGATCTTTGGTCCGAGTAAAAGGTTGATATGGAGATTGACTACCGTATTAAAAAACTCCCATTTGGTATTTTCTATCTTCAGCACCTTCCCCGTATAGGGGTCGACGTATATCCGGTAGAAATATTCCATGTAGGTAGCGTACGACAGCCCGTCCGGGTTTACTTTCAACGTCCGGAACGAGACGCTCCTGTCCGCCCCTACCGGCACTTCCGCCAGTTGTAATGTATACTTCGCTCCCATGGCTGCCTGTGCTTTTTCCCTGACAACGTCCATGGGCAAACGCTGCGCACCCACTGGTACTTCCACGAACATCCGCTGTTTGTAAACCACCGGTTTCAGCTCATCGATGAAAGCATAGATGCATCCGGTGACGCCCAGTATAAAAACAACCAGCCCGGACGTAAGTCCGAGCCAGCGGTGTATTTTCAGGATAGTTTTTTTGAAGGGCATATGGATTATTTAGTGACGTCCTTGCAATAGGTAACGCAATGCCATACACGCTCAAAAGGTTTTCCTTCATGTTCGCCTTTTACGTCTTCAGTGAAAGTGCCTTCCAGCAGGTATCTGCCGTTCCAGGCCGGTACATAGGTGAAAGCATCGTCAGCACTTTTCACTTTCTTGGTCCAGCCGTCGGGGGACTGTACTGTCAGCTCCGCTTTAGGCAGGGTGGTTTTGCTTTTGTGCAGCAGGGATACTTTTTCCGGCACATTTATTTTTTTCGCACCGTTGCCTGTCAGCAATACGAAGTCATTCTGTTTCAGGTTTTCAATGCCTTTGGTATTATTTACCTGTACGATGCCCTGTGCATAGTAGCGGATTTTGCTGCCGCTGTACACTTCCTGCACGGTATGATCGATGTACAGCACATAAGCGCCGTCTGTCTGCGGCGTGAAGGTAGCCTTGAAGTGATTACCGTTCGGTGTACATTCCAGTTGTTGTTTTTTGCCGGAAGGATCAATAACATAAAGTTTAAAATCCCGCATGTTACTGAACCAGTTTTGTGTGGAGTCGCGTTCGTTTTCGGCATATTCACCGAGGAAAACTTTCACTTCCTGTGCTTGTCCTTTCTTACCGTTTACAACGGTCTCAATCCAGAGGGCATGTCCAAAAGCAGTCGCCATGCAGCAGCATAATAAGGCGGAGAATAATAACTTCTTCATATCTGTCGAGGTTTAAGTTTTAAGTGTATAGTTTAAAAACGGTAGCCAACGCTCATCCGCACATTACGTCCGGGTTCTGTTTGCCAGTAGTAGATTTTATTGCCATAGCCGTCAGCGGAAGGCGCGCCGGTGAACAGGTATTTGTTCAGCACATTGTTGACCAGCACATTCACGCTGAATTTATTGACCGTATATCCCAGGCCGGCGTCCATCCTGAAATAGTCCGGCAGGAAGTTTTCGCTTTTGTCGTATACCTGGCCGGCTACGCGGCCTGCCTGGTATTGATAGCCCACATTTCCACGGAGTCCTTTCAGCACACCGTCGCCGATGGTGTAGGTCAGCCAGGTGTTCTGGATATGTTTGGCGATGCCCGGCACGTAGTTGCCTGTCAGTTCCGGTTTAGCGTCTTTAGACACGATGCCGTCCGTATAGGCATAGTTCACCACCAGGTTCAGCCCTTTCACCACTTCTCCCTGGAAATCGGCTTCCAGTCCGCGGATGCGCTGCTGTCCATTCTGACGGCTGTAGATGAAGTTTTTAGTCACAGGGTCTGGGTGTTCCAGGTCTGTGGTGAGCACATTGTTTTTAGTAATCTGGTACACGGCGAGGGTGGAGGTAAAACGGCCTTTGAACCAGTCGCGTTTAACACCAAACTCAATGTTATCGCCGGTCATGGGATCGAATGGTTTTCGCTGCCAGTCGAGCCCAGGGTTCTGGATGAAGCTCACATCGTATACGCCGTAGATGGAGCTGTTCCTGTCGAAGGAGTAGCTGACACCGAAGCGGGGCGTGAATTTGCTGTCTTTGTTGGTGCCATCGTAGGGGCTTACCACATTGTTGGTGGTGTAGCGGCCGGCCACTGTTACGCGCAGCCTGTCGTCGAAGAAGCCCACCTGGTCCTGCAGGTATACGGCGCTATAGCCATAGTCATACTGTACGCCACGGGTACGGATATCCGCGGAGCGGTCCCATTTATGCTGCACCACATTGCCGTGTTTAGGCTGGTAGATATTGAAGGTAGAGTCGCCGAAAGCGCCGCCTTGTGCCCAGTCGGCGTAGTAGTTGCTGTATTTCATGTCCACGCCGCCGAGGATATTGTGTGTCAGGGCGCCGGTGCGGAAGGTGCCGTTCACAAATACCTGCGCGGTTTTATTGAGGCCCAGCGCATCCCAGATGTTGATGTTGCGTTGCAGCAGGCTGTCGTTTCCTTTGGTAGAGAAGCCGGAAGGCCACATGCTCTGACCGGTCTGCCTGTAATGGAAATAGCCGAACTGGGCGGTCAGCTTCCAGTCGGGGCTGAACTTATGCTCATAATAAGCCATTACACTGTTATCGCTGATTTTGGTGGGGTCCATATTGCCTTCGATGGTGGTGAAGTTCATGGGCAGATCGCCATAGCCACGTTTGGAGAAGGAATAGTTACCGCCAATCACCGGCAGCTGCATATACTGGAGGTTGTATTCCAGCGTTACGGTGTTCTTTTCGTCGATCAGGTATTTGAGTACCGGGGAAATGCTGTAGCGGTTGGTGTAGTCGAAATCGCGCCAGCCATTTTTCAGTTCACCGGCGAGGTTCAGGCGGTACAGCAGTTTTCCGTTCTTTGACAGTTTCCCGTCGAGGTCCAGGGTGGTGCGGTAGTTATCATAACTGCCGAGTGACATGGTCACTTCGCCCTGGCTGATGCCGGTAGGCTTTTTAGTGACCACGTTGTACAGGCCGCCTGGTTCTCCATTGGACATCATAAAGCCGGCGGGGCCTTTGATGAATTCGATGCGGTCTACCATGCTCATATCTTCCGTGAGCGGGCTCCAGGAGCTGATATATACGTTCATGCCGTTGCGGAGGGAGCTGGCGCGGGAGCCACGGATCTGGATATTGGAATACATGTCCCAGTGCCCAAGCCTCGAGGCGCCGCTCACGTTGCGGGTAACGCCTTCGTGCATGTTGAAGATCTGCTGGTCGGCCAGCACCTCTTTGGAGATCTCAGAGATGCTTTGCGGTATCTCTACCAGGGGGGCGTTCAGGCGGAGGGAATTGGAGGGGGTGAGTACTGTGTAGCGGTTGTACTCCCCTACGACGGTGATCTCCTTCATTTGTTGGCCGGAAGCGCCCAACGTAATGCTGGTCTGGCTAATCTTGTCTGTTTCCACCGTTACTTCCTGCAATACATTTTCATAGCCAACGAGGGATACGACGAGGGTATAATTGCCGGGTTTCACCCTTTTGATCACAAATTCGCCATTGGCGTCTGTAAGCGCGCCGTGATTGGAATGTTGTATTCTAACGGTCACGTATGGTGCAGGCAGCCCATCCGATGTAAGTACCTTTCCTTTGATGGCAGACAGGATATCGTCTGCTGATGCCTGTCCGCATATAGCCAACAGGACTGCTAACAGTGTAAGTATGCGTTTCGCCGGGATTCGCAGATAGTACGGCTCCATGATATCTTTTACATTTTGCGTGCAAAAGTAGGGCTGCGAATCCCGGCAGAGTTACGCCATCGGGAAATTGATTTTCGCAATCAGGAAAAATCGCTAAAAATTGTCATATTGACTGACAATCAATGCCAATAAGACAACATACTATATATATTCCTTTTGAACAGGGAGAGACGATTTACCGTCTTTGTCGAAGATCTCCCGGTTACAGTCATCGCAATTACTTTCGGTGATCACTTCTCCCCGCTTCACCTGCCATACGTTCATGCTGCCACAGGAGCAGTACACCGTATACAGCACTTCCCCGGTACCTTGTCCGGCGGGTCGCCAGGCCCAGACCTCGGAAGATTGTTTCTTTAAGTCCTTTGCATTTTTATCTGTTGTCAGGGAGATGTAATAGCTATCATCGCCGCGGTCCAGTTGCACAATGGCCAGCTTTTCTTTTTTAAGCAATTGCTGGAATGACTTGAGCAGGAAAGGAACGCTGTCTCCCGGTTCAAAGCCCGCGGCCTCCTCCTGAAGGGACGTGTAAACGCTTTCAGTATCTAAATCGAATCCAGGCTTGAACGCAGCGGCCCTGGTTTTCAGGAAATCTCCTATCTGATTGGGTTCTTCCTCCCCTTTCCAGTCAATCATCAATAGGTAGCGATGTTTCAGCAGGGCATCCAGCAGTTGCTCATCGTCCTGGGCGGCGCTCAGTTGCTTTTCTTCTTCGGGTAAAACAAGGTGACGGAGAAAATTTGCATTCATAGTTAAACACTTAATGGTTAGGTTGTTTTTTAAATCGGTTCCATAATACCAACAACCCCAGTGACAGGAGCGTTGCGATAACAATATCTTTTACGAGGTGACGGCTTTTGAAAGAAACCGCCATGCCCGTTTCACCGGTGGTGATGTTCATGCCATAACTCTTACGGTAAAATACAAAGGGAAAGCCCACTTCCATGGAGCCATCGTTGTAGAGGTCATTATGGTAGGTGACAAGGGTGATGGCGGCAAAAACAATGGCGGTCATCCAAAGACCGGCCAGTGCAAATTGTTTGTTTGACATTCAGGATACAACATTAAAGCAGAAAACACAGGGCGTAAAAATCAGCATATGTTTGTCAATAGCATAACAGCCCTAAATATAAACATGACAATGGTTGCCAAAACACCGCCGCCCACCAGTATTACAGTAGCGGCATCTATGTGGCCTCCTCCCAGTTTCAGTTCAACTTTATACCAGTTTTTCCTGTATTTTCTTTTTATGAGTAGTACAAATGCAAAGGTAGCCAGGCAGTAGACCAGCGTCCAAATCAGAAGGGCGGTAGTGTGACCAATATTCATCGGGACAAACAATTTGTTGGGTTCAAAGCTACTAATTTTTACGTAGACCGTCATGCCGAATAATTGATTGATTATCAATACAATAACAAATTCATTCAAAAACTGTTTGTCCCGCTCTCGTTTCAACGTATATTAGAGTGCGTTAACATGAACGAGAGCTGGGCAAATTCTATCATCCTTATAAACTAGCACCCTTATGAACAAAAATTATGCACAGTATGGCCTGGTCATCAGCGCGATATTAGTTGTATTATCCGTCTTATTTTACATTTTGAACATCAACCATGAACGTTGGGCACAATGGGTAGGCATTGCTGTTATGTTTGTCGGCATTGTTATTACCTGCATCAACTACGCAAAGATCAATGACGGTTACGTTACCTTCGGCAACGTTTTCGGCAATGGCTTTAAGGCAACTATGATCATCACCGTGATCACGGTAGTCTTCTCCGTTGTAATGCTGATGATATTTCCCGACATCAAGGAAAAAGCCCTCGAAGTTTCCCGTGCGGAGATGGAAAAGAAAGGCACCCCTGAAGATCAGATTGAAATAGGCATCAACTTCACCAAAAAATTCTTCATGGTGCTCATGATCGTCATCGGACTGGTTTTCAGCCTGTTCTTTGGGGCTATCGCTTCGCTGGTAGGCGCCGCAGCGGCCCAGAAAAAACCGATGAACCAATCCCAAAAATTATAAATAAAAGATCCTCTCCCCGGAGATACAAACTCCTGCATCTGCCCGGTGCGGGAGTTTTTTTTGTCTTCAGCCACAACACGGAAAGTTCACAAAACAATGTCCCCATGAAAAAAATTTTTCAAAAGTGATTCTCCCACGCGGAAAAACATCCACTCGTTATCTGAATACGCTCAAGATTTATCCGAATATTTTTTTTGATTGATTTTTTGTTTTAGATTCATTTCAACAATTCCCGATACCAAATCTGTCAACTTTAAAATCTGTCTATCTTATTTAATACCCTCAACGATTTGTCTTATGTTATCCCGTTTGAAGCAACTAATATTCCCTGTTAGCGGTGAAGTAGCGTCCACCAAACTGCTGCTCGATCATTTAAAAGTAAATGTCTCTCTGACGACGCTGACCACAGCAATGGAGTCTCATCCTGACTTTCCGGGCATACTCAGTGTCAGCGATATTCTTTCAAAGTTTGGTGTAGAAAATATCCTGGCCAAATTT
The DNA here is from genome assembly GCF_946479755.1 of uncultured Chitinophaga sp. The sequence goes on along the minus strand of NZ_CAMLHC010000007.1, from coordinate 292,458 downwards.
GATGCTGAACAGTTACCACAGCTGCCCGTGCCCTTTCTCACGCAAATCAGCGGGCATGATGGCGCAGGCATCTATTTTACTGTTGTCCGCAAAATAGATGATCACCAGGTAAACTATTATGACAGGGAGACCCGTAGCTGGATAAACGCCACCCTGGAAGACTTCCGGAAAAACTATATGGGATTGGTGCTGTTGGCGGAAGCAGGTGAACATGCGGGAGAAGCGGATTACCAACAACACGTCAAAGCCGAAAAACGGCAGTTGATACTGCAGTACACAAAACTATCCGCCCTGCCGCTCATCAGCCTGCTCGCTATGGCAGCAGCCTTTTTCCGGGAAGGATGGAACGCTTTGCTGCCCGTTGCTTTTACCCTGACCACCGTGCTGGGAGCGATAGTGGGATTCCTGTTACTCTGGTATGAAACAGACCAGTATAATCCGTTACTGCAACAGATTTGTACTGCCGGGAAAAAAGTGAACTGTGGCGCTGTTGTCCATTCGAAAGCGTCTAAAATTGCCGGTATCAGCTGGAGTATTATCGGTACCAGTTACTTTACCGGCAGCCTTTTGTTTATGTTGTTCTCCGGTATCACCGGTGCCCAGCCGCTGCTGATCATGTCCGGTGTGACTGTACTGGCGGCGCCTTACACGCTCTTTTCCGTGTACTATCAATGGAGGGTGGCCAAACAATGGTGCCTGCTTTGCTTATCGGTACAATTCATTCTTTTACTGCAACTGCTGATCCCCATCGCAGGGAAATGGCATACGCTCGCGCCGGTAACATCCATCACGCCCTTTACCGGCATCACCTTCGCCCTGTCTTATCTGTTGCCCTTCCTGGTGATTACCCAGCTGATGCCGGCCTTCCGGTCATCTAAGGAAGCGCGGCAAAACAAAATGAAATTTAATCAGCTGAAACACAACCAGCAGATATTTGAAGCATTGTTAGCCAAACAAAAAGCAGTGGAAGAAAGTACCGCAGGCCTGGGTATTACCCTGGGAAATCCCGATGCCCGTATTAAACTGATCAAAGTCTGTAACCCCTACTGCGGGCCCTGTTCAAAAGCCCACGCACCGGTCGAAGAACTGCTGCATGGCAGCGACAATCTGCAGGTACAGATTATCTTCACTGCCACCAACAAAGAAGATGATCACCGGAGCCTCCCCGTCAAACATTTCCTGGCCGTAGCTGAAAGCGGCGATGACCGGCAACTCAAAGAAGTCCTCGACGGCTGGTACCTGTCACCCACGAAAGACTACCGGCAGTTCTCCGGGAAGTATGCCCTCCCCGACGGCGCTATGGCCCGACAGGGAAAGAAAGTGGAGGCGATGAGAAGCTGGTGCGACAGGGCGGGCATCAAGGCCACGCCTACTTTTTTTCTCTCTATGCCGTCTGCTGACACCACAACACCGGTATTGTACGAGCTCCCGGATATCTACCAGATCAAAGACCTGAAATACATCCTCAACGCATAGACAAAATTTATGGCCTGATGGTCCCGGCCTTATAGGGGCATCCATTTTTTAATCCATCAAAAATTTAGACGCATGAAAGCCTTAAAGTTGAAGGCGCTGGCACTCGGCGCGCGGGAAATCCTTAGCAGGGAACAAATGAAAAATGTATCCGGTGGTGCCGGCCAATGTCAAGCCGATATGGACTGCCCTCCCGGCCTTATTTGTTCCGGAGGCATGTGTGTTGACGGTGATGGCGGCGGCGGCCGTTGCCGCGACCAGCGGTCCTGTACCATTGCCGTACCGGGCGATCCAAATGCAGCAGGTATTTGTGAAACCAACTCATTGAACCGTTGTATTTGCAAAGCATTGGATTATTCGGGCAGCGCTGCTTCTGCAGAGTGTCTCGCCTAACTTCAGTAAAGTATACTCACCAACAAGATAACGTTGGTGAGTATACTTTTTAAAATACCCCATCATGCCGTCATTTGCGCGGAGTACCATAAAACTGCGCCAGTCCGGCCATAACCAGGCATTCTCCTGTTGAGCCGAATATTACCCTTTGCTGAAATAAAAATTTATGGCCTACCTTGCCCCGGCCTTTAGAATTGGGGCATCCATTTCTTTTCAACCAAAAATGTAAATGATGAAATCCTTAAAACTGAAGGCGCTGGAACTGGGCGCCCGGCAGATTCTCAGCAGGGAACAAATGAAAAATGTGTCCGGCGGCAACGTCGTATGCGATTCCGGTATGGAATGTCCTGACGGTTATTTTTGCGACGGGGACCTGTGTGTTATCGATAGCGGTGGCGGCGGCCGTTGCCGTGATCAACGGTCCTGCACCATTGCTGTACCCGGAGATCCAAATGCAGCAGGTATTTGCGAAACCAACTCTTCCAATCGTTGCATCTGCAAAGCATTGGATTATTCGGCCAGCGCTCCGTCCGCTGAATGCCTTGCTTAAAAGCATGCTTACTGGTATACTCGTTACCGTTACAACGGTAGCGGGTATACCGCTTTATAAAACCAACCACCATGAGATTTTTATTTGGATTAACACTGATTACCTTTTTACTGTCCGGACCAACGGAAGCCAGTTGCCAGTACAGGTTTACGCTAACAGCCCCCGCACCTGCCGCTTTAAAAGGGAAAACCATCTATCTCCGGATACAAGACCACTATTCGCTGCGTCCGTACCGAAGCCTTGATTCTATCGTTGCCAAGAACGACCTGGTGCAGTTTAGCGGCACGCTCAACAAGCCCTGCGAACAGGCTTATCTTTTTGTTGAGGACGATACCCTGAAACCCTTCATGAGATGGACCTATCAGTTCATCATGGACACCGGCCTCAATGTTATCCGGGAGCAGGAAAAGATGCCTCCGGGACCAGGCCCGTTCGGCCGTTTTGTAAAAGCTCACTCCCCCACTGATGACTTGTTCCAACGGCTGCAGCAGCAAAGAGCAAGGTATATGGATGCTTACGGAAAAGAAGTTCCGGAATCTCCCGGCATCAAGGACCTTTCGGCATACCAGACCCAACAACTGTTTTACGACAATTTACAGCTGATAAAAGAACATCCTGACAATTACTATGGACTGCTTTATTTAAGGCAGAAAATGGGCGGCACCGATTCAGCGGAAACAGCCTGTCTCGAAACGCTGCGTACGCTAAAACCTGCACTGAGCAATACCTGGCTGGGAAAAGAAATAGATTCCATCGTCACTGCACACCAGGCAGCCTTCCTGGCTACCCAACCCGGTCGTAAGGCGCCGGTATTTTCCATCCGGACCAGCGACCGGAAAATACTGCATACCCAAAACCTGGCCGGTACCCCCTACCTGATCGTGTTCTCCGCCACCTGGTGCGTCCCCTGCCAGCAGTTGCTACCCGACCTGCAGGCCTTATATGAGGAATACAAAGACCGCGGCTTAAAAGTGCTCTACTTCAACCTGGATGATAATGACCAAAAATGGGAGGAGCACATTAAAAAACATGCGCTTACCTGGACCAACGTATCTGAAGGCACTAAATTCCGGCACAGTAAAATTGCGCAGATGTATAATATTCACGCTATCCCGAACCTGCTGCTGGTCGACAAGCAGGGCATCATCCGCTTTAATACGACCCAGCTGGATGATACCGATCAGTTCAAAGCACTGGTAACACCCTATATACAGCAGGTACTGCAATAAATATCCTGCCGCATTACAGCCCCTCCTCCGGCCACCGGCCCGGCGGAGGGGCTTTTCTTTTCCTTCCACTGGCGGCACTACTTTTATTTCCCTCAGCTCTTTTCTATCTTTACTGACATATTATGCTATTTCTTTAATTGATTACCGGCGATTCAAAAAATCTTATTTTAAGGTATGGAGCGTATGTCCATGGAAGAAGAAGTGCTGTTGCGGATGGCCCAGGGGGATGAATCGGCCTTTTCGGGCATCTACCGGCACTATCATCCTGCTTTATACATTTATCTGCTGCGTTTCTGTAAGGTCCCTTCTCTTGCAGAAGACCTGGTGCACGACGTATTTCTCAAAATCTGGGAGGTCAGGGAGCGTATTAACCCAAAACTTTCTTTTAGCGGGTACCTTTACCGGATTGCCCGCAACCATGTCTTTAAAACCATATCACGACTGGCCACTGACGAACAGATGCGCGAGCAGTTATACCGCCAGTTGGCCGATATTGACCCGGAGCAACCCGAAGAAGTGGTGCGCACCCGGGAATACGAGCGCCTTTTCGAGGAAGCACTTTCTAAACTGACCACCCAACGCGGGAAGGTATTCCGCCTTTGCCGCCAGGAAGGGAAAAGCTACGACGAAGCCGCAGCCATACTGGGCATTTCCCGTAATGCGGTAAAAAAACACATGGTACTGGGCATGCGCTTTATCGAAGACTATGTCTACCGTCATGGTGATATTTTTATGGCGATCTGGCTGGTCTCCACTTTTTATTAAAAAATATTTCCCCACAGGGGTACCCTCTTTTATTATTTCCGGATAGTATATAGTACCCCCCTTTTGTAAAAGGGGATTTTCAAAAATATGTCACAACCTGAAAACGCTTACGAGCAACTGTTGCAACGTTACCTGGACGGGCAATGCAGCAGGGAGGAAATGGATACGTTGTTCGGTTATCTTAACAACACCGCATCCAGGCGCCCCCTGCTGGCCGCCATGCAACAGGAATTTGAGCGTGTGCTGCAGGAAAAACATGACGTGCCGCAAGCGCTGGGAGACCGCATAGAGACGCGGCTGCTGCAGGAAATCAGCCGTACCAGGGTGGTACCCATGCGTCCCCGTCCTTATTGGCAATGGGGCGCCGCTGCTGCTGTAGCATTGCTCTTGTCAACCGCCATCGGTGTTTATATCTCCCGTCAACCGGCTGCGCCGCGGCTGGCACAACAACGTGCCGTACAAACTGTTTTGCCGGGCAGCAACAAAGCGAAGCTCACCCTGTCAGACGGCTCTATAGTAACGCTGGACAGCACCGGCAACCAGGTCATCCGGCAAGGCGACGTGACCGTACAGCAGCATAACGGGCAATTACTTTACCCACTCACCGCCGGCCCTTCATCCATTACCAGTTATAACCTGCTGGCTGTGCCCCGTGGCGGGCAGTTCAACGTAGTATTGCCCGACGGCAGCCACGTATGGCTCAACGCCGCATCCAGCATGCGCTATCCGACGTCTTTCGCCGCCAACCACCGCACCGTGGAAATACAGGGACAAGCCTATTTTGATATTCAACCGGTGGCAGGGCAACCCTTTATTGTAAAAGTGAACAACATGGAAATACAGGTACTGGGTACCAGCTTCGACGTAATGGCCTATGCCGACGAGCCGGTCACCCGCACCACGCTGATACAGGGAGCAGTGAAAGTAAAATCAGGCAAAAACGAAAGCTACCTTCATCCCGGACAGGCAGCCGCAGTGAACAACACCTCCGGTAACATCAACGTACAACCGGCAGACCTTCGCGAAGCTACCGCCTGGAGAGCAGGCTATTTCGACTTTGAAAACGCCACCCTGGCCAGTGTGCTGAAACAATTGTCGAGATGGTACGATGTGGAAGCAGATTTCGCCTCCCTGCCGGAAGGAAACCGCTTGGGCGGGTACATCAACCGAAACCTGTCGCTACAGGAAGTGTTACCGATGCTGGAAACAGATAAGGTAAAACTCAAACTGGAAGGCAGGACTATCAAAGTAATACTGACCCGGTAAAATGCCAGCCCATGTAGTCACCATTCTTTTACAACCGTAATAAACCGACAACGTTAAAAAACCAAACAGCCACAACCAGACCGTTGTGGCCGGCAATCGCTCTGTTCAACCAAAATGTTCTACGTTATGAGATTTACCGCCTTCCTCCTGCTTGCGGTGTGCCTGCAATGCAGTGCCGTAGCCTTATCGCAGCAGATCACGCTTTCGGAAAGAAATGCCCCGCTGAAAAAGGTGCTCAAAGAAATGGCCGCTCAGGCCGGGGTATCTGTGGCCTATAGCGAAAACCTGATGGCTGCCACCAAACCTGTCACCATCGATGTTAAAAACGCAACGGTGGAACATGTGCTGGAGATAGCGCTCCGCGATCAACCCCTGCGCTACTCCATCAACAACGGCCGTATCCTGCTCAACAGCCGCCCGGGCCGCACCGCCGACACCACTTTCACCGCCACCGGAAGGGTCACCAGCGAAAAAGGGGAACCCATCCCGGGCGCCAGCGTCCTCATCAAAGGCACCAACATCGGCACCGCCACCGGCAACGATGGCCGGTTCGAAATTAAAATCCCCAAAGAGGCTGTCACCCTGATCATCAGCGCCATGGGATTCCAACCGGCGGAAATCAGCGCACAGCTCCGCACCAATATGGAAGTACGGCTGAAAACAGGCACCAAAAGCCTGTCCGAAGTGGTGGTGATGGGTTTCTCCGAAGTGGAACGCCGCCACGTAGCATCATCTGTGGCCCAGGTGGACGTGAAACTTACTAAAACACGCCCCATCGCCAAACTGCAGGAAGCCTTTACCGGCACCGTCCCGGGCGTTACCGTGCAACAAACCACCAACCTGCCAGGCAGCGTCCCCGGCATCACCATCAGGGGCATCAGCACCCTACAGAATGCCGGCCCCCTCGTGATCGTGGACGGGATGGAACAAAGCCTCAACGATATCGACCCCAACCAAGTGAAAAGCATCACCGTACTGAAAGATGCCGCCTCCGCCTCCATGTACGGCTCGCGGGGCGCCAACGGGGTAATCATCATAGAAACGGAGCGCGGGCAGATGGGACGGTTTAAAGTGGACGTCAACTCATGGGGCGCCATACAGCGGCCAATAGACCTGCCGAAGTTCGTTAACGGTACCGACTATATGAAGTTAAACAACGAAGCCAGAAACATCCAGGGGCAGACACCACTGTATACGGATGAAGACATCCGCAAAATGGAGTCCGGAGAAACACCCTCGGTGGACTGGCTCAAAGAAGGCATGCCCCGCAAAGCCAACTCGCAGAACCTCACCATGAGCGTCTCCGGCGGCGGCGGTATCGGCTCTTTTAACCTGATGATGGGATACCTCAAAGAAAACGGCCTCAACTCCTACGAAGGCTCCGGTAAATATTCCGCACGCTTCAACACCAATGTGAACATCGCTGATAAATTTGTGTTACTGGCAGATTTCTACGCCCATCGCCTGCAAATCAACCGCCTCAAAGAAAACGACGACGGAACAGGCCTGTATGAAAATCTCTGGAAGATGAATCCCACCCAGCAGATATACTACCCCAACAGCAGTATACCAGAGCATTACATCCTGTACAATGATATGAACCCGATCGCCTCCATCAACCGCGGCGGCTCCCGGAACAACCTGTACGATTTCAGCTCGGTGAACCTGCGGCCGAGATATAACATCAGCAAACACCTCAGCCTCGAAGGCAACGTATCTTACCAGATCAGCAAGTCCGCCAACAAACGGGCAAGGGAAACCTTTAAATTTTTTGACGGTAACGGCAAACCGGTGAAAATCTGGAAAAATGAAGTGGGCGCCGACCAGGACGTCAGCCAAAGCCAGCTGACCGCCCGCGGACTGCTCAACTACACCGGCAGCCTGCGCCATCAGAAGGATAAAATATACGTCACCGCCGGTTCTGAAGTGATGAGCTTCAACTACACCGACTATAAGGAAATCACCAAAGCTTCTTTCTTCGGTAAACTGAACTATTCTTTTGATAACAGGTATATCCTTGAGTTCACCGCCCGCGGCGACGGCAGCAGCAAATTCGCGCCGGGCAAGCAATGGGGCTTTTTCCCCGCCGGCGCCATCGCCTGGAACGTTACCAACGAACATTTCATGAAAGGCATGGTCAACAACAGGATCATCAACAACCTGAAACTGCGCGCCTCCTATGGCCTTATCGGTAACGAAAACGTAGATCCGTACCTGTGGGAAGAGAATGTCAACGAATGGGGATGGCTCATGCGCGTGCCCAACTTAAACTTCACCTGGGAAAAACAAAAACAGGGTAATATCGGGATAGAATTAACCATGCTCGATAACCGGTTGAGCGTAACCGCCGAAGCCTACAAAAAGAACTCCTACGACCTGATCTATTCCAGGTTCCCTGTGCCGCCCATCACCGGCTCCAGCTCCCTCGAAGCCGCCTTTAACATCGGGGAAGTGGAAAACAACGGGTACGAAATTTCCGTACAGTGGCAGGATAAAATCGGCAACCTGGGCTACAGCATCGGCGCCATGTTGTTCGACAACAGGAACAAAGTACTGAAAGCCGGTTACAGGGACGGCGACACCCTCATCTTTAAGGACGATAACGACAAAATCTGGTACAAAGGCATCGCCATCGACAACTACTACGGTTATAAAAGTGATGGCTTCTTCCGTGACCAGCGCGATGTGGACAACACCCGCGCCAAGCTGCCCAATACACTCCCCGGCGATATCAAATACATAGACCAGAATGGCGATGGTATCATCAACGACGCAGACAGGATCAACCTCGGAGATCCTTTCCCACACCTGAACTATTCGATCAACCTTGGTTTAACGTATAAAAACTGGGACTTCAACCTGTTGGGACAAGGCGTCGGAAAAAGGTCCGGCCGCCTCAACGGCCTGGAAGGCTATCCCATCCTCGTCGATGGCAGCAGCAACTCACTGGGCAGGCCGCAACAGTATTACGCCGACAACCGTTGGACACCCGAAACGCCCAACAGCAGGTTCCCCAGGGTATGGACCGGCTCCAGCACCAACGCTTACCTCAGTGACATCTGGCTGGGCAACGCCGCCTTCTTCCGGGTGAAAGTACTGCAGCTGGGATATACGTTCCCGTTACAGGGTAAAATGATCCGCAATGTGAGGGTATACGTCAATGCGCAGGACGCCATCACCTTTACCCGGTGGGAAGGACTCGAACCCGAACGCGACGGCGGCAACGGCAACTACCCCCGCATGGCGGTATACAGCCTCGGCGTCAGGGCTACCCTGTTTTAATCAACGCTGCGGCACCAACGAAAATTTATTTCACTCCACTGCAAAATATGCATCAGATGAAAAAGAGACTTATGTTACTGGCGCTCCTTTCCGTGCTACTGCCGGCATGCCAGAAATTCCTCGACAAACCGGACCCTACTGCCACAAAGTTCGATGAGTTCTTTAATACAGAAGAAGATCTCCGGCGCGTGGTCTACAGCACCTACCTGGATGTATTTACCAATAAAGACGACAGAAGGTTGCTTTTTTACATGGAAGACAGTAAATCGGACAACGCCTACAGCCGCGTGGAAGGCGACAACCACCAACGGATTGCCAATGGCAGCTACGATGCCAATACAAGGGCTTTTGAATATTACTACACCATCCACATGAAACACATCGGTCGTTTGAATACCTATCTGAAAAGTATCAATACACCATATGTGGAAGATGAATCCATTCGTACCAAATACAAAGGCATACTGGAAGGACTGCGGGTCTGGCACTATTTCAGAATAGTGTCCCGCTGGGGAAACGTACCCTTTTATCTCGAACCGGTGGATATTTCGCAGGTAATACAACCTGCCAAATCAAAGGAAGAAATACTGAATACCCTTTTCCCGATGGCGGAAGCCACCGCCAACAGCCTGCCCGACAAGGAGTATAACTCCGACGGTTATATGTTCAACAAGTACTCGCTCAAAGCGCTCATCATGCGCTACGCTTTATACAATGGCCGTTACGATCTGGCAGCACGCCTCGCCAAAGAGATCATGGACAGCGGCAACTATTCGCTGTATCCAAACTATGCAGACCTGTTCAGCTATAAAGGCGATAAAATCAACAAAGAGTTCATCATCACCATGGACATGCAAAGCCATGGCAACAGCGGCACCAACTCGTTCGAACATCTCGGTCCGCACTTCCGTACCGGCAAGGGACAGTCTTACTCCGTACCGCTGAAATCACTGGTAGATGCCTACTGGACACTGCAGGGCAATAAAATTGACGCCTGCCCCCTGCATACAAAACAGGAATACGAGCTAAACCCCAAACTGAACAGGGATCCCCGCTATACCGCCAGCATTATGGGCCAGGGCGATATATTCGTCAACGAACCGATCAACATCTACGACCAGAACAGCCCCATGTTCCATGAAAAAGAACGGGCCAGCCGTTCCGGTTACTGGTTCAGAAAGTTTGTAGATGAAACAGACGCCTTCAAAGGAGACGGCAATATGCACTTCCCGATACTACGGTATGCAGAGGTATTGCTCACCTACGCAGAAGCTAAAATTATGACCAACAACGTAGACAACCTCGCCAAAAGCTGCATCAACCAGCTGAGGACCAGGGCCGGTCTGGATATGAAGGAAGCAGATGTGACCCTGCCTAAATATGCCGCCTACACGCAGCAACAATGGGTAGAGCTCATCAGGAATGAACGGAGAACAGAACTGGCAGGTGAAGGGGTGCGCTATGATGATATTTTAAGATGGAAGATCGGCGACCAGGTGATGACCAAGCCCGCCATGGGACATACGCGGCTGGTAAACGGCAACCTGGTGTCCCTGAAGATAGAAGACCGCTCTTTCCAATCGCGGAACTACCTGTGGCCGTTCCACTCCGGTAGTTTGAAAATTGAGCCGGGGCTAACGCAGAATCCGGGGTATTGATCCTTTTTGTTTATAATCAGCCGTGTATCCGCTTTACAGCAGCGATATGCGGCTGATAATTATTCACCCCCTCAAAATCTTCTCCATCTTCCGTCCTTTCGCCAGCTCGTCCACTAACTTATCCAAATAGCGGACCTGCTGCGTCAGGGGATTCTCGATCTCCTCCACACGGTAACCACAGATAACACCGGTAATCAGTCCTGCATGAGGATTGAGCGTCGCCTTTTGAAAGAATGTCTCGAACGTCACTTTCTTGTCGATCAGTTCCTGCAGCTGTTTGTCATTGAAGCCAGTCAGCCAGGTGATCACCTGGTGCAGTTCCTCCTTTGTCCGGCCTTTCTTCTCCACTTTAGCAACATACATGGGATAGATCGACGCAAAGGTCATTTGTGCGATACGCTGATCGTGTGATTGAGTATTGTTCATACTCAAATATACCCCCGAATAATCAAAGAAAAAAGCCTTGTAAATGAGTCATTTACAAGGCTTTTAAGGTTATGCGCCGAATATTTCCAACAGTTTTTTGTCCATCGCTTCGTCATCCTCTCCGCCGCCGCCATAGCGGCCTATGATCATGCCTTGCGGGTCAATCAGGATCTTGGTGGGCAGCGAGTGAATGCCGTAGTCGTCGCTGATATCTTCGGGATTAGGCAGGTTGTTTTTCCGTTTTTCCCAGTCGAGGCCGCGCAGCACATGTTTCCAGATGCCGATGCCATCCTGCGACACGGCTTTTTTCCAGGCGTCGTGATTGGAATCGTCATCGGAGATACCGATAATTTCAAAGCCTTTGTCTTTGTACTTGCCGTATAGCGCTTTCAGATGCGGATTGCCTTTGCGGCAGGGACCGCACCAGCTGGCCCAGAAATCGAGCATCACGTATTTCCCTTTGAAATCCGACAGGTTCAGCGTTTTACCATCGATGTCCGTTTTGGTGAAGGTATGTGCTACGCTGCCCGGTGAACCGGCACGCAGCCCGTCCAGCTCCTTTTTGATCTCAAGGCCGTCGGCGCTCTGCTGCATTTCCGGTGACATGCGGTCATAACAGGCCTCCCCTTCTTTCAGCGGCATACTGCTGACACGGAAACGCAATAACTGCGCGCTCACATAAGAGTTAGGATATTTATCGATGAATGCCTTATCGATTTTCTCCATCGCTTCGTAGTGCGGTTCCATCTGGTCTTTCAGCTTTTCCAGCTTATCTTTCAGCGGCTCCAGGGCGGCCTCCGCTTTCTTTGCGCGCAGGCCGGCGCTGTATTCCTTATTTAACTTTCCATAGGCTTCCGACAGCGGATGCAGCTTTTTCGTCACCGGCGCCCGCATCGCCTCCAGTTCGTCCTGCTCCAGCTGTACTTTAGAACCGGTGAGTTTGGCGCCTTTTAGTTTTGCGGTGGCGGACTTCAACTGCATCGTCGTAGGTTCTATAAAAAAAGACGTGACATCGCCTTCGAAGTACATCGCTTTTGCTTTGTCTACATATAGCCGTGCCTGTGTGGGCTGCGACAGTTCACCGGTGAAGGTAAATTTGCCGCCACGGGTCATAACGCTGTCCTCCCTGTACTTGTTGGCACCTTCGGCATAAGAGAGATAGATATAGCGGTCAGGCAGCCCTTTGATGTCTCCCTTCAGGGTAAAAGGTTGCTTGTTTTGTGCCGTTGCCTGTAAGGCAGGCAGCGCGCATAGAAAAAGAATCCAGTTATGTTTCATGAATGTTAATTTTTTAATGAAAAGTTACACGCCAAATATCTCGTTCAGCTTTTTATCCAGGGCTTCGTCATCTTCCCCGCCAGGTCCGTAGCGTCCGATGATCATGCCCTGCGGGTCAATCAGAATTTTTGTGGGCAGGGCGTGGATACTGTAAAAGGGATCCAGGTCATCCGGGTTAGGTAATTTTTTCCGCCGTTTTTCCCAATCGAGGCCACGAAGCACATGCCGCCAGATACCGATGCCGTCCTGTTCCACCGCTTTTTTCCAGGCCGCCATATTACCATCGTCGCTGGCCACGCCAATAATTTCAAAGCCTTTCTCCCTGTACTTTCCGTAGAGTGTTTTCAGATGCGGATTCCCTTTGCGGCAGGGTCCGCACCAGCTGGCCCAGAAATCAATCAGCACATATTTTCCCCTGAAGTCCGACAGGTTCAGCGTTTTGCCGTCAATATCCGTTTTGGTGAACACGTGTGCTACGCTACCCGGCGAACCGAGACGCAGTTCGTCGAGGTACTTTTTGATCTCCCGGCCATCCATACTTTGCTGCATTACCGGCGACATACGGCCATAATAACCCTCGCTTTCTTTCAGCGGAATATAGTTGATGATCGAACGAAGCAACTGCGCGCTGACGTAGGAGTTGGGATTTTTTTGAATAAACACCCTGTTCATTTTCCACCGCTCTTCCGTATACAGGTCCATCCGGTCTTTCAGTTTTTCCATTTTTTCTTTCACCTCCTCCGCTGCTGCTTCGGTTTTCGTGGCCCGGAGTTCGTCGCCCAACTTGTCATAGGCTTCCAACAAGGGGTTAAGCTGCTTCATCACCGGTGCACACATAGCCTCCAGCTCCTCCTGCTCCCGCTGAACTTTGGACCCGGAGAGTGTGGCATCCCGCAATTTTCCCGTTGCCGACCTTAAATGCATAGCTGCTGCCTCTATGAAAAAGGATGCCACGTCCCCTTTACCATAAACGTTTTCCTTATCAGCATACAACCTGGCCGCTACCGGTTGTTTCAATGCACCGGAGAAAGTGAACTTGCCGCCGTGTGACATTACACTGTCTGTTTTGTACTGATCAACACCTTCCGCATAGCTGAGGTAAATGTAGCGGTCAGGCAGCCCCTTAACATCTCCCTTCAGCGTGAAGGATTGTTTATCCTGCGCTCCTGCCTGTAAAACAGGCAACAGGAGCAGCATAAGAACCCGATATTTCATATGGTGTGTGTTTTATCAGAAAATGAGGCTCCGCTTTCATTGAAGTGTCTCCGCCAGCTTTTTATGCAGCCCGGCCCCTCTCAGGTCTTTGGCGATAATGATCCCCTGCGGGTCGATGAGGAAAGAGCAGGGAATAGCCTGTATGCCGTACTGCTGCGCTACCTCGTTGCGGAAACCTTTCAGGTCAGACACCTGCATCCAGGGCATGCCATCCTGTTCGATGGCCTGCTTCCACTTGTCGGCCTTGTCATCCAGCGATACACCTACGACGGTGAAATTTTTATCTTTAAACGTATTATAAGCCTTTAATACGTTCGGGTTCTCCGCCCTGCAGGGGCCGCACCAGCTGGCCCAGAAATCCAGCAGCACATACTTGCCTTTGAAATCGGACAGGCGTACCGGTTTGCCGTTAATGTCCGCCTGCGTGAAGTCAATCATCGGTTGACCGATAGCGCTCTTCTTCAGCACCTCCAGCCGTTTACCCAGCCGGTTACCGGCGCCCGACTGCTGCGCTGCCGGCGACAGCTGCCGGTACAGGCTATCCAGCGGCGCATACTCGCCGAGAACGGCCATATCTGCAATGAGGTCTACGCTTACCGGGCTTTCCGGATGGGCAGCGATGTATTGTTTGCTCCGCGCCCGCCGCTGCTCCCGCAGCGTTTCCAGTTTGGCTTCCAGGGCCGCCTGCGCGCTATCGTTCCCTTTCACCGCCGGATACTGCTGGTACAGCGAATCCTGGATGCCTGTAATATCGGAGATCGATTGCTGGTAAGCTTCATAGGCTGTCTGCGTAGCAGAACCCGTGATCTTCACCTGGTCCAGCGAATCCATATTACCTTTCAGGCTGACATCAGCGTTCTCCATAAACAGTTCCATGTAACGGGAAGAGGTACCGATGTAGATTTTCTGCGGTTCGGTGATCGTACCTGTCCAGGTGAACTTACCATCTTTTACCGGTACCGTATCCGTCTTGGCGGAATCAGCGACCGGTATGGAAATAAAGACAACGGAGTCTTTCAGTCCTGTTAGTTCAGCAGTAAGCGTGGCATGCGGCGTGGCGGCCTGCTGACAGGCGGTTGCCAGTAACAGTGCGGCAAAAAAAGTTTTCGTGTGGCGTTGCATTGTTAACATTTAATAGGTGAATTATTTCTGGTAGCCGGGGTTCTGCGGACCAAAAGCGGAGTTGTAAAGGAACTCAGCATGTGGCACCGGCAATATGTATTTAATCTTGTCATTGGCTGTTGGCCGCAGTTCCTGGATGAGCGACGAGGGAAGACGCAGTAACGCCATCCACTCCTGTCCGTCTTCGGCGATGAGATTTCTGACGAACTCGAAGTACAGCTGTTTCAGCATTTCATTCACCGACGTGGCGTTGTCTACAGCGCTGAAATCGGTTACACCGGCACGCCCCATGACCTCCTTCAGGATCGCACGGGCTGCGGACAAGCTGCCGCCGGAGCGCACAATAGCTTCCGCTTTCAGCAGATATACTTCTGTCAGACGGAAAGCATAGGATGTTTCAGACAATACGGAAGGTGCATCTCCCTGTTTAATGTATTTCAGGAAATAATAGGTGCCTTTGGAAGCGGTATTCTCAGTGCCTATCAGCCAGGTGCCGCGCGGATCGTTCTTCAACAGGTCTTTCAGCGCTGTTTTGGCGATATACAGCGAAGAGGCCCCGGGCCAGTACTGCCGGCTGAGCACATAGTAGAAACTCTCCTGGTTCTGTTGCGGTTTGATGCCCAGTATCACTTCCGGGCTGCCCAGCCCTTTGGCGTAAAAGATGTCTTTCGTTTGCGGCTCCGGTTTGTATTTGCTGTTGAGGATGATGGAATCCGCCAGATCACTTACCTGTTGATAGTCCCCTGGCTGCCCATGACTCATCAGCACCCGCATTTTCAGCGCCATGGCCGCCCAGCGGGTGGCGTACCATGTCTTGTTTTCCGCGGGCCCATTAGCGATGGCATCATTTATGTCGGCCAGGATAAAGGCGTAGCTGTCTTTCACGGAACTGCGGGCTTTGGGGACGGCATCTACCTGCACAAAATCTTCCCGGATCAACGCGCCATACGGACTGCTCAGATCAAACCACTGCCCGAAGAAACTTAACAGTTTAAAGTGCGCGTAGGCTCTCAGGAAGCGGGCTTCGGCCAGTATCTCTTTTTTGCGGCTGCCGGTGAACACTTTATCGTCCAGGGCGGAAACACCTTTGATGATGCCGTTGGTGGCGTTGATCAACTGATAAGAGGACGTCCAGTAAATATTGGCGTAACCGGATCTTGCATAGTTATTGTTTTCTCCCTGGTCCGCACCATAACCGTATCCCATATAACCTGCAAACATGGCGGGCGGTACTTCATGTTCAAACCAGGCGGTCGTGTTATCGGAGTTGACCGCGGCAAACCGGTAGTAAGCGCCATTGAGCGCAATTTCGGAGGTCCGTTGGTCAAGAATGGTGTTACCATCTACTTTGGCGTTCTCCGGCAGTTTTCCCAGTTCTTTCCGGCAGGAGGTACTGGTGATCACCACAACACCGAGCAACATACATATAATCCTTTTCATCATAATTAGCTGGTTTAATAATTTTTAGAATCCGAAACGCAGGCCAAGACTAAACTGCCTTACCGTCGGGAAGGTGCTTACATCGCTGCTGCCGTTGATCAGGCTGTACGGATTGTTGCTCACCTCAGGATCAGGACCGGGGTACTTTGTAACGGTGAACAGGTTGGTGGCGGAGGCATACACTGAGGCGTCCCGGATATGCATCTTCTTTGCAGCCTGTGCCGGCAGCTGATAAGTGAGGGTAACGGATTTCAGTTTCAGGTAGGAAGCGTCGTATACCTCAGCACTGCTGGTGTTGGCGCCGTACTCACCCAGAATCAGCCTGGGCCTGTCAGCCGAGGGATTTTCGGGTGTCCAGCGCCCGAGGATGCGCGCTCCCCTGTTAGCGAAGCTTTCAAAGTTTTTGTTTTGTATATCTGCGAGATATAACATCTCCCCGCCATAGGAGAATGTCAACAACGTAATCAGGCTGAAATTTTTATAGGTGAAGGTGTTCGTAAATCCACCATAGAAGGTAGGCTGCGCCTGCCCTATGACATCGCGTTTATAAAACCCTTTGTCAAAGCCCTCTGTGGCAATTTCATACATGGCATCGCCGATGCCCAGGTAGGGCGCCATGTACTGCGCATAGGTAAAGACTTTCCTGTAGTCTTCCAGCTGTTTCTGATCGCGGATAATACCTGTTTGTTTGTAGCCGTAAAAAAGCCCCAGCGGTTCTCCTTTGCGTACCACGGCATTGGCGCTGAGGTAGGTGGCGCCCGGATCGTTCGGATCGGAAAAATCATTATTGATATCTTCCACGCGGGAGCGGTTACCGGAAACATTCAGGGCGCCGGTCCACTGGAAATGCCGGTGCTTAATGAAATCCGTACGAAGATCTATTTCCAGTCCCTTATTGCTGATGGTGGCGATATTCGATATCACGCTGCCATAGGAAGAGCTGGGGGCCAGCTGCGTGGACAACAGCAAGCCGGTGGTGATCTTCTCATAATAACCAATCACGCCGCGCAGGCGGGAACCGAATAATTCGAAATCCAGGCCGAGGTCCTTCTGCAGGGTGGACTCCCACTTGATCTTACTATTCCCCAGCTGCGACGGCACCAGGGCGTTCACGCCACCATAGGAGCCTGGCGTATACAGCGTGTAATAAAGATGGTCACCGAAATTCTGCGTACCGGTATACCCCGCGCTGACACGCAGCTTTAACTCGTTGATCCATTCCGCTTTCTTCATGAATGGTTCCTCTGAAATCCGCCAGGCCGCGCCACCGGAGGGGAAATAACCCACCCGGTTGTCAGACGGGAATTTGGAAGAAGCGTCGGAACGACCCGTAAAAGTGAACAGGTATTTTTCCCTCAGCGCATAGTTGGCGCGCATATAAAAGCTGAGCAATGAATTTTGCCCTGAGCTGCCGGTACCCGGCAGCGTGATGGCGGCGGAGGAGAGGTTATTCAGGTATTTATCGTCAGGGAAGCCCTGGCCGCTGGCGGAGAAAGAGTTGAAACGGAATTTCTGCCAGGAGGTACCACCGAGGAGATTCAGCCGGTTATTTTCATTGAACTGTTTATCCCAGGTGAGGGTATTTTCTATGAAGACGTTTACGTCTTCTGTTTGTCCCTGTGAGGCTGTACCGCCGTTAGAGCTGCTAACGCCGCTGGCAGATGCGATCACCGCCGTGCTGGGCACATAGTTCAGCTGATGATAATTGTTATAGTTAACGGATAGTATACTTCTGAATTTCAGGTTTTTCATCACATCATAGTCCCCGGACAGGGAACCGATCAGCGAAGCGGTTTTAGCTGTGTTGATACCTTCCAGCAATACCATAGGGTTTTGAAATCCCTGGTAGTTGTAACCACCGATCTGTGACCCCAGGAACTGGTAAGGCGAGCCATCCGGATTATAGGCCGGCAGCGTAGGCGGCGCATACATGGCGGCAGGGTAAATACCGTTGGTGATATTGTTTTTTGTGAAGCCGTAATCGAGATTGGTAATGACACGGAACCGGCTGGTGATTTCATTATCCAGGCTGATTTTACCGGCAATACGGGAGAAGTCGGTCCCTCTCAGTACACCGTCCTGTTTCGTATAGGCGAGAGAGGTATAATACCGGGAGCCGGAGCCACCGCCGCGCACCGCAATGTCGGCGGTATGGGTAACGGCATTCCGCAGCACCAGCTTCAGCCAGTCTGTATTGGCCGTTCCGAGGCTCTGGGGATTATTGATGATATTGGTCGCTTTAGGATCAGGATCTTCTCCGGCAGCTGCCCTGACAGCATTGGCGGTACGGGCGGCTTCCTGTAAGAGATCCACATACTGTTGTGCGTTCAGCAGCTTTTCTTTGATAGGCTGACTGACGCCCGCGTAGTAATTGGCTTCCAGTACCGGTTTCTGGTTCAGTTTTCCTTTTTTGGTAGTGATAATAATCACGCCGTTGGCCGCTTTGGAGCCGTAGATGGCGGTGGCGGAAGCGTCTTTCAGGATATCGATGGATTCGATGTCGCTGATATTGAGACCGGCGAGGCTGTTAAGGCCGCGGGAAAATGATCCGTCTACTGAGTTGTTGGGATCGTCACCGCCCGCTCTTTCGATAGGGTTCACCACTTCCGACTGGTTCTGAATGTAGCGGTTCTGGATGGTGACCTGCACGCCATCGATGATGTACAGCGGGTCGTTACCGCCCAGCAGCGAGGTACCGCCGCGGATGCGGATCTTGGCCACACCGCCGGGGGAACCGTCGGCCTGCGTTACCTGTACGCCGGCCGCCTTCCCGGACAGCGCCTGGTCGACGCTGGCGAAAGGCACGTTCTTTACTTCGTCCACGTTCACCGAAGCGACGGAGCCGGTCAGGTCTTTTCTTTTGGTACTGCCGTAACCCACCACCACGTACTGGTTGAGGTCATCCACTTTGGCGCTCAGTTGAATTTCCAGTTTTGTTTTTCCACCGAGGGAGATGATGCGGGGCTCAAATCCTACACAGGACACCAGCAGCTCTGCCTTTGCGTCGGCATTACGCAGTACAAAGAAACCGGCATGGTCTGTAATAGCGGCCACATTGCTGCCTTTCACGCGGATGGTGACACCGGGCACGGGATCACCGTGTTTGTCCACCACCCTGCCCTGTATATCTGCCGGCGGCGCCAGGTCCGGTTGCTCCGCTTTTGTTCCGGGTGAAGCCACCTTTCTCGAAATAACGATGGTATTGCCTTCGATGTCAAAAACAAGGGGCTTGTCCTGCAGTATCTTCGCCAGCGCGGTCCGCAGCGGCTGCTCGCGGATGTCTGCCGAGACCGGGCGCATGTCCGACAAGTCCTGGTTCCTGTAAAAAAACACGAACCCCGTCTGTTGTTTGATAACGCTGAACACCTGCTGTAGCGGCATGTTCCTGCATGCAACGGTAACAGTCTGGGAGCTTCCCGTGGCGTAAATATTGAGTGCCGCCACCGTTAGTAATAACGCAGTTAATCTCATTGTTCTCCAGATTTTGGTCACACAGTGATTTTCGGTTACCCGGGGTATACTACCCCCGGTCGATACAAAAGTTTTGTGCCTGTTGCGGACAACATTAATTTTCATACCTTAGGTTTGGTTTTTGGTTGACAAATGTTTCCCATCCGCCCCCTTGGGGGCAGCAGGAAGTACTGAAAAAGGTTAACCGACGATCAAACCTGGTGCGGACGCCAATCTTGACACCAGGTTTTTTTATGGATGAAACATAAGCCTTCCGTACCCGGTGGGCTTCATTTTTTCATAACATGATATTATTGGATAGCTATCGCTCAGGCCTTTGAACGGCCTGGTTAAATGGTTCACCGGCTGATTGTACCGGTATTTGGTAATGGTTGGTTACAGATTGATAAAGATTAAGGATAGATAACAAGCTTCCTCCCCTCTTCCAGCTTACAATTAATGCTCGCCTGTGTCAGTATTTTCATCAATTGGTTTTGTGTCAGGTTTCTGCCGATTTCACCGGTGAAGGTACCCTCCGGCACTTTACCGGCATAACTCACCTCTATATTGTACCACCGCGCCAGCTGCCGCATGACGGTAGGAATATCGGCATCGTCAAAAGAGAAGTAGCCATTTTTCCAGGCAACGGTGCTGTTGACATCCACGTGCTTCAGCCACTCGATATCGTTGCTGCCGGGCTTTACCCGTGCCTGCTGCCCCGGCTCCAGGTGTTTGTATGCGCCGGGTGTTCTTACCAGCACCGCTCCTTCCAGCAGCGTCGTTTTAACCGTTTGCTCATCGTCATAAGCGTTGATATTAAAATGGGTGCCCAACACCAATACGTCCATATCGTTCACTTTCACCTCGAAGGGGCGTGCTGCGTCGGCAGCTACTTCAAAATACACTTCTCCTGTTACGGCCACTTTCCGGTTATCGCCGGTAAAGGCCGTAGGATAGCTGATAGAGGAAGAAGCGTTCAGCCATACGTCTGTACCGTCCGGCAGCGTTACCTTAAACTGTCCGCCTCTGGGCGTACGCAGTACGTTATTATTGGCGGCGGCACTGCCATTGCCTTTATAAACGATCTGACCGTGTTTCGTCTTCTCTACCTTCACCCCCTGCAAGTTCAGCATACCGGTCCCGATACTGTCGAGGTTCACCACGGAACCATCGGCCAGCGTGAGCGTCGCTTTATCGCCCCCGGGCTCCACCTGGACAGGCATGACCGCCGCTACCGGGGGAACCTTCCGCACCTGTGTGAAATAATAATACCCGCCGCAGGCGAAGATCAGCAGCAAGGCCGCTGCGGCAGCCCTCCTGTACCACTCCCCCATCCGGCGTACCCGCTGCTGAGGCTGCGTGACAGCCTGCAACCGGCGGTACATCCGGTCTTTCAAAAGGTCCTCCGTCTCCGGTCCTGTCACCGTCACCCGGGCCGTCAGCTCCCGCTCATCGTAGGCGTTATACCATTGCAGCAGACGGTCTACTTCCGCTTCACTGGCTGTGCCGGCAAGGTACTTTTCCGATAGTATAGCCAGTTCTTGCTTATCCATTCACTTTAGAATTTACAGGTGTTATATAATGTAAGTATGGAAACGGCAGGCTTACCCTACCCCGGGAGAGAAATTTTTTTTCAATAGAGGAATATCGCGTGGAAATAATTCCTGAATTGCACCCGCAGGCGCTGCAATGCTTTGGTGATATGTTTTTCCACTGCTTTTTCGGAGATCTGCAGTTCGGCGGCTATTTCACGGTTGCTGAGGCCTTCGTTGCGGCTGTAGTTAAAAACGAGGCGGCATTTTTCGGGCAACTGTTTCAGCTGCTGTTCCATCGACTGCTGCAGGAAATGCAGCTGCGCCGTTTCATCAGCTACGGCCTGTAAGGACTCGGGGAGCGTTTCTACGGTGGTGACCTTTGCCGATTTGGATAGCTGGGCAAATACAGCGTAACGGTTGGCGGTAGCCAGGTAAGCGGGCAGGGAACGGATGACGGACTGGTTCCTGCGTTGCCACAAGCCGGTAAATACGTCCTGCACCACATCTTCTGCCAACTCACGGGAATGCAGGCGATCATAGGCCAGTACATACAGGCGTTTCCAATACCTGTTGTAAATCTCCGTAAAGGCGGTGTGATCGTCAGCGGCCATCAGTTGAACCAGCTCTTCATCAGCATAGAAGGTGTAGTCTGTCATCATCTTAATACGTATAACACTGCTATCGCCGGCTATTATTCAAGACTTTCTGGTTGATTTTTCAGCGGTTTCTTCACTCAAAACTAAGGTTTCAGGGGCAGATAAACAAGCGGGGGAAGCAGGAAAATCCGGTGGTGCAACATCACTTGTCCGAACCGGGACCCGTCTTCTGCCGGCCTTTCGGAAGCTGCGCCGTCTTCAGGTTCAGACCCGTCTCTTTCTTCGTCTCCGACAACACGAACAGGCTCCTGATCTTCGATATGTTCTCCAGTTTGGATAGTTTGTTGGAATAAAAAAGCTCATAAGCCTCCATATCAGCAATCACTATCTTCAGCAGGTAATCAAACTGTCCGCTCATTTTATAACTCTCCAGTACCTCGGGAAATGAATTGATCTTCTGCTCGAAGCTCTGCAGCTTGTCATGCCCATGGCCTTCCAGCGTTACGCTGGTATAAGCGATCAGCGTGCTGCCCAGCTTATGGGGATTGAGTACGGCCACATACCCGTTGATATATCCTTCCGCCTCCAGGCGTTTCACCCTGTCGAAAACAGACGTGACCGATTTCCCTAACCTCGATGCAATCTCCTTGTTGGTGGTCCTGGCATCCGTCTGAAGTATGTCCAGGATGCATAGGTCTGTCATATCCGGTGTGAAACTCATGGCTGGTTTTTGATCAAAAATAGGGATATGGGCACATATTGCCGAAAAAAAATCGGCGGCGGCAGCAGTTAGCGGTTTTGTTTTCGGCAGTAGCGCCTTCACATCCCGCAGGATAGCAATTACCATAACTTTCAGGAGAAACAATTTACCACGTATGGAAGGCTGATGATAGTGCCTGCCTGTCAACATTAAACAACAACACTCCATGAAAGAAAGCATTGTACTCCCTCTGCACGAGGTGGGTCTGGACGCTATTGCCCTGGTGGGCGGAAAATCTGCCTCTCTGGGTGAGATGATCTCCGGTCTGTCAAAAGCCGGCGTAAAAGTGCCGGGAGGATTCGCCATCACGACGAAAGCCTATTATCATTTTATGCAAAACAGTGGCCTGGACCAGTTCATCAGGGACCAGGTAGCGCAGATCGATTTCAACAACATCAGCTCTCTGCGCAGGGCCGGCCAGCGGATCAGGCAGGAGATCAGCAACTCCAGGTTTCCCCATGAGCTCAGCCAGGAAATTATTGCCGCCTACCAGGCGCTGTCCGCGGAATACGGCCAGGAACAGACCGACGTGGCGGTGCGTTCTTCCGCCACCGCAGAAGACCTCCCGGACGCTTCCTTTGCAGGGCAACAGGAAACTTTTCTCAACGTACGCGGACCGGTAGCGCTGATAGACTCCGTACGGAACTGTTTCGCCTCCCTGTTCACCGACCGCGCCATCAGCTATCGCGAAAACTTCGGCTATGATCATTTCAGTGTAGGCCTTTCCGTATGCGTCCAGAAAATGGTGCGCTCAGACCTCGGCGCTTCCGGCGTAGCCTTCTCCCTCGATACTGAGTCAGGCTTCCGTGACGTAGTGCTGATCAACGGCTCCTTCGGATTGGGAGAGCTGGTGGTACAAGGCGCCGTTTCACCCGATGAGTTCATCGTCTACAAACCCCTGCTCCAATCCCAATACAAACCTATCCTCGAAAAAAAGATGGGCGTAAAGGATAAGAAGATGATCTACGGCGAAAGCAGCGACGAACGCACCCGCGTGATCCCCGCCACCAAACAGCAGCAGCACAGCTTCTGCCTCACCGACGACCAGATCCTGCAGCTGGCCGCGTGGGTACAACGCATTGAATCGTACTATTCCGATAAAAAAGGCCACTGGTGCCCGATGGACGTGGAATGGGCGCTCGACGGCCTTAGCCACGAACTGTACATCGTACAGGCAAGACCAGAAACCATTCACTCCCGCAGGGACAGAAACAGGATCACCACCCGCACCCTGGATACCGGCGGCGCTACGCCCCGGGAACTGCTGAGAGGCATCGCCGTTGGCGACGGCATCGCAGCCGGCAACGTCAACATCCTGTTCTCCCTCGATAACCGGGTAGCCACGACTACCTTCCAGCCGGGAGACGTGCTGGTGACCGATATGACGGACCCCGACTGGGAACCGATCATGAAAATGGCTTCCGCCATCGTGACCAACAAAGGCGGCCGCACCTGCCACGCAGCCATCGTAGCGAGGGAAATGGGCATCCCCGCCATAGTAGGCTGCGAAGACGCTACCGAGAAACTGAACAGCGGACAAGCCATCACCGTGAGCTGCGCCGAAGGCACCGAAGGCGTGGTGTACGAAGGTATCCTGCCGGTAAAAGAGGGACTGCTCGACCTGTCCAGCCTTCCTACGGTGAAAACGCCGCTCATGCTCAACGTGGGATCGCCCTCTATGGCGTTCCAGTTTACCCACCTGCCCGGCAAAGGCATCGGCCTGGCGAGGGAAGAATTTATCATCAACAACTATATTAAAGTCCATCCGCTGGCGCTGCTACACCACCGCGAACTGAACGATGCTGCCCTGTCAGCCGAAATAGCACAACTGATCTACGGTTATGACAACGAGGCGGACTACTTCATCAGCAAACTGGCGTCCGGCGTAGGTAAGATCGCCGCTTCCAGTTATCCCGACAAAGCGATCGTACGTTTCTCCGATTTCAAGAGCAACGAGTATTACAATCTGCCTGGCGGGAAATATTTCGAGCCGAAAGAAGAGAACCCGATGATAGGCTGGCGGGGCGCTTCCCGTTATTACTCGGAAAAATACAAGACCGCTTTTATGCTGGAATGCGCTGCTATCCGCAAGGCCAGGGAAACCATGGGACTGAACAACATTGTGGTGATGATCCCTTTCTGCCGCACCGTGGAAGAGCTGGAGCAGGTACTGGCAGTGATGGAAGAAGCCGGGCTGCCCAGAGGGCAGAACGGGCTGGAAGTATACCTCATGGCCGAACTACCGTCCAATATCATGATGGCCGAAGAGTTTGCGCCGCATATCGACGGTTTCTCCATCGGCTCCAACGATCTCACACAGCTGACCCTCGGGCTGGACAGGGACTCTGAACTGGTGTCCGGTTTGTACAATGAACTAAGCCCGGCCGTGCTGCGCATGATATCACGGCTGATTAAAGTAGCCAAAGAATTTAAAGTGAAAGTCGGTATCTGCGGGCAGGGGCCTTCTGATTTCCCGGAGCTCACACGGTTCCTCGTGCAGCATGGCATAGACAGTATTTCTGTTACGCCCGACGCGCTGGTCAAAACCCTGTGGGCAGTGCATGAAGCAGAGCAGCTGGTGGAAGCGTGAACAGAAGATAATACCAGGTAAAAAAGTTGGAGAGATGATCTCTCCAACTTTTTTTTATATTTTTTGATCGATAAATTATTAAGATTGTAGGGAGAAATGCAAAGTCTGATTGTCATTACAGCCACTAAATAATGAGCGGCAATTACTGCTACAGGTATCTGAAGGCGACGAAACCGCTTTCCGGCAACTGCTTTATGCCTACAGTGACCGGCTGGGCGCCTTCGTATATAAAATTACCGGTTCACGGGAAGTCAGCCAGGAGATTGTGCAGGACATCTTCATAAAGGTCTGGCATAAACGAACCACCTTACCCGCAGTAACACAACTGGATAACTATCTCTTTATCATAGCGCGTAATCTCACCTATAACCATATCAGGGACCAGGCGCGTGTAGCTGTCAGATACCAGGCATGGCTCCGTGACATGGAAAACAGCGACGACATGGTACTCACCGCCGGCGACGAAGAAGGGCTCGCCCAATACCTGCCGCTCATTGATGAGGCTATCGATCAGCTGCCCCCGCAACAACGGAAGGTATTTGAGCTGGCCAGAAAGCAGTCTTTGTCTCACAAACAAATTGCCGAACAAATGCAGCTGTCCCCCGAATCTGTCAAAAAATACATGAAGCTGGCTTTAAACACCGTGCGGGAGCACGTCCGCGACCGTATGCCATTTCCGGTGCTGCTGGTATTATTACTCCCTGTCACCTATTAACAAAAAAAATATTCTTCTATCCATATCCCCCTGCCATCGGCAACGGTGTCTTTATCATGGTAACGTTACACAGCTATGTCACAGGAACAAGTACGCGATTTATGGAACAAAGTATACGCCGGCCACGCCACCGAAGCGGAAAAGCAGGCGCTGGAACAGGTGCTGGCCGACGACAGCTACCAGGACATTATTGCACAGCTGCTGGAAGAAACGTATGTAACGATGCCGCCTGCCGCCACTTTTTTTTCAGAGGAGCAGAAAACAGCGATGGTACACACGGCCACCGGCAGCAAGGTGCTACCGGTGAAAACAAGGCATGTAAGGTGGTGGGCCGCCGCGGCCATCATAACCGGCATGATCGCTGCAGGCAGCTACTATTTGCTGCGTCAGCACCCATCCTATCCCGCACCGGTAGCAGTGCAGCACCAGGAAACTATTCCCGGCAATAAAGCCGTACTCACACTGGCAAACGGACAGCACATCACGTTGGACAATACCGGTACCGGTGAGCTGGTCCGGCAGCCAGGCGCGACTGTCATTCAGACCGACAGCGGCAGTATTGCCTACAAGGGCACTGCTGCTGAAGCGGCCGTCAGCTTCAATACACTTACTACGCCCCGTGGCGGCCAGTTTAAATTATTGCTGCCCGACGGCTCCGCCGCCTGGCTGAATGCAGCATCGTCCATTACCTATCCCACCGCTTTTAACAGCAAAGAACGGCGCGTGGAAATTACCGGCGAAGTGTACCTGGAAATCGCCCGCAACGAACGGCAGCCGTTCCTCGTCACTACCGGCCAGCAAGAGATCGTTGTGCTGGGTACCCGTTTCAACGTCAACGCCTATACGGATGAAGCATACGTTAACACCACGCTGCTGAAGGGAGCTATCAGCATCACGCCGGCCAACGGCCATGCCACGCTGCTACGGCCGGGACAACAGGCATCCGTACATCGTTCAAACGGCCAGTTAAAGGTGCGGCCAGTCAATACCGCGCTGGCAGTAGCCTGGAGAAACGGGCTTTTCAGCTTTGAGCGGGCCAATATACAAACCGTCATGCGCCAGCTAAGCCGCTGGTACAATGTAGCCGTCGTCTATGAAGGCAACGTTCCTACAAAAACATTCTCCGGGGATATCTACCGTAACCTCCCGCTACCAAAAGCGCTCGAAATGCTGGAGTTCGTGGGGTTTCACTTTGAAGTAAAAAATAACGGGAACGGCAACACGATTATTGTCAGGCCGTAAGGACCAACATCATATCCAATCATTTATCAACCATCAACAAACAGTTATGAAAAAAAATTTTCCGTCAGCTATTCACTGCCACTGTTAGATACTGAAAAGCCGGAAGTGTTAACGGCACATTCCGGCTGTGTTCAGGCTAACCGTTCTCTTACATTGTGACATATCAAAAAAACAGCTTCAGCCTAAAACAGCTTAAAATTAATGAATTCCACCACATCATGGGATATTTTATATCCCTGCGTCCCGTCGTATGCCGGTAGCCAACCTGTGCCGGCACTACCACGCGGCCTCACAAAACGACTTGTTATGCGGATAAGTTTGACGACCGCGCTACTGCTGCTTGCATTGCTGCAGATCAGCGCCAGGGGATACGGGCAGATCACGCTCGATGAGCAACATGCGCCATTGGTAACCATACTGCAGCAGATCAAAGCGCAAACCGGATATGTGTTTTTTTACAGCGATACACAGCTGCAGGGTGTGAAAGCCAGCGTAAAGGTAAAAAATGCTGATATCAACACCACCCTCGCCCAGTGCTTTAAAGGGTTGAGCTACGTGTACCGCATCGCGGAAAAGAACGTGTTTATTACTGCAGAAAAACCTAATGCGGCTCCCACCCCACCGACAGTCGTCACCGGCGCCGTCACCGACAGTACCGGCCATCCGCTGCCAGGTGTAACCGTACAGGTTAAAGGCACCAGCCGCGGCGCTGTAACGGATGGCAATGGGAACTACCAGCTGGAGGCCAGCGAAGGCGCCGTCCTCGAATTCAAACTGCTGGGGTTCGAAACACAGACTGTCCCCGTACTTTCGCGCAACCGCATTGACATCCGGCTGAAGCCCAGCCGCGGCGAACTGAATGAAGTCATCGTAGTGGGTTATACCACCCAAAAGAAGATGGACGTTACCGGTTCAGTAGCCCAGGTATCAGCGGCTGAACTGGTGAAGGCCCCGATGACCAATGTCAGCCAGATGCTGACCGGCAAACTGCCGGGCGTGACCTTCCGGCAGCCAAGCGGACAACCGGGCTATGACGATGCCACCATGCTCGTACGCGGCTTCGGCACCTTTAACAATTCATCGCCACTTCTGCTGGTAGACGGTGTAGAACGCGCTTTTGGCCGTATAGACCCGAATGATATAGAAACAGTGTCTGTATTAAAAGATGCCGCCGCCTCAGCGGTATACGGCGTAAAAGGTGCTCACGGCGTGATCCTCATCACCACCAAAAGAGGTAAAGCCGGCGGTAAACCCCTCTTCTCCTACAGCGGTTCGGCCACCGTTTCTCAAAATACGCAACTGCCCGATTTCCTCACCGGCACTGAATATGCCTACTGGCATAATAAGGCCAATGAAATGGACGGCAACAGGAAATGGTTCTCCGACGAACAAATAGCTGCCATGACCAACGGAGACCCCTCCGATGGCCTCGAGAATACCAATTGGCAACGGGAGTTCCTCCACAAACCCGCTTTCGTCAATCAACACAACCTGTCCGTCAGTGGCGGGGCCGACAACATCCGCTACTTCACCAGCATCGGCACCATGCAACAAGGCGGTATTGTGAAAGACATGAAACTGGAACGGTACAACGTAAGGGCCAACCTCGACATGACACCGGACAAGCACTGGGCCATTTCCCTGAATCTCGCCGGCCGTACGGAAAAGCTACATACGCCCGGTTCCGCCTCCTACGAGAAACAATCCATCTTCAGTCCTATATCACAGGCCCTGTATATGTATCCCTTCCTGCCCTTTGAATATAAAGGGCTGCCCACAGGATCGTCTTACATGACGCTCAACCCCTTCGCCGTGGCAGAACTCAGCGGATTTCAAAAATCAGCCAACACCATGATAGAATCTTCCGCCAGGATCAGTTATACCCCTTCCTTTATCAGCGGACTAAAAGCATCCCTGTTCGGCAGCTATGACCGCAAATACAGCGACGCTAAAACATTTTCCACGCCCTATAACGTCTATGCCTTCATCTCTGAAACAGGGAAGTACGGCAAGTCGGTCGCCGATGGCTATATGGCCAACGGCAGCCTGATACAGACCGCCGACAATTTTGACTATATGGTGGTAAGACCATCCTTCGAATATGAGCGGACCACCGGCAAACATCATATCGGCGCGCTCGTCCTCTATGAATGGCAGAAAGGCAACACCAGCAACCTATATGCTTCCCGCTGGGGTTACCTCCTGAAAGAAATTCCGGAACTCTCCTTCGGGCAACAGCTACCGCCGGTGCCCAACCTCGGAGGCTCTTCCTCCAATGTACAGGCAGGTTATGTAGGCCGTCTGAATTATGCTTTCGACCGGAAATACCTGCTGGAAGTGGCTGCCCGGTACGACGCCTCCTATAAGTTTCCGAAAAATTCACGCTGGGGCTTTTTCCCCTCCGTGTCCGCCGGATGGGTGATCTCAGAAGAACCCTTTTTTAAAGACAACGTCCGCAACGTCGACTTCCTGAAGCTGCGGGGCTCTGCCGGTATGCTGGGACGCGATAACGTGACGCCTTTCCTCTATGAACAATACTTCAACCTGACACAAACACCAGTAATAGCCCTGGGTGATAAGCTGAATACCTTCTACGGACTCAGCTCCTCCACCTCCTATCCGAGCACACACCTCACCTGGGAAAAAACGCGCAACTACAACCTCGGCGTTGAACTGACCATGTGGAAAGGACTGCTGAGCGCAGAAGCCGACGTCTTCTACAAATACACCTCCGATATTCTTCAACATACCGGCAGCGTATATCCCTCTTCGTTAGGAGGTAATTTCCCGGAAATAGAAAACAGTGGTTCCGTAGATGTCCGCGGCATAGAACTGCAGCTGTCGCATAAGTATCATATCGGCAAACTACAGTATACCCTGTCCGGTAACTTTAGCTACGCAAAGAACCGCATCCTCTCCATCATCCAGCCGGAGAACGTACAGCCCTGGCAAAATATGACCGGTAAATCCATCGGCCAGCGGCTGGCATATATCGCCACCGGCTTGTTCCAGACAAACGAACAATTGCAGAACAGCCCCGCTCCTCCCGGAGGCGGCTATAAAAGACTGGGCGATATCATGTACCAGGATATCAACGGCGACGGCAAACTGACCCGCGAAGACGATATGGCGGTAGCCACACGCCCCGACATGCCGCCCCTGATGTATGCCTTCAACCTGGAGCTCCGCTACCGTCAGTTCGATTTCTCCATGATGTGGCAGGGTGGCGCAGGAAACGATATCCTGCTGAGCGGCATGTATGACAACGGTATCCCGGACAATACCATATATACCAAACCCTTCTATGGTAACGGCTACAACAGTCCGCGCTACCTGCTGGAAGACTCCTGGACACCGGAGCATACCAATGCCCGTTATCCCCGGCTGTCACTTATCCCCAGCGGTGGTAACTCCCTCGATGCTACCTGGTGGATAGAACCGGGAGGATATATCCGGCTTAAAAATGCCGTGCTGGGCTACAGCCTGCCCGCATCCCTGCTCCGTACCATCAGCATCAAAGGCCTCAGGCTGTACATGGCCGGTACCAACCTGCTCACTTTCTCCCGGTTCAAATACATTGACCCGGAAAGTCCCAGCGTCAACAACGGTTATTACCCGCAGCAACGCACCTATAGCGCCGGCGCTAACCTGACCTTTTAATTCACAAGAACATGAGAAAAATCGTATACATACTTCTATTGGCATCCTGCACCTGGTCCTGCTCCCGGAGCCTGGATGTGACACCCGGTGACAAATATTCCAACAGTGTTGTCTGGAAAAACACCAGTAACCTTGACCTCTACGTCAACAGCCTCTATAGCGCACTGTATCAGTTCGCCGAAATCGGCGGACCGGACCTGAGCGACGGCTACGCAGATATCCTTAAGTATTCACAGACTTACATGGACACGTATCACAACAGGATTTGCCTTTCGCCCGCATTTTTGTCACCCGCCAACGTGGAAGCCATCAGCCCATGGTCAGCTGCCTACACGCATATACGAAAACTAAACGAGTTCATCATCGACGCCCGTCAGTACGGCAGTAATATCAACGTCCCTGACCTGTCTGTCCGCCTCGCTGAAATCCGTTTTCTTCGTGCATTTGTGTATAGCAAACTGATTACCCGCCATGGTGGCGTGGTATTGCGGGTAGACGACGAAAATCTCGATGGACCGGCGCAAAAAAATAAAGCCCGGGCCACCACCGCTGAAAGCTGGCAATGGGTCATCAGTGAACTGAAAACCGTAGCAGAACTATTACCGGAAGCATGGGACAACAACAGCACCGGCCGCATCACCAAAGGCGCCGCTTATGCGCTCCTTGCCAGAGCCGCCTTGTATGCTGAGCAATGGGACCAGGCTATTAGCGCCGCCAGGAAAGTGGAGTCGATGGCTAACGCCGGTAAATATGCGCTGTTGAATAAATTCGAAGACGTATTCTACACGCCGCACAATAAAGAACTCATACTGGCAGCCTACTACAAACGGCCCGACCTGACCAATAACTTCGACCGCTATTTTGCGCCTACCGGCGATATAGAACGCTACGGCGGCTACGCTTCCCCCACGGAGGAACTGGTGTCCCGGTTCGATATTAAAACGGGAAACCGCTGGGAACGTTTCAACTGGGATAATCCGGAACATAAAGCCAACCCCTACACGAACAGGGACCCTCGTTTCTACGCCACCATCCTGTACAACGGCGCTCCCTGGAAAGGACGGACACTGGAAACCTACGTAGGCGGCGCCGACAGCTATATTGAATACTTCGATGGTAACGCCCGGAACCGCTCCGTCACAGGGTACTTTATCCGGAAATTCCTCGAAAACAAAGTGAAAGATTTTGTGTCGGAAAAGGGGGATCAATACTGGATCGAATTCCGCTACGCAGAAATCATTACCATTTTATCTGAAGCCTATGGCCGCGGAAAAGGAGATTTCATCACCGCCTACCGCTACCTCAACATGCTGCGGGAACGCCCCGGCGTAGCCCTCCCCGCCTTGCCGGTGAAAGATAAGGCGGAGGAATACCTGGATGATCTGCAAAAAGAAAAGCTGTGTGAATTCGCCTTTGAAGGTCACCGCTACTGGGACCTGAGAAGATGGAAAAAAGCCGGCACAATACTGAACGGCGTACGCATGCATGGTATGGAGATAAAGAAATCGGGCGACAGCTATGAATACAACCTGGTAGACTGCGACAAGGCAGACCGCTTTTTCCCCGAGCGCTACTACGTGATGCCAATCCCCGATTTCGAGATCAAAAATAATCTTGCCTGCAGGCAGAACCCTGCATGGCAATAACCTGATCCACCCCCATTCTTAAAATGTCAATTCATGAAACCAGTCCAATACATAGGGTTCCTGTTCTGCTTACTGGCGGCCGCCTGCCATAAGCCCGACGCCCTCAACGACAGCAACGACAGCAGGATCCGGTCGATCTACGTAAAGTTCGCCGGTACCGACAAACAATACCCCGGCGTTATCAGCGACGGCAAAATATCCTTTGACGTGCCCATTTACCTGCCCGGCACCGACTCGCTGATCGCCACCGATCTTTCGAAGATGGAGATTGTAGCATCTATCCCGGTAGGCGCCACCGTCACACCGGGACTGACAGGAGTCAAAGACCTCTCAGCACCGATGCTGCTCACCGTCGCCGCCGGTAACGGCGCCCGGCAACAGTACACTTTAACAGCCCGCAAAACGGGTATGAACTACACCAAAGGCCTGCTCGAATTTACCGTTTACAAGGAAGGGCAGACGAAAGTATACCAGTCGGCCAAAGCAGCGCCCTACAACGACGGAGACACCCTCTATATCGACGTCCCCGATACGCCGAAAGATCCGCTGAACATCACCCGGCTGCTGACAAAAGTGAAACTGGAACCTACCTGCACGATGACACCTGAGCTGAAGCCGGACGTGACGACTGACTTCACCCGGCCGCTGGAAATAAAAGTAACGGATGGCATAGGCACCATCCGCACCCATTACATCGCCATCAGGCCGACCAAATTTGTAAAGGCCCGGTTCAGGGAAGTATGGTTCAAATCTGTAGAAGAGCTGGGCCTGAGCAGAAGCAATATCAGGAGCCTCGCCGTATCAGCAGATTATTTCTATATCCCTGAGTTCAATGACTGGAACACTGACGGCAAACTCTTTGCCTTCAGCACCGCCGACGGACGCCTGGTGAAAAAGATAGACCCTCCTACCACTTTCTCTTCGCGCGTAACAACAGACGATCAGGGCAGATTCCTGGTATCTACCTGGAACGAATCCGGCAAAGGGTTTATCCTTTACCGTTATAACGATATACAGAGTAATCCCGAACAAATACTGAACCTCGTCTCCTGGGATGATCCGCAATATATCCCTGCCCAGCTGGGCGTTAATAAGATAAGTATCACGGGCGACACCAAATCCGGCAAGGCTTACATGTACACCACCATGCCTAACGGCAAATACTATACGTGGGAATTCAACAACGGCGTCCCCACATCGCCAAGGCCTGCGGTGATTCAGTTTGATCCGGCCAAAACAGGAGGCACGTGGGACATCGCAGCCGTTAAGAGGTTAACCACAGACGCCCTGTCCGACATCTGCTTCAGCTGGTATAATGAAGGTGCCGCCGAAACAGACGGAAAAGGCAGCCGCTTTGAAATAAAGGATGCCGCCGGTACTTATTACCGGTTGAATCCCGCCAATCATCCCTATAAAATACTGGCTTATGATGTATTCACGGTAAACAATGACCGCTTCGTAGCCATGCTCGCACAGGGCATCAGGAACAACAGCGAGGCCCGCATGCTGGTTTTTGAGATCAGCGATAAAACCAAACTACCGCTGGCGGTGGGTGATCCGGGTTATACAGACCTTAAGCTGTTTCAATCCGCTCCGCTCGGGATCACTACCGACTTTAGCTCCGGCGAAGTCCGTGTGATCGTTAACAGCCTGCATGCCGACATCTATGTGGCTACCACCGCAATTTCCTCGCAGGCCGCCGCCAATGCGGGCGTGCGGAAGTTCAACATGGAGTACCAGGTAGAATAGGTGATCGCCTACATGCACTTATCATTTTTCACTGTTATAAACTGACCTTTTATGAATTGTTTTAACATCACATCGAAAACGATTTACTGCTGCCTCGGCATAGTATGGATGTTGGCAACGACATCGTGCAGAAAAGGATTTAGTGATACCGGGTACGAAAAAACCGGAGCTATAACCGCAACATCCACTTCCGCCAACGGGACGCTCACCACGCCCAAAACGAGGGCGCGTGACATGGTGCTGATCTATGGCGCGGGCGTGGAAGGCGGCCAACAGTGGGACTACTACGCTTTTCATCCCTATGTAGTCTATAAAAACAAACAAAATCAATATGACTGGATGTTTGACGGGTTCCTGTTCCTGGAACTGAACGACCAGTGGAATTTTTCGTTCACTACAGGTCATGGCGACCCCAGCAAACCGGCGCTGAAAGCCAACTGGAATACGCTCCTGGACAAGTATTTTTCCGCCGGGCGTTCGTTACATGCACTGGACCAGGCCATAGACGACGCCACCTGGAGCGCCGGCCAGCCGCCGGCCAAAAGAAAGGTGATCATCGGTATACCAGAACCCCTGAAATCCGCCGGCAGCAACTGGGGGATGGCCAACGGCATCTGGCTCAATTTTCAAAATGACGCCCATCGCACCATGGCCTGCAAATGGTTTATAGACGAGGTCATCACCCGTTTTGATACGGCTCATTTCAGACACCTGGTGCTGGACGGCTTTTATTGGATCGGAGAAGCGGTAGGCGATGCCAGCGCGGTAACGCAGGACGTAGCCGCTTACCTGGCGCCTAAAAACTACTGCTTCACCTGGATACCGTGGTGGCAATCGCCCGGATACAACAACCCGCAGGCTTTCGGGTTCTCCGATACTTACCTCCAGCCCAATTATTTTTTCTACAGCACCGTGCCTTATTCGCGCCTGCAAGACGCCTGTAATGCAGCCTACACCAACAACATCTACCTGGAGATGGAATTTGACGATAACGTATTGTATTACGCGCCCTACCGGACAAAGATGAACGAGTACATGGATGTTTTTGGCAGCAATAACGTGTACGCCAATATGAAACTGACTTACTACCAGTCACAAAGCACCATACTCAAACTTTTTACACAAAAAGACTATCATCCGCCGCTGGACAGCATATACAGGAAATTCTGCGAAATTATTACTGCACGCCAGAAAGTAGTGAGCCCACCCTACATGAACTAAATTCTTAAACTCAATTGTATAAAACTGACTGATTATGATGAGGAACGTTTTCCTTTGGATGTTGATGCTGCTGGCAGTACCCACCACGTCGTGCAGCAAAAAATATATGTATCCCGATTACGATGGCAATGAAAAAAAAGACAGCACGGTCACCCCGCCGGTGGATGGCGGCGATGTCCGCAAAACAGCAGTCCGTGACCTGGTGCTGATCTATGGCGGCGGCGCCGATGGCCCGCAGGCATGGACAAAAGAGGCTTTTCATCCTTACGTAACCTATGAAAATAACGGCGCCTTGGACTGGATGTTCGACGGCTTCCTGTTTCTCGAACTAAAAGATGGCAACGGGCATGCCTATACGACCGGACACGCTCCGGAGCCCGCCCTGAAAGAACACTGGGAACAGCTGATCATTAAGTACTTCAGAAAAGGTTATGCTTTCTCTGCCCTGAACGATTGTATCGCAGACGTTGTCGTTAAAGCAGGCAACCCCTCCCGTAAAAGAAAAGTCATCGTTGGCATTCCCGAGCCGATGAAAGCAGCCACGCAATGGGGAGCAATAGATGGCAAAATGCTCGATTTCTCTAAAGACGCCGACAGGATCACCGCCTGTAAGTGGTTCATTGACCAGGTAAAAGAAAAATTCACCGCTGCCGCCTACCCCAACATTGAGCTGGAAGGGTTTTACTGGATAGCGGAAGAAGTAGAAAACACCGCACCGATCATTGCATCCATTGGCGACTATCTGAAAAAAGGCAAGAGCACTTTCCCCTGGATACCCTGGTGGAAATCTCCGGGCTATGACAACTATAAGCCTTACGGCTTCAGCGACGTATACCTGCAGCCCAACTACTTTTTCAGTGACGACGTACCCTACGCCCGCCTCCAGGAAGCCTGCGATGAAGCCCGCAAACATCATATCAACCTCGAAGTGGAGTTTGATGAAAGAGTACTGGGTGGCAAAGGGCAAAAGCTGTACGACTACCTCGAAGTATTCCAGCAAAACAAGGTATATGAAACCATGAAGCTGGCATACTATCAGTCAGAGAACACGATACTGAAATTATCTCAGTCATCGAATACGGCCGATAGGGATTTATATAAACGTTTATGTGAGATCATTGTCAAACGGCAGAAAGAAACAGCACCTGCCTATATGGAAAAGTAACCGATGACGATAAAAAACAAACCATGGTACGTGCTGCCGCTGACAATAGCACTCTGGTTCCTTACTGCCACGGCGTCCGGAACTCCCGGTAACCTGGTATTGCAGAACCGGTCGGTGAAACTCACCTTTGACGCTGGCACCGGTGCGCTGTTGTCCTTCTACGACCGTAATGCTTCCCTGGAATTCCTGGACCGAAAAAATGCGGAGCGCGGCGCTCTCTGGGAACTGGAACTGGAAGAAGCAGGCGCCGTCCGAAAGATAAACCTACCCCAGGCCGGAACATTCCACGCCTCCAGGCCCGACGTACATACGTTGGTCCTGGAGTGGAGCCGGTTTCCCGGCTTAACGCCCTCACTGACAGTCAAAGTGACCGTACAGCTACAGGGAGAACAGTCATTCACCAGCTGGCACCTGGCACTGTCCGGCCTCAGCAGCCAGCGAGCGGAGAAGATCATTTTTCCGCGTATCAGCGGTTTACAGGACATGAAAGACGAAGAACTCGCTGTGCCGGTATGGTTGGGGGAATTACATACATCGCCCCGCACTTCCGGGCAGCGTTATACATGGCACTACCCCGGGCTGTTGTCGCTCCAGATGCTGTCGTTATATAATCCCAGTACCCACGGGTTTTACGCAGCCTGTAATGATACGGCCAGCTATACGAAAACATTCACCTTCACGCCTGACAGCAGCCGGCATTTCACCTATCAGATGGAGAACTATCCCGTTACAACTGCCGGCGATAGCGTTTATACGTTACCGTATAACGCCATTATAGGCGCTTTCAAAGGCGACTGGTTGTCGGCTGCCACGATCTACCGCGACTGGGCCGTTCATCAGCCGTGGTGCCGGGACAGCCGTTTCCGTAAACATGCCAGAGAAAGCGGTGCCGCCCGTACGGCGCTTTGGGTATGGAACCGCGGCAGATCAGACCATGTGCTCACGCCGGCCATCGACCTGAAAAAAAGGACAGGGTTGCCGGTGAATGTACTATGGCACTGGTGGCATGCCGCCGCCTATGATGATGGTTTTCCTGATTATTTTCCTCCCAGGGAAGGAGACAGCTCTTTTCAATCGGCCATCGACAGCGCCCGACGCCAGGGTGTAAATGCGCTGGTATACATGAATGCGTTTCAGTGGGGCACCCATACGGCCAGTTTTGAAAAAGAAAACGCGCTGCACAACGCCGTGAAAGACAAGGCAGGCCAAACGGCAGCACATGTGTATAATATCTTTACCCAACACTCGCTTACGCCTATGTGCCTGGCCACCAGCTGGAAAAACAAATATGCCGGGCTCGCCGGCAAAGCCATCAACGACTACCATACCGGCGGCATCTATATGGACCAGGCCTGCCTGCACCACCGGTGCTATGACAAGTCCCACGGCCATACCACCGGCGGTGGCAATTACTGGGTACACCATTTCGGGATGCTGACCGATATGATCCGCCGGAGCGACAGGGTAAAAAACAATACCATACTGGCGGGTGAAGGCTGCGGGGAATCCTGGCTTCCCTACCTGGATGCCTTCCTCACGCTGCAGGTCAGCAAGGAACGTTATGCAGGCATATCCGGAGCCGTTACCATTCCCCTCTTCCAGGCGGTTTATCACGACTATGCCGTTACTTTCGGCAGTTACGCCTCTCTCGTAACACCGCCCTATGACGAGTTATGGCCTGCTGCATACGCACCGCCCGACGCAGAGCAACCGCTGGCAGCAGAATTTGATGAACAATTCCTGATGGAGCAGGCACGCGCCTTTGTATGGGGTATGCAGCCCACAATCGCCAACTATCACGAAACACTGGCGGTGAGTAAGAAAAAGGAAATTGCCTACCTGACTGATCTGGCGCAACTGAGGTACAAACATCTACCATACCTGCTCTATGGCCGGTTTATGCGGCCGCCGCAGATGACCATCCCGGAGAAAACAATCGCAGTATCGAGGCTTTCCATCTATACCGGCCAGCACCAGGACAGGGTAAAGCGGCAGCAGCAACAGGTCGCCTTGTTATACACCGGCGCCTGGAAAGCTCCCTCCGGTGCTTTAGGCATCGCCGTAGCGAGTATCAGCGATACACCACAACCGGTACAGCTCAGTATCCGTACCCGCGACTACGGCCTGCCCGCCACCGGCAAAGTATATATAACCGATACCGGCGACAGAAAGCTGCTGTCGGCATACAAAAACGGAACAGTGAAAGTGCATTATACGTTGGCTGCAAGAGGTGCATGTATGGTGGAGATCGTAAAATAACGTATAGCCATACTTCCTTCACAGGAGTATGGCTATACGTTCAGGTAATAATCTTATCCTTCATCCTGTTCATAAAAAACTCCCTGTAGCTGGCACCTATCGGGATCACCGCCGTCGTATGCGCCATATACACCACATTGGAGTGGATCATGGTGATATACCGAGTTGCCACCACAAAAGACTTATGTACCCGGATGAATTTGCCCGCCGGCAGGCGTGCTTCCAGTTCCTTCAGCGGTAAACGGGAAAGGTGTTTCTTCCCTTCCCGCGTAAAAAAACAGACATACTGTTTTTGTGCTTCCACGTAAACGATATCTTCTATATTGATGCGCAGCAGTTTTCCTTTAGCGTCCGCACTCACGAAAATATAATCATCTCCCTGCCCGCTGGCATTCTCCCACAGGTCCAGCAGCTTACGGGTGCTCTTCAGGAACCGGGGCAGGGTAACGGGCTTCAGCAGGTAGTCCACCACGTCATGATCGAAACCCTGTATGGCATAGTCTTTATAGGCAGTCACCAGTATCACCTTGCATCTTCCGTTCAGCAACTGGATAAACTCAATCCCCGACATCTCCGGCATTTGCACATCCAGGAAAACCACATCGGCCTTTTGTTCAAAAGCCAGCTGCAACGCTTTCACCGGGCTCGTAGCGGTGCCCACCAGTTCCAGGAAACTGGTCTGCTCTATATGCATGGACAACAGCTCAATGGCATGCGTTTCATCATCTACAATAATACACCGGATCATCTTTTATGGATTTATCGTTAACTCGGCCACGTAATACAGCTCGTCTTCCATCGTCTGGAAGCGATGCCTGTCGCCATACACCAGCTGCAGCCGCTGCCTTACGTTCACCAGGCCGATACCACTGGACAACTCTTTCACGCTTTTCTTCTTTTTGTTCTGGGTATAGAACCACAATCTTTCCCCGGCTACTTCGATTTTTATGTCGAGGGGATTATGTTCGTCATTCAGGTCCCCGTGTTTAAAGGCGTTTTCTACCAACGTGATCAATACCAGCGGCGGGATCCGGATATTCGGGTTGTCGATTTTTTCAGAGAACCGGATCTGCAGGTTATGGTTAAAACGCATCTGGTTGATCTCGATCACATTTTTCAGGTGTTCCATTTCCGCCGTCAGCAACACGGTCCCTTCTTTATCGTCATTCTGTTCCAGCGCGTACCGCATGATCTCCGACAGCAGGTTAACGGCATGCGCCACTTCTGCATTGTGCCGGACGGATTTCGTATAAATGAAATTAAGACAATTAAACAGAAAATGCGGATTGATCTGGTATTTGATGGCGGAAAGCTCTGCCATCAGCTTTCCTTTCTCCAGCTCCCGCAAACGGATCAACCGGGCCCGCAATTCAATAAATATAGCGACGATCAGGCTGATCAGGAGAATGATGATGCCGATAGAAAGTTCCCAGAAACTATAGTCATACCGGGTAAGATGCTGACGGTCGCCCACCCCTCCCCTGATGCCAAACGTCCAATAAAACTCGTAGGAAGTCAATACCACCGCAAAAAGTAGCAGCTGTAGCAGTTTAGGTAAGATGACCCGTAAGGTGATTCTTTTCGTTTGAATGACCGGCAGGAATATCCAGTAAATCAAAAAATAGTATATGATCGTGCATTTGACAATACCATGTACAATGTTGATAGCCCAGAAATACGGCGGACCGTAGTTTTTGTAAAGCGCGTCTCTTCCAACCAGGAATATAATGCAGAACACCAGGGCTGCAAAGATGGTATAACAAAGCAGCACGCCCAGCCACCTTATCTTGTATTTACGGGGAATGGAAAAGTTACCGCGGGTCCATTGCATTGACTTGTTCGTTTTTCAGATGGTTATTAAAAGGAGGTCCCCAGGCCGGCGAAGATACCGAAGTCGCCTTTGCTGGTCCAGGCGGCATCCAGCCGCAGTGACAGCTGGTGTTTGGGATACAGCTGCTGACGGAATCCCAGTCCGTATACCGCTTTGATATCAGCTTTGTAGCCATTAAAAAAATCTGTTGCACCATCAGCGGCGCCAGCAAATATAACATATCCATACCTGGGATCTGCCGCGCTGAAGTTAGACCGGTATTCCGCCTGTAAGAAGGCCACCTGGTTGTCAAGATACAGGTTCCGGTATATACCGCGGAAAGCTTTGTCGGCCGTAAAATAGGGCAACATATAAAACGGTACCTGGCCGTCAAAAATAAGATCGGCAGCGCCCTGTACCGCCAGTACCCGGCCGCTCTGCCGGCTACCCAAAGGGAAATATTTGCGAAGGTCGCCTTTTACCTGGTGATGCGGAAAATCACCTACATCAGCCAGGCCATACCGCAGATAAGCCAGTTGAAGGAATGCGCCCCGGGAAGGCAGGAAGATATTATCCCTGCTATCCAGTCTGAGCCCGGCCCCGATCCCTGCTGTCAATCCGCTCTCTGCAGGTATCGGCAGCGGGGCCTCATCATGCTCCAACCGGATGCCCTTGTTATGCCGTACATCGAACACCAGCCCCAATCCCAGCTGCTTTCCCAGCAGGGCGTATATGCCGCCATTGAAAAAGAAATTAGTGGAGGTATACGTTAGTTTGTTGTCCTTGTCTGCGTTTTTCCCGATGCCGAAATAGTAGTTCTTCGCATCTATATTATACTGGAGATCGGCTGTCGCGTACCAGTGTTCTCCCAGGTATCTGCTAAGGGAAAAGCCCAGCAGCCACTGGCTGCCGTTAAAACCATGCGCGGCCGATGCGGTGAACAACGACGGCCGGTAATACGGACCGCTGCCGGAAGGCTGGCTAATGATCGTGATGCCCGCTCCGAGGATAAACCCGGCCTCCGGCGCATACCCGATAATGGGTGCGGGGAAAATCTCCCGGGTAGGCACTTTATAAGGATAAAACGCAGGACGACCGGTCTGCATGGCTTTCAGCGCCACCGGCTGCGGGATACTGTCACCCCCAACGATGTAGAGCGCTCCCTCGTTATCCCAGTACACATTTTCCACACGCTCCGCCTCAGCCACCTGCGTCTTGTCTGCCGGAGACCATACGCAAAGCTTCCCTCTCTTATCGAGGCTGAAGAGGTATTTGCCGTCCGGGCTGTAGCTCAGCGCCTGTATGGGCGCATCGTGTTTGATGATCTGGGTGAGGATACTGTCATTACGCAGATCACGGAGCTGTATGATAACCTTACTGGTCACGCTGGCAAATACCGTAGGCGTGGCAGGGTCGAACACCACCAGTTTCTGCGGCGTACGCTCCCACAGCACCTGCGTTGTTTTCAGGTTTTGAGCGTCCAGTATTTTGATCTTGCCCAGCAAAGAAAAAGCGATCAGCGAATCATTGGCGTTCAGCGACATCCGTGGGGCCACGGCCGTCAGCCTTTTCTTCCGGAGCTTCTTCCAGGTAGCTGTATTATACTTCACAAGATCCCAGTCCATAAAAGACTTCCTGTACAACAGCCAGGCAGTACCGCCGGTGCTGTCAAATTCGGATGCAACAGCTCCGGGAGGAACTTTTGCGGATTGCAACAAAGAAGGCCGGACCTGGCCTGCGGCAGTCGTAGCAGCAGCTGGCGGCGTGGCTGTACGCTGTCCGCAGACGATGCCGGCCCAGCATAAACCGGTCAGCAGACTAAGTGTCCGTTTTATTCCGGCGGAACGCCGGGGCAGATGGGGTATAAAGCTTTTGTTGATCATAAGCATACGTTTAACGGCTTTTTCGGACATCCCGCCGGATAACGGCGGTGTAATATCCTGTTGGCGGAACAAAAGTATCTGACGGCAACAACCTGCGCAAAAGAATTGAACAAACAGGGGGGCGGAGGGAACGAACTGACAGTTTACCTGCATGAAGAATAAAAAAGCCCGGATAGACATCCGGGCGTCGCGCTGGTTTATCGATTCATGTTTCGTATGGATAGCAATTTCGTAGCATTTTTATTGTACAACTTCTCCAGCACGCTGTCCGGCAGATAGATACCGGTGATCATCCAGCGCGCCTGCATATGGTGACTGGGCGCGGGATCGATATATTCATCCTTTGTTTCGAGGAATCGGTAATAGATCCGGTAAGCTTCCGCGTCACACGGCGTATCGGTACCAAACAATATCCTGTCCTGGTACCTGACCATGAAATCGCGGCAGGTATAAGGCTGCCGCCCTAATTCGCTGATCCGCGCCGATATCTCCACATAAAAATTCGGATACCGGTCCAGCCATGCGCCTACCCTATTGAGTTCCTCCGGCAGATTGCCTACATGCGCACCGATAAAGACGGTTTTCGGATGCCGCGCTATCACACGGTTACGCTGTTCGATGATGGTATCTTTCTTTGGGAACTGATCTCCATAAAACGACCAGTCGGGATGCGCGCCCAGTTCATCGTACCGCTCATTGTATTTGTCTACCGGCGTGAAAAAAGCTTTGGGATCGGAAACATGCATCAGCACCGGTATTCCCAGCGCTCCGCATTTTTCCCAGAAAGGATCTAACCGTGGATCGTCCACTGGCACTACTTTCCCGCTTTTATCCTTCACGGTAAGTCCCAGCTCTTTCGCGATCTTTACGCCCCGTATCCCCTGCTGCACGGCCTTCTCCAGCCTGGCAGCTTCCTGCCCGCCAAATCCCGGTTCATCGATCCGGCTGTAATCGGGCCGGAAGAAGACAAGGAAACGTTCTTTCGACACCGCCTGTGAAGCTTTCAGGTGCTCCAGGTACTGGTTGTTGGCGGAGTATCCGTCCAGGCTAACGCAGGACACTACGCCCGCTTTGTCCATTTCCTGCAGATAGTGTTTTGTCTGCGCAAGGTCGCCCAGGTGGTTGTGAATGTCTATCACCGGAAATTTGGGTTT
Source organism: uncultured Chitinophaga sp. (assembly GCF_946479755.1). The sequence continues at coordinate 248,926 of NZ_CAMLHC010000007.1, read as the reverse complement.
TTCTATGTGCGTCACATGAGTGACCAGCTGGCTGCGGGGCTGCCAGTCCAGCAACTTCAACTCTCCTGCCTGTTGCGCCCGCAGTAAACCGGGCGTAACCAGCAACAGTAAGAGGATGTTTATTAGCCGTTGTTTCATGATGCTTGTTATTTTGTTTCATATACCCTTACATAGTCGATCACAAAATCTGCCGGGAACACGGTAGGATCGATGCCCTGCTCCCCGCCCCAGTCACCGCCGATGGCCAGGTTCAGCAGCAGGTACTGCGGCGTGTCATATGCCCATTTACCGGGCGGTACGTCTTTCTTATGATAGGAGAAATACAGTTTATCATCGAAATAAAAATCGATCTTGTCTTTCTTCCAGTCAACTGCATACACATGAAAATCTTCCCATGGTTTCTCTACTGTGATCTTACCGCCGCGGCTACCGCCTTCATACCCCGGATGGATGTTGGCATGAATGGAGCTAGGATCATGCCCTACAAACTCCATGATATCAATTTCAGAATACACCCAGGAAGAATCCCCTGGGCCCCAGGCCAGGTTATTGCCTAACGTCCAGATGGCGGGCCATACACCTCTGCCATGCGGTAGTTTGGCGCGTACTTCCACGCGGCCGGTAACGAATTCAAAAATATCTTCCGTATTCAGACAGGCGGAAGTAAACTCCCCGCCGCTGTCGGAGGTAACGAAACTGGTACCGCCTTTGATCAGCCGCAGTGGCTCTTCCCTGATAGCGCGGATCACCAGGTGCCCGTCTTTCACATGTGCATTCTTATAACGGTTTTTGGTATAATACTGCGCTTCGCGGTGGCGTACAAAGCCTTCTTCAAACCGCCATTTCTTCGGATCGGGCAAACCGTCGGTATTAAATTCGTCTGACCAGATCAGCTTTCCCTTCTGTGCTGAAACAATCACCGGGCATAACAGTAACAGCCCTACTAAAATTTTCTTTATCATCATCATGGTATTTTTTTAATCGTTATTCAAAGTGAAGCCATCCAAAATGCGGCAGATCGTGGAAGCTTGGTCCTGTCAGCTGCCAGCACCATTCCGCTGATCCTTTATCGTAATCTACCCGGTAGAAGTTGGCCTTCCACACCGTCCCTGCTGTTGGATGGGCGTTGTTCAGCGGTCGTAGTAGTTTGTATGGAATAAAGAATTCAGCTGTCCAACCATTGACGGTGGCGCCGCCCTTTTTTTCTCCGCCCTGTATGGCGGTAGCGTGGAGCGTCCGGCGGTCTTCCCCGTAGTGAAAGGGCTGCCAGCCCGCCAGATCGTTTTGCTGATTGGAGATCAGGAGCACCAGCTCATAGTTCAGCGGCGACAGCTCGTATTCGAAATATGCCGGCTGGGTGGTGTCGGGCCAGAGAAAAGCCTCTACTACATCTTCTTTCCAGAGGTCCAGCATATCCGCCTGCATGGTGTTGCTCAGGCGCTTGTCTTCACAGTGGAACAGGAAATAGATTCCTTTGCCGGAGTACAACGCTTTTACCTGCGTTTTTGCCGGCACATCGCCGGAGCGTTGTGAAAGGGTTATCCAGCTGGTTTTGTTCCAGTTAGCGTCCGTACCGGCGCCGGTAATGGTAAAATCGGGTGTGTTCCTGACTTTCAGCACTGACTGCGCCTGCGTCAGCAGGCAGGCCACACAGAGTGTAAGGGTACATAGTAATTGTCTCATGGGTTCTGCGTTAAATTCGGGTTCAGCCCTGTTTCCCGTTCCGGTATATAATTGATCACCTGCGGATCGTTGGGCTGTATTGTAAGATCATATTGATTGTTGCCGTGGAAACCGGGATACGCTCGCACCATGGGCAGGTTGTTGCGGAACAGGTCATACGGCCGGTGCGCTTCAAACGCCAGTTCCAGCCGGCGCTCTTCCAGCACTACTTCCAGCACGGTGGCATGTCCCTTCAGGTTGCCGGTGGTATAGAGCGCATTGCCGGAAAGACCCGCCCTGCTGCGGATAAGGTTCACATCCGCAATGGCCGCAGCATCGTTGCCCAGTTTGGCATTGGCTTCTGCCCGGACCAGGTACATTTCCGCCAAACGCAGGATGACCGGGGAGCTCAGGTTGGCGATACCTTCCTGCCAGTTGTATTTATTGATGTAATAGACAGGCGTCTGGTTGCGCTTCAGCATATTGCCGTTGCCGTCCCGCTGCGGCTCTATAAAGCTGTGGCGTACATCTTCCGGGTATTTGTCCAGCAGCTTCACGAAAGCCACGGAGGCATATACTTCGCCCCATCCGGTGGCCTGTGTAACGGGATCATTGTAGTACATGGAGCCGATGGCGTCTTTTCCCCTGTCGTCTGCCACGGTGTGGCGGATGGCAAAAATCGTCTCCGGATTTTCTTCGGGCACCACCCTGAAATAGGTTTTATACGGCTGCGTGGCCATGAGGTGATAGCGGTTGGAACTGATCACTTTCTCAGCATACTTCAGCGCGTTGGCATTGTCGCCCATATAGAGGTATACGCGGGCAAGCAGCGCTTCTGCCACCGCTTTGGAGGCAAAGGCAGCGTTCTTATTTACCGTCATCAGCGACGCCGCCTTCTGCAGGTCGGCGATCACAAAGTCATACACGGCCTTTACGGTGCTGCGGGCCGGACGGTCGTCGCGGGTGTTGTCTTTGATCACCACGCCCGGGTTATTGCCGTTGCCCTGCAGGTAGGGCCGGCCAAACAACCGTACCAGGTCAAAATGCGCCATAGCGCGGAGATAGAGGTTCTCCCCCTTCAGCTGGTCCAGCTGCGCGGAGGTACCGTCGGTGATTTTTTCGATGATGGCATTGGCAGCATAGATCACTTTATAAGCGCCCTGCCAGAACTGTTCTGTATTGCCCATGCCCGGGAAATGGGTATAGGTATACGTATAAAATACCTGGTCGCCAGTGGCGCCGCTCAGCGCCACATCGTCGCCGGGATATTCTCCCAGCTGGTTCAGGTTCTTGGTGTACTTACGGTCTACCAGTCCCGCATATACGCCATACGTGGCGGTTTGCAGATCTTCCGGCGTCTCCAGCGCGGTTTTGTCCGACTTACCGTTGTAGGGCTCCAGGTCTTTACTGCACGCGGTCAGTAACAAAAGGGCTGCCAGGAGCATATGATGTGTCTTCATAACGACTACAGTTAAAAGGTGATGTTAATGCCCACCAGCAGTTTTCTGGCCAGCGGGTATTTGGTGCTGTTCTGCTGGAAGTTGTTTCCGCTCTCTCCTGCCGGCGTAGCATATGGCCGCAGCCCCATTTCCGGGTCCAGGCCGGAAAAACTGGTCCAGGTCAGGAGGTTGTCGCCGCTCAGGAACACCCGTGCATTGGCCAGCTTTACGCTACGCAGGAAATGTTCCGGCAGGTCGTAGGACAGCGTAACATTGCGCAGGCGCAGGTAACTGCCGTCTTCCAGGAAACGGGACGATTCCAGGTCGGAATTCTTATTACCACCATACACAGCCCTGGGATCGGTGGCGATGTCCCCTGCTTTTTGCCAGCGGGTACGGCCGCCGGGCAGCACCCTTACATTGGAAGTCGGTTCACTACCGTCATTGGTACTCTCTTCGTACACTTTATTTCCGCTGACGAAGTTGATAAATACACTCAGGCTGATGCCTTTGTAGGACAACCGGTTGGTCATGCCGCCGGTGAATTTGGGCGATGCGGTGCCAACATATTGCAGGGTGGCGTCGTCGTAGGAGTTAGTGGTAGTAACCACCGGTTTGCCATTGTTGTCTGTCGTTACCACTTCCCACAGGGGATCGCCATTCTGCGGGTCTACGCCGGCCCACTTACGCATATGCCAGCTGTAGAGGTCGCGCCCTTCGCTGATCCATTGCAACGACGAATAGGCGATATCTTCATGATTATTCAGCTTCAAGACCTTGTTGCGGTTGACAGACAGGTTAAAGCCTGTTTCCCACGTAAAGTGCGGCCGCACAATATTTTTGGTGTTCAGGTTGATCTCTACGCCCCTGTTGCGCACGGAGCCTACGTTACGGGTCACGAAGTCGTAGCCGCTGGTATAGGGCACGGGCACATCGAGCAGCAGGTCGGTAGTGGTTTTATCATACAGGTCAACGGTCAGGGATATACGTTTTAACATGTCTATGTCCAACCCCAGGTTGATGTTTTTGGTTTTTTCCCAGGTAAGGTCCGGATTGCCCTGCACCGCCGGCACCGAACCCGGGTTGGAGGCATATTGAGAAGTATAGGAATAGATGCCCAATGCCTGGTAGTCGCCGATTTCCGCGTTGCCGGTCAGCCCGTAACTGGCCCTGAGTTTGAGCAGGTCGAACACGGTCAGGTTACGCATAAACGATTCTTTGCTGATGGTCCAGGAGCCGCCAAGGGTATAGAATCCGGCGGAGCGGTGATTGGCGCCGAAGCGGGAAGACGATTCCAGTATGTAAGCGCCGATGAGGTTATATTTTCCCAGGTAGGTATAATCTGCCTGTACCAGTCCTTTGGTAAAACGGTTCTCCGTTTTGGTGCCCGGCCCAAACTGCGACCGCTGGATATTCGCCGCGGCATCCATGATATGCAGGCCGGCAGGTATCTTGTTGCCGTAGAGACTATTGCGTTCAAAGGTGTTTTTCTCTCCTTCCGCCACGCCGATAATGTTCAGCGCATGTTCACCGAACTGCCGGTTGTAATTCAGCCGGTTGGAGGTGATGAGGCGCTGTTCCGCAGCGGAGTTGTTATACAGTTCGCCTAAACCCCTGCCGGCTTTGGAGCGTACATCGTAGTACAGTTCACTGCGAAGGCCGGAATAACTGACACGGTTATACGTTGAAAATGTAAGATGGGGCGTTATATAATAGTCCAGGTTCACATCGGCATAGGCGGTGGTCTGCTTTCCTTTGTCGAAGTTGTATTGCCAGCCGTGAAGGAAGTTATCGTGCTCGCGTCCTATCCAACCTGGCTCGGTCCCCATTTTAATACTGCCGTCTGCGTTATAGGGATTGTCCCAGGGGAGGTTCAGGCGGGACAGCAGCAGGGCGCCGTAGTTACCGGAGGCTTCATTTTCGTAGTTACGGGAGGAGGCGTTCACGCGGGTGCTGAGTTTTAATTTATCATTGATGCGGTGGGCGATGTTCACCCGGAGGTTGTAGACTTCATTGTCTGTATGCCGGATGATGCCCTGTTCATTGTAGTAGTTGCCCGATACATAGAACTGTGTTTTTTCGGAGCCGCCGGAAAGGGACAGGTGGTGGTTCTGCGTTAGCCCGGTGCGGTAGGCCAGGTCCATCCAGTCGGTATTTTGCGACAACAGGCTGGCAGGCCGTTCCTGCTGAAAGGTGGCGGGATCGAAGTAAGATTTCTGGTAATCGTACAGCTGCTGGCTGTTCATCAGCCGCATGTTGCCCATGCTCATTTTATTGGCGCCCATGCTGGTGTTCAGGTGGATGGCCGTTTTGCCGGCTTTGCCCGATCTGGTGGTGATGATGATGACGCCGTTGGCGGAGCGGGCGCCATACAAACCGGCGGCGGCGGCGTCTTTCAGCACGGTGACGGATTCTATATCGTTTGGATTGGCGGTACCGCCGATGATACCATCCACTACATAGAGTGGACCGGCGGCGGCGCTGATGGAGCTGGCACCGCGAATGGTAACATCTGCCGCCACGTTGGGGTTACCGGAAGGGTTCTGTACCACCACGCCGGCCACCTTGCCCTGCAGCAGGCTGCCCACATTATTGGAGGTTACATCGTTGAGCTGTTTGCCTGAAACGACAGATACCGCGCTGGAGATCTGCGATAGTTTTTTGGAGGTATACCCTACCACCACCACTTCGTTCAGCGCCGCGTTTTCCACTTCCATGGTCACGGGCAACGTGCTGCGGCCGGACACCGGCAGCGTCACGGTTTTGTAGCCGATGGCTTTGAAGATGACGGTCCCGTTGGCTGGTGACTGGAGGATGTATTGACCGTTGGCATCGGTGGTGGCGCCTTTCTTCGTGGCGGGCACGTACACCGTAACGCCCGGGAAGGGATTGCCTTTTTCATCCTTCACCGTTCCGGTGAGGCGGACCTCCGGCTGCTGCGCCATTATGGCGGGCGCTATCAGCGACAGCAAAAATAATAAGATACAGGTTGGTCGTAAACGGGAGCCTGCGAAACGCTTTGATTTGGTTGATAACCGGCCATCCGGTAGTTTTTTCATCATTTGGAAATACATAAGGCCTACAATATTTGAAGTAATGACACAACAATCTTTACTGCTGAAGGAGCTTCAGGGCATTGAGCCGGTAGATTTTCTCCAGCACCTGCCTGCTCAGTCCAAGGCCATACAATGGCCAGTGATAGGTAAATATTCCATGCTCATAAAAATGATCATCCGTGGATTCCATAATGCGGAACGCTACCTGGTAAAACCTGGCTGCATATTCCATATTCATTTCAAGGTCGTAGCCCAGGTCGGTACCAAAGAGTAGCCGGTCCTGGTAACGTTCATAAAAAGCTTTGGCCACGCGGGGAATGGTGGCTGTTTCCGCGAAACGCGCTGCATTGTCTACATACAAGTTGGGATAGGTGTCCAGCAGGCGCGCCACGATATTAAGGTCATAGGTGCAGTTGGCGAAGTGGCAGGCGATGAACGTCGTTTCCGGATGATTCCTTACCACGGTTTCGAAAGTCTGTAGCAGGGCGCCGTGGTCCAGCAGGCCGGGCTGCGTATGATCGATGCGCCATTCGTAGGCATTCATGAGCCCATCGTTCTGCGCGTCCATAGGCAGGTACATCCACATAGGGTCTGCGATATGAATGTTGACGGGCATCTTCAGCTCCCCGCATTTGCGGAAGAGTGGTTGCATGCGTGGATTATCGAGATGTAGGCCGTATCCTGCCACCGGCCGGGAGTAAAATTCACCCAGCCCCTTATCGCCCAGTTCCCCCACTCCTTTGGCGCCCATGCGGTGACACCTTTCCAGTTCGGCTACGGCATGGTCGGTCCAATGGTCATCTCCCTGGTCATACCCGGTGTAGTCGAACCCGCACCAGAGATCAAAGCGGTCGGCATACTGCGCGTATTGCTGTACTACCGCGTCGAAGCCGGCGCCTGTTTCAAAGGTGAGCACTACGCTTTTTTCAATGTTGGCCGCATCCATTCTGCTTACCCATTGCCGAACGTCCAATTGCAGCTGCCAGGCATGCGTATGCATGTCTATAACGGGGAAGGCTGCACGCAGCACGTCTGTTTTGGGTATATTAAAAATGGACACAGGCCGGTAGTCGTTCAGCCGGATGTTTTCCGGTGACAGCGCGGCGTTTTCGAATGGTTTTGGTTTCACTTTTTCCAGATCCATCGTTATATATTTTAAGGTGGTAGATGCCGGTGCGATTTATTTTACCGGCGGCCGGTTTCCCTCCTCCGGGCCGCCGGTAGAATAGTTCAGGCGCTTATGGTACGGTCACGTACTTCACCTGGTAAGGGGTCAGCGTGACCGACAGCGTGTTGTTGATCTTTGTTTTCTGCTGGCTGGCTGTTTTATTGATCAGCATGATCTTTGTCTGCGACGCCATCACCATCACCCGGTTGTTGTCCGAAACAGTGGTGGTATACAGCTTGGTGCCGGCAGGGAAATAGGTGTTAAAGTCCTTATACACGTAATAGTTATTGAAGGGCATACCGCCGTTGCTCTGCAAGGTGCTGCTGAAGAAGTTGCTCACATTGCCGTCGCCGGGTTGTTCTTCGGGCGACCAGCGCAGGGACACGGCATCGCCGGCCAGCGCGTGGTACACCAGCATACAACCCAGTGCCGCCGGCTGTATGAGCGTGTCGGTATGCATGCCTACATAGTCTTCCGACCACCAGATGGGCAGCGTGGTATGGTTGTGCAACCAGGTGCTCACGTCTTTGAACTTCTTGGTGGAGCCGATGATATCGGTGGCGTCCACGTCGTTACCGTCAATACCACCGTCGATGCAGAGGAAGTCGCCGCCGTGTTTATGCTGCAGCCAGTAGGTGACCACGTCGAGGCAACGCTGGTCCAGTTCTCCGTATATGGGATCAGTAATACCGCTGTGGGCGTTGGAAGGGGCGCCGTTTTTCCAGGAGTCGATACCGATGTAAGGTCCGCCGATAATAGCATCGGGGCGTACGGCCTTTACGGAGTCGTATATCAGGTTGTACAGGCGGGTGTAGCGTTCATAATCCCAGCGGTTGTGTCCCGGCAGGGTGTCCCACATGGATTTCAGTTCATTCCAAACCTGGAAGTACTTCACCTGCGGGTATCTTTTGGCCGCGAGCGCGCACAGGTGGGCGTAGTCTTTCTCGTGGGAGAAGAGCGGCGCCCATTCTATTTTATCCCAGTCGGTGTCATCATCAGGATATTTACCGGCATACCAGGTGGTGTCTGTCATCCAGGTGGGGGCTGTGGCGAAAGTGATAACGGGCGTTGCGTTCATGGTAGTGGTCATCAGATCAACGCGGTGGTCAAGAGATGTCCAGTTGAAGTCGCCGGGACGGGGCTCCGGGTTATCGGCGCCAAATCCGCAGATATGCTGGTTGTGGAACACCACCGATCCTTTGAGGAGGCTGATGCCCCTGGTGAGGGCGGCACCGCTGCCGTCCAGCGTTTTCTGCATATAGGTCACCCCCAGCTGCAGGGAACTGGTCATCAGTTGCTGGCTTTTGTTGACCGTGATCTTCACGGTATCGGCCAGCAGTTCGCCTTTGGCGAGGTTGTCCAATTGATGGTTGAGGGCATCGCGGTCCTGCTTACAGGAGACCGAGGCAAGCGCAAGGAGCGCTATGGCGATAAAGGATTTCCAATTAAAGGTGATCATTGCATGTGTTTTTGGCGCTTATGGTCAAAGCGTTTTTTGGTTAATAAAACTCTGTACCGCAGCCGCAGATGGAGGCTGCAGCTGTGGAGGAAATGGTTTCTGTTTAACCGTTTTACTCAGAGAGGATCACTATTGCTACTGATGCCAGCAGTAGTCCGGCCGATAACACTACATCCGGCACCACGCCATAAATGATGAGGGAAAGAATAACGGTGATTACAGAAGAGAGGCTCGTGAGCGGTATCACGATGATGGCTTTGCCGAATCGCAGGGCGTATACCAGCATCAGTGCCCCTATTGCGTTGAGCAGGTGGACAGGGATGGCCATGCCGAATCCTTTCCATCCCCAGTTGATCGGCTGGGAGAAGTCGGTCATCGCCAATGCCACCGGCACCAGTAACAGGGAGGCCACTGCCATATAAAAAAAGATACTTTCTGCTTTCATGGTGTTGTTGGCAAACTTCATCACATAAGCCTGCGTGCCCCACATTACAAACACCGCCATGGCCATGAGCAGCCATACACTCCCGCTGGCCGGTCCGTGCTTGCCTGGTTGGAAGGCCAGGAAAAAGGCCGCCAGCAGCGCCACGGCGATACCTGTCCACTGCCGCCGCGAGCAGGTTTCCCGCAACAGCACCACTGACAACAGGATGGTGAGCAGCGGAAACAACGTGATCAGGGGAAACAGGATGTAGGCCGGTCCGATGCGGAGCGCTTCAAAGAGCATCAGTTGCCCCCCCGCGCCCAGCAGGCCTACCATGGCGCCCAGGAAAATACTGCGGAGGTCCGTCTCCAGTTTCCATCCCGTCAGGTAGAGCGACAGCAACGTGCAGGGCAACATGGTGGCTACCCACACGACATAGCCCAGGGTAGCCGGGAACCCGGCTTTTTCCGGTAATTCGATAAAAGCCCCCCATATCCCGATGAATATGGTGTTGACAGCGGTATATAATAACCAGAGGCGGGATTTTTGCATACGTGGATCTTTATTGTTCCAAAGGAGGCATTACCTTCAAAACCTTATTTTTATTTCAAAAACAAAGTAAATATAAGCTATAAAACTAAAAAACAAGCTTAAAATATTTTTTATGGAAAGTTTTTGAAAAACATCAACAAAGGAAAAGAAATAAAAAACCCTCTTCCCGGGAGGAAAGAGGGTGAGAAAAAATGCTTTAAAGATTACAACAAAGGCATCAGGCGATGATCACCTTTATATCCAGGTCTTCCAGTCTTTTTTTATCGTCTGCCTGTATACCGGCATCGGTAATGACGGTATGTATTTTATTGGGGGCGCAGATAAACGCCAGGCTTTTCTTGTTGAACTTACTGGAGTCCGCCAGCACAATCACCTGGTTGGCGATGTCGATCATGATCTCGTTGAGATAAGCTTCTTCCATGTTGGGCGTATAAATGCCGCTACGGGTGTCGAAGCCGTCCACCCCGAGGAAAAGCTTGTCCACATGAAAGCTGCGCAGGTTCTTCTCTGCCAGCGGCCCTACGAGTGACATGGAATTTTGCCGGAGATAGCCGCCGGGAATGATCACATTGATATTGGGGTAGTTCACCAGCATGTTGACGATATTCATGGCGTTGGTGATTACGTTCAGGCTTTTAAAGGACTGCAGGTGTTTGACCAGTTCCGCCGTGGTGGTGCCGGAATCCACGATCATGGTGTCATTCTCTCGCACCAGCGCCGCGGCGGCTTTCCCGATGGCCATCTTCTCCACATAATGCAGCTTGTTCTTTTCGCTGATCTGCTGGTCCACCCCTACATTGTGTTCCAGTTTAATGGCCCCGCCCCTGGCCCGCAGCAGCATGTTCTTCTGTTCCAGCTGGTCAAGGTCATTCCTGATCGTCACCTCGCTCACGTTAAACTCTTTGCTCAGCTCCGTAATCAGCACCTGCCCTTTCTTGTGCAGTTTTTTCAGTATCTCATTCCTGCGGGTGACGGTTGAACCGCTTTGACTTTCTTCCATGGCAGATATTGGTTTTATTAAAATACTTAACATTTAAAAGCAAGCGAAGTTACATAATATTAAATAAAATCCCTGAAACAAAACCAAAACAAAAATCAAAGAAAAAATAAAAAGCTTTTGAAAGTAAATAGTCTTTTAATACATTTGCTTTCAGTTCACCATTCATCATCCGTTCTATGCAATCATACTTTGGTCTGGCTATTCCGGAATTAGAAAGCAAAGGCGCCCTTCACACTGCCCGGGAGATCGTACAACAACCCGACAGCTGGCATAAGCTACTGGAGAGGGTCATCGGGCAAAGCAGCGAACTGCAGCACTTTCTTCAACAGGCCTACAGCGCGGCAGACAATATCATCCTGACAGGCGCCGGTACCAGCGCCTACATCGGCCTGTCCTTACAGGGCAGCTTCTTCCGGCATACCAATATCCTTACCCGTGCCGTAGCCACCACTGACCTGGTAGCCCATCCACAGGATTATTTTCACCACAACAAAACGCCGCTGATCATTTCCTTCGCCCGCTCCGGCAACAGTCCGGAGAGCTGCGCAGCGCTGGAACTGGCAGACGAGCTGTCCGCCGCCTGTTACCACCTGATCATCACCTGCAACAGCCAGGGCAGCCTCGCCAAATGGCAAAGCCGTCACCCGCAGCAATGCATCCTGCTCCCGCCGGAGTGTAACGATAAAAGTCTCGCTATGACCAGCAGCTACAGCGGCATGTTGTTCGCCGGCACACTGCTGACCAGGTTGCACAACCTCCCGGCACTTCAACGCCAGGCCAACATCCTCTTCACCTATGGCAGGTCACTGCTGCGCACCTATACGCCCGTGATGCAACAGATCGCGGAAGCGCCTTTCAGCCGGGCCGTATTTCTCGGCGACGGCGCCTTCTTCGGCACCGCCACAGAAGGGCAGCTGAAGCTGCAGGAACTCACCAACGGGAAAGTCATCTGTAAAAGCGACAGCTTCCTCGGCTTCCGCCACGGTCCCAAAGCGGTCATAGACGAATCCACCCTGGTCATCTACCTGTTCTCCAACAGCCCCTATGTGCTCCGGTACGAAAAAGACCTCGTACTGTCCATGAAACAGGGCAACAAAGCGCTGCTGGAGATAGGGGTGCTTCCGGTCAACACACATATCCCGGAACTGGATTATCTTATACTGACAAACGACAACCAGCTGATGCTGGAAGAAGATCTCCTATGCGTCTGCAACATCATCCCGTTGCAACTGCTGGCTTTCTTTACCGCGCTGAAGCTGGACATCCATCCGGACAACCCTTCCGACAACGGCGCCATCACCCGCGTTGTGGAAGGCGTTTCCATCTATCCGCTTAAAGCCTGATAAATCTACCGTTATGAAAAACTTCGATGTGCTGGTGGCAGGAGAACTGAACGTAGACCTGATATTTAACAGGTTGAGCGGCCTGCCCACCCTGGGCAAAGAAATACTGGCCGGAGAAATGACGTTCACCCTTGGCAGCAGCTCCGCCATCTTCGCCTGTAACCTCAGCACCCTCGGCGCCAGCGTGGCTTTTGCCGGTAAAATCGGTAACGACACCTTCGGCCGGCAGCTGCTGCACGACCTGCAACAGCGAAACGTCGACACCCGCTTCATCACCACCACAACTGCCGCCGGCACCGGTATCAGCGTAGCATTCAACGACCGGCAGGAAAGAGCCATGATCACCTACCCCGGTGCTATGAACACCTTCACTGCCGCAGACATCACCGACGACATGCTTCGCAGCGCACGGCACCTGCACGTCAGCTCCGTATTTCTGCAACCGGGCCTTGCGCCCGGCCTCGCAACGCTCTTCCAACGCGCCAAAATGCTGGGCCTCACCACTTCGCTGGACCCGCAATGGGACCCCGCCGAAAAATGGCAGCTCGATCTGCCTGCGCTGCTGCCGTATGTAGACGTGTTCCTGCCCAACATCGCGGAGCTGCAGGCCTTCACCGGCGAATCCGGCGTGGAAGCCTGCATACAGGCACTCAGCGCCTGTCCGGGTATCCTCGCCGTTAAACACGGCGAAGCGGGCGCCTATATCTGGGACGGCTATACGCTGTTTCATCAGCCGCCTTTTCTGCACAACGATATTGCCGACTGCATCGGCGCCGGCGACAGCTTCAATGCAGGATTTATCAGTCGCTACCTCCTTGGCGGCAACATCACGCAATGCGCCGCTTTCGCCGCACTGGCCGGCGCCGTGAACACCACCGCCCCCGGCGGCATCACCGCCTTCGACAGCATCGATACCTTCCGGGCTATTGCCTCACAAAAATTCAACTATCAGCAACCATGAACCTGAAACAACAACTGCAATACTGCTCCGCCTCCGGCACCGCCCTGCTGGCCGTGAACTTCTATAATTTTGAAACGCTGAAAGGCCTGCTGCTGGCAGCCAAAGCCAATAACTGCTCCCTGATACTGCAGCTGTCGGAAGGCACCCTGCAATACCTCGGCATCCACTCGGCCGTCAACATGGCCAGGGCAGCCCTGCGCCAGTTCGATGTCCGGGGATGGATACACCTCGACCATGGCAACAACATCAGCACCATCCGCGAATGCCTCGACGCCGGCTTCGACTCCGTCATGATCGACGCCAGCGAAGCCTCTTTCTCTGAAAATGTAAAAACCACTTCCGCCGTGGTAAAACTCGCAGCCGCCTACGACGCCAATGTGGAAGCGGAACTGGGGTATATCGCCAAACTGGGGCAACAACAACAGGGCGCCTTTACCAGCCCCGCAGACGCGCAGCTGTTTGTCAGCGAAACCGGCGTCAACGCCCTGGCCGTAGCCATCGGCACCGCCCACGGATTTTACAAAGATCCGCCCAACCTACAAATCGCCTTGTTGAAAGAAATACATGCCGCCACACCCGCCGCACTGGTGCTGCACGGCAGCTCCGGCGTACCGGACGATCAGCTGAAAGCAGCGGTAAAAAACGGCATCGCCAAAGTGAACCTCGCCACCGAAACAAAAAATATTTTCATGAAAACATTACAGCAGCAACTCCGGCAAACGGAAGACATAGACCTGCGACGGGTATTCCCTAAAGCCATAGACGCCGTTACCTCGCTGATATCGCAGAAACTACAGGTGATCTAATCCTCTTCCTGCATATTTATATGCATCGCCTTCACATAAGCACTGGGCGAAAGCTGGGTGATCTTCTTAAAATTCCGGTTAAAGCTCGTCTTGGAATTAAACCCGCATTCAAAAGCCAGCGACAACAGCGTATATCGTTGGCTCTCCGGCTGCAGCAGCAGCTGTTTAAAAGCTTCGACCCGGAGCACATTGATATAATCGTAAAAACTGCTGGCCTCTTTGGAATTGATCACCTGGGAAAGCACGGCAGGATGCACATCCAGCGTTTTGGCGAGATCGCCCAACGTTAAGCCGGCATCTTTGTAACACTGCTGCTCCCGCATGAGCGCCGTCAGCGCAGCATGAATCCTTGCGGCTTCCGCGTCGGTAAGACTGCTTTTTTCATACTTCACTTTCGGGCTGCTGTCATCCGTATCCGCTGCAGTTACCATTTCCGGCGCCGGTGCCGGCTCCTCCGGCCGGACCACCGCAGGAAGATATACTTCATGCGCAGGCGGCGGGTTGGAGAAGATACCCACCTGGCGGATGCCAAAGTAACCGATAAAGAAAATAAACAACGCTACCACGACATACAACGACGCAGCAGACTCGAAAAAGATGACCACGATCCAAATAACGCCCATGCCGCCAATGAGGTAGCGTAACCAGTTGAGCGTAATCTTATCGGTGTTGGAAAACTGAACGGCGACGTTCCGGCGGTGACGACGCAGCAGGTAAAGAGACAGTATTACATACACCACTCCGGAAACAATAATACCCCCTACCATTACATGGAACAGCGGCGCAAACTTCGAAGGAACGGCGCCCAGCTTTTCTTCTACCGGCATCAACGGGAGTACCTGTGCCAATAGCACGGCGGCCAGCACCGCCGGGAGAAAGTGAAAAACATTCCGCCACCCGTGACGTTGCTGGCCGGTGAGCAATAAAATATACAGGTACAAAAACGGACCATGCAGAAAAGGGAATGGCAGCTCCCAGCCAATCAGCGCCGGCATATCCCTCATTTCATTAAAGGCATACCAGCCAATCAACGCCTGATGCATTACCGAAAAAAAGAACCAGGCACTCAATATTTTGTCCGCTGTACTTTTTTTGGGTTTGCTGATCAGGAGGATGAACAGGAACAGCGAGATAAACACCCCCCCTATATAGATAACACGCCAGTCCGATAACATATCACTTGCTAGTCTGATGTAAGAAATACCAAATATAAGGGTTTCAACCTGGTATTTGTTACGTCAACTGCCCTGCATCAGCGTTTCAGCCGTATGCCCATGCCCATTTCTATACTGATGTGCTGGAAAGTACTGACAGGATATTCCTCAAAAGGATAAAAAGGCAGGTAGATCTTTGCATTGAAAGTATGCCGTTTTCTCCCAAGGGACCAGTCCAGCAGCAGGCCCACATCCGGCATCGTAGTGCTGCTTTTGGTAGTAATCTTCTCCAGCCCGGGATAGTTGAGCGTTTCTTTAAAAGCAATACGCCGCACACCACCCATGGCCAGCACGGTAAGCCGGACAAACTTCTTAGGCCCCGTCATCGTATAGCCCACGCCCAGCTGATGAGACAGTTGAAAACTGTAATTCGTTTCCACGTTGTAGGTATTTTTTGCCACTGCACTGGCCAGCATAGCACGTGCTCCCAGCACCCAGTTGCCCTTCAGGGAATATTCTATAGAAACAGCAGCGAGTCCTTTTACCGGAAGGCTCCATGGCAAAGCGCCAACGGCCGGTTTGATGGTAAAGCGGGATAACGGCTGCTCCTGCCCATGCAGGCTGATGGTCAGCAGCAACAGGCCAATAAAAAACAGGTTTCGCATAAATGGGTTTAGTTGTTTTCAAAGAAAAAAGTAAGCGCCTTTTTGATGTTTGTCTTTTTGGAGTCGAGGTGCCCCTTCCCGGGGGTGATGTAATCCTGCAGTGCATAATGAGGATAATACGCCTGCAGCGCGTGGCGGAAGCCTGTAAAAGGCGGTCGCATCTTTTCTTCCAGTTCACCCAGGCCGAGAAAAAAAGTACCGCTCCCCTCCTTGTTTTGTTCGCGGTAAGCCTTTTCGTTGCGGAGCGCAATTGCATCGTCATACCAGAACGAAGGGCTCAGGCACAGGTAGTGGCCAAAGATCCGGTTATGATTAGTGAAGCTGTGGCCTACCAGCAGTCCGCCGGCGGAATGCCCCAGGATAGCCCTTGCTGACCGGGCGGGCGTTGCATGGAGCTCGGATTCTATCCGTGGGATGAGTTCCGCTTCTATGAACTCGATAAATTTATCAGCCCCGCCACTGCCGATATCGCTGGGCGTCGGGGTATAATCATCCATACGGTCGTGGCCATAGCCGATGCCGACTACCAGCATCCCTTCCTGGTGACGGTCACGGGCCTGCTTTTCACATTCCACCGCGGTAAAGTCAAAATCCAGTTTCGCATCCAGTACGTAGAGGGTACGATACCCCTTTGCAGGGGAATAGTTTTCGGGCAGCGCCACCCGGATGTCATAGTTACCACCGTTGACAGCCGACAGGAGGCTGAACTCCCGGACGCGGCCTTTTTCGATGGTTTCCTTCTTACAGGCAAAAAAAATAAGCGTCAGGCATAAACATCCTGCCAGGCGCCAGGTACTACACAGTTTCATCCATTCGTGATTTTAAGGTAAAAGACGTGGCCGAAGGCACGGCCGTTTGTGCGGGCAAAACTATCGAAGCGGTATGGCATAAACGGTTCACCTTATAAGGTGGCACCTATACTGGCAAAGGATTCCAGGGAGGTGGTACCCGTAATGCCGTAGAAAAAGTGATACCGGCGCAGTGCTATAGTAAGCGCTTATTACCACAAAAATCTTGACACACACAAAGATTTTATTAATGCGGCGCCGCCAAATTTGCGTTATAAAAAGTGTAAAT
The DNA here is from genome assembly GCF_946479755.1 of uncultured Chitinophaga sp. Next base: position 232,160 of record NZ_CAMLHC010000007.1, on the reverse strand, counting down.
ATGAATCTATCCCGAACGATTAAAATTTTGACCCGCATCTACCTGTTGCTGTCTGCAGGAAGTTTTTTTATGGTGAGCATGATGGGATTTTTCAGTCCGCAGGCCGTCATGGACCTGGTACAGGTAAAGCTGCCGAACAATGACGCGTTCAGTTCCATCCGGGGCGTATATGGCGGCGTAGGGTTAACGATCACGGTCATGCTTGTACGCTGGGCATTCAAAGACATACAGCAGGGCGTTGTTTTTTTGTGCTGGCTATGGGGGCTGTACGCGCTATCGAGAATAATAACATGGACGGTAGAAGGTCCGCTGGGAGCATTCGGCACACAATGGCTGGTCATTGAAAGCGTGTTTTTTGCGATGGGAATGTTACTATACCTCCGGTTACCCAAAAGCAGGCTTGCAGTTCAAGGCTAACAATATAAATCCATGCATGCAACAGGCCGTCTTTAAGCTGGGACGGCCTGTTTTTTGTTCCTTACATAAAGAACTGCTCAGCAATAATTTTACCATCCTTTACTGTATACACGCAAAGTTCCGTCAACGTCTGGCGGTCCCCTCCTTTCATTTTAATGTCCATTGTCAATACAAAGGAAAAGGCGTTGCCGGCGATCAGCGGCTCGGACACCGTAGTGCCATGCCGGGATTCCACCATCTCGTTAAACTTCCGGTCCTTTTCCCGAAGGGCTTCCTTTCCTTTGGTTTCCCTGTCAAAACCAGGAATATCGGCGGGTTCTATACTGACGGCCCCGTCAGCATACAGCTCCTGTTGCGCCCGGCTAAAGTCTTCGTTGCGGCAGTATTCAGCCAGGCGGGAGGCGATTTGTGCGACTGTCATAAGCGTAACTTTTTAGCTAAAGTTACAAATTAGATGCTGGTTAATCCGCCTGGGCCCGTACCTCCTTTTTTAGTTTACCCGATAATATACCACCGAACAGGATACCACCGAACAGGTAACCAGATGCCTGACAAAAATCAGCCTGGTATCTAATAACGGTCATAATAATCCCCACTGCCAGCTGGTACCTTTGGTTTGTTTCCGGCTCATAAGGGAAACCACCACTTAAATTCAAAGCTATGTCCGGCATTATCACCATCACCCTGAATCCTGCAATAGATAAAAGCACTACTGTCCCTGTATTGGTACCGGAACGAAAGTTACAGTGCAGCAACCCTGTTTTTGAACCTGGCGGTGGCGGCGTAAACGTGGCGAGGGCGATCATACAATTAGGCGGCGATGCCCGGGCCATCTACCTGGCAGGAGGTCATTCCGGTAGATTTTACGATGCGCTGTTGAATGCTGAAGGAGTGCCCGCATTGTCTGTTCCCATAGCAGGAAACACCAGGGAGAACCTGATTGTCACCGATATCGCTCATAATACACAATACCGGCTGGATATGCCGGGACCGGCAGTGGACGCCTATGAGTGGCAACACCTGCTGGAAATCATCAGGGGGCTCCATGATGTGGATTACATTGTTGCCAGTGGTAGCCTCGCCCCCGGGATTCCTCCTGATATATTCGCGTCTTTCAGTGCGATAGCGGCGATCAAGGGCGCCCGGTTTGTGGTGGACACTTCGCGGGAAGCCTTAAAGCAGGCATTGCGGGAAGGCGCCTACCTTGCCAAACCTAACGTCCGGGAGCTGGCGGGTTTTGTGGGAAAAGACGCGCTTAACACAGAAGGGATCGCGGAGGTGGCCCAAGAGCTTATTCGCAAAAACCGATGTGAAGTGATCGTCGTATCGATGGGAGAAACGGGCGCTATGTTAGCAACGGCCGACATGGCCGTAAAAATCCCGGCGCCGCGGGTGCAGCGGGTAAGTACGGTCGGTGCAGGAGACAGTATGCTGGCCGGTATTGTTTATAGTTTGTCTGCCGGCCGGGAGATATTAGAGGCGGCACAATTCGGCGTCGCCTGTGGTACAGCGGCCACATTGAACCCCGGCACCGCCCTGTGTAAAAAAGAAGATGCACAACGGCTTTTTGAGGAAATACGTAAAACACAGTCATTTACCATTAGCCGTTAACAGATGAAAGCAGCCAGCATCAGAAAAGCATTAAAAGTTTTAGGCCCGGGCCTGATCACGGGGGCCAGCGACGACGATCCTTCCGGTATCGCCACCTACTCACAGGCCGGCGCGCAATTCGGGCTTTCCACCTTATGGACAGCCCTCATCACTTTTCCGCTGATGGCTGCGATCCAGGGGATGTGTGCACGGATAGGACTCGTTACCTCCCAGGGCCTCACCGCCACGATCCGGCAACATTACCCGAAACCATTTCTGTACCTCGTATTACTTTTAAGCTTCCCGGCCATTACACTGAATATAGGAGCAGACATCCAGGGAATGGGAGCCGTCCTTCACATGATCTTCCCATCCATTTCGGTGTCTGTTTTCTGCATCGTCATCACCTTTTTACTGATGACGGTTATCATCAGGTATCCCTATCAGAAAATCGCCGCCATTTTAAAATGGCTTTGTATTTCCCTGCTGTTGTACATCATTGTCCCCTTTATGGTAGACCAGCGCTGGGACCTCGTTGCCAGAAACACTTTCCTGCCGGACATGCATTTCGATAAAATGTCGGCATCCATTCTTGTTGCACTCCTGGGGACCACTATTTCCCCCTATCTTTTTTACTGGCAGACCACCATGGAAGCGGAAGACATCACCCACCGCCATATTGTGGTGGATAAAAAAATACTGAACGGCATGAAAACAGACGTGAATACCGGCATGCTGTTCTCCAATATCGTCATGTTTTTCATCATTCTCACCGCCGGAACAGTACTCTACCCTGCAGGCATCAGGCAGATTGACACTGTTGACCAGGCCGCCCGGGCACTGGAACCGCTGGCCGGCAAACTGACGTATCTCATTTTCGCCACCGGCGTACTGGGAACAGGGTTGTTGGCTATTCCCGTACTGGCGGGAGCGCAATCCTATATGCTGGCAGAAACACTGGGATGGACAGAAGGGCTTGACAAAAAATTCGCGCAGGCAAAGCCGTTCTATCTTTCCATTATCATCTCACTACTGGTGGGCCTGCTGCTCCAGTTCTCCGGTATCAATCCCCTGAAAGCATTACTGTATACTGCCATTTTATATGGGATAACAGCTCCCGTATTAATAGCGGTTATCCTGCACATCGGCAATAACAAAAAGATAATGTACAACAATACCAACTCCTGGTTTTCGAATTTCCTCGGAATTATCACATTAGTTGTAATGACAGCAGCCGCATTCATGCTAATCTGGTTTCAGTTCAGCTGAAGTTTATCTCACCTCATTAACACAAAAACGATGGACCCAAAAGGTATTATCATCTACAAAGGAAAATACGGCGCTACCCAACAATACGCCGCCTGGCTGGCAGCTGCACTGGATATTGACGCTGTAACAGCCGGCAAAGAAACGAAGGCGCAGCTGGCGAACGCCGGCTACATCATTCTTGGAACCAGTATCTACATCGGAAAAATCCAGCTGCGCCGATGGATAAACAACCATCGGGAGCAATTAGCAGGCAAAAGATTGTTCCTCTTCCTGGTGGCCGGTACCCCTGTATCAGAAAAACAAAAGCTGGAAGCATACATTACGGCCAATATCAGCGCCGACATCAGGAGCGTCTGCCAGTTTTTTTTCCTGCCCGGCAAACTGGAGTTCAAAAAACTTTCCCGGATAGACAGATGGTTGCTGTCTGTAGGCGCGCGGTTGGCAAAAGGCCGCGGAGAAAATATTGTGACGGCTGATTATAACGACGTTCGGCAGGAAAACCTTTCCGGCATCATCAAAGCCGTAAGAGAAATAAACGCAGCAGTTGCCTGATGAAAACACGCTTGCTTATATTAATGCTTTTGTACGGTCCGCCTGTAAACGCACAGCCGGTCAGCACCGCCGGACAACCGGAGGACGCCGCTATTCAGACTTTTTATCATAAAACCGGCGGACACAGCGCCTGGATCACGGCGGCGGGGCAACAGCCACTGGATTGGCTGTCCTCCTGCCTTCAACAGGCAGCTTATCTGGGATTGGATATCAATAACTATGAGCCTGTTTTGATAAAAGCGCTGGCTGACAATAGTTATAAAATGGCCACGGCAACAGATACGCTGCGCACGGATATAAAGATAACGGAAACAGCCATACGTTTCTTTAGCGATGTGGCATATGGCCGCCTGGCAAAGCCGCCGGCAAAATACAACGAGTTGCCGCCGCTGCAAAACACCGCAATAAACATAGCATCCAGGCTGGCCGACTCACTATTAGCAGGGAATCTTTTACACTTTCTGCCGTCTATAGAGCCCACAGACACTACTTATATACAACTGAAGAATAGCATTGCAATATACTATCGCATTATGGCGGACACCGCCTTCAGAGAAACGGTCGTAACGTCCCTGAAAGCAGACAGCTCCAATACGCCGCTGTTATTGAGATTAAAACAGCTGGGAATCGGGGATTCACTTTCCGGCAGCAGCACAAAAGAACTACAGGAAGCCATCAGAAAGGCGCAGCGGCTGTTTAACATGCTGGACGACGGCGTATTAAGAGAGCGGTTCCTTCAGGTATTGAATACCCCTTTGTCATACCGGTTACAGGAGCTATACGAGGGATTGAATCAGGCCCGGTGGCTTCATTACTATAAAACACAGGCCGCCGTGGTATTGGTAAATATCCCTTCCACTACGTTGTTTTTTTATAACCACGAAAAACCGGTGCTGTATTCGAGGGTGATCACCGGAAAGAAAAGCACGCCCACTCCCACCCTCGCAAGCCGCCTCACCGAAGTAATACTCTTTCCTTACTGGAACGTACCACATAAAATAGCGGTGCGGGAGCTACTGCCTTACATAAAAAGAAACCGGCAATACCTGGCTGACAACCAGTATGAAATACTGGACAAGTCAGGGCGCGTAGTGGACCCTGCCACTATAAACTGGAATAGTCTTGGCGCCGGTAATTTCCCTTATGTTATCCGGCAGAATACGGGTTGTGATAATTCCCTGGGCATCGTAAAGCTTAATTTTTACAGCCCGTTTGGCGTTTACCTGCATGATACCCCGGGAAAAAACCTGTTTATGCTGCAACGGCGTTTTTTTAGTCACGGATGTGTGAGAGTGGAAGATGCGGTACAGCTGGGCCATTTACTTTTGAAAGAAGAAACGGCCGCAGCTATGATGGCGCTGGAAGCCAAGGGAGACCAGCCGGACCAGAAACCCGTTGTATTCCGGATTCCGGCTACTGCTTATGTATTTATATTATACAATACCGCCTGGCCGGATGCCAATGGCCAGATTAAGTTTTACGAAGACGTTTACGGAAAAAAAACTAAATCAGTTAACTTTTAACATTTACCCTCATGGAAAACAGCAAATTTTGCCAAAGCTGCAGCATGCCACTGGACAACGCAGCGCTTCTGGGAACAGAAAACGACGGTTCCCCCAGCCAGGACTATTGTAAGTTCTGCTATCAGCACGGAACGTTTATTCATCCCGGGTTCTCACTGGATGACATGAAGCAGCATATGATGAGCCTAATGGACAAACAAAAAATGCCGGAGGATATATTGGAAGCTGCTATCAACCGTCTTCCGAATTTGAAAAGATGGGCGGGTAAGCCTGCCCGCAGCGCTCATTAAAATGCTGTACGCTTGTTACCTGTCTCCTGCCACTACCTTTTTAGGATAATTCATGATACATTTACATTTTATGGGCATATACCCATATAAGAGTAAACTAACGCAGATGAACAGGAACATGAAACTGACCATCATGGCCATCAGCCTGATGTGGTCCACCATGCAGGCTGTTGCCCAGAAAGTACCGGCCAAACCACGAACCCCCATAATGGGCTGGGCCAGCTGGAACAACTTCCGCGTCAACATCAACGAAAAACTGATCCGGGAACAGGCCGACGCCCTGGTGCAAAAAGGACTGAAAGCAGCGGGATACCAATACATCAACATCGACGACGGATTTTTCGGCGGGCGCAACGAAAAAGGAGCACTGCTGCATAACGCCCAACGTTTTCCCGGCGGCATGAAAAAACTGTCGGATTACATCCATCAGAAAGGACTGAAGGCAGGCATCTACGCCGAAGCGGGCGTAAACACCTGCGCGTCCATCTGGGACCAGGATACCATCGGATCAGGGTCCGGACTGTATGGCCATGATGAACAGGACCTTACCCTGTTGCTGAAAACATGGGGATACGATTTCCTGAAAGTGGACTGGTGCGGCGGAAAAGAACTGGGGCTCGACGAACAGCTGCGCTACACACAGATCTCCGACTGGCTCAAAGCTATTAAGCCGGAAGTAGTGTTCAACATCTGCCGCTGGCAGTTCCCCGGCAAGTGGGCGCCTCTGGTGGCTGATTCCTGGCGCATCTCCGGCGATATCGACAACCACTTCGCGTCTATCCTCCGCATTATTTCACTGAATACCGATCTGTGGCCGTACGCATCGCCCGGTCACTTCAACGATATGGATATGTTGCAGGTAGGCCGCGGTATGAGCTATGAAGAGGACAAAAGCCATTTCTCCATGTGGTGCATGCTCAACTCTCCCCTGCTGCTGGGCAATGATCTCCGGACCATCTCTCCGCAAACACTGTCTATCGTTACCAATAAAGAAGTCATTGCCCTCAACCAGGACCCGCTCTGCTACCAGGCCAGGAAACTCCGCGACACGCTGGGCGTACAGCTCTGGGCCAGACCGCTGGTCAACATTGGCGGCGGACAGGTGGCGGTGGCACTGCTCAATACCTCCAACGCCCCGGCGACCGCTACGCTCGATGTTGCCGCTGTGGGCATCCACCCCGGTAAACCGGTTACCGTACGCGATCTCTGGAAACACGAGGAAACGACGCTGTCCGGAGGACAGCCACCCGTCTACCAGCTGCCTCCTCATGGCATCGTAGTACTAAAGCTCACCGGCGCCAGCGTACCCTTCAGTATTTTCACCAAAGCACGCTAAAAATAAACCGGGCCTCCCAAATGGGAGGCCCGGTTCGCAATATGATTTCTTCCGTACGGCTTAACGGATGTAAGGCGTTTTGAAAGCGTAGAAAGCGATGCCGAGGTAAGTCCAGCCATTCTGCTCATAAGGGTAATCATACCTGTTGATCGTATAGGTATGGTCGTTATTCCCCTGGTGGTAGAACGCATGTACCGGCTGACTGCCGGCCACCTGTGTGGTGAAGGCATAGAATGCCGGGCCGAAGTACTGGAAGCCGTTCTGCTCATAAGGCCAGTCAAACCGGTTGATGGTAAACACGTGGTTATGATTGGTCGGATGATAGAACTCATGCACCGCCTGGCTGCCATCTACCTGGGAGGTGAAAGCATGGAAATTGTTGCCCAGGAAAGTCCAGCCATTGCCTGCATAGTCATAATTGGCCGGATCAATGGTCATGGTATGGTTATTACCACCGTAGTGATAGTACACATGTACCGGATCTGTGCTGGTTTTCACCTGGTGATCGATCAGGTATTGAACAACATAGTCTTTCACCGCCGTTCTTTTTACCGGATCCGAGATCAGGTCGTAGATGGGTATCAGCCCGTTGAAGTTGATGTCCACCAACTCTGAGTTGGCCAGCGTAGCGCTGGACTGCCAGGCGGAAACATCAATCTTGGGAACGGTCTGGTTGGGGTTATCACTCAGCACAATAGTTCCAAAAAGCCCTTTGGTAGGATCGCCACCAACGGTCTGGTAGTACAGGCGCTGGTAGAAGTTCTTGCTGGAATAGCTGGAGCTGGCGGCCCCTTGTACGTTGACGCTGAAGATAGAGCCTGCAGCTACGTTCAAGCCCGCAGAAGCAGCACGAAACCTGTCTTCATTGCGGGTTTGCGACTGGTACAGGAAGTTCAGCTTGGCGCCCAGCAGGATGCCTGACATCACGTGTGTGCCATAACGGCTCACCAGTGCGGCCGGCGTACTGGCCACGATATCGGCCTTGAAAGCAGGCGTCAGGTATTTCCTGAGCAGGGAAGTGTCGGCAGCAAATTTTAAGGTACGCTGCTTGATCAGGACGTTGTAGCTGCTGTACACGAATTTGGAAGAGTAAGCGCTGGAATCGCTGAAAGCGCTCTTCAGGGTGGTGGAAAACATCTTCAGCTTAGCGGTTACTTCCAGCCGCAAAGATAAACTTTTCGTATAGTCTTCACAGTTAATACCGGAAACCAGTTGCTGGTCCTGCCCCTGGGTTTGGATGATCTCCACACGGCCTGGCTGTTCAGTGCTCAGGCGGGCAACATCAACAACCTGGTAAGTGGCAGAGGTCGCGCTGGCATAATTACCGGTAAGATCGTAGCCAAAGCCCAGCAGGTTGTACTGCGGATCGGCGAAAGAACGGAGTTCAGCGACGGACACACCGTTCGGCGATTCTGGCTGTAATTGGTCATTTTGTGTGAACTGTTTGCTACAGGAAGTTAGCAAGCTCCCCAGCAATGCAACTGCCGGCAGCATCGCGAGCTGTTTTTTGTTCATAGAGGGTGATGGTTTAATGAGAAAATTACAATAGGTATTATTTTGAGTTCAGGTACGATGGGACACAACTATTGACAAACGGATTCACATAGGCTGTACTAACGGTCACAAACGGATTTCTCCTGCGGGTTTTATCATAGGGTCGTCTACAAATATAATTAAATTTAGAAATTATTCATTTTTATTTCCTGACCGTTTTTTTCCGCCCGCAGCCTGCTTTACCAGGCAGGCGTTATGCAGCCGGGGACCGGGTACAAACTACTACTTTGAGTATATGCAGCCACCACTATAACCGGTAATTTTATGGCTGTAAATCAGTTGAATGTTTCCAGGACCAGGTGCATTTTATAATATCTTCTGCTGTTGGTTTTTTCTGACGCTCACGATCAGGGCAGATGCGCAGCATATAAACATGGGCAACCCGTCTATGGAAGGGCGCCCCGGAAAGGGAATCATTCCTGGGCCCTGGTTTATTACAGCGGGCACGCCCGATACGCAACCGGGCATTTTTGGTATCCTGCTGTTGCCATCAGCAGGCAGCAGCTATATTGGCATGCACAGTGGCAAGGAATTCCTGGAAGGCTTCGGACAGGAGTTGCCACAACCGCTGACGCCACATACTACCTATGTATTGAGTTTTGATATGGCCTTTAGCGCCGCTTATCTTTATCCTGCCTGTTACGGCAACTTATCGGTCTATGGAGGCAACACGCCGGGAGACACTGCGGCCCTGTTGTGGTCATCGGGCAATTTTACACATACTGACTGGAAGCGGTATCATGCCGTGTTCCGGCCGACGGCCGCATGGCGTTATATTTCCTTCTGGGCTTATCCTACCGCCGCCTGTAACAAGAGCCAGTTTGGCATCGCATTGCTGATAGATAATTTCTCCGCGATAGATGAATTGATACTACCGGTGGTAACAGCTACGGTAAAGCCCTGTAGTTGCGGAGCGGCAACAGATGGTCGTATTACGCTGCATATTACCGGTGGCGTGCCGCCTTTCCAATATAGACTGGATAGAGGGCCCTGGCAGGCGGATAGTGTTTTTACCCTCCTTCCCGCAGGGTCCTATACCGGTGAAATCAGGGACAGCCATGGTTTTAGCGCCAGTATAGACACGACCGTCACATCTCCCTGGAAAAACTGCCTGGTAGTCCTTCCTACCGCTTTCTCTCCGAACAACGATGGACAGAATGATATTTTCCGGCCCAAAATATACGACGCCATTCATGACTACCGGTTACGGATCTACGATAAATGGGGCAAGCTCCTGTTTGTCAGCCAGACCCCTCAGCAGGGATGGGACGGCACTTTCAGGGGATCGCCCGCGGATATACAGTCCTACGTATATATCTGCACGTATACCGACAGCCGGCAGGAACAGCACCTGCTGAAGGGAACTGTACTGTTATTGCGCTGAATGCCCACCAGGAGGAACATCGGGCATATAAGGAAAGGTGAGCGTAAAAACAGTGCCTGTCTCGCCGCTGCTGACTGTAATAGTACCATTGTTAGCCAAAACAAAACGCTTTACGATAGCCAGCCCAAGGCCGGCGCCTTCCCTGCTGCCAACGTTTCCGGCCCGGAAAAACGGGGTGAACAAAAATGGCATATCCCTTTCCGGTATACCAATACCATCATCCTCCACCTTTATACAAAGTTCTTTTTTCCTGTAATGTAAACTTAGCAGCGGATTCTTTTCCTGGGAGTATTTAAAAGCATTCCCCACCAGGTTGGTCAGGATGCCTGTCAGTTGATGCCGGTCGATATAAATATGACGACGCACTCCGGAAACCTTTATCCTCAGCAGCCGTTTATCAGCGCGCGGAGAGAAGTACTGGCGCCTGATCATGCCGGCAAAAGCAGCAACGTCCGTAGCTTCCGGCCGTGTCACAAGGCTGCCGGCCGCCATGCTGCCGCTGATGAGCATATCATCCACCATGTTATTGAGCACTGTTATCTCCTCTTTAAGGCGGGACAAATTCCGTTGGTAGAATGGTAACATCAGCTCATCCAGCAGCATTTTTGTCTCCAGCAATTCTATAGAAGATGAAATGGCGGCAATAGGCGCTTTAAACTCATGTATGGCCATAGCAATGTATTCAGACCGCATTTCTGTTAATGATTTCTCCAGGGCTGTATGCCCGTTGACAGGTTCCCGCATACGCTGGATTTTCGGTTGATATTAAATAAGGCTTATGATAAGGACATGGACTTAGTTCGCATTTACAATATATGGATTGTTCTTCTAAAAATTTACATGTATTTAATTATAATTTGAATTAATAACTACACATATAATTTCATTTCAATTATTTACATCGAAAAAACACAATCAAACATCATTAACGTTTCAAATAAATTATAAACATATATATTTTTATTATTTAACTATCCAACATAAAGTCAAAAAACACTTATGTATATAATTATATAAAACAACTGTTTAAAAAATTAACATGATAAGGTATTTGTTTTACGTTTATCTTTACAGTAAGATTATTTAATTATACCATATCAACCGAAAACCTCCCTCCTTTTGTATGCTGAACATCGGAATCATTGAAGACAACCACTTCCTTTTGAACAACTATCGTGAATTTCTTGAGGACTTCCAGGAGTGTAAAGTCGTATTCGCCTGTCAAACGATAGAAGAATTTATGGCGCTACCGGCAACTTACCCTGACGTAAAAGTAGTATTGATAGATATTACGCTGCCTGGCATGTCAGGCATTGACGGGATAACGGAAGTGAAGCAACGCTATCCTGATACCAAAGTGATTGTGCTGTCCGGCCACGATGGCAAACATTACATTATTGAATCTATTAAAAAAGGTGCCAGTGGCTATATTATTAAAACAAGCCGTTTAAGCGATATCTATCAGTCTGTAATTGATACCGTGCAAAGCGGCGCCACCTTATCTCCCAAGGCAGCCCATATGCTGATCAGCCATCTCAATGGAAATCCACTGGAAACGATTAAAGATAAACTCACCCGCAGAGAATATGAATTAGTGCAACTAGTGAAAGAAGGTTACTCATATAAGGAAATGGCGGAGCGTTTGTTCGTTACCGTATTTACTGTGAACCAACACCTGAAAAAGGTATATCAGAAATTGAATGTTTCCTCCAAATCAGAATTAATCTCAAAAATCTGGTCAAATAATTTATCCCCTCTCCTGTTTTTGGGGACCATCTCCGGAAACTTTCTACATTTTTCTTTTATTGATATGTTGACGGATTTTACGGCCTGTCTACTTTAATAAGTAACAATACCATTAAGTCGAAGGCAATTTGTACTGTAGTAAGTAATTGATTCCGGGGCATAACTGAAGTAATATTGTATGGAGCGGCAAGGAGCGTGCAAGTGATGATATTAAAAGCCATATGATGATATTGAAAACCTGCTTCACCTGGATAGGATGGGGATTACTATGCTTCAATTGTTTGTTTACCGCCTGCACGTCAACCAAAAATGCTGTCTATTTCAGCGACGTAAAAGACACGGTGCTGTCACCGGTGGATGGGAACTTCGAACCGAGGATACAAAAGAATGATATACTGCAGATCAACGTAAGCAGCCTTAACCCGGAAGATGTGATCATCTACAATGTATCCAACATGACTTCAGCGTCTGGCGCAGGGGGAGCAAATGCAGGGGCAGGCGCTATGCTGGGAGGCTTCCTGGTAAATGAACAGGGATTTATCCAATACCCGGTACTGGGACCTGTTAAAGTAACCGGTCTTACTAAAAAAGCACTTACTGAATACCTGCGTGACGAGCTCACTGCGCGTAAACTGCTGGTAGATCCCGTGGTAAGCATCCGTTTTCTGAATTATCGCGTTACCATACTGGGAGAAGTCAGTAAACCAACAGTAGTAAATGTGACCAACGAAAAAATATCGATACTGGAAGCCCTGGGAATGGCAGGTGACATAACGGTATTCGGAAAACGGAACAATATCCTGCTGATACGGGAGGTTGATCATGAACGGATCATCCGTCGTATAGACCTGAATGATAAAAGTATCCTCAATTCTCCTTACTACTTTCTGCAATCAAACGATATACTATATGTGGAACCTAACAAGTCGAAGATAGCGACAGCTGACCGGTCCCGGCAAATACTGCCTATTGCGCTCAGCAGCCTGTCACTGCTCGTTATTATCCTGGACCGCTTAGTTATTAATAAGTAGCATATGCAAAAGGTACACAACAATAAAACGCAAACCGGCGAAACACCACAGAGCCTGCTGGCGTTCATTCGTTCGCACTATCTGCCCTACTGGCCGCTGTTTGCGGGCGCGTTGGCAACAGCCCTCGCAGGTGCGTTTCTATATCTCCGGTATGCTACGCCATTGTATAAAATTTCCGGTGTGCTGCTGGTGCAGGAAGCATCTAACGGCCTGGGCGCCAGTGATATGCTGCAATCACTCGATCTGATGGGCGGCAGCAAAACAATCATGGAAAACGAAATTGAAATACTGAAGTCACGCACGCTCACAAAAGCAGTCATCCGGAATCTTAACTTATATGGAGAAGTAACAGAGAAAGGGAAAATAAGAGATGTAGTGCTTTATAAAGACAGTCCGCTGAAATTTACCTTCCTTGAACCGGAAGCTATACAAATGGCCACAACAGGCACCTGGCCGTTTACCTATGATGAAGCCGCCAGGCAGGTGACTATCGGCGGCAGCCAATACCGTATAGGCGATACCGTACAAACACGATGGGGCAAACTACTGATACAATCGCAGGGCAAACACGCGGATACGGCCGTCAGCTACTCCCTGCACCTTATGACAGAAAAACAGTGGATGCAGCGGCTACTGGCAACCATCAAAGTCACACCCGCCGCCAAAGCCGGCAGCGTGGTAGACCTGGAATATACCGATGCAGCCCCGGACCGCGGCGAAGACATTCTGAATGAGCTGATCCGGGTATATAACAAAGCCGCTGTGGAAGATAAAAACAGGACATCCGCCAATACGATGAACTTTGTGGAAGAAAGGCTGCGTATTGTAAGCGCGGAGCTGGGACAGGCAGAAACGCAGGTGGAACGTTTTAAAACAACAGCAGGGATAGTCGATATCGGGGAACAAAGCAAACTGTTCCTGGCCAGCGTACAGGAAAATGACCGCAAAATCAGTGAAGCCTATATTCAGTTGTCTATACTGGACGCTATTGAAAAATACGTCACCAGCCAGCACCCTGAAGGTAATATCGTACCCGGTACCATCGGCCTTACCGATGCCGTACTGCTGGAACTGGTGGCCAAACTGTCGGAAACAGCTTTGCAACTGGAACGGCTGCGTAAAACCACCGGAGAAAACAGTCCCCTGCTGGCCAGCCTGAACCGGCAGATGGAAAGGCTTAAACCCGCCATCATTGAAAATATAGGGAGCTTACGGGCTAACCTGCAGGCCGGGCTAACACGCCTGCAGGCGGAAAACAGCCGGAACATGAGCATTATCCGCAGCGTACCCGGAAAAGAAAAAGCGCTGCTGGAAGTCAGCCGGCAACAGGTCATCAAGAACAACATTTACACCTTCCTGCTGGAGAAACGGGAGGAGACTGCGCTGGCCTATGCCGCCGCCGTTTCAGACAGCCGGATAGTAGACGCTGCCGAATCAGCTGCATACCCCTTCAGTCCGCAGAAACCAATGGTACTGGGCATTTCCGTGCTCACCGCACTGGCCCTGGTGGCAGGATTTGTTTCACTGAAAGATATGATGAACCGGGAAGTAATGTTCCGCGCAGACATTGAAAAAGTTACCACCGCACCTGTTGCAGCTGAAATTATGTATCACCACAGCAAAGACCCGGTGGTAATGGGCAACAACAGCAGGACCGCCATAGCGGAACAGTTCAGGGCCTTGCGGACATCTTTGTCTTACATCGGGGTGAATGGTGACCGCAAAACGCTGATGATCACCTCTTCCATCTCCGGAGAAGGCAAAAGCTTTATCTCCTTAAATCTCGCCATGAGCCTTTCGCTGGCAGGTAAAAAAGTGGTCCTGATGGAATTTGACCTTCGCAAACCCATGATCAGCAAAATGCTGCAAATGCGCACTCAACCGGGCATCAGCAATTACCTGGCAGGCGCGGCGTCTTTACAGGACATTCTGCAAAAGGTAGGCGATAACGGCTTTCTGTACTTGCTGCCAGCCGGCATCATGCCGCCCAATCCCAGCGAACTTATTCTCAACGGTCAGCTGGACGGACTGTTAACCCAGCTAAAAGAGCGCTTTGACTACATTATTATCGACTCTGCCCCGGTAGGACTTGTAACAGACGCCAGGCTGATCGCTCCGTTCTGCGATGCCACCCTGTATGTGGTACGCCATCAGCGCACGCCCAAACACTATCTTAAACTGGTAGAGGAACTTTACCAAAACAGGGAACTGGGAAAACTGAATATTGTGTTTAACGGTATAAAACGGCAAGGTGTGGCCGGTTACGGATATGGGTCCGGATACGGTGACATCAACGGCTACGGCTACACTGAGCCGGTCAAAAAATCAGGCTGGTTCAAACGCAGCATAAAATAACGGCTGGAATATCCGGCCACACTATATACGCAACTAACGGGCCATCAAAGCCCCCGTCCCGCCTTTATAAACTCCACGCGAACTATCCGATCACCTTAAAACCGGCTCTTATGTTTAATGAACAACCATTAGCATGGTATGCGGTATATACCAGGGCTAAATGCGAAAAAAAAGTAGCTGATCTGCTTACCCGTAAAAAAGTGGAGCATTATTACCCCGTCAAACAGTTGGTCCGCGGCCGTAAGATCACAGAGGTCCCCCTCTTCCCCTCTTACGTATTTGTGCACATCCCTGAAAGCAGGAACTGGGTGGTGCGGGAAACAGAAAACGTGGTAAACTTCGTTTATTGGCTGGAGCAACCAGCCATTATTCCCGATCATGAAATTACGCTGATCCGGCATTTTCTCCGGGACTATGAAGACGTATCCGTAGCGCAGTTCCCCATGAACGCAGGCAGAGAAACAACGCCCTCCTCCAAAGGTAAGATCATACAACTCGGCAGCAGCCGGGTAAAAGTGGAGCTCAGCAGCTTAGGCTGCACGCTGTCAGCCCGCATTCCATCGCGGGAAGTAAGCGTCATTACCGGTAACAAAACAGCAAACGGACATCATTACTGATTTAAACGAAACCCTATGATGCAGCATATTATTCTCTGCGGCGGTTCGGGCACGCGGCTATGGCCTTTATCGAACCAGCAAACACCTAAGCAGTTGCTCACCCTGTTCGACGGCTATAGTCTCCTCCAGCTGGCTTTCCGGCGCAACCGTTTTGCCTGCGACAAGGTGATGGCCATCGTAAACGAACAGCAGGCCGCTATCGTAACGGAGCAACTGGAGCAGGCAGGCGCACCGGCACCGCTATGCCTCGCGGAACCGGTAGGCCGCAATACAGCCGCCGCCATCGCACTGGCTGCTTTTGCGGCCGACCCGGACACCATTTTACTGATCACCCCCGCCGACCATCTTATCGGTACGCCCGACCGGTACGCCATGGCGATAGAAACCGCCGGGATCCTGGCAGCAGGGAATTATATCGTCACCATCGGGCTGGTACCCACCTATCCGGAAACCGGGTTTGGCTATATCAGCTACTCCGGCCACGACGTACTGCGGTTTGTGGAAAAGCCCGACCGCGTAGTGGCAGAAGCTATGCTGGCTGCCGGCGGATTCCTGTGGAACAGCGGGATCTTCTGCTGTAAAGCCCGTGTGTTGTTGCAGGAACTGCAACAACATGCGCCCGCTATCTACGAAGCAGCCGCCATTGCCGCCGCCGAATGGAAAAACACCGGCGCCTTACGTAAAGAAACGATGGAAGCCATTCCCTCGGACAGTTTCGATTATGCTGTGCTGGAAAAAAGCGGCATCGTAAAGGTGGTGCCCACCAAAATGGACTGGAGCGACGTAGGCAGCTATGAAGCGCTGGCAGACGCACTGTCGCGGCATTACCAATACCGCAACCACCAGGCGGTATTTATCGAAAGTGATCCGCATAAAAACATCGTCATCGGGAAAGACAAACTCGTAGCACTGGTAGGCGTCGAAAACATGGTAGTGGTCAATACCGCCAGCGCCCTGCTGATCATGAAACGCGGCCGCGGCCAGGACATCAGGCAACTGCATCAATGGGTAAGGGATAACCGGCCCGAATTACTATAAACATTAACCAAAACATATGAAAGCGAATGATCCTGTCTATATAGCCGGCCACCGCGGCATGGTGGGCGGCGCCATCAAAAGAAAGCTGGAAACCCTGGGCTATCACAACATCATTACACGCAGTTCCGGCAGCCTCGACTTACGCAAACAGGAAGATGTAGACGCTTTCTTTGCTGCTGAAAAACCGGCCTACGTATTCCTGGCCGCCGCCAAAGTAGGCGGTATAGATGCCAATAACACATACAGGGCCGAGTTCCTGTACGACAACCTGATGATCGCAGCCAACGTGATACACGCTGCATGGAAACATGGCGTCACCAAACTGCAATTCCTGGGTAGCTCGTGTATATATCCCCGTATGGCCCCGCAACCCATCAAAGAAAGCTTTTTGCTGACAGGGCTGCTGGAAGCAACCAACGAGCCTTATGCCATTGCAAAAATTGCAGGCATCAAATTATGCGAAGCCTACCGCGACCAGTATGGCTGCAACTTCATCAGCGTAATGCCCACCAACCTTTTTGGTATCGGAGACAATTACCATCCTCAAAATGCACATGTACTGCCGGCGTTGATCCGCCGCTTTCACGAAGCTAAAATGAACAACAAGCCGTCGGTCACCGTATGGGGAACAGGCACGCCCAAACGGGAATTTCTTTTTGCCGACGACCTGGCAGACGCCTGTGTATACCTGATGCAGCACTACCATGAAAAAGAACCCGTGAATATCGGAAAGGGAGAAGACCTGACGATCAAGCAGCTGGCGGAGCACATCAGGGAGGTGGTTTGTTACAAAGGTGATATCGTGTTTGACGACAGCAAACCCGATGGCACCCCCCGCAAGCTGATGGACGTATCAAAGCTCCGCCAGTTGGGATGGAAACACAGCATCAGTCTGAAAGAAGGACTGGTATTGGCTTACAGGGACTTCCTGCAGCAGGACCAGTTAAAATTACAAGCTTAAACACCAGTTGTATGAAAGTAGTAATCGCAGGTACCGGGTACGTTGGCCTGGTAACAGGAGCTTGCCTGGCAGAAGTGGGAACAGAGGTGGTCTGCGTTGACGTAGACGCCACCAAGATAGCCCGTTTACAAAACGGTATACTTCCTATCTACGAACCCGGCCTGCAGGAAATAGTGATACGCAACCAGGAAAGCAGGCGCTTGTCCTTTACCACCGACATGGCCGCGGCACTACCGGGCGCAACAGTAGTGTTTATTGCCGTGGGCACGCCCCCGGGAGAAGACGGCAGCGCCGACCTGCAGTATGTATTGCAGGTCGCCAGCCAGATTGGACAGCTGATGGACCATTACCTGGTGATCGTCACCAAAAGCACCGTGCCGGTAGGTACCGCTGTCCGGGTAAACAGGGCGGTGAAAGAGCGTTTGAGTGCCCGCCAGCTGCTACTTGACTACGATGTGGCTTCCAACCCGGAATTTCTGAAAGAAGGCGCCGCGGTAAACGACTTTCTGAAACCGGACCGCATCGTCGTTGGCATTAATACTTCCCGTGCCCGGCAAACACTCGAACAGCTATACCATCCTTTCCTGCTGAACGGGCATCCCATCCTGTTTATGGACATCGCTTCTGCCGAAATGACCAAATACGCCGCCAATGCCATGCTGGCCACGAGGATATCCTACATGAACGATATCGCCAATTTATGCGAACTGGCCGGGGCCGACATCAACCAGGTACGCAAAGGCATTGGCAGCGATCCCAGGATCGGTAAACACTTCCTGTATCCGGGCATCGGTTATGGCGGTTCCTGCTTTCCCAAAGATGTAAAGGCACTACTGCAAACAGGCCGGGAATACGGCTACCAGCTCCGCATCCTGGATGCGGTGGAAGCCGTGAACGAAGAGCAGAAACAGCTGTTGTTCCAAAAAGTGCTGCGTCACTTCGATGGCGATATCCGCAACAAAAAATTCGCCGTATGGGGACTATCATTCAAACCCAATACAGACGATATCCGGGAGGCGCCATCGCTGGTACTGATCCGCAGCCTGCTGGAAGCAGGGGCCACTGTCAGCGCCTATGACCCGGTGGCCATGAAAGAAGCAGCAGCGCACCTTGGCAACAGCATCACTTTCGCAGATGATATGTACAGCGCCGCGGAGGACGCAGCAGCGGTATTACTGGCCACGGAGTGGAATACGTTCCGCATGCCGGACTGGCCACGCCTGCGCAGCCTCCTGCGATCACCCGTGCTATTCGACGGCCGCAATATTTACGATGACGTGCAGCTGATAAAACTGGGCTTTACCTACTACGGTATCGGCAAAGCAGCTGCTGCCTCAGTGGACACACTGATACAGTAAGTCCGCCCCGGATACCGCTATAATAACGATTCTATCACCACTAAACTGCAATTGTATGAAAGTAGCCCTGATAACAGGCATTACAGGCCAGGATGGCGCCTATCTGGCGGAACTGCTGCTGGGAAAAGGATACATGGTCCACGGCGTAAAACGGCGCGCCTCCCTGATCAATACAGAACGCATCGATCATCTGTACCAGGATATGCACAGCGAAAATGTACGTTTTCGTTTACACTATGGTGATATGACCGACAGCACCAACCTGATCCGCATTATCCAGGAAACGCAGCCCGACGAAATTTACAACCTGGCCGCCATGAGCCACGTAAGAGTAAGCTTTGACACCCCTGAATACACCGCCAATGCCGATGGCATCGGCACCCTGCGCCTGCTGGAAGCGCTGCGCATCCTGAAAATGGAGAAGAAAACCCGCATCTACCAGGCCAGCACATCGGAGTTATATGGCCTCGTCCAGGAAGTGCCGCAACGCGAAACCACGCCCTTCTATCCCCGCAGCCCCTATGCCGTGGCCAAGTTATACGCCTACTGGATCACCGTTAACTACCGCGAGGCCTATGGCATGTATGCCTGCAACGGCATCTTGTTTAACCACGAAAGCCCGTTGCGGGGAGAAACCTTTGTCACCCGCAAAATCACCAGGGGAGCGGCTGCTATCGCATTGGGGCTACAGGACAAACTATACCTCGGCAACCTGGATGCACAACGCGACTGGGGACACGCAAAAGATTATGTGGAAGCCATGTGGCGCATCCTGCAACAGGAGCAACCTGACGACTACGTCATTGCCACCGGTATCACCACTACCGTACGCGAATTTGTGCGTATGGCGTTCGCGGAACTGGGCATTACCGTCTCTTTCCAGGGAAATGGCGCAACAGAAACCGGAATCGTTACCGCCTGTTCAAATGAAGTATACACGTTGCCGTTAGGAAAAGAAGTGGTAGCCATCGATCCCCGGTATTTCCGCCCCACAGAAGTGGAACTACTCATTGGTGACCCTACCAAATCTAAAACGGCGCTGGGCTGGGAACCCGCCTACGACCTCGCTGCACTGGTAAAAGAAATGATGGTCAGCGACGTGGAACTGTTTACCAAAAAAGAAGTCACGCAACTGGAACATTTAATCGGGTAAATCAGTGACCATGCAGGCAGCTAACAGGGTAATATTGAATACAGGCGCACTTTATGGACGGATGGTCCTCACCGTTTTCATTTCGTTGTACGCCACCAGGCTGATACTGAACCAGCTGGGTGCGACCGACTACGGGTTGTTTAACCTGATCGGCGGCGTGATCACTATGCTGTCATTTCTCAATATTGCTATGACTATCAGCACGCAGCGGTATATGTCATTTCACATTGGCACGAAAGACAGCAATAAACTAAAGATGGTATTCAACGCCAGCGTATTGCTGCATCTCATACTCGGAATAATTATGGTATTGCTGTTTGAAGCGGCTGGCAGCTACCTGTTTGCTCACGTACTGAACTACCCGGCGGAACGGACCATGGCTGCAAAGCTCATCTACCAGTTCATGATTGTCAGCGCCTTCTTCACCATTGTTTCGGTACCCTGCGACGCCACATTGATAGCGCAGGAGAATATGGTCATGGTGGCAATACTGGGCGTCGTTGAATCTGTGGGGAAACTGTTGATCGCCATAGCGCTGCCCTACACCGGTCACGATAAACTGATCGTTTACGGCGCCATGACGGCAGCGCTGACCGTATTGCTGCTGCTATTCAAACAGCTATACTGCGCAGTAAAGTACCCGGAGAGCAGGATCAGCATAAAACGGTATACCGACCGCCGGCTGCTGACCGAAATGTTCGCTTACGCCGGGTGGAACATGTTTGGCGCAGGCAGTGTGGTAGCGCGCAACCAGGGCCTTGCATTGGTGCTCAACGTCTTCTTCGGCGCCATCGTCAACGCGGCCTATGGTATCGCCAACCAGGTAAATGCGCAGTTAAGTTACTTTTCGGTCACCCTGCTAAGAGCATTAAACCCGCAGATCATAAAAAGTGAAGGCAGCGGCGATCGCCCGCGGATGCTGCGCCTCGCCATGATCGCCAGCAAATTTTCGTTTTACCTGCTAAGCTTCTTTGCGGTCCCCATGATGATAGAAATGCCCTTTGTACTACAATGCTGGCTGAAGCAAGTGCCGGAATATACCGTCATGATGTGCCGCTTGATCGTCGTTGCCACGCTCATCAACCAGCTATCTTCCGGCATACAGGTGGCCGTACAATCCGTTGGTAAGATCAGAAAATACCAGGTAGCCGTAAGCACCATCGTGTTGCTTAACCTGCCCGTCGCCTGGTTGCTGCTTACGGCCGGCTATCCTCCTTCCTCCGTTTTGATCAGCACTATCGGTATAGAGATCATCAGCGGGACCTATCGCGTAATGGCCGCACAAAAAATCACCGGCTTGCCTCCGCGGACATACATCAGACAGGTGGTCCTCCGCGCCGTAGTACCGGTACTGGTATCTGCAGCCATTGCTGGCATACCCCAATGGTGCCTCCTCCAGGGATTTGTACGGCTGGGCGTTACCATGACCGTGAGCGCCCTGGCCATGGGCATCTGCATACGACTGATAGGATTAACGCCGGAAGAGACGACAAAACTGGAACAACTATTCAGCCGGGCGTTTTCAAAACTACAGGCAAGACTGATCGTATTAAAAACGAACTAACAATATGCATATACTCTTCTTTACAGATATATCGCCCTTTCCCCGGAACGGAGGAGAAAGAATCAGGAGTTATTACCTGATTAAAGCCTTGTCGCAACTGGGACACGAGGTAATTGCCGTAGTGCGGAACGTGGAAAAAGCAGATCCGGGGCTTTATCATCTCCCTCATGTCACGTTTCATACTTATGAAGTAAAAGATTTCGACCTGCTGACACGCATTACCGGTAAACAGTACTTCCAGCGCTCCCCTCTTATCCTTGACATATTCCGGAAAATATGCCACGAATACCCGATAGCTGCCGCCATCCTGGATTACGGCTATGTAGGCCACTACATCTCCTTCTTTTCAGCCAGAAACATCCCTGTGATCCTGGGGACCCACAATGCACAACCGATGATCACCTGGCAGCTGCCATCGGGCAACCTGCCGGACAGGCTACGCAAACTACAGTTGTTTAGCATGGAGAAACTGCACGAACGGCTCTACTTTAAAAAGGCAGCGGCCGTATTGGTCGTCAGCGACGACGACCGTGCCTATCACACCCGGTTCCTGCCGGAAAAAAAAGTATTCACCGTACCCAATTTCCTTGATCAGCAGGACTATCTCCTGTCGGGAAAAAAACAACAACGGGTGCTGGTGATGACGGCCAACTTTGGCGTATACATGAATTTTGCCGGCCTGAAATGGTTTATTGAAAATGTATGGGACAATGCGCTGGCCGCCAGATACGACCTGTGGCTCGTAGGCAGGGGCTCGAAGGAAGCATTGAAACGCATCACCGGTAAAGAGGATTACCAGAACATTGTAGCCTTCGGCAAAGTAGACGATGTGAAGTGGTATATCTCTGTAGCCGCCGCGGTCATCATCCCGCTGATACATGGCAGCGGTACCCGGTTGAAATGCCTCGAAGCCATGGCGCTCAGCACACCGGTCATCAGCACATCCAAAGGGGTGGAAGGCGTCAAAAGCCAACATTTCATAGTGGCCGACGGACCAGCAGCCTTTAAACAGGCACTGCTCAGTTTCGACAGCAATACCGACAAAGGCAGCCTGCTGCAAAAAGATTTCCAGAAGGAATACAGTCTCGAAGTCAACAAGCAGCGATTACAGCAGATTATTAACTACGCCGTACGCGGCAAAATGACAACCCATGCTCAACCGGTTTAAGATAGCGCTGTACACTTTGCTCAGTGGCGTGAATGTCGCGCTGGTAGGTCAGCTGAAACTGAATGAAATCATGGTGCTGCTGTCCGCCCCGTTTGTATTCGACATCCGCGATTTCAGGGCCTTCCCGATGTTCCGCAAAATCATTGTGGCACTGACGGCGTTGTTTGTCTTTCAGGCGGTCACCGACCTGTTCATCGTGAAGAGCACGGCTGAAAATTTCATGCGTGGATGGGCCGCCATTATCATGTCTATACTTTCTTTTCTCTTTCTGTTCAAAACACTAAAGGACGATAAAACCATCTTCTTCTTTCTGTGTATGACCCTCATAAAGAACATTATATGGACGGATGACAATGCAGACACAGACATGTCCTATTTCAAATTCAAAATGGTGCCCATCCTCTCCTACGGTGTGTATATCCTTTCTTTTTTGTTATACCGGAAAGGTCACTGGAAAGCCGTGCTGGCACTGTTGCTGTCATACTGCCTGCTATGTATCGCAAGGGATTCCCGCTCAACAGGCATGATCTTTTTCCTGGGCGCCATTATCATTTACTTTTTCAACAGTGGGATACATCTCACCCGCGACCGGCTCCTGGTGTTCGGCATAGCAGGCCTGCTGCTGTTCCAGTTCGCCTATGTCTGTTATGTAAATGCAGTACTAAGCCATGAATGGGGAGGGGAACATGCCTCAGAGCAGATAGAGCGACTGGACAATCCCTACAACCCGGCGGAGCTGCTGATGACCGGCCGTGGTGAAACCTTTGCAGCACTGGCAGCCATCGCCGACGCTCCGTTGTTTGGTCATGGCTCCTGGGCGAAAGACGACAACCTCAAATATTACCGCATCCTGCTGCTCTACCAGAATGAAGAGATGAATGAGCAACTGGCCACTTCTACCGACCACCTCATCCCCAGCCACTCCATTTTGCTGGGGGCCTGGGTCAACTGTGGAATCGGCGGGTTCCTGGCCGTGCTGGCGGTGTTTATCCTGTTATTGAGGATGGGATGCTACCTGGTAGGCAACGCAGCAGACACCGCATTATACCCGGTACTGGTGCTGATGACCCTCGGCGTAATCTGGACCTTCCTTTTTTCACCGGTACAGCAGCTGCGGTTCAACATCCCGGCCATCGGCGCCATCCTGCTGCGGGCATACTATGAATGCGTTACGGAAAAAAATGAAGCAGCAGCGATGGAGCCTGCATCCAAAACAATGGTTTTCATCTCCCCAAAGGGGGAAATATAAATGGCAAAAAACAGGCACTATGAAAATATGCTTTATTACACTCGGTGATATCAAATCCATTGCCACCATGAAACGGGCCATCGGCATGGCCAATCCGCTCCTATCCATCGGCTGGGAGGTGGCGATCATTGCACAGGACAGTGAAGAGAACAGAAAACGCATTGCCATGGAATGCAGTGCTGCTGTGCAGGTACACTATTATCCCGAAGGCACGGCAACAGCAGAAGTACGTATTAAAACAGCATTGGTAAATGAAATAAGCCCGGATTACATTGTCTTTTGCTCTTTCAGCTTCCGCAACCGGATCTTAAAAAATAAACTTAAACACAAGCCCATCATACTCATTGAACATTCAGAGCTGCCTTCTGGTATCCCGGACAACAAGGGCCTGCGCAAATATGCCATGCTGGCACTGGAGCAGTGGTCGGTGTTATATGCCGACGGGTTATTATGTGCCAGCAGGTACCTCTGTAAAACCTATACGAAAAAAGCGGCACAACTCCTCCGGAAGCAGTTACCCATACTCTACTCCCCCTATGCTTTCAACAACGACGTAGTGGAATCTCCCCGCGTCCGTTACCAGGAGTTAAAGGAAACGTATGCCGGTAAAACGCTGTTGCTCTATATGGGCACGCTTACCCGTAACTATGGGCTGTTCAGCATGTTGCAGGCCATGGAAATAATTCGCCGGGAACGTCCGGACACAACCCTGTTGCTGTTGGGACGCGGACGTCATCAGGAAGAGGCCAAAGCTTTCGTGGAGGAGAAGGGATTATCATCACAGGTACAGTTCCTGGGTTATACGCCGGAAGAGGAACTCAGCTCCTATTTCGCTGCCGCTGACGCCTTTATCTCTCCGCTGAACGATACCGTACAGGATTGGGCCCGTTGTCCCAGCAAAATCTACATGTACCTGCCTTTTAACAAACCGGTGTTTACCGGCAATATCGGCGAGCCGGCGGAGATATTTGGCAGGGACGGACATTACTTCGACAACCAGGCGCCGGCTTCACTGGCTGCCCTTATCAGCCGGCTGGCGTCGGGGGCACTGAAGCCGGCGCCGGTGGATAAAGCGGCACATAGCTGGGAAAAGCGCGCCATTGATTTCACCGCATGGACCAACAGCCACTATGCCTCCAAAGCCTTACCCATTGCTAACCTATAAATAAATGCACCGTGAATTATGTTTATTACAGAGATCCTAAAGGTAATTTCGGGGATGACCTGAACGGTTGGCTGTGGCCTCAGTTGTTTGGCGAGGGAAAAAACGACGATCCCGATGTGTTCCTCGGCATTGGCTCTATCCTGTACGATGGTTCTCCCCTGTTCCGGGACCTGGCAACACAGCGCAAAATCGTATTTGGCACCGGCGTGCGGCCCACCCATAAAACATTTCAGCTCAACAGCCGGTGGGATATCCGTTTTCTGAGAGGACCGTTGTCGGCCTATGCTTTTAACAACCAGTTTCCCTATATCGCCGATGCCGCTTATGCCATCCGTCAACTACCGGAGTTCAGCAACCTGCTGCATCTGCCTAAAAAATACAAGGTGAGCGTAATGCCCTACTTTAAATCAGTGCCTTTTTTCGATTGGGAAAGCATCTGTTTCCGGCTGGGGTTCAACTACATCTCTCCACGCGCCGAAAAGGGCGTAATGCACACGCTGCAGGAAATTGCCGCTTCCCGGTATGTGATCACCGAAGCCATGCACGGCGCTATCCTCGCCGATGCATTGAGGGTCCCCTGGCACCGGTTTTTATTATCTACTCCGCATACAGAAGGCAGTGGCATATCGGAGTTTAAATGGATGGATTGGCAGACAGCCATCCATCTCTATAATATCAACGCCACGCCGGTAAAGCTGTATCGAAAATCATTCCTCCACCAGAAAATAAAGTCGCTCTCCGGCAATCGCATCAGCGCGGAATTTCTCATCCCGGAGCGGGTGAAATCCGAGCTGCTGAAAATGCTGGAAAACATAGCGGAGTTCTATCTGTCGGAGGACGCTGTGATCAAGCGTATTGACGATAAAATTCACGACCAGACCGCTTTATTGCAGCGCGAACAGTCCATAGACATATTCTCATTTACCACAACACGTTAGTTATGCAAAGGGAATTCATTTTATCAGCCGGAGAAGGACATTTCTTTTTTGGGTTTCATGACCTGGTAGCATGGAATGCTGCCGGCGACAAGCTATTGGCTTTGCAGGCGCCGGATATTACGGCGCCGCCGGACCCGCAGGTAGCATGCGGCATTGGCTATTTTGACGCCTCCAGGC
Organism: uncultured Chitinophaga sp.; assembly: GCF_946479755.1. Next base: position 205,725 of record NZ_CAMLHC010000007.1, on the reverse strand, counting down.
AGTTTCACCGGCTGGGCAACACCTATGCGTATAACTACCCGCAGGGCGCCCGGCAGCAGTGGATCGGCAGCACAGACACTTTTATCGTCAATGATCGCGTAGGAAATAAATGGGGGGCCCGGATCTATGATACGGGCCCCGGCCGCTGCGTATCCACATTGCCATTGCCTGCACATGTGATTACAGACGAAGGCATTGCTTTTGGATTAGACTATGCGCGGTTATTCCGTGTCGGTGGATATGGTTATACCGGACTTCCAGACAAACAGGCGCATATCCATGCGCCTGTGGATTCCGGGATCACTAAACATAATATATATACCGGTGAACAGTCACTGTTGCTGTCCGTAGCAGCAGTGGCCAACTACCGGATGAACCCTTTGCTCGGGCAGCATCATTACATCACCCACCTGCTGCTGAATCCTTCACAAACAAGGCTGGCGTTTTTACACCGGTATAAGCTGAAAGACGGTGGTGAAACGACCCGGCTGATGACCGTCGGCACAGACGGAGGCGGACTTAAATGCCTGTCCACAGGCTTCCTCAGCCATTTCGACTGGAAAGATGACCAACACATCGCCATCTGGGGCAGGACCGGCAGCGGTATCGAAAAACTACGCGGGTCATTGCTCTATAAAATGATGCCCGCCGGCCTGATCGCCAACGGTAAAAAGGTATTGAAGAAACTATTGTACACGCGCGGGAAAGGCGCCAAAGCGGTAGCGCCCTTTAACTGGCTGCTGCTCGAAGACAGTGACGACGCAATACCTGCTATGCTCGCCAAAGACATCATCACAGAAGACGGGCATCCGATGTTTTGCCCGGCCGACCGGGATTGGATGATCTGCGACACCTACCCCGACCAGCAGGGAGTCCGCACACTGTTTCTCTTCAGATACAGCACGCAGCAAAAAACCACGCTGGGCACCTACCGGATGATCGATACCAAACCAGACTTACAACTTGCCGATCGCCTGCTGCAGGGAGTAGATGAAGGCGTACTAAAAGCATTTTCGCTGGAGCAGCTGGCTTTCACCAGGAGTGGCCTGCACTGCGATCTGCATCCGCGCTGGAAACGCGACGGCAGCTTGGTGGCTTTCGACTCTATTCATGAGGGCAGCCGGCTGATCTATGGATATGATGTGAGCAGTATTATTCATACCAATAAAAACCTGCCGGTATGATAGCCATCGTACAACCACTGGTACCACATTACAGGGAGCATTTCTTCAACCGCCTGCGGGAACAGGCACCGTTTGACCTGTATTGTTATCGCGGAACAGCAGCGTTGCAGCAACAAAACCTCGCTGCAGGCAGCACTTCCGTCAAACCGCTGCCAGCCTGGAACATAGGCCCGTTTGTACTATACAACCCTTTGCGCATTATTAAACCGGACTACAAGGTACTGGTACTGATGCTCAATTTCGCCCACCTGTCTACCTGGATCATCCTGCTGTTCAAGCCATTCCTGAAACAAAAGGTGGTCCTCTGGGGACACGGCATATCCGTGAAACGATATGTACAGGAAGAACAACAGCCCAGCCGCCTGCTGAAATGGATGATGCAGCTGGCAGACGCCACCTGGTTTTATACCACCCATGAAATGGAGCTGTGGCGAAGGGTTATGCCCCGCTTAAATGCCGTAGCATTGAATAATACTATTTCAGAAGTAGAGCGGATCTTACAGCAGCCGGTCCCCGACAAGACATTGCTACGAAAGAAATACGGCATTACCGCCGGCAGGGTGTTGATTTACTGCGCCCGGTTTAACGAAGCCGGCAGGCGTATTGACCTCCTGCTGAAGCTTATCGCGGAAACAGACCCCACAGCATACAGCTTTATCATTATCGGAGCGGGAAAATACAAACCTGACTTCCATCCATACCCCCATGTGCACGACTTTGGCGCGGTATACGACAGCACCACAAAACAGGAGTTGTTCGGGTTGGCAGACCTCTACTTCCAGCCCGGATGGATTGGGTTGTCTGCCGTGGAAGCCATGGCTTATGGCAAGCCGGTATGCACCTTCAGGCGCAGCGAAGCGGTATTGCAGTGCGTAGAGTACAGCTATATCCGGGATGGCCATAACGGGTTGATTTTTGAAAACATGGATGAGTGCCTGTATATGCTGGACACCCTTTCTGATGAAGAAATTGCTGCCATGGGCCGGCAGGCCAGGTGTTTTGTAAAAGACAACCTGACAATGACCGCCATGGTGAATAACGCGGCGCATTCACTGCACGCGATGGACCAATAATACCCATTTTTATGAAGATACTTTTTATCGTTCCTTCCTATAAACCCGCCTATATATACGGTGGCCCCGTTGTCGTGATAGCCCGGCTGGCAGAGCAGCTCACACTGATGGGACATGTGGTGGAGGTGTACACCACCACTGCCAATGGCAACAGGGAACTCGACATAGCGGCCAACAGCACCGTGATCACAGACGGTGTAAAAGTGACCTATTTTAAACGGATCACCGGCGACCATACGCACGTATCACCGGCGTTGTGGAAGGCAGTCTGGACCAATGCCGGGCAGTTCGATAAAATACATATTCACTCGTGGTGGAATCTCCTGGTCATCGGAGCTTCCTTTATTTGTAAATGGAAAAAGCTGAAACCGTTGCTGTCGCCGCATGGCATGTTCTGTGACTATGTGCTCACGGCCAGGAACAACCGCAGCAAAAAACTATTGCACAGAGCGATGGGCAAACGCCTGTTACGCAGCACCTATCTCCATGCTTCATCGGAACTGGAATGGGCAGAGTGCCAACAGGTGATCGAAGGCTGGGAAGGAGGACTGGTATTTAACCTTGTAGCGCTACCGGAAGGGAGTTATACCCGTACAGACAACAGCGTGTTTACGATCAGCTTTTTATCGCGCATAGACCCGAAGAAGGGGCTCGATCTGCTGATCCTTGCACTCTCCAGGGTATCTTTCCCTTACCGGTTGCTGATTGCCGGTACCGGCGACGACAAATATGTACGAACGCTAAAGGCGCTGATTGCTTCCCTGGACATGAGCAACAACGTAGAATGGGTAGGCTGGAAAGGCAGCGGGGACAAGTTTGATTTTCTGGCCGGCACCGATCTTTTCGCCCTCACCTCCCGCAACGAAAACTTTGCCATCGTGGTGGTAGAAGCATTATATGCCGGCACCCCGGTACTGATCAGCGACCAGGTCGGACTGGCGGGTTATGTACGGGACCATGACCTGGGCTGGGTTACACCGATCAGCAGCGCGGAGGTCATCAGCGATCAGCTGGAGGAGGCGTACCGCGATAAACTCAGGCGGACGTATATCACCCGCAACGCGCCCGGACGGATCCGGGAGGATTTTAACGATGCCCGGCTGGCATCGTCTTATGTACAACTCTATAAAAAATACAATTAGATGGATTTGGCCGTGGTGATACTCACCTATAATGAATCGTTGCACCTGTCGCGCTGCCTCGAAAGCCTGCGGCAGATAGCCACCACCATTTATGTCGTGGACGCTTTTTCCACCGATGATACGGTGGCCATCGCAGAAAGTCACGGGGCAAAGGTCTTTCAGCGCAAATGGGTCAACTATGCGGACCAGTTTCAGTGGGCGCTGGACCACGCCGGCATTACGGCATCGTGGGTGATGCGGATGGATGCCGATGAATATCTCGAACCCGGGCTGCAACAAGAAATAGCAACCCGTATGAACACTATTGCCGGCGATATAACGGGAATATATATACGCCGGAAAGTGCTGTTTAAGGGAAAGTGGATACGCTACGGAGGCTTTTATCCGCATACCCTGCTAAGGATATGGCGCAACGGCGTGGGCAGCATCGAACAGCGCTGGATGGACGAGCACATTGTGTTGTCGGAAGGTAATACCATACGGTTTAATGAACATATTGTAGACGATAACCTAAACTCCATCCATTGGTGGGTGAACAAGCATAACAACTATGCGATCCGGGAAATGGTGGACCTGCTGAATATCCGGTACGGGTTCTGGCAAACAGACGACCGTTTGTTAAGGGCGCGGGGATCGCAGGCTAAACGCAAGCGGTTCCTGAAGGAAAAGGTGTATGCTGCCTTATCGCCCGGAGCGCGGGCCTCGATGTATTTCCTCTTCCGCTATGTCCTGCGTTATGGCTTCCTGGACGGATACAAAGGCTTTTTGTTTCATTTTATGCAGGGATACTGGTATCGTTTGCTCGTCGACGTAAATGTGCAGGAGTTTCAACAGAAGCTAAAAGGCGGCGAAACCAGGGAAGACGTGGTGGCACTGCTGAAACAAGATTATAACATTCATATCTGATATCACATGAAAACCAATCTTGCAACTTTTAACACCGGTACCTACCATGCCGGTCCCAAATGGAAAGTGCTGGCCTGGTACTTTTGCAATTATTATGTGCTTAACAGCGCCCTCCCCTGGCCATATGCACTGAAACGCGGACTGCTAAGGCTATTCGGCGCCACCATCGGCAAAGGGCTGGTGATTAAACCCAAAGTTCGGATCAAGTACCCCTGGCGGCTGACCATCGGTGATCATTGCTGGCTGGGAGAAGGTGTCTGGATAGATAACCTGGAAGAGGTAACGCTGGGTAACGATGTCTGTATTTCCCAGGGAGCGCTGCTGCTCACAGGCAACCATGACTACAAACGGCCTGATTTCCCTTACCGGCTAGGAAAAATCCATATCGAAAACGGGGGCTGGATCGGCGCCATGGCGGTGGTGTGCGCGGGCGTCACATGCGGCTCCCATAGCGTGTTGACGGTAAATGCCGTGGCATCAAGGGACCTGCAGCCCTGGATGATTTATTCCGGTAATCCCGCGCTGCCCGTTCGTACGCGGGAAATGACAAGTCATTCGGTCACCTTTCTAAATGCGGCGGTCATATGAAAATGAGCACTGCCTTTTTACTGCTGATCTGCGTGAGCTATTGTTTGCGGGCGCAACAACGGCTTACAGACTCGCTTAAAGTACATGCCGGCGCAACAGGGACCATCGCCACCAAAGATTATCTGCCGCTGTGGCTGCTGTCCAACCGCTTTGGGACCATCAGCGACCGTAAAGGAGACGTAGCTGTACAGGTGGGCTTCAGCAATCAGCAGGTATGGCAGGGGCATTTCTATGTGAAGTATGGGCTCGATGTTTATAACAACAACCACGGGGGACACACTTTTATCGAACAGGGTTATGTAAAAGCAGGCTATAAAAACTGGGAGATCAGGGCGGGACGGTTCGAAGAAATCATTGGGGCATCAGACCCTTTGCTGGGCAGCGGCTCCCTGGGCGTCAGCGGTAATGCGCTGCCCATCCCAAAGATAGGGCTGGCTGTCACCCAATACACGAATGTCCCTTTCCTGAACGGCTGGCTGCAGTTTAAAGGCCAGATCAGCCACGGCTGGATGGGAAAAGATCAATTCATCAAAAACGCCTGGCTACACGAAAAGAATTTTTATCTCCGTATCGGGAAAAATAAACTCAAACTGTTTGGCGGCATACAACATTATGCCGTATGGGGAGGACACCGCAAAGACCTCCCTCCCATCACCCGCAGCTGGCAGGGATTTATGGACGTATTACTGGTAAAAACAAAAGATGACGGCACCGTAGGTAACACAGCGATACAACCCAACAGGCCGGGTGATCACCGGGGAGTTATTGAAGGCGGGGTCGACTGGGAAAACGAGCAACTGGCGCTGCAGCTCTATCAGCAAACGCCTTTCGAATCGGGACAAGGCATCGACATCCGGAACATCGACCGGCTGCTGGGCATCAGCTTTACCAATAAAAAACCGGGCAGCTGGCTGAAAAAAATAACCGCAGAATTTATTTACACCAAACAGTCGAATGACTTTTATCTGCAACGGCTCAGGGAAAGCTACTATAATAATGGCGTGTACCTTACCGGCTGGGACTACCACGATCGCATCATTGGCACTCCGCTGTTCATAGACAGAGAAAGAGGACAACATTACTTCCCCGGCATCAAACCAATGGATTGGGACCTGCCCAAAGATTCCCTCCGCGGGAAAGGCGGCAATATTATCAACAACCGTATAGTGGGCGGGCATATTGGGTTGCAGTACCTTCTCACCGCAAAGTTATCAGGCAGGACACTGATCACTTATACAAAGAACTACGGTACTTATACCAACCCGGCACTTTTTACCCCTGCCAAAAGCCAGTGGTATATGTTGCAGGAAGTCCGATACCTGCTCCCCGGAAAAGGGATCACACTCACCGCATCCGTGGCTGTGGACAAAGGTGAACTGACCGATAACGCCGGAGGGATGCTGGGGATACTGTGGCGCTGGAAGAAATAGGATCTAAATATTACGTATATGGGTAAACGCGTATTGCTGATAGGTGGCAACTTTTCACCGGAGCCCACCGGCATCGGAAAATACAATGGTGAAATGATCAGCTGGCTGGCAAATAACGGTTATGACTGTACGGTCATCACCACCTATCCTTATTATCCGCAATGGGCGGTACAGCCTCCCTATGACCGCATAAAAAAGTGGTTTAAAAAAGAAGTGACCGGGAACATCACCATATACCGCTGCCCGCAGTATGTGCCAGCCACGCCTTCCGGCAAAAAACGGATATTGCAGGACGCCTCTTTTATCGCATCGGCTTTCATAAAAGTTCTGCAGCTGACAGGCGCCCGCAAATTTGACATCGTCATTACGGTGGCACCGCCGTTTCACCTGGGCTTGCTGGCGGTACTATACAAAAAACTGCGTGGCGCCGCCGTTGTATACCACGTACAGGACCTGCAGATAGAGGCCGCCAGGGACCTTGCCATGATCCGGTCTAAACGCCTTATCAGCATAATGCTGAAGCTGGAGCAACTGATCCTCCGCAATGCAGACCATATAAGCAGTATCGCGGATGGTATGATCCGGAAGATAAGTGATAAAACCGGCAGGGAAGTACTGCTTTTCCCCAACTGGGTGGATACAGCGCAGTTCCATCCATTAAGGGACAGACCATCCCTGAAAGAAGCATTTGGCTTTTCTGCCACTGATAAAATTGTATTGTATTCCGGCGCCATCGGTGAAAAGCAGGGACTGGAATCATTACTGCACGCAGCCGCAACATGGCAACATCATCCGGAGGTAAGATTTCTGATCTGTGGCTCCGGACCGTACAAAACCAAACTGGAACAGCTGGCAGCACAAATGCAGTTAAAAAACACGACTTTCCTGCCGCTGCAGCCGGCAGAACAGTTCAATCGTTTTCTGAATATGGCCGACGTGCACCTGGTCATCCAGAAGTCACATGCCAGCGATCTGGTAATGCCTTCCAAACTCACCACCATACTGGCAGTAGGAGGCATCGCACTGATCACGGCGAACGCCGGCACCGGTTTGCATGAACTGGTGCGCAGCCATAACATCGGCATACTGATAGACGCCGAAAACCAGGAAGCATTGCAGGCTGGCATTGGAAGGGCGTTATGGGAAAACACGGCTGATATTGCGAAAAATGCACGCGATTATGCAGCGGCCCACCTTTCTATTTCGGCCGTCATGACGCGCTTTAAAGAACAGGTAGCATAGATTTTTTACTGATCAACCATCTTCTTTATGTTGAACCGATATCTTAAAATTTGTAGCATCCAGTTGATCATGCTGGATTTTATTTTCCTGAATGCGCTGTTTTTCCTCAGCAGCGCGTGGCTACAACGATACGACCGCATGCAGGACATCAACACAGACATTTTCCTTGTAGCGTCCAACCTCTCCTGGATGGTGGCGTTGTATACGACCGGCATCTATTTCCTGAGCCAGCAATTGTCATTTGACCGTATCGCGCGAAAAACGGTGCAGAGCATCCTGTTATATTTACTATTGTTATTGCTGTTCCTGTTTCTCTCCAAACAACTGTACTCCCGCCTGTTCATCCTCATTTATTGTTCAGGATTTATCCTGATGGCGTTACTGGGCCGCTGGACTTTTTACCGGGTCACCAACCACATTATGCATCGCAGGGGAGTAGAGAAAAAAGTGGTGATCCTGGGATATAACGATCTGTCGAAGGAGCTGGCGGGCAAGCTGTTGGAAGATAATAGCAACCTCAAATTCGAAGGCTATTTTGAAGAGCACAGCAACGTGCATGAGCTGTCGTATTACCCGGTGATTGGCAACCTGGAAGCATGTGTACCTTATGCACAGTCCCATAATATCCGCGAAATCTACTCTACGCTATCGCCCGAAAAATTTCCATATCTGTATACGCTGGCCAGAGAGGCAGAACTGAACCTGATCCACTTCCGCTTTGTGCCGGACTTCAAGTTGTTTGTAAACCGGCAGATCTTCGTGGATTACTTCAACAACATCCCGATTATTTCATTGCGCGCCGAGCCGCTGGATGATATCGCCAACCGGATACGGAAACGGATATTTGATATTGTATTCAGCAGTTTCGTGATCCTCTTCATCCTGACCTGGCTGATTCCGTTGCTGGCACTGCTGATCAGGCTGGAGTCGGCAGGACCTGTTTTCTTTATTCAGTATCGTACCGGCCGCAATAATCAGAACTTTCCCTGCTTAAAATTACGCAGCATGTATGTGAACAAGGATGCTGATGCCAAACAGGCAACGCGGCACGACAGCCGCTTCACTCGGATAGGCCGTATCCTTCGTAAAACCAACCTGGACGAGATGCCGCAATTCCTCAATGTATGGATGGGACATATGTCGATAGTGGGACCACGGCCCCATATGCTGCGTCATACCGAAGAGTACTCCCGGGTGATACAACAGTATATGATCCGCCATTTTCTGAAACCCGGTATTACGGGCTGGGCACAGGTCAGCGGTTTACGCGGGGAAATTACCGATGAACTGCATCTTCGCAAAAGAATTGAACATGATATATGGTACATGGAAAACTGGTCCATATACCTGGACCTGCGTATTATATTTTTAACCATCCGGAATACGATCAGGGGCGAAGAGAACGCATTTTGATGACATGGTATTATTTCACCTTCCATTCCCGGACGGCGCCGGCCCGGGACGGGCAGCTGCAGCTTCATAGGGAATCCACACCGTCATTTCACCGGGGCCGCGGTTGGCCCAGGCATAATACGGTATAGCCGTTACCGTTTGCACCGACTTCAACACCACGTCGCTGTTCGCCTGCCTGCTGAACGACGTCCCCTTCATTTCCAGCACGGTAACGCCGTTCAGTAAGGAAGGCTTGTACACCGCCTTCACGGTGGCATTTTTACTCACCACAATATGCTGCACGGCGGCATCTTTATTATCCGGGCCTTCGAGGCAGTATACCAGCGGCCCCCGTTGCAGGGCGAAACGGCTTTTATCCGCTTCCACCAGGCTGTCGGCCATCAGCTTTTGTACTTCCATCGGGAAATCCAGGCTGATCCTGTCACCGGCTTTCCAGGTGCGCTCCAGTACAGCATACCCTTTCTCCATGCGGTAGGACGCCGGCTCTCCGTTCAGCAGGATGCGGATCTTTTTCTGCGGCGTGCCGGGTGCATCGAAATAGAGATCACCCGGTATGGGCCTGTTAACCGCCCACCCCGGGATGCGGATATGCAATGTGAAAGTGGTGGCCTTGGCGGGAAGGACCGCTATGGCTGTCTTCCCGTCCCATGGATAGTTGGTCTGTTGGGTGACCGTTACCTTTCCTGCGGGCAATGTGATATCTGCCGTATTGCCCACAAAGAGGTTTATATACAGGTGATTCCCGTTCTGTCCGTAGACATACCCGGGCATAGAAGGCAGGAAGCGGGTCATATTGGAAATACAACAGGCGCACCCAAACCACGCGCTCCGCTGATGCTGGCCCATAGATGCCAGCGGGTTGGGATAAAAAAAGTGGTCGCCGCTGAGAGATACGCCGCTGAGCAAACCATTGTACAACGTACGTTCCATCACGTCGATATATTTGGCGTCGCCATGCAGAAGGAACATGCGGCTGTTCCAGTACACATTGGCAATGGCGGCGCAGGTCTCCGCATAGGCCGACATATTGGGCAGTTCATACGCCCGTCCGAAAGCTTCTCCATTGCCTGTAGCACCAATCCCGCCGGTAACATATAATTTCTTCTCCACCACGTCATGCCAGATATCATCAATGGCAGACAAATACTGCCGGTCGCCGGTCAGCGCTGCCACATCGGCCATACCGGTATACATATAGGCTGCCCTCACTGCATGTCCCACCGCTTCATGCTGCTCCGTCACCTTTTTATAAGACTGGTTATATTCCCCGCTGTTAGGTTTACCCGGACCGCGCACATCGAGGAAAAATTTAGCCAGGCCGAGGTATTCTTTTTTGCCGGTTACCCGGTACATTTTGGTGAGCCCTGTTTCCACGATCTGGTGACCGGGAAAACGTTCTTCCTTGCCAAATCCGAATACGCTGACCAGCAGGTCGGCATTTTTGATGGCGATGTCCAGCAGTGTTCTCTTACCCGTTGCCTGGTAGTGCGCTACCGCAGCTTCAAACAGGTGGCCGGAGTTATACAGTTCATGGCTCAGGTCTTCTTCCTTTTCCCAGCGCCTGGCGCCCATCCAGGCATGGGGATGGGTGGTTTGCATCGTCCTGAAAGTATACAGGTAGCCATCCTTTTCCTGTGCCGCGCCGATAATGGCGATCAGGGTGTCCAGGTACTTTTCCAGTTCCGGGTTTTTCCGCACCTGCAACCCGTATGACGCGCCCTCGATCACTTTGTACAGGTCTGTATCGTCGAAGGTATACTCAGTCATCTTATCATCCCGGAGCTTGCCGGCAGCCCGAAGGAAATTGTCGATACGCCCCGTTTTTTTACATTGCTCCAGCGTATAAGGGATCGACACCTCGGCGTTGACTTTTATTTTAGGCGCCCAGAAGCTATCAGATACATGTACCTGCGTAAAGGGCACCGGCTGAATAGGATAATCCTTCTTCACCTGAACGGTGCCCGGAAGGGCGCCCCTGATCATTCTTACCGGTCCGTATACAGGTCCGGCACTGTTGCCCGGATGTGCCTGCAGTTTTACCGTTACCGTTTGTTTACCCCGGGTAACTGTTAACGGTAAAGGATATACGATTTCATAAAACTTGCTGGCCTTGTACTTATTAAGATCTTCGGTGGCCACCTTTATATTGTCGATGAAGATATCGAATACCCGGTAGCGGTTGTCCATCCCCCAATAATTACAGAGGAGACTGTTCTCCGTGCTGCTATCCACCTTCATGGTGAACGTCAGCGCTCCCCCGTCGTCGGCTATACGCCATTTACGGCCGTGGTCTTCCCCCGTATTGGTTTTATCTGCTGTAAAATGATGGTCCCTTTCCGGCTGCATTTCGCCCAGGCGCAACATATCTACCGTACTGGCTTCTATCTCCTGTTGTCTTTTTTTGGCTGCGGCATAGCGTTCCTGCTGCACCGCCCATTCCTGGGGTGTGAAGATATCCCAGTAAACGCTGTAATGTTCGTGCTGTACGGTGCTGAAGGGCACCAGCTGCAGCTCCTGCGGCCGGCCCACCTTGCTGGTATGAAATACCAGGGGATGCTGCGGATCGCGGGTTGTCCATTTGGCAGCGTCACGCTCCGGCGTAACCAACACCGGGATACCGGTAACAGGGTCCGGCTCTTTTTCACCCAGCGTGCCGGCCAGCACCACCGGCCCGTAAAGCAAGGCGATTCTACCTGGATTGTCCGGCATAGCTTCGCTGTAGATGCCCATGGGAAGCTTCAGCGTTACCTGGTCACCGTCTTTCCACGGGCGGTCCAGTGAAATATAACCGTCTGCACCGGCATGAACATTCGTTTGTGCCTGACCGTTCACCAGCACCTGCATCCCTTCTTTCACCCAGCGTGGTTTGCGGATGCGTAGCGGGAAAGCAGCTGTCTTCTTCGTGCGGATGGTAAACAGTACCTGGTCGTTTGCCGGCAGTAGCGTCGTCTGTTCTATGACCACATTCCGGTCACGCCACTGCAGGCGGGAAGGAATGAACAGGTTCACATACAAGCTGCCGTCCGCCCCTTCAAAATAAATGCTTTCGCCATATTTCACGTGGTTCTCCATGCCGGAGCCCACGCAGCAGGTAAAAGTGTTTAAAGAATCGCTGAACTCCTTGCGGGCGCCCATTCTCAGCGGAACGAAATAACACATCATGCCGTTCTGATGATTTTGTGAAGCCAGGATATGATTGTACAACCCGCGTTCATAATAATCCATCAGGTGAGCGGCCGGACGCAGCGCAAACAGGTGCCGCGTCAGCTTCAGCATGTTGTAGGTGTTGCAGGTCTCCATGGTATTGTCGGTAAGCTGGTCATTCAGCTTGTCCGCAGGCCCCAGGTATTCGTAGTTGCTGTTGCCGCCGGGCGCATAGGAATGATGGCCGGTCACGGTGTTCCAGAAAAAAGCGGCGATGGTGCTGTCCTGCCGGCTGCCGGTCAGCTCATAGCGACGGATACAGCCTACTACCTTCGGTATCTGGGTGTTGGAATGTTTGCCAGGCAGCACGTCCAGCTGTGCGGCCAGGGAATCGAGGACACGCTGGTCGTGGAACCGGAAAGACATGTCCAGGTATTTTTTCTCTGCCGTCAGCGCATAGGTATTGACCAGCACCTCATTCATGCCGCCATACTCGCACAACAACATTTTTTGTATGAGGGAGTCAGGCAGATGATCAACGATGGTACCTGTCCAGTCAGCCATTCCCTTTTCGATGGTCAGCGCTTTTTTATTATCACAATAGAGATAAGCATCCAGCAGGCCGGCCATGATTTTGTGTACGGTGTACCAGGGCGACCAGCCGCCGTTTAAGTCGAATCCCCGGGAACGGATGTTACCTGCCTTCACCTGTGCCCACAGCGTATCTTCGCCGGGGATAGCGCCCAGGTAACCGGTCTTGCGGTGCCACTGGCATTCTTCCAGCTCCTGTATGATATAGTTGACCCGGTCGAGAAACCGTTTGTCCCCGCTGGCGGCATATTGGAGGGCGCAGGCCGACAGGTAGTGCCCCAGCGTATGCCCGGCCAGACCGGTAGATTCCCAACCGCCATAGCGTTCTCCTTTCGCTTTTAAGCCTGCATGATTGCGGAAGTCTGCCAGCAGCCTGTCCGGCGATATCACCAGCAGGTATCGCGCATCCGCCTCCATAGCCTGTTTAAACGGGCTATCCAATAGCTGCACTTCTCCGAGGGGGAAGGTATACGCATGTACCGGCACACCGGGGCCGACTTTTATCTTTGTGTCATGCCGGCCGGGCACATAAGACTGGGCAGAAAGCTGCGCTGTTCCTGTACACAGCGCCAGCAAGGCAAAAAGTAATTTCTTCATAACAACTACGGTTGATCAACCAGGTCAGCGCTGGTAAAAGCGCCAGCTTGTTTTAAAATCTTTTGTGATCGTTTTACCGGTTAGCAAAGCACGGATCAGTTCTACCGGTAACATATTTTCTTCCAGGATGGCATCATGGAACTGGCGGTAAGTCATTTTTCCGCTGTCTACCAGCTCCTGTTTCAGCGCCATGAACTGCAGGCCGCCGATCATATAGGCCACCTGGTATAACGGGCTGTAATCGCCGGCAAATGAGCGGCGCACCTCTCCTTCCGCATTGGCACGCTCGTGCCCTACCCTGTTGACCAGGAAATCCACACATTGCTGCGGTGTCCATTTGCCGAGGTGGTAATTCAGGGAGAAGATAATGCGGGCGCAGCGATGCATACGCCAGAACAACATACCCACGCGATCTTCGGGCGACCGGGCGAATTTCATGTCCCACAACAGCATCTCCCAGTACAACGCCCAGCCTTCTATCCAGAAAGGCGTTTCAAAATGACGGTATGTTTTATACCGGCTGGTCATAAACTGTTGCAGGCCGTGGCCGGCAATCAGTTCGTGATGCACCGTCGCACGTGACAGGTGCGGGTTGTTGCCCCGCATGCTCATCAGCTTATCAGCTTCGCTCATACTGTCCGTCGGATAGGAAATGCTCAGTTCCTCTCCGCCGGTAAAGAACGGGTTTACCAGCTGCCGCTCCGGCGTCATCATGATCATGCGCCAGGTTTCTTCCGCCATGGGCGGGATGGTCAGCAACTCATGTTCTTTCAGGAAACTGATAGATTCATGATACAATTTCATGATGGCCTGCGGCTGCTCGCCGGCAGGCACGTAACTGTTTTTTATTTTTTCCAGCGCCTGTTTCCAGTCTTTCCCCAGGCCCATGTCTGCCGCTGCTTTCAGCATCTCCGCATCACAATAGGCAAATTCCTTGTTGGCAATGTCAATCAGTTCTTCCGGTGAATAAGGGATCATTTCATACTGCAGCTGCCGCACCAGTTCTTCACGGCCTATAGGGTGACCGGTGATGCCGCTGCCATCGTCTTTGCCACCCGGCGCAGTACTGATTTTTTTAGCCCACAGGGTGGCATAACTTTTCAGCGCGGTATCCAGTTCGCGGTAAGGCCCGGCAGCCCACCAGGAATACTGCGGGTCATAACCGTTGTAAAAAGTATGTATGCTCTCCAGCGCTGCCTGAAGTCCGCGGGTAGTGCCGGCAGCACGGCGCAGCAGATGAATGTCCGGCGTATGGCTTCCTTCCCGTTGTTTCTCTTTCTCCCGGATGAAGAGGGCCGCCTGGTGATAAACCGCGGCAACGCCGGCGGCATCCGGTCTGCCGCCTCTCCTTCGTGCCTTTTCTATCCGGTAAATATCACCGGCGAAAGAAAACCAGGCGTCCAGCTGATGGCATTGCTGCGCTTCCGTTTCCAGCAGGCGCAGTTGTTCCTGCAGCTCACGGCGGAACAGGATATAGTCTACCCTCGATCCGGCGGGCAGCGGTTCAAAGTCAATTTCCTGTAACCGTTGCAGGTATCCGTTGTACAGCTCCTTCAGCCGTTCCCGCCGTTCCGGGGAGTTTTCAATAAAATAATATCTTTCGAGATTGCCCTTGTCCGCATAATACGGCACCATCAGGTTATTGATTTCGCTGGTTTGTTCGTACAGCGCTTTCGTTGTTTTTTGTTGTGCGGTGGCGTGCGCGGAGACCCCTCCTGAAACCGTTATCATGACTAAAAATTTTACCAGTTGCCCGTTACGTGAAGCGGCTACCTGTTGCGGACGCGCTCTCCGGTACCAGCCATACACCGGGATGCCCAGCAATACGATGCCCAGCCCCGGCCAGGTATACAGGGGTTTGTACACCAATAAGGCGAGGCAGATGATAGCAGCGCTGATGATGTACAACAGTGGCAGCCAGGGATAACCCACCGCCTTGTAAGGACGGGGAATGTCCGGCCGTTGGCGGCGCAACCGGAAAATACCGGCGATAGTAAGGATATAAAACAGCAGCACCACAAAGATGACATATTCCAGCAGTTGCCCGTAGCGGCCGCTCAGGCAAAGCATGGACGCCCATATGCATTGCAGCCACAGGGCCTTACCGGGAACGGCGTTTTTGTTGAGCGTTCCCAGCTGGCTGAAAAAGAGGCCGTCTTTTGCCATGCAATAACATACCCTGGCGCCGGATAAAATCAGGCCGTTGTTACACCCAAAGGTGGATACCATCAGCAGCACGGCAATGATTACCGTACCTTTTGCGCCGAAAATGTACCGGGAGGCTGCTACGCCTACACGGTCGTTTTCCGCGAAAGCAATTTCCTGCAGCGGCATCACCCCGAGATACATCAGGTTGGTCAGCACGTAAATGGCTGTCACCATCAGCGTACCCAGGAAAAGGCTTAACCCGATGTTGCGTTCCGGCCTTTTGATCTCCCCGGCAATAAAGGTGACGTTGTTCCAGGAATCGCTGCTGAACAGGCTGCCCACCATGCTTCCGGCGATAGCGCCCATGACAGTGAAACCGGCATATGGCAGCAGCTGCGAGTGACCGGCCTCCAGTTTCCCCAGCGAAAACCCGCTTTGCCAGTTGGCAGTCCAGGTATGCCGGCTGGCAGCCATCAACCCAAAGATGATCAGCCCGATCAGCGCCGCTATTTTGGTGAGTGTGAAAACAGTCTGGATCACCTTCCCTTCTTTGACCCCCCTGGTGTTAATAAAGGTAAGGAACACGATGAGCAGGATGGCAGTAAGCTGCGCGGATGAAATGGTGGTAAATCCCAGATGGGCGATCACATTCTTTTCGCTTAAAGCCGGGAAAATATAAGCGGAGAACTTGGCGAAGGCCACACCTACGGCAGCGATGGAGCCGGCCTGTATGATGGTGAGAAAACTCCACCCGAACAAAAACGCCGGCAGCGGGCCAAAAGCTTCTTTCAGGTACACATATTGTCCGCCTGCTTTCGGGAACATGCCGCTCAGCTCCCCGTAGCTCAGGGCGGCGGTGAGTGTGAGCAGACCGGTGATGGCCCAGATAAGGACCAGCCAGCCCGCAGACCCGGTGTTACGGGTAATATCGGCGCTGACGATAAATATTCCGGAGCCGATCATAGAGCCGGCTACTACCATGGTGGCGTCGAGCAGACCGAATGAACGCCGGAAGGATTTTGGTTGATCTGACATAGATTATTTTTATCGGGCAACCCGGTTAGAGATGGTACAACACTTTAAAAATATCTCAATCCTTTTCAGCCAGGTTACCCGATTGTAGTTAATTGTTACCTTATTTTAACCTGTTCCGGCCACTACCGGCCTGGCGCCTGGTACAAAAACGGCATAAATTAATGTCAAATTAACAATTATAAAAGATTATCTACTCCAATACCATCAAAAAACCGCCGGCAGCCTTGATGTCCACTTCTACCGCTTTGCTGACAGCTGTTATATTAAAAGAGAATGCGTCGTTTCCTTCGGTGATCAGCCGGCCTTTTGTTTTACCCAGAGCAGCCGGGTCAACAAGTACCTTTTGTGCCGATGCCTGTGCATTGATGCCTGCGACGTACCACTTTGTACCTGCTCTCCGCGCGATCACTACATACCTGCCGGGATAACCACCGACGAACCGCACTTCGTCCCAGGTATCGGGCAGTCCCCTCAATACAGATTTTACATCGTCGCTTGTTTTCGACATGCCCTCCGGAGATTCGGCATAATGTTGTATGCCTGACAGGAACAATACCGACAGCGCCAGTTGAAATGCGTTGGTGGTTTTGCGTTGGGTGTTGGACTGCACCTTGTATAAGTTGACCGGTGTATAATCCATGGGATCGAAAGCGTTCCGGGTGAAGGGCAGAATGGTACAAATCTCCGCTTCCCTGTCTGCGTCGCCCTGACCGAAGGTCACGTTTTCAAAGCCTCTCACCGCCTCGGCAGTCAGCAGATGAGGATAAGTGCGCGCCCATCCTCTCGGCAATGTAGCGCCGTGGAAATTGACCATTAATCCATTGGCGGCCGCGTCATTCAGGATGTCAATGTAATATTGTATCACGGACTGCCCGTCGCCCGCAAAAAAATCGATCTTCACACCTTTAATGCCCATGTTTTTGATGCGGGCAAACTCCTTCATGCGGCTTTCATGCGTCAGCATCAGGCCCTTGGGCGTATACTTTACCGTGTTCCAGTCTCCTGCCGAGTTATACCAAAGCAGCAAAGACACGTTTTTTGTTTTTGCATAGTCAGCCAGCTTTTTTATGCCGTCGTAACCAATTTTGCGGTCCCAGTCCACATCTATCAGGCAGTATTGCCAATGCATGTCCGCCGCAAGATCGATGTACCGGACCTGTTCCTCATAGGTGATAAAATCATCTTTGGAATTGATCCAGCTCCAGGAAGCCTTACCGGGTTTGACAAAAGACGTATTGGAAAGGACAGCGGGTTTTGCCAGGTCTGTGCCGGCAGTAGAGGTGATGATGGTTTCCAGCGAACCGATGGTTACCACCCGCCACGGCGAAGAAAACGGTAATGTTCCCTGCGGCAGGTATCCTTTGCCGGTAATAACTTCCCTGGGGTCGGGGAATCCGATGGTAAACGCTCCGGGCGTAGCGGTTGAAATTAAACGCGTAGCGCAGTAGTTGCTATCCAGTCCCGATTCCGTCAGGAGCGCCCAGCTGTCGCCCACTTTAAACAGCGCCGGGTATACCCAGCCGGTGTTGTTCTCTCCCACTTTTTCAACGGGAACCTCAGCGCGATAATGCTCTTCATAAGCCGGGTTTACGCCTTCCCATCCCGATCTGGCCACCTGCATGGGCTGCAGCCAGGTCGTTGTTCTCTCCGGGAAATTAAAAGCGGTGTTTTCTTTCACCACCTGCCGGATGCCGGCCGGTTTACCGGTCAACAGATACCTGAATGCCACGGCATCGTTGGACACCTGGAATACGATAGACATCGGCGCTTTTTTGTTATTGACATAATGCAGCTCCCGTTGGTGCGCATTGTAGCTGACGGTGGATTTTTTTCCAAAGGCCATGCGGTAGCTGTCACTGACCTGACGGGTACCGGAGACCGACACCAGGCTTAGCTGCCGCGTCCAGTCTGCATCTGCCAGCGTCAGGCCCAGGGAGGAAGTGTCTATGACAATGGTGTTGCGATGCTTCACCAGGTAGCGGACATCCCCCTCCGCGCCACACCATACAGACACCTGTATCTGCTGGTCCGGACTGGAGATGCGTACCGCTTTTGACTGCGAAAAGGCTTGTGTAGCTGATAGGGAAAAGATAACGAGGATGATTTTTATCCTATTCATAATCATACGATGCTTTAAAACGGTTCATAAACGTGGTCCGCTAAAGATAAATAATAAATGTCAATTTGACTATTATAATTATAAAAGGCTGGTTTCTAAGCAGGAAGCGGACTATCCTGTTTAATTTATTATCTTTATCGCTCGCAGCCAGCAAGTAATTGCCACAGACGCAAGACTTGACAGGCACGCATCATAGCGTAACCCGGATTTTATATGAAAAGTCACATTGTATTCCTCCTGCTTTTATTCGCCGGCATCCCGCCCTCCCTGGCCCAGTTCCCCGGATACTATACCGCCGCCTCTATAGACGGCTCCAAAGAAAAGGCGCATTTCATCCTGGATGAAGCAGGGCGGTTCTACATTTTTGTTGAAAACAAATATATCAGTGGCAAGTGGAAGCCAGTCAATAAAAACAAAATCAGCTTCGAATTGGGGCAATCGGACCTGGTGGACCTGTATGTATCTACAGGGAACAAACACGGCGGAACCATATGCTTCAGCGGTTTTGCCGATAAAGCAGCCTTTATCCGGATGAGCCCCGGTGACCCGGGAACATCTTTCCGGCGGGTGTACCGGGAAGAACCCAAATGTAACTACAGCATATACGAATACGTCAGGGTAAACCGGCAGGAATGTAACGACATCACTGTGGCGATAAAACTCCCCGCCAGCGGCAAAGACACCGCTGCGTATGTATATCATTTCCAGGTCCCGGAAAAGTATGATGAAATTTATCTCCTGGTCAACAATAACGCCTTTCCCCGGGGCCAACGGAATATCACGGTCGAATACAAGGACGGGCACTACCTCCTGGGCAACATTGAGTTGCAAAAACAGCCCGATGCGCCGGCTTCGCTTCCACAGCTGCTGGAAACAAGATATGAGCAATTAAACCAGGACAGGATTAAAGCCTTCCGTAAGGAGCTGTACGTTAAAAACGGTCCGGTAGAGAAAATAACACCGCAAAAAAGCCATCAATCCATTACTGTAGCCGGCGCTCCCGTTATCAGCATCGATTGTCCGGCTGAAAACGCTTTTCCTCCAGTAACGCTTCCTCCCGGCAGGAAACAATAAGCAGCCTCAGCTTCTACAGAAGAAATGACATGGTTTTTGTGTATGCTAACGGAGCCGGATCTACTACGCCGCAAAGGGTCGCGGCATCATAGCAGTGCGGCATTCACTCAAAATTTTTCACCATGGAAGACACCAAAAACCTGAAAGCATTCTTTGAAAGATATGCGGCAGCCAACAACAACAATGACCTTAAAGGCATTACCGGTTTTTATGCGGAGAATTTTATCGCCGCTATTCCCGGGAACAACGGCGCCTTCAAAAACGACGACAGTTTCATTGAGTGGCTGAAGCAGGTGGAGCAGTTCAACCGCCAAACCGGTATGCAAAGCATCGAGGTTGTCCGCCTGAAAGAAACACCCATCAGCAACGGCTATACGCAGGCGACAGTCACCTGGGGAGCAAAATATGAAAAGACCGGCGACGAGCTGCTCACTTTCGACATTTCCTATTTTCTTTATTTAAACGGCGCGCCAAAGATTATCATGTACATTTCGCATGAGGACCAGAACGAATTGATGAAACAAAAGGGGTTATTGTAAATCCCGTCTACTGATCTTCGTCTTTCGGCTTAGGTATATTGATTGACGGCAGCTGCTCTCCCAGTCTCTTCGCCAACCGGTAATGAGACCACTGCTCAATTTCCTGTTCACCATAAATGATCATTCTGACAGCAATATCTTTTGTATCCATATCTCCCACATACATTTTATGGTGGTCAGGCACATTTTCGTAGCTAACCTTCAGCAGCGCTTTATTACGGGCCGTCGGATCGGCTATATATTGCTGATATGCCTCCCTGCAAACCTGGACACTGGAAGGCTCCCCATTGAGGCCCCGGACGATCTCCCGGATTTCAATGAGTTTCTCCCGGATATCTACTGCGTAATCTGCCTCTTTCACTGTAAAGCTACCCAGGCCGTATATATGCACCCGTGCACCCACCGGTGGCGCTGTGACAATGACCGCTGAGGCGATCATTTCCTCCAACTCCGCCGTCGTCAGCTCCATAGGCATTTCTAACCGGCACAATTGAAATGTCTGGTCGGGAAAAATATTCAGCTTCACCAAATGATAGTCTCCCTTTAATTTATAAAACACGTTTAATCCATCGCCAACGATTGTTTCAGGAAATATATCATGAGGGCTCTTTTTATTTTCCTTATAGAGATGTCCATTTCCGCTCTCTCCAATAGCAACGCCATTGATTACCTTTTTATGGTACTTATACATATTGAGCATTCCCGGATTGAGCGTTTTTACCAGCTCCCGGACGTAGCCGATAAACTTTTCAGGGGTAAATAACCATGCCCCACCGGTAATGGCCCAGCTACCCAGACCATGAATGGAAATGTTACGGTTATCCGGAATGGATAATGTTACCCAACCTCTGTTCACATCTTTTATAAAATGCTCCATATCTTCAAAATTCCAGCAGTTCACCCGGCCGTCTGCATACACGTCCAGGTCGACAAAAAAATAGCTGTCATTATGGATAATAGCAGGGATGGAAACCCCTTCTATGATTTGCTGCCTGTATATTTTGTTGGTTGGGTTAATCATTCGTTTACGGGCTTTAAAAAATTAAATTTCATTTTACAGGTATTACCGGATTGCAATGTAGAATTTTAATTCTACATGAACACAGTCGACTTGAGAGACCTTTTGATTACAAATATTTAAAAAACGCCCACGGATATTTGTTATTTTTCTTTTATAGGGATGATCCACCTAATCTTGTACCAGGAGCCACTCCATCAACAAAACAGGGGTGGAACAATCACATGCGAAACGAGAATGTTAAAACACTGGAGAAATTTTCTGCTTTCAATGCGCAATTGAGCCAGGAAGAAATGACCGGCGCCCAGGGCGGCCAGGGTGGATACACCATGATTAAATTCAGCCAGGAGATCACCGCCGCCGGCACCTGGATCACGGAGGATTACTATGTTGACGGTAAATACTCCTACTCCTCTACTACGCCCGATGGCTGTAAGTGATCCTGTGTTTGTTATTTCAATCAATTTCTTCGAGGTAAGGGAAATAGATATCTACGATCGTTCCCTTACCTCCGTTGAGCGTAGCCTTATCAGTGATTTCCAGCCTGAAACGTTTGCCTGTCTGCCGGCTGAGCATTTCCAGGCGTTTCCTGTTAATATGGGTAGAGAGTGACGGCTTGCCCCCAGCCATAGATGGCTTCGGTTGCAGCACGCCTTTTCCGTTGTCTTCAATGATGCAATGAAGCATATCCGCCTCCCTTCTGATGTCAACGGATATTTTCCCTTTATAACCCAGCTCCTGGACGCCGTGCTGGATGGCGTTCTCCACAAAAGGCTGCAGCAGCATAGGCGGAATAAAGACGTCGTCCATATCGTCAGGATGTGCCAGGGTGTAATCGAAGCTGTTTTTAAACCGGAGCGCCTGCAGGTCGAGGTAGTTGGTAAGGGCCGTTACCTCCTGGTCCAGCGCCACAAACGCGGCCTGCGAATGTTCGAGACTGGCCCTGAGCAGGCTGGCAAAGGAAGAAAGGTAGCTGAGCGACCTTTCGGTTTCCTTGTTGCGGATCATCGCCTGTAACACCGCCAGCGTATTGAAAATAAAGTGAGGCTCCATCTGGCTGCGTAGCAGCTTCTGCTCCATTTCGGCCTGCCGGAGCTTTTCCCGGAGCTGGCGGCGCTTATAGAACAGCACAAAGAGAACGCCCGATAACAGGGCGAAAGCAATGAACCCGGCGATGATAATCCCTTGCAGGCGGTTGACTTTCTGCGTGCTTTTATTGATGGCTGCCAGGTTGGAGATTTGGGCATCCCTGGCTTTCAACCCGTACTGATCTTCCAGCTCTCTTACCCGCCCGGCATAGGCAGAATCGGTATAGGCGTTCAGGGCAGCCAGCGATGCGTAATAGGCTTCGGCAGAGGCTTTGTACTGGCCCAGCATATAATGCGCGCCCGCCTTCTGCTCCCAGGCGCTGTTCTCCAGGTCTGTGGACATGGACAACGTGGTGTCCTGCTGCTTCTCCTTCAGGATCGCGATACAACTGTCGAGATATACCAGCGCTTTGCGGTAGTCCTTCCGCTCGATATAAATATTCGCAACGTTATAATACGTCACCGGGGGGCGCTTTTTCGCCTGACGCTGTATGTCCATCGCCGTGAAGACAGCTTTAAGCGCCTCATCCGTTTTACCCTGCTGCCGCAGGATAGAGGCCTTGTCCTCATATTTGGCGGATTCGTATATCGGATGGTGAAGGCTGGTATCCGGTATGATGTAATTATCGAGATAATATAACGAAGAATCCAGGTTTCCGTGGTAGTTGTAGTAGTTTTTCAGATCATTGGCCAACACCCGCTTTAACCGGGGATTATAGGTACGCCCGAATGCCTCCAGCAGATATTTTTTCTGCAGGTTTCCTTCTCCCATCTGGCGGTACAGTACGGCCAGCTGGTAAGCCGCATAACCGGGATAGGCGGTATCGTGTGTACGTTTGAATTCATAGGCCTCCCTGATCCGGGGGAGCGCTTCCGTATAGTTCTTCCTTCGTTGATAAATTTCTCCAATGCCAAAATTGGCAGCTATAACCAGCTTTCGGCTGGTATCCTTTTGCAATGCCAACTCCAGCCCCTTGTTGTAAAAATACAGGGCACTGTCCAGCTGGGAAGAAGCCTTATAGAAAGAACCCCGGAACAGCAACCCTTCTATCTCCATGCGGGTGGTCCCGAAACTTTCCATCACGGGAATGATGCTGTCCAAAAACTGCCGCGCCTTTTCAATGTCATGATTGGCGAGAAAGATATTAAAGCGGTCGTTGATAAACGTGTAAACACTGTCTTCTTTTGCTTTGCTCTTTTTAGCGACAGTGTCTCCGGTACCCTGGCGGCAAGCCACGAGCAGCGGTACACACAGGCAGTATAAAATCGTTTTCTGCAGATGGTCCATGAATAGATGTTGGTTGTGTAACGTGGATGTTTTGTTTACCTGTTAAAATAGCTCATCACCTGCTCCCGCTTTCTCACAGATACAGGCACATGGTCTCCTCCCTGCAACAACAGATAACCGTCACGATGGTACCCTTTTATGAAGGAACGGTTCACCAGGTAGGACTGATGCGGTTTCAGGAAACTCCCTTCAGGCAACAGCGTCTCATATATTTTCATCGGCTTGCTCACCACGATCGGTTTTTTATGCTGCAGGTGGAAGGTGGTGTAACATCCGCTGCCCCGGCAAAACAAAATGTCCTTAAAAGGTACGATATCGACGGTTTGCTGGGTCCGTAAAACAATTTCCGTTGGCGTATGGTCCGTCCTGAAAGATGCCCGGACCACCTCCAGGGATTTCCTGATCTCCTCCGGCGAAGGCAGTGCGGTCGCTTTTTCCAGCGCTTCTGTTAATTCCTGCCCGTTGACCGGCTTTAAAAGATAATCCAGCGCCCCGTACTTGATAGCTTTAATGGCATACTGATCATAAGCGGTAATAAAAACAAGATGAGGAAAAGGAGGTTGCAACGCGTCTAATAAGTCAAACGCCGTTTGATGCCCCAGTTGAATATCCAACAGCAGGATGTCAGGGCGTTTTTTTTGTACCATGTCCAATGCCGCTTCCACGGTATCCGCAGTACCCGCTATCTGGAAGTCTTTATACGGTTGGAGCAATAACAACAGATCTGCTCTGATGTCGGCTTCATCTTCAACAATACCGATTGTTTTTATAACAGGGGTTCCTGGTGTTGTCTTTTGCATAAAAACAGATATATAAAACTGTGCAACGAATGTTTATAATCTCCCCTGCTGGTTACACTAACTGATTATTTTGCGGGAGATCGTTCTGCTACAGGGCAACAATTCTTAAGAAAACCTATGTAGACAAATATAGAAAAAAAATGTTAACCGGGCGCCTCGCCTATGGAGGATGCCTTATTATCTATCACAAAATCCAAACACATGAAAACACTGGAAAAATTCTCAAAATTCAACCAAGGGCTGCAAGGCCATGAACTGCAACAAGTAACCGGCGGCGGGAACTGGGAGTACACGGTACGTAACTATTACGGTACTATCACCTACTATCACTACGAGTACAACGGACAGACCCTGGACGGGTCCGATGGCGTTGATTCCGGCGGTAACAAGGTAAGCCACTACTGGCATGATTAATTTCTTCATCCCAAACATTCAATCCAACATGAAAACACTGGAACAATTTTCAAGTTTTAATCAGGCCCTCGAAGGCCACGAACTCGCGCAGGTATCCGGCGGAGATTACCGCTACACCGTGCGTAACTATTGGGGCACCGTTACCTACTTCCATCACGATGCACCCGACGGACAAACACTGGAAGGATCCGAAGGAGTGGACTCCGGCGGCCACCAGGTAAAATTTATGTGGGCCGATTAATCCGCCATTCTAATGCATAGCACACCTGCCGGGGCGTTCAATCACTTCCGGCAGGTATTCAAACAAAGCCTCTTTTATGATACTGATACTTTCCGGGGAAGGCGATACCACCACCCTCTCCGTCGTACGGTGGATAACAGCAATGGGGCATCCCGTGATGCTGGTCAGCGATAAAGACGTTATCGATGACATTTTTATCGAAAACGACAGGATCATTCTTTACTTTAAAGGTAACAAGACACTGGACTTCAGCGAGGTAAAAGCTTACTGGTACCGCAGAGGCGCTTTCATGCCAGATGAAGCATGGCAACCCCGCAGCGCACCGGAGGCTATCGCTGCGCAACTAAGTACCGAGCTCCGTTACATCGTAGAGCTGCTTCATACCCGGCTGGCGAAAATACCGAACCTGAGCGGCCATGGCAACAGAAGAATGAATCGCCTCGTGGTGATGGATGCCGCCAGGAGAGTCGGGCTCACCGTACCTGACTTCGGCGTTTTCAGCCAACGAAGCGCGGTAAAAACGTTTGCGGACAAACAGGGGAAAATCCTGACAAAGCCCGTCAGCGATGTTTGTTTTTTTAATGAGGAGAACAGGTCGTACCGGCAATACAATGCATTGTTTACAGCAGAAGATATCGAAAAGCTACCAGACCGGTTTATGCCGGGGCTGTTTGTGGCCTATGTAGAAAAAAAATATGAGCTACGCGTCTTTTTCCTCAACGGCACCTGTTATACCATGGCCATCCTCAGCCAGCAAGACCCGCAAACACGCGTAGACATGCGGCACTACAATTATCAGAAACCCAACCGGAACGTTCCTTACCAGCTTCCGCCGGCCATCGGTGACCAGATCCGCCGGTTGATGGAACAACTGGATTTAAACACCGGCTCCATCGATATACTGGTAACACCAGACGACCATTTCGTATTCCTGGAAGTAAACCCTGTAGGACAATTTGGCAATATGAGCGCCGCCTGTAACTATCAACTGGAACGGGAAGTCGCCACTTATTTAACGAAAATTTCCAACTGCGATGAACACGTTGAAAACTATCTTTGATGGCCATTTCCGGGAACAGTACCCACCTTTTTATGGAAAAACCATCTCGCTGCCTACCGGCAAAACAAACAGCAACAGCAATTTCTCCCGGTACGCACCCTATCATCAGTACCACCTGGAAGTGCTGAAGGCAGTCCCGTTATATAAACCCGTCTCCCGAATAATAAATACCATCCATGCAAAACCCTGAAAACATATCCGGTAAATACATGATACGGCTTGCTTCGTGCAGCATTACCGCCGGAGCCGGCAGGGCCCTTCTCTGTGATCTGCAACGCGGGGCCTATTACCTGGTGCCCCTGAGTTTCCATGAACTGGTCAACGACTGCCAGGGCTGGCAGGTAGGCGCTATATACGCCGAATACGGCCCTGACAATAAGCAGGCACTGGACGAGTTCTTTACATTTATGACTACCGGAGAATTTATTTTCCTGAGCGACCATGCAGCAGACGCGGAGCGCTTTACCCCCCTTTCCGCGGATATCGCATCTCCCGAGCATATACAAAACGCGATCATCGATATAGACGACGCATCACCCGTTCCGCCAACAGCTATTATTCCCCGCCTGGTGGATCTGGGATGTACTTTTATACAGGTCAGGGCTTTCAGCCCGATGAAGGCTGACGAAGTGATTTCGGTGGCAAGGGCCACCGAAGAAACCCCTTGCCGGAACATTGAGTTTATCGTTCCCTATGACGACAGCTATGATAACAATAAAACGCTCACAGACTACTTCTTCCATAATCAGCGCATCGGCGGGATTGTCTGTTACAACGCTCCCCGGGAGAAAACAGACCTGTTCGTCGGCGATCAGATCTATATCAACCACACAACAGAAACGATCGGCAGTGAAAAACACTGCGGTGTTTTTGGACCGGCTTACTTCACATCAAATGTGATGCACTTTCTTGAATCACAGCAGCACAACACCTGTCTCCGGAAAAAGATCGCGATAGACAAACGGGGATTTATCAAAAACTGCCCTTCCATGCAGCAGCACTACGGCAACATCACAGACACTCCGTTAGAAGCGGTGGTTAACCACGAAGCCTTCCGGCGGTTATGGAGCATCCACAAAGGCATGGTAAAACAATGCCGGGATTGCGAGTTCCGGCACGTGTGCACGGACTGCAGGGCTTACCTGGAAGATCCCGGAGACATATACAGCAAGCCGCTGAAATGTGGTTATGATCCGTACTCCGCTACCTGGAGCCATTGGGCCACCCATCCCCTGAAACAAAAAGCCATCGATCATTACGAACTAAGTGCAATTATCCGGCCATGAGCAGATTTCCACATGAACGACAACGCCACACCATGGACTGCGGCGCCACCTGTTTAAGGATCATCGCCCGCTACTACGGACGACGGCTGTCGTTAAGGCAATTGCGGGAAAGCAGCGATACCAGCCGTGACGGCGCCTCCCTGAAAGGGCTGACCAGGGCGGCGGAAGAAAACGGCTTCCGTACCATGGCGGCGCGTATCAATTTTGAGAAGTTAAAAAAAGAAGCGCCTCTCCCGCTGATCCTGCACTGGCAGCAGCATCACTTTGTGGTGGTGTATAAAGTCACCTCCCAAAAAGTATATGTATCAGACCCGGCAAAGGGACTGGTCACCTATTCCGCTACCGAATTTGTAAAATACTGGCTGGGCGCCGACACAAAGCAAGAAGCGGCGCAAGGCATTGTGATGGTGCTGGAACCAACACCGTCCTTCTATCGTGGTGAGTCCGAAGAGGAAGACAACGGTGGCAGGATCGCGGCCAGGCCTTTTCTGCGCCACTACCTGCGGCCCTACCATAAACTGATGCTCCAGGTGCTGGCCAGCCTGCTGCTGGGCACCCTGCTGCAACTGGTGGTGCCTTTTTTAACGCAGAGCATCGTTGATACCGGCGTGTACAAGAAAGACCTGAACTTTATCTGGCTGGTATTGATCGCCCAGCTGATGCTCACGCTGGGTCAGCTGTTCCTGGAACTGATGCGCAGCTGGATGCTGCTATTCATGAGCGGCCGTATCAACATCTCCCTGGTGTCGGATTTTTTCAGCAAGTTAATGCGCCTGCCGATCCGCTATTTCGACAGCAAGATTAAGGGCGACCTGCTACAGCGGATCAACGATCATGAACGCATACAAAATTTTCTGACCCGGTCGTCCATGAGCGCCGTATTTTCCGTTTTCACACTGCTGGCCTACAGCCTGGTGCTCGCTTACTACAATGCCTGGCTTTTGCTGATTTTCCTGGGCAGCAGCGTGCTGTATATCGCCTGGATACTCTTCTTCCTGAAACAAAGGTCCCGGCTGGACTACAAGCGCTTTCACTATGCCAGTGAAAACAACAGCAAGGTCTATGAGCTGGTGAGCGGGATGCAGGACATAAAACTGTACAATGCAGAGCTGCCCAAGCGCTGGAGCTGGGAGCGTATACAGATCCGGTTGTACCATGTAAGCATCAGTGCCCTGAAATTGGAACAGGCCCAGAGTATCGGTGCCAGGATCATCAACGAAACCAAAAATATACTGGTCAGCTTCTTCGCCGCCAAACTGGTGATAGACGGTAACGTAACACTGGGCACCATGCTGGCAGTGTCCTATATCATCGGGCAGTTGAACAGCCCCCTGTTGCAGCTGGTCTCCCTTATCAAGGAATGGCAGGATGCGCGCATCAGCCTCGACAGGCTCATGGAAACCTACGCGGAAAATGATGAAGTCCCCCTGGAAACAACAGAGATGCCTTTGCAGGTGCCTGTTCCGGAAGACCATACAATAGCACTCCACCATGTAAGCTTCTCCTACAGCGGCATGACCAGCCCCGTGCTACGCGACATCACGCTGACCATCCCCGCCGGAAAGGTAACCGCCATCGTAGGCGCCAGCGGCAGCGGGAAAACCACTTTACTAAAGCTCCTGATGCGGTTTTATGATCCGCAGCAGGGAAGCATCTGCGTTGGCCGGGAGATGTTGAATAAAACAGATCTGCATGAGTGGAGAAAACTTTGCGGTGTGGTCATGCAGGAGGGATTCATTTTCAACGACACCATCGCCGGCAACATCGCCGTAGGCGAACACCAGCCCGACTATCACCGATTGAGGAAAGCCTGCGACACCGCCAACATCAGCCCTTTTATAGACGCCCTCCCCCTGAGGTACGAAACTAAAATCGGACAGGAAGGCATGGGCATCAGCACCGGGCAGAAACAGCGTATTTTAATCGCACGGGCAGTGTACAAAAACCCGGAGATACTATTCTTCGACGAAGCTACGTCAGCGCTGGACGCCAACAACGAACGGACGATCATGGAAAACCTCGACGCCTTCTACCGGAATAAAACGGTGGTGGTGATCGCACACAGGTTGAGCACCGTAAAGAACGCAGACAATATCATCGTGCTGGACAATGGACGCCTGGTGGAACAGGGCGGGCACTACGCACTGAGCCTGAACAAAGGATATTATTATCATCTTGTAAAAAATCAACTGGAGCTGGGAGGATAAATCTATGCAGGAACAAATAAATACCATCCATGATACCGGCCGGATGCCGGCACCTGAAAGAATCACCCCCGCGGACATAACGCGGCATATCAGCACCGGCGATACTTCCCCCGAGTTCGAAGAGATCCTGGAGCGTACTCCCTCCTGGATCATGCGCTGGGGCATGCTGTCCTTTCTGCTGATCTTCCTGCTGCTCTTCTCCATCGCCGCATTCATCAAATATCCCGACACACTGGAAGGTAAAGTAGTGATCACAACTGCCCCCCTGCCGGTAAGGATCAAAGCGTTAGCCGGTGGACGGATCTTACAGGTAACCGGCAAAGAAGGCGACGCCGTCAACAGCGGACAGATACTGGCAGAGATGGAGAACAACACCGGTCTGTCCAATATCCGCCTGCTGGATAGCCTTTGCAGCAGGATACGCCAGGCCCTGTCCGGGAAAGACTTCCCCGCGCTGGCGGCTATCAGCGCACACGAACTGGTATCGCTCGGCGATGCCCAGGACCATTACAACAAATTGCTGGAAAGTACCAGCGCTCTGCTCCTGTTGAAAAACCAGGCTATCTATTCGAAACGCATCGGCGTATTGCAATCACAAAAGAGCCACTACAGGGACATGGCCGCCATTGCAGACCAGAACCGGTTGTTGACAGACGAGACATTGAAGCGGGAAGAGGAAATGCTGTCGGCCTACAAATCGCTGTTTGATGATAAAGTCATCTCCAAAAAAGAATACCAGGAAGCCCTGGACCAGTACACACTTAAAAAGAAGGAATGGCAGAACCAGCGGTCAGCAAGACTCCAATCCGCTATCTCTGAAAATGAAAACAATAAGCTCCTGGCAGATGTGGCATTTGAACAGGCAGAGAAAGTACAGTCATTACTCCTCACGATCGATGAACAGGCCAGGAACCTGCAGAACTTCATCCAGGGCTGGAAGCTCAAATACCTGCTGGTGGCGCCTTATAACGGCGTGGTACATGAGCTGCGCTCCGTGCAGGCCAACGACGTATTAACCGCCGGGGAAGAAGTGTATATGATCACACCGGAAAAATCTTCCTTCATAGCTTCTGCGTTATTCCCTTCCACCAATTTCGGCAAAATCGGCAAAGGTCAGCAGGCACATATCCTGCTGGACCAGTTCCCGTATAACGAGTACGGCTATCTTGAAGGGAAGGTAACGTTTATCTCCTCCACACCGCAGGCCGCAGCTACCGGTAAGCAGGGAGCAGATCAGCAGCCGCAATACAGGGTGTATGTGCAGCTGGGCGACAGCCTGGTGAGCAGCTATCAGCGGCGGTTAGCGTTTACGCCGGAGATGAATGGGACCATCCGGATTATTACGAGAGATAAGAATTTGTTGCAGCGGCTGATGGAGAGTGTATGGAAGATAAATAAATGACGCCCTATTTTAGCTTTACCCGGACCGTTTCGTTGTCACTTTTGATCTCTACAAACTTTGTTAGCTTTTCGTAATGGTTTACAAAATAGGATTTGCGGTCATAATAATCTGTACGCCCTCCATAGTTATTATATCCGCTACCGGTATATTGATTGTATGTACCGGAATGCGACCATGGCATGATCGCCTCCAGGTAATATTTCCCAGGCTTTAAATTCGGAAAGGTAAACTCTCCATCGCTATTGGAGACAGCCTCCAGCCGGTAACGCGCTGCCATCGGGTTGACATAAGCAAACTTCAATTTCCTCGGATTCTCCTTCTTCTTAATGTCGAGATACTCCAGTAAATAAGGCGTTACCGGAAACAGCAAGATCGTGATTTTGTCGGCATTGATACGATTACCATGCCAGGCCTTATTGCCATACGGGTTCCTTCTTATAAACGCCTCGCCGGCAATGGTGGCAGTCCCTCGCGCCAGTGCATTCCGTGCAGCGACAGAATCGAACGGAGCTTTGGCGTATAATCTGATAGTATCATCTCTTTCCGGCTGTACATATTGCCCTTTCACCAGGAAAGGACAAACAGCCAACACTGTAATACAAAGTGCGCGATTAAATTTCATATTCATGGATTCAGAAGTTCTTCATTATAGGGAAAATAAAATTCACCTTCCGTGATATTGATGACATCATAAGGTGTTGTTTCGAATCGTATCCTTCCCCTGAATGTTCCTTTAATGCCCTTTTCTTTACTGACCTCGGTAATAACGATGGTAAAGTCTTTGAGGTAGCCTTCGTCGTACTGAAGTGTATATAACTGGCCCTGCGCGTTTCTTTTTTGGACGTGGCGCTCGCCATCAACCCTGTAGGAGCTTGTCGTTGAGCCCACCTCCGTATAGGTGCCGGGTGATATATTAGCCATATCGTACCTGAATATTTCAAGCTGAAGATTCAATGCACGATCTTCTATAGGTTTACTGAGATCATATTTTGCCTCATAACCTGAAATAATAATACTAACCAGTTTTCCGTCCTTTTCACCAAACTGAAACTGCGCGGAATGGAAAAAATCTTTCTGCACGCCATTGAACTTCGCCTTAAAGTAATATTGCCCCTGTGGCGGCGCCGTGTCCTTATCATCCTTTTTACATCCGGTGGACAGGATAAAAAAAAGACAGATAACGGCATAGCAGAAGGCCATCACCACCGGTCGTTTGCGTAATTGTTGATTATACCTCATATTACGGGTGTTTTTTAAAAAAATCGCGGGAGAATCGTTGGGTTCAAACATGCTCAAACATTACATAGAACGAATGTAGGACATGATCTGATAACCCACAATCCTGTGAAATGGCAGAAATTTCTATCACTGAAAACAGTGATTTCTCACCACCGGAGAGAAATATTTGCCAAAAGTGTTAAAATTGTAACCAAAATGAGGTATACCCGCGAGCATAAATAAAGTCATGTCACACATGTAGTTAATTTTTAATTCATTATTCACTATTATGTTTTCATCCACGTATGTCAGACCATCCCTGCAAAAGGCATCCTTCATTTTTACGGGCAGATGGCTTCTTTGTTTTGTTTTCCTATTGTCCTTTTGTGGTGAGGTCTCCGCACAATATATTCCGTTGGATGAATCAAAATACAAAGACAGCCTGGAAGCGGTACTGACAGGCCATCTAACGGATGACATGAAAGCGAGGGCAGCTTTCCGGTTGTCAGACTACTGGGCCAGGAAAGATACGGTCCGGTCAGGGCAATTTCTGACCCGCGCCTTTAAATTAAGCGGCAACGACACCCTGCTAAAGGCAATCAGTTATTACTACCTCGGCAGCTACCACCACAAATATCACAAAGCGCTGGCTAAATCTATGTACATACGTGCTGACAGCCTACTGAACAGCATCCATCAACAGGAAGCCTATACCTTCCGATTCTGGAGCTGGTATGCCTACAGCAGACTGGTCAATGAAGAAGACAATGATAAGGAACGGATGAACATTATCCTGAACAAAGCGCTCCCCGTGGCCTGGCGAAGCGGCGACAGTGGTCTGGTAGGCCTTTCCTATGGAACGATGGCCATCATTTTCAATAACAGCGTAAGGCTCGAAAAAGCAGAAGATTATTTTCTAAAGTCCATTGATCTTTTAAAAAAATCGCCCTATAAAGGCATCCTCGTGGACATATATGCCAGGTCCGCCAGGAACTACATGGCCTATGTAAGCAGGGTCACCGAAGATACTGCTGAAATGCGGGCCGTCCGGAATAAACTGCCACTGGTGAAAGCGGTATTGGACAGTGCAAGAAATCTGATAGGCTCTTACGTACATTCACCCGCTGCCATTGAATATTATAAATACAGGGGAAAATACTTCCGGTTGTTAAAACAGTACAAAAAATCACATCACAACATTGACAGCGGAATGGCTATTGCAAAAGCCCATCAGTTACCCTACGACATAGAATTGTTTAATCTTCACAAATACCTGGTTTATTCAGACCAACACCAATTTGCAAAAGCAAAAGCTTTAATACTCCGCCTTGTCAATGATTCCACCACTATTTTCTATAGAGATAACCGACAGGTGTATTACTATGAACTATCCCTGACTTATGCCAGGCTGGGAGATTTCAAAAACGCCTATGAATGGAAACTGAAAACAGACCAGCTGGGCGATGACCTTGCTGCAACGCGTGAACGCGAGGCAATAGACGCCATGGAAGTAAAATACCTAACGGCCGAAGGAGAAAAAAAGATTATCCTGCTGGAAGCTGAAAAAAAGCAAGCCATCCTATCCGGCAGAAACAACCGGCTGGTGAACTGGCTACTGGCCATCGGATGCTTTTTGCTGTTAAGTATAGCGGTCTACTCTATTGCACTCTATCGTAAAAACAAAAAGATATCGGAACAACAATTAAAAACCGTTGAACAGCAACAGGCACTAAAACTAAGCCAAACCCTGCTCGAATCCCAGGAAGCAGAACGGACCCGGATCGCACGCGAACTTCACGATGGATTAGGCAGCATGCTTGCCAGCGTCAAAATAAATCTTTCCGATATGCCTCCCGATCACCGGCTAAATGACAGCATCCTTCAACTGGACCGCTCCGTTGGAGAACTGCGCCGCATTGCGCACAACCTCATGCCGGCCACCCTGCTGCGCTACGGGCTGGAAACCTCGCTGAAAGAGCTCTGTGAATCCCTGATGTCCAAACAGCTCACCATCGACCTGCAATGCATCGATATCCAGCGGGACCTCCCACAGAAAGAGCAGCTTTTTATCTACCGGATCGTGCAGGAATTACTGTCCAATGCCATCAAACATGCCAATGCCAAAAACATTATGCTGCAATGCAGCCAGGACCATACTATTTTCCTGATAACGATAGAGGATGATGGCATTGGGTTCGATATAGAACAGGCCGACCTGAGCAAAGGCATAGGCATCGCCAATATCCAGAGCCGTGTAGCCTACTTAAACGGGACCATTGAATTCATGAAAAAGGAGCCCCGGTCCGGCTCAACGATAAACATTGAACTTTATGTTACAGCATAACACTAAAATAGCGTTGGTAGATGATCACCCCATCGTCATGGAGGGATTGGAAAAAGTACTGTCCGCACGGGAGAACCTGGAAGTAGCCGGGCAATTTACCAAAGGCGAAGACCTGCTGTCATTTTTAAAAGAAATAGCCGTTCATATTGTGTTGCTGGATATAGCCCTGCCGGACATCAGCGGTATCGATCTTTGCAAAAGTATTAAAACCCTGTTTCCCCAGACCATCGTCATAGCGCTCAGCAACCATAACAACCGGAACATCATTATGGAGATATTGAAGAATGGCGCCAGTGGCTACCTGCTGAAGAATGCGTCTGCCAGAGAGCTTATTCACTGCATCGATGCCGCCCGCAACGGCGAAATAGTATTCAGTCAGGATGTAAAGAATATTATCTTCTCGCCACAGCTGACCAGCTCCCAGGACCTCGCCCGCCTTACCAACCGGGAAAAGCAGGTACTTGAGCTGATCGCACTCGGCAAAACCACCACCGAGATGGCGGAACAATTATATGTAAGCCGTTTTACCATAGAATCGCATCGCAAGAACCTGCTAAAAAAATTCACCGCAAAGAATGTAGCAGAGCTTATCAGAACTGCTACACAACAGGGATTTCTCTAACAGTTGACAGGCTACTTAAACCATTCTTTTAACTGGGCTATCCTGGAACTGCTGACCACCAGCTTTTCATCGTTGCCTTTCAGTAACACGGTATAATCGCCCCCCTCTTCTATCCGGACCGACCTGATAAACCGTATATTCACGATATCTGAACGATTGACCCGGAAAAACTGCCGGGGATCGAGCTGTGCTTCCAGGGCGGAAAGCGTTTCTTCCATCAGCGGATATTTCTTTTTATCACCCGCCATCGCAAAGATCACCCCGCTGCTGATGCGAAAAAAAGCGGTTTCGTTGACGTCAATGACAAATACTTCGTTGCCTATCCGCACGGGAAACCGCTCTCTGTATGAGAACGTCGTTTGCTGCCGCAATAGTCCTGACAGCTGTTGCAGCAACTGGCTGTCTTTTGTAAATATTTTCTTTAGCATGGCCACCTTATCCAACGCCGCATGTACTTTTTCGGTGGTAATTGGCTTCAGCAGATAATCGATACCATTCAGCTGCAGCGATTCATTCCAGAACTGATCATAAGCCGTACTAAATACAATTACAGTTTTGAGCTCAATTTTCTGAAGCGCTGTTAAAGCATTTCCATCCCGCAGCTCAATATCACAAAACACGACATCCACGTCATCGTTACCATCCAGATGACGGAGAATCTCCGCACAAGTGGTGTATACACCGATAATGTTGTGTTTTCCGTTATGTGCGCGCACAAACTGTTGCATCTGTTCCGAAGCAGGCAATTCGTCTTCTACAATAACAATATTCATAGCTATTTCAGTGGTTTTATCAGTGGAATAGTTACTTCAAAACTATTACCCATATTGAGTACCGTGATCGGTTTCCCGGCCAGTATCTCATAACGATGTTCCAGATTTTTCAGACCCACACCTTCCGATACCGCCTCCCGGGGCCTTATTTCGTTTTGCATGACCAGTTGTTGTTCATCGATCCGCACATGGATCGTCATCGGCTCTTTAGCGGAAGCGGCATTATGTTTTACCACATTCTCCAGCAACAGCTGCAGCGTGCCTGTCACAATGAAAATTTCGTTATCGCGTATCGACTCCCCTTTTTGCAGATCAAGCCGGAAAGCATTTCCAAACCGGCACTCAAGCAGGTAAAGGTAGTCATACATATACTGTAGTTCATCCCGTAAGGATACCAGCGACTGCCTGCCCGACCGCAGGTGATACCGGTAGAGTTGCGACAACCGCTGGGAAAACTGCTCCGCCCGTTCAGGCGACTGGCGGATAAGCGCTGATAGGATATTCAGATTATTGAACAGAAAATGCGGGTCCACCTGTTGCTGCAGTTGTGCAAACCTTGTTTCGGAAAGTATTTTTTCCTTCAGGAGTATGGCCTGGTTCAGCCTGAACACTTTTTCGTTATAAAGCCCCAAAATCGTCGCAAAACAGATAGGTACCTGGTATACGCCTATCATCAGCCTCGATTCACGCAATGCTAATTCAACAGTAGCGCCACCCCTGTAAATGATCCGGTTGACCAGCACGCCCCAATAAATGCCATAAAAAACGGGGAACAGGAAAAGGGTCAGCAGAAACAGCAGCCCGTAATAAAAACCAGCAGGCATTTTGTCTTCCATTTTACGGATCATCCGGTGACAGAGATAGATGTATCCCAGTGTTCCCAGTCCCGCCCCGGCAGAAAAGAAATAGCTCTCCCAGTCCGCCGGCGTTCCTTGCGGATGCAGCGTTGCAAACAGGTAGTAGGCAAAAGAAGCGTAGACTGATGTGAATATCAGCGCAAAATACCATGGATTAATATAACCGGCTCTTTTCATTTAAAGTTTGTATGGTTGTCACTTACCTGATGATATCATCGTTAACGATGTCTTTTTTCCTTTTTACTTCCTGTTTAAGTTTACCAAAGGTATACTGAATTCCTACAAAGATAACCCGGTAAACTTCTCTGGTGGTGGTAACACTGCTGACTTTGTCGTCAGCAAAGTGAGTGCGCCGGGTGAAATAGCTGCCATGCACATTGTTCCAGTTCATCGTTGCATAAAGTTTGTCCTTTACGATATGATAGCCGAAGTTGACCTGGTAGAAATAGAACGGAGTAGTATTTCCCAGCAGGGTTACATTACTTACATTGCCCCCGCCGCTGCCGCTCAGATTAAACCGTTGGGTTACATCCCAGTTAAAATAACCACTTGCAACACCTGAAAAACCGGTATTATGCTGGCTTTCCTCCAGTCGATTACGAATATCCACATACCGCAGGTCACCCCAAATGCCCATGCGAAAGGCGTCACTGAACTTATAACTTCCGCTAAGCCCCAGCGAGAGCAGCTGCTCCACCCCTGCGTTACCGACGACAGTGGACGTAATACCGGTAGCCGTTTCAAATAAGCGGTAAGATAATATTTTATCGTTGCTCCAGCTACCAGACAGCGAGGCGCTGGCAAATAGTTTCTCGCCGGCATACCTCACCTGTGCGGTGGCCTTATGTATCTTTTGCGGCCCCAGGGAGGGATTACCATAGCTGATATTGAAGGAATCGGTATTATTGACATAAGGATTCAGGCTGGTAATATAAGGGCGCAACAGGTTCAGGTTATAGGCAACAGACACACTGGTGGTATAACTGATCTTCCGGCTCCAGTAGAGATTGGGAATAAAAGACAGGTATTGGTTGGTGACCGGTTCTCCCAGGTTGCTGAAATCGCCCCTGATATTGGTCTGCTCCAACCGTATGCCCGCCCGCAGGCTGTTTTTTCCAAGTATGGCGGACAAAGAGCCATACGCTGCGTATACCTGTTGCTGATAGTTAAAGCTGTTGCTGTTATGCTCATCTTTCAGGTATGCCTTGTCGGCATCAAAGCTATACAGGCTCGTATAATCTGCCCACGCCTTTCGGAGAATAGTTTTAGCGCCTGCCTCTATGGTGTACTTTTTTGCCACATAGGGCATTGCGTCCAGCTGAAAAGTAAATTCATCATTCCTCGCTTTGGAATAGTTGACCATCCATTTATCAAAGGCATCGTAGGATTGTATCGTGCTGTTATCGATAGTATTATTCGTGCCCTGCCAGTTAAAGCGGAAAGACAATTCCCGGGCTTTATTCTTTTTTCCTTTTTGATGATAGTCGACCCCTGCTATCAGGCTGGGCGACCGTTCCCGGCTGTTCATATCAATGGCGCCATACTGGCTGACATTGTCAGGCAGCCATGTGGTGACCTGCTGGTCCAGCACATTTTCCGTCGTACTTTTTCCTGCGGTAACATAGCCGATCACCGAGTGAAGGCTGTCCATTTCATAATTGAGCTCTACGGTACCATTGGCGGCTGATTTTTTGATGGCTTCTTTTCCCCCTACTTCCCTTTGCAGGAAAGCTGAAGGCTGTAATGCCGTGGTCACCGTCGTCTTATACCCATTCAGTGGGCTCCAGGTGCCATTGGTTTCTCCATTAACGGTAATACCCAGCTTACCGGTACGCCCGGTGAGGGTAAGCCCGTTTTCGAAATGGGTCCTATCGCTGGCATAGGCCGTGGCAAATCCTTTATACCCGCTTATTTTTTTGGTAATGATATTGATAATGGCAGTAACGCCCTCCGCATCATAGCGGGCACCGGGCGCTGTGATCAACTCGATGCGCAACACCATATCAGCGGGAAAACTGCGTAGCGCCTGTGCCATACTGGTCACGAACAAAGCGGTTTCTTTTCCGTTCACCAGTACTTTAAAAGTTGATTGTCCTGCTACCTGTACACTGCCCGTACCATCAACGGTCACAAAGGGCAGATTACCCAATACCTGTGACAAAGATTTGGAACGGGCAGTACTATCGCTTCCTACATTATAGATAAACCGGTCATGCTGCGCCTCGAGCAGCTTTTTCCGCCCTGTTATCACGACGCCGGCCAATTCGGTAGTCCGGGGACTAAACATGTACCTTACCGTATCCCCTGAAGATAACACCGAAATGGTATCGTTGATTGTTTCCATGCCCATAAAAGCTGCGGTGAGCAGGTATCGTCCACTGTCGGCTTTAAAGAAAGCCATCCCCTGTGCATCGGTCAGCATCATCTGGCCCTGGCTGCGCACGCCGAGGGACCGCAGTAATACGCTCGCTTTTTCCGCCGGTTGACCGGCGCCCTGTTGCAAAAAAACGGTCAGTCTCCTTTCCTGGGACATTCCCTGCATGCCGGCCAGCATTAACAAAAGACCCGGCAATATAGATCGCATATAAAACATTTCCTGTATTTTTATGCAAGATTAAATACCGTTCTCTGGCGGTTGCTCCCCGAAGAATTGAATGCGGAGAAAAAGGGATTAAAGAAAGGCTTTCGGCGATTAGATGATATTCCCAACCGCCGGGATTTACTATACCTGTTGTGTTCCATGTTATATCAGCAAGGCAGCTGCTCACAATTATTTAATATACAATGTCTGCAGGTCGTATTAATTTTGACCGGTACGCCAGACAGCCAGTCTGCCTAAAAAAGGCCTGTATGCACCAATCCACTTATACCAACCAGCTCGATAACTTGAATGACGAAGCCTTGTTGGAACAGTTCCGTCAGGGCAATGCTGCTGCGTTTGAAGAACTATATAAGCGATTCTGGGGAGTGCTCTACCTCCAGGCCTACCGTATATTAATACACGAAGAAGATGCGCAGGACATCGTGCAGGAAGTATTTACCACCCTCTGGACCAAAGGCGGCAGCATAGCGCTCTCCGGCTCCTTAGCGGCTTATTTATATGTAGCCACGCGAAACAGGGTACTGAATATGCTGGCCTCCAAACGTACGTACCATCACCACCTGTCTTCCCTGAAACAGTCCCTCTCCGCTACTGACAACAACTCACTGCAATACATCACAGAAAAAGAAATCACGGCCCGCATGGAACGGGAGATACGTGCCTTGCCCGCCAAAATGCGGGAAGTCTTTGAGTTAAGCCGTAAATCGGCGCTCACCCACAAAGAAATAGCCCATCAACTGCAATTGTCGCAGGAAACGGTCAAGAAACAAATCAGCAACGCCATCCGAACCCTCCGGCATAAAATGGCGCATTTCTCCTTTTTTTGCTGAGCTGCTGTTAATTTTAAAATAATCTGTCCGCATCTACCCCTCTTTTTATTTCCAACTGTCATATAGAAAAGGTACATGCCTTTTAATATGCCTATGCATGACATGAAAAAACTGTTGAAAAAATACCTGGCCGGCAAATGTACGCCGGAAGAGCAGCAGTTGATAGAACAATGGTATCAGCAGGAAAGCGATGCCAGCAAAGCAGATACCGCCGGACTCCCTTTTGAGCACCTGGAAAAAAACATATGGCAAAAGGTGCAGCAACAAACAGCCCTGCCGGCCAAAAGGGTAACCATGCACCGGTATACGCTGCTGAAAATAGCGGCCATGGTGCTCCTGGTAGCCGGTGCCGGTATGCTCATGTGGATACGCCGGCCGGTCAGGGAAAACTGGCAGGAAGTATATGCCTCAAAAACAAAACCTTTACAACTGGTATTCGACGATGGTACACGGGCATGGTTAAACGCAGGCGGCGCACTGCGATACCCTGCTCATTTCACGGGCACAGACAGGAAGATAGAATTGTTGTCCGGCGAAATATGCCTGGATGTAAAACAGGACCCGGCACACCCCTTTATCGTAAAATCAGGACAAATCAACGTCCGCGTACTCGGTACCGTGTTCAATGTCCGCAACTATCCGCAGCAGGCTTTACTCCAGGTAACCGTACAACAGGGAAAAGTGGCTGTTCAGGGCGACGCCGGCATGCAAGCGCTTACAGGAAAGGAAGTGGTGGTGCTGCCCGATGAGCAGGTGACCATCCACACCGGCTCACCGGCTTTCAGCAAAACCACGGTAGACGGAACAGCGATAAACGGCTGGACCACCGGCAAGCTACTTTTTAATAATGAAAGACTGGATGTGATGGCATTATCACTCGAAAACAGGTACGGCGTGCAGATCTCCTTTGCTGACAGCAGTCTTGGAGCATATCGGATTACCGCCGGCATTGAAACGGCCGATTCCCTGTCAGCTGTACTGGACATGCTTTGCCTGGCGAATAAACTTACCTATACTACCGATGGTCAGCATATTATTCTTCGAAAACAAATACACTAAAATCACTGCCTATGTCTGTTACATGAACGCATTAAAAAGCCGGGGGAGATAATCCCACCGGCCCGTTTCAGGGAAAGATCAATGCGTAACGCCAATCACTTATTGATCCCTCCTGCTGGATTTTACTAACGATCTAATCAATTATTAAAACCCGTATAAAGGTATGAAAATTTATACCAGGATTGTTGCGCCCCTAACTCAACAGATAATGAAAAAAGGATGCCGGCTGTTTATCCTTATGCTAATGAGCACACAGCTATTGCTGGTCGCTGTTTCCAATGGCCAGTCACCTGCCGGTGATGAAACCATCGACTTCACTTTCTCCGGGCAATCGCTCAAAGAGGCGTTTGCCATTATCCAACAAAAAACAAACTACCTGTTTATTTATAATGAGCAGCTGATAGCTCCGTACAAAACTGGAAATCTGCCCGTCCGGCAAAAGACGGTGTCATGGACGGTCAACGAATTACTCCGCAATACCCGGCTGACCTATAAAATACAACACCATAAAATAATCATCCTGGAAAAAGCATCCACCCCTCCTGTCCCGGCAGCCACCCAGGCCGTTCCGGCAGAAAAGGTAAAAGGTAAAGTCACCGATGAAAAGGGTATGCCTATACCCGGTGTAACCGTTGCCGTTAAAAACGCCGGCAAAGGCGATATCACCAACGGCGAAGGCGTTTTCTCCGTAGACGCTGCCACTGGCGATATCCTGGTATTATCTATGTCCGGTTATATCCGCCGGGAGATAAATGTTTCCACCGGCCAGCTGCCTACGATAGTACTCCGGGAAGATGTGAAAGGCCTGGAAGAAGTAGTGGTAGTGGGCTATGGCACCCAAAAGAAACGCGACATCACCGGTTCCGTCTCTTCTGTAAAAGCACGCGACATTGCAGAACAACCCACTACCAATGCTGCACAGGCACTGAAGGGAAAAGTAGCGGGGCTCGATGTGTTCAGCAGCGGCAATGAGCCCGGCGCCGGCGCCAACATACTCCTGCGCGGCCAACGGTCCATCAAAAACGACAACAGCCCGCTGATCGTATTGGATGGCATACCGATGGTAGGTGGTTTCAATGAAATCAACCCCAATGACATCGCTTCCGTAGAAGTGTTAAAAGACGCTTCTTCTACCGCCATCTATGGCTCCCGTGCTGCCAACGGTGTATTGATCATCACCACCAAAAGAGGTATGGCAGGTAAAACCAATGTTGCCTACGATGCCTATTATGGCGTTACTGCCATCACCAAAAAACTGGACCTGATGAATGGTGAACAGTTCGCCCGGCTTCGCCGGGAAGCCGCCAGAACAGCCAACCCCAATAACAACTATCCACCTGACGCCACCCTCTTCGATGATATCGCCCTGCGCTCCCTGGCATTGGGGCGGTCTACCGACTGGCAGGACCTTATTTACCATAACGGCGCCAAACAAAACCATCAGTTATCCCTGACCGGTGGCAAGGAAAAAACACAGTTTGCCGTTTCCGTTAACTATTTCAGGGAAAAAGGGATCATAGACAAAACGGATTTCACAAGGGGGGCGTTACGTATTAACCTGGACCACCAGGTCAATAACCGCATCAGGATGGGCGTATCCACCCTGGCCAGCATGTCTGCACAGAATGTAACGGACAACACGGTATTTGATAATGCCCTGCGCTTAAACCCGCTGGGCATCCCCTATGACAGCACCGGTAAACTGTTGTTTCGCCCTAATAATGATGAAGGACAGCGGGTAAACCCACTGATGATTATTCAAAATACTATCAACCAGCGTTACAAAACGCGCGTATTTGCCAGCATGTACGGAGAATGGGACATCTTCAGGGACCTCACCTACCGGCTGAATATAGGACCGGAAATGGAAGCGTCCAAAGAAGGGTACTTCAAAGGCAGCGAAACGGACGACAACCAGGGAGGCAACGCCACCGCAGGTTTAAGCAATGCAGACATGTTTTCCATAACGGTAGAGAATATACTGAAATACACAAAACAATTGTCAAAATCGCAGCGGCTGGGCGTTACCTTACTGCAAAGCTCCCAGCAGCAAACCGTAAACAGCTCCGGGGTGAAGGCCAATAAGCTGCCTTACGAAACCCAAAGTTACCACAACCTTGAAACGGCAGGGGAAGTAACCGGTATCTCCAGCGACTACCGCAAATCACTGCTACTGTCCTATATGGCACGTGTCAACTACGATTATAAAAACCGGTACCTCCTCACGATCACCGGCAGAGCAGACGGCTCCTCCGTGTTTGCCGCCGGTCATAAATGGGGCTACTTCCCCTCCGCCGCCGTCGCCTGGCGTATTGATGCCGAACCATTTATGCAGTCGCTGCGTAAAATAAACACCTTAAAATTGCGGCTTAGCTACGGCAGCACCGGCTTCAACGGCATTCTTCCCTATGGCACTTTCAGCACACTCAAAAAAAGCAGCTATGCTTTTGGAGAAACAGGGATGAATGGCTTTCAACCCGCTACCATCGCCAATCCTAATCTTAAATGGGAATCTACCACCTCCCTGAATGCCGGCATCGATTTCGGTTTCTTCGACAACCGCATTACAGGTACTGTTGAACATTATATTTCCAACACCAAAAACATCCTGTTAAAGAGAAGTATTCCCGGCAGCAGCGGTTATACCGAAGTACTGCAAAACATTGGCGCTACCCGCAACAGGGGGTGGGAAGTGACCCTGTCAACCGTAAATATCAATAACGACAACGGTTTCCAATGGACGACCGACCTGAACTTCTCCACCAACAGAAACGAAATCGTTCAATTGTACGGAGACGGGAAAGACGATATAGGCAACCAATGGTTCATCGGTCAACCGATCAAAGTATTTTATGACTATAAGAAAACAGGCATCTGGCAAACCAGCGAGGCGGCCACAGCGAAGGAATATGGCACCAAACCCGGACAAATAAAACTACTGGATAAAAACGGAGACAAGCAATACAGTGACCAGGACCGCATGATCCTCGGCTCCGAGTTTCCCGGCTGGATTGGTGGTATGACCAACCGCTTCTCCTATAAGGGGCTGGAGCTAAACATCGTCATCAATACCCGTCAGCACTACCTGATCTATTCCCGGTGGTTTGAAAATAACAACCGGCTGGCGGGCAGGTACAATAATATTAACGTCAACTACTGGACACCGGAAAACCCTACCAATGATAATCCCCGTCCCGATAAAAACCAGGAAAGCGTATACCTCGGTTCAACGCTCGCCTATAAAGACGCCAGCTTTGTAAGAGTGAAAAACCTGGCGCTGGCTTA
Organism: uncultured Chitinophaga sp.; assembly: GCF_946479755.1. The sequence continues at coordinate 161,106 of NZ_CAMLHC010000007.1, read as the reverse complement.
TTCGCTTCCGCCATTGTGGCTGCAACGCGCATCCATTAAAGCATTAAAAATCACCCTGAGCGCCGAAAATCCATTCACCATCACGAACTACAAAGGCCAGGACCCGGAATTTGAATCAGACGGTACCCGCGCCATGTATCCTACCGTGAAAATGTATGCCATCGGCCTCAACGCTGCTTTCTAACAATTAAAAAACAGGTTATGTTATTTAATAAACCGCTTCATATACTTACTGCCATATGCCTTAGCTGCTTGTTTTTCACATCCTGCAGCCTGGATGAAAAAGATCTGTACAAACCGGTACCGGAAGCTATTTACAGCACACCAGCCGGCATCGCCAATGGCGTTACCGGGGTGTACAGCAAACTGAGAGGACTATACGGCTCCCAGAAGGGATTCACCGTCACCACCATGGGCACCGATCTTTTCCAGCACGGCAAAGACGGAGGCTATAAGTTCATGGATGATTATTCCGCCGCCCTCAATCCGGCTGACGACTATCTGAATGCTATCTGGAACGATTGTTATGCCGGTATTAATGCCGCTAATACCGTTCTTGACAGGATCGACCAGGTGGCGATGGATGATAAACTCAAAAACCTGTATAAGGCGGAAACCCGTTTTTTACGGGCGCATTACTACTACTGGCTGACCCTTCAATTCGGAGATGTGGTGTATTCTGACCATGAAACCAAAGGCGTGGTAACAGATGCCGGCAGAACTGCCAAAGAAGATATCTGGAAAAAGATGCTGGAAGATACCCAGTTTGCCGCCGATCAGCTGAGCTGGACATCCCCCGATTATGGCCGGATCACGAAAGGCGCAGCCCTTCACCAGCTGGCGAAAATCAAACTGTTGCTGAAAGATAATGACGGCGCTGCTGCTGCCGCGATAAAAGTAATTAACGAAGGTCCTTATCAGCTGGTAAAGACCTATAGCGGGGTATTTGATTACAACAACCAGCGAAATGCAGAGATTGTATTCGCCGTGCAGTACCTCAACAACGCCCTGTTTAATGACGACGGCAACCAGGGGCATGCCTTCTTTACCCCTGCCTATGACCAGTACCCGGGATTAAAACGCGACCTGGAACAAGGCGGACGCCCTTACACCCGGTTCAGGCCTACGGCCTTCTTCCGGGAACTGTTTGATCAGAATGACGCCCGTTTTGACGTCACCTTCCGTTATACCTGGACCTACAACAATACCGCTACGCTGCCGGCCGGAAAAAAGATAGGCGACACCGTAGTATGGCAGCTGTCACCCGGAGTCACTTCTGTAATTGCCCCAAACAATGACAACATGCACTGGGGCATCAAAAAACATGACGATCCCACCCGCGCCAGCGTACAGGCGCTCAATGGCTTCCGCGACTTTTTTGTATTCCGCTTCTCAGAAACGTATCTGCTGGCCGCCGAAGCACTGATACTGGCCGGTAAACCCAATGACGCACTCCCCTATTTCAATGCTGTCAGGACCAGGGCCGCCAAACCAGGCAAACAACTGCCGGAGGTGACCGCCGCACAGCTGAACATAGACCTGCTCCTCGATGAACGCGCCCGGGAACTGGGAGGTGAAAGTATGCGGTGGATGGACCTTGCCCGCACCGGTAAGCTCATAGAAAGAGTGAAGAAATACAATCCCAATGCGGTGAACATAAAAGACCACCATGTATTACGCCCTATTCCGCAGGCGCAGATAGATCTGTCAACCGTTAAATTCCCTCAGAACAAGGGATATTTTTAATTCAAAAAACACGCATCAATGAAACGCAGTTTTTTTATTGCACTGATATTTTGCAGCACCTGGGGATCCCTCCAGGCACAGACAGTCCAGCCTGCCCGCGAAAAAGTGGACCTTATACTGGAAGATTTCGCCCAACACCCGGAGCGGATCCTGGTGGCCGCCCACCGTTTAGCGCACACCCATTACCCGGAAAATTCCCTGAGCGCCCTCAAAGAGGCCATCAGGCAGGGGATCGACATTGCGGAGCTGGACATACGGCTCACCAAAGACAGCGTACTGGTGCTCATGCACGATAAAACCATTACCCGCACCACCGGGCGAAAAGGGAATGTCAGCAGTTATACCTACGCAGAACTGCAGCAGTTCCCGCTGCTGCACAACGGTCGGCCGACTGATGAAAGAATACCCTCTTTCAAAGACGTACTACTGCTGGCAAAGAATCAAATTCTGATAGATGTAGACTTCAAAGCCGACAGCGAGGCAGCCGCCCGGCTGGCATACGAACTGATAAAAGCTACCGGCACCACGCGGCAGATCCTGTTCTTCCTTTATGATTACAAAGACGCCACTTTCCTGCGTAGCCTCGACAAACAGGTACCGATCATGCCGCGGGCGCATGACGCCAAAGAAACGGCTGCCATCCTTAAGATGGACAAGTTCCCCGTGGTGCATGTGGACGAGTCTTTTACAGACAGTGTGATGAATGATATCCGCCAGGCAGGATCACGGGTATGGATCAACGCGCTGGGTGACTTTGATGCCATGGAAAGGGTGGCCGAAGGTTCCGGTTTCGATCTGTTGCTGTCAAAATATAAACAGGCCAATGTTATACAGACCGACTTACCGGAGCAGCTGCTGCGGTACTTAAGGAAAAAAGGATTGCATCAGTAACATCGCAGCCACGGCTTAATGCGCTATTGGGATATTAAGTCGTGGCCAATAAACCCCAAAAAGGCAACCATTCCATTGTGCAAATAATATTTCTGAAACCCTCTTACTTCACTGCCTATTTTGCAAAAAGCTTATTTCGCCAATTTGATGGCCATTCTGCTGGCTAAAACACCTGAAATGTCAGAAACAGACGCCTCCTCCATCATGAAAGCCGATATACTCTTACTGGAACAGGAAATTAAAACCGCTATTCCAAATACGTCAGATGTCATGAGCAGAATACACTTAGAAGATATGCAAAACAGGATTTCCAATTTACTGAATGCGAAAAACGCACTGTAATTACCTATGACAAACAAGGGCCGTTTTGCAATAGCAAAGCGGCCTTTGTTATTTACGAATAGTCGGAAAAAAGGTTCAGTCGAACCAACCTGCCGCCTACTCTGTTGCCGGAGGAGCGATAGAACAATCAGGTTCTGATATGCAATCGGCAGGAGTTTGACAGTCACCACCGACCCCACAGCCCCAGTATATATTCCCCTCGGGACCACCTTTGCAGCCGCAATAGACCATCTCTCCGTGTTGTCCACCGGATATTTTTTTTAGTTCTTGTTTGCTGAGGATTTTTCCTATTTGTGCTAACTTTTTCATAATATATAAATTTTGGTGATTAAATACAGGCGCCGGGTTTACCAGGTACCGGGCAATTAAACCTATTGAATGGCCAAACAATATTTTCAGTCCCCTGTATGGATAACGGGGGAGTATTAAACAATAGCCGCCGGTTGTTTGCTGTGTATATAACTACAAATCCCATCTATTAATGACGGTAAATCGAAAACAGTGTACGACGCCGGTAATGAATATCCGTTTATAAACAGCGATGGTGTAACTGTTATCTGTGCCCGGGAACACCAGGTTTCATGATCTTGCAACATGCCGGAAACATCATGCTGTTCAGTGATGAGATATTTTGCGGTAAACCGGTCAGCGTCCATAAAAGTATACCAGTCAAACAGCATTGAACGAACAAGCGCATTCCTGTTGAGCGCCGGCTTTTGACGGATATATTGAAGGATATGTCTGACACCCTTTAGCTGCCTATCCTCCGGATTTCTTGTACTGATCAGAAATCTCACGGTCACTCCCAGATCGAGACCTTTTTGATCCAGCAATTCATGCAATACGGCATGCGCTTTTGCACAGGGCCGGCAATACAATCCACAGGCCACTACAATCTGGACCGGAGCTTCCGGGTTGCCCAGCTGCAAATCATGTTGAAACGGGGATACATCTACGCGGCGTTGCGTTTCCAGTACAGCCATAAAATGCTCCGCATTGTTTTTGAATCGCAATAGCGGCCATATTTTTTCACGGAGCGTTTTGTTTTTAAACAAAAGTGGCTTGATCAACAATAACCATGCGCCAGCAGTCAACAGGAATAAAAAGACTGCCGGTATGACCTGCATACTACCGATATCCGCCATTGCAGCAAGTGTCATCGCAGGAACCGTTATCAACGCCTGCATCCATAGCAGAAAAACAGTCATCAAACACAAAACACACCACTTTTTTATGATCCGCGCCTGGTAATACAACGAAAACAGCGTAAAGGGAATACTCAGCAGGGAGAGCATACCTACTATCTGTACAAACCCTCCCATATTGCCCGAGAGCCCGGAGAAGACAAAAAATAGCCAGGAAAATGAAAAATAGATCATACCGGCATCGCCCGGGTTCCATGTTTCCTGCCTGGACGTCAGCACCGCATCGCAGCTGGTATTTTTACCGGCATGGCACAATTGTTCCAGTAAAGGGGAAGGTTGGCCCAGGGCATGCAACAGGATGAGCACCGCCGTAAACATGCCGGCGATCATCGTGCATAACAATAACAACAACGATAGCGAAAAACGATTCCCTAACGCCGCCAGCGAAAAAGCCAGGCATGCAAGAATAACTGTCAGCACTAACCATTTTTGTTTCCTCTCCTCCAACAGTATTTTGTTATGCTCACTGTTTGATAATTGAGCCGGTTTTTCGGCCACTACCACAATACCGTTCCATGCTTCCCAAAAACCGGGGTGTGCTTTCAAATGAGTTTCCAGGTCTTTCACCAATACAAGGCTGCCCCCGTTCGACGGAATGTGGGCAAGGAAGGGCACCGGCACTTCGGCCAGCGCGTCTTTATCTATTAATACCGCTTCGTTTTCGATACCCAACCGGTCTAACGTATCCGTAACGCTCAGCAGGGATGGGTAATCAGGATGGGATAATAATTGTTGTTCCAGGTACTTTGCCGCAACCGGGATTTTAAGCATTGTTAACCAACGCCGCAACTGCTGTTCCAGATGTGCCATGAATCAAAGGTATAGTGCGTAATATATGAATCAGTCAGGGCCCGGATAAACTTGTTCAATCTGGCTTATTGGTATACAGGCGTGGTGCAATAAGAATTCCGGAAATTATACTTTGGCTTTTCAGCTCCATGCTACGGTATAAATCTACAATAGACTGCTGCAGCAAAACTGCGGTAATGATTGGTCCATACCCCGGCTTTCCCCGGGTCTTTAATGTTAAGTCATAGATAATTGACTGCCGTTTTATTGCAGGATGAAAAAAGATACTTATCTTTTAACAACATTTATCAACTTTAAAACCGTAGAAATTATGAAACTCAGGCATCTGACGACATCCATTATGGCAATTGGACTATTTTTCATGATTGCTTGTAAGGGCAAACCGAAAGACTCGGAAATCATGCAGGCTGCCACTACAGCAGTTCAATCTGTTCCCGGTGTAACAGCCGATGTAAAAGAAGGGGTGGTAACATTATCCGGTACAGTAAGTACGGAGGAAGAAAAAACATCTGCCGAAAATGCAGTTAAGTCTGTAAAAGATGTTAAAAGCGTGGTTAATAACATCACGGTTACGCCCCCTCCTCCTCCAGCCCCTGCCCCTGTAGCAGTATCAGCAGACGATTCGCTCAAAACAGCGGTGGCTGATGTGGTAAAAGATTTTCCTGGTATAAAAGTAGACGTTAAAGATGGTGTATTGACGGTTACCGGCGAAGCGAAAGCAGATCGTTGGAAAACCTTAAAAATGGCATTAGATGCACTGCACCCTAAAAAGGTAGATGCAAAAGGTTTGAAAGTAAAATAAGTCATTCCATTTTAAACTAACATATTTATGGCACTACAGGATAAATACAAAAATTTGCTGGATACAGCGAAAGCATCCGGTGTTTCAGATCTGCAGGTTGCAGAACTGGATGGCGTATTGCATATTAATGGAACTGCTCCCAGCGGAGATGTTAAAGATAAGCTTTGGGATATCTACGGACAGATAGATCCAAATTTTCTTACCGGAGATGTTGTAATGGATATTGATGTGGCTACCGCAGTAGCCGGGGCTAAAGTGAAAGTAATCACTGAATCAACCAACCTCAATATTCGCAAAGGACCGGGAACAGATCAGCCGATTGTTGGAAAGGCTGCACATAATGAAATTGTTACACTCATCAGCAAAATGAATGAGCAATGGTGGCTGATTCGCACAGATGGTGGTGCTGAAGGATATTCTTACGCACAATATCTGCAACCTGTCTGATGACCATCACAACCTGATTAAACCAAAAAGAAAAAGGCCCTCTTCCGAGAGCCTTTTTCTTTTTGGTAGTTTCTGTGCCCAGAACAGGAATCGAACCTGCACTCCGTTGCCGAAACAAGATTTTGAGTCTAGCGCGTCTACCAATTCCGCCATCTGGGCAATCTTTTTCAAGACCTTTTCCGCGTCAAGCGGGATGCAAATGTAGAAAAACTTTTTTTAATCCACAAAATATATTTTTAAAAATATGTTCGTGTAATCCCACCGGTTACAACGGCATTAAAAATTACAGTAAATTCAAAGATGGAAAAAAGGATTTCAATAGGGCTCATCCGCGAAGAGAAACAACCACACGACAACCGCGTGGCTTTCACCCCCCGACAGTGCCAGTGGATCATGGAACATCACCCGCAGGTGGAAGTACTGGTACAACCCTCGCCGCACCGCTGCTTCAAAGACGAAGAATACCGCAAGGCGGGCATCACCCTGCAGGAAGATCTCAGCGGCTGCGCCCTGCTGCTCGGCATCAAAGAGGTGCCGCAGGAATTCCTGATCGCTGGCAAGACCTACCTTTTTTTCAGCCATACCAAGAAAAAACAACCGCACAACCGGCACATGCTGCAGGTGATCCTGGAGAAAAACATCACGCTGATTGACTACGAATGCCTCGTCCATCCCGACGGGCAGCGCATCCTCGGCTTCGGCTTCTTCGCCGGCGTGGTCGGCGCCCACAACGGACTGCTGGCCCTCGGCAGGAAGACAAACGCCTTCTCCTTCAAACCGGTACATACCTGCCACGATTTCCAGGAACTGATCACCCATTACTTCGGCGTGAAACTGCCACCGATGAAAATTGTGGTGACCGGCTCCGGCCGCGTGGCCGCAGGCGTGCTGGAAATCATGGGACTGCTGGGCATCAAGTATATCCCACCAGAGGAATACCTGGTCAACCAATACGCGTACCCTGTGTACACGCAATTGAAAGCCGGTGAACTGTACCTGCGCAAAAACGATAAGACCTACGGCCGCGCCGATTTCCACGCCCACCCGGAAGCTTATGAATGCCGCTTCCTCCCCTATGTCACCGTCAGCGACGTGCTGATGAACGGCATCTACTGGGACCATAACATCCCACCCCTGTTCAACGCATCCGATCTTAAAAAAGAAAACTTCCGCATCAAAGTGATCGCGGATATCACGGACGACACCAACGGCTCCGTTCCCTGCAACCTGGGCGACAGCACCATCGACGATCCGGTATACGGCGTCATCAAAGAAACGATGGAACAAACAGCCCCCTATCTCCCGGATACGGTAGACATGATGTGTGTCAGCAATCTGCCCAACGAACTGCCCCGGGACGCTTCCCAGTACTTCGGTGACCAGATCATGAAATATGTTTTTGAGGAATTACTAAAAGATCACAGCACGATGATCGAAAATGCCACCATCGCAGCCGGTGGCGCCCTCACCCATCATTATGCTTACCTCGAAGATTATGTACATCCGCTATAACTTCAGGTAGTAGGGCCGCAACAACGCTTCAAATTCAGGAGTGTAACGGTTGTTTTCGTCATATACAGACAATTCGGAAGTGTCAGTACCACCCGCGGTTCTGCTGAAAATGCCGACCGCACGGAAATACCCGTGCTTCACACTCTGCCTTACCAGCAACACTTTCCGGAGATGATACCCCTTTGCGGATGCCAGTCCCCGGAAGAGTTCAAACTCCACATAAGGCAACAACACCGAACACTCCCCTCCCGGCGTCAGCTGCCGGTCTATCACGGTCAACAGCTCCCCGTATCCCAGGTTGGTGGCATGCATCGCCTGGTCTTTCTGTGCATGGCCGCTCTTTAACGCCGCCTCATAAAAAGGCGGATTGGTAATAATAAAATCGTACGGTATGTCCACCGGCATTTTTCGTATATCCTGCTGCGTGAGTGCCAGCCGGTCCGCCCACGGCGACGCCTGAAAATTGGCAGCCGCCTGCAGCGCAGCGGCAGGGTCCAATTCCACGGCGGTAACGGGCACGGCTATCTGCTGCGCCAGCATCAGGCTCAGCAGCCCCGTACCGGCGCCGATATCCAGTATAGCCGACACCGTTATAGCGCCGGAAGCCAGGTACTGCGCCGTGAAAGCGCCCTGTATGCACGCATCGGTACACACCTTCATAGCGCAGTGCTCCTGGTCTATATTAAATTGTTTGAATCGGAAATAGCTATTCCCCATACTGAATTACTCCATCACAATTGATAAATTAGGCATCCGCAGGTTACGGTGTACAGACACCGGCTTCGCCTGCCTCACTTCCACCGCCTGCTCACGGCCACCACCGGTCAACTGCTGCGGCAGCGGCTGCACATACATCTCCTGTGGCACCTGGCGGTGAATACCCCACGAAGATGTTTTGGCAAAACGGCTGTAATACTTCACCACCAGCTGGTTCTTACCCGCTTTCAGCGGTAACAGCAGCACTTCCTGCTGCGTACCGACCCGCTCAGGATTGTTATACACCACCTGCTCTTCATCGTTCAAATATACGGCAATCCCGTCGCCGCTGGTAAACCCTACCAGGTAGTCGCCGGCAGCAGGCGCAGTGATCTCCTGTAATACATACCATCCCAGGTTACGGTCGCCGGGCATACTGTAAACGGAATCGTTCTTCCAGTCCGCACGCAGCTCCCAGGGCTTATTGGCCCGGGCAGACAATGGCTTCGTCACATCAATATTTTTCAGATCGCCATGCTTGCCGTCAATAGCAGACCGGTAAGGACCGGAATAATACATCGGCCCCCACTGTAATTGTGCTGCATTGTTGTGGAGCGCTTTTACCGTACCGCTATTCAACACCACTTCCTGCGCTACGCCATTCAGCGTCAGCTGCAGGGTCTTACCCTGTTCTGCGGCGCTGTACACCACGCTCATACGGGCAGGACGCGAAGTTGTGAAAACCCAGCGGTCGCCCACCTCGCTGCGGTAATAACTGTCATAGTCAATACCGGAGAAGCTGTACAATGGAACGGCATTATGCCTGTTCAGCACTACGGGATTTTTCAACAGGTGCAATGGTGTAATGCGCACACCGCCTTTGCAGCTCAGCGCCAGCACCTGTACAGACTGTGGCGGCAACTGAAAACCTGCGGGCAGCTGGATCGTGGTATTACCGTTGCGGGTGCTCACTTTGCACGACAGCTTTTTGTTGCCGTCCAGCAGCTGCACCTGCGTTACGGGACTGGTCAGCCCCGGCAGTACGATCATACCTTCCGCGGGCTGCTGCAACAGGTGCAGGTATAATTTGCCGGGTTTGGTGGTCACCTCGCCCCAGGCGAACGTTGTATCGAAAGGATTGGCCTGCGCGCCATAAATAGCTTCACCGTTATGCTGCAGCCACTGGCCGTTGCGCAGCAGCACGTCTTTTTCAAATTCAACGACGGAACCATCGCCGCGCGGACCGATGTTCAACAGGTAATTACCTCCGCGGCTCACCACTTTGATCAAACCCAGCAGTTTTTCGTGCGCTTTGTCCGCAGCAGGACCATGCTCCTGCCAGGAACGGTAACCCCATGTTTCATCATATACAGAAGCGGGCGTTTGCCACGCAGAAGCGATCTTGTAATCAGGATACTGGTTGTCTCCCATCACACAGAAATCACCGGCGTCGTTACCCAGCCGGCCACTCACCATACAACCGGGTTGCAGGCGGTGTACAATAGCTGCCAGCTCCCTGCTTTGATCGGCAGTGAGCGAACCCATGTCAAACCATATCTCTGATACCGGGCCATAATCGGTCATCAGCTCCGTTACCTGTTTTTTATTGAACGCATGGTGCTCCGGCGTAATAGGATCGCTGTTGCTGCTGGAGATCGGGTACGCCTGCGGATAATGCCAGTCTATCAGCGAAAAATATAAACCAAACTTCAGCCCGTGCCGGTGGCACGCCTCAGCCAACTCCTTTAGCACGTCGCGGTGAAACGGCGTAGCGTCGACAACGTTATAGTCAGTATAACGGGAATGGAACATACAAAACCCATCGTGATGTTTGGAAGTCATCACCACGGATTTCATGCCTGCCGCTTTCGCCAGCAGTACAATAGAGTCGGCGTTCCATTGCGCCGGGTTAAACCGTTTGGCCACATCTCCGTATACATCGCTGTAAATACCGGCGTGCGACTGTATCTGTTCACTGTACCCCCGGGTAACCGGCTTGCCGTCCCATACGCCACCCAGCGTGGAATAAATCGCGCCCCAGTGGATAAACATCGAATACTTCTGGTCTTTCCAGCTATGCTGCAATACAGTGTCCTGCGCATAACCGGCCATCGTCAGGGATAATGCCCACAATAAAATGCTGATCTTCTTCATATAACTAACGTGTACTTTTAAAAACCTACGCCGCTTCGGTCTAAAGCTAAATCGTTTAATGCACACGCAGGGATACCATCTTCTCTTTTTTTAGTGGTAAATAAACATCAGCTTCCGATACGGCATAACACTACGTACCGGCACTGTTGCGCGGGCAGGGCATATCCGGTCAACGGACAACGGGAGCTCAGAATGCTGCCCTTGCAGTAGGCACTGCGTCCAGCGAGGTAAAGGCGCCGGCCAGGTACTTATAGTACGCTGCAATGGCGATCATACCCGCGTTATCGGTGCAATATTCGAATTTAGGAATAAAAGTGCGCCAGCCGTATTTTTCGCCATGTTCCTGCAAGGCTTTCCGCAGCCCGCTGTTGGCGCTCACGCCGCCGGCGATGGCCACGTCGCGGATACCCGTTTCCTGGGTGGCCTTCAGCACCTTGTTGAGCAGGATACTGATAATACGTTGCTGGATGGAAGCACAGATATCCGGCAGGTTCTTTTCAATGAACGCCGGGTCCTGTTGCTGGTTCTCCTGGAGAAAATAAAGGATGGCCGTCTTCAGGCCGCTGAAGCTGAAGTTCAGCTCAGGGATGCGCGGTTCGGGGAATTTAAATCGGCCGGGATCGCCCGTTTGGGCATATTTATCAATCAGCGGGCCGCCGGGATACGGCAGTCCCAATAACTTCGCGCTCTTGTCAAACGCTTCGCCTGCAGCATCGTCGAGTGTTTCGCCGATCACCCGCATGCTCAGCGGGCTTTCGCACAGTACGATCTGGGTATGTCCACCGGACACCGTCAGGCAGAGAAAAGGGAAATCCGGTTTGGGATCATCAATGAAATTGGCCAATACGTGCGCCTGCATGTGATGCACGCCGATCAGCGGCTTATTGAGGGCCATGGCCATAGATTTGGCAAAACAGCTGCCTACCAGCAGGGAGCCTATCAGGCCGGGCGACTGGGTAAAGGCGATGGCGCTCAGTTCCTCCGGCTTCACGCCTGCGGTCCGTAGTGCAATATCCACCACCGGTACAATGTTCTCCTGGTGCGCACGGGAGGCCAGCTCCGGAATCACCCCGCCGTATTGTTCGTGTATTTTCTGATTCGCTATATGGTTGGAGAGGACCTTTCCGTCTACCAGCACCGCTGCGCCGGTATCATCACAGGAAGATTCTATCGCTAATATTTTCACTGACATAAGCGGCAAAAATAAACAAAAAAGGCGGGAATACTCCCGCCTCTTCGCATATACTTACTATCCATTATTTCGTTTCCTCAATGCATTCTATGCGCACTATCCGGCCACTCATACAGGTCGATGCCCGGTCCTTCAGCTCCATAAAATCAAACTTTACCGCCTGCCCCGCTTTCAGGGTAAACCCCGGAACGGCAAACTCTGCCGGCTGCAGTAAAACGCCACCTTTCATCTCGATCATCAGCCCGCAGCCGTCAATACCGCTCAAATCCTTTACCACACCGGCATACCGGCAACTACTGACCGGGGGCGACGTCTTGCACGCTGCAAATATAAACAGAACCGCGCATAGGGACACTGTTTTCATACCAGATTATTTGAGGGATGATCATTAATTACTCCTGATGGCCACCACCGGGTCCAGCTTGCTGGCTGACCAGGCAGGTATAAAACCGGCCAGGACCCCGACCACCGCAGAAATAGATAGTCCCAGGATAACATTGTTCATAGACAGGTACATCTGGAACGTACTGGCCAAATTTATGACAACTGTACAGAGATATACCAGCACCAACCCTAAAGATCCCCCGATAAGACATAAAACAACGGCCTCCATGAGGAATTCGGCCAAAATAATACCCCTCCTGGCTCCAATGGCTTTCTTTAGCCCGATAATGCTGGTGCGCTCTTTCACCGATACAAACATAATATTGGCAATCCCGAAGGCGCCCACGATCAGCGCGAAAACGGCAATGAAAAAGCCGCCCACATTGATGGCGCCGAAGATGGAATTCAGGCCCTCGCTGGCGGAGCTGATCTCGTTCAGCGCAAAATCGTCTTCCTCCCTCGGTTTCAACCGGTGCGACGCCCGCAAAGTGCCGCGCAGCTCGTCTTTCAGCTGGTCCATCGACACGTTGGCCCGCGCCTTTACCTGTATATAGGGGTCTGCATACCGCCGCTCGTCTACCAGCGTACGGGCAAACCGGTACGGCAACATAATCGCATTGTCATAGTTGGGCCCCCCGATCATGCTCTCCCCCTTCTTCTTCAACACCCCGATGATCTTTACTTCACGCCCCATCACCCGCACCACCTTGCCCAGGGCCTGCTCCGGCGACCGGAAAAGGCCGTCCCAGATAGTAGCCCCCAGGATAGCCACATTGGCGCCCCCATTGCTTTCCGTATTGGCAAAGAAACGCCCCTGCACGATCGCCATCTGCTGTATCTTGTCAAAATCATTGCTGACCGCCATCATCGTCACCCCTTCCATATAATCATCCCCAAACTCCACTTTCTTGCCGGAAACATCGAAATTAAAAGCGACATAACTGGCACTCTGCACTTTGTCCTGGATAAGCCGGAAATCCTTGTACTCCGGTACCGGCCGGTTCATATATTTCCACCACGGGTACTCCCCGCTGCCACCCCATGGCCACTTCTGGACATAAATAACATCGTCTCCCAGCGCAGCAAGATCACTCCGGATATTCCTCTCCAGGCTGTTGGTAAGCGTAAAAACGGTAATAATGCAAAAAATACCAATGGTGACGCCCAAAAGCGACAAAAAGGTACGCAGCTTGTTCACCCGCAACTCATCAATCGCCATCTTCAAACTGGTCAGTAATATTTTAAGGGTAGCAATCATATTCCAAATTTAACGGATTTATAGGCACGCTCCTCGCCAATAAACACGAAATATAGCCGGAAAAAAAATTTAGTTACCTTTGCAGCCATTTTTTGGTTCTATATGAAGTACGCTAACGAAATAAATAAAAGAAAATCCTTTGCTATCATCGCCCACCCGGATGCCGGTAAAACCACGCTGACAGAGAAATTCCTCCTGTTCGGCGGCGCTATCCAGACGGCCGGCGCGGTGAAGTCCAATAAAATCAAGAAGCACACCACTTCCGACTTCATGGAAATTGAACGGCAAAGAGGTATCTCCGTGGCCACTTCCGTTATGACCTTCGAATATCGCGATATCCTGGTCAACCTCCTCGATACCCCCGGTCACAAGGACTTTGCGGAAGACACCTACCGTACCCTCACCGCAGTGGACAGCGTGGTACTGGTGATCGACTGCGTAAAAGGGGTGGAAGAACAAACCGAAAGACTCATGGAAGTATGCCGCATGCGCGACACCCCCGTGATCATCTTCGTCAATAAAATGGACCGCGACGGTAAATACCCCTTCGACCTGCTCGATGAACTGGAAGAAAAACTGAGCATCCGCGTAAGGCCCCTCAGCTGGCCCATCAACATGGGCAAAGACTTCAAAGGGGTATATAACCTGTACGATAAAAGCTTCGTGGCCTTCCAGCCCAATAAAAAAGCGACCGACGAAGACGTGGTGGCCCTCCCGGACCTCTCCAGCAGCTTCGTGGACGAACACTTCGATACCAAAGACGCCGCACAGCTGCGTGGCGACGTGGAACTGATCGAAGGCGTATACGATGCATTCGATAAAGAAGAATACCTGCAAGGCAAACTCGCCCCGGTGTTCTTCGGCAGCGCTGTCAACAACTTCGGCGTGAAAGACCTGCTGGACACCTTCGTGGAAATAGCCCCCACACCACGCAACCGCGAATCCAGCACCCGCGAAATCGATGTGCAGGAAGATAAGTTCAGCGGCTTCGTCTTTAAAATCCACGCCAACCTGGACCCGCGCCACCGCGACCGTATCGCCTTCCTGCGCGTATGCTCCGGTAAATTCGAAAGAAACAAATTCTACCATCACGTGCGCCTCGACAAGGATGTGCGCTTCAGCAACCCCTACAGCTTCCTGGCCCGTGAGAAAAATATCGTGGACGATGCCTATCCCGGCGACGTAGTCGGCCTGTTCGATACCGGTAACTTCAAAATCGGCGATACCCTCACCGAAGGCGAAGACTTCTATATCACCGGTATCCCCAGCTTCTCCCCCGAACTGTTTAAGGAACTGGTCAACAAAGACCCGATGAAGACCAAACAGCTCGAGAAAGGTATCCGCCAGCTGACAGACGAAGGGGTAGCCCAGCTGTTTACCCAGCACGGCGGCAACCGCAAAATCATCGGCTGCGTCGGCGATCTCCAGTTCGAGGTCATCCAATACCGCCTGCTGCAGGAATATGGCGCCGCCGCCCAGTTCAACTCCCTGCCGTTCTATAAAGCCTGCTGGATCACCGGCCCTAAAGACAAAATCGAAGAATTCATCCGCTTCAAATCCGCCAACATCGTGGAAGACAAAGACGGACACCTCGTATACCTGGCCCAGTCTGAATGGTACCTCAACACGGAAAGGACCAACAACCCGGACATACAGTTCAACTTTACGTCCGAGATCCATAAATAAACGTACCGTATATACGAAAAAAGCGAAGACCTTCCGGCCTTCGCTTTTTTCGTATATACCACCAGGTGATGATCTTAATCAGCCTTCCGGTACGGGAAAATATACTCTTCGATCGTTCCGTCGCGCTCTCCCACTACCTTGGCATCCATATGCTCCTCATCTGTGAAACGATAAGTCACTTTCTGCGGGAAGTCGTTCGCCAGGTCTTCCGCCACAAAACCGATAGCCTTCAGTACCCGTAATTTGAGCCGGATGGGCGTAGTAGCCGTACGACCCTCGTAAACGGGGATGAAAAAGATATCGTTGCCCTGGCGCACCAGCTCAACAGACTGCTGCAGCGTAGTGTCTGTGCCGTTTATCCGCCATGTCCTGCCAGTCCAGGTAGAATCATTGGTGCGGGACCAGGTCTCCAGCACAGCGCCCAGTTTGGTCTTCATCTTCCAGGTGCCGGCCAGCCTGTCCAGCATCCTGAAGTCAGCAGGGCGTACCTGCGCGGCAGCGGAAATACTGCCTGCCAACAGCAGCAACAGCACTAAGCTATTGCTCCACCACTGCTTCTTCGCCATATATCTGATGTTTGTATTTGAGAGAAGGAGAAGCCACAAAAGGTCCTATCTGCAGATCCTTCCAGAGGGTGTCCACTTTACGGATGGTCGCATCGTCCGCCACGATAATATTGGGCCAGTCGCGCTCGAAGTTGTCCAGCAGCCTTGTCTTCAGCGTACCGTCCATGCCAATGGCGCCGATGTAGCGGCCATTTTCAGCAGGCTGGCGTACCACAAAGCTGTCGCGTTTCGGGTCCATATTATTACAGAAGCGCCACAGGGCGGAAGCCAGGTCGGTCACGTCCACCGTGTGCTCCACATACAGCACCATCTTAATGCCTGCCAGCGCCGGCAAGGTATACAGCTGCTCATTCAGCTCCCTTACATGGAAAGGCCGGTTCTTCTGCACCGATACCAGGATACAGGGGATGTCTATGGCCAGCAGGCTGCTGTTGATCCCTTTTATTTCGGGGAACTGCTGCATGATAGCGGCCCCGTCCAGCGTCTTAAGCGCGGGCGCTTCCTGGTAAGTGTTGTCGGTTTCTTCCTCGTATTTTCGCGTGCCATCGATGCACATCTTACCCCCGAAACCCATCTTGGAGCAGGAGTGGTCCAGCACGTCCATAGGGCCCTGGCTCAGGTAAATGTCCGTAGCCGGGTTGAGGTTACGGAATACATATTGCGCCAGCTTTTTATAGTCGGTGATGCTTTCGCCTTCGTCGCTTACCACCAGGATTTTATTGAACATCATCTGCCCGGCGCCCCACATGGCGTTCATCACCTTCTGCGCCTGTCCGGCATAATCTTTTTTGATCTGTGAGATCACCAGGTTGTGAAACACCCCTTCCACAGGCATTTCCATATCGATAATTTCCGGTACCAGCGTCATTTTGATGGGCGCCAGGAAAATACGTTCGGTCGCTTTACCGATCCAAGCGTCTTCCTGTGGCGGAATACCGACTATCGTAGAGGGGTATACGGCGTCTTTGCGGTGGGTGATGGCCGTCACGTGAAAACGGGGATACCAGTCGGCCAGCGAATAGTAACCGGTATGGTCGCCGAAAGGACCTTCCCAGATCAACTCTTCTCCGGGGTCTACATATCCTTCTATGACAAAGTCCGCATCCGCAGGTACTTCGATCTCCGGTTGACTGATACATTTCACCAGTTCCACTTTTTTCTTGCGAAGGAAACCGGCCAGCATGTATTCATCCACGTTTTCCGGCAGCGGGGCGGTGGCGGAGTAGGTATAAACCGGGTCGCCGCCCAGGACTACGGCCACGGGCATACGTTTGTTCAGTTTTTTATACTCCATGAAGTGTTTGGCGGAGACTTTATGTTTATGCCAGTGCATACCGGTCATATCTTTTTCAAATACCTGCATGCGGTACATGCCTACGTTACGGCTGCCGGTCAGGGGATCTTTGGTATGGATCACCGGGAGCGTGATGAAAGGACCGCCGTCTTTAGGCCAGCAGGTAAGCACCGGCAGCTTGCCGAGGTCGGGATTGGTCATCACCACTTCCTGGCAGGCGCCTTTTCCGCCCACTACCTTCGGCATCCAGGAGGCAAATTGCCCCAGTTTGGGCAGCATGGCCAGTTTATCGAGGATACTCTCTTTAGGCTTTGACAGCAGCTTGAACAACGCTTCAATCTCTTTTGACACATCATCCAGTTCCTGTACGCCCAATGCCATGCACATCCGTTTGTAGCTGCCCATGGAGTTGATCAGTACCGGAAAATCGTAACCTGTATTTTCAAACAGCAGGGCTTTACCCCCGCCGGGCATTTTACTTACCCTGTCGGTGATTTCCGCTATTTCGAGCTTAGGGTCCACATAGGTGCTGATGCGCAGCAGTTCGCCTTCCTGTTCCAGCTTCTCTATAAAATGCCTGAGATTTTTATATGCCATCGTTAAATTATCTAATAACCAATGAACAAAAGTAAACATCCCGCACCGCAATAAAAAATGCCCCCCGGAATAAACCGGGAGGCATCTCATTTATTTGTTCTCAGTTATCAATTGACGATCGTAACGCCGGCATGGAACACAGCTCTGGGCCGTGGGGCGTAGTAAGGTCTTGGTGGCGGCGGAACGGGCACAGGTACCGGGTAGTAAGCCGGTTCTGCGTATACAACCCTTCTTCTCGGACGGTAGTAGTCATCGCGGCAGTCCCGGTCTCTCCAGTATCGCTTTTCCCACTTGTCGTAATGTTTGTTATGACCATATCCATGGCCGTGGCCATGACCATGTCCTCTTCCGCGGTCCCAGCCTCTCTGGGCGTAGGTAGTAGCTACGGTACCACCCAGCAGCAGCATTATCAGCAGTACTTTTTTCATGTTTCTTGGTTTTTGTTAAGATTGGTTGGCAAATAAATGTTGTAGTGTGTTACATGATATACAGTGTAACGACGGAATTAGCCGCATATTGGGCGCCAGGATATCCGGCGTAGCTGTACCTGTGTTTATGTTGTTTGTATTTCCTGTAATGTTTCCGGTGTGGCGGCATCGGTGGACGCGGAGGCCGTGGTGGCCGGTGTACATGATGCGATGGCCTTGGTGGTCTCGGCGGCAACGGCGGCCTTGGCGGTAAAGGCGGATGCGGAAGATGCCTTGGAGGCGGCGGCGGAAGCGGTGGAGCCGGTGGCCGGTGTTGCGCGGAAAGGTGGATCGTTCCTGCCAACATCATCACAGCCGTCGCATATATTATCTTGTTCTTCATGACACTTCGGTTTGACCTTACAGGAGAATGCATACCAGCTTATTTTACAGTTCGGTGTTTCGTTACTCTCTCCGCGATTTCTGAACCATGCTTTCAGCTACTTTAAGCTGGCCTTTGCGATTCTTTACCTGTTTAAACAGGTAATTCCAACAACTATGCCAATAATCCCAATCCCTTTACCACAAAAGAAATCCCGGCTTTATAGGGCCGGGATACAGTTTATAAATGGACTTTATTGGGGGTTGAAAGTCGGAAAAACAAAATCAAACTTTATGCCATAACAGTTACCGTAATATCGGGCACCTGGTAGCTTTTACCTTGCCCCAGCCGCTGCCACCACCGAGACGGTAGGTAATGGTGAAGCCGGAAAACGCGTACCAGTCCTTGTATTTATTGGAACCACGGATGGTGCCATCGGGCGGATATGCACCGGGTGTTTGTTTGCCGGACAGCTCATCGCCACGGAAAGCCATATCCACCGCTTTCTGCCCACGATACGCCAACAACGTGTTCTGGTCCACATAATTGGTGCTTACATCATCGAGATAGTCTGTCGTGGTGGGTCGCAGCCCTATTTCAAAACCGAGGGTCCATTTGTCATTGAGGATGGCCTTCACCCCCGCGCCCATCGGGAAAGACCAGGCAAAAAGGTCATAAGGCTGCCGCTGCGGATACTGGGGAAGCCCCTGCCCTTCCGTGCCGAGGGGACGTAAACGGACCTTGTTACCGGATATGTCTTTGGCAGTAGGGTCAAATCCAAAACCACCTACGCCAATAAATACAAAGGGAGTGAAGCCCTTTTCATCGAGGTCCAGGAAATTAATTTCGGCTATCAGGCTCCCTTCAAACACATGGCTTTTAAAGCTGAGATTACGGGCTACCAGCAAAGGATTAGCGTTAGTGCTGTCAGCGGCGGCAGCAATACCCCAGGTAAAACCGGCCCTCAAGGTCAGGTAACGGTTGATGTCTTTTCTCACCAACAAGCCCAGTGCCGGCCGGGTGTATTTCAGGTCCACCTTCTGTTGAACAAGATCACCGCTGTAGTTGGAAATACCGGCAAAAGCACCTACATGCCAATCCTGCGCGAAGCTAAAAAAGGGTACTGCCATGGATAACAACAGTATTCCGGCAAATTTTCTGAATTTCAAAGTATTTTGGTTTTAAGAGGTTAGTCCTGCTCTATTTAACGTTCTGATTAACGGTTTTATTTGGTGCGCTCCCCGTAAAAAAGTCCGCATCCCCGAATGAACCGTTAAAGATGTAAAAATAAACTAATAAACCAATTAAGTAATACACTGTGAAAAACAAATAAAGAAAAACAGGTCAGCAACGGATATAAGCCCAGCCCTCCGCCTGCCGCTCCACCAGGTGGGCCACCGCAGCAGGCACTACTTCCACAAAAGGCAGCAGCTGGTCCATCTGCAGCTCCTTGCCATTGATCGTATTCTGGCAGATCAGCCAGCTCACTGACCGGGCGTGCAGGTCCTTTACTTTGCCGGCAAAAGGATTATCAGCGGTAAACAATAACGGATAAGCGTCGCCATGCACGGCTACCTCCACGGTTATACGGGATTGCCGGTCATGATAATACTGTAACAGGTTGTGAAGCTGGCCTAATAAAGCTTTCTGCGCCTCCGGTGCGGCAGCAGTGATCTGAAAAATAACTTGCATGTTAACAAACCTACTGAAATACAGGTAAATACAAACAAAAAATACCCGGTTATATTTCAGGGATATCCCCTTCCTCTTCCGGAAAAGAACTACCGGAATGATGGCTGTCCCGCGAAACGTCGGCCTTCTGCTGCAAAGCCTTGTACCTGCGGGATGCTTCGCGCAACTGGAATACCAGCGTGGCGGAACGGATCTCCTGCTGATGCAGGTTCACCTCCGCCAGCAACAACGCTTTACGCTGACGCACCATCACCATCCAGCATACCAGCAACAACGCCCCCAGCAGTAAAAACAAAGGCACCAGTATGAAAAGCGCCAGGGTCGTACCATCTACAATAGCCTGCGACGGTGCTGTGCCTTCCCGGGGAGTATCCCGGCCGGCACAACCCCATAGCAGGATCGGCAACATAAAGTATCGGATGGAAATAGCGCGTTGCAATGTCTTTTAATCGTGGTTACCTGGCATTAGCCTATTCCTGAAATTATCAAATCAACCGGATTAAAACTTGTCCATTCTGGCTTTTTTTACACCCCCTGGTGGGTAAAATCAGGGGAATTCAATAGCAAAAAACCCACATATGATTAAAATAGATTCATTTTTTCGATTATACAACCCTGGTTATCAACCAGTAATTTTTTTTCTCAAAAAAACAAACAGGTTACCATCAAAAAAAATTAACTTGGAAGATAACTTTAATACATCCGTGCCTATTTTTTACAAGGACAAACTATAAGGACAAAGCGAATCACCCATCCCGTGAAGTAACCAAACATCGAGTATGTCAAAATCTGCTGTTATCACCAAACAACAATTGGAACATCTTGCCCTGCAGGGAATGTCCTATGCCGACGATCATGTCGGCGACACCTTCAGCATCAAAGATGTGTCAGACCGTCTTGGTATCTCCTATTCCTATTTCTATCACAACTTTGCGGATTACATGGGAGAGCCCTTCTGGCACTATGTAAAACGGCATCGCCTCGAACTGTCCGCCGGCCTGCTCCGCCATAGCGGCCACTCCATCGGCATTATCAGCGACCTTTGCGGATATGCTACCACAGCGGCTTTCAGCAAGGCTTTCAAACAGCACTTCAAAGAAAGTCCCAAAGAGTTCCGCCGCATCGCAGAACTTCCCAACGAAAAAAGGACCATCCAGATCATTGAAACCATCACCACTACCGCCGGAACAGACATCTTCGGGAACTTCTTCCGCTACGACCGCGGCGAAAGAGTACAACTGCCCGACTCCGTACTGTACTATACCCTGCTGTCCCGCGGCCAGAACCCGATCGGTGAAATGATCGCCAAAATGAACCAGTATTACAATGCCATCAGCAAAATACTGGGACAAATAGAAATCGCTACCGCTAAAATCATCACCGGCACCCTCGATTCAGTACCGGTGACAGACTACGAAAAAATATCCATCTACGCCGGCCTCAGCATACCACTGCATGCCGCCGCCGCCCACCAGCATATGGAAACCAATTACGGTTACCTGATGCGCAAACGCATACCCGGCGGCACCTACCTCCGGCTGCCCGTCCCCATGGACTTTGCCACCGCCGGCATCCCGATGTATAACTTCATCAATCAGAACTGTAAAGAAGGTAATTTCAAAATGAGCGGCAATCACTTCTTCATGGTGCTCAACGGTACCAGCGCCTGCGAAATATATATCCCGCTGCTGCGCAAACATTATTGATCCAGGTCCCGGGGCTCACGTCCCCGGCCACCATGTTGTTCAATTCTTTTAGCAGCGGTGAAGATGATAAAACGCATAGGGCTTGCCAATGAGGCAAGCCCTATGCGTTTTCATTTTTAAGCGGTATACTTTCTTACTTGATACAACGTACTTTCTTACTTCTTAAAGATGGCGCGGAAACAATTGGCGCTTGTATTCACCGTGTCTGCCTGCTGCTTGCCCCGGCCATAGAACTCGTCGAGGAAGTGACCGGCGTCAGACCATACCGTCTGCATCATCCCCTGGTAACGGGGCTTCATCTCCGGTGTGGCGGAACTACGGAAATCATACATGTCCTTCAGCTGCGCCACGGCATTATCAGGCTTGCGCCACGGACAGGTAATCACCTGCAGCCCTTTGGAAGCGAAATAAACCGGCGACTTGTCGGGACGCTC
This sequence comes from uncultured Chitinophaga sp., assembly GCF_946479755.1. The sequence goes on along the minus strand of NZ_CAMLHC010000007.1, from coordinate 138,903 downwards.
ATAATGCCAGTCACAGATCATAATGTCTTTAGGCACCAGATCGATAGCGCGGTGCGTATTGTTCATACTCGCTTCCCACATGCCCATACCGGTGGTTTTGCCGTCCAGCAGACGGTCGCCCCAGATCCATAAAATACGGTCCTTCTGCGCCAGGTGATTGCGGATCTTCCATACCTCGCCGGCATACAGCTCCGCTTTGTCACGGCCGCCACAACGCGGACATTTGTCTTCCCCGAGGTAAAACACCTCATCCATACCGGCATGAAAAGCAGTGGCTTCAAAAGCATCCATCACCTCGTCCACCAGCTCAAACACCACTTTGTGCACACCCGGATGCAACGGGCAATAACTTTTGCAATAGAGGCCGTCGGCATTAGGCCACTCGTATTTGGCCGGCATCTTCACCCAGGGGGTTTCGTCAAAATCAGGATATACCTTCAGCAGGTTCATCGTAGTGCCGGCCCATGACTGATGCCCCAGCAGATTGATCTGCGGGATCAGCCGAATGTGATGCTGCCGGCACACCTGCACCAGCTCCTTCACCTGCGCTTTGGTCAGCGCGCCAGGATCGCGCAACTCAGGATGAGAGGTATACTCATAGTTAAAATCCACCCGCAACACCAGCGTGTTAATATGCCGTGGCGCCAGCTCTTCGCGGATAAATTTCAGAAAGGGGGCCAGACCGGCGCCCGTGGGCGCTGCAATACAGAAGCCGCGCACAGGCAAGGTATCTTTCGGTAAGGCATTGGAAGAAGATGGGTACAGTACAGCGCTGCCCAGCAGCAGCAATAGCATGGTCAATAGTTTTTTCATAAAGGGCAATTTTTCCAACGTTTCGGACAAAATAACAAATGCCTCGCTTTTTATATAGTGAAATCCGGCATTAGATAATTTTACATGCAAAAACATATGATTTTTAATAAATTTGGCTAAAAGCAAATCCATGACCGAGTTTAAGCTCCCTTTTAATGCGAGGCTTACGTTTACCCTGTTATCGCTTATTTTACTGGTATACATCGCCCATACGGCCGCCAGCATCATCATTCCGCTGCTGTTTGCGTTCCTCATTTCCATCATGCTGCTGCCGGTGACCTACTTCCTGGAAAAACGCAAATTTCCCCGGGGCCTGGCCGCCGCCGTCGCCGTATTGCTGTTTATCATCGTTATCCTGCTGATCATGCTCCTGATGGGTACCCAGATGCAGGCCTTCATAGCAGACTTCCCCCAGCTGGAAAAGAAACTGCTGGACACCGTCAGCTCCCTGCAGGAATGGATCGATCACAGGTTCCATATCAGCTCCAACGCTCAGCTCAGCTACCTGCAAAAGGCAGCACTGGGAACGCTCGGAACAGCTACCAGCTTCATCAGCCAGACCTTCCTCTCCCTGTCTTCCCTGATCGTATTTGTGGTGTTTGTACTGCTGTATTCCTTCTTTATGCTCTTTTACCGTAAACTGCTGGTGACGTTCCTCGTCAGGCTCTTCCAGGAAAAACACCGCGACACCCTGCTCGATGTGCTCGCCCGCACCCGCTTCATCATCAAAAGCTATGTCGGCGGCCTCATGATAGAAATGGTGGTAGTAGCCGTGCTCAACACCGCCGTATTCCTGATACTCGGCATCAAATACGCTATACTGCTGGGTGTTATGGCCGCCATCTTTAACATCATCCCCTACATCGGTATTTTTACCGCCCTCATTATCAGCATGCTGGTCACCCTGACTACGGGCACGCCTATATCAGCGTTACAGGTAGGCATCGCGCTCTTCCTGATCCACCTGCTGGACAGCAACGTGCTCCTGCCCCGCATCGTAGGCTCCAAGGTGAAAATCAATGCGCTGGTGACCATCGTTGGCGTAGTCATGGGTAATATGTTATGGGGCATACCCGGCATGTTCCTCGCCATCCCCATCATCGCCATCATTAAAATCGTTTGTGAGAGCGTGGATTATATGAACCCGTGGGCCATCCTACTGGGAGATGAACAGGAAGAAAAAACCGAGAAAGTGAACCAGATAGCCGAACAAAAAGGCCAGCCGGGTGTGGACGATATCACAGAAAGCCCTGCATCGCCTGAAAAAAAATAAATACTAAAAAAGCCGCGGCAGCCAAATGCTCCGCGGCTTTTCTCATTTATAAAACAACCAACACAACTGCTATGCTTTAGCCTTCCTTAACGTCCTGCGATATACCCAGTAAAACACGATCGGGAATATAAACAGGTTGAACAAAGTATCAGTGATCAAACCGCCAATCACCACGCGGGCCAGCGGCCGCGCTGTCTCCGCCCCGATACCGTGACTCATGGCAGCGGGCAGCAAACCGATCGCCGCCATCATCGCCGTCATGATCACAGGCCGTATCCGCGACTCCACGCCATCGCGTATGGCTGCTGCAAGCGATGCGTCAGAATAGGGATGTATGCTCCGGATATTCGTTTTGAACTTCGTCAGCAGGATCACCCCGTTCTGCACACAGATACCAAACAGCGCGATAAACCCGATACCGGCAGAAATGCTGAAATTGACACCCGTAAGCCACAACGAAAAAATACCGCCGATAATAGCAAAAGGCACGTTGTTGAGCACCAGCAGCGCGTCTTTCATCCGCCCGAAGAGAACAAAGAGAAACAGGAAAATCAGCAACAGGCTAATAGGTACCACCTGCGTTAACCGCTGGGTGGCGCGTTGCTGGTTTTCAAAATCACCGGCCCACTCCAGGAAGTAGTTCTTCGGCAACGCCACCTGCGCGTCGACCTTCTCCCGCGCTTCTGCAATGGTGCTGCCCAGGTCACGGCCCCGGACAGAAAACTTGATTGCGCCGTAACGCTGGTGCTTATCCCGGTAAATCATACTGGGCCCCACAATATGACTGATATCGGCAATCTCCTTCAACGGGATCTTGTTGCCCCGCAACGTAGGGATCGTCAGGTTACCGATGGCCACCTCATTCTCCCGGAAGTTCTCCGGGTAACGGATACGCAGGTCAAAATTTTTCTCGCCTTCATATATTTTGGTGGCCGCTTTACCACCGATCGCCATTTCTATCACGGAGTTGGCATCCTCCGTAGTAACGCCATAGAGCGCCATCTTTTGCTGATTCAGGTTGATGCGCAACTCCGGCTGACCAATATTGCGCAGGATGCCCAGGTCTTCAATGCCCCTGACGGTTTTCAGAATTTTCTCTATCTGCTCCTCATGTTTTTCCACCGTCTTAAAATCATCGCCGAACAGCTTCACCACAATAGATCCTTTCACGCCGGATACTGCCTCCTCTACATTGTCCATAATAGGCTGCGAGAAATTGAGCGTTACGCCGGGCGTACCGTCCAGCTTTGCATTCATCCGGCGAATGAGGGCTTCTTTTGAGATCCCGCTTTTCCACTCATCCTGCGGATAGATGTCCACATGAAACTCTATGTTGTAAAAACCCGTGGCATCGGTACCGTCATTGGGACGGCCTGTTTGCGACATCACCTGCCTTACCTCCGGGAACGTCAGGATTTTTTTGCGCATCTCATCGGCCACTCTCACCGACTCCTCCAGGGAAGTGCTCAGCGGGCCCGTAGCGCGGATGTAGATAGCGCCTTCATTGAGCTGCGGCAGGAACTCCGTTCCCAGGAAACGGAAGCAGTACAGGCCAATGACCAGCACCAGGACAGAGCCTGTAAATACCACCCTGCGGTGATGAAACGTATAGTTAAAAATGCGCGAAGTAGCGCGGTGTATAAAGTCAAGGAAGAAATTATGCTTTTCTTTCACGTTCTTACGCAGCAACACGCTCGCCATGGCAGGCACCAGGGTGAATGTCAGTACCAGCGCGCCCAGCAAAGCAAAGCCCAGGGTCCAGGCCAGCGGGGAGAACATCTTCCCTTCCACTTTCTCAAAGGTAAAGATGGGCAGCAATCCGGTGATGATGATCAGTTTGGCGAAGAAGATGCCCTTGCCGTTTTCCATACAGGCTTTACGGATCATGCCCAGCTTGCTCTGACGGTTGAACCGCTCCATGCCCACCTGGCGCGCCCTCCTGTCCAGCATTACAAAGATCCCTTCCATCATCACCACGGCCCCGTCTATAATGATCCCAAAGTCGATAGCGCCCATCGACAGCAGGTTGGCGCTCATACCCTTTAACTTCAGGCAGATGAAAGCGAACAGCAATGACAACGGTATCACCACGGAAACAATAATGGTGGTGCGCCAGTCGGCCATAAAAAGAAAGACAATCACCGTAACGAAGATGATGCCTTCGATCATATTGTGCAGCACCGTATGCGTGGAGAAATCGATGAGGTCTTCCCGGTTATAGAAGGTCTTGATTTTCACATCATCCGGCAGGATGCGGGTATTCAGCGTTTCTATTTTTTTCTTCAGCTCCACGATCACTTTGGCGGGGTTCTCTCCTTTACGCATTACCACAATCCCTTCCACCACATCGTGGTCGCGGTCCCGGCCTACCTGCCCCAGCCGCGGCAATGCAGCAATGGACACATCGGCCACGTCCTTTACCAGGATAGGCGTACCGCCAATATGATCTACGATCACGTTTTTAATTTCCTCTACGTTGTTCAGCACACCGATGCCGCGTACCACGTATGCCTGGGCGTTTTTTACGATCACATCGCCGCCTACATTGATATTACTTTTGGAGAGCGCCTGAAACATTTCCTGCGCGGTAATATCATACTGTACGGCCTTGTCCGGGTTCATCGTCACCTGGTAAATTTTAACTTCGCCACCGAAGCTCACGATGTCCGCCACGCCTGGTACGGCCAGCAGGTTACGCTCCACCACCCAGTCCTGCAGCGTTTTCAGCTGTTCGATGTTGAGTTTGCTGCTCTCCAGCGTGTAACGGTAAATCTCCCCGGTAGGCCCGTAAGGCGGCTGGATCTCCGGCTCTACGCCATCAGGCAGGCCGGCGGAAGCGATGTTGTTATTGATCTGCTGCCGGGCAAAAGTATCGTCCACCTCATCGTCGAAGATCACTTTCACCACAGATAATCCAAACAGGGAAGACGAACGGATATGCGTTTTTTTCTGTGCCCGGTTCATGGCTATTTCAATGGGGCGGGTCACAAATTTCTCTACTTCTTCCGCGCTGCGGCCCTGCCATTGCGTAATGATGGTCACCGTAGTGTTGGTCACGTCCGGGAACGCGTCCACGCCTATCTGCCTGAAGCTGGCGTAGCCCGCCACAGCCATGATGCCTGCAGCGAAAAAAATGAAATATTTATTCTTCAGGGAAAAAGCAAGCAGCTGCTTAATAAATCTGTTCATAATGCTGGCCTTTAGGGTTTACTGCTGATCGGTCAGCGTGTCATAAATAAATACCTGGCGGGAAGCTATAATACGCTCCCCTTCTTTTAACCCGGAGGCGATATAGGTGCGGTTATCCACTGTTTTGGCGATTTGTATCTCGCGGATGGCCACGCCCGGCCGGGCCGTTGTGAGCACCAGCACATAGTATTTATCATGGTCGAAGATGATACCGCGGGAAGGGATGCTCACCATGTTGGAATCCACGTGGCGCCTGGCTTTGGCGCGTACAAACATTTCCGGCTTCAGGAAAAATCCGGGATTGTCTACGATCACCCTGGCTTTCATCACCTTGGTCTCGGGGTCCAGTACGTTGTAAATCTTGTCTATCCTGCCGGTGAAGGTTTTATCAGGATATGACAACGTGGACATCTCCACCGGATCGCCTTCGCGGATACCGGCAATATCGGATTCAAAAACATTGATCATGGCCCATACGTCTTTGAGGTCGGCCACCACAAAAATAGGGTCTGTATTGTCCGGCCGCCACTGCATACTTTCGGCCGCCCTTTTGCTGATCACGAACCCGGGCACCGGCGCTTTCACCATGTAGCTGGTCTGATGCGCGCCACCATTGATCTCCAGTACGGCACTGGATTTATTGTAAGCCGCTACCGCCTTATCATAGTTGCTTTTGGCCTCCTCGTAGTCTTTCTGCGAGTTCAACCCGCTTTTGTAGAAAGACTCCGCCACTTCCATATTGCGTTTGGCAGTAGCCATATCGCTGGCGGTTATACGCTGATCGGCGGTAAAGCCCGCCATTTCAGGGCTTTTGATCACGGCGAGCACCTGTCCTTTCTGTACAAAATCGCCGGAATGCACTTTTACTTCGCTGACGATACCGCTGACCATCGGGAAGATCCGGGCGGTCTTGTCTTCGTTTTCACTGATTTTTCCGGTCAGCAGCATTTCGTTATCGGCGGAGGCGGTAGTGGCAGTATCCACCACCAGCGTGCGTAGCAGCGAATCACTGAGTGCCCATCGGGCCGTCTGTTCTGGTGCTGCTTTGCTGCCGCAGCCGGTGAGGATAATGCCCTGAATGGTTATCATAAAAACAGCTGCAGGTATATAAAGCTTCTTAATGTTTTGCATGATGCTGGTGTAGTTTTGATCAAAAATGAAAGATGGAGGACCCGGTAGCGAAGTTGATTTGCTCCAGCGCATTAAGCCGGTTGTATTTGAGCTCATTCATTTTGAGCACGTTGTTGCGGTAGGCGTCATACAGGTCTATGAACTCTAATAGCCCGAGATGATGCAGCCCGTAATTTTTTTCCACTTCGTGCATCATGTTGGTGTATTCTTCCTCGAACCCTGGATCGAACTGCTGCAACAGCTTTTCCGTTTTCAGCGCCAGCTGCAGGCTGTTCATGACATCATGCTCCAGCTGGTCCTGCGTGCCGTTGAGCTGTAGCTTGCTGTTTTCCAGTTCGGCTTTAGCCATTTTAATATTGCCCTGGTTGCGGTTAAAGAAAGGCAGCGGCATAGAGAGGTTAAGGCCGTTATAATTTCTTTCGAAGTTGCCCTGTTTGTCATAGGAGAAACCCAGCTGTACGTCAGGGACGGCGAGGGACCGCTGCAGGCGGATGTTCATTTGATTGTACTGCACGTTCTCCAGTGCTATTTTAAGATCGTAGCGGTTGGCCCTGGCCGTATCCAGTAAGGTCTGATAAGACAGTGTGCCTGCGGACAGCCGTGGAGCAGGGTCCGGCAGCTGTGGCTGGATGCCGACGGTGGCGGGCACACGTATCAGCAGCGCCAGGTCGGACTGTGTCTGCTGAATATCTTTTTCCAGCTCCAGCGCATCGTGCTGCAGGTCGTACAGCAGGGATTTGATACGGATAATTTCTTTGGGAGCGATATTGCCCATGGCCTTCTGCTGTTCGAACACTTTGACGATCTGCTGCAGGAAAGTGATCTGGCGGCCAAAAGTTTGCAGGGACTGCTGTTTGTAATAGAGATCGTAAAAGTTATCGTGCAGGGAAAAACGGAGGGTGCGGAGCAGATCGAAGAACTGGTATTCTGTCATCCGTACGCTGCTTTGCGCCAGTTTCACCGCTTTGTTGCGCTGGCCGGCGATTTTGAACAGCTGCTCCACCTGCAGCGTATTTTGTCCTTCATAGGAGAAGTCGAACCACTTTTTGGTCGTGTGGTTGTACAGTACATTTTCGACGGTCACCTGCGGATTGTCCCACAGGCGGGCGGTAAGCACAGCCGCTTTGGCCGCATCGATATTGAATTTCTGTGCCAGCAGCGGGATGTTTTGCTGAAGCAGCTGTGTTTCAGCAGCCGGCAGGGTGAGTTTGAGGGTATCCAACGGCTGCGCATGTACGCAGCAGCTCCATAGGACACCCATCAGTACAGGGAAGGCTTGTAATGCTAGTCTGATCGTCATACAACTTAAATTTTCGTTGCAAAGATGACGACAGGCTATTAGGCACTCATTAGAACGATGTTAAAACCAAATTAGATTTTAGGAGCAGTAGGAAAAAAAATGTTAAAGGTGGTGCCTTCTCCCGGTACGCTGCTGACGGTGATAGTCGCCTGATGAAGCTGGAAGATACGCTGGGCCATGGCCAGGCCGATACCGTAGCCCGAAAACGTATAGGCGTTACCGGCACGGTAAAGCGGCAGGAATATTTTATCCAGTTCGTCGGGAGCGATGCCGATGCCTTTGTCGCTGACAGAGATCACGAGGCAGTTGGCATCGTAGCTCAGGCGGAGACTCACGGGCTGGTTATACGAAAACTTAAAGGCGTTACGGACCACGTTCTGTAGTGCCAGCATCAGCAAAGAGCGGTTGCCGCGGATAGCCAGCCGGGAGGCGTCTTCCGGGAGCTGGCTCATGATCACGTCTGCCTGGTGGGGCGGGGTTTTATATTGCCAGTGTTCCTGTATCTCCCACAGCAGCTCGTCGAGCCGTATCTCTTCCGTATTCGCGGGGGTAAGGATCACGTCTACACGGGTGAGTTGCAAAAGCCCGTCGGTGATCAGCTTCAGCTTCTCCGACTCGTCCAGTACGGTGCCCAGCGTGTTGATGTATTCCGCTTTGTCGCGCTCCCGGTGCAGGGTGACTTCTATCTCGCCGATGATGGTGGTCAGCGGCGTCCTTAGTTCATGGGAGGCGTTGGACACGAAGGAACGCTGCATTTCAAAAGCCTGTTCGAGGTGTTGCAGCAGCTCATTAAAATTACCGGACAGTTCGTCAATTTCATCTTTGTTGCGGCCCTGTTCTACCCGCATGTGCAGGTTGTTGGAACGTATTTTTTTCACCTGCCGGTTGATGCTCTGGATAGGCTGCAGCGCTTTGCTGGCAAACCACTGGCCCAGCAGGAAGGTAACGATCAGGGATACACAGAGCATGATGACCAGTATCAGCGCGAGATACTGCAGCTGCTGTTCGCCGGCTTTGTTGCGGGCTGTTACGATCACGACAAAGTCGCCCTGGTTATCGGGGTAAAACATGCCTACACCGTACTTATCCCTGAAAGTGAACCGATGGGTACCGGATTTGCGGATGGTATTCAGCAGGGAGAGCGGCCAGTTGTACTTTATCTTCTCCAGGAAAACAGGCTGGTCTTCCTCGTCATAAATATTACTGGATTCATCGGGGATGCTCTGGCGGTAGCTTTTTTCTATCTCGATGAATTTCTTTTTGGTCAGTTCATCCTTTTCGAGGTACACCTGGGCGGTGACGAGCGCCCTTACCTGCAGCAGTTTATAGAAGCTGTTCCGGATATACTGGGCGGACAGCAGGTATATCAGGATGAACACACCGGTAAGAATGATACCGGTGATGAGGGTAAACTGCAGCGATAAACGGTGTCTTATCTTCATTGTTATTGCTGCCAGGTGCTTTTAACTTTCATAACGTAGCCCATGCCCACTACTGTATGGATCAGCTTTTCACCGCTGAAGCCTTTTTCAATTTTGTTGCGGAGGTAGTTGACGTATACATCAATGGTGTTGGTACCGGTATCGAATTCCAGTCCCCATACCGCCTCAGAGATGAGTGCGCGGGACAATACTTTGCCGGTATTCTTTAACAGCAGTTCCAGCAGGGCATATTCTTTGGCGGTAAGCGTGATCTCCTGCCCTTCCCTGCTGGCGGTTTTAGACGTCGTGTCCAGCCGCAGGTCCGCCAGCGTGAGTATTTCTTTTTCCTGTTTGAAGTTATTCTTACGGCGCGACAGGGCGTTGACGCGGGCCACCAGTTCAGAGAAATGAAAAGGCTTGGCGAGGTAGTCGTCCGCGCCGGCGTTGAGGCCGTCCACAATATCATGGGTGGCGCTCAGGGCGGTGAGCATCAGCACCGGCGCAGTGATATCGCGCGTGCGGAGGTGCTTGCAGATGGTTAGTCCGTTGATACCGGGCAGCATAATGTCGAGTATGATCAGGTCATAGTCCTGTTCCAGCGCGGCCTGCTGGCCCTGGAGACCGTCCGCATACACGTCCACCTGGTGGTGATGTTCTTCCAGTCCTCTTTTGATAAAGGCCCCTACTTTGGATTCGTCTTCTACAACCAATATTTTCATACTTGAGGTATTATTGTACTACGATCTATGCAAAAGTAGGAATGTTTCCTTTGGCAGGCATTAAAGCGGGATTAAAACATCTGTCTTTCAAAATTTTTACATTTTAAAAGATCGAAATTGGATTAGTTTTGCAGCAACCTAAAACAGGCACCGTATCATGCAACAACCCATCCTAAGCACAGCGCAGCTGGTGCTCCGTCCGATTACAGAAAAAGATACCGCTGCCTTGTTCTCCCTCTTTTCCAATGAAGAAGTGACCCGGTACATGGATATTGACGCCTTTTCCAATATTACAGAAGCGACCCGGATCATTACGTTTTTCCGTGAACGTTGGGAAAAACAGGAAGGAATGCGCTGGGCCATTACCTTTAAAGATAAAGATGAACTCATTGGTACCTGTGGTTTTCATCACTGGAACAAAACACATTATAAGATAGAGTTGGGGTATGATCTGCAGCCGGCTTACTGGGGCAAGGGCATTATGACAGAAGCGATCCCGCTGGCGCTGAAGTTTGTGTACCAGGAGCTGCAGTTCAACCGTGTGGAGGCTTTCGTGGACCCGTTGAACGCCGCGTCTTCCCGTTTGCTGGGGCGACTGGGGTTCCGTCATGAAGGGATGCTGCGCGATGCTTTCTTTGAGAAGGGACAGTTTGTGGATGCGGACCTTTACAGTTTACTTCGCCGGGAATATGACCGGGAGACTATCTGGCAATAATTCTTTTTATCAGACATATGATGCATTTGCAGTACCGGGATGCGGTCCCAGAGGATTTACCACAGATCGTCAATATTTATAACAGCACCATTGCCGGCAGGATGGTGACGGCCGACACTTCGCCGGTGACGGTAGAGAGCCGGCATGCCTGGTTCCGGGCGCACAATCCGGAGCGCCGTCCGCTGTGGATGGTATATGATGACGCTGTGCTGGTGGGCTGGATCAGCTTCTCCTCTTTTTATGGCCGGCCGGCATATGACGGCACGGTGGAGGTGAGTATTTACCTGGCAGAAAGTGCCCGTGGCAAGGGTTACGGCAAGGCAGTGCTGCAGCATGCCATCGACGTGGCGCCGCAGTATGCGATACACACGTTGCTGGGCTTTATTTTCGCGCATAATATTCCCAGTCTGAAGTTGTTTGCCGCCAAAGGTTTTACGGAGTGGGCACATCTTCCCGATGTGGCTATTCTGGATGGGCAGGCCAGGACGTTAAAAATACTGGGACTTAAAGTCACTACGTAATCTTCCCGTCATCATTCGTAATTCGTAATTCGTAACTCGTAATTCGTAATTGCTATGTGGTGGATATATGCTTTGTTATCGGCCGCTTTTGCTGCGTTGACAGCGATTTTTGCCAAGATAGGCGTGGCGGATGTGCCCTCCAACCTGGCCACGGGTATCCGTACCATCATTATTTTACTGGTGGCGTGGGGTATTGTGCTGGCGAGGGGGGAATATAAAGGGGTAACGCTCACGCGGCACACGCTGGTGTTCCTGGTGTTGTCCGGGCTGGCGACCGGTTTTTCCTGGATATTTTATTTTAAGGCGTTGCAGGTGGGCAAGGTGTCGCAGGTAGCGCCGGTTGACAAGCTGAGCGTGGCTTTGACCATTATCCTGGCGGCTGTTTTCCTGCACGAGGCCATTACCTTGAAAACGGCGATCGGAGCCCTGTTGATTATTTCGGGCACACTGGTCTTAATCATCAAATAAAGAATGACGCTGTATGAAGGGTATGACTGCCGGGGAGTTAAACGGCAGGGACTGTGTTAGGGATGATTTTATAAACACAGCGGCGGGCGCCATTGATAATATGGTCCAGGCGTGTCACCTGCACTTCTTCGCCGATGACGCTGATGAAGGTGTTCATCTCTGAAGTACAGATATTGTCGCAGGTAGCGGCGGCGCAGCAGATCGGGCAGTGATTTTCGATGAAGAGGAAGATATCGCCTTCTTTCCGCCATTCTGCCAGGTAGCCTTCGCCGGTGCGGATGGCCGCGAAGGCGGTCAGCCTGTTTTCGATGCCGGTAACGCCGGCCAGGGCGGTATTATATTTCTCCTGCTGGTTCTTTTCGCGTGCGAGGATAACATTGGCCAGTGCTTCCGGTCCCAGTACCGTTTTAATGGTCTGGATGATGTCTACCGTGAGTTCGGTATGGCTGTCCGGGAAGCGGGCATTGCCAAGCGGGGTCAGGCTCCATATTTGCATGGGGCGGCCGACGCCTTTAGAGATGCTTTCAAACTGCAACAAACCTTCTTCCGCCAGCTTTACCAGCTGCAAACGGGCGCCTTCTGTGGTGATACCCAATTCACCAGCCAGTTCGGCAGCAGACAGGGGGCCCTTGGTCTTGATGAGCATCAAAAACCTGTCAGCGGCATTTTTGGTTCGTGTTGGATATTTTTCCAAGTTATTACTTGTTTTATTGTAAATGTCGTAATTTTGTGGGAGCTAAAAAAAAGAAATTTGGGATTTAGATGATTTTGAGGCCATTTTCGTCACCATTAAATCTCATAATCTTTTAGATCTCTAAATCTTAGGTATTAATGAACGTACTCATATTTAACGGCGCCACTGACACCCGCCCCGAAGCTACCTCTAACAGGCTGGCAGCTTACCTGTCAGATGCCTTAACAGAGAAGGGGTTAGCGACCGAGATTTTCAGCCTGGCCGAGAAGCAGATTCCCTTCTTTTCCATGTCAGAAGCGGCCAAAAAGCCGGAGAGTGTGGCAGCCATGTGTGAGTCGTTCTGTAAAGCGGACCTTCAGATCTGGATGACGCCATTATATCATGGCAGCATGACAGGGGCAATGAAGAACAGCCTGGACTGGCTGGAGCTGACAAGCAAACACCAACGGCCGTATTTAACCGGAAAGGTTGTAGCTTTGCTCTCCTGGGCCGACGGCACACAGGCCATGCAGGGGATCAACGCCATGGATGCTGTGGCGAAAGCATTGAGAGCCTGGGTACTTCCCTACTCTCTGCCTGTCCTGAAAAATAATCTTTATGACCCGCAGACCAGCGGGTTTACTGCATTTTATAAAACCAAGCTGGATATGATGGTCTCCCTGCTCTGCGCTGCCCAGTCACATGTGACAGCCGGTGCAGCGGGCTGAACCACTAATACAGCCGTATCAATCTAAAAAATTCTGAATTATGATAACCGTTTCAGAAAAAGCAGGAGCATATATTAAGACGCTGATGGAGACAGAACATCACGCCCCCGGCACTTTTGTAAGAGTAGGTGTGAAAGGCGGCGGTTGCTCCGGCCTTGAATATGTGATGAAGTTTGAGACAGAAGAACAGGAAGGAGACCAGATATTTGAAGACAAAGGCGTAAAGGTAGTCGTACAGATGAAAAGCCTGCTTTACCTGTATGGTACAGAACTGGACTACTCCGACGGCCTGAATGGCAAGGGCCTCTTCTTCAACAATCCGAATGCAACGAGAACATGCAGCTGCGGGGAAAGCTTCGCGGTATAAATATCAAAATCGTATGATGAACAGTAACGAAATAATAGATGATATAGCCAATAAGGAGTACGAGTTTGGCTTTACCACCGATATTGAAATGGATATCGCTCCTCCGGGGCTCAATGAAGATATCATCCGCTTTATTTCCGCTAAAAAGAATGAACCGGAGTGGCTGCTGGAATGGCGTCTGAAAGGTTTTGCCGCCTTTAAGAAAATGCAGTTCCCTTCCTGGCAGCACTTTGAAATGCCGGAGCTGGACCTGCAGGCCCTCTCCTATTATGCCGCTCCGAAAAAGAAAAAACAACTGAACAGTCTCGATGAAGTGGATCCGGAACTGCTGGCCACTTTCGAAAAGCTGGGTATTCCGCTCAACGAACAGAAGGCGCTGACCGGTGTGGCTGTTGACGCCGTATTTGACAGCGTGTCCGTAGCCACCACCTTCAAAGGCAAACTGAAGGAAATGGGCGTTATCTTCTGCTCTTTCGGTGAAGCGGTACAGGAATATCCTGACCTGGTAAAAAAATACCTCGGTACCGTAGTACCCCACTCTGACAATATTTTCGCCGCGCTGAACTCCGCTGTGTTTTCTGACGGCTCTTTCACCTATATCCCGAAAGGCGTACGCTGCCCGATGGAACTGAGCACTTACTTCCGTATCAACGCCCAGAACACCGGCCAGTTCGAACGTACACTGATCGTCGCCGACGAAGGCAGCTATGTGAGCTACCTCGAAGGCTGTACCGCTCCCATGCGCGATGAAAACCAGCTGCACGCCGCAGTAGTGGAACTCGTTGCCCTGGACCACGCGGAAATCAAATATTCTACCGTACAGAACTGGTATCCCGGCGATAAAGACGGTAAAGGCGGTATCTACAACTTCGTGACCAAAAGAGGTATCTGTAAAGGCAACGCCAGCAAGATCTCCTGGACACAGGTAGAAACCGGCTCGGCCATCACCTGGAAATATCCCAGCGTAATCCTGCAGGGCGACTACTCCGAGGGTGAATTCTACTCCGTAGCAGTGGTCCGCAACAAACAGATTGCCGACACCGGTACTAAAATCCACCATATCGGTAAAGGCACCAAAAGCCGTATCATCTCCAAAGGTATCTCCGCCGGCAGAGGCGATAACAGTTACCGCGGACTGGTAGCCGTTGGCCCGCGTGCCGACAACGCCCGTAACTTTACCCAGTGCGACTCCCTGCTGATCGGCAACGATTGCGGCTCCCACACTTTCCCGTATATCGAATCCCGCAATAAAACCGCGATGATCGAACACGAAGCCACCACCTCCAAAATCGGGGAAGATCAGATCTTCTATCTGAACGCCCGTGGCATCGATACGGAAAAAGCCGTGGCCCTGATCGTAAACGGTTACGTGAAGGAAGTACTGAACCAGCTCCCCATGGAGTTTGCCGTGGAAGCACAGAAATTATTATCTATCACACTTGAAGGAAGCGTTGGATAATTCGCTTATCCAATTAACTACATACAGAACGAAATAAAACAATCATGCTGACGATTAAAAATCTGCACGCAGAAGTAGAAGGGAAACAAATTCTGAAAGGCATTAACCTCGAAATAGGTAAAGGCGAAACACATGCCATCATGGGCCCCAACGGCTCCGGCAAAAGCTCGCTGGCCTCCGTGCTCGCAGGCCGTGACAACTATACTGTTACCGAAGGGGAAGTATGGTTCAACGGTAAAAACCTGCTGGACCTGTCTCCCGAAGACCGCGCGCGTGAAGGCGTATTCCTGGCTTTTCAATATCCTGTTGAAATCCCGGGCGTATCCAACCTGAACTTTCTGAAAACAGCCCTCAATGAAATCAGGACCTACAAAGGCCTGCCCACCATCGAAGGCCGTGACTTCCTGAAACTGACCAAAGAGAAGCAGCAGCTGGTAGACTTTAACGCCAACCTGATGAACCGCTCCCTGAACGAAGGTTTCAGCGGTGGTGAAAAGAAACGCAACGAAATATTCCAACTGGCGATGCTGGACCCTCAGCTGGCCATCCTGGACGAGACAGACTCCGGTCTGGACATCGACGCGCTGCGTATTGTTTCCAACGGCGTTAACAAACTCCGCGACGCAGAAAAATCTTTCGTAGTCATCACCCACTACCAGCGTCTGCTGGAGTACATCGTGCCTGACTTTGTACACGTACTGTACAACGGCCGTATCATCAAAACCGGCACCAAGGAACTGGCCCTGGAACTGGAAGAAAGAGGCTACGACTGGCTGAAGGAAGAGTTACATTTGAAAGAATCAGTATAAGAAGCATACAATTATGACGAGTGATATTACATTGCCTTTTTACCAGGCGTTAACGACTGATGTGAACGCATTATCGGCCTGCCAGGCGCAGGACGAACTGCAGGGCATCCGCCAGGAGGCTTTGGACCGCTTCTCTGTGATGGGTCTTCCTACCCTGAAAACAGAAGCATGGCGCTATTCCAACATACAACGCTACCTCAAGGAATTCCCCTATGAGCTGTTGTACGCCACCACTACCGTACCTGCCTCCGTGGTAGCCCAGGCGGCTATCCCGGAACTGGACTGCTACCGCATTGTGCTGGTCAACGGCCACCTGCAGGCAGACCTCTCTGAACTGCCCGCCGGCAAAGGCATCACTATCGGCGCGCTCAGCGCCCATACACAGGCTCCTGGTTTCACCAAATGGTTCAACAAACAGCACCACCTGGCCCAGGAATCGCTGGCCACCCTCAATACCGCCCTCTTCGCAGACGGGCTGTATATTGAACTGGCTACCAACACGGTGATCGACAAACCGGTACATATCGTTCATGTATACACCGCCACACAGCATGCCTTCATTCAGCCCCGCCACCTGTGGGTACTGAACAGGAATGCTGCCGCTACCATCATCCAAAGCTCCGTCCATCCGGACACCAACGCCGCGGCTTTCGCCAACAGCGTACTGGAAACCGTGATAGAGGAAAACGCGGAACTGTGGCATTACAATATCCAGCAAGGCGACCAGCACTTCCGCGAAGTGCACACCACCGCCGCCCAGCAACAGGCCAACAGCCGTTACCATCATTTCAACTTCACCCTGCCCGGCACCCCGTTCACCCGCAACAACCTGAGCGTGGCCCTCAACGGCAGCTATACGGAGACGAACCTGAACGGCCTGTACATTGCCAACGGCAGCCAGCATGTGGACAACCATACTTTCATGGACCACATCATGCCCAACTGCAACAGCAACGAACTGTACAAAGGGGTACTGCTCGACAGCGCCAACGGCGTTTTTACCGGCAGGATCCTGGTACACCAGGAAGCGCAGAAAACCAACGCCTTCCAGCAGAACAACAACCTGCTGCTGGGCGCCAAAGCAGATATCAACTCCCAACCACAGCTGGAAATTTACGCAGACGACGTGAAATGCAGCCACGGTTTCACCGCCGGTCAGTTCAGCGAAGAATCCATGTTCTACCTGCGCTCCCGGGGTATCGGGGAAGATGCCGCCAAGGCACTGATGGTAAATGCCTTCTCCCATGATATTACAGACGAAGTGAAGGTACCTGCCCTGCAACATTACCTGCAGGAACAGATTGCCGCCATCATGAACAACTAATTACCGATCCAATGGAACATATTGCTAACATAGAAACCGCAGCCCTGGACGTAAAGCAGATCAGGAAGGACTTCCCTATCCTGCAGGAACTGGTGCACGGCAAGCCGCTGGTATACCTGGATAACGGGGCTACCACGCAGAAGCCGCTGACGGTTATAGAAACAGAAGCCCGGTATTACGAAGAATATAACAGCAATGTGCACCGCGGTGTCCACCACCTGAGCCAGGAAGCCACCAACGCCTACGAGAAAGCCCGCGAAATTGTAGCCGGCTTCATCAATGCAGCGCATACCCATGAGGTCATCTTCACCAAAGGCACTACTGACGGGATCAACCTGGTGGCCAACACTATGGGCCGCCGTTTCCTGAAGGAAGGCGACAGCGTGATCATCTCCGCCATGGAACACCACTCCAACATCGTGCCCTGGCAGATCGCCTGCGAGGAAAGCGGCGCCACCCTCAAAGTGATCCCCATCAACGAAAAGGGAGAACTGCAGATGGACGCGTTCACCGCCCTGCTGGACGATACGGTGAAAATGGTAGCAGTGACCTATGTTTCCAATACGATGGGTACCATTAACCCGGTAGAAGACATCATCGCACAGGCACATGCCCGTAACATCCCCGTACTGCTGGACGCCGCCCAGGCCATCCAGCATATGACCATCGATGTGCAGGCCCTGCAGGTGGATTTCCTCGTTTTTTCCGGACATAAAATTTACGGTCCCACCGGCATCGGCGTACTGTACGGTACCACCGAATGGCTGAACAAACTGCCTCCCTACCAGGGCGGCGGTGATATGATCAAGACCGTTACTTTTGCTAAAACGATCTATAATGAACTGCCCTATAAATTCGAAGCCGGTACCCCGCACATCGCAGGCGCCATCGGTTTAGGGGCAGCGATCCGCTACCTGCAGCAGACAGGCCTTGACAAAATCCAGCAGTGGGAAGAACAACTGCAGGCTTATGCGCTGGAACAGCTGCGGCAGATAGACGGTATCCGCTTCATCGGCGATGCCGCCCGCAGAAGCGGCGCCATCTCCTTCCTGGTACATGACATCCACCCGTTTGACTTAGGTGAATTGCTGGACCAGCAAGGGATTGCGGTGAGAACAGGACACCACTGCTGCGAACCGCTGATGGATGAGTTCAAGATCCCCGGCACCGTTCGCGCATCGCTCACCTTCTACAATACAAAGGAGGATATCGATAAACTGGTAGCCGGCATCAAACGGGCCGTGTCCATGTTGCGGTAAAAGGAGACTACTATTATGACGATTAACGAAAGACAGGATGAAATAAAGTCCGACTTTGAAGTAATGAGCAACTGGGAGGATAAGTACGAATACATTATCCAGCTGGGCAAAGATCTGCCGCTCATTGCCGAAGCATACAAGACGCCGGAAAACCTGATCAAAGGCTGCCAGTCACGCGTGTGGCTGCACACCGAACTCAGGGACGGCAAACTGTATTTCACCGCCGACAGCGACGCCGTGATCACCAAAGGGCTGGTAAGCCTCATGATCTACGTGCTCTCCGGACACACGCCCAAAGAGATCGCCTCCGCGGACATCTATTTTATCAATGACATCGGCCTGAGCAGCCATCTCTCTCCCACCCGCTCCAACGGGTTGCTGAGCATGCTCAAACAGATGAAACTTTATGCAGTAGCCTACCAGGCAAAAACAAACCAGTCATGAGCGAAGAAGCATTAAGGGAAAAAATAGAAGAACAGCTGAAAACCGTATACGATCCGGAAATTCCTGTCAACATCTGGGAACTGGGACTGGTATACGCCATCAAGATCAAGGAAAACAACCGCATTGGCATTGATATGACCCTCACCGCTCCCGGATGCCCGGTGGCCGGCGATATCATCCGCGAAGTGGATGAAAAGGTCCGCAACATCGAAGGCGTGTCTGATGTAGATGTACACCTCACTTTTGATCCCCCCTGGACCAAAGAAATGATGAGTGAAGAAGCTAAGCTTGAACTCGGTTTTCTTTAACCCGGAATAAATATATTACTGAAAACGTCCCGCGCCCCGGGGCGTTTTTTTATTACCTGCGGGCTGATTTCCCGCCTTCTGCTTCTTTTCCCTATCTGGCAATCCCAACCCCGTCTCTGGTCCCCTCCTGCTCTCCTTTCCCGATTCTCCCGCCTCTCATTTCTCTTCTCTCCCCGATGTCCGTTCCCCGTAGCCAGCAATATCAGCCTCATCCGATAATCCGGGATGCCGGCCCGGTGATTTTTACCGGCATGACAGGATAACGTTGGGATCGTCCCTGCCTGTTTGTAATTCGCGCGGACAATTGCCGGAACAACGGTTGTTTTATTTATTATATTATATAAAACAATGATCACAAATAATTAATAATGAGATAATTATAAAATTTCCATCAAACATATAAATACCGGAGTCTACCGATTTACCTTTTTCAGTAAAACCTTATTTTTAGGCCGGAAAATGTGCGGTTACTATATACACTGCGTAGTATTCACCGATATTTGGCTTTTATTTTATGAAATTATTTAATTTGTAGCATTATTCATCAGCAATCACTTTAGGGTATTTTGATGCATGCTACAGACGAAATAAACAGGCAAATAACCAAATAATAAACAGCGACTTAATTGGACCTAACGGAAGAACAGGTGCTGGCAATGGCACCCGACGAATCGTCCCGCAAAGCGGGAAAAGAGCTGGCCAAACCGGCCAAATGGGTCAGTACGGGCTACAGCGAGGCCGCCCTGTGGGGCGAATGCCAGGGTAGCGGCAGCAAGCCCTATCAGACACAGGTAGACACCGGCGCCATGGCTTTCCGTTGTAGCTGCCCCAGCCGTAAATTCCCCTGCAAACATGGTGTAGGCCTTTTATTGTACTACGCCCGCGAGAAGGCCTCCTTTACCCAACAGGAGCAGCCGGCATGGGTGACAGACTGGATCAGCAAACGAACGGATAAAGCAGAGAAAAAAGCGCAGCAGTCCGCCGACGCCAAACCGGTGGACGAGGCCGCACAAAATAAACGGCAGGAAGCCCGCCACCGCAAAGTGAGCGACGGGCTGGATGAACTCCTGCGTTGGATAAAAGACCTCGTGCGGAACGGCCTGATCGGGCTGCCTGACAAAGGCCCCGATATGTGCGAAAACATGGCCCGCCGCATGGTGGACGCCCAGGCATCCGGCCTGGCGGCCATACTCCGCGAAATGGCTGAAATCAGCTACTACAGCGACGGCTGGCAGACCACCTTTATGGACCAGCTGCTGCGGCTCTACCTGGCGGCAAAAGCTTACCACCACCAGGACCAGCTGCCACCCGACCTTCAGCAGGATATCCGGACGCTCATCGGTTACGCCCAGTCACAGGAAGAACTTAAAACACAAAACGGCGTCACAGACACCTGGCTGGTACTCGGTAAACAAAGCACCGAAGACGACCGGCTGATCACCGAACGGTACTGGCTATACGGCCTTACCACCCACCGCCCGGCACTGGTGCTGCAGTTCACCATCCGCCACCAGCCACAGGTGCAACTGATGCCCGCCCCCGGCAGCTGCATCCGGGCAGAACTGGTCTACTACCCTTCCGCCGCCCCCATGCGGGCGCTGATCAAAACGCAACAGGCGGCGCCGCCGGACCATCGGTTCCGCGGACACGCCGGCTGGAAAGAAGTACTGACCGCTCAAACGCAGGTCAGCAGCCAGCTGCCGCTCTATAACGACCAGGTATATACGATCGCTGCCCTCACGCCCGTACAACGCGACGGCCAGTGGTGGCTGCGCGACGAACAGCAGCAGGAAATGCAGCTGCGGCCCGACTTCCGCAGCCTCTGGAAACTGCTGGCCCTCAGCGGCGGCGAACCCTTGCCGATGGCTGTCATCGGCCGCGAAACGCAGTATGAGCCCATCGGCGTATGGTACCAGCAGACATATAAAGTGTTGTAAGCTGACACTGTATAGGCGTGACCGTTATAAACGCCCGGAAGGAAAAATCCGGTTGTCTGCGGGAATTAAGAGCTTTAAGACAACCGGCCGCTTTACAGGTAAAGCCTCCAAAGGCACACCTGCCAGCAAAAGCCCGGTCGTCTGCCCGAAAACAAAAAGACAACCGGCTCTTTAACAACTTTTAAGTAAACGACGATGCAGTCCTGGAACGACATCATAAACATAGCCCTGCTGGGCACGGCCAAAAAACAACCGGACACCGGCAGCCTCCCCGGCCCGCTGCGAGCCGCAGCAGGCACCGTGCTGGCCGCGCCGGAAACAGACCGGGAAGAGCAGTTCCTGCAACTGGCCGCTCTCGTGTTCAACTACCGGCAAAGTGGCGCCATGGCCACAACCGGCGGTCCCTCCACCATGACGGTATGCCCTCCGGAGACCAAAGCATATTGCAGCGCGACCGCCATCCAGGCGCTCCATCATACGCTGGACAGCGAAAACATCCCGCTGCTGACCCTCTGGATGGAACTATGCTCCCGTCACCAACAGGTGCTCCCCCCGGAATACCTGCCACGTATCCTCGAGCATGCCAGCCGGCATAAATCCCTCCGTAACCTGGCAGCCGCCTGCTGCGGTAAACGCGGCGAATGGCTGGCGCAGTTCAACCGCGAGTGGAACTTCTCCGTGGTGGCCGACACCACCGAAGAAATGTGGGAGAACGGCACCACCGCACAAAGGCTGGAAGCCCTTACCCGCCTCCGCCGAGAGCAACCGGCGGAAGCCCGCACCCTCCTGCAGGCCACCTGGCCACAGGAAAGCGCCGCCGTAAAAGCGGAACTGCTCAGTGCCCTCTCCACCGCCATCAGCCTGGAAGACGCCCCCTGGCTGGAAGCACTGCTGAATGAAAAAAGTAAACAGGTAAAAGAAGCAGCCCTCACCCTGCTGAAGAAAATCCCCGGCGGCAGTCTGCATGAACAATACCGGCAAATACTGGAAAGCGCCATCCGGATAGACAATAAAGGCAAAGTGACGGTGACAGCCGCCATTCCGCCGGATGCAGAGATCTTCAAAACCGGCATCGATAAACTCAGCAACAACGCACGCGTTTCTGACGACGAATATATCCTGTCACAACTGGTGGCGCTCGTGCACCCAAGGATGTGGGAGGAACATTTTAAAGCGTCCTTTGAAGAAGTGGCGACCCTGTTTCATCAGCAGAAAGCGCTGAAACCTTTTGTACCTTCGCTGGTACAGGCCATCAGCTGGTTTGCCGATGAGAAACGCGCCCTGTCGCTGGTGCAGCACAGCGATACCTTCCACATGACGCTGCTGCCGCTGTTGCCGGCCGGTCAGCAGGACACCTATATACTGCAGCACTTCGACGCCC
Organism: uncultured Chitinophaga sp.; assembly: GCF_946479755.1. The sequence goes on along the minus strand of NZ_CAMLHC010000007.1, from coordinate 116,664 downwards.
ACAGCAGCCTGGTGATGAACTACGTAGGGCAGCTGCAACAGGTATGGAGCGAGGAGCTGGCCATGAAAATACTCCGGTTCTGCGCTAAAAACCCTTACACCTATTCGCAGCGGACGATGGGCGATTTTATCACGCTCATCCCCTCTTCCGTGAAATCCGCGCTGGATGAGATCTCCGCGGAGAACGAGAACTACCAGACCTATTGGAAATCCATCTCCATGCACCTGGTGGGACTTTTACAGATCAAAACATTCATACATCAATCATTCACAAAAAACAGCTAAATTATTATATACCATGTCTGACACCTTACGCCAACACGCAGAGGCACTCTACGCCACCGAACTGGAAGAGCTGAAAAAACAGGACAGCGGCAAACGGCCACATAACTGGCTGATGTCGCCGCAAGCCGTGGTGACTTACCTGATCGGCGGTAAACTGAAAAACGGATTTGAGGTGAGCCCCAAATATATCGGCAGCAAAAGACTGATGGAAATTGCGGTCGCCACCCTGGCCACCGACCGCGCCCTGCTACTGTACGGGCTGCCCGGCACCGCCAAAAGCTGGGTCAGTGAACACCTGGCGGCAGCTATCAGCGGCGACTCCACCCGCATCGTACAGGGTACCGCCGGCACCAGTGAAGAGAGCATCCGCTACGGCTGGAACTATGCCCGCCTGCTGGCAGAAGGCCCCTCCCGTCAGGCGCTGGTGGAAACGCCCGTCATGCGCGCCATGCAGGAAGGTAAAATCGCCCGTATCGAAGAACTGACACGTATCGGCGCCGACGTACAGGACACGCTGATCACCATCCTGTCAGAAAAAACACTGCCCATCCCGGAACTGAACAGCGAAGTACAGGCAGCCAAAGGCTTCAACCTGATCGCTACGGCCAACAACCGCGACAAGGGCGTCAACGACCTGTCCAGCGCACTGAAACGCCGTTTTAATACCGTGATACTACCCGTGCCAGGCACCATGGAAGAAGAAATCGACATCGTGAAGAGAAGAGTGGAGAGCTTTGAAAAAGTGATGGAACTGCCCGCCGAAAAACCCGCGCTGGAAGAAATACGCCGCATTGTTACCATCTTCCGCGAACTGCGCAACGGGGTAACAGAAGACGGCAAAACAAAGATCAAATCGCCCGGAGGCACGCTCAGCACGGCTGAAGCCATCTCCGTTGTCAATAACGGTTTAACCCTCGCCGCTTACTTCGGCGACGGCCGCCTCACCGCTGCCGACCTCGCCGCCGGTATCATCGGCGCCGTAGTGAAAGACCCGGTGCAGGATAAACTGGTATGGCAGGAATACCTGGAGACCGTTGTCAAAACCCGCGATGAGTGGAAAGATGTATACCGTGCCTGCCGCGATTTGCAATAACCTAACCGTGTAATCATGTCTGTTCATATACTTGGAATCCGGCACCATGGGCCCGGCTCTGCCAGGAACGTCAAAAACTTCCTGGAAGCGCTGCAACCCGATATTGTGCTGGTGGAAGGCCCGCCGGAAGCTGACAGCATCCTTTCGTGGGCCGGCCATGAAGCGTTGAAACCACCGGTGGCCATACTGGTGTACCAGCCCGATAACCCGCAGCACTCCTGCTTTTATCCATTCGCTGAATACTCGCCCGAATGGCAGGCGATCGGCTACGCCCAGCGGCAGCATATCCCCGTACGGTTTATGGACCTGCCGCTGACACATGTTTTTGCTCTCGAGAAAGAAAAACAGGCAGCTGCCGAAGCCGCCCTCCGGCAGCAGGAAGCAGCGGAACAACCACCCGCTGCAACAGACGGTCCGGCGCCGGAACTGGCCGCCACCAAAGTCAGGTCACTCCCCGAAACACCCGACCTGGAAGCCGTTATTGACAGCGACGAAGAAGACCTTCCAGCTCAACTGCTGATACCTGCTGCTTTCCGCCATGATCCCATCGCCTACCTCGCTCACGCCGACGGGCATGACGACGGTGAAAGATGGTGGGAACATATGTTTGAATACCGGCAACAGGACAACCAGGTGTTCGAGGCCGTCAGCGACGCCATGGAAGCCCTGCGCGACGAGCTGCCCTCCCGCGGCAGCCGCATGGAACAGCTGCGCGAAGCCTGGATGCGCAAAATGATACGGCAGGCGGAAAAAGAAATGTATACCCGCATTGCGGTGATATGCGGCGCCTGGCACGCCCCGGCGTTGAAAAATATGCCCACGCAGAAAGCAGACAACGACCTGCTGAAAGGACTGCCCAAAGTTAAGATAGACTGTACCTGGATACCGTGGACGTATAGCCGTTTGAGTTACGAGAGCGGTTACGGCGCCGGCGTGCCTTCCCCCGGATGGTACCAGCATATCTGGGACCACCCGGCAGACGATGGTACCCGCTGGATGGCACTGGTAGCGAAACTGTTCCGCGAACAGCAAAAAGACACTTCCGTAGCCCATGTGCTGGAAGCCGTTCGGCTGGCCAACGCACTGGCTTCGCTGCGGCAGTACTCCCGCCCCGGCCTCGAAGAACTCAACGAAGCCACCCTGAGCGTGTTGTGCAACGGAGAAGATGTGCTGATGCAGCTGATACGGGACGAACTGATCGTCAGCAACCGCATCGGACAGGTGCCCTCTGATATTCCCAAACCACCCCTGCAGGCCGATATAGAACGTTTGCAGAAAAAACTGCGGCTGCCGCAGACAGCGGACTTCAAAGACTATGTGCTGGACCTCCGTAAAGACACGGACCTGGAACGCAGTATCTTCCTGCACCGCCTGGAACTGCTGGGCATCCGGTGGGGCGACCGGCAGCAGACTTCCGGGAAAGGCACCTTTAAGGAACAATGGCGCCTGCAATGGGACCCGTCGTTTTCTGTAGACATCATCGAAAAAGGCAGCTGGGGCAATACCGTGCTTGAAGCAGTGACCCAATATATCCTGGACGTATCCGCTAAAACCGCTACCCTCCGGGAAGTATGCCAGATGCTGGAATCCGCACTGCCGGCAGAACTGCCCAAAGTTGTGGACGCCCTGATCCTGCGGATCAACAACCTCGCCGCCGCCGCGGGCGACGTGCTCCAACTGCTGGAAGTAGTGCCCTCACTGGTAAACATCACCCGTTATGGCAACGTACGCAAAACAGATGCAGACCTGGTGATGAACATCGTGGAAAGCATGATCAGCCGGGTATGTATCAGTTTACCGGCCGCCTGCACCGCCGTAGGGGAAGATGCCGCGCTGGAACTGCTGGAGCAGTTCCAGGCCATGAACGACGCCATCAACCTGTTACAGCATGCCGACCTCACCACCGCATGGACAGGCACCTTACAGGCTATTTCGGCCAACAGCCAGTCGGCCCCGGTGATCGCCGGCTATGCCTCGCGCCTGTTGTTCGACTTTAAAATACTGAACAGCGAAACGCTTTTCAACCGCTTCAGTATAGCCATGTCCGTAGCCAACGCGCCCGCTGTGGCCGCAGCCTGGCTGGAAGGATTTCTCAAAGGCAGCGGTACCCTCCTGCTGCTGGACGATACCCTCTGGCAAATGGTATGCAGCTGGGTAGGACAGTTGGAAAATGATATTTTCATGCAGATATTGCCATTATTACGCCGCACCTTTTCTAACTTTACCGCCCCGGAACGGAAAAAACTGGGGGAAAAAGTGAAGACAGGAACCGGCGGCGGTCCGGCGACAACCACCGTGGCCAATGGCATAGACGATACACGGGCAGCCCTTGGCATCCCGGTGGTGATGAAGATGTTGGGATTTTTTTACCCTGAAAACCAGGCAGAATAATGGAAGAAAATATACGACGATGGCGGCTGATCCTGGGAGGCGACAACAATGACGGTACAGCTTTTACCCTCAACAAAACCGACCTTCAGGTAGACAAAACGCTGGAAGCCCTTTACGACAGCAACCGCAAAGGCGGACTGGGCGCCTCATCGCCCAACGTCAGCCGCTGGCTGGGCGACATCCGCAGTTATTTCCCGTCCTCCGTAGTACAGGTAATGCAGAAAGACGCTCTCAAACGGCTGGACCTTACCTCGATGCTGCTGGAGAAAGAAATGCTGCAAAACGTAGAACCCGACGTGCACCTGGTCGCCACCCTGATGACCCTCAGCCGGGTGATCCCGGAAAAAACCAAAGACACCGCCAGGCAGGTGGTGAAAAAAGTGGTGGACGAACTGCTCAAAAAGCTGTCGCAGCCCATGCAGCAGGCCATCACCGGCAGCCTTAACCGGAGTATCCGCAACCGGCGGCCCCGTCACCAGGAAATCAACTGGGACCTGACCATCCGAAAAAACTTACAGCACTATCAACCACAATATAAAACCGTCATACCAGAGACGCTGATCGGTTACGGCCGTAAAAGGTCCGCGCTGAAAGACGTGGTGTTATGCCTGGACCAGAGCGGGTCTATGGGCACCTCCGTGGTTTACTCCGGCATCTTCGGCGCAGTGATGGCATCTATCCCTGCCGTACAAACGAAGATGGTGGTCTTTGATACCGCGGTGGCCGACCTCACCGAAGAGCTGCAGGACCCGGTAGAACTGCTGTTTGGCGTACAGCTGGGCGGCGGTACCGACATTCATCTGGCGCTGCAGTACTGCCAGCAGCTGATCACCCGGCCGGCAGACACGGTGCTGGTGGTCATCACCGACCTGTTTGAAGGCGGCGATGAAGCCGGCATGCGCAAACGCTTTACCGACCTGGCTGCCAGCGGCGTACAGGTAGTGGTGTTACTGGCGCTCAATGACGAAGGCGCCCCCTCATATGATCATGAAAATGCACAGTTCCTCGCTACGCTGGGTATCCCGGTATTTGCCTGCACACCCGACAAGTTCCCGGATATGATGGCCATGGCGCTGAGCAAACAGGACATCGCCCAATGGGCCGCCAGGGAGGAAATCGTGCTAAAAAAATAAAGAACCTATTTAAACCTTATGCCATATACTAAGGAAACTATACTACCTTTTATCGAACGACAGCAACAGCTTTATGAAGACGGCGGCCAATCCGGGCTGCTGCAGGACGGGGTAGCTTTCCTTACCGGGCAAACCATTCACCCGCCTGTATGCACCGATGCAACCGTTGCCCGCGAAATGGGCATCTTTGTACAGCTGCTGAAACTACCCGACCAATGGGATGACAATGACCGGCTGGTGTTACAACTGCTGGCTGATCCCCTCGTCTGGCAACAGTGCCGGGAGCGGTTCCTGCAACACGTGGTGCCCATGCTGGACACACCCGGTTCCGCATCTGCCATCGTACTGCGCTTCAGCTACTTCACCAGCTACCTCCAGCAAAGAGGCTGCACCACCGAAGACATCGGTTCCATCCTGATCGTCTATTCCGGCGATGGCAACAACTTTGACCTGACACCGCTGAAATTCACGCCGCTGCGTAAGTTCCTGCAGGACCTGATCAAAAGCGCGGAGTGGCCTACCGTAGACGCCTACCTGCGCACCTGGAAAGAGCATGGATGGAACTCCCTCTTTTTCCGGCTTCTGTCCAAAGGACATCCGGACCGCGAAATGGAGTACCTCGAGCATATCCTGCTCCAGCCCGGCAAAGGGTTTGTCAACGTGGAACTGTCGCGGGTATTGCTGCATCTCAACCTCGACAAATACCGGCCGCTGATAGAAAAATCCGTCGCCCACCTGGCCACATTGCCCGACTACACCGCGCAACTGTGTGGGTACTATCTGCTGGCACAATATCAACCGGAACAGTATGAACCGCTGCTGCTAAAAGCAGCCTACGCCTACCTGCAGGAATACAACAGCGGCCTTAGCAGCCAGTCTTTCCGTCAGCAGCAGGCCGCTATGGGCGGCACGGCACTGCTGCCGGCTCCCGATGTGATGGCGGTAGCGCAGCTGCTCCGGCAGGACCGGCAACGGGCGCTCCCTTATCTCGATGCCTATGTAGACGAGCGGAAATACCTGCATCCGGAAGTATTCCAGCTGGTGCAGCAGGAACTGGGCAATCAGTCCGTTCCCCTGTTACTTAAAGCCATCGACAACGATTACGAAGCCAAACATATTTTCCCGCTGCTCACACAGCTGGACGCCTCCCTGTATGCCGAAAGGCTCTGGGAGTTCACCCTGCACAAACTGAAGTCAGTACGTACCCTCGTGGCCGTTATACTGGCAGACCATCCGCAGGCGCTGGAACGTGCCGGTGCGCTGTTACAGCATAAAAAAGCAGAACAAAGGCTCACCGCCGTGCAGATACTCTGCAGGCTCAACACACCGGAAGCCAAAACGCTGCTGCAACAGGCCCTCCAGCAGGAAATCAACGACGATGCCCGCGACCTGATGCTCGAAACGCTCGGCCAGACTTTAGCGGAAGAAGACGATACCATCACTGCGCAACAGCTGGTGGCTTTTGCGAAAAAGAGGTTCAAACTTTCCCGTCCGCTCGAAAAATGGCTGGACGACAGTGCGCTGCCGCCGGCCTACCTGGTCAATGGCAATGCGCTGACCCTGGATATGACGCGTTTTCTCCTTTACCGCATGTCGCGCGTAGACGGGTTCCGTCCCGATATCGAAGCGCGGCCACTCCTGCGGCTGATAGACCGCTCGCGCGGCGGCGAGTTTGCCATGCACCTCTTTCACCTGTACCTGTCGCGCAACGGCGACGCCAAAGCTAAATACCTGCTGGCACTGGCCGGCCTCACCGGTGACGATATGCTGGCGGCAACCCTGGAGCAGGCCGTCATGCAATGGATCAGTGAAAAAAGACTCCGTATGGCCGAACACGGCATCGGCGCGCTGGCGCTGCATGGCAGCAAACAGGCGCTGCAAACAGTGGAGTACCTGTCCCGTAAATACCGCGTCCGTAAAGCCAGCATAGGTGCTGCCGCGTTAGCCGGCATGCAGTATGCCGCCGCTGAACTGGGCATCACCATGCACGAACTGGGCGACCGCATCGTGCCTGACTATGGCTTCAAAGGCATGTTCCTTCCTTTTGAAGTAAAAGGAGAAATATACCAGCTGTATATCGATCAGCAATTTAAACCCGCTGTTATCAATAACAGGCAAAGGAAACTGAAATCCATCCCGGTAGCCACGCCGGCCCACACCAAAGAAGCGATCAAACAGCTGGGCAAGGCCATCGCCGAAACTGTGAAACTGCAGACCGCCAGGCTGGAACATTTCCTGGTCATGCAGCGTAAGTGGGAGCCTGCACAATGGCAACAGTGCTTCCTGCACCATCCCATCATGTTCGTATATGCCACCCGGTTACTCTGGGCCTTGTACGATGCCGATGACCAGCTGATCACCGGTTTCCAGTGCCGTGATGCCGATCACCTGACAGACCTGCAGGGCCAGCCGGTGACCATTCCCGCCGGTGCTTCCATCCGCGTGCTTCATCCGCTGTACCTCAGCAGCGAAGCGCTCGCCCAATGGAAACAGCGCTTTGCCGAAGACGGCATAGAAGCCGTGTTCCCGCAGCTGGACAGGCCCGTAGCGGCTATTCCGCCGCAGCAGGCCGACACCACGCTGGTACATGACTTTGAAGACATCGCCCTCGAAAGCACCCTGCTTAATAAACACATGGAACAGAAAGGCTGGAAACTCACGGAAGGCAGCGACGGCAAATACGTATATGCCTATCACAAGACAGACGACGAAAACCAACTGGAAGTAATTGTGGAAATGAGCAGCATCTATAAAGAAGAAGGCTTCCGGTACAAACTGGGCACCCTCTATTTTGTGGACAAAACCAAAGTGCGGCAGCGCTGGTCCAGGAATCCGGACAAAGAAACGGACGACTGCCTCCTGCCCCTTGGCCATGTGCCGCCCGTGTTCTATTCCGAGGCGATCACCGATATTGCCATTTCACGGCAAAAGGTAGAAGTGGCCTGAGGCATTTAAATATGAGATTTTTTTTGTATTTTATCGCTCGTTAGATTTGTGAACAATAAAATACAAATATGCTCAGATTTCAATCCATGGTTATCAGCAGTTGCCTGTTGCTGGCCGTGACTGCCAAAAGGTTGCATGCACAACGCCTTATACCGCAACCAACGCAGGTAACCACCACTACCGGCGTTTTCAAACTCTCCGGTACGACTGCCATCGTCGGTGGCAAAAGTGCCGGAGAGGCTAAATACCTCCAGGAAGCCTTTAACGACCGTACCCATCTGAAGCTTCCCCTGCAACCTGCCGCGCAAAGCAATTATATCCGTTTATCACTGGACGAAAAGCTGGACTCCACCCTGGGCAAGGAAGGTTATCTCCTGAAAGTCACCCCTGCCGGGGCTACCATTACGGCCGCCACCAATGCCGGCGTGTTTTATGGGATCCAGTCCCTCCAGCAGCTGATCGGCTACAAGGACAACACCTTCGTTATTCCCGGCGTGGAAATAAAGGACAAACCCCGCTTCGGCTGGCGGTCTTTTATGCTGGACGAAGGACGCCATTTTAAAGGCGCGGCAGCCGTAAAAAAACTGCTCGATGAGATGGCCGCCCTGAAAATGAACACGTTCCACTGGCACCTGACAGACGATCAGGGCTGGCGCATCGAAATCAAAAAGTATCCTCTGCTGACCAAAGTGGGCGGTCACCGCGACTCTACGCAGACCGGCAGCTGGAACAGCACCACTTACGACGGCAAACCGCATGACGGCTTCTATACACAGGAACAGATCCGCGAAATCATCGCCTATGCCGCCGCCCGTCATATTACCATCATCCCGGAAATAGAGATGCCCGGCCATTCTGCCGCCGCGATCGCAGCTTATCCCTGGCTGGGCACCAAACAGACGCCCATCAAGGTACCGGGGAAATTCGGCGTACACTACGACGTATACAACGTAGCCGATCCGAAAGTGGTCACCTTCCTGCACGATGTGCTGGATGAAGTGATGCAGCTCTTCCCTTCCAAAGTGGTCCATATCGGGGGCGATGAAGTAAAGTATGATCAGTGGAAAGCCGATGCCGGCGTACAGGCATATATGAAAGCACACCAGCTGGCCACTCCTGCCGACCTCCAGATTTATTTCACCAACAGCATCTCTGCTTACCTCGCTGGTAAACAACGCCGGATGATGGGATGGAATGAAATCATGGGCGCCAAACTGCATGAATACAATGACAGCAAAGACGTAGGCACCACCCAGCTCGCGCCCGGTACTGTTGTACAGTTCTGGAAAGGAGAGCTGAAACTGATCAACGATGCCGTATCAAAAGGATACGATGTGGTCAACTCCTACCATGCCGCTACTTACCTCGATTACAATTACGAACAGATACCGCTGGAAAAAGCGTATAGTTTCGATCCCATCCCGGCCGGACTGGATGCAAAATATCACCATAAAATCCTGGGTACAGGTTGCCAGATGTGGGGAGAATGGATTCCCGATGAAGTATCGATGGAGGATCATGTATACCCGCGCATTGCAGCATACGCAGAAGATGGCTGGACATTACCTGCCAACAAGGACTTTAAAGCATTTGAGAAAGCGCTGCAAACCTTTTATGCCCGCTGGAGCAATAAAGGAATTGTGTATCACAGATAACAAAAATTTACGGATTTTAGGATTTACGGATTTTGGAATTTTGGGAATGATTAAATAGATCCCAAAAATTCCAAAATCCGTAAATCTCCAAATCCCTAAATGTTTATTGGGTTTTCAACGTATAGCCGTCACCGGATTTTACCAGCTTATACCGGATGGTTTTACGGGCATCCGTTGTCAGCGTGTTCCGCTGGCCTTCTTCAAAAGCCGGGTATGTCCGTACCAGTTCATTCTGCTGAATATAGAAAGAGTCTCTTCCCTGGTAGTCTTTTGCATTTAAGCTGTCAATATCACTGGCATTAATTTTCAGCGCGCCTTTCTTTTGGATGACGAGGCCATACACTCTTCCGTTCAGCGCGGCGCCACCGGAAGTACTAAAGACATACACCTCCGGCTGGCCGTCTTTGTCAAGATCAGCCATAGCCACACCGCCAACGTTTCCCTTTATATCTTTTTCAATAATGGTGTCCATCCGGGTAGAATCTTTCACAGTACCGATGCCTACATACAAATTGCGCAATGTGGCATCTCCCCTGGTGGAAATGCTGAAACGATAATCTTTATACGTTGTATCCAGCTTAAAAGTGGGCCTGTTTTCCGTTGGCGCAGGTGTTGGCGCCCTGGTGGTGTCGTTCGCCTGGTCCTGCTGATTGGCCCTTTGCTCTGTCATTTGGTTACAGGCGGCGAAGCTGGCGGCTAAACAGCCATATGCCAACCAATATTTTACATGCTTCAACATACTTTACTTTTTGTGTTTGACCGATTTGTGTTCCTTTCGATTGTGAGTGGTATCTGAACCTTTAAAATCCTGTTCTTCATTTTTACGGCTGTCGAGGTTATCGCGGATTTCAGGTTTGGGCAACTTGCTTACAGGCATCTGCTTGCTCTGATGGGTGTTTTCACTTCTTGTACTTTTCATAAACCAGTATTTTGAGGTGAGTAATACCGGATGTGTCACAAATGCAGTGCCTTAGTAGCGTGTTGGCTACTGACAGCGGTTTTACAGCTCCGCTATTGTCTCGCCGGTTCCCCTGAATGACGGTCAAAATCCACACTGTGGGCGGGATAAGTCCCTGTAATCATGTTTGGGTTTGCTTATCACAACAGGTCATTCTCAATAGCTTATCATCATCGCCGGGGAAAAATAATTTTCAGCATGATATTGGTCATCTGTTTTCTGACAAAAAAAACAGATTTTATGAAGAACCTTCCTGCTACAATCGGACTCATGATCGTATTGTTTGTATTCTTTCTGTTCCAGGGCAACGCTGACCGCACCGTACAGGCCAATCCCATGAATCAGGATGAGCTGGTGACACAGGCCGGGTACCAGGAGCTCCAGCAGGACACTCTTCCTCCTAAGATGAGGGATACTATCAGTCCTGCGCGAAAAGCGAAGAAAGAAAAGAAAGAGATGAAGAAAGACATGAAAAAACATCAGCGGGATAGCTCCTACAAAAAGGACTCGATCATGTGACGCAACTTCTGCCCTGACAATGTCAGGGCTTTTTTTATGCACTCCAGGAAATTTCCTTTACGCCGTTGTCTGCCTGAATATCGGCCACCAGTGCGGCAAACGCGGTTTTATCCAGGTTTTTAAACCGAATACTCAGCAGAAAGAGCGTATCTGTCTGTTCAATATTGCAGCCGGTAATGGTGAGTGTGCTGTTATGAAAAAGTTTGTCGATCAGTTCCACCGATTTACTTCTTTCGAAGGTGACGATGCGGATGCTTTTATGTTCAAAGCGGGAGAGAAATCTTTTTTCGATGGGTTGCAGCGCCCAGAGGATAATGAGGGCGATCATGGTGGCGATCAGTGCCGCGAAATACATCCCGCCGCCGGTGGCCAGCCCGATGGCTGCTACCGTCCACAGGCCTGCGGCCGTGGTGAGGCCCCTGATGACCCCTTCTTTCAGGAAGAGAATGGTACCTGCACCGATGAAGCCGATACCGCTGATCACCTGCGCGGCCACCCTGGAGGGGTCCAGGACTACGTTGGGCCTGCCCAGAATATCTTCAAAACCATAGGCAGACACCATCATGGTGAGGGCAGCGCCCACGCACACCATCATATGGGTACGTAAACCGGCAGCCCAGTCTTTCCGTTCCCTTTCCAGCCCTATCATACCGCCGAACACTGCGGCAAGCAAAAGCCTTAACAGTATTTCCGTCCATGGGATCATACTGTTAAAGTTACTGTATTATTCTGTAACGAGAATGGCTGTACGTTATTTACGCTTCCAGGGTGCCGAAGAGGCCATTTTTATAGTCAGCGATCGCCTGGTCCACTTCTGTGGCGGTATTCATGACGAAGTTATCTTTTGCTGCCACCGGCTCATTGATCGGTTCTGCGCAGAGATAAAGGATGCGGGCGGTTTCACTGCAGGAGATCTGTATGTCTTCTGCGGCGTCTTCTTTGTCGAAGATCACGAGGTGATAACCATTGACGGCGGTACCGTTGACCGTCAGTTGTCCATCTACCACATACAGCAGTGTCCAGTATTCCGGCGTGGCTTTGAGGGTGACAGATTTCCCAGCGTTAATGGTGCCCCAGACGGCGATGATGGGGGTAAAGTTTTGCAGCGGGCCGGTTTTGCCTTCATAGTTACCGCTGACGAGCGACAGCTGCACCCCGTCGGCCTGCGCCACGGGCGGCATGTCTGCGCCTTTTACGTATTGATAGTAGGGATCGTCTCCTTTGCGGGCTGCAGGCGCGTTGAACCACAACTGCAGCAGTTCATAATTGCCGCCTTTGCGGAGAAAATCTTCAGAGGGGCCTTCGCTGTGGAGGATGCCTTTACCGGCAAACATCCACTGCACGTCGCCGGCAGTAACCGTCATGGCGTTGCCTGCGTTATCGCGGTGATAGCCCTGTCCCTGCAGCATGAAGGTGACCGGTGCAAAACCGCGGTGCGGATGCGGGTGCAACCGCTCCGCCGGAGCGCCCGGCTCGTAGTATTTTGCGGGCATATGGTGCAGCACAATAAACGGGCTGGCAAAGCGGAACTGCATGGAAGGCAGCGGTTGCCTTACGACTTCCGTGTCGGTAATGTGTTTTTCCCGGCCTTCAATGACGTGCAGGATTTTCTTTTCCATATGGCAATCTTTTATCGGATCAACTTTAAACGCGCTTTTTCAACTGAGCTACGGAACATCTTGAGAATCAACACTTCATAATCCTCCATTATCAATACTTCTCCTTCTTTCGGGATGTTGCCGTGGATATAGTTGATTAAACCGGAGAGTGTCTCATAATGTTCACTTTCCGGCAGCGGCACCGGCAGCAGTTCGTTGATATCGGCGATGTACTCGTGCGCGTCTACGAGGTAGGTGTTTTCGTCCTTTTTTTCTACGATGGGAGTTTCCTGGTCATGTTCGTCCTGGATATCGCCTACCAGTTCTTCCAGGATGTCTTCCATGGTCACGATACCTTCCGTATCACCGAATTCGTTGGTTACCACGGCCATTTGCAGGCGCTGGCTCTGGAAAGTACGGAGCAGGTCCTTGATCTTCATGCTGTCCGGCACGTAGAAGCAGGGTTTGAGGATATCCTGTATGTTGGTCAGTGTTTTCTCGAGGACGCCTTTAACGAGGTCTTTTGTATAGATCACCCCTTTCAGTTCATCGAGGGTGTTGCTGTATACCGGGTAACGGGAATAGCCGTCCTTGATCACCTGGTCAATGAGTTCCTCAAAAGGTTTGGTAATATCGAGTGCAGAGATGTCTTTGCGGTGGGTAAGGATTTCTTTTACGCGGCTGTCGTCGAATTCGAACACGTTCTGGATCAGTTCGCGTTCGGTTTCTTCAATGGCGCCTCCTTCCTGGCTTTCTGAGATGATCAGTTTCAGTTCCTCTTCAGAATGGATTTCTGACTCGCCTGCCGGCGCCAGACCGATCAGCCGGAGGATGCTGTTGGCCAGGCCATTGAGCAGCCAGATAAAGGGCCTGAAAATCACAAAAAAGAACCGCAGCGGCAGCGCTACCGTCAGCGTGGTGGGCAATGGTTTACGGATGGCCATCGATTTGGGGGCCAGTTCACCGAAAACGATATGCAGGATGGTGATGGTAAGAAACGCGACCGGAATGGCGATGTTGTGCGCCGTGCTTTCCGTCATCCGGATATGGAGTGTGTCCATCAGGCGGAGGATGAGGGTGGTTACCACGGACTCTCCCACCCAGCCGAGGCCGAGGGAAGCGAGGGTAATGCCCAGCTGGGTGGCCGCCAGATAGCCGTCGAGATTGCTGAGGATATGTTTGGCCGCTGCTGTGGCCCTGTTCAGGCCGCCTTTGCTGTTGATCTGTGAAGAACGTACTTTCACGATGGCAAATTCCGCCGCTACAAAAAATCCATTTAATAAAACTAAAAAACAAGTCAGAAAAACCTGCAAAAGCATGAATATGATAATTGGTTCGCAACCCCAAATATAGGTAAATCAATTTTTATGCGTTCCTTTTTCTCGTAAAGTCATATACAGCACGGGTAATAGCAGATCATTTCTCCTCAGGGCGCACAATTAGCGCTGTCCGGGCACGCCTGTGCAGGCGCTTCTCCGTAAGGATGACCGTTGGTCTTATGTCATTTGCGGAGATGGGCGGACAAGACTGATTAAAATAGCCGCGACAGGCGGCCTTCTGTAAAGGTGATACCTCCCGGGACACGCTGTTTTCTTTTTCTGAAAAAAAATTCCAACACATAGTCTACTAATTTCATAGAGTTTATGTATTTTGTGAAGAATTTGGCTGGCATATTATTTTTAAATGGAGAAAGAAACAACTTCACTGGTCACCACAGTGCCCGCGGACGAAGCGGCATTGAAGCCCTTGCTGGTCAGCGGGGCGGTGACGGGCGGCGATACCGCCGCCGCGGTTAAAAAGCAGCGATGGATTTACTGGTTGACGGGCATTCTGGTCCTGGCGGTTACGCTGGTCCTGGTATGGTACTTTGTGCCGGAATTCAGGGTGCATGTGGAAGATGTGCCGCCCACCTTTTATTATTTCCTGGCGGCAGGCTTCCTGTTTGCTATGATTGACGGGGCTATCGGCATGTCTTACGGCATCACCTCCACCACTTTCTCCCTCAGCATGGGCATCCCGCCCGCCTCAGCCAGCACGGCGGTGCATATCTCGGAGATCCTGAGCAACGGTATTGCCGGATGGATGCACTTCAAAATGGGGAATGTCAACAAAAAGCTGTTTAAAATCCTGATCATTCCCGGTATTACCGGTGCAGTGATCGGCGCCTACCTCCTCTCCTCCCTTGAACATTATTCAATGTACACCAAACCGGTGGTATCGCTGTACACCCTGATCCTGGGTACTGTGATCTTCAAAAGGGCGATCCAGGCGCAGCGTGCGCAGCGAACCGGCAAGAAAATAAAACGTATCGGGTTGCTGGGCTTTGGCGGCGGCTTTATCGACGCCATCGGTGGTGGCGGATGGGGCTCCATTGTGCTCTCTTCCCTGATTGCCGGCGGCAGGCACCCGCGCTTTTCACTGGGCACGGTAAAGGCTACCCGCTTTTTTATCGCCATGCTGAGCTCTCTCACCTTTGTAGCGGCTTTGTCGCATGTACACTGGGATGCGGTACTCGGACTGGTGATCGGCAGCGCAGTGGCATCGCCTATCGCAGCCAGGGTGTCCAATAAAATTTCTGCCAAAACCATTATGATGGCCGTATCGCTCATCGTGATCGCGGCCAGCATCAAGAGCATTTACAGCTTTGTGTTTAAAATATTGTAATCTGTATCTATCTAATCATGCGTTACAGGCCGGTTAGCCGTCAGGGTGACCGGCCTGTTTATTTCGTATTGCACCAGCGCTTCCACGATCACTTCTTCCCGGTCGCTGAAAGGCTTCCCCGGCAGGAACTTATCGGCAATGTCCACCCTTATCTCCGCCGTGCGGTCTTCCAGCAGGTAAGTGGACTTACCGACCTTGTCGGTAATATATCCCCGGATCTTTACCGTTACACTGTCGGTCGTCAGCTGGCGCGCATATTTCAGTACCTCTCCGATGGTATAGTATTTTTTCTGCGTCAGAAAACACAGCGGCAATAATAAACCCAGTAACAAACATTTCATATGGACGATGTTGGTTTGATAGTGTAACAATCAAAAGGGGGAAAAGGTTACACGTATAGGCGCCAACGTTGTGACAAACTGCTGAAATTCATATTTAAATAATATGCGTGAAATGTGCTAGCTTTCGGGGGTAAAAAATTTCCTTGTATGGAAGTCCTCAAAAATTACCGTGGTATATTCTGGTTGTTAGGTGGTATTATCGCAGGTTCCATAGCCGGGCTGCTATTGGGTTCCCGTGTAGCGATCATCAAACCTGCCGGTGATATTTTTCTAAACCTTTTGTTCACCGCTGTCATACCGCTGGTATTTTTCGCCATTGCCTCCGCTATTGCACATATCGACGCATCGCACCGGCTGGGCAGGGTATTGGGCATAATGTCGCTCGTATTTCTGAGTACGCTGCTGATCGCCGCTTTCCTAACCATTGTGGCGGTATGGGTGTTTCCTATTCATCAGAAAGTGGTACTGGCGCCGATTGCCGAACCCGGCAGCACCGGCACTTTCGGAGACCAGCTTACCCGGTTGCTGACCGTCAGCGAGTTTTACGAGTTGCTTTCCCGTAAGAACATGCTGCCGTTTATTATCTTCTCTGTATTGACGGGTATGGCCGCTATGCGGGCGGGTGAGCGGGGCGCTTCTTTCCGGCGTTTCCTGCATTCGGGCAACGAGGTGATGAAAGACCTGCTGGCCTTACTCATGAAGGCGGCCCCGCTGGGGCTGGGCGCTTATTTCGCCTACCAGGTGGGCACCGTGGGACCACAGCTGTTTGGCACTTACGCCCATTCACTGGGCATCTATTATGGTTTCGGCACTATTTATTTCCTGGTTGGCTTCAGCTTCTACGCCTTTGTGGCCGGCGGTTTCAAAGGGATAAAGATCTTCTGGAAAAACAATATCATTCCTACGCTCACCGCGGTGGGCACGGGCAGCAGTATCGCCACCATCCCGGCCAACCTCGAAGCGGTACACAAAATGGGCGTGCCGGCATCTGTGGGCAATGTGGTGGTACCGCTGGGCGCCACGCTACATAAAGACGGCTCCAGCATCAGTTCGATCATCAAGATGGCAGTGGTTTTTGCCATGTTCGGCAAAGGGTTTGACAGTGTCAGCGTGATCGTAATGGCGTTGGGCATAACAGTCATTGTCAGCATTGTGGAAGGTGGTATTCCGAATGGCGGTTACATCGGTGAACTGCTGGTGATGTCGGTATATGGTTTTCCGCCGGAGGCGCTCCCGCCGCTGATGGTCATCGGCACGCTGGTAGACCCGCTGGCCACCATCTTAAATGCGACGGGAGACAACGTAGCCGCTATGCTGGTAAACCGGTTTCTGCCAAAGCGGCCTGCGGTAAGTGTTTAAAGGCCTGCTCCAGATCCGCGAGCAGGTCGTTCGCTTCTTCAAGTCCTACCGATAAACGTATCAGGCTGTCGCTCACACCGGCAGCCTTTCTTTTTTCCGCCGGAATGGATTTATGGGTCATGGTCGCGGGGTGACTGAGCAGGCTTTTAATACCGCCCAGGCTTTCCGCGAGCTTAAAGTAACGGGTATGGGTGGCGAAAGCCGTGGCGGCTTCCGCGTTGTCGTCTTTCAGGGTAAAAGAGATGATACCGCCAAAGCCTTTGCTTTGCTGTTTGGCCAGCGCGTGGCCGGGATGAGAAGGAAGACCGGGATAAAATACTTTGTCCACCGCCGGATGCTGCTCCAGGTATTCCGCAAGGACCTGTGCTGTGGCCACATGCTGGCGGATGCGCAGGTGCAGTGTTTCGATGCCGCGTATCAACAGGAAGCTGTCGAATGGCGACAGGATGGCGCCGCAGGCGTTCTGATAAAATTTAATCTCTTCTGCCAGCTGCGGTGTTTTGGAGACCACCACGCCGGCGATCAGGTCACTGTGGCCGCCGAGGTATTTAGTGGCGCTGTGGACCACCAGGTCGGCGCCCAGGGCCAGCGGTTGCTGCAGTACGGGCGAAGCGAAGGTATTGTCCACACAAAGCAGGCAGTTGCTCGCTTTGGCGATGCGGCTGATAGCTGCGATATCCGAGATCTTCAGCGTGGGATTGGTGGGCGTTTCCAGCCATATCAGGCGGGTATTGGGTGTAATTGCCTGGAATACTGCCTGTGTGTCGGAGGTGTCCACATAGTGTACTTTAATCCCGAATTTCTCATATACTTTATGAAAGAGGCGGAAAGCGCCGCCATAGATGTCGTCTACGGCTACAATTTCGTCCCCGGCTTTCAGCAGTTTGATGACTGCGTCTATGGCCGCCAGACCGCTGGCGAAGGCAGAAGCAGCCGCGCCGCCTTCGAGGCCGGCAATGATTTTCTCTGCTGTTTCGCGGGTGGGATTGTTGGACCGGGCATAATCATATCCTTTGTTAACGCCGGGAGCATCCTGTACGAAAGTGGATGTCTGGTAGATGGGAACAGCGATAGCGCCTGTTTGCGGATCTACGGGAATAGAATGGATCAGTGATGTGATGGTGCTCATCTTTACTTGTTTTTTAATTTGATGAAAAATGAATAAACAAGTTCTTATACAGCGCCCACCAGGAAATTTGGTTATCTGGTTATTTAATTATTTAAAATAAAAATGCAGCGAGATGGATCATCTTCGCTGCATTCCAATAATAAAATATCTAAATAAAATAATAATCAAATGTAGATACTTATCTTTCCCGGCTTCGCCGGGATGGATGCAGCACCTTTCATCAGTGCCTTGATGAAGGTTGCTAAGGTATCGTCGGGCCATTTCCCTCCTCCTTTCTTGATAAGCGATTGAAAGAACTGGTGCAAAGATAGGACACAAATTCAAACTGCCAAATTTATTTCCTACAATTTTTGTAGACTATTCATATTGCAGGGTCAATCTGACTCCTTCTTCGTAGGAAGTGGGTTTTACATTAAAGTGTTTTTCGAATTTGGAAGAATCGAAAATATAGGGGTAGTTGTTTTGGTACAACATCTCTCCCAGTTCCCGGATAGTGGTATCGAACAAACCGGTAAGGCCGATCAGGAAGCCGTTCAGCTTCATATACTTCGGCTTTACGCCCATCTGTGCTGCGATGAGCGCCATATACCCTTTTCCGTCCGGAGCCGGATTGCTGGTGGGCAGATGCCATACCTGGTTAAAAGAGGATTCATCCTGTGAGAGCAGGTAAAGTCCTCTGCCGGCGTCGGGGGTGAAAGTGTAGCTGTGAGTGACGTTATCTTTTCCGAGCCACATGGCGGAACTGTTCTTCCGGAATTTGTCGATGATCAGCAGGTTGAGGAAGCCGGTTTTATCGGCGCCGGGGCCGTAGAAATCCGCTGCCCTGGCGATGGTGGCGGTCAGGCGGCCGGCTTTCACCTCGTCCATCAGCTGGGTCGCGATGGCGGCGCGGACTTTTCCTTTTTTGCTGACGGGGTGATAGGACTCGGATTCTTTCATCGGTCCGTCGACTAACCCGTAGGGGTATACGTTATCGAAGAAGATCAGTTTAGCGCCTTCCGCTTTACAGGCATCGATGACGTTGGTCATGATGCGGGGCCACAGGGCGCCCCATACCTTATGGTCATATTTCAGGCCGGCGGTGAGGAAGACCACTGTGGCGCCGGCCACGGCGCGACGGGTTTGGGCGGCGTCCGTGATATCAGCTGCCACCAGGTCGGTGATACCGGCAACAGCTTGCGGGGAGCGGCTCACCAGGCGTACCTTTTTTCCGTTTTTTACCAGTTCTTTTGCCAGTTCGTTGGCGATTACGCCGCCGGCGCCGAGGATAGTATACATGTTGTGTGTTTTATGAACAAAAAGGAAGACGATTCACCATGAAGCATATTGTGTGCCGCGATCAGGGATCGAGGGGGTCCATCGCATTGGCCTGCAGTGATTTCAGGTCCGGCACAAAAGAGAGATAGTACAGGTCGGCCTGCCGGATTTCAGCCGCCGGCTGGTAACTCAGTTCTTCTTCACAGCGTTTGCTGAACACCGGGCTGCTGACATAATAGAGTTGCAGCGCATCTGACACACACAGCATCCGTTTCTCCAGGGGCATGCCGCTTTTCCAGGCAATGCGGACAGCGTTGCGCACATTGGTGGTGGTATGCCGGGCATGAGGCTCTACAATGACAGCGTCGGCAGGCACTTTCAGTTCATTGACCATATATTTCTTCATCTCCACCGCTTCTGCATAAGGTGTTCCGAACGGATGCACATGCCCGCCGGAGACGATAATAAAGGGCGCGCTGCCTTTATGGTACATGTCCGCCCCGATGCGGCAGCGGTTTTTGCCGGCGTCGCTGATAGGATCGTTATTACCCGGACCGGCGCCGGGGATAAGCAATGCGGAGTAGGTATATTTATCCCAGTTGACCGATTTCACTTTCGCATAGGCGCCGGCGTTAGTTTCTTCCAGCGGCATATACCGGGCGCACTCATCGTGTTTGTTGAGTTGCAATAACCCGGTGGCTACTTCCAGCGACGGCTGGAAAAACAGCGGGGTACGCGTTTTTTTACGGGCCCGGGTGCGCAACAGCTGTGTCAGCGAATCTTTATAGGCCGGACTTTCCACGTAGAACGCAGCGGAATCTATTTTAGGGTAGCGGAGCCCTTTATTGGTCGTATAGGCGTTGAGGATATAGTTCACGCCACGGGCGGCGTCCTGCCAGGCTTTTGTCAGCAACGTGCTGTCCGGGCCGGCGGCATACAGCTGGAAAAAACCGGAGCGGCGCATATGCTGCAGGAGGACGCCCATCTCCCGGGGGTGCTGTTGCAGCATTTGCGTCCAGTGGGTGCTGAACCGGGCGACCGTGGCATCGTCCAGCCGGAGGTCTTCCGGTGTGCGGGATGACTGTAGTTTTTCGCGGAAGATGTTATTCCAGCGTTGCTGGGCAGTGTCTTTCACCAGGAGGCCGTTGACTTCCGGCAGTTGTTCCAGCAGGGTAAACAGGTAAAAGTTCCTGTTTACGATGATGTTTTTTGCATTCAGCAGGCGGTAGCCGGGGTCTGGTGCGGGGGATTGAGCGGTGGCGGTCAGTATGCCGGAGCATATCAGGGCCATCATCCAGAAATAGTACTTCATATCGTCCACGAAAGTGTTATTGATGTAGAATAGAGCGGCAATGTACAAATTACCTTTAAATAACATTTACTTGAATATAGAATTTAAAAAACGAATAATACATACATAATCATAATACATATATACATTGTTTCAAAACACATACCCATCAACATATTCACTATGAGTGGCTATTACCAGCAATACGGAAAATGAGTTAATTTCACGTCGCCGGGGAGTGACATTGACTCTTTCGTGCCAACTACCAATCCATGCAATAATGTACAACGCCCACGAAAGAAAAAGTTTTTTCCGGTTCGCAGTCGTCATCCTGATGGTAATCATATTGGTTACTTTCTTTATGATTATTTTTCTGCGCAAGCGGGCGGCCGATCAGCTGAGTGCGGGTGTGAGGGACCTTGTGGCCACCAAAACAGACGCCGGGCACATTGATCAGGCCGTGCAATTGTTATATGCCGCTGACAACGACTTCCGTTTTTACACCCTTACCTACGATCCGGCTTATCTCCACTCATACGTGGCTTCCCTGGAAGCGGTGAGTTCCCATATTGATACCGCCATCGGCGCTGCCTCCAAACAGAAACAGGTGCAGGAGCTGCTGGCCGACAAGGAAGAAAAGACGCAGCTGTTCCTCCATACCCGGCTGTATGTGGATTCCCTGCTGCAATTGTCGCAGCAATGGGATACTGCCGCCACGCCGGTCGTGATACAGGAACTGAAAAAGATAAAACTGCCCCAGCGGGAACAGATAGATACCATTATCACTTCCTCGTCTTCCACGGTAAAACCCAAAAAGAAATTGCTGGGCCGCATCAAGGACGCCATTTCCAATAAAGCGGCGGTACAGACCAACCAGGAAGTAAAGGTCATCAAAAGGGATGCTGGCGGTGACAGCCAGGGTACCGTGATTTCTTCGGCAGACCTGAAGCGGATGCAGCAAAGCTACCAGCAGTTCATGCGGCAGGCGGCACAAAGTCATGCTAACCTCAACCGCAAGGAATATGCGCTCGTCATGGCCAATCAGCGGTTGTTCAACGCCCTTCAGCAGGTGCTTGCCAACCTGCGGAAGAATATGGTGGCAGAAACGGACAAGAAAAGATCTTTGTTGAGCCAGAACATTGGCAACTCCCTGTACACCATGGACCGGCACACCTATTGGGAAATCCCTTTGCTGTTATTGTTGACCGGCATCATCATTTATGGTATCATCCGGTTATACCGATACGACCTGGCCCTGCTTCGTTCCAAGCAGCAGGCGGAGAAATTTGCGCGGCAGAAGAGTGAGTTTGCCTCTACGATGAGCCATGAAATACGGACGCCGATCCACTCCCTGCTGGGTTATACCAACCAGCTGGAGCGGGAGCAGCCCGGGGAAACGTCCGCCGCTATCCGCAATTCCGCAGAGATGCTGTTGTCCGTAGTGAATAACGTACTGGATTACACGCAGATGGAAAGCGGTAAACCTTCCCTGAAGCAGGAGAAGTTCTCCCCCCGTACCGCCATCGAAGAAGTCTGCAGGAGTTTACAGGTGCAGGCCAATATCAAATCGCTCCGGTTACAGCCGTGCATTTACTTCCCCACCACACAAATGGTATACGGGGATGTGTTCCGCCTGAAACAGGTGCTGATCAACCTGGTCGCCAACGCCATCAAATACACCAGCAAGGGAGAAGTGACGGTGACAGCTTATCTGCGTGACGCAGAGCTGTTACAGGTGTCTGTCAAAGATACCGGCAGCGGTATCCCGGCAGAGGTGCTCCCTACCCTGTTTGACGCGTTTACACAAGGCAGCAACGGTATCGCCAAAGGCAGCGGCCTCGGGCTGTATATCGCCAAAAAAATCATCGACCTGCATGATGGGAAAATAGAAGTGAAGAGTACTCCCGGAAAAGGCACTACGTTCTATTTTGAAATAAGGTATCCCGCTGTTGTACAAACACCCGGTACCATTAAAATTACCATGCCCGTGAACAACACTACCGAATCCCCTGACACCCCAACCACACCTGCACACATCCGGCTGCTGGTAGTGGAAGACAGTGTGCTGAACCAAAAACTGCTGGCCTTGCTGCTGGACAGGCTTGGGATCTCACACGTCATCACCGGTTCCGCCGAAGAGGCACTGGCCATCTATTCCCGCGAATCTTTCGATATGGTCCTGACAGACATCGATCTTCCCGGCATGGACGGTATCGCGCTGACGCAACAGATACGGCAGTTGCCGGACAAGAAAAAGGCCGGCGTTACCATCATCGCCATCACCGGTAATATACTGGACGATGATGTGGCCAGCTACATGAACAGCGGTCTGAATGACTACATCATGAAGCCGTACCGCGAAGAAGACATCCTTGAGAAAATCAGCGCGCACGGCCTGCTGGTATAATCTTCAGGATATTCCCGGTTTCTGTTTTATCTTGGGAGAATGACATTTGCAGACCAGATCATCGATTTTAATAAAAACCTTGTATTCAGCGGCCGTCTGCCCGACGGTATCCGCATTATGAACCCGTTCCGTGAAAACCCGGAGATCAACGGGATCATGGAGCAGTTCTATAAGAAGTATTACGACGATCATGCACGCCGCCGGATGATACTAGGCATTAATCCCGGCCGCCTGGGCTCCGGTGCTACGGGCGTGCCCTTCACCGACACCAAACGGATGGCAGAGAAGTGCGGCATCAACATACAGGGGTTTAAAAGCCATGAGCCCTCATCGGTATTCGTTTACGACGTGATAGACGCCTATGGCGGCGTAAAAAAATTCTACCATCAATTCTACATCAGCTCCATATGCCCGCTCGGTTTCACCCAACTGCAACCCGGCGGTAAAGAAGTCAACTACAACTATTACGACAGCCCGGCGCTGACGAAAGCCGTCACCCCTTTTATCATAGAAAGCCTCCGCAAACAGCTTACCTGGGACATAGACACCTCGGTATGCTATGTGATGGGCACCGGCAAAAATGCCGCTTTCTTCGAGGCCCTGAACAAAAAAGAACAGTTCTTCGAAAAGGTGGTCCCACTGGAGCATCCCAGGTTCGTGATGCAGTATAAGAGTAAGACAAAGGAGGCGTATGTAGATAAGTACCTTACCGCGTTCGAACAGTAGCCTGTCTCATCACAGTTTTTCCAGGCGGCAGTCCCACACTCTTTTGGTGTTTTCCTCCAACTGTCCGATGGCTTTTTCAGGGTTGTTTTCCGGTAAAACACCGGTAATCTTGTACAGGCTTCCCTCCTCACGCTGGATACGGTCGCCCGGCTGCGGACAGCCGTCGTCTTTAAACTGTACGGTGGCCATAATGCCGAAAGAGGTGTAACTGTTTATTTTCAGGATGCTGGCTGGCCGCACCGGGGTCAGCATACGGCTTCTTTTGCGGGCATTGCTTTTGTACTGGAGGTACAGCAACCATAGGGACAAGGCAACAATGCCTATGAATAGCAGGTTCACGGCTACGTTAGGTTTAGATGTTTAGGTAAATCAGAGAAATGGCTGTCGTTGGCATCAAACAGCTATACAATTTAATCTTTTTACCTGACAAAAAAACAAGCGGCCGGGACGAACGGCAAATAAAAAAGCCCACTGCGAAAAGCAGCAGGCCCGATTGATTCCATGTAAACAATGTGGACAACGCTAACAGCTTGTTAACCGCGCCTTACCGGTGCTAACGGCGGCGTGCGGAAAGGTACCCATTCCGCAATTTTCCCGATGTCTTCCCGGATAATGCACAATACACTGTCCAACGCCTCAAAACGAAGATCTACCACACTAAAGCGCATGTCCACTTTGGCTTCCAGTGAACTCACCTTCTTTTCCAGTGAATTCATGTGAAGCTCCATTGTTCCCATGCGATTTTCCAGTGAGCCCATACGGTTCTCCAGTGAACCTATACGCCCATCCAGTGAGCGTACCTGGTTTTCCAGTGAACCTATGCGCCCATCCAGTGAGTGCACCTGGCTCTCCAGCGTGCCGATCCCCGTTTCCAATGCATTGAACCTGCGATCGAATTTTTCATCCAGGACATCCAGTTTGGTTAAAATCAGCTGTAATTCCATGATCAAAAAATTATTATTGTTTCGCTAAGTTAAAGCAACTTTTCACACCAACCATCAACTGACAGAAATCCGATCACACTGATAACACATCTATCAAAAACCGCTATACAACAACGTTTCATCAGCCGGCACAAAGCTATAATAATACCAAAACGCAACACTACCCATTAAAAAAGAAAGGATTCCTACCCAAATAAAACAACGGAAAAAGATGGGATATTTTCTATAAAAAAGAGGGCTGATCATAGCGTAAAAGAAAGCACTCCAGATCAGCGCAGCGCCCAGCCACCAGTTGCACCACAAGGGAATAGGGTCCTGAAAACGGAACGTCATCAACGCCGTCATGAACAGCGGGAACACGGCGATCACGCCCAGGCAAAATATCTTTTTGATCAACAAAACCATGTTATTGCAGGGGTTTTTCCCCTGATGACACTTCAAATATAATCATCGGATCATCATAGATAAACGTATAGCCGAGCCTTTGTTTCAGCTTTTCGGAGTTCACCGTTTTAAAGGGCAGCGCGCCAACCGGTTGTTTCTCCGGCAGCGGCAGCCCAAACGCCCGGGCAGCCGCGCTGTAGTATTCGTAGCGGAACGGATGGCCCGTGGCGCAGGCATTAAAGATTTCACCCCATACATCTTCTTCTATCAGCCGGCAGATAATGGCAATACAATCGTCCCGGTGTATGACATTCATGGGCACATCGTTGTTACGGCGCGGGGACTGTACTATTTCCGCCGTAGGCACGCGGTCGTACCCGATCAGTCCACCGAAACGGAGCACCGTAGTCCGAAAAACGGGGGATTGCAACAGCAGTTGCTCCACCTCCCGCAACGCGGCACCATTAGGCGTATCCGGCATGACCATATTCGTTTCCGTTACTTCCCCGTTGACATCGGCATACACCGACGTGGAACTCACGAAAAGTACTTTTTTGATGCCTGTGGCTTCCAGTTTTTCCCGCAGCGCGCGAATTTCCTGAATATGCGCCTGTACGCCCCTCTCCCTGTTGCGGGGTGGCACATTGACGACCAGTACATCCGCATCCCAGAAAGCCTCCGGCGCTTCCGGCTGCGTGTCGTTTAACACCACCACATAACCATCTATCCCTGCTGTCTTCAGTTCTTCTACGCCTCCGGCGGATGTACGGGCGCCCTTCACAGCATGGCCCCTGCGTTGCAGCGCTATCGCCAGCGGCTTACCCAGCCATCCGCAGCTTAAAATGCTTATTCTCTGAAATGATTGCTCCATATCGGCATTAAATAATAAAAAAGGCTATCAGGCCAATCATCAATACCATCAGCAATGTAGCTGCATGGTTGACATACCGCACCTTACGGAAGTCGGTATGCGCAATATCGCGGGGTTGTTCGCCAATATAGGGCTTCACCACCACACGGCCATGGTAGGTATTGGGCCCACCAAAACGACAATGAAGGATGCCTGCCAGCGCGGCCTCCGGATAACCGGCATTGGGACTGGCATGCGCACGGCCAAAACGCCGCACATACCGCACCGCCCTGCCGCTGCCCGTGACAATGATCATCAGCAACGCTGTCAGTCTCGCCGGAATAAAGTTCGCCACGTCATCCAGCCGGGCGGCTACCCTGCCGAAATACAGGTATTGGTCGTTCTTATACCCGATCATGGAATCGAGGGTGTTGATCATCTTGTACAGCATCATCCCCGGCACTCCCAGCAGTGCGTAGTAAAACAGCGGTGCAATGACGCCATCGCTCAGGTTTTCAGACATCGACTCCATCACGGCTGTCCGTATCTGTCCGGGCGACAAGGCAGCGGTATCACGTCCTACGATCCAGGAAAGGCGCTTACGTCCGGCTTCCAGCCCCTGCTGCTGCAGGGTATCAAATACTTCGCCGCCTTCCTGCAACAAGCTTCTGTTGGCCAATGCAAAAAACACCATGACCGATGCAAACAGCACCTGTGCCCACGGCCACGGTTCCAGCCAGCGTTGTACGGCATAAAAAAGGAAAAAGACAACGATGCATAAACCGGCCGTCATCAGCGCGCCTTTCCACAGCCGTCCTTTGCCATGGTTAAGCTGACGGGTGAAGAAAGCTATCAGCCTCCCGTAATACTTTACAGGATGCGGCCAGCTTCTGGGATCGCCCAGCAGCAAGTCCAGCACATAACCTAACCATAACGGCAACACGAATTTTACGAAAGGGTCCATTTACGCAGTGCTGTTAATAGTAACGTATTATCTTCCTGGTTACGGCAGGCAATCCGGCAATGCCCCTGTTCCAGCCCGTAGAAATTGGACGCGTCCCGGATCAGGATGCCGTAGTTGTTGACCAGCCACAATTTCAGCGCCGCAGCGGTCCCCGTCAGCGTTTCAAACATAAAATAGTGGGTATGCGTAGGATGCACCCTGAACTCCGGCATTTTACGCACGCCTTCCCACAGCTGGTAAGTATCGGCCAGCAACGCATCTACCGGCACCTCAAACTCCGCCGGATGGTCCATGATATAGTGCCCGGCTTCCAGTGCCAGGCTGTTGACCGACCAGGGCATACGGAAAGCCCGCACTTTATCGAGCAGTGCTTTCTGTCCGGCCAGGTAACCCAGCCGCAGGCCGGGGATACAGCAGGACTTTGTCAGCGAGCGCAGGACCAGCACATTGGACAGCCGGTGCAGGTGTGGCAGCAGGCTGTCGGCGTTACGGGTAAATTCTATGTAGGCCTCGTCAATGATAAAAGTGCTGCGGCTGTTAAACTGTACAAGTTGCAACAGTGCTTCTTCGCTCGTTGCCTGCGCCGTAGGGTTGTTGGGATTACAAATAAAAACCAGGTCGGTGATGAACCGGGTATCCGGTTCCAGTTTCTCCCGGAAAAAATAACTTACCTCGTGCCCGTGCAGTTTACAGGCATCGGCGTATTCGGCGAACGTAGGCACCACCACCGTGGTGGAAGCGCCGCGGAAGGCCTGTGCCACCAGGTAGATAGCTTCTGTGCCACCGTTGGTGACCATCACCATACCGGGCGTCAGTTCGGTGCGCTGCCCGATCTGCTGTTGCAGCTTGCCCCCTTCCGGGTCCGGATAGTGGCCGGCGCCCCGAATATGGCCGGCGATATGCTGTGCCAGTTTCTCCTGCATACCGCCATAGTATACATTGGAGCTGAAGTCAGCCACAATGGGGCGGTCAAACAGGTAAGCGTCATCTCCATGTCCTTGTATCATAAGCGAATGGCTTTATAGACCGCGTCCATGTCCAGGTGTTGCCGGATATGTGCGGCCAGTTTATCGTATTGGGCTGACCGGAAGGCCTTGTAATCGAAGCTGGTTGCCGTGCTGACCTGTTTACCGCAGGCGGAGAGCAGATCATCGAGTACGGCGGTATTGTCCAGGATGCCGTGCAGGTAAGTGCCCCAGCATTTGTCGTGCAACAGGTAACCGTCCGGTGTGCCATCGTCCAGTATCGTGAGGGGTGACGGGGTTTCACCTTCCGTCACGCCCATATGTATCTCGTAACCTTCACCTGCCGGCGTTTGTTGCCGGTAGGTAAAGCGGCGTTGCCGGGTAACCTTTTCGCGGGTAAGGACCGTCGACACCGGCAGTATCCCCAGCCCGGGCATACTGCCGGGCTCCCCTTCCACCCCGTACGGGTCGGCAATGGAAGCTCCCATCATCTGATAGCCGCCGCAAATGCCGATCACTACTTTATCGCGTTTATGCGCTTCCGTAATTGCCTGGGCGGTGCCGTTGTTTTTGATTGCCACCAGGTCGGCAAGCGTGTTTTTGCTGCCGGGTATAATCACGATGTCCGCTGCTGTTATCTCCGCTGGGTTGTCGGTATAAAACAGGTTGACCCGCTCGTCTTTCTCCAGCACGTTAAAATCGGTAAAGTTGGACATGTGCCGGAGCAGCACTACGGCGACATTGATCCTTCCCTCCGTCAGCCTTTTGTGTTTGAGGGACAGGGCCACCGAATCTTCTTCTTCGATATGAATATCGTGATAATAGGGCAATACGCCTGTCACGGGTACGCCTGTAATGGTTTCCAGTTGCCGGCGGCCATCTTCGAAGAGGCGGATATCGCCGCGGAATTTGTTGATGATAACCCCTTTGATGAGCGCTTTCTCTTCCGGCGGCAGTAACGCCAGGGTACCATATACGCTGCCGAACACGCCGCCTCTGTCGATGTCCGCGATGAGGTACACCGCTGCGTTGGCATGCAACGCTATCCGCATATTGGTGATGTCCCGCTGGCGCAGGTTCAGTTCAGAGATACTGCCGGCTCCCTCCATCACTACCGGATGGTACCGCGCCGAGAGACGGTCGAAGGATGCCTTTACTTCTTCGAACAACTGCCGTTTGTCGTCCTGCATAAAATACTCCCATGCCGTTTGGTTGCCGGCGGGCCTGCCATGCAGCACCAGCTGGGAAGTTTGGTCGTTGGTCGGTTTCAGCAGCACCGGGTTCATATCGGTATGACACGGCACGCCTGCCGCTTCCGCCTGCACCGCCTGTGCACGGCCTATCTCGAGGCCATCGGGCGTAGCATAGCTGTTGAGCGACATATTCTGTGCTTTAAAAGGCGCAGGGTGGTAGCCATCCTGTTTGAATATACGGCAGAACCCTGCCGCAATCACGCTTTTACCCACATCAGAAGCAGTGCCGACGAACATGACCGGCCGGAGTTGTTTCATGGTATCCATAACATCAAGTGGCAACGAAGATATTAACTTTCATAAACTTATCTTTACCGGGCATGAAACCACAGTTCCTCATTGCCGCGCCTCACAGCGGCGCCGGCAAAACGACCGTCACCCTTGCTTTGCTGCGGGCGTTGCAGCGCAGCGGCCGGCGGGTACAGCCTTTCAAGTGCGGTCCCGACTACCTGGACCCGAAACACCATACGTTGGCCGCGGGGCAGGAGTGCGTCAACCTCGACGCCTTTATGATGACGGCGCAGCACCTGCCCGAAGTGTACCGGCGGTACACGCAGCAGGCGGATGTCAGCATTATCGAAGGAGTGATGGGACTGTTTGACGGCGCCCGGAAAATGGAAGGCAGCAGCGCGGCTCTTGCCGCCCGGCTGGGCGTTCCGGTGATACTGGTGGTAGATGCGCAGGCCATGGCTTATTCCGCCGCCGCACTGTTATACGGCTACAAACATTTCTTTCCGGGCATCACACTGGCGGGCGTCATTTTTAATTTTGTAAATGCTCCCTCCCACTATCGTATCCTGGAAGAAGCCGCCGCCGATGCCGGTGTGCCGGTACTGGGCTACCTGCCGGAACGGGCGGATATCCGGATTCCCTCCCGCCACCTGGGGCTGCATGTTTCCGCAGAAACAGATTACAATGCTATCATCGACGCAGCAGCAGACCATCTCAGCGCACATTTCGATATAGACCGGTTGCTGCAACAGACGCTGCGCCCGGTACCGGCACCGGCGGCCGAAGCGGCCGGCTCCTCCGGCGTATTGCGGATCGCGATCGCTAAAGACGAGGCTTTTAATTTTACCTACCGGGAAAATATCGCTGCTTTGTCGCAGCTGGGCGTTATTCATTATTTCAGTCCGCTGACGGATACTACGCTGCCTCCCGCCGACCTCCTATATTTCCCTGGTGGCTACCCGGAGCTGCACCTCCCGCAACTGGCCGCCAACACCGGCTTATTGCAACAGCTGCGGCAGTACGAAGGACGGATACTAGCCGAGTGCGGCGGCATGATGTATCTGGGCGAAAGCATCGTCGATGAAACCGGAGCCCCCTGGAACATGGCGGGACTTTTGCCCGTCAGCACCAGTATACAGCACCCCGCGCTCACGATCGGCTACCGCGAAGTTCAGATCGGCGACGTCATTTTCAAAGGGCATGAATTTCACTATTCTCATTATGTGAAAGTGCCGGACATAACCGATCCGGCTATACGCATATGGAATGCGCGGCAGGAAATCATTCCCGGAACAGTATTTCACACACCGCGGTTACTGGCAGGTTACATGCATTTTTACTGGGGAGATAATGTGGAGGGGTTACAACGGGTGCTGGGGTTACTCAGGTAATTATTCTCATTTCAATATTCCCGGCGTATACCATGGTACTCCCAGCGCTCCCTGGTGCAATTCCATTTTCACCTTGTCCCCCACGGCTGTTGCCTCATATTTCTTCTTTTTGACCGGAATGGACACCGCTGATTTCACAGGTCCCCATGGTTCTACCATCAGATAATAGCTGGTAGTCCGCCGTTTGCTGATCCTTTTATCATAGATGGTTGTTTCAAACAATGCCGGTGGGCTATCATCAAAAAAAGTATTGATGTAAACAAGCGAGTCGTAAGATGCTGGTGTAAAAAAAACGACAAACATAATGACGGACCATAATTTCCTGGAAAAGACCGATTTCCAGTGCCGGTTAACGAAAATGACCAGTAACGTAAACACCCCGGTGATGATCAAAGCACCCTGCAGCAGCTCTTTTTGCCGCAGGCTAAAAACAGGTACCGCCACCACAAACAGGCCGATGGCACAAAAGATGAAAACCATTAAAACAGGGGGCAGCGTGTCTATTTTCCGTCCATCTGCGATAATCAGCAAGCCTTTATGATATTCCAGTGCTGCAACAGTAACAGGCAACATCGCTATCAACAAAAAGGGCAGCCACGGCAGGTGGCGCACCAAAAAGATACACGCCAGCATTAATACAAAAGCGGCGCCATTTAATACCCAGGCGGTGTATTTGGCCATTCGCAGCTCATGTTGCGGATACACGTCTGTTGACGACATTTCTTCCGTCGTTTTTTTTGTAAGATCGGGATAACGCGCCATGATCCACCGCACCAGGTCATCATAGTTCACCCGCCTGGCGGCGATGCGGAATTTTCGTTTATTGCTTACCGTAGGTATGAGCACCAAACGGCCTGCCAGCTGATACCCCCTCACCTCTTGCCATAACAGCTCACGGCGATACAAAAAAGACTTGTACCGGATGCCTCTTTCATCGATAGAAACGACCGACAACATTACGCTGATAACATATAGTACCACCGCTATACAAGGAATCATGCTGATAAATCCCCAGAGAGTATCTTCCTGTGACCTGACGCCCGCCACGATTGTCACACCAATCGTCGATAATGGTATCAGGGCAAACGGGGATATCAAACAAAAAATAAAGATGCGGAAGCCGCGACTGTAGGTATATTCTTGCTGCATAAAGGGTTAATACAATAAAATCTGACGGCAAACATAAGCAAAAAAGATGGATAAGTGCTGTTATACGGCAGCGACGATCAATCATGTGCCGGCATCAATGGCCGGTACCATGGCAACCCCAAAGCCCCCCTGTGCAGCTCCATCCTTATCGTGTCATTGATCGCGGCCGCATCATATTTGCTCTTCCCGACAGAAATTGACCTTCCTGATTTTTCCGGTCCCCATGGTAACACCACCAGGTAGTAACTGGTGGATTTCCCTGTACTGATCCTTTTCCCGGAAACAGTTGTTTCAAAAAACTGTGGTGTACTACGATCGAAGAACGCATTCAGATATACGATCGACCCGAAGGAGGCCGGAATAAAAAAAATCAAAAAGCTGATGATCCCCCAAATCTTGTTGCCGACAGAGATTTTCATATGCCACGAAGAGAAAACCACCAATAAGGTGAATACCGCGGTAACTCCCAAAGTGCCCATCCATAATGTATGCAGCCGGAGGCTATAGACATGGGCACCAAAGGCAAACAGCCCCACTGCTGCAAACAATACCGTCAGTAAAACGGCAGGCAGGGTTCCGTTTCTTTTGTTTTCTGAAACGATGAGCCATCCTTTGTGATATACTAATGCCACCGGTATGGCCGTCAGCAACACGATCAGCAGTAACGGCGCCCAGCGCTGCGTAGTGATAAAGGGTAAAGAACGAAAAAAAGGCAAACAGGCTACCATCAAAACAAAAGCCATAAGGTTAAATCCTTTGGCCGTGTATTTAGCCATTCTTATCTTATGGGGGTAGTCAGGATCTGCCTGGTACGCCGCCAGGCGGATGGCGTCTGTTACTTGATAGCTCAGATCAGGATAACGGTCCATGATCCAGCTGCTTATCTTGTCGTAATTACGGCGCTGGCCAGATACCTTCACTTTCTTATTCTCTTTGAAAGCAGGCAGGAGCACCAGCGTACCTTCTTTCCAGCGGTATCCTCTTATCTCCTCCCACAAAAGTTCCCGCCTATATAAAAAAGACCGGTAGCGGATGCCGTCCCCGTCCGACGTTACCACCGACAACATCTCGTTGATGCAGTAAAGTGTTAAAATGACACCGGGCACAATGCTGGCAAACGCAATGAAGGCCTCCTGCGGCGTCTTAATACCTTCGATGATAATACCATAGAAGGCTAACAGGGGAATCACGGCAACCGGCGCTATCAAACAAAAAACAAAGATGCGGAAGCCGCGGCTGTAGGTATAGTGTTGCTGCATATCGGGTTACTACAATAAAAAATCCGGTAACAAACATAAGGAAAAAACTGCGTTTCCCTATGCCCGTTACCGGACCTTATCTGGTGGACAGCGTGTTATTGTTTAAATACGTCATCGCTGACGTTGGTATTGATGACCGCCTTCACCACTTTTACGTTGGTGTCGAAGCCACCGGCGGTGGTACGGAACCGGAAGGGTATCTGTACGCCGCTGACGTCACGGTATTCGAGATAGTCCGTTACGGCGTTGTTGCCCGGGGCTCCTTCCTGTCCGCTGAGTGTAGCGGAACGTACCTTCAGCCCTGTTTTGCTGCTGTAGTAGTTTTTGAGCAGGCTGCCATCGGGCGTGGCGATGGTCAGCACATATACTTCTTCATCATTGACCTGTTCGGTCTGCGGCGCCAGTTCCATCTTTACTGCGTCAGGCGATTCCAGGAAAGTAAGTTCGGGAAAGAGCTGGTTTCTTTCCTTCAGCATGCTTTTTTCCGGCGCTGTCAGTGGTGTCTCGCGCCCCATCTGCCACAGCCTTACAGAGTCGCCGTTAATGATCAGTTTATGCACTACGCCGTTGATAGCCGGTACATTCACCGCCTGCCAAACTTTGCCGGGCGTCTTATTGATCAACTTCAGCTCCACGTCAGTGCCTTGTGCTTCTCCCTGTGCTTCCACAGACAGGTCTCTGACATTCTTCAGTTTTTCTTTGCCGCCGATCGCGTCCACGTAGCGGTTCAGTACAGTAGTTGCTGTCGTTCCTGCCGGTACCGGTTTACCGGTTTCGGCTTTCCAGCTGTTGTTGGCCGGGTTCACGTCGGGCATTTCACCCTGCGGGTCGATAGTAACACTGGCCAGTTTTACTTTGGACGGGTGATGATAGGCCCAGGTAGCCCCGCGCTGCCAGATTTCTGCCGGCAGGCGCACGGTATCCCGCTGACCGCTTTCATCGCGGATGGCCAGCACCACCGGCATTGGCAGTTGTTCCAGGTTCTGCAGCGTGATGATAGCTCCTTTCGCGGGATCGTTGCCTTTATAGCCTACGCTTTTAACCGCCTGGTCCAGTTTCCAGGTATTAAAGAACCAGCCCCGCCAGAACCACGCCAGGTCCTCTCCTGCTGCATTTTCGATGGAGCGGAAGAAGTCCCACGGCGTAGGGTGCTTAAAGGCCCAGCGTTTAATATATTCTTTGAAGGCGTAGTCAAAACGTTCCTGCCCCAGTATTTGATCGCGCAGCAATTTCAGCCCCATGGCCGGTTTATAATAGGCCGCGATGCCGTTGTAACGGAGGCCGATCACGTCCGGTGTGTTCATGATGGCTTCCGCATTGGAGCCAAATATCATGGGTGCTGCACGCTGCGCCGACTGTTGGGAGTTGAATTCCCCTTTGTTGAATTCCTCCGCGGCGATGCCGTTGATAAAGGTGTTGAAACCTTCATCCATCCAGGCATATTTACGTTCGTTGGAACCCACGATCATGGGGAACCAGTTATGTCCGAACTCGTGGCTGGTAACGCCCCACAGTCCGCCTTTGGACGATTTCCAGGAGCAGAACACGATGCCGGGGTATTCCATGCCGCCTACTATTCCGGCCACATTGGTGGCTACAGGATACGTGTAGGGATACCATTGCCGGGAGTAGTGTTCGATGCTTCCTTTTACAAATTCGGTGGAGCGGCGCCATGCGTTGGGGGCGGATGATTCCGCCGGGTACACCGACTGCGCCAGCGCTGTTTTGCCACCGGGCAGGTTCATACGGGCGGCATCCCAGATGAAAGCGCCGGATGCGGCCCAGGCCACATCACGGGACTCTTTACACACAAAATGCCAGGTACGGGTACCTTTTACGGCGCTATTATGAAACTCGGTGGTGTCGCGGATCATCACGGTGGCATCGCTGTTGCGCGCTTTCGCTATCCTTGCAGCTTCGGTGGCGTTCAGTACCTGTGCTTCGTTGACCAGCGAGCCGGAACCTACCACCACCATATTGGCCGGCGCGGTAATGGTATAGTCGAAGTTGCCGTATTCCAGGTAAAATTCAGAAGCTCCCAGGTAAGGGATATTGTTCCAGCCCAGCACATCGTCATATACCGCCATGCGCGGGTACCACTGCGCAATTTCGTATATCCATCCGTGACGGGTGTTCAACCGGCCGGTACGGTCGGTACCGTATTCGGGTATGGTATAACTGTAGTCAATTTTGAGCTGCAGGCTGCCGCCGGGTTTCATGGCATCGGCCAGCCGCACCTGCATACGGGTATCGTCTACCAGGTAATTGGCCGCACTGCTTTTTCCATTGCTGATCAACTCGACTGACTTCAGCTCAAACCCGTTGGAATAGCTGCGGTTGGCAAAACGGTCGCCGGTGGCGGCTACCGTAGCCGTGCCGCGGGAATCCTTTCGGTACACGTTCTGGTCCATCTGCAACCAGAGGAAAGGCAGACGGTCCGGGCTGTTGTTTTTATAGGTGATCAATACGGTGCCGGATACCCGGTGTTGCAGGGTATCGAGGGTGACCGATATCTTGTAGTCAGCTGCATTTTGCCAGTATTTAGGCCCGGGTTGCCCGCCCGCACTCCTGTACTCATTTCCGTTGGCCGGATAAAATAAAGGGGAAAATGCCTCGTGATGGTCATACCGGGAAACCGGTGTGTTCTGTGACAGACCTGACTGTGCTATCCCACACAGCAACAGGGATGCCAGCGAATAAAGCTTGCGTAGTTTCATCTGGTAGCGATAAATTAGATTTTGTGGTCTTTAAATATACTGCGATTTACCGGGTTTAACCTTTACGGATATTGACCATTATTCCATTTATGACGCTGGCAGGACGGTATATCCGCCGCCGTTACCTTTTACGGGAGAAAACAAAGCAATCTATGGCCGCGTCAGCACGTCAGCAAACGCAGGCGGAAGGATGGGAACATTTTTTCCTTTCAGGGAATTAACGGGAACGGCTATACTGCCGGATAATCCGGGCCTTTTCTTTTTTGTTGCCGCCCAATGGTGGCTATTGAAATAATTTCTTCACATGCTTCAGCCGGAAGGCAAAAATAATGCTTAATACACCGGTGACCCAGAAGGCGGCGGCCATTACTCCCAGAATGGTAGCCACGCCTAATGCGGGATTATCGAGGATAACGATCGCGATCATGATCAGCAGGATGCCCCCTACCAGTACCCAGCCCCAGTTGGGGATTTTGTCAGTGCTGAGCGCTATGGCGAACACGATCAGGCTGATACCTTTGAACATGAACCAGAAGCCCAGGAAAATGGGGATGACCGCCATGCTGATAGCAGGATATAACATGAGGATAAAGCCCACCACCAGGTCGATAATACCGGATGCCAGCGACCATCCCCAGCCGTGCATGGACCGCCGGTTACCGGTAGCGAAAATGATCTCAAAAATGCCTGTCACGAACAGGGTTACACTGAAAAAGATGCTGAGCAACACGTAGCTGCTGAATGGATTACTGAAAACAATGAAGCCCGCAATGATGAAGATGATACCGTTGAGCAGATAAAGCCACCAATACTTTACATTGTTGCGGATAGCTGACAGGACCTGTGACATATATTAGTTTTATTTAAATGATATAAAATACTTATAATACACTAGGTATGTATAAGTTACTTAACAGCTGTCTGCCTAAAAAGTTCAGGCGCATGATGGGAGGATTCGCCGGCGAAATGCCCTAACTTTGTCAAAATGATTTAAATCATAATTTTAATAGACGACGGAAACTATATTTGCAGAATGAATAAGGCGATCAAGCAAGACAGAAAATCACCAAACTGGTGGCATCAAGTGGACTTTCTGGGAATTCACGCGATTCCCCTGCTGGCTTTTTTTACCGGCACCACTGCTTTTGACTGGATACTGTGCGGCGTATTGTACGTAGTGCGCATGTTTTTTGTGACGGCCGGTTATCACCGGTATTTCTCTCATCGCGCTTTTAAAACGTCGCGGTTTTTTCAATTTATCCTTGCCGGCGGTGCACAGAGCAGCTTACAGAAAGGTGCGCTCTGGTGGTCTGCCAATCACCGTATTCACCACAAACACAGTGATACCCCGGAAGATCCTCACTCTGCCAACATCTACGGTATCTGGTACGCCCATATCGGCTGGATCATGGGCCCTGAATACAAACCTACCCGCTTTGACCTGATCAAGGACCACAAAGCGAGAGAGTTGTTCTGGCTCAACAAATGGCACATGGTGCCCGCCGTTATACTGGCGATCGCGGTATACTTCGTAGGTAACAAAGTAAACGGTACCGGATGGTTCGACTGGACAGCGGGTCTTTCTACCCTGCTGATCGGTTTCTTCCTGAGCACCGTTATCCTGTATCACGGTACTTTCACCATCAACTCCCTGATGCACAAAATCGGTAAACAACGTTATTATACCGGCGACCAGTCCCGCAACAGCCTCGTTCTGGCGCTGATCACCCTGGGCGAAGGATGGCATAACAACCACCACTACTACCAGAGCGCTGCCCGTCAGGGTTTCTACTGGTGGGAAATCGACATCAGCTACTATGTCATCAAAACACTGGGCTGGCTGGGCATCGTTTGGGACATCCGTCCTGTGCCTTCCAAAGTACAGAACAGCAACAAGCTGAAAGATATCCAGGCAGGACGTGTAGCCGTGCCCGAAGCACAATTACAAGATTAATTACGAATTACGAATTACGAATTTTAAGGCGAAGACCTGAGCGAATCATTGGCTCAGGTCTTCGCTTTTATATTTCGAACTGATCTACCCGTATTCATTCGTAATTCGTAATTCGTAATTAATTTCTGATTTATTATCTTGTTTGCCGGAAAAAAAACACCATCCATGCAATATACACCCGCTACTGACAGATATGATGCCATGACGTACAACCGTTGCGGTAAAAGCGGCCTGCAGCTGCCGGCCATCTCACTTGGCCTGTGGCATAACTTCGGTTCCATCGACAATTATGAAAATGGCCGCAGCATTATCCGCCAGGCTTTCGACAAAGGGATCACCCACTTTGATCTCGCCAATAACTATGGCCCGGTGCCGGGTAGCGCGGAAGAGAATTTCGGGCGTATCCTCCGGCAGGATTTCACCGGGCATCTGCGCGACGAGCTGGTGATCTCCACCAAAGCCGGCTACCTGATGTGGCCCGGCCCCTATGGCGACAAAGGCTCCCGTAAATATCTCGTTTCCAGCCTGGACCAGAGCCTGCGCAGAATGGGGCTGGAATATGTAGACATCTTCTACTCCCACCGTCCCGACCCGGAAACACCCATAGAAGAGACCATGGGCGCGCTGCACAGCATTGTGCAACAGGGTAAAGCGCTCTATGTTGGTCTCTCCAACTACACCGCAGAACAGACACAGGAGGCCGTGGCAGTACTGAAATCACTGGGTACGCCCTGCCTGATCCATCAACCAAAATACAGTATGTTTGAAAGATGGGTGGAAAACGGTCTGCTCGATGTGCTGGAGGCTAACGGTATCGGCTGTATACCTTTCTCTCCGCTGGCACAGGGGCTGCTCACCGACCGCTATCTGAACGGTATTCCCGCAGGGTCACGCGCCAGCAAACCCAGTGGCTTCCTGCAGGAAAATGAAGTGTCTGAGGAGAAGATCACCAAAATCAGGCAGCTCAACAGCCTTGCGCAGGAGCGCGGGCAATCCCTGGCCCAGATGGCGCTGGCCTGGATACTGAAAGACAAACGTATTACCACGGTACTGATTGGCGCGAGCTCTGTCGCCCAGCTGGACAACAACCTCGATACACTGAAGAATGTGTCTTTCACGACAACAGAACTGGAAAAAATTGAAAATATCCTGCACGGCCGGGGCTAATGCTCCCGGCCGCAGGCCTTTATCAGCGGGGTTTTGCTCTTTCGTACTGTACCGGCCATTTCACGCTGGTATCACCCAGCTGATGAGCCGCCCGTAAAGGGAAATATGGATCGCGCAGCAGTTCACGCGCCAGCAGCACCATGTCTGCCTGTCCCTGTTCAATGATGGATTCCGCTTCCTGCGCTGTGGTAATCAGCCCTACGGCGCCAGTCGCTATCTGCGCTTCTTTTTTGATTTTCGCCGCGAAAGGTGTTTGGTATAACGGGCCGATATTGATTTTCTGATGCGGCACCAGTCCTCCG
The DNA here is from genome assembly GCF_946479755.1 of uncultured Chitinophaga sp. The sequence continues at coordinate 77,383 of NZ_CAMLHC010000007.1, read as the reverse complement.
GACGAGCAATCGATCAGGTCTACGTCCTCCATTTTCAATAATGCCGCCAACTGTGCCGACTGCTCCGGGTCCCAGCCGCCAGGCGCCCAGTCCGTCGCGGAGATGCGCACCAACAGCGGCAGATCGGCAGGCCATACTGCCCGCACCGATTCCACGGTCTGCAACAGCAGCCGTATCCTGTTTTCAAAGCTTCCGCCATATTCATCGGTCCGATGGTTGCTCAGCGGCGACAGAAAGCTGTGCAGCAGATAACCATGCGCCGCATGTATTTCCACTACTTTAAAGCCGGCCTGCAGCGCTCTGGCGGCCGCCTTCCTGAAATCGTTCAACACTTCGAGTATACCCTCCTGGGTAAGGGCTACCGGCATCGGATATACGTCGTTGAACGGAACAGCGCTGGGGCCGTATACTTCCCATCCGCCATTTTCGGGCGCTACTTTACCGCTTCCCTCCCATGGGCGTAAGGTACTGGCTTTCCTGCCGGCATGCGCCAGCTGGATGCCCGGCACGGCGCCCTGTGCCGATATAAACGCTGTGATGCGCTGCAACATAGGAATATGCTCGTCTTTCCAGATGCCAAGGTCCTGCGGGGAAATACGCCCTTCAGGAGATATGGCCGCTGCTTCTGTCAGTACCAGACCGGCCCCGCCTACCGCCCGGCTGCCCAGATGTACCAGGTGCCAGTCGTTAGCAAAACCATCCTCCGAAGAGTACTCACACATAGGGGATACCGCGATGCGGTTGCGCAGCGTAACGGTCCTCAGCTGCAACGGAGTAAACAAATGCGCCATGGGCTCTCGTTTTAACAATTTAAAAATAAGGTATTCTTTCCGAACGGCCATCTTATCAGGTGCTGTTAAAAATGTGCTAAAGGCATTGCAGGCACCATGAATATTTCCTATCATCGTAACATCATCCAACTACCCTTATGCAGCAGTCCCCCTACGAACCCAACACGTGGCCTATCATTCACCGGATACTTTTCCGTTTTTTCTCCCTGTACCTGTTGTGCTACCATGGCGCGTCCTTCATTCCCCAGGCGTGGTGGGACAAAGCCGTTACCTGGGCGGGCAGGCTGCTGATCCGGAAAGACTATCATATCGAAGCATGGCCGGCAGGAAGCGGTGATACAACGTTTAACTACCTCCAGTTGTTTTGTATCCTGCTGGCAGCATTGGCCGGTTGTATCCTCTGGTCGGTCATCGACAGAAAGCGAAAAAACTATGATAGGATACAATACTGGGTCATGGTCGCGCTGTGTTACCAGCTGGCCGTCGTGATGTTCCGTTATGGTGCCGCCAAAGTATTCCCCGGCCAGTTTGTAACGCCTTCGCTTTATAAGCTGGACCAGCCGCTGGGCGAAAGTTCCCCGATGGGGCTGGCCTGGGCATTCATGGGTTACTCCCGCGGCTATACGCTGTTTTCCGGGATAGCCGAATGCCTGGGAGGCCTGCTGTTACTGTTCCGGCGTACCCGCCTGCTGGGCGTCGTGGTGTGCATTGCGGTGATGACGAACGTGGTGGCGCTGAACTTCTTTTATGATATCTGCGTAAAGCTCTTTTCGTCGCACCTGTTGCTGACAGCCCTGTTCCTGCTCACCCCTGACATCAAAAGGCTGGCCCTCTTTTTTTTAACGCAACAGCCGGTGCCAGCCACTACCCGGTATTACCCGGTGTTCGTCACCCGTTGGAAACGGTATGTGTTTAACGGCATCCGGTATCTCGCCGTAGCATGGGTGCTGTGGGGCGCTGTTGCCATGGGGCTGAGCGTCCTGCAGTCATCGAAGCAACACATGGCCAAGGGAGCTATTTACGGCACCTACGAGGTGAGCAGTTTCACCGCTCCTTCTTTACCAGGAGTGACGAAGATAAACAGGCCACCATGGCGAAAGCTGTACTTTGACAAAGGCAGCCGCCTGTTTATCCGTGATGATTCCGGAGTAACCGGAAGCGCTGTCCGCATAGACACGGGACAGCGTACTATAGCACTGACCACTAATAACGATGTTGATTCTGTTAACATGCACTACACCCTTAACCACGATAACACGATGATCCTGAAGGGAACAATTGGCCAGGACAGTGTACAGGTCCATCTGCAGAAAAAAGATACCGATCGCTATCTGCTGATGACCCGGGGATTTCACTGGGTGAACGAAACGTCGTTCAATAAATAACGCCTACATTTGAGCATGATACCGAATATCGAGATACACCGGCAACAGCTTGCCACACAGGGATATACTGTGCTGGAAGACGTGTTTTCCGGCGATGAAGTACAGGCTATTCTCCGCCTGATATCACAGGCAGACATGAGTGAGACCGTATTCCGCAAAACCGCCGACCTGTTTGCCATCCGGCAGTTCCTGCAATCAGTGCCGGATGTGCGGTCCGCTATTTTTACGCCTGCGCTGACGCAGCTTATTCATACGCTGTTCGGGGAAGATTACGTGCCGGTGAAGTCCATCTATTTTGACAAACCCGGGCAGTCCAACTGGTTTGTGGCATGGCACCAGGACCTCACGATTTCGGTGAAGGAAAAGTTGCCGGTGGAAGGTTTCGGGCCGTGGACCGTGAAACAAAACCAGTATGCCGTACAGCCCCCATTATCGCTGCTGGAAAATATTTATACCATCCGGATCCATCTCGACGATACCGACGCACTGAACGGAGCGCTGAAAGTGATCCCCGGCACGCACCTACAAGGCATTGTCCGGCCGGACACCCTGTCCCTGCAGGAAACACCTGAGGTCAGCTGCAGCGTTAAAAGCGGCGGTGTTATGATCATGCGGCCACTGCTGATGCATGCATCTTCCCGCAGCACCAGCGGCTCCAACCGTCGCGTGGTGCATATAGAGTTCTCCGATCGCAGCCTGCCGGGCGGGTTACGCTGGTCAGAGCAATAAAAAACGGAATGCACTCTTGCAGTGCATTCCGTCAGGCAACCGTTGTAAGTTGACTTAGTATCCGGGATTTTGTTTCAGTTGTGATGTTCCGTTTTTCACGCTCAGGTCTATCTGACGCTGCGGGATCGGGTAGTATTTGTTTCTTGCAGAGAAGTTGCCGGTAGCGATATCTGAGGTAACCGTTTTCTCATAATTGAAATAGCGGTTAATCTCCGTCTGTGCCAGTCCCCATCTTACAAGATCGAAGAAACGGTGTCCTTCCATGGCCAGCTCCAGTTTGCGCTCGAACCGGATGGCTTTCAGCGCATAGTCTTTCCCGCCGCCGGCAAAGGCACCTGCAGGATACGGGCTGACATGATAGTTGGCGGCAGGATCTTCGGTATTACCACCCATCGGATCTTCAGGATCGATATATTGCTTCACCCATCCTACCGGGTTGGCGGCCCTTTCCCGGACCATATTCACGTAAGTCTGCGCTTTTTCGAGGCTACCGGCGTTGGCCTGGCATTCCGCCGCCATCAGCAGTACATCGGCATAGCGTATCAATACGTAGTTGATAGCGTTGCCCGGCGCCCAGGAGTTGCCGTCGTAGAACTTGTCCTGGTTCACCTGCATGTATACGTTTTTGAGTGCGGCGTACGGGCCGGCGGACTGCTGGTTACGTACCCATGCCATCCCGGGATGCAGCCCCCAGTCGAGGAACGGAATCCCTCTGCGGCCTACGGTCCAGTCCAGGCGGGGGTCCAGGTAGCCGTTGTCCGGTGTAAAGGCAACGGTATCGGGCACGCCCATATCATTTTTAACCGGGTGCTGGTTAAAATCATCGAGATAAGGCAGTCCTTTATCGTTGGTCCGGAAGGAGTTCACGAGGTCCTGTGAAGGCTGATAAAAACCGCAGCAGCTGAAAGGGCCGTTATACGGATAGTTCAGCATCTGGCCCTGGTTGGCGTTGCCGGTACCGCCGGAGCCGTCGTTGGCGCTGTATTGTATGGAAAATACCGCCTCTTTGTTATTTTCCGTGAAAGCGTCGAAGTTGTCATGGAAATGTTCCATGAGGCCGAACTTCACCCCTTTGGTGGTAACGCCGGAATTGATCACGTCTTCCAGCAGCGGCATGGCCGCGGCGAACTTGCTCTGGTAGAGCAACGTTTTAGCAAGGTAAGCCACTGCAGCCCATTTGTTGGCCCGTCCTATTTCCTTTTGTGTTTCAGGCAGGTGATCAGCGGCATACTTAAAATCCGCTTCGATCATTGGCCAGATATCTTTATCGTTCGGCAGTTTAAAATCATCCACTATCAGTTTCTGGTAGCTGGTGGAGTTTTCATCTACCCAGGGTACTTTATCGAACAGTTTCTTCAGGTCGGAGTAGTAGTGTCCGCGCAGGAAGCGTGCTTCTCCGGCGATCACCTGTTTTTCCGCGTCTGTCATGTCTTTCACGTTGGCCAGCACGTGGAGCGTGAAATTACAGCGGCGGATGCCTTCGTAGTTGACCCGCCATTTATCGTTGAAGAAGCCGTTGCTCGAGTTGGCGGCGAAAGTGACGATCTGGAGGATGGAAGCGGCGTCGCTGGGGTCGCTGCCTTTGTGGGCATCACCGCCGGCTACGCTGCCGTAGATCCAGTTGTCCGGCGATACCGCATAGCCGCTGCCGCCGGAGAGGTTGATCATATCGTCGTTGTAGTCCTGCCCGTCGAGTGCGGCGTAAGCGCCGATGAGCAGGGTGTTGACGCCTTTTTTATTGGTGAGGGCTTCTTCCTGTAAGGTAGATTGTGGCTGACGTTCCAGGAAGCTCTTGCTGCAGCCTGCGAGTAGCAGTGCGGTAAAAGAGGCGCCCAGTGCTATATGATACAATGTTTTCATGGTCCTGTTTTTTAGAATGAGCAACGATTAAAAGGCCAGGTTCACCCCGATGAGGAACTGGCGCTGGTTGGGATAAGCGCCTTCGTCCACGCCGAAGTCAGTGATGTTGGAACCGCCGATTTCAGGATCTATACCGGAATATTTGGTGATGGTGAACAGGTTGGCGGCCTGTACGTATACCCTGAATTTCTGTACGTGTAGCCGTGACAGTGAACCGGCGGGCAACGTATAACCGAGTGTTACGTTTTTAGCACGCAGGTAGGCGCCATTTTCCACCATGTAAGAGTTGGGCACGCCTTGTGTGCTGACAGAGCCGTCCACTTCCTGGATAGGCGCTTTAGCGTTCTGGTGGTCGGGACGCCAGGAGTCATACAGCGCTGTTTTACTTTTGGCGCTTTCAAAAGATGAATAGAAATCGCGCCACCAACGTACGTTGTTCCAGATCTGGTTGCCGTGGGTACCGAAGAGGAAGATATTGAAATCGAAGTTCTGGTAGTTCACGCCGATGTTAATACCGTAGGTGAAGTCCGGGTTGGGATTACCGAGGAAGGTACGGTCATCCGGGGTGATGCGGCCGTCGCCGTTGACGTCTTTATAGCGGAAACGTCCCATGCCGGCGCCTTCCTGGTAGAAAGCTTCCGGATCGTTGGTGGCTTTCTTCACTTTATCGTCGGCGTCGGTCACTTCTTTGGCGCTGTTCCAGAAGCCATCGATCTGGTAGCCGAAGAAAGAGGAAACCGGTTGCCCTACCGCATTGCGGATGATGTTGCTGCCATCGAAGCGGCGGCTGTCGCCGTCGAAGTAGTCCACCCCATCGGCGATCTTCATGATTTCATTTTTATAGGTGGTGAGGGTACCGGTGACGTTCAGTTTCAGTTTTTTGCTGAACTGTTTATGCCAGCCGACGGAGAAATCGAACCCGTGGTTTTTCATCTGCGCGATGTTGACAAAAGGCTGCGCGGCGGTGCCGGCGAGGCCTGGCAGTTCGGGGTCGTACAGCAGGTCTTTGATATCCTTGCGGTAGTAGTCGAACGAGAAGTCCAGCTCCCCTTTGAACAGGGAGGCGTCCAGGCCGATGTTGGCGTTGACATCGCTCTCCCATTTAGCGTCGGGGTTACCGATCTGCATACCTGCAAAACCCGCGTTGAGCCCGTTGTTGGTACCGGCGAGATCGTAGTAGGTGGCGCTGCGTTTGCCACCGTAGAGGAAGTAGCCGTTGTTGACGCTGAGATTGAGCTGATTGCCCATGATACCCCATCCGCCGCGGATTTTGAGGTCAGTGATCCAGGTGAGTGATTTCATGAAGGCTTCTTCGGAGAGGCGCCAGCCGGCGGTGACTGCCGGGAACCAGCCGAAGCGGTTGTTGATGAATTTGGAGGAGCCGTCGCGGCGTATGGTAGCGCTGACGAGGTATCTGTCGCGGAAGGAGTAGTCTATCCTGCCGAGGAGCGAGTAGAGCCCTTCCTGTGCGCGGCTGCTGTAGTTGGTTTGTGTGCCGGTACCTGTGCTGAGGTCCGGGAAGTTGGGATCGAAAGTAAAGTAGTCTTTGGTAGTCCCTCCTACGGAGCGGCTGCGGCTGTCGAAAGCTTCCGTGCCGGCCAGTATTTTCAGGTCGTGGGCGTTGTTGAAGCGCTGATGGTAGGTCAGTGTGTTGGTCCAGGTCCAGCTGTGACCGTTGTTGGAGCCTTCCGAGTAAGAGTTGGAGGTGTTGTTCTCTTTGTTCTCGTACTGCGGGTAGGTGAAGGAGTGGGACCACCCGGAATAGATCTCACCACCGAAGCTGGTGCGGAAGGTGAGGTATTTCAGGAAGTCCACTTCTCCGTAGATGTTACCAAACAAACGGGTGTTAAGGCCTTTGTTGTTTCTGGTGCGAGCCTGCATCGCTACCGGGTTCTGGGCGTCTCCGAGGGCATCGCCCCAGGAGCCAGCAAAATTGCCCTTGATGTCGTACACCGGTATGATGCTTTGTTCGCGCATGGCGTGGCCGATGGCCGCGTCGGAGCTGTTAATTTCCACAGCAGGGTTTTCCGTCATCGAAAAAGCGAGATTTTCCCCCACTCTGATGTGATCTGTGATGTTGTACTGGGTGTTGGAGCGGATCGTATATCTTTTCAGATAAGTGTTCAGCAGCGTACCCTGTTGATTAAAATAATTGAGGGAAAAGAGGTAATTGCCGCGATCCCCGCCACCGCTTACCGCTACGTTGTGGCTGGTGATGGGGGCCGGGCGGAAGACTTCGTGATACCAGTCAGTCCCGGCCTTGTTGGCACGTACAATACGGTGAAAGTTGTTATAATCGTTTTGATCAGTAAAGTTTGGATTCACATAATATTTGGAAGGGTCAGTGTCGGGGTCCCCTTCCATGCCGCCGTCGGGCGTGATGTAGTCCGGGATGACCGGTGCGTTGCCGTTGCCATATTGGGGGGTATGTGGATTAAGGCCGGAGTTGGTGTAGGCCATCCAGCGGAGCTGTGCCTGTTCTGTGGGGTTGAGGGTGTTCCAGACGTTGCCGTTTTTAGGCTGCTGGCGGCCATAGTATCCGTCGTAGTGGACGGATATTTTACCGGAGCCTCTGCGGGTGGTGATAACGATTACGCCGTTGGAAGCGCGGGCGCCGTAGATGGAGGCTGCGCCGGCGTCTTTCAGTACCTGCAGGCTGGCCACATCGTTGGGGTTGAGGTCAGCGATGTCTGTCGTCGGTACGCCGTCTACCACATACAGCGGGGAGTTGGAGCCGAAGGTGTTGATACCGCGGATCCTGATCTGGGGTGCTTCCCCTGGTTGACCGGAGCCGATGACGGTTACGCCGGAGGCTTGTCCCTGCAGCTGTTCCGTTACCTGTGCGGTGGGCTGGCGGTTCAGTTGTTCGATGTTGACCACTGCCACCGCGCCGGTGAGGTCTTTTTTCTTCTGGGTGGTGTAGCCGGTGACTACGATTTCGTTGAGGGCGCTGGCACCTTCTTTGAGGATGAAGTTCACCAGCTGTCTATCGCCGACGGCTACACGCTGTGACTCAAAGCCGAGGAAAGTAACTTCCAGCTGGTCGTCGCTTCTGCCGGGGACGGCGATCGTATATACGCCGTCAGCGTTGGTGACGGTGCCGATACTGGTACCGGGTACTTTTACGGTCACGCCGGCGATGGGATTTCCTTTTTCATCTTTCACCGTTCCTTTCACCGGGCGTTGCTGCACTGGTGCGGAGGAGGCAGCGGGTGCTGTGGCCGCCGGTTTTTCGGTGATCATGTAGAAGTGTTCCCTTAATTTTTCGAAATGCAGGTTAAATGGCGCCAATGCTTTGTGCAGCGCTTCTTCCGGTGTCTGGCAGCTGGTGACGGACAGTTGTACCCGTTTACTTTTTACCAGGTTGCTTTTGTAGGCGATGGATACATTGAAGCGTTCTTCTATCAGGTGCAGCACATCTTTCAGGGAAGATTCGTCGGGTTGGTCCCTATCCCTGGGTTGCAGGGGGACCGTGTGGTTGTTGCCGGCGGCCAGGGCCGGGGCAGCAACCGATTGAAACAGGAAATACAGGGCTAAAGAGGGCAGTAGCGCCACACGTAAACCTCTCTTCATGTGAACGGGTTTTGACGATTAATACAATTATGAGACTTTGGTTGCAGTAAAAGGTGGCCTGCCTTTCACGCGGGTATTACTTCTTTTGAATCCAGACTTCGTCGCCTTTTTGGTTGAATTTCATTCGGAAAACCTTTTCCAGCTGTACCAGCATGGTATCAGCATTATAGATGATGGGCATAGAGCCCGACACTTTGTATTTCAGCAGCTGGGTATCCGGAACGATGATGGTTTTACCGAACACCTGTTGCATGAAGGTAGCGGCATCGGCAAGGGAATAGTCCTCCATGACGAGGCGGCCGGTATGCCAGGACACATATTGGTCGGCATTGACGCTGCTTTTCGTGAAATCGCCGTCCTGTTTGTTGTACCGTACGATGTCTCCCGGCTGCAGGGCGAGGGAGGTATTACGGCCTTCGATGCTGAGCTGTATTTTTCCCTGTTGCAGTACCACCACCACTTCTTTGCCGGTGCTGTTGACATTAAACTGTGTGCCCAGTACTTCCACATGGACGTTGTCATAGGTATGCACGATAAATTTCTGGTGCGACGCGGTATGTTTAACATGAAAGAAAGCTTCTCCGTCGATCCATACCTCCCGTTGTTTGCCTGCGGAGGCATATAACAGGCGGGAGTTGGCGTTGAGTGTTACTTCCGAGCTATCGGGCAGCAGAAATGTTTTCACTTCTCCGAGGCGGGTATGGGAGCTGAGGATGATATTCTTTTGCTCTGTTTTCCACCAGTACCATCCGCCGGCGATCAGCATGCCCAGTAGCAGGGCGGCCGCGTATTTCCACAGTTGCCACCAGCTGGTCCGCGCAGTTTCCTGTACCAGTGGCGCCTCTTCTTCCAGTCCGCCGCAGATAGTTTCCCACAGCGCTTCCTTCTGCCCTGTGGAGAGCTGAAACGGTGTGAAACTGATGCCTTGCAGCAGTTGCCGGGCTTCACGGACATCGTTTTCCTTTTCCGGGTGCTGTTCCAGCCATCGTTCCCAGAACACGTTCCGGGTGGCCGGTTGCAGTACCCATTGCTGGAAATCTTCGTCCAGGGCAAAGTCGCGGGCGGTGTAGGATGAATAATCTTTACGGGCCAAGTGGCGGTCTTTTTACTAAAGAGCAGGTGGTGGGTCTTTTCTCATCATTTTTTGGAAGATTTTTTTTCATCTCCCTAAAAACAGCAACAGCAGCGGGAAAGGAAGGTTCTTTTTAAGGATAGCGATGGCTTTGGAGATGGTGTTGTATACGGAATCCACCTGCATGGCCATAATACCGGCCACTTCATTGTAACTGAGGTTTTGGTAAAAGCGGAGGTAGATGGCCTCCCGTTGCCGGCGGGTGAGGTTGCCGAGGGCGGCCTGGAGTAATTTTTTTTGTTCTGCCGCCGTCTCTTCGAGTATCAGCTTGTTTTCCTGCGGGGTGGTGAACTCAAATTCAAATCCGTCCCAGGAGTCGCGGTACTGCCAGCGGCGGTCCCGCTGCAGGGAACGGAGCAGGCGGCGGCGCAGGCTGCTGATCAGGTAATAACGGATATGTTGTACCTGTGGGCTCAGGTGCTCCCTGGTAAGCCAGAGGTCCTGGAACAGGTCCTGGATATTGTCGTTCACCCTTTCATGATCGCGGCAGAAATGCATGCCGTAATGATAGAGGTGGTCAACGTGCGTTTCATATATTTCGGCGAAGGCGTGGCGATCTCCCTCCAGTAGTCGTCCCCAAAGTGAGGAATGGGAAGGCACCACTTTGAGGTCTGCGCGTACTGCTTTCCCTGTGTTCATAACAATTTTGGTTGAGTTAGATAAAGCTGTGCAATTATTCTGACAAATACAAATATTTTTTGGTACGGGATGTGTATCGTGTTCATTTAAAAATACATCCATGAAAAAGCTCACTTATCTTCTGTTAGTATCGATCGTAATAATGATGACCAGCTGTGAAGTAGTTGGTGGTATCTTTAAGGCCGGCGTATGGACCGGTATCTTTATCGTAGCGTTAGTGGTAGGGTTGATTATTTATTTCATCACGAGGGGTTCGCGCAGAGACTGATTATCAGCCCGGAATGAATAAATCTGTGTTTAATATTCGTTATTCCTACATTGTTTTGTAAAGACAACCAAGTAGTTAAACCAACTTTTTTTGAAAAAAAGTGAGGCAATATTTTTTTAATTCAAATAATTACCTACTTTTGCATCCCCGTCAAACGGGAAACACACCGGAAAAAAGTTTCGGGACGTAGCGCAGCCCGGTAGCGCACTTGCATGGGGTGCAAGGGGTCGCTAGTTCGAATCTAGTCGTCCCGACGAACAAAATTAAGCACTTACATATTATTGTAAGTGCTTTTTTGTTTTCAGTAACCTCCCAGTAACCTCCAAATAAAATCGATTCAACACAAGGTTCCGGTAACACTATCCAAATCTATTTCATATGGTTAATTTTTGTTGTGACATGAAGGTCATCCCAACGCTCAAACGGGACATCATACACGTATGAAATTTACATTCAAAGGCATAAGGAATGGCGCCAGACGAGAGACTACGGCAAATGCTAAACAAAGGCTTAAGCCATTAATGGATAGTTAAAATTTTATTTGTTGTTGTGGCGTTCAATATTCAATCATTCTATTAGAGGACACGACCTCCAATAAAATATTCATGATTTCAGACATAATCTTAAAAAATGTGCGTAAAACCAGCTACCATTCAGCGTTTTGGTTATTACAAGTAAAATTACGGCTTTTTGAAAGCAAGGAAAGTCACCTTTTGGGGAGTTGCAATTTAACGTCAACGGCTCGAAAGTTATTTGAAAAATGGAATTTTGAATGCCTGGAATTTTTACAGGTAAAACCTGTATCATTCCAATCGGAAGAGAAAGATATGGTGATCAATTAATGCCGATCACCTTCATTCAATATCATTGCCAGCCCATAAAGGAAAAGGAGAATTGCAATGACCCTAATAATCATCCACAGACAGTCCCCTACTCCACTTCCGACATATTTACTGTAACTGTCCGGTGATGAGCGCCGTGCATAGAACTGCTTCCGGCTGGCAAGAACAAATGCCAGCAAACAGGCCAACATGATGATACCGCACTTGGGAGATCACTCTCACTTGAAATATCCGATGAGGAGGGGAAAGAGATCAATTTTGTACTTACAATACCGGCTGTAGCGAATGAGAAGTTACCGGTCGATTTCACCAGGGAGAGTATAAAATCAAGGGGCCAATCCATAAATCTGAAATCTGACTGCCGACTGGATGACAAAAAAGAAGAAGCTCCTCCAATGAAGAGCTTCTGTTAATTAGAGCGTTCTTTTGTTTGTTTACGCCATATGGCCCTTTAAATCCCAAATTTATCATGCCTGCCGGCAGGATATTTGGTGGACCTTCTATTATTGCTTTACCAGTTTAAACTTCTGTGCATTTGAACTATTACCATCCCATATCTGAATCTGAGTACCGTCGGCACTTGATGCACCATTCACATCCATATATTTATCTATCAGAGCCGATTTAATGCGGAAATAGCTGCCATCATAGGATATTAGCCATTTTTGCGAAGGAATATTACTGTATGCATAAAGCTGAAGCGGGGTGCCATTTCCAGTTGCTGCACCCCGTACATCCATCACCTTTGTAGTGTCCAGCATTGACTTAAAGGTGTAGTAGCCATCACCAGTATGCCTGGCGAGCCATTTCTGGTTATTGCCATTGTGATTGCTCCAGAGTATCAGTGACGTTCCATTGGCAGATGAATTACCAGTTGCATCAATGACGCTTGTATTATTTACTGCCGAAACAAATGAATAGACACCACCATCCACTATTTGTGTTGTTACATCCTGCTGGAAGGCACCTACATCCGGAGTGCCTGCCGGAAGCAGGTTACCCCAGAAATCTTTACCGCCATTGTTATTAATGAATACGCCTGCACCGCGACAGGGAGAAGTGATGCCCACCTTGAATCCGTCAATAGATTGAACACCCGCGCCCCATACAGGATTTGTGAACTGTGGATTGGAGTAGAAATTATTGCTGTTTACAGCATTGCCAAAGTTCAATGATGAAAATGAGGCAGCAGGATAAAAGCAGTTATTGAGAAACTTCGCATTGGCATCCGGCGTTCCTGGATTTCCCGATTCATTACCTACGAGCGCTTTAACACTAACGGCAGGCGCCACATAAAAGATGTTGTTGGAAATAGTAACGCCGGACGGATTATTTAGGAAAACACTATTTACAGGATTTTTCAAATAGAATACATTGTTATATATCTGACTATTGGATACACCTCCTGCCATAAGCACCAGCTTTTTAAGGCCATTTGTGCCTACATCATTTACGCTTACATTGTACCGCGCAATAATGTTGGATACACCAGGCATTAACAGCAGGAAGCCGCCGTTATTATCATGGGAGTAGTTATATTCGAAGATATCACCGTTGGCTGATACATCTGCATCGAAGGCCATACCATCATTGCCGCCGCCGCCTTTCATGCCATATACTTCATTATGGGAAATAAGTGTCTGATAACTGTCCCATGTCCATATACCGGCGAAGTTGCGTACATTGCTCATACAAGCATTATGAACAACGTTGTTCGTAACTTTACATCCTCCACTTACATTTACGACAATTAGACCATCGCCGGGAACATTTTCTACCAGGTTGTTGTCAACAATTACGTTCCTGGCATACTGCCTTTCACCCTGACGGCCACCAACGACCAGTCCTTCCAGACCAACATCGATAATACGGCAATTTTGCACGAGCACACTATCAAACAGCCCCTGAACATTAATACCACCTCCATATTTTTGCCAGTTTGGAAAATTACCATCATTTGTATACGGGAGATTAACATGATGAACATAGCAGTTTTTAACTACAATATGCTTATAGACAGTAGTGCCGGCAGTAGTCCTTATTTGTATGCCATGTAATGAATGATTACTTCCATCCGTTGGTGTATTGGTGATTTCGAGATTATTGATTTCCCAGTACGCCTGGTTAACTAAAGTAACTGCATCTACACCATCGGTATTTCCGTTACCATTAATTACCGGCATGTCGTCTCCACCATATTTATCTATCACAATAGGAGCCCCGGGGCTTCCGGACCCTTTGGGTTGTAGCGTCCCTGTCCAGCTACCGCCACTTTTGAAAAGAATCTGATCACCCGGACTGAAGGTGGTGGAATCTACTTTGGCGAGCGTTTTCCATGGAGTGGTGGGGCTTGTACCTGAATTATTATCATTGCCATCCGGATCTACATAGTAAGTGGCGCCTGAGGCTGCCCTGGCAAAGGCACCAGTAGTTTTAAGCTGAATACTTTGAAGTGGTATTTCTTTTTTACACGAAATACCACCCAGGCTGATAGTAACGATCGTTGCAGCGAGGATCAATTTTAATTGATGCGTTTTTTTCATTTTATAAAGGGTTTTGATTGATAATAATTTTACTTATTTGTATCTACCCTCAGAATGGGCCTTTAGTTGAAAATCAGGAACTGGTATTGTAAATGAGAAGAATCCTTTACTCTCTCATCGATGATGACTTCTTTGATGGAGGGATTTTGAACCGGTTCATGTGAATATCGGACAAAGGTAGTGATGAAACCGGTCAGGAAGGGGGGGCTAAATAGCAAAAAAAAGGGGCTAAACTCTACATTAAGCTCAACTTCAGAGCATTATATTAAGTGGTCCTCCTGAATCTGAATATTCACTGTTATGGGAAAAAGGTCAGGAAAATGCTGTTTTTTTTCGCAATTCCATGAAATATGCCCTCCATCCACTGCGCTATATCTGCTTAAAGAATACTGATCAAATTCTCAACTACAAAAACCCCCTGGTATTTGGTGATTTTGCCCCCTGTAAATGTTTAAAGGTTGACTTAATTTTCACCTGAATATTATCTGCCTGGCAGGTAAATAAAGGATAGTTTTTCATTTGACCGAGCATATCAGAAAGGATACATAATACGAATATGGTTTTAATGAACCCGGGGGCCGTTTCCACAGCGCTCCGGTATTAAAAGCGAATTGTAATCTTTTACTGTAATTACATGATGTAAAAACTATAGGATACAATATCCGGCGTAGGAAAACAACACTGGACTAGCGAAGGAACAGCTGCGGTTCATGAAAAAAATCATACAAATTTTAGTCCCTGGCGACTTATATCAATCAATTATTAACCTAAATCAATTACCCTATGTCGAATTCTAAATCAACACTCCCGAAATCCCTACGTACACCCCGAAGGCTTACAATACCCTACGCTCTGCGGCTCATTGGCAGGGTTCTCACGACGTTACTCTATTACCTGTTTTTTACACAGGTATGTTTTGCAAACGATAATATATTTCCTGCTCAGCCGGCAGCGCAAAAGTATATCAATTTTGACGGAAAAGGTTTTATCATCAACGGGAAGCGCACATTCCTGGCAACAGGAGCAATAGAATATAATAGAATACCCCGTGAACTATGGAAGGACAGGCTGATGCGTATTAAACGCGCCGGCCTGAACTGTGTTGAGATCTATTCATTCTGGAACTATCATGAGCCCCATGAGGGACAGTTCAATTTCTCCGGGAACCAGGACCTCGACGCTTTCCTTAAACTTGCCAAATCCTTTGGTCTATATGTAATTGCACGGGTGGGGCCTTATTCCTGTGCAGAAGTGGATGCCGGAGGGTATCCGGTATGGCTGCAGTTTAAAAGGGGTATGATGGTAAGAAACAACGACTCGATCAGTTGGCCATATATCACCAAATTCTGGGATCAATTATTTCCAATCGTTGTCAATAATCAGATTAACCGTGGGGGAAATGTGATCCTCATACAGCTCGAAAATGAGCATCCCTGGGGAGAGGGCACAGATGGGCTCTCTAACGCTTATTTTAGATTCCTTCAGTCAAAGGCATTGGGTTATGGAATGGAAGTACCCTATTTTTTCAGTAGCTTGAATCATGGTCATGAGCCCGGAGGAAACACCCCGTTCAGCAGTGCAGGCCGTACCTCCCCCTGGTTTTCAACTGAATTCTGGTGCGTCTGGTTTAACAAGTATGGACAATCATCAGATGATGTCATCACAAAGGACCGGGCCACCTGGAAAATAATCTCCAATGGTGGAAATGGTTATGCTCACTATATGTTTCATGGTGGTACTTATTTCGATTATTTTGCCGGCATAGGTGTGTGGGCCAGTTATGATTTTGGCGCTGCTGTTGGTGAAACAGGTGATTTGAGACCTGGCTACTACAAATTCAAACGTGCTGCCTGGTTTGCACGCAGTTTTCAGGAAATTCTTGAAACCAGCGACAATGCGACAGGAACGTACAGCACGGCCGCAGGAAATGCCAATATTAAGGTGGTAGCACGGCAAAGCAGCGCAGGCACTATTTTGTTTCTGGATAACAATGGCGGTTCAGCTCAGCAAACGAAGGTGAAATTTAACGGCACCGATTATCCCCAAAATGGATCTTTGACAGTAAATGCCCGTGAGATCATGCCTTTTGTGGCAAATTACAAGATCACGCCGGAAGTCATGCTCCAGGTAGCCCCCACACGGATATTAGGCATCACCGAACAATCAGGCACCACCACCATGGTCATCTACGGACAGGCGGGTACGCCGGCAGAACTATACTTCCAGGCGCCGGCCGGAGCTACTATTACAAGCGGGTCTCCGGCTTTAAGTCAAAATGCGCCAGGACAAATATCCCTGAAAGCTACCTTTCCCGCAACCGGTACTGCCAATTACAGTTTCCAGACTGGTAACAGCAAGGTGAGAATACTCGCTGTTAATGATACACTGGCAGATTATACCTGGTTTATAGAGGCAGATGAACGTAGTTATGTAGTGTGCGGCCCTCAGTATATAGGAGCAGCCAGCATGAGCAATGGACAGCCCGGGTTTAATACGGAATCCCCATGGCAGCATCGCACTAATTTTCCGGTATTCGCCTATGACTCCAGTAATATCCCAATAGCCATGTCGGCTGTGAATACTCAAATATCTCATCCGGGCATCATTAAACCAACAAATTGGGAAGTTATGAGTGGTATGGAGCAAGCCGCTCCTTCCTATAACACCGCTGGCTGGCTTACAAGCACGACAGGACCGATGTTTAGCGGAGCTGATGGCGATATCAGCCCCTATACCTGGTACCGCACAACCGTTAATGTGCCGGCTGCAGGATCCTATACTATTTCTTTTGATGAAGTAAGAGACACAATTATCCCATTTGTAGATGGAATTGCCATTGCTTCCTCCAGCGTATCCAAAAATGGGTTTACAGCTGATTTGAGCAAGGGAAACCATAGCATCGCTGTATATGTAATACATGACGGCAGAGAAAAATTATGGTATCACATCGGGTCTTTAATAGTGGGGACGCTCAATGGCGGACTTAAAGGCTCAGCATATATCAATCAGGGAGCTTCGGCTCCAGACACCCTCACAAACTGGCAAATAAAGCCCACAAACAGCACTGCCGTTGGGACTACGCCTCCTGCAGGTAACGATTCCGGATGGAAGCCCTATACGCTCGGGACCAATGCTTTTAACGGGTATGACTATGCATGGTTCCAGGTAACCCTGCCAGCTGCCGGAACTTCATCCTTCAAAGAGGTGAGATTTCTCAATGTGGATGATAATTGCTGGGTTTATCTCAATGGCGTTCAGATCGACAACCACTCAGGCTGGAATAACCCGTTTAACGTCATTTTAAACAGCAACTGGAACACTTCAGGCGCCAACACATTAACCTTATTGGTGCAGAATACCGGGGGACCTGGTGGGGTGTATGCACCCGTTACCTTCTCAACATACAATTCCAGAATAGTCTTAAACGACTGGGTACAACAAGGAGGCCCTGGTAATCCTGATGCCTCAACAGGTTGGTCTCCCCTTGCCCGCAATACCTCCTTTACCGGGCCACAGTTCTTCCGGTGCACATTTAACGCCAATCCGCCTGATGAAACCGGAACTTATTCTATATGGCGCATCCCCACAACAGGCCTGTTCACAGGTTCGATATGGGTGAATGGTCATAATCTTGGCAAGTATTCGCGGAAAGTCGGTGGTCCCGGATTATATATTCCTGAAAAATGGCTGAATGCTTCGGGTACTAATACGCTGGTTATATATGATGCAGTGGGGAATAGGCCAGACCAGGTGGTTATCGAGCCTGAAACGGGGGCGAGCCGGGATGTAATACCTTATGAAATCGCCTCCGGACCCGGCATCCAGTCAGGTGCAATATATGAGATCAAAACAGCACTGAATGAAACAAGTAATCTCGATGTTGCCACTATGGCAACATCCAATGGCGCCAATGTTCTGATATGGAAAGACGAGGACAAAAATAGCCAACGCTGGAAAGTGATCGATGCCGGTAACGGACTGTATAAACTGGAACCACAACACGCCCCGGGAAAAGCATTGGATGCCGACAACCAGGGAACACCCAATGGAGCCAAAGTACAAATATGGGATTATTGGAATGGCGCCAATCAGAAATGGCAGATCAATCCGGTTGGCGGAGGCTACTACGAACTGAGGCCATCCAATGCACTGAACAAGGTACTGGATGTATCGGGTGCTAATAGTGCTGATGGAACCAAAGTGCAACTATGGGACTATGCCAATGTTCCCCAGCAGAAATGGCTTTTTGAATTGGTTGCAAATCCCGCTGCCCGTATAACAGCTGCTGAAACTGCAATCATAGCAACAGATAAGACAACCGGAATAAAAGAAATCACAGTGAGTCCCAATCCGGTTAAAGATATTTGCCGGATTATATCAAAAAATCGCATCGACAAAATTGTGATCTACGACATTAGTGGAAAATTATGTAAAAGGATTCAACAGGTGGCTAACAACAGCGTTCAAATAAATATGGAGGGCATGCAAGCAGGGACATATCTTATCTCTATTACAGGCAGTAATTTCAAAAAAACTGTAAAGGTGATCAAACAATAGTAAGTTATTATTTTATTCTCTGTAACATAGGGAGCTTCTTGAGGGAAGCTCCCTAAAAATATGTAGCATTTCGCAGCAATACTTTTGTAATGGGTTTTATTCATGGTATGGCCCCTGTACTCCTACTACCAGGTTATATTCGCGATTAAATAAATGCTGATACTTCTTTTTATATTCGGAGGGGTTCACTCCATACAGATCTTTGAATTGTTTCCTGAAATATTTCAAATCATAAATACCTACCTGATAGGCAGCTTCACTCACATTTATGTTGGTGCTGAGAATCAGTAATGCTGCCTTTCGCAGGCGGATTGATCTGATAAAGGCATTGATGCTCAGACCGGAAATTGATTTCACATTCCTGTATAATTTGGAGTAACTCATATTACATTGCTTAGCCAGGAAGCGAGGCCCCAGGTTTCCATTATCAAGATTATCCTCGATGATCTCAATGCATCTTTCCAGAAACACTTTATATACAGCGGAAATCTTCTGGGAGTTTTCCCGGAGCGTAATATTATCGCGAAAATATTTCTGCAATGCATTTCTGTTTTCCAAGATGGTATGTATTCTGGCTGCCAACAGCTCCTGGTCAAAAGGTTTGGTAACGTAGTCCTCCGCCCCGCTCTCTATACCCTCCAGTTTTTTCCCTGGCGAGCTCATTCCACTCAAAAGAACTACCGGGATATGATTTAAGGAAGGATCCTGTTTTATTTTCCGACATAATTCTATTCCATTTATCTCATCCATTAACACATCACAGATCACAATATCCGGCATATGACGTTGCACTATTTCCCATCCATGCGTGCCATTACCGGCTTCATAAACAATGTACCTATCTTCGAATTTCCTTTTAATGTATTGCCGGAATTCCGAATCGTCATCCACCATCAGCAATGATTTTTTTTCGGTAATCTCTAAAGGTCCGACTGCAGGCGGGGACACCGAGTCTTCCTCCAGCAACGTTTTTGGATTATCCCGCATTGACAGGCTCTTTTCTGCTATACTTTCCGGGGAAACATCGGGCCAATTGTCTTTCTTTAAGCGGACATGGAAAGAAGTCCCCTGACCCGGGGAACTAATGTATTCCACCGAGCCTTCATGATATTCTATGAACTGCTTCACCAGGTATAAACCAATTCCAAAACCAGGTTCCTGATTTGGTGGACTCTCTTTTCCATAGTAATATTTTTCGAATAATCTGCTTTTGACATGGTCATCGATACCACACCCCGTATCACTTACCTGAATTTCTACATCGGTACCGTTTTCTTTTACCTCTATAGTTATCCTCCCCTGTGATGGTGTAAACTTGAAAGCGTTCGAAATAAGGTTAAACAATACAATCTCTAACTTCTGGGCATCGCCGGATATTTCGAGTTGCTTGTTATCACATAGCAACTGGTACTGTATACTTTTGTGCACAGCCATCTGTGAAAAACATTCGAAGGTATTGTTACACAGCTCGTACAAGTTTAATCGACTAATCTGCAAATGGCTAACTTCTTTGTCCATCATTCTGAAAAGGAGTAACTGATCTGCCAGCATTAGCAGGCGATTGGCATTCCGGTATACGAGGTTCAGGTCTTTTTTGAGATCGCCTCCCGCTTTTTCCAGCATTTCGCTGACGGGGTTCACTATAAGTGTGAGTGGGGTTCTCAATTCATGGGTGATATTAGTAAAAAACGAAAGCTTCTTCTCATTCAATTCTTTTTCCTGCCGTATCTCTATTTGCGCCACAAGCAATTCGTAAGCCATACTGGTTTGTTTCCTTTTGTACTGTGTATAAAAGGAAATGACAACACAGGTAACGGCGATGTATAGCCCATAGGCCCACCATGACCTATACCATGGAGGCAACACCCGTAAGCGCAGCTTTGTTTCCGGTCCCCAGTTACCAGACCCATTTGCCGCCTTAATGTGCAAAACGTAGTTGCCCTCATCTAACCGGCTGTAATAGGCAGTTTTCACTTTACCTGCCTGTATCCAATTATTATCCCAGCCTTCCAGGAAGTAGGCATAGCTTATCTTGTCCGGTAGTGAATATTCCGGCGCAACATATTCAAACGCCAGCGATGCCTTCTCATATGGCAGTTCTAACTGGGTAACCGCATGTTGCGTTTGCGCTGCTATATAACGGAGATTACAACTGTCGCTTAAGGGCACGTTATTAATCTTTATACCTGCCAGCATTACTGCAGGGCTATCCTCCTTCAGCTCGATGTCTTTAGGTTCAAACAGGTTGAATCCTTTAATTCCGCCGAATAATAATTCACCAGATCGCAACTTCAACGCACCGGAATAACTGAACTGGTTACTCTGCAAGCCATTGGAAGCCGAAAAATTCTGGAATTTACAGGTAGCGGCATCAAACCTGGACAAGCCACAGGATGTACTCAACCACAAATAACCGCTGTTATCACGTAGAATGTTCAACACGGAATTATTGGGCAGTCCCTCATTTTCTGTAAACCGGGTGTATTGACCAGTCTTTTTATGAAAATGAAGTAACCCATTACCTTCGGTGGCTATCCACATCCAATCATTCTGCGCTTCAAGTATGCTGCGGATACGGTATCCGATATCGTAGCTTATGTGCTTTCCGGCCTTTTTGTCAATTAAGAGCAACTTGTCGTCAGTTCCCGCCCAGAGATGCCCCTCTTGGTCTTCCATCATAGTCAGGATGTTGCCAATGGAATCGTCGAACAACTCAAAACGATGGGAGTCTCTGTTAAATCTAAAAAGTCCGCCATCACCATAGGTGCTTACCCACAAAGTATGCCCGGCATCCTCAAAAAGCTTCCAGGCCTGAGAACAATTAGCTCTGGTAAGCGGATCGCTTAACGTAAAATGCTCAAAAAATCGGCTGGTGGACTGATAGCGGGACACCCCCCCTCCCCAAGTACCTACCCATATATCGCCTGCATGATCTTTCAACACCCCTGTTATGCTGTTGCTGCTCAGCCCAAGATGGTCTTCTTTCATGAAGTGTATAAAAGTGTTGCGGGAACGGTTCCAATAACAGAGACCATTCCCGTCTGTGCCTATCCATATGTTCCCGGAAGCGTCTTCGCTGAAAGCAGAAATAAAATAGTTATCATAGTGATCTTTTTTTAGGGCGGCAGGAATAAAAATTTTGAAAAGCCGCCGGTGATTGTCCATGATGTTAATCCCACCACGTAATGTAGCCACCCAGTAACGACCTTCCTGGTCTTCACATACCCCCTTTATGGCCTTACTGGTAAAGATTTCTTCCCCCTTTTCCCCCGCCACGTGCCTGATTTGCATTGCCAGGCAATTCATAACATACATTCCATCACCATCTGTAGATATCCACAAGTCTTCCTTTCGGTCAATATACAAACCGGTTACGGCACTGGGCAATGGAAAGAACATATATTGGTCAGTAGCAATTGTATACCGGTAAATACCGGTCGCTGTTCCCAACCAGAGGTGGCCTGCCTTATCCGCCCTGATACACACAGCTTGCCGCAGCTTTTCACTGAAGAGACAAGCTGTACGTTGATGTCGGTTATAGCGGTATAGTCCTTTTCCTTCTACAAATAACCACACCTGCTTTTGCGGATCGGTTTCAATGGCACTGACATGATAGCTTGTAACAGGAACACCAACCACTAACACAGGTACCTGGTATGTCCGCTGCTTTTTATAGTCATGTATCAGTAACCCCTCTCTGGCAGTGCCTACCAACATATCGTCATTCACATCTTTTTTCAGCGATGTAATATTATTTGCCACCCGCTCCGTTTGTTGGTTTAAGATTGAATAAGCGAGCGTTGTGAACTTTTCGAGAAGCGGATTATAAACAGACACGCCTCCCCTGGTGGCCACCCATAACTGGCCCGACGCATCTTCCTGAATATCCTGGACATGATTGTTGACCAGAGAATTGGCGTCCCCTATCTTCTTCCGGAAGGTTTTGAAACTATACCCGTCGTAGCGATTCAAGCCATCAAATGTGCCCACCCATATATAACCTCCGCGGGTCTGGTAAATACAATTTACTTCATTGTTTGACAGGCCATGTTCAATTCCGAGATAAAATACCGGTGGTAGGCTGGTGGCATCGGTTAGCGTTCCATATAGTAATAACAATATGCAAAAGGGCCATTTCATAGATCGTACTCCCATAACGTTGGTTATTCAAACAAATAAGTTAATTAAATAATCACCACCTAATACCTATACAGTCAAAAGATAGCATTCAGCCACCTTTTTTTGAAAAATTTGCCCCCTTTTTCTCTTTTCGTTACTATCTTAATGTACATTTCCGGCATGCAGAGGAGCATTATTATGTGGTCAACAGGGTCTACAGTAAATCAATAATTGGGTCAAGCGTTATCATCTAGTTTTCCACGCGGTTTAATTAAATACCTTTTAATATAAGCAATATTAGAATGAAAATACGCTACTGCAGCATAAATGCACTTGAAAACCACTAAACAAATGTCAAAAACCTCGTCCAAGGAATTGAAAACCAAAGGAATTCTTAACCGAACAAAAATCCCTTTTTAAAAATGAAAATGACGCTCCCAACCCAAATTACCATTGCTACAACCACTGCGGTTCTTTGCATCTGGCTCCTTTCCTGAAAGAGAGAGAGGCTGTCTCAAAAGTAATCTGAAGGCACTGAGAATATCGTAAACGAAAACTCTCTCCACCAGGTACCCGGATAAAATTGGGTAAAAATTACTTTTGAGACAGCCTCATTAAGTTCGAAACTATCCGGGGAATTAGCAGGAAGAATAATTTATCCTGATAAGTTTAGTATGCCGGACTAATCCTCCGCCGGAGATACTTTCAACGGACAACTTCCGTACTGCTCCAAATCCGTCTTCTCCATACGTTTAATCCACACATTCTTTCCCGGAAATGCTGCGTCACAAATATTATCGCCAATAGTTACATGCCGGCATCCATCGAGGTACACATTCACCTTACGGGAAAATGGCGGATACGTATTCGTATATATCATTCTGTTAGATGAAAACACCAGTGTATCTACGGAACGGGCGTACAGCAACGCATGGTCGAAATGCCTGAAGGTGTTCCCGGTGATACGGATGTTGTGATGATATGCCGGAGAGGCTGAATCTTTCGGAATAATAGAAGGTGTAATGGAAATAACTCCTTCTCCCCAGCGGGAGGTAAAACTGTTCTCAAAGTCATTGTTTTCAATAGCTACATCCCTCACTGCACCTGATTCATAATACACGGTCCGGTCGCCTTCAATGAGGATGGCTGAGCCCGCAGTATTGAAGTAGTTATTGGATATACGTACTTTGCCTGGACTGGTTACCAGTATCCCCCTTGCGCGGTGGCGCTTCATCACGCGGCAATTGGTGATCTCCACATCCGGGTTCTTGTCTATATTTTCCAGCAGATCTCCAATTTTGAGTATACCGGTGATATTCTCGTTGAACTTAATCCGGTGTCCTGTAACATCGTCGTTTTCCAATTCATCCTCCTGCCCTACCACGGATAAAATCTGCCTGCGCTGCATGGTAGCTGTATCCACACGCCAGGCTTTTTCGCCCTGCTCAAAGCCTATGTACCTATCATGCTGCGCCAGCAGCACTTCATGATCGCTCAATACTTCGACTACCGGGGCATACATACTATGTATATTGACAAAATCATCGCCCGCGCCGGTTACCGTGCATCCGTCGATCACAATGCGGCCTTTACAACCACTAAAATGCGTGGCGTCGGCTACGGTACTGAATACACGATTTTTCTTTTCATTGGCTATGATATTCACCTGCTTCAGGGTGATGTCTTCACATTCGGAAGCGCCGACCCCAACACTCAGGGCATGGTAAATGTTGATTTGCTCCAGCCACAGCCGGCTGCTCCGCATCAGCTGTATACCATCAGTGATGTAATAGTCGTGGTAAAGGGCAATCAGCGTTCCCCGCTCCGGCTTCCTTTCAAGCGGGAAATGCAGCCGTACCAACCCATTCTCACGCAATTCAGCCGTGGCGTTCCAAATTTCCCCCAAAGGATTATCGGTGGTCTCGTATACGAGGTCTTTATTACCTGCATTGAAGATATTATTGTAATCGGTGCCAATCTTACTTTTCCATTCCTCTCCTGTAAAGTAAAGTATATCGTTCTTTATCTCGTACGGATATTCGTTTTTGTCTATCTTCAGATCCAGAAAGGTGTCGCTGTATCCCACAATCTCCGCCTGCGAAATTAAAGGCCGGTCCCAGTCGATGCTGAAATTCCGGAGCGTTATATCCTTCGCATTCTGTACGTTGAACGCCATCATCTTTTCATGAAATACAAACTCCGATCCCTGACCGTCGATGCATACACCCGACCTGTCGCGGATCTCAATCCCAACGGGGGCGTCGGACAAATCCTCACTATCTTTATTCGGATAAAAGTCGTACCTGCCACGGGGAAAAACCAGTTTCAGATAGCGCGCGTTCCTGTTTTCTTTCAACAGCTTCCTGATCTCCGGTTCTATATTGACCCGGCTGTCAGGATGGATGCCATAATCTGTTACGTTTATCTCAACAGTATCCTGCTGGCCAAAACACGAGCTGTTAAGGACCAGTAGTAAAAAAGATATCAATGTAATTCTCATCTTGTTAATAATTAATCATTACTTAAATTAGTTCTTGCTGATTTCATAAGCGGCATATCTGACGTGCTTTTCGTGAAAATATTTCTGCACCTTGTTTTTAACCTTTTTTCGATTGTTCATAAAGCCTTCCACATTGGCGCGCATTTCTGCCTTATTGATTGGGCATTTTTACCAATAATACAGGTTTAAGTACATATTGCAATCATGCTTTGCCGGCACAGTCAACAAGATCAGAGGCTATCCCAAAAGTAATCTGAAGGCACTGAGCATATCGTAAACGAAAATTCTCTCCATCAGGTACCCGGATAAAATTGGGTAAAAATTACTTTTGAGACAGCCTTATTAAGTTTGAAACTATCCGGGAATTAGCAGGAAGAATAATTTATCCTGATAAGTTTAGTATGCCGGACTAATCCTCCGCCGGAGATACTTTCAACGGACAACTTCCGTACTGCTCCAAATCCGTCTTCTCCATACGTTTAATCCACACATTCTTTCCCGGAAATGCTGCGTCACAAATATTATCGCCAATAGTTACATGCCGGCATCCATCGAGGTACACATTCACCTTACGGGAAAATGGCGGATACGTATTCGTATATATCATTCTGTTAGATGAAAACACCAGTGTATCTACGGAACGGGCGTACAGCAACGCATGGTCGAAATGCCTGAAGGTGTTCCCGGTGATACGGATGTTGTGATGATATGCCGGAGAGGCTGAATCTTTCGGAATAATAGAAGGTGTAATGGAAATAACTCCTTCTCCCCAGCGGGAGGTAAAACTGTTCTCAAAGTCATTGTTTTCAATAGCTACATCCCTCACTGCACCTGATTCATAATACACGGTCCGGTCGCCTTCAATGAGGATGGCTGAGCCCGCAGTATTGAAGTAGTTATTGGATATACGTACTTTGCCTGGACTGGTTACCAGTATCCCCCTTGCGCGGTGGCGCTTCATCACGCGGCAATTGGTGATCTCCACATCCGGGTTCTTGTCTATATTTTCCAGCAGATCTCCACGCTTGAGTATATTGGTGATATTCTCGGTGAACGTAAGACGGTATCCTTTCGATACATCCTCCTGCTTTGCCACGGATAAAATCTGCCTGCGCTGCATGGTAGCCGTATCCACACGCCAGGCTTTATCGCCCTTCTCAAAGCCTATGTACCTATCATTCGGCGCCAGCAGCACTTCATGATCGCTCAATACTTTGACTACCGGGGCATACATACCATGTATATTGATAAAATCATCGCCGGCGCCGGTTACCTTGCAACTGTCGATCACAATGCGGCCTTTACAACCATTAAAATGCGTGGCGTCGGCTACGGTACTGAATACACGATTTTTCTTTTCATTGGCTATGATATTCACCTGCTTCAGGGTGATGTCTTCACATTCGGAAGCGCCGACCCCAACACTCAGGGCATGGTAAATGTTGATTTGCTCCAGCCACAGCCGGCTGCTCCGCATCAGCTGTATACCATCAGTGATGTAATAGTCGTGGTAAAGGGCAATCAGCGTTCCCCGCTCCGGCTTCCTTTCAAGCGGGAAATGCAGCCGTACCAACCCATTCTCACGCAATTCAGCCGTGGCGTTCCAAATTTCCCCCAAAGGATTATCGGTGGTCTCGTATACGAGGTCTTTATTACCTGCATTGAAGATATTATTGTAATCGGTGCCAATCTTACTTTTCCATTCCTCTCCTGTAAAGTAAAGTATATCGTTCTTTATCTCGTACGGATATTCGTTTTTGTCTATCTTCAGATCCAGAAAGGTGTCGCTGTATCCCACAATCTCCGCCTGCGAAATTAAAGGCCGGTCCCAGTCGATGCTGAAATTCCGGAGCGTTATATCCTTCGCATTCTGTACGTTGAACGCCATCATCTTTTCATGAAATACAAACTCCGATCCCTGACCGTCGATGCATACACCCGACCTGTCGCGGATCTCAATCCCAACGGGGGCGTCGGACAAATCCTCCCTATCTTTATTCGGATAAAAGTCGTACCTGCCACGGGGAAAAACCAGTTTCAGGTAGCGCGCGTTCCTGTTTTCTTTCAACAGCTCCCTGATCTTCGGTTCTATATTGACCCGGCTGTCAGGATGGATGCCATAAGCTGTTACGTTTATCTGAACAGTATCCTGCTGGCCGAAACACGTGCTGTTAAGGACCAGTAGTAAAAAAGATACCAATGTAATTCTCATCTTGTTAATTATTAAAGATAAATCATCAGAATGCACTGATCTCAGAAAAGTACAACACCTTGTTAGTGCCGTGAATAGCGGTGACCACCAGTTTCAGGTAACGTGCATTCACTGCTGCAGGAAATGAAAGCCTTGTTTTGCTTTCTTCTACAGGGCCTTCCGGTATTTCGATGTTAGTATAAGTAGCCGCCGTTTGCCAGTTAACGTTATCCTGGCTCACCAATACCTGCACATCTTTGGGCTGGCCGCTGGAGTCGATATCAAATTTACGATTCTTAAATGTAATACCATGCAACGATTTTACCGATTTCGTATCGATGGTAATATGATGCGGAAAAGGCGCTTCCCCGTTTACCCAGGCGGTAGACCAAAACGTATATGGATTATTGTCCAGTACATAAGCAGCACCACCTTCCTGAGGCGCTGAAGGCCAGGGATCCTGAGAGGAAAAGTCGATCACTTCCCAACCAGTCCGGTCATATTCTTTCATATCGAACACGATATGGTAATCATACCCGTGCCGAATTTTGGTAACCAGATTTAACCCGGCGGTATAGAGCTTGAACGACTGCCCCATGACATGCTGGTTATTGTTGGTTACATTCACAAACCAGTTGTACCACCAGGAGATTTGCGGAAAACCGAAATCCCTGGGGCTCCAATCCTGTGTTGGCATACTATTGGCAAAAGAAATAAATGTTTTACCATCGGTATCATTGCCAATGCAAACATATTTTTTGAGGAATTTATTGTAACATACATTGGCAATATTCACGTCCGGTATAATGATGGTTTCATGGCCACCAATGCCGGCTTCCACCCAGCTACCGTTGTAGAATTTCTTCCAATACCCCGGTGCAAGTTTATCACTGAGCAGGCACCTGGCCACACAAATATCCTGCTCCGTTCTCTCCAGCGTACTATCATCTGAATAGAAGCCTTTTTTATAATAGACATACGCATACCCATCGCCCGGAATGAAAAGATCAAGATCACCCGCACCGTAATATTTTTGACCCGCCGGCGGTGGGATGGATTTGTCCTGCGTGATGATATCGCCCTGATAGGTCCATGTTTGTCCATTGTCAACCGACGTAGCAAGCCCCATGCGCCGTTCCTTTGCTTCTTTTTCCCATTCTTTCATGTAGTTGTATTCACTGTAGGCAATGGAGTAGAATTTACCATCAGACGGATCTATCCAAAGTCCCATCAGCCAATAGTTACACCAGTCGTTTCCTTCCGTACGATAGTTAGGAAAGTTAGCTGCAGGTTTTGGCTGCAACTGCAACACGGCATTGTTGACATTAGCACCTTTCCATAGCTCCCATAAATTATCCTCGCCATTCCAACTAACACAGTTTCCGCCGAGTATATAGAGCTGCCCCTGGTATCTGTCGATGCCGGCCATCTGATCAAACTTGTACGGATTTTCGTTTTTTACGGTATCCACTTCCCAGAGAATATAATCATAGGTAGCACTGGAGCCTGTCACACCTGCTGTGAGCGAGCGTTTAGCAGTATTTTTCGGATCCGGGGCCGCTGTTTCCTTTACCATTTCTTTGTTACACCCCATCCCTCCAATACCCAAAAGTATAACCAATAATAGTTTACGGTACATATATGTATGTGTTTAAGGTGAGATAATAAAAGGTTGTTATCCCCCGCGGCCAGCGCCGCAGGGGGGATAAGGTAGTGTTTGTTTTTATCGAATACGCGGCTTGTCCTTACGGGATAAGAGAATTTCCCGCTGAATGCGTCATTAAGTATCTTTATTGATTCCGCGACATCAGCATCAGAATAAGCGTCTGGGTCTTCATTCACAATATGTATAACTACAGGTAATGTAACTAAAGTCAGAGGAGGCGCCAGTTGACCAGGGGCGGCCATGTAATGCCTTTGCAGGATAGCTTTGTTGGCAGCTTGCTCCCTTCCCCGGAAAATAGAATTCTTTCGCCATTCCTTTTGTAGTATCTCTGTACCACAAGGACGGACAAATACAGGCATCCCTTCCTGAGCATAAGTAATAAAAGGCAATAAAAGCACCATCAAAAGCGATAGCTTATGTCTTTTTAGCATAGGTATGATCGTTAAAAATATGGTCCAGGTCATAAAAGGAATCTGCCAAACTAATAAAACACCGATCGACTACATTCTTCCTATGCGACAGCTGATTTTTTTTATTCTTCGGAAAAAATCTGAAAAATGAAAGCGTTTTGAAGTAAAAAAGAATCAGTTTACAACAATCCCGCCCGTTTTTTTTAAGATGGCAGCTCAGGATGGTCGTCAGCTTAGAAGATACAAGCGCAGATGGAAGATAGAACGTTTTTTTACATGGCTCAATGCCTTCAAACGTGTAATCGCACGATATGACAGAGAAATAGAACGCTATCAAGCACTTATTCATCTTGCTTTTGCTTTAATCCTGATGAGAAGAATTATATAGTATTTATGAAATAACCTCTAGTAACAATGCATAAATTCTCATAGAGATTCATTTTTTTGGTGAAAAATTATAAACCGATTCGTCTTATCTGGTCAGGGTTTCATGGCAGTACGTTATATCCGCACGAAGGTTTTATTGCGATACATATAATAAAGCAAGAGCCAGAGAACGCCAAAAGTGCCAGCGGTCAGCAGAAAACCACCAAATTGCCCCAGATGTTTTGCCAGACCTGCGAACAAGGTGTGACTAATGTCGGCAAAGCGGATGATATCCGGTGCTATATAGGCTACAATAGCATTTGTGCCGATAATGATGAAGACAAATGCCCACCGCTGGTAGCCTAAAATGTCTATCACCCAGTAAAATAATGCAAGTAACAAGAGACTCCAGCCTCCCGCCCACAAAACCATCGAGCTGGTCCAGATATGCTTGATGATTGGAAAATCAAAACTCCAAAGCCAGCCTGCCAACAGGCAGGCCAGACCTGATATAATTAACCAGAACACTTTGGGCAATTTAGGCCCCGGAGCGCGTAGCAAATGGCCCGCCAGAACGCCTATCAGCGTCGTAGCGCCGAATCCTATGCTGCTGAGGATCCAGGTGTAATCATTACCGTCCCGAAAACGGCCTAACAGAGACTGATCAACCCACATTGCCAGATTTCCCTCGGGCGAAAGAACCCCAATTCCATGGCCCGGCACCGGTACAAAACGCATCAGCCCCCAAAAAATCAGTAGTAAAATGCCTGCCAGCACAGCCTGTCCTTTTACCGGCAGCTCTACCAATGCAATTGCGGAAATCAGGTAGCCCGCCGCAATTGCCTGAAGCGTGTTGCTGTAAAGCAGCAGGTCGTCCATGCGGAAATGAAGCAGATTGCCTTGGGCAACCATGCCCAGCGCCCACAACAGCAGCACGCGATAAATGACTTTCAGGTAAATGCTGCGGCGACCATCCCCCTGCGCCAGCCGTTTCCCTATCGAAAACGGCATGGCGGCCCCCACGATAAACAAAAAGAGCGGCATGATCAGGTCCCAGGCAACAAAACCCTCCCACGGAACATGATCGAATTGTTCTTCCAACCAGGATGGAAGCGGGTTGGCGAAAAGCTTGAAAAATTCATATACCATAGGGCCGCCGCCCGCAATCCAAAACATATCAAAACCCCGTAGCGCATCTATTGAAACTATACGTTCTGCAGGCGCAACAGTATGGGACAAGCGCGTACCTTTCATTTGAGTGGATTCTTTCGTCATTAGTGATTTGAATAAGTTGCTAAAAAAAGAAATATCTGATTTTTGGGGCCGTTGTTTCCCGGAAGCTGAACGAGACTGATCAGATATCGCCATATTAGTTCACGTCCCATTTTACGTTCCATCTGGCAGAAAAATATTCCAGTGCTTTGCAAAAATTGCCAAAATTTTTGTTGGCAACCAATGTCCAGCCATCTTCCGCATAAGCGGCCAGTCTTGGGTACACCTGCTTATTCATACTGGCTTCATCGGGTATCCATTCGCCCCACATCTGGCAGCCAGTGCCGAGTATTTTTGCATGATATTTTGGATCCAGCCCTTTGGGGATAGGATCAAAGCCATAGGCTTTTTCCAGGGAAATGTCTTTGTAGGAATAATCAAGGTAGGTAAACTCACTGAAGGAGTTCACCACATCGTAACCTCTTGAAACAGCCTGGTCAATGATTTTAAGGTCGCCTGTCCAGAACTGTATAATAGTGCCGGGCGCTAATTTTTCTCTGTTGGAAACCTTGCCGGCATCAACATCCTCCAGCATGCTGTTCATGATTTCATTCCATCCGGCCATCCTGCGGTATTTGCCAGCCAGGAAGTTGGATATCCCGTTGGTGAACGCAATCTGGAGGTCTCCAGGAGACACAATGTGATGTTCTTTCATGTAAGCCTGTACGCCGGCATCTGCCTTCCACTGGTCAAACTTCACTTCATCCCCACCTATGTGTATTACTTTAGAAGGAAATAGGTTGATCACTTCCTCTAAAACATCATGCAAAAAGGCAATTACCTTTGGATCTGCTACGTTGTATACATCGTATTGTATGCCAAATTTGCATGGTACCCGGATTCTTTTTTGCGATGTTCCGAGCCAGGGATAGGAAGCAATGGCTGCAGCGCTATGCCCTGGCATTTCTATTTCCGGGATAACAGTGATATGTCTTTCAGCAGCGTAGTTGATGATTTCTTTGATGGCTGCCTGCGTATAGAAGCCCCCATGAGGCTTACTGTCATAGGTATTGCCGTCAGCATCCCCGCCAATTTGCGTAGAGTCGCGGTGGCTGCCGATGGCAGTGAGCTGCGGATATTTGAGTATCTCAATGCGCCAGCCCTGGTCGTCGGTAAGGTGCCAGTGAAAAGTGTTCATCTTCAGCAAGGCCATTTCATCCAGCAGACGCTTCACGACTGTGCTGCCTTTGAAGTATCTGCCTTCGTCGAGCATGAAGGCTCTCCACGAAAAGCGAGGCTTATCTTTGATACTGACCGCATTTAACGTATATGTGTTACCATTACCATGAATGAGTTGGCGCAAGGATTGAATGCCGTAAAAAATGCCAGTTGAAGCAGGGGCAGTGATAGAGATATTATCCGGATTTACTTTCAACAGGTAGCCCTCCTCTCCGAGTTCTTTTTTCAATTTTTCATCGACAATCAGGCGAATGGAGTTGTTTTTCGAAGATGTTTTCAATTGGATGTTCAGGCCAGATGCTTCCTGTATTGCGTGTTGCAATTGACGCGCTTCCACAATATTGTTGCCGGCGTTTATGACTGTGGCGCTGGTCAGTTGGAACACGCCGGTGCCGGTTTTTACTTCAGCTGGCTGAGGTATAATGTTGATCGCGTGAAGAGGAATACTGATAATCAGTAGCATGCACCCATATACCCCAAAGGCAAATAATTGTTTCATTAAATATTTTTTTTTGTTTATTGAATATTGCTAAGACTGTGGCAAAATGAATGCTCGTTTATTTGCCGGCCGTTTTTATTGCATATATTTTAGAATAGTTATAGTAATTCTGCGGATTGATACTGCTTGTGGCAGTGCTGCTGCCTGCCCTTATGTAATAAGTGGTATTGGGAGCTAACCCTGTGAATACTACAGTAATAGTCGTATCTCCATTTACAGGCTGTATTTTCCGGTACCGGGTGTCTCCCTTATTCACCCCCCGGAATTCCTGAACATCCACAACTGAAGCGGTATTTAAAAATGCTCCCCCCTGAGCAATTTGTTGAGCGGCGTCATTGCTTTTGATACTATAAGTAAAAGTTGCGGAGGTGTCGGTTACATTACCCGTCTTCAACGTCACATAAATCCAGGGGCGTACTTTGAGATCCAGTTTCGTATCTCCATTCACAGTTGCAATAATAGTATCTGCATAGAATGGGCCTGATGGCGCCACCTTATAAGTTCCGGAGAAAATACTTGCATTTTTATATGTTCCGTTGGTAAGAAAGTTGCTTCCAATAGCACCAGATGCTGTTGAACTGTAGTTCATCTGAAACAAATTAAGTATGCCTCCCTGTCCTATACTGCTTGCCATAGGAACGGTGTCGTTCGTTCTGCTGTCTATTATTGCGCCAGACAGGGATGCCCGGGGAGGCTCATAGTTATCCAGCTTATTACTACAACCGCTCTGTATACATGCGGCAAGGAATATCAGGTAAAAAAGGATTTTATTTTGGTTCATATTTTTAAATTTTAAGACACTCAATAACCTGGATTTTGCGCCAGGTAGCTATTTGCTCCACTGACGTCAATTTGTTCATAGTACAGCCGTGGTGGAAAAGTACGACCGGGTTTAACAGGTATGGGAACAATGGTGAACGTGTATTGCATTTGTGCCGGATTGGAATTTGCCTTCCAGTTTAACCAGGGAAAGAGTGCGTGGAATGTGGTGGCATTTAACACCTGGTCTGCAATATGCCATCTCCGTAAATCCCAGTAACGATGGTTCTCAAAGGCCAGCTCAACCCGCCGTTCATGTCTCACATGACTGAGACTGACCGCTGATAGCAATTTTATGCCGGCCCTGGCTCTTATCTGGTTAATAGCGGATAAAGCATCACCGGGTTTTCCCAGTTCCACAGCAGCCTCTGCAAAATTGAGCAACACCTCGCCATACCTGAATACGAGCCACGGCTGGTGTGACTGTCCATCATTTGGCGTAAAGTTCGCATCTTCTACCAGGTATTTCTTCTGAAAGAAGCCGGATTTTGTTGGATCCGCTGTTGTAGTAGGCCCGTCTTTCCCTGTGAACGTAATTGTATATGGAGGGGTACCATAAGTTTTGGTCTGATCTTCGTTAATGAGTGTGTCTGTTCCGTTCACTATTCCCCTTCTTAGTTCAATATATCCTCCCTGGGGATCTTTATTGGCGTGCCACTCAGCGCCGGGGTACAGGATGGATGCAAAAAAACGCGGATCCTTTCCTTTAAACAGATCGGCCGGATTGTTATACCTGATCGGATTGCCTCTGTCGTCTACTATTTTTAGTTTACCAGGTGAGCCATCTGTATATTCGAACTCTTCAACCAGCTCAATCACAGGATTCACAGAGTTGCCATAGTCAACCCTAAAGCTTTGAGGGGTATTATAGTAGTCGAAACTATGTCCTCTGTTTGGTAATGAATAGGCTTCAGCCAGAATGGCTTCCGGATTGGTGGCAGCATCCCGGCTATTGAACAATAATTGAAAATTTTTGGCTGGATCGCTGTTGCCCTGAAATAACCTAAATTTGTCAGATGTAATAATAGCCCTGGCTGCTTCATACGCTTTTTGCCAATATGTGTTTGCCATAGATGAAGGGATACCTACCAGACCATTCAGCTGCACATGCCCATATTTGGCTTCTGAGGCGGCATATAACATCGCTCTGCATTTCAACGCAAGGGCGGCAGCGTTAGTGACTCTGAGTGGTCCGCCAGCCTGTAATCCATTACTGCCAATAATATCATCTAACTCACTGGCAACAAAATCATAAATCTGTTGCGCTGTACTTCTTGGTATTTTCAGATTGTCAGCGGTGGTCAGTACTTTGGTAACCAATGGTACGCCTCCATAGCGTTTAACCAATCCGAAATACGTGAGCGCGCGGAGGAACCGTACTTCCTGCAAATATTGATTGCGGTCAGCGGCTCCCAGATTTGTGGCATTAACGATTTTGGCAATAAAGTCGTTTTGCCGGCGTATAAGATCATACGGCCACCAATTCCCAAATTGTCCATTAGGTATCACGCCAATGATTGACGGATCCGACCAGGCATAAGACTGAACGGCTTCGTCTGTCCAAACACTCATATAGTTGCTTCCCTGCCCGTAGGTAAAATCTTCGTATCCGGCGCCGGAGAGATCGTTATAGAGCGCCGCAACAAGGGCCTGCACAGCAGCAGAAGAAGCATAAGCCTGGTTGTCCGCTATCAGGTCCTGAGGCTGAAGCCTCACAAAGTCTTTGTTACAGGCCAAAAGTATGGTCATCCAAATCAGGCATAATATATATGTACGTTTCATGACTTTACTGAATATAAAATGAAGGATTTTAAACCTAAAATTTTGCATTTATTCCAAATACAAATGTTCTCTGCTGAGGGTAATACGCCGCTTCAGCATCACCAACTTCGGGGTCAAGATATTTTACCCCGGTGATAGTAAATATATTCTGGCCTGAAGCAAAGAACCGTAAACTTTTTATACCTGATTTTGCCAATATTTTCTTTGGAATGGCATAGCCAATCTGTACGGTTTTCAGGCGCAGATAGGTGCCTTTTTGCAGCCAGAAGCTGGAGGTTAACCTGTTATTTGGATTGCCGCTTATGATGGTAGCCGGGAATTTTCCAGGTACCCAGGGACTGTTCGGATCATATATATCTTCACGATGCCAACGATCAGTAAAATAGGCATAGGAATTAGCGTTATTCCAAAAGGGATTTTGCAGCACGCCGTTGTAATTCACATTAAAATTGCCTGCGCCTGCAAACAGCAGGGAGACGTCAATACCCTTATAACTTGCATTCAAGGCAAGTCCATATTGAAGTTCGGGGTAGTCGCCCCTGCCTATTACTGTTTGGTCCCGGCTATCAATTACACCATCTCCATTTATATCTTCGTATTTAATATCACCGGGATGTAAGGTTGCATTACCACGGCTGTCCTGCACAGGAGAACGATTTATTTCTTCCTGTGACTGAAACTGGCCGATGGCATGGTAACCAGTTAACCTATTTTGCCATCTGTAAGCGGTATTATTCAGATAGTTCTCACTTGCGCTCCCGTAAGGAGGTTGTTCTATATATGCATTCCTGCCCCGGGTCCATGATATATTGGGACTTACATTTAATACAAAGTCACCTATCCGTTTATAATATCCCAGCTCCAGTTCAAATCCCCTGTTATTGGTGCTGTTCAGATTCTGCTGGGCTACGGGTATAGCGGCAATGCTGGGAAAGGAGGAGGCAGGATAGGCCGGAATACCTGTCACATTTCTGTAGAATACTTCAAAGGTACCGGTAATAGTATTGTCAAATAATCCAAAGTCAAGCGCTGCATTAAAGATATTAGCTGTTTGCCATGAAAGGCGTGGATTGGCAAGAGTACCTACTTGCAGACCATTAACAACTGTACTGCCCGAGAAAATATAGTTACCGCTGGGATAGTTGTACCCACTCAGATATTTAAATTCGTCGAATGAACCGTCATCTGCCACCTTCGCCCAGGAAGCACGCAATTTCAAATTACTCAGGAAGGCGAAGTTAAAAAATGGTTCTTTATTGATCACCCAACCGGCAGAAATTTCCGGGAAGAAAGCACCATTTAAGAATTTGTAAGAGTAATCATATCTTCCTCCCAACTCTAACAGGTATTTAGCCTTATAGTCGTAGTTGATACGACCTACATAGCCCTGGTACGCGCTTTGACCGAGCTGGTAAGTCCCTGTGGTTTGATTGGCAGCGTTGCCCAGGTCCAGATTGGGTATAGCATCAACTGTAAACTGCTTCGATCCCTGTATGCCGGTAGAATTGGTTTTTCTTCTCTCCAGCAGCAACAAACCTGTAAAGTGATGGGCGCCGTTGAAGGTATGATCGTAATTAAGCGAAAGTTGTACATTGGAAGTGGTCCCTCCCTGTGAATAACCCTGCTTTAAGGTGGAAGGCGCATTTCCGGTGTAAGTGGGGGTATACTTTTTTGTTGTGGGATCATAGCTGTATAGGAGATACTGTTTGCTCCAGGTCGAATACCTGTTATTATTCGATTCATAGTTGAAGGAAAGTCTGGCATTCAATCCTTCAATATACGGGATACTATATGTTAAAGTGCCAATACCAGTAAAAACATCCCAGACGCTATTGTTATAGCCAGAATAGGCGGCCTGGGCCATGGCAGCAGGATTTACCTGAACATTTGTAACCGCAAAGTAATTGGGATCGTTGTTGGCATATACCGGCGTTATAGGATAAGACCGCTGAATAACATTGACGATGTTAATGGCGTCGGTGCCAGGTATAGGGGCGTTAGGGGAAAACCTGTTTTCCTTTCTGCCCCCCAGGTTTAATTCTGCAGTCAATCTTTTATTAATCTGCATACTGATATTACTCCGAAAATTATAACGCCTGAACTTCACATCTCCTGAGCGAAGTAACCCCTGCTGGTCTAACATCCCGCCTGAAACAAAGTACTTTACCTTCTCCGTGCCACCCTGTATATTGAGATTAACATTGTTCATAGTGGCCCATTTTCTAAATACTTCGTTATACCAGTCTGTGCTCTTGTAACCGGAGTCAACTCCCATTTTCCATTTCTGCACCTCTTTCGCTCCGTAAATTGGCGCATTCCCTGCATTTACGCTCGCTTCATCCATGAGTTCAGTGAATTCCCCCGCATTCATTAACCTGGGGTATCTTGTGATGCCCTGGATGCCTGTGTAAGCATTTAGCGCAACCACTGGCTCCCCTGTTTTCCCTCTCCTGGTAGTAATAAGTATTGCGCCATTTGCGCCTTTGAAGCCATACATAGCGGCAGCGCCGTCTTTCAAAATGGTAAAGCTTTCAATTTCATTAGGATCAATCTGGGCGATGTCGGATGGAACGCCGTCAACAATTGTCAGAGGAGATCCAAATCCCCTTATATTAAACTTCGCTACATCGTCTCCGGGCTGACCGCCGCCCTGGCGAAACGTTAAACCCGGCAGGCGCCCCTGTAAACCATTGATAACATTGGCAACAGGCGCTTTTGCTATTTCGACGCCGCTGATCTGCGCTACTGATCCCGTGAGGGTTGTTTTCCGTTGCTTTCCATATGCCACTACCACCAGGTCTTCTAATTTATTTTCTGAAACAGCCAGTATGACCTGTAAATAATTACTGCCTGAAAAGGCTATTTCCCGCTGTTTAAACCCTATGGAGGAAATAATAAGTATGCCGGCGGGTTCCGGTGATTCCAGGAAGAAAGTTCCGTCGTCTTTGGTCACAGTACCTGTTTTGGTCCCTTTTATAAAAACGGTAGCCCCAATAACCGGACGCCCGACTGAATCTGTGACCTTACCCGAAATCCTGGCTGGAGGGGTGACGTTGTGAATAGTAGGGGAAAAGGGCAATGCCGGGGCTTCCCCGACCACGATCATTTTGTTAACGATTTTGTAGGTGAGGGGCTGACCTGCAAAACATATATCCAGCGCTGTTTTCAACGATTGATTATTAATGTCTGCCGTAACCGGCCTGGCATTCTGAATGTGTGTTTCATTATAGAAAAAAAAGTAGCCGGATTGTTGCTGTATTCTGGAGAATACCTCGCTTAATTTTGCATTCTTCACTTTAATAGTGATGACCTGACCGGTTGAGGCCCTGGATTGCAGGCAGGCAATGACAAGCAGGAGAGCTGTGAGTTTCATGAATAAAAGGAACGTGGATCGTTTTACCAATATTTGTATTAAATAAAATAATAATACAAATTTCGTGATAAGAAATTGCATATCTTTGATAGATTAAGGCTGATAATAAGAAGGTCTGATTAAATCTTGTTTACGCCTTTTAACGTCCCGGTGCTGTCAACACTGGGATTTTTATTTGCATAAGGCGCCCATGAAGTCATGTATACATCTGTCTGTTTGATTTTGATAAAAAAATTATAGGGATAAAACAGTTAATTTATTCCCCTCTATTTTGAAACGGATATTTGCATGTTGCAATACCATCAGGAGCTCTGAAAGGGGTAATGTCCTTGGCACAGTGCCGGTAAACAGATCCTTTGCCGGCGCACCTTCATATTGCACATCAACATTATACCAGCGGCTTATCTGGCGCATCAATGTGGCAATATCGGTTCTATGAAAGCGGAAAAATCCATCTTTCCAGGCAATGATTTCTTCAGTATTTACTTTCTCTACGCTTATATTTCCCATTTTATCCAACCTTGACTGCTCACCGGGAACAATTATTCTTCCATGTTGGGTGAACGTTTCTATTATTTTGACGCTTCCCTCCAGCAGCGTGGTCCGGATTGTATTTTCATCAGCATAGGCATTGACGTTGAAATGCGTACCCAACACACTTACCTGCATGTTACCAACGGATACAATAAAAGGTTGTGCAGCATTTTTAGCTACTTCAAAGTATGCCTCCCCCGATACTTTTACGGCTCTTTCTCTCGTCTGGAACAACGTAGGGAAAGTTATCGACGACGATGCATTCAGCCATACCTTCGTACCATCGGGTAAAGTGAGCCGGTATTGGGATCCACGGGGCGTGGTTACCGTATTATTCACAACAGTGACG
Source organism: uncultured Chitinophaga sp. (assembly GCF_946479755.1). The sequence continues at coordinate 38,005 of NZ_CAMLHC010000007.1, read as the reverse complement.
GCCCCCTTTCCTTCTTCATAGGTAACACCATCTTTGCCGGATTTGACGATCCGGGCACCGCCTTCGTCAGCCAGCATACCGCTTGTTGAATCATCAAGCGTTATCTTTCTCCCGTTTGATAATGTAAGAATAGCTTTGTTTACACCGGGGGCAATGTCATTTTTGAAATATGGACTCTCTGTCAGGGTTTCAGGATCCTGCATGGAATCCTTACTGCTACTATACCGGTAAAAAGAAATAGCTATAAAAAGCAACACCACAGAAGCCGCGGCAAAGTATAATTTCTTCCTTTTTTGAATGGATAAGGCGGGACGATGCAAGTCGGCAATCCGGGAAATCTTCACAAAGATCCGCCTTTTCAGCTGTTGTCTGGAAGCGGCAAAATCCGGCTCCATCTTAATCTCTTTATCGTCTGATACGCTGTCATACCAGTCATTATACTCCCGCTCTTCCTCTGGAGTAAGCGTTCCCTTTAACCACTTCCTGGCTAATTCACTGTATCTCCTGTTATGGTCGTGTTCTTGATTATTGAAAGCACTCATCTCGCTGAAGGGAAGTTTTCCGGAAGCCCCTGTTAATAGGAAGTCAATCAGGGAATAAAAATCCCCCCTTGTTTTTTGCTTTTTTTTGGGGTAATATTTTAATGAAAGTGTTCCTTTATTTGTAAGTTATTAAAAATCAACTTAAAATTTCAGAAAGCGGGGAAATATCAAAAGAAGCTGGTAAAATGCCTGAAAGAGTTCATCAATGATTGAATGGCGCGGGCAATACTTCGTTCAACGGCCTTTTCAGACACTTGCATTACGCGGGCTATTTCTTTATGGCGTAACCCTCCTTTATGATTAAGTTGAAAAGCTATTCTTGCTTTCTCAGGCAGGGAGGCAATATGAGTTTCCAGGCGTTGTTGCAATTCTTTAAAGTCAAGCCATTCTTCCTGGCTTGGGCATGAGACGTCGATGTTTCGGATAATTTCCTGCCCGTAGCGTGTAGCATGGTTCATTTTAGCCTGGATATTGATTATCCGGTATTTCACTGCAACGGCGAGATAAGCGGGAAAACTATTTTTCACTTCCAGTTCGCCTCGACGTTTCCAAATGTCTGCAAAAACATCTTGTACAGCATCTTCTGCACAACTGGCTATCTTCAATCTTTGCATGGCCATATAAAAAACCTTGTCCCAATACCGGTCATATAGTGCAGCAAAAGCCTGCTCATCGCTATTGCGGAGCAGCAATAGCAATTCATTGTCACTATAAGTATCATATGTCTCTCTGTTGGGCTTCACGAGCTACTTGTTCTCAGAAGGGGAAATTTATTAACCCAGGATCTGGCAAAAGATTTGGTTGCTACTTTTTAGGTAACTGGCATTAAAACGCGACGTTAAGATAATTAAATTTCTCAAAATAATGTTAGGGCATGAATGTTTTTTACAGGCACCCTATTACCGCCGGCGTCTACCAACTCCTCCATTCTTGCGCACTGGGTGCAACCATCGAGGTTGTTGTATGGGGTATACATGCCTTCAGCGATATTTGAACGATGACCGATAGTGATTGCGATTCAAACCATTGTACGAGGCATCATTTTCGGATAACTGTAAGCAGGGTTCCTTTCTATTTTTAATTTTATATTTTCGCATAACTTATCCCTCAACCGGTAACATAAGTATATATTGTGTACGCTAAATATGGTTATTAATTATGAATAGCATCCAAAAACTCAGCCTGATTGTTGTACTGATGGGAGTTACATTACTTGCAAATGCCCAGCATCCCTGGAAGATACGTACCGACAACATCAATCCGGCGAGTTACTACGGCGTCACAGTAGCTAACGGCATGATTGGCCTTGTATCTTCACCCGAACCTTTTAAAGTAAAAGATGTTGTGCTGGCAGGAGCCTATGATCTGTATGGACGGGGACGGGTAAGTAATTTTCTGCGCAGCTTTAACCTACTGAACATGCGTATGAGCATAGACAACCAGAATATTGAGGGCGCTGCTGTCCGGCATATGCGACAGGAGCTTGATATGCAGCATGGCAGTTTTTCCACGTCGTTCGATTACGGTGATAAAGCTACCATTACCTACACCTATTATGCGCTGCGCCATCTTCCTTTCACCGTGCTGATGGATGTGAGCATCACTGCCGGGAAATCCATTACGATTACAGCGGGCAGTGTACTGGAAGCGCCCGATGCGCTGAAAGATGTACAAAACTATTATAATGAAATAGACCGGCCCCATGTCCTTATCAGCCTCCTGAGCTCATCAGCAAAAAGCCCTACAGGAAAACTGCAGCTTTGTGCCAGCAATACTTTCCTTTTCAGTGAGCCTCATGGTAAGGAACCCAGGGTAGTTCACGAAATGTGGGACAACAGCATGCACCTGATGAAGTTCAGTAAAACACTGCATGCTGGGGAAACTTACCGCTTCTCTATTGCAGGTTCTTCCATCACATCCGCACACGATGACGATCCGCTGAACCAGGCCGAACGTTTAACCCTGTATGCGAGGCTCGAAGGCCGTGAACGCCTGCTGAAACTACACAACAAGGCGTGGGAAGAGCTATGGAAGAGTGATATTCGCATAGAGGGGGCAGCACAGGCGCAGCAGGATGTACATAGTATGTTATATCACCTGTATTCGTTTATACGTGAGAACAGCGCGCTATCGCCCTCCCCTATGGGACTCAGCGGCCTGGGATACAACGGCCACGTATTCTGGGATACCGACCTGTGGATGTACCCGGCATTGCTGGTACTACACCCTGAACTGGCCAAATCTATGATAGAATACCGTTATCAGCGATTGGAACAGGCAAAGCGCAATGCTTTTGCCAAAGGCTTTAAGGGAGCTATGTATCCGTGGGAAAGCGCCGGCAGCGGCGCGGAAGAAACGCCGGTATGGGCGCTGAGCGGTCCCTTCGAACATCATATCACTGCCGATGTGGCCATAGCTGCATGGAATTATTTCCTGGTAACAAAAGATACGGCATGGCTGCGGGAAAAAGGCTGGCCTATATTAAAGCATACCGCTGATTTCTGGAGCAGCCGCGTGGAGCGCGATGGCCCGGGACATTATAACATCAACAACGTAGTGGCTGCGGATGAGTGGGCGGAGAATGTAGACAACAATGCCTTTACCAATGCCGCGGCTAAAGCCAATCTTGTGTTTGCCACCGAAGCGGCCCGACTGCTTAATACAACCGCAGATCCAGACTGGCAACATGTAGCCGCCAACATACCGTTATTAAGCCTCGACAACGGCGTAACAAGAGAACACGCCACCTACAAGGGCGAACCTATCAAACAAGGTGATGTGAACCTGCTGGCATACCCGCTGAAAACGATAACGGATACTGCGCAGATAAAGAAAGACCTTGCCTACTACGAAACAAGAGTACCTGACGATGGCACACCCGCCATGACGCAGGCCGTGTTTGCACTACTCTACAGTCGTCTTGGAGATTCCCGTAAAGCAGCGCATTGGTTCAAAGAATCCTATGAACCTAACCTCTTACCGCCCTTTCGCGTGATCGCAGAAACAAAAGGAGGTACCAATCCCTACTTTGCCACCGGCGCGGGAGGAATATTACAAAGTGTTCTGATGGGATTTGCCGGATTGGACATTACTGACAATGGCATCAGACAGATATACTCCGTGCTGCCGGAAGGATGGAAAAAACTCACCATCACCGGAGCCGGCACTGAGAAGAAAACTTTTGAACGGAAATAGTAAAAAGAGCCCAAAGGGATAATTTTCCCTTACCATGTTGGAGACCGGCTCTGGCGGTCTTTTCATTTAGAAGGAACTTCCCCCAAGTGCCATAGTAACAGCAAAAGGGCAAAAATCGCAGTCTCCACTTTCCTGCCGACCAGAAAATATTTTTCCCCAATATATCGGCTATTCAATGGGTCAAATGTAATTGACCGGTGTTATGTCTAAGGAAGAGAGTTTCTGAAAAGTAAACCTGAGAAGACCTGTGGTTTGCGCTGTAATATCTGCCCCTCTTTACGATCGCGCCGTGTACTTTTTCATTTAAAGCGATAGGGGGTAATCAATCGTCGTGCGTTTATAGATTACAGGAGGAATTTTCCGAATAAAATCTGCTATACATCTGCGGTCGCAAATATATGATTACTAAGTATTATATTTATAAACTTCATCAGTGAGCACAGAGAAACTTTATAGACACTTTCAGCAAGTTTTCGAACAGTATTATAAGCCACTTTGTAAATATGCCTTCAGTTTCATAAAGGAAAAGGAGGTGTGCGAAGATATTGTACAGGATATTTTCGTGAAAATATGGGAAACCCGCAAAGACCTCCTGATGGTTGCAGGTATAAAATTTTACCTTTATACCGCTGTTCGCAATAATTGCCTTAACCACCTCTACCGTGGACAATGCCGCCCTGTGTACAGCCTCACGAACATGGACATAGAAGCAGCGTTACCGGCAGAGGCAGAAACAGGTGAAGGAGAACTCATAAATTATAAAGAATTGTTAGAAAAAGGGATTGAGCAGCTTCCCACTAAATGCAAAGAGGTCTTTCTATTAAGTCGTATCGGTAATTTCAGCAACCAGGAGGTCGCTGACAACCTGGGAATATCCATTAAAACAGTGAATAACCAACTTTGGAAGGCGCTAAAATTCCTAAGAATTTTCGTTAAAGCTACGCCATAAATTTTCTTTGAATTATTTTATTCTGCGTGTAGGAATTTTACCAACAATTGTGTTTTAGTAAATAGGGGAAGATAACAAATGGAACAATTACCTGACTATATAAAAGAAATACTGCTCAAAAAGCTTCAGGGCTTGTCCTCCGAGGCGGATGATAAAATAATCGACGACTGGACATCGCCGGATCCTGCTAACAAAGAGTCAATTGCGCAATTGACTGCCACCTGGCGCATGGCAGACCAATGGCTGGAGGAAAAAGAGTTTGACATTAGCCGCGCATGGTCAAAAGTAGATCAGCGAATTATGCTGGCCACAGAGCAGGAGACCGACACAGCTAAATCCGTGTTCCGGATAAACACGTTCCAGAAAATAATGGTAGCCGCGGCTATTATAGGAGGCTTCATTTTCAGTGGATGGTGGTGGTACAACAACCGGCAGGAATCCCTTACCGTCATCACAGCTGCTGCCAATCAGCACATAACATTATCCGAAGGCACCACGGTATGGCTTAGAAAAGGAGCTACTATCCGGATTCCCAAAATATTCAAAGCTCATGAGCGGAAGATATATCTCTCAGGCGAGGCATATTTTGACGTAAAAACAATCACACAGCAGCCATTCCGCATCGAAACCGGAAAGGGACTGATCACGGTACTCGGCACCGCTTTCCTGGTAAATGCCGGGCGCCAGCAGGAAAGAGTAGCTGTCGCTACCGGCAAGGTGTTGTTTGCAGATAAAAATCATCCACAAAAAAAGTGCATCTTAACAGCCTGTGAAGAAGCTATCTACACAGGAGATACATTTGAAAAAAACATATTTTTCGGCTCTCCCCTGCAATGGCAACAAGAAGAATTAAGTTTCAGAAGTATTCCGTTAAAAGAGGTACTCCAAACACTTGCAATTTATTATAATCATCCTGTCAAAGTTGATACCACACAGACGCCAGGGGCAGGTAAAATATCTATCACCGCCAGCTTTGGAAAGGACTCTTTATCTCAGGCAGTAGATGAAATAGCAAAACTAACAGGGCTTCATTACCGACGACAACAAGACACCCTTATTTTATACTAACATTTATTCGACTTATTGTAAGGAATTTTAAACATAGCAAATACATTCACATTTTCGGCCGACGGCCGTTATGGCATTGCTGTGTCAATCGTTGCCAAGCCTTAGGCTTTCTCATATCCGTGGTACTGCTTTGTAGTGCATTACACTCCTATGCCCAACAATCCCTTACCAGGAAATTATTCACATGCCATGCTGCCACCGGCAGCATTCCTTACTTACTATCCAAAATAAGCAGCTATAGCGGCACGATCATCGAATATTCCACCAACTACCTCACTACAGACAGTACCTATTCTATTCCTGACGGAAATATCATGCTGGGTACCGTACTCCATAAGTTACTGAACGGGCAGCAAGTAACAATAGAAGAAATAAACAACAAGATCATCCTTCTGCCTGCAAAAAAAACACCTGAGCAGTATCCGCTCTACGGATTCACGATGGAAGAAGGCAGTATGGAACCATTGGCCTATGCCACAATACAGGACCTGGCGTCCGGTCAGATCTGCCAGGCCAACAGGTTTGGCTATTACAACATGATGTTGTCTCGGGGCAAACACTACCTGGAGGTAAAACACAGCAGCCTCCCTCCTAAAACAATCACCATCTTGCTTGAGACATCTACTCAAAAAAACCTCATCATCTCACCAGTTAAACTACCAGAGGTAAAAATTGACGCGGGCAATACACTTCAACCCGATGGCGGCTCCCGGATGGATAAATACCAAACTGATGCCTACAACAATTTCATGGGAGAAACAGACCCCGTGAGATCTTTATACTTGTTGCCGGGCAATGTGGAAACACAGGAGACTACCGGAAAACTGGTGGTTAGAGGTGGTGATCCGGACCAGAGTATTTTCCTGCTGGATGGCAACCAGGTGTACAATCCCAGTCACCTGCTGGGTGAAATTTCAATCATCAACAGTACGCTGGTTAAATCAATCAGGCAATATAAAAATGACTTCCCCAGTCGTTTCGATGGCGCCATTTCTTCTATCACGGAAGTTAATACCCGGGATGGAAACATGGACAAATGGACGGGGGAAGCCAATGCGGGACTGCTCGCCGGCGCCATGTCCGTAGAAGGTCCATTACGCAAACAATCAACCGCCATGATGTTCTCCATGCGCCATAGTTGGTCCAATCCACTGTTGAATATCCTGGATGACAAGTACCAACTGCGGTTTTATGATATCCATTTTAAGTTAACCCATCTCCTCAATGCCAATAATAAGCTGATGCTTACCGGCTACCTCGGCAAAGACCACCTGAATATCCATAATTCGGATTATCAACGTCTGCAGGCTTGGGGAAACCGGCTGGGAACGCTCAACTGGGTCCATTTGCTCGGCGTCCGCTCATTTGTAAGTACCACTGTAAATGTCAGTAACTATACCAATCTTGCCGGTATTAAATTCGCGCTGTTCAACGATTCTACCCAGCAGGCTGAAGATAGTAAGGCGTTTAACAATTATGCATCCATTGACAAACTGGAAGCAAAAACCCAATTTGAATACAACGCATTACCCAATTCCCGGTTCCGGTTTGGCGCCAGGTATGCCCATATCACGATCCGGCCTTTTAATACCACCATTTCTCCCGAATTTCTGGAAGAAGAGGGTTATTATCGGCCCATGCAACCGCTTCGCTTTGGCGAGTTCGCCCTTTATGCTGAAAATGAATTGCGCATCGGAACGAATATATTAATCCGACCGGGCCTGAACTACGCCACCTACAAATTCCATAGCTACACCCATCGTTCCCTTCAGCCCCGGCTATTTGCCGCATGGCGGATCAATCATGACCAGCAGTTTACTTTTTCGTATGCCCGCATGATACAATACCTTCACCAGGTAACTACACCGTTTTTAGGCATCAACAGCGAGTTTTGGGTGCCTAGTACCGGACTGTTGCGCCCTGTGGAAAGCCATATGGTAAACCTGGGATATAATTTCAATGACAAAAAAGGGTTGTTCCTCTCTGTAGATGCTTACTACAAGCAGATGAGCAACAACACCAACTTCGCAGAAAAGGGAAATATCTTCTATAATGAAGATACCTGGGAAACCGATATCCTCGCGGGGAAAGGCTGGAGTTACGGACTGGAAGTACTGGCCAGGAAACAAATCAATAAATGGCAGTTTCAGTTTTCGTATGCGCTTACCCGGAGCGAAAGACAATTTCCAGACATTAACGAAGGGAAAAAATATCCTTTCTGTTATGACAGGCGGCATAATTTAAATGCCACCATCAACTATAGCCCGCTTAAAAACTGGAACCTCGGCCTCGTATGGTATTTCAGTTCCGGCGATGCAGAGTTCCTTCCTCCGGGAGTCAATGATGACTTTGATACTCCCGCTCCTGTGGATCCTGGCAATAAAGAACCCGACGAGAAAAATCCCTTTGTCTTTGACAGAACCGGGTACAAGTCCAGACGACTGCCGGCCTACCATCGACTGAACTTTAACACCAGCTTCTCATTTCATACCGGTCAGCAGCTTACGCACAAGTTATCTGCCGGCCTTTATAATGCCTACCAGGCCCGTAACAAGTACATTCGGGATGTTTGGAACCTGGAAGACAATAGCTATAATACTACATCATCAGGAAACCGCTTATTTGATCTTACTTTTTATTTATCCTATACCCTCAGATTCTAGTTTTTTTATTCTTTTCTGTAGGAAGTTTCATTTTTTTGTTGTTTTCATAACAGATATGGTTAAAGTCAACCCCAATCGCAGATTGTAGCTCACATCATACCTATAATTAACCCGGAGGCGCTTTATAGCGCCTCCTATTTTTATTTATATAAGCCTTTTCTGAATAGCTACGAAATAAAATGTTAAAGATCCTGCATTCTCCCCAAAAGAATAGGAAGGTCGTTCTACTTCCGGTTTTATTAAACGTAGACCTAATTAAAACAACAGCAGCACCACTCTTCTATCAGTAAACAAAAAATAATGGAAATGAATATAATAATAATAAACATTCAAAAGCAGTATGTATATGCTTTTTTAGGCAACAGCAAAGTAGATGCTACCATTAATTTACAACTATGGCTGGATAAATAAAATCCGCATATATGAACTTATAACGCTTAACAATGGCACAATGAAACAAATACAGGCATTTTTTTATGGTACATTACTCATGACATCATGTACACAAAAGCCTTCTCGTACAACTGTCAACAGCTGTGAGCTGCACGGCGACACTGTAATCATTAATTCACAATCTGCACTGGCAAAAAAAATCCATATTGACACCATCAGCAGACAGCTGTTACGTCAACAGATGTCTGTAGCAGGCGTGGTAAAGGTGATCCCCAATAAGTTTGCAGAAGTAGCGCCGACTTTTTCGGGCAGGGTCCTTTCAGCTTACCTGAAACTTGGCATGAAAGTAACGCCTGCTACTCCCCTTTTTTCCATGAGTTCGCAGGATTTTATTACAGCGCAGAAAGCATTCTTTCAGGCGAAAGAACAACTGCTGCTGGCAGAGAAAAGACTGGCACGACAGCGTAATTTAGTGGCCAATGGCGTAGGCGTTCAACGGGAGCTGGAAGAGGCGCAAATGAATTATGATGTAGAAAAAAAAGAATTTGAAAGCGCCCGGTTGAGTATCCGGTTATACAAGGCCAATCCCGATGAACTGGTCCTGGGACAGCCCCTGATCATCTACGCCCCTATTACAGGTGAAATAGTAGAGAATAAAGTAGTAGTAGGCCAATTGATAAAAAATGACGGCGCCAGTGTGGCCTCAGTAGCGGAACTATCAAAGGTATGGGTAGCTGGCCATGTCAAAGAAAAAGATATGGGCGCTATCCGTCAGCTGAGCCATTCACAGATCACCATTGCCGCGCTGCCAGGTAAAATTATACGGGGAACAATCTTTCATATCAACGAATTGATCGAGGAAAGCTCCCGCAGCGTGGAAGTATTAATGGAGTGCAAAAATGACGACCATGCACTTAAACCGGGTATGTATGTGAATGTTAATTTTGAAAACACGCCGCAACCTACCATCCTGATTTCCCCCAAATCACTGCTGCAGCAAAGCAATACCTCCTTCGTTTTCCGGCAGGTCGCTGCTGGCAGGTATGTACGCCAACAAGTAGAAACAAACGGTGTCCTCGGCAACAAGGTAGTAGTAAAGTCGGGGCTTTCAGAAAACGATACCGTCATTAGCGATGGCGCCTATTATCTATTGGACGCCAGGTAGCCATTACTTATTAATTGAAAACAACATGATGAACCTGATTTATATAACCATCCGGAAAAGATGGTTACTGATAGGCTTTTTTATAATGCTGGCACTATTTGGCTATTATTCGTGGAAACAATTGTCTATCGAAGCATACCCGGATATTGCGGATGTAAGCGCCCAGATTATTACGCAGGTGCCCGGACTGGCAGCGGAGGAAATGGAACAGCAGATTACCGTCCCGGTAGAGCGGGTACTGAATGGGCTTCCCGGCATGAGCGTCATGCGCAGTAAAAGCACCTTCGGCTTATCTATCGTTACCGTTGTTTTTCAGGATGGTTACGAAGACTACTGGGCCCGGCAACGTATCAATGAAAGACTGAACGCATTAATACTTCCCTATGGGGCCAAACCGGGATTGGACCCGTTGACTTCCCCTATCGGGGAAATCTACCGGTATGTGATAGAAAGTAAAGGCCATGACCTGAGGGAATTGACCGACCTGCAAAATTGGGTAATTATACCCCGTTTAAAACAGGAAGCCGGTGTAACCAACGTCACCAATTTTGGAGGCATTACCACCCAATACCAGGTAGAACTAGACCCCGCACGGTTGGAACAATATCAATTGTCGCTCGGCGATGTCCAGACCGCCATCACTAACAATAACGCCAACGCCGGCGGAAGTATACTCAACCAGGGCGACCTGGGCTATGTGATCCGCGGAATCGGATTGGTGAAAACACTGGAAGGACTTGGCGACCTGGTTATTAAAACCAACAAAGGCGTTCCTATTCTGCTAAAAGACGTAGGTGAACTCAGATATGGCAACCTGGAGCGGAAAAGCATCCTGGGCTTTACAGACCGGGAGGTAGATTACAATGAAAGCATCGAAGGCGTAGTACAATTACTAAAAGGGCAAAACCCTACGCTGGTATTGCAGGGCGTACACAATGCCATTGATGATCTCAACAACCACCTGCTGCCTGAGGGAGTACGGATCCGGCCATATATGGATCGTACAGACCTGGTGAACACCACGCTGAATACGGTTTCACACACCTTGATAGAGGGCATGATGCTGGTCATTATTGTGCTCATCGTATTTCTTGGCAGTTGGCGGGGGGCATTGATCGTTGCTATTACAATACCATTAGCATTGCTCATTGCCTTTATATTGATGTATTTTACCAACATTCCGGCCAACCTGCTTTCCCTGGGCGCCATTGATTTTGGAATTATCGTGGATGGCGCCATTGTGATGATGGAAACGATCCTGAAAAAACGGGAAGAAAATGAACTGGCACCGCTGGACGAGCGCTCCATAGCGCAGCGGGCGGCGCTTGTTGGCAAGCCGGTATTATTTGCTACCATTATTATCATTACCGCCTACCTGCCTTTATTTGCTTTTGAAAGAGTAGAACGTAAGCTGTTTACACCAATGGCGTTTACGGTGAGCTACGCCCTGGCAGGTGCCTTGATAGTAGCAATGTTGCTAATTCCAGGTCTCGCTTACAGCGTATACAGAAAGCCGCGCAAATTATACCACAACAAATGGCTGGAAAAATTATCCGTAGCCTACCTGGCCCGTACCAGAAAGATCATGCAAAAGCCTAAAAGGGTTTTGTGGCCATTAGGCATAGTGCTGATAAGCGCTGCTATACTTTCCGCGACCGTAGGCAAAGACTTTCTCCCCTCTTTAGATGAAGGCTCTATATGGCTACAGATACAACTCCCCACGGGCATATCACTCCAGAAGTCGAAAGAAATGAGTGACTCTTTACGTATGGTGACCCTGAAACACAAAGAGATCACCTATATGATGGTGCATGCCGGCAGAAATGACGATGGAACAGACCCCTGGTCGGCCTCCCATTTTGAATGTTCTGTAGGGCTCCGGCCTTATAAAGAGTGGCCCAAAGGAAAAACCAAAGCCGATCTTATTGAAGAACTGGAGGCCGACTATGCCGCAATGCCAGGTTATAATGTTGGCTTCAGTCAGCCGATGATCGATAACGTGATGGACCGGATATCAGGCGCCCATAGCGAGCTGGTTGTAAAAGTATATGGCGACGATTTTGCAGAAACCCGGCGGATAGCGCAACAGGTGTTACAGTCCCTAAAAAAGATAAAAGGCGCGGTAGATCTCTCTATCGACCAGGAGCCCCCTCTGCCACAACTGCAAATTAAAATCGACAGAGCCGCTTTGGCGCAATACGGGCTGAACGTGAGCACTGTGTCGGAGCTGGTAGAAGTAGCCATTGGTGGTAAACCGGTGTCCCAGCTTTTTACCGGCAATAAAGTATATGATATCACCTGCCGGTATAAAGAAGACAGCCGAAATACGCCGGAAAAAATTGCCAATCTGATGCTGGCATCTCCCACGGGGGCCAGGATTCCTTTGTCGCAGGTAGCTGCTATCAGCACCACTACCGGGGAAGGCATCATTACCAGGGAAATGAACAAAAGGCACCTGACTGTAAAACTAAATCTCCGGAACGTGGACCTGTCTTCTTTTATGGAACAGGCCAGGCACAGTATAGAAAAAGACATCTCTTATGATCACGGAAAATACCGGATTGTATGGGGAGGGCAATTCGAGAATCAAAAGCGCGCCTACGCAAAACTGGCGGTGGTGGTGCCTGTAACGCTGCTGTTTATGTTCCTTCTGTTATACGGCGCATTCGGACGATTCCGGCAGGCGGGGCTGATCCTCAGCATTGTTCCGCTGGCACTCTTTGGCGGCATGTTGGCGCTCAATATAAGAGGTATGACCCTCAATGTATCTTCTGCGGTTGGCTTTATTGCATTGTTTGGCGTAGCTATTCAAAATGGAGTGATCATGATCTCCAATTTCAATGAGCTGCGCATACAGGGAGCTACCTTACTGGAAGCCGTAATTGCCGGTGCGGCCAACAGGTTCAGGCCCATATTGATGACCGCCACCGTTGCCATTCTTGGCTTATTGCCAGCCTCATTGGCTACCGGCATTGGCTCAGATGTTCAGCGCCCACTGGCTACCGTAGTAGTATACGGCCTGCTGGCTGCTACCGTCATTACGCTATTTGTTTTGCCGGCATTGTATTATCTGTCTGAAAGCAAATGGGGTGCTACAGACTATCAGCAAAAGGATGAAAAAAAATAAACAGATGGCTATCAGATATGGTAATATCCTGCTATTGCTTTTCCTGGCAGTACGGGGAAATGCACAAGTAACTGACTCGTTGACTTATACCCGCTTCCTGGCGGAAATAACAAATAACAACCTGGCGTATGTAACAGAGCGGTTCAACGTCAACCTGGCTGCCGCAAGGGTTGCTGCGGCAAAGGTTTTCCCAGACCCGACGCTGTCATTTGGCTGGGTGGATAACGGGCAGAAAAGGATGAAAATGGGGTATGGATTTAGTACCTCTGTCAACTGGCTGCTGGAATTGGGCAATAAACGACAAGCCAGAAGCAGCGTAGCAATAAGCCAGCTGGAACTGACAAACCTGTTGCTGGAAAACTACTATCGCCAGCTCAGGGCAGATGCCACGCTGGCCTACCTGCAAACCACACTACAGGAAAACCTGCTCAAAGTAACCACGGAATCTTATCAAAACATGTCGCTGTTTGCCCGGGCAGATAGCATCCGATTTCAGCTGGGAGAAATAAAAGCAGTAGATGCGCGCCAGAGTAAACTGGAAGCCGCCAACATGTTGAATACAGTGTATAAGCATGAAGCCAGCTTTAAGGCCGCCTTATTACAATTGGGGATGCTGATGGGAAAATCATCAGATACGCTTTACTACCCTGCTACGTTCAAATCCGGATTTGACAGGGAATTTAGTTTAAAAGACCTTATCAACACCGCTGTCAGCAACCGGGCCGATGTCCTCGCTGCCGTGAAAGATAAAGAAGTGGCCAACAACCTGGTGAAGCTGGCACAGGCCAACAGGATGCCGGACCTTGGACTAAGCCTGGGAATGGCGCAAAACTCCGGTGCTACCAACACCATAGCACCAGCCCCTTCCACGAATGTTATTTCCGCAGGTATTAGCATACCATTGAAGTTTTCCGGCAGGTCGAAGGCGGAGCTGTTATCGGCCCAATACAGCGCAGCCCAGGCAGCTGCCCGTTACCAGCAGGCGGCATTACAGGTACAAACCGAAGTGGCCACCAGCTATTATAATTACCTCGCTGCCCGCAAACAAGTAAGCCAGTTTCATACCGGCATACTGGAAGATGCGCAGAAAGCACTCGACGGTAAGATATACAGCTATCGGTCCGGCGAGATCAATCTGCTGGAAGTACTGAATGCCCAGCGCACCTACAACAGCCTGAAACAGAGCTATTACGAGGCACTAAATGGATATGCCGCAGCGCTGGTGGAAATGGAAAGAACAGCCGGCATCTGGGATATTAACTTATAAACGAATGATATGAAACATATTCCGATCATAATATCTTTCCTGGCATTGCTCAGGCCTGTTTTCGCCCAGCAAGATAGTAGCAGATACAGGGAAGTATCATTTGGCATAAAAGCAGGGGTATCTTCCAGCTCACTATATGGCGGGGACCTTCATTTATTGTCGTCCGGCAACTACGTAAAACCTCTGCCCGGTATGTTTGCAGGAATTACGGTACACTCCAGGCTAAGCAAGTATTTTGGCATCCAATCCGAATTATCAGTTGGGCAAAGTCCGGTGATGTTGCATCTCCCGGACAGCAACAGCCAACAGGCATACAACAGCCGCTTTAAAAGCATTTATCTGATGATTGCCCCTATCACAACTACTGCTTACTTTCACCGGTTCCGGTTATCTGCCGGCCCTTACGTTAGCAGCTTGCTGCACAGCAGTATAGAACGAAAAGGCGCCGATGGACAAATAACAACAGAAAGAAACATTTTCGGCACCGCTACTGCTCCGGGAGGATTCCGCTACAAATTTGATGCTGGCATCGTGGTACAGCTGCGCTATGAATGCAACAATGGCTGGAATATAGGCGCTGGCTATTCCCGTGGATTTATACCGGTTATAGAAGACCCACGCATACAGCATCAATGGAAAATATACAACCAGCAGTTCAACCTTTTCCTGGGTTACCAATGGCGGAGAAAATAAACAGGAAATCGAGTAGACAGTGAGGGATTATTTCCCTCACTGTCCTTTCACACCACCGTACGTACCGGTCTGGTATACGGCGGTTTGTTAGAATAATTTCTTCCGATGTTCTGTTTTCATATCTTAGTGATGATAGAATCCTAAGTAACCTTTCTTCCTAAAGTACTTGCTGGCGAGTATGCTACACAATATCGGACTGCGTGACATGCAGCTATATCCCGAACTGGCGTTACTCCACTGCTATCCGTCACCTTTAGGTCGCCTAGTTTTATGAGATGCCGGCACCGCCCTTTGATTGTCTTCCATTGCTTCCAGGCACACATGCGTAGCCGCCCATGCACTTTGCTGTCCAATTTGTACATCAACTTCTTAAGGAAGAGCTCTTTTAACGTATAACCATATAGGTTATCACACATAAAGGCCACTCTCTGTATTCAGAGGTGGCCTTTTCCGTTCTCTACATCCCAAAAAATTTATTTATGTTGTGATACCTGGAGTGCAACTTTGGTGGTTCCCGTCCCCTTTGCCAGACCACTCAGGTACAATGTTGCCACTTTTCCATCCTCCAGTTTAACAATAGGAATATCGAGTATCGTCGTTTCTTTTCCACCAACCTTGGTTTTGACTTTCACATGATAATCACCCGCAGCAACAGATTTGAATACAGATAGTGATTTAATATCGGGCTTATCCCCAACATAAGTAGCATTACTTACCAACCGCAGACTGTCTTTATTCTTAAAAACATCAATATCAACAGCGGTAGCATCAGGTGACAGGTGCAGGAAACGTACGTTGGACTTCCCTTTTGCCGGGCTGCTGCGGTCATCCGTTAACAACAATGCCTTTACTTTGTTGTTCAACAGCGTGTCATACACGAACAACGAATAACTCACTTTGTCTGTCAACGCATATTTCCCATCCACTATTAACTTACTTCCGTCCAGTAAGAATTTCAATACCGCTTCTTTGTCAGCCGGCACAGGAATGTACCCGTTTGACTGTCCAAGGAACTTCAGTTTATCCTGGTGCTTTTTGCCATTGATATCTGCGGTCAATTCACCGGTCTTTGGAGAAGCATGCACGAATTGCATAGTTGCATTCCTGGCTGGTGGCGGTGGCGGAGCCGGATCGTCTTTCTTTTTGCAGGAGGTCACCAAAGTGGCGGCTAACAGGGTAAAGGCAATACCTTTCAGGGGCATTCTTACTTGTTTCATATACTAATTTTTTTTGAATAAATACTACTGTACAGACTACGTTTCGTTCACCGGAAGGCTGTTCTTCTTCCTGATAGAAAACAACAGATTGCGCATTCTTCCTATGGCAACCAATGTTATTTTTAATTTTTTTGAAAGAAAATATTTAATAGCTGCCTATAAATGTCATCAATAGCCTATCTAAACAAGGAGGCTGGCCGCTGAAGAGCCGCCTCCGTTGATTAATGCACCAATAACTGAAGCGCTTCCGTAGTAAACATTCTACTAATATTTCACCATTTGCGACATCAGCAACTTCGTTGGTATGACAGGTAATAGCCCAACATCAATAATATACTGCTACGGACCCTGGTAAAGTTATTGCTCTCCCCATTCCAGGAACTACAAACAGCGGCCGCAACCTTCCGGTTTTCCGGAACAGCAAATGTTCCTGTTTTATTACGCTCCTGTTTCTACAACATTCAAATGAACACGCCGGTACACCGCTGTCTGCTTGCAATAACGTTTCCTATTCTGCCTGGTAAATACAATATTGATAGAATCAATGTTTTTTGCCTGTCTTCTTCGCAGTATCTACCTTTGCTGGTTTTAATACCGGTGCTGCGGGACGGGACCCAGTTTTTTTACTGGTATCTGCCATCTGTTTGCGTTGTTCTTTTGATGGCTGCTGTGCCATTGCACCTGTAGTAGAAATCACGGCAACAACCACTGCCATCATCGCTGAAAAAAATAATCTGTACTTCATCATTTTAATTTTTGCGTTATTAAATATTAACCGGTAGAATAACCGATACGTACAATTGAAAAACATAGGATAGGAATATTTTCCTATCCTCCCCAGGACGGAAGATTGTTAAAGTAGCGTTAAAGGAAAAAACATTAATAGCCAAAATACAAGCCATTCATATAAGGGAAGTCGAAAAATTCAATATAACAAACAACTGTTGGCTATTACCCGGTTACGTCTGTATCAAGCTAACTCCCGATTCCTCCTACAGGAAACCATATACCATTAAACTTATTCATGGCTGAACCTCCTTCTTAATTTTCCCAAAATTGGTTAATGCGCCTTTGCGTAAATGACCTTGGCAACTTCCCTATAAGCATTCAGGCATACCCCGCTTCTCAAATACATCGTTTGCCAATAATACGCCATCAAAATTACCGGCTTTAACGAGGCTGCGGGTATAGTTTCCAGGCTGGCCCATAAATACCGGTTATTGTTCGGCGCCTGGGGAATCATGTTGGTCATCAAAAAGTAGCGGAGTTAGCTGTCTCATCTGCGGTTCTGTCGCCCGAAGGGCAATTGTGACCTCGAAATTCATTCTCATAATGCCATTGTTACGCACAATGTCTTTACGAATGATAGGGAATCACAGTACCCTACAATGCCATGGGATTAATGTTCAGCGTACTTGTACAGGAAAAGTCAAGGTGATACGGCTAACAGAAAATAGGTTGTCTATAGGCTACAATAGGGCAACTCATCCATATTTCACACGGGCTACCCACCGTTCAATTCATCACGAACGAATTAAATATCTCACCCAACTATTTAAGCCGGTTACTTAAAAAATTTAACCGGCTAAAGCACACAACAATTCATACACAGTAAGTAAAGCGATCGAAAAGGAAAAAGAAAAATTGTCGGCAACCGATTTATCTGCAAGCGAAATCGCATATAAACTGGGCTTCGAGCATCCACAGTCATTCATCAAACTATTCAAAAGCAAAACGAATGTCTCCCCTTTGGCTTTTCGGAAGTCGTTTAACTGACAAAGCGAAAAGATCAAAGAAAGCCGGCGGGATAGCCCGGCCGGCCTCACTTCAAACAACATAAAAAGCCCTATGGCAACATCCGTTTAATAATCAT
Source organism: uncultured Chitinophaga sp. (assembly GCF_946479755.1). The sequence goes on along the minus strand of NZ_CAMLHC010000007.1, from coordinate 19,853 downwards.
CAGTAACAAGCGCAGATCTTCCCATCACCCGCATAAACAGCTCCTCCTCCAGCAGGTCTTTAATGGACCGGATCACAAAATCAGGAGCATAGCCGAAATGTGCCAGGTCTTCTTCGCGTGTCACTCCTGTTAGCGTAAGTACGGTAGTAAAGCCCATGGAACCTGCTCCCAGTATATCTGTTCCCATGGTATCCCCTATCATCACTGTTTCATCTGTGGTGAGCTGCAAAGCTTTCCTTGCCATGCGCATCATCACCGGGCTTGGTTTCCCTACACTGAAAGCTTTGATACCCGTGGCAAATTCGAGCATGGCGACCAATGCGCCGCATCCTACCCGGTACTTACCGCCTCCCATCGGGCAATTGGGGTCCAGGTTGGTGGCAATAAGCTTGGCGCCCTTCATGATCATATTAATCGCCTTATCCACAGATTCCAGCATGATCGTTCTGCCTTCGCCGATAATCACATAATCCGGCTGGTCATCTACAATAGAATAACCTGCATTATGTAATTCTGTCAGCAGGCCACCTTCGCCGATCACATAGGCGGTACCGTTTTCTTTCCGGGATGCCAGGTACCTGGCTGTGGCCATGGCACAGGTGAAAATATCCGTATCATTTACCCGGAAGCCCATTTTATTGAGCTTGTAACAAACATCCCTGCTGGTCCTTTGGCTGTTGTTGGTGAGGAAGAGGAAGGGCAGCCCTTTGTCTCTGAGCCCGTTGATAAAATCTACTGCGCCGGGAATGGGCTCACTGCCTTTGTAGATTACGCCATCCATGTCGATTAAAAATCCCTTTTTTTTCATAGCAATCAGATGTTTGGTTAGTTATATGCGAATCAAATAAGCGAACGCTATCAGAAAAAAAATGGAATAAATAAAGGCAGGATGGAATGTATAAAGGCAGGAGGACAGATGCGCTATCATAAATACAGGCATCTGTCTTAAAGATAATTATTAATTCCGGATTGTTTTATTTATTTTCAAAAAGAATACCGTTGCAACATTTAGGGATACCATTTGTTACATATAATACGGCAACGGGATTGTGAGAAGCAGCAAACAATCCATTCTTTCCTCCGGCGTAACGTTTTCCTATACTTAAACATAGTACCGATAAATCTGTCCCCTTATGAACACAGCAAATCAATAGCACGCAAATCATTACACTTGTTATTTTTTATCATCAACCATCAAAATCAAACGTATGTGGACATGTTCACACCCCTACAGATCCGGGGCCATCGTATTGTACCTGTTACTTTACTGGAGCACTGCCATGGCACAAACCAGCAAAATCATCGGAAAAGTCAGCTCCGTCCGGGGCGAACCCATTCCCGGAGTATCCATCATGCTGAAGGATTCCAAGACCGGGGCCGTAACCGATGCCCAGGGTAACTACATCATCACCGCGCCCGGCAACGGCACCCTGATATTCAATGCCATTGGCTTTCTCAAACAGGAGGTGCCTATCAACAACCGGAGTATTGTGAATGTCATTGTTGCAGAGGATAACAAACAGCTCGGAGAGGTGGTCGTAACAGCGCTGGGGGTCACCAAGACGAAAAAAAGCCTCGGGTATGCCACCACTGAGATCAAAGGCGCTGACCTCGCCGTTACCAACGAGGTAAATCCGGTAAATGCCCTGCAGGGCAAAGTGGCCGGGGTGCAGATTGACCAGGGCGGCGGAGGGCTCTTCGGCAGCTCCAAAATTGTGATCCGCGGTAACTCCACGCTGGGCACCAATAACCAGCCCATATTTGTGATAGATGGGGTGATCGTGGAAAACAATACCTTCAACGGCACGGGCCGCGATTTTGGTAACGACCTGAAAAACCTCAACATGGAAGACTTTGAGTCCGTCACCGTGCTGAAAGGCTCTTCTGCCGCGGCTTTGTACGGCTCCAGGGCTATCAACGGCGTTATCCTCATCACCAGTAAAAAAGGACGGGAAAGAAAAGGGATAGGGGTTAACGTTAGCCAGACCTTCAACACCTTCCGTCCCTACGCCGGCCCGGACTTCCAGAATGAATTCGGAGGCGGCACCGTAGGTTATTTCTTTACTGACAACCGCGACCCTAATTATAAATCGAACGAACGCTGGAGGACCAAGGTATTCCCAACAGACCCCACTACCGGCAAACCATATATTGACAGGCAGGTAGGACGCGAACTGGAAAACTGGGGACCCCGTTTCGCCGGACAGGAGGTGCTGAATTACGATGGTACCCCCACTCAATATGTAGCACAGCCCGATAACTTCATGGATGCATTCCAGAACGGACGCGGCTCCGCCACCAATATTGCGCTGGACGGCGGTAACGACAGGTCCACCTTCAGGGTGTCCTACACCCGCGATCAAAGCCAGGGGATCGTCGCTAAAAACAGCCTGTTAAAAAACAGCTTCGACGTACGGGTCACGCATACCATCAACAGGTTCCTCAGTGCCGATGTCAGCGCCAACTACACCGACTTTGCAGGTAAAAATCCGCCCCGGCTCGGCGGACTCGACGCTTTCGCTTCCTATAACTTCGGGAAACTGTTTTCGTGGATCCTTCCCCGTAACTATGATACGAAATACTGGATGCAGAAAGCCCACTACACCAGCGTATTCGGAGGCGCCCCCAATCCGGCGGACCCTAATGAGCCCAACAAAGCGCCGGAATCCCGTTTCTGGTTCAGTTTATTTGAAAATGAATACCTGCAGAATGAACAAACCATCCGCGGACGTATAGCCCTCACCGCCACCATAACGCCCTGGGCTAAACTGCTACTGGAAGGTAACGTCAATAACCTGTATACAAAGAATGAAAACAAGGAACTGGGACAAAGCCCCGATTTCAAAGGTGGTCTTTATGGACTTGGACATACCAGCAAGGAAAGCTATTTCCTCAAATGGATGCTGATGATCAATAAAACCCTTGCAAAAGACCTGGACCTGAGCGGTTATATAGGCGGCGAAACCCAGCGCTTCCAGACGACCTTTAACTACAGCGAAACCGTAGGCGGATTGAACTACCCCGGCCAGTTTTTCCTGGGTAACTCCGCGCAAAAAATGGAACCCAAAGGTGGACTTAAAACCAAAAAAGCTTTTAACTCCCTTTATGCCAGCGCCGATCTGGCCTGGAAAAACCAGCTGTTCCTGCAGGCCACCTTCCGGGGCGACTGGTCCTCCGCGCTGGCCTACACCAACGGCGGCGGTAACTTCTTTTACAACTACCCGGCCGTTAGCTTATCATGGTTGTTTTCAGAAACATTCAAACTGCCCTCCTGGATCAGTTATGGTAAGCTGAGAGGAAATCTTGCAGCACTGGGTAACGATACCGATCCGTTCACCATCAACCCCGGATTCACCTTCAACGGCTTCACCTCGTCCAATGGGACCGATATCCCTATGTCGACCTATAGCCGCTACCGTGACCCGCTCACCGGCAAGCTGATGGTCATACAGCCTAACCTGAGGCCACAACGGAAAATAGCCAAGGAATTAGGCGCCGAAATGCGTTTCCTGCAAAACAGGATAGGCTTTGATTTATCCGTATACCAGGATAACACCCGGGACCAGATCCTCGACGTAGCCACCCCTCCGGAAAGCGGACAGGATGGTATTATCATCAACGCCGGTAACATCCAGAACAGGGGACTTGAACTGATGATCGACGGAACACCGGTTAAAACAAAGAATTTTGAATGGAGCACCAATCTTAACTACTCCTTCAACCGCAACCTTATTAAGGATTTATACCCCGGCCGGACAGAATATGACCTGGGCGCCAATATCGGCGAAATAAGCACCTGGGCCGTGGTAGGTAAGTCCTATGGCGTATTACGCACACTGATTCACTCCAGCCCATACCAGGCCAAAGATGCCAATGGCAACCCGGTAGATGATCCCAACAACGGTAAACCGGTACTGGCCTGGCGCTCTGATGCCCGTGCCGCATTCCCGGCCCGTAGCAATACCTGGCAGGATGTTGGCGACATCAATGCCAAATTCAGGGCAGGCTGGGGCAATACCTTCCGCTATAAAGGCTTTTCGCTGAATGTACTGCTGGATGCTAAAATAGGGGGCGATTTTGTGCTCCTCACCTACCGTTACGGTACCCACACCGGCGTATTCCCCAATACCCTGGCAGGAAGGGATGCCGCAACCGGCGGTATTACCTGGACCAGCAAATACGATGGCCAGACCTACGACGACGGCCTGATCCCCGATGGCGTATTCCCGAAAGGCCAGACAATCACACAGCCCGATGGGACACAGGTGGACGTAGGCGGCATGTCCTACGCACAAGCCTACGAAAAAGGATATGTAGAGCCTACGCATGCTCCGCAATTTTATTACCGCTATGGCTCCTCCTCCACAGGTGTAGCCGATTACTGGGTCAAAAAGAACACCTGGGTATCATTGCGGCAGGTATCGCTGGCGTACCAGTTCCCGGCCAGTATCTGCAAAAAACTGATGCTCAATAACCTGAGCGTGGCTGTTGTAGGCCGCGACCTGCTGTACCTCTACAACAGTCTCCCCTACAACTATAACCCTGCTTCCAACAACTCCAACAACACTGCTTATTCCGGTGAAGAAGGATTTTTACCGATGATCCGCTCGATCGCAGGTACTATCAGGGTAGGGTTCTGATGAACGGTTTATTGCTACATCAAAAAACAAGATCATGAAAAATATAAAACACCGATATATAAAGGTCTACATAGCACTGGCCCTGCTGGGCGCCGGTTCCTGCTCCAAAAATTTTGGCGATATCAACACCGACCCAAGCCTGGTGAGTAAACCGGATGTAAAATTCCTGCTCAGCTATTCGGAAGACAAAATCTTTACCTACCAGGGCACCGAGTGGGTATGGGAAAGCATGGAACAGCTAATGCGCTTTACACAACATGTCACTTCCAGTCCGTACGAAATTACCAACAACGTAAATACCCGGTACAATAGTTACTACCTCCAGATACTACCTAATCTGAATGAGATCAGGCGGCAGGTGGATGCTATGCCCGACAAGGAAAAGTACCAGAAAATAAAGGTAGTTACCAACATCCTGATGGTGCTGCACGGCATCAAGGTGACAGACATGAATGGCTCTATTCCTTTTAGCGAGGCCGTAAAAGGACGGTACGAACAGAAATACAATCCCGTTTATGATGAACAGCCGGCCCTCTTTGCCAACTGGCTTGGTCAGCTCGACGAGGCCATTAAAGTACTGTCCGATAATTCAATGGTATCACAAGCGGTTTACGGACCCTCTGACATTTTTTACCAGAGCGACTGGGTAAAATGGGTAAAACTGGCCAATACCCTTAAACTTCGTATAGCCGCCAGGTTAGAGAATGCAGACAAAGCAAAATGCCAGGCCATCTTCCAGGAAGTGATGAAAGACGCGATAGGCCCCATTAGCGACAATGATTCGCAGGTAAAATATGTTAATGCCACCTATGTTCCTTTCGGGACCGGGGGAGATATTGATTACCGCAGCCGCAGGTACGCCACCACTTCTATTATGAGTTTCCTGAAGAAAACCAATGATCCCCGGTTACCGGTATACTTCGAAAAAAATGACCTGGTGGGGAGTTATAAAGATTCACTGGCTAAATACCAGGTATCGCTTCCTGCCTTCATTGATCCGAACGATCCGCTGATCATGTACCAGGGAGGACCAGCCGACTGGACCACCAATCCCGATGTGGCATCCTATATCGGGAACCCGCTCCCGGTAAGCCAGTTCACGAAATACTCCCTGATCTCTGCTATTAACCGCAGGTTTTTCTCTCCCCAGCTCAACCAGGCAACCGGTAAGTTCATGGATGTTGCCGTTACCTATGCGGAAACCTGCTTTTATATAGCGGAGTTCATCCAGAAGGGTTATGCCGGCGGCGTGAACACCAAAGGCAGTGCGGAAGACTGGTACAAAAAAGGAATCACCTCCTCGATACAGACCATGAATACCATAGCAGCAACCGCGGGCTCCACCACCGCTTATTCCGGCGATGGGACAACAGAGGTCAACAACTACCTGGCTAACCCGTTGGTGAAATTCAATGGTGTCAACAACCTGGAAAAAATTTATATCCAGCAATTCCTGGGGATGTACCGCCAGCCCAATGAAGCATATGTATTCTGCAGACGTACCGGTTACCCTAAAACCGGTTCGACCTACTATGGCAGGGAACCATTCAACGAGTTGATCCCACGCCGTTTCTGGCTGATAGATCCCGGAGAGGTGAACAGGGCCAACTGGTCGGCGGCCATGCAGCAGCAGGGATTCACTCCCAACGCGCAGGACTTGCCTACCCTTAGTTCACAGCGCATCTGGTATGATAAAGCTGCCCCCGATTTCGGGAAAGGACAGTAAAATAAAAAGCAGCACTTACAATCGTATGTAAGTGCTGCTTCCTTTACAGTACCTTTTATATCTTACCGTACAATGCCCGAATAAAACTGCCTGATATCCTGTACCAGCAAGTCTGGTACCTCCATTGCCGGGAAATGACAACCGCTGTCATAGAAACTCCACCTATCGGGTGCTCCCATCATCGACGTCAGTTTTTTCAATAAGGACTCATCTTCTTTTTTACCGAAACAGGCTATGGCGGATGGAATCTTAGGAGGTGTCCACTGACTGGCTTCCTGTGAATGGTCGCCACCCCAGTCGAAAGCCATGCTCATATTTTCAGCAAGGATCCCGGCACTGGATGCTCCCACCTGGTTGAACCAGTACAGGGAAACATTTGTCAATAGCTGATCTATATCGATAGCGTCTTCAGGCAGGTTTTTGTCCTCATCCGTCCATTCTTTATATTTCTCCACCATCCACGCCAGTTGCCCTATCGGGCTGTCAGATAAAGCAATGCCAATGGTATGCGGTCTTGTAGCCTGGATATCCAAATAGGCTGTTCCATCTTTTTTATACGCTTTCATCCGGTCCAGCCGCCCGTTTTCTTCCTCTGTAAAAAACGAAGTATCGGCGGGGAACATCCCCAGTCCTGCTACTGCAAAAAAATCAGTATTAATATGGGTACCGATCAGGTGGCAGGCTGCAACGCCCGACATGATACCAGCAACACCTGCACCCATATCGCCGCCATGGACCGCGAATTTCTCATACCCGAGCTGTGTCATTAAAGTGGTGAACGCGGTGGCTATTCTTATCATATTCCAGCCTTTCTCTTTTACAGGCGTAGAAAACCCGAAGCCTGGAATAGATGGGATGACCAGGTCAAAAGCAACCTGGCCGGCATCCTGCGGATCAGTAAGCGGTTTGATCACCTTGAGAAAATCTGCAAAAGATCCTGGCCAGCCGTGAATCAGCATCAAAGGTACCGCTCCCGGTTTCGGTGATTTGACATGCAAATAATGGATATTTTGCCCATCAATTTCCGTAACGAACTGTGGAAACTGGTTGAGGGCAGCCTCTTGTTTTTTCCAGTCAAATTTGTTCAGCCAATGGTCGGCCAATTTTTTTAAATGCCGGGTAGGCACCCCTTTTTCCCAGCCGCTTTCAATGGCGGAGTCAAACCAGCGGGCATTGGAAAGCCTTTGGTGAAGATATTCGAGGTCCTTGTCAGGAATCTGGATCGTGAACTGTTGCATAGCTTTTAAATTTTGATTGGTTTAACTTCTTAAGTCAAAATTCAGCATTATACAAATGGAGGACGATAACAATTGTTAATAAAACCTAACGCCTGTTCCTGATCCGGCTTAGGGAAACGGATGTGATCCCCAGGAAAGATGCAATGTAGTGCTGCGGTACTCTCTGAAGGATTTGGGGGTATTGCTGCAGTAGTTCCTGATATCGTTCCTCGGGGCTGTTTTTAATCCTGGACAGGAAAAGGTGTTCTACGTAGGCAAGCCGCTGAAAAGTTTGTTCTTCCATGTCCTGTTTAATAACAGGTGAACTTTCAACGATTGCCAGGTAATCTGACTTACTGAGTGAATGTACGATAGACGGTTCAAGGCTCTCGATAGAATAGAGACTGGGTTTATTGTACCGGAAACTTTCGGCGGATGAAACACCCTCCCCCTCAAAGAAGAACTGGAAGGTAATATCTTTACCATCGTTGTTGAAAGAAAGCCTGCAGCATCCCTTTTCAATAAAATAAACTTTTCTGGCAATTTCTCCTTCTTTCAATAAAACCGTCTTTGCAGGTATTTCCTCCCGCTTGAACAGGTGACTGAACTTTTGCCATTCCGACATCTTAATAGAAGATTTGTGGTTAGTTACTATCGCATTTAAAGTTAGCAAATCAACAACAACCTGCTCTCCCCCGCCCTCTCCTTCGGTGCACGATGCAAACAGGGAGGCACCCGGCTTTCAGGATGGTCCACCGCCAGCCGCCACAGGTTACCGACGCCCAGGTTTATCGGGCGTGCATCGGGTTTAGCCTGGTAATGCAAATCGAAGAAATTGTCTTCCAGAAACTGTTCAAACCCTTCTTCCGCGCCACCATACAGCTTTCTGAGCTGGTCCCGTATTTCCGGTACCAGCACTTTCTTTTCGCCTTGTGCATTGGGTAATATATCACTCGACGCGCCATAATAGGTGCATAAAAAAGTATCGGTGGGGACGGGAGAGCGATCTACGTGAAAAGAATAAACATCGGTGGGAAAAAACGGGTAAGTTTCATCCCGCTCGTAGTAGCTGATCACATTCAGGACAGGCGATGCACCATGCGCTCTTAACAGTTCCAGGTCTTTTAAAAGAATATCACGGGCAAGTGCTCCCTGTTCGCTCAGCTGAAGGGCCCGAAGTTCCTCCGGTTCAATTTCCGTTATATTTCCGCTCAGCGCTACCTTTCTCATGATCTCAGAAAAATCGCCTGTGAGCTCGCGCTCCCAGCAAATGGCGTTCACATCCCCACGAAATGGCGTAGCGACCAGGTCCTGAAAATTCGTGACACAGCGGATATGTTGCTCTCCGCCGGATAAATCTGGCATCATCGTTTATATAAAATCATTTGACAGCGAAGTACGGGAAAAGTAATGACAGTCTTTATTTTTCTTTCAGCAGTATCTCTGCAATCTCATAGCTAACGGCCACCGCGTCCATCCGTGCGCTATTACTGAGTACTGCGATGGTCAGTTTTGAGCCGGGAATGCGAATAAAATTAGTACTGTAGCTCGCCCATCCGCCCGAATGCTCCAATATTGGGGTGTCCCCGATCTTGCCGGCGATGAGCCCGAAAGCATACGGCTCATAGTCTGTAACCTTTTCTCCCTGTAGCGTTTGAGGACAAAAGGGAGTGGTGCTTTTTCTTATCAGTGCTACCCCTCCTACTTTACCGGTCGCCATATTCTGCCCCCAAAGCATCAGGTCATGTACATTACTATGTACCTGGCCATCCCCCGTGTGATCCCATATGACTTCGTCTTTGTTGTTTGCCGCATCATAAGACAGCACATAGTCCCGGCCAACAGGATAGTGATCGACGATAAAAGTATTATGCATGCCCAATGGCTCAAATATTCGCAACCGGCTGAACTCCCTGATGGTCATCCCGCTCACTTTCTCCACAATTTGAGCCAGCAAAAAGTAACCGGTATTACTGTATGCATGTTGGGTACCGGGTACAAATTCAGTTTTAGTCAACTCACACAAGTGTTTTAACGTCTCCGCACTGGTTAGCGTATCAGTCATAAAAATACCCTTTTTTTCCGCCAGTTCTATATAATCCCATAACCCGCTCGTATGGTGAATCAGATGAGAGATTGTAACCGGTTTTACATACTCCCCCAGTTCCGGCATAAATTTGTAAAGAGACTCTTCCAGCGACAGTTTTCCCTCCTTTTCAAGCAGCAATATCGCAAACGCGGTAAATTGCTTGGAAACGGAAGCGAGGTTAAACACATCATTGACCACCAGTTTTCTTGCGGGCGCCAGGACCGCCAGGCCAACCGCCCCTTCATAGTGGATACTGTTGTCATACCGGGCCATAAAAGTAAAGCCGGGCTCTTTTTCGGCGTATTTGCCTAACAGATCTTTCAATTTTGAAACGACCGCTGAGTCTCTTTCCATTGTCTTATTCATGGTTAATGTGGGTTTGTCTGTACCGGCCTTCAGCAAAACAGGACTTATAAACAGGGTTCCTGCCAGGGATAAAAGAAGACGTTTTCCGCGCATACAGTTGTTTACGTTTTTGTTACCTGTTGCAAGGTAGGCCAACCTCCTTCCTGTGAAAAAAAGAATGACCAGTATTCTCATTTCGATGACCAAATCAGTTCATCAGATGCGGGCCGGCACGCTGACCGCACCCAACAAAAAAGCCTTCAACGGTTCGTTGAAGGCTTTTCCATGTATACTTTCCGGGAGTTGCGTCCTATCGCACATCTTTCAGATTGATATCTACCTTATCTCCGTCTTTCTTAATCGTCACTTTCATTTCAATCTCCGCAGTGGCGCCGGTAGCCCCGCTGCCATGGCTGTAAATAGGGCTGGACGACAACACCGTTCCACTCGGATGCACCAGGTTGGACGTCCCTGACTGATAGCTGTAAGAGTAGCGGTGCGTATAGCCAAAAGTGGTGAGCAATATATATTCACCCGGCATCAGGTTGGTAAATTCAAAATGCCCTCTATCATCATACACCTTGGTTGTTTTAATACAGGCGGCCACGTTAGGATCGATCGGCACCTCAGGTATTTTTCTGCGTTTCCTGATCTTGCGGTTTACCTCTTTCCATTCTTCAATATAGGCCGAATTAGGAAGGATGGACACAACGGTACCTCTGGGGGCAAATTGTGCCCTGTTGATATTCACCACCTGTATCTTGCTGCCGCCGCGGTCCCTGGCAAAAGCGGTACCGGTAATAACGCTGTTGCCTTTCTCCAGCATCTTCAGGTTTTCTTCCTTGTCAAACTTAGCGGCTATCGGCTGGTAATCCAGTTCCTCATTTACGCAGATCTCGATCGTTCCTTTACCCACCGGCATCTCTCTTTGCCAGATCCGGTGATCTTTTTTGTCGATGATATACGTGTAAATAGCACCGGATTCTTCTTCCAGTACATTCACCAACCAGCTTTCATGGTTTCCGGTTTTAGGAGAACGCTGTATGTAGCTTTTCACGTCTTTTATCACGTAATTAGACAATACACTGTCAGGACTGGTGCCATAATAAAACTCAGGAACGATAGCCTTGTAACCCACATCCAGCGGCAAGGTGGTAAAAAGAAGCTCCGACACGTTAAAATCGACGAACCTGGCCGCCGGCTTGATCGTCAGCGGTTTGTCCTTTTCTCCTTTCGCGCGGTACTTGCCGGTAACGGTGCTTCCGAAAGTAAGGTCCAGGGAGTTTTTCAGGCCTTCAGACTTATAGCTGACAGGGCTGAGCGTTTTTGCGTCCGCCACGGAAGTCCGCTTCCGGTACCACTCTCCTTTTTCATCGATATAGTCGGCCACAAACCGCAGCTGGTTATCCGAAATGGATAGCTCATGGGTATACGTCCCCTTCTTCGTCCAGTTATTATCCTTTACATAGTAAATGGTGAACAGTGACTTTCCGGGTTTCAAACGGCTGGTATTAATGTCTGGGCTACCGGGTACAACAGTTTTCTGTGCAAAGCTGGCAAATGGCAATAACAGCAACAGAATAGATCTCAATGGAATTTGCATGAAGTCCTTATTTTCTTACCAATTATAATTATAACTTATATTTAAGTCCGTTCTTAATGGGCAAAAATAACGATTTCCGGCAAATTGGCAGGATAACGTCCGACACATTACATCTAGATAAGTATACCTATCAAAAGCAAGACCCGCAAGGTACTGAAACCTCACAGGTCTTTAGCTGCCTGAAAGTACTTCACAAAACAATGGTGAAAGGCCAGGGGATTTAATCCTTTTGCAGATTTTTACCGCTCATAAGGTATAGTATAGCTCCTAAAACAATAAGGCCAATTTTAATAGCCCAGGCCGGACCATTCCCCCATTCATAGATCCAGGCCAGGATACGGGGCACACGGTTAAAAAAATCGAGGATCACAGCCAGCAGGCCGATAATAATTAAAAAGGAGCCGATTCTTTGCATAATGAATATTGCTTAAATGGATTGAAAAATACGATTGATGATGATACAAAATTAGTGTCGGGCATTGCCGGTTATATCCCTGGAAACAGCGATTTTTTTTACAGCGATTATATCAGTTTATACTGCATCGCCAGTTTAATCACCGCTGTCATAGTGGTAACGTCAAATTTTTCGATCAGGTTTTTCCGGTGGCTTTCTACCGTATGCGCGCTGATAAAAAGCTTTTCAGCAATCTGCGGCGTAGTCAGTCCCTGGCTCACCAGTTCCATAATTTCTTTTTCCCTCCGGGTAATCTGCGGTATTTCCAAAAGGTCGCCTTCTCTCACGACGCTCATGATTTCCTGTGTTTTCCGGCAGAGATAATTATTGCCCCGCAGGGTGGCATGAATGGCGGCAATAATTTCGTCACCTACGGAATTTTTGAGCACATAACCATTCGCACCGCTTTGCAGCATATTTTTAATAACAGGACGCTCGTTATGTACGCTCAGGGCGATAATCCTCACGTCCTTGTCGCGCTTGCGTATCTGGCGGCAGATATCCGTACCGCTGATATCAGGCAGATTAATATCCAGCAGTATGACGTTGGGCTCCAGGTGCCTGAGCGCTTCCAATCCCGCTGTTCCGGTATCGAAGCAACCTGCCAGTTCCATCCCCTCCCGGCCATAAAGCAGGTTTTTCAACCCTTCCAGCACAATAGGGTGATCGTCTATTATCATCACTTTAATCATAACGTTCTTATTTTTCAGCCGTTGTTAAACATTCAATCGTAAAGCTGGTCCCGGTTCCGGGTGACGAATGTACCTCCAGCTTACCTTGCAGCATTTCTACCCGGGACTGTATATTAGCCAGCCCGGCGCCTTTCAGCCGGGTCATCTGCGTTTTGTCCAAGCCGTCCCCGTCATCTTCCACCGTCAGATACATCCGGGTATCGCTTTGCTGCAGCTGCACCAGTATGTGCGCGGCATTGGCGTGCTTCACGGCGTTGTTCACCAGCTCCTGCATAATGCGGTACAGCGATACCTGGCGATTAGGGTCCATATCGTTTTTATAATGATATACCTGGCAGGTGACAGGGATGCCCGACTTTCTGAGGCCGTTGCAATACTCCCGCGCAGCCTCGCCCAGCCCATAGGCCAGCAATACCTCCGGCATCATACTTTGCGCGATGCGGCGCAACTCATCCACCGCAGTGTCCAGGTGATGGAGCGATTTACCAACAATAGCTCCCTGTTGCGGGTCGGTCGTCAGCGCCGTCAGGCCGGACAGTTCAATCTTCACACCGGACAGCAGGCCTCCCAGTCCATCATGCAGGTCGCGCGCCAGGCGGGCACGTTCTTCCTCCTGCCCTTCCAGTGTGGCCGACAACATGGAAATGCGATGTTCCTGTTTTAGCCTGCCCAGCTCAAGGTCATGCAGCTTTTTGTTCTGCGCGAGCGATTTGGAGCGGTGCCGGTAAGCATAATAGAGGAAAAGCCCTGCCAGGAAGAAAGCGATGGTCAGTACCGCATAAATTTTGTTCATGTTCCGGTTGTAGGTCATCTGCTCCCCCATCACTTTTAACTCCTGCTCCCGCTTAGCTGTTTTATAATTAGCGGTGATCAACGCCTGCTGTCTCAATCCCTTTTCGTACTCCGCTGCCAGCAGGGCCTTATCCTTTAGCGTGGCAGCATAGCGGGCCGCCAGCAGGTCACGGTCCTTTTGCCCGGCCAGCACCCGCGCCTGCACCAGTTGCCGGTTACGCTGCTCCGCCAGCAGGCGTATCTCCAATATGTCTTTTTCCTTTTTGGCGATCTCGTATTTAGCCTCCAGCTCCCGCGCGTTATTCATCTTGCCCTCGTCGAACTGTGTTTTATAGAGCGTCATATACTCCTTGTAATGCTGCAACGACCGGGCGGTATCACCTGTTCGTTCATAGGATTCAGCCAACATCAGGTGAGATTGTGACAGGTCGAAGGTATTATGCAGGATATCTTTTCCGCCGGTATCAACGGCCGCACGAAAATAGCTGATGGCACTGGGGTAATCCCCTTTTTCAAAAGCCATGCTGCCCAGCGTATTGTACACGCTTGCTTCCACAGCAAACTGCTTCGTGGCCCTGGCCTCTTCCAGCGCTATCCGGTTGTAATAATGGATACTGTCTTTAATCGCTTCTGTATTGGCAAAAAAAGCGAGAAAGATATTGGCGATGCCGATGGCTGAATGGGGAATACTACTCGGAACGGCCAGTTTCGCCCGGTTGGCCCGACCGATATAAAACGCCCTTCGCATAAACCAGAGTGCAGAATCGAGCGCCTGTCGGTCGGCAGTATTGCTACGATAAAGATTGATAAAATAACTGCCCCTGTCCTGGTTGGTGGTGACGAGATCGTCGGGGTTGTTGGTATGCGGCGCCTCTGCCAGCGCCAGCCGGGTATACTTTTCGATATTTACCAGGTCGTACCACTGAAAATAAACGAAGGCCAGCTCACCGTACACGGACAACCGGGTCACAGCTGCCGATGGTTCGTCTTCCAGCAAGGCAAGGGCTTGCTGCAGGCTACGGAGCGCTGCTATCTCTTTATGGGAGCGCACCTCCATCCACCCTTTCATATACTGCACATAACCCTGTATTTTTTTGCTGGTCGTACGCCGGGCATACCACATCGCACTGTCCAGGCAGCGGCGGGCCGCGACACTATCGCCCATGATGTAATAAGCGCCCAGCAGAGCCCCGTAGGCGTGTGCGCGGTATTGCCCGTCCTTCAAAGGCGCAGCCTTTATCAGTGCCTCCCGGAAAAGCTGCACGCCCTGTGCCCAGTCCCTGTTAAAAAATACGGTCTGCGCCAATCGTACCATGGTGGGTATACGTTGCTCCAGCGGCAGCGCTTTTTGTGCCAGCACGCCCCGCAGCGAATCTTCCCGGGTTTGGGCAGAAACGAAAGCAGCCGTCAGCAGCATGATCAGCAGCAAACAGGTAAAATGTAAAGGCCTGCCTGCACATCCTTTTTCCCTGCTCATCATTTTTTTACCTGATAACTTTTTCAAAGCGGCCATTCATAAAACGTACTAAAATAGCCGGTTTGGGGGTTAACGCCCTTACTACAGCCTATTATTTTCGAATTACAAACATAACATATATGGTGCAATGACGCAAAGATGCCCTGCGAACGGCCATCGTTGTTTTGTCCGCTCATCGATGGTGGCAAAGATAAATATCCCGTTGCGGGGATATATCCCTGGATACAGGGAGTTTTTCAACCTGTCCTGGCTGCAGCGGCCACCCTGGCACAAAAAAAGCATTATACACGCTTGTATAATGCTTTTCATTGTAGTAACTTCTGCTTACTGCATTCCTTTACTTAGCCCTGCTTTCAATGTAGTCTACGATCTCCCCCACTGTTCCCATCTGGAATATCTGTTCCGGGGAAGTTTCCACACCAAACTGTTGTTGTAATTTGGTACACAGCTGCACCGCCAGGATAGAGTTCATTCCCAGGTCGTTCAATGTCCGGTCGGCGGTAACAGATTCCTGGGGAATACCAGCGGAATGGCTGATAGCGTTAATCACTTCAGATGCAATCGGGTTTTTCATATGTGATGGTTTTTTGAAGGTAAAAACTGTTCTCCGAAGGGCCGCGCCCCGGAGAACTGATGAAGCAATAACATTTTTTATGCTGAATAGTTCAAAGCATGTACGACTTTACACGTGCTCAACACGGAAAAGCGGTTAAATCCGTAGTAATAAAAGTAATAAAGCCTTACAGCGTGTGCTGTAAGGCTTTTTGCGTTCTGCAGCTGTTTTTTTTAAAATCTCACTGCACCTGTTACGCGATTTGACTGTCTTTAATAAAAAGGCTGCAAGCCGCAGCATGTTTTTTGGTTTTCTAGATGATAAAGGATTAGGCTAAAAGAAAACCGCTTTTCTTTTCAGAGAAGCGGTTCTTTTTATCTTTAAGAGCAGTATCCGGCTTATGCTTTTCGCCAGATTTCCAGCAACGAGTAGTTGCCATCCGGCTCAAACCGTATCTTTTCAAATCCGGCTTTGGTAAATTTCGCTTTGATATCGTCGATGTGGGTAGTCCAGGCCTTGCCACTCTCCATAATACGGAACCATTGCAGGGTTTTGATATGCATGATATCCCCCAGGTGCTCCAGTTTGGAACAGTCGGAAATATCCAGCTGTTCCAGTTTGGACAGGTGTTCCAGCCCTTCCAGCGAGGTCAGTTTTTTATTCCATTTGATTTCAGCCTCCCGCACTTCGCCATAACCTTTCAGTCCTTTGAAATCTTCCTGTTTTCCTTCCATCCAGCCGGCGAAACGCAGGGACGCGGCGCCTGCCTGGCTGAGGGTTTCCACTGTATCGGCTTTGTGCAGGAAAAGATTTTTCAGGTGTTTACATTTCCCGATTTCGGAAGGGTCCAGTTTTTTATTGCCCATGGTAATCGCGAGCGTGTTGGAAAGCCCCGGGAAATTACCGGCATTGAAGTCAGACAGGACACGGCCCATATCCAGCAAGGTAATGTCCGGCAGTACCAGGTCCTTGTTCCAGTTCACCTTCGGTTTGTTTTCGCTGTTAACTCCTATCTGCAAGGCTTCCACGCCGGGCGGAAGGTCTTCCGCTTTCAGGTGCGGTACAAACCAGGAAGGGATGATCAGTGTTTTCAGGTTCGGCAAGGTGGCCACTACCGGCGGTATGGCGGTGGTACTGTCATCATCCGGCCAAAGCTCCAGGAAATCGATGTCCGCCAGCTTACTTTTTTCGATGACGCCCCATTCCAGCCCTCTGTCCTTGTATCCTTTAAACCGCTCCTTTTCTGCGGTATGCAGTGTCTGTCCCATGAGCCACCGGGGAGCGCCCGATGGAATGATTTTACCGATATAACTGATAGACATTCCTGATGCTTTTAAATTTCAATGCGTTATTCAATCCAGTCGGCGCCGGCCGTATTGCGTTCTCCCAGGAACTCGTCTACCCTGTTTTCGGAAGCGGCCCGGATCGAGTTCTGCGATCCGTTCATCTTCGGCACATTGCCCTGGTCATCCATCACTTCCTGTTCAAAGCTGCGCAGCACGTGGTTTTTGGCTCTTTTTTCCGAGATGGGCACCTGGCTGACATCGCCCATATCCACTTTTTTGATGGTCAGGGTCACGTCATCCCTCAATTTACCTTCGGCGTCGAAGAGCATTTCTGTCGCCTTTTTATGTTTTTTCTCGCCGCTGGCCAGCCTTTCCAGCAGGTTGTCCGCAGAGCCCGTATATACTTTACCGTCATGTTCTATATGATATACCCCCGGTCCTTCCGGCACGCCCAGTTCCCTTAACTGCGCCTTGCGGCATTCCAGTCCGAACGGATCAATGTAGGCATTGGGATCTTTCACATAGGCGTACAAGGTAGTACCGTTGCCCACCAGGCCGATAGGGTCCTGGCTGATATACTGCCCTTCTTCAGGGCTGTAATAACGGAAACGGTTATAGTACAAACCTGTTTCTATATCTTCATACTGTCCCTGGAAACGGAACGGCACAAAATCTTTGCTTCCTTCGAACTTACGCACATTTCCATAAATATCCAATTCGGCGCTCCATATTTTCTCACCTTCACGGTTATACGCTTCGCATGGACTGCCGATTTGATCGGTAATAATAGAGAACTGGTCCGTGGCAGTGAGCTTGGCAGCAGGACTCATCGAGCCTTCGTCAAACACCCAGGTGACAAGGCTTTCCGGCGGCACCGGTTCCGGCCGGTCCATTATCAGCTCGCCATATTCGTTGACAGCCGTTACCGGTTTTTCGGTTAACGGATAAGACCATTCATGCAGTAGTTTGTTGGTATCCCAAACATAGCGGGTAACGCGGCCGTTGAAGATCTTTTCGGTCCGGCGGGCCAGTGCGTCATACCGGAAAGACACTGTTTTCTGGTCCGGACGCAGCACGGTCTTCAGCATACCATTGGCATACCATTCATACTCCCATATCTCCGGCGTGCCGCCTTTGGTCACTATCTTTTTCCGCAGATAGCCTTCTTCATCGTAGTGGAAGCGGGCTTTCTCTGTTTCCAGCAGGCGTCCTCCTTCGCCGTATTTGCGGTCCTTCCGTGTTTGTGTTTTATAGAGATTTCCGCCTTTGTCGGGTAAACGATAATCGTAGCTGCCGTCCTCATATTGTGCCCACGCCAGCTGGCTCCATTCATCATAACCATAGTTGATGGTGCCGCGTGTCAGCGCATCGGTCGCCTGCCGCAGCCGTTGGTTGGCATCCCAGTGGTAGAGGCGGTGGCGGGTGGTCCTGCCGTTGCTGTATACCTGGTGCCCGTCGGGCGTACCGGCGGCAGACGAGCCCGGAAGGTAGTTCCAGCTGTTTTTTACGCCGCCGGGCAATGTACGTTCTATCTCCAGCCCCAGCAGGTTGCGCTGAATATGTGTTGTCCAGGGATCCTGCTCTCCTGTGGCAGCTGTGATACCTGTCAGCGCACTGAAGCTGTCCCACTGCATTTTAATATCCGCCCCCAGGCTGCTTTTCAGCGCCGTACGTTTACCGTCGGGATTGTACCGGCTGTTGATCACACAACCATCCTGCCATTCCGTGAGGATATTACCCGCGCCATCTCTTTCAAACCGTACCTGGCTGTGGTTGTTGGCCGCTTCTATGATCTGGCCGTTGCGGTTATAATTAAAGGTTTCAAAGCTGCCATCATTCCATTCCACGCGGCAAAGCTCCCCGTTGGTACTATATTCGAAATGGGTCCACTGGTTGCCGGGACGGTGTACCCGGATAACGCGGCCGGCACCGTCGCGCTCAAAATGCCGCACGAGGCCGTCAAATCCTGTCTCTGACACAATCTGGCCGGCGGCGTTGCGAACGAAGCGGTACGTCTCCCCCAGCGGGTTTACGATAGCGGTCAGTTGCTCGTCCGTGTTATAGACATAATGCGTTTTTTTACCGTTTTCATCCCGCTTTTTCAGGCTTCCCAGCGCCGTGTATTCGTAATGTATCTCTTGTTGTTTATCCTTCGCCGTCACTACCTCGCCATAGGCGTTATATTCCAGCTGGATATGATTGCCGTCAGGCAACCAGATATCGGTCGCGCGGCCCAGCAGATCATACCGGAACTGCTGCTCCTCCCGGAAAGGATTAGTCACCTTCAGACATTGCCCCCAGGCGTCGTAACGCCATTCGCTGTGGGAGCCGTCTGCCATGGTAACGCTTTGTACGTTGTAGTCTTCATCATAGGAGATCGCGGTATAACTGTCATTCTCCTCTTCCACGCGGCTTATCAGCTGATGCTCGTTGTACCGGTAAATCCTTATACGGCCGTCTCCTTCTGTGATGGTATGCAGCAAGCCGGAGCCGCCATAATAGATAAAGGTGCGGCTGTTTCCTTCCGCGTCGGTTACGCTGATCAGCCGTCCCGCTTCGTCGTAAATGGCCCTCGTCTCGCTGCCATCCGGTTTTACCATGCCTGTTTTATTCCCTCTTTCATCATACGTGTAACCGGTAACGTTACCTTCAGCATCGATCACCCGGTAAATTTCCATATCGGCCGTATAGTCATAGAAAACGGAATTGCCGAGCGGATTTTTTATTTGTTGTACAACGAAGTCCGGTGTATAGTAGTAGGTGGTCGTATGGCCCTGCGCGTTAGTCACTTCGTTATAACCTTCTTTGGGATGATAGCTGATGAAACCTTCCATCACGCCACCGTCGCCATAAGAATGCACGCAGCGGCGCTGCTTGTCGTATTCCCAATAGAAAGACACGCCATCGCGACCCGTCTTTTTTACCATCAGATGGTCTTCGTAGGTGATATGCGTCGTCTGGTCGAGGGCGTCTGTCACT
>NZ_CAMLHC010000006.1 GCF_946479755.1 uncultured Chitinophaga sp. | reverse complement strand
GGGAGCTTAGCTCAGCTGGTTCAGAGCATCTGCCTTACAAGCAGAGGGTCACTGGTTCGAATCCAGTAGCTCCCACACTTCATCGTCATTTAAAAGATCTTTTTCCGGGAGCTTAGCTCAGCTGGTTCAGAGCATCTGCCTTACAAGCAGAGGGTCACTGGTTCGAATCCAGTAGCTCCCACACAAAGCCATTCAGTAGTTCTACTGAGTGGCTTTTTTGTTTTAATACTTACCTTCGCCGCACACATCCCCACTTATAAACACGTACATATGAAACAGCTTATGTGGCTGACAGCACTGCTGCTCTCCGGCAGCCTCCATTCCACCACTGTCGCCGGCCAGGCATCCCGCGATACGCTGGTACTGGCCACCTACCAGTACAGCACCAACACCAGGACCGCCAACCTGCAACCACTCGCCAACACGCTGCAGCAACAACTGGGCAGTCCTGTCAAAGTAAAGAGCTACCCTTCCGTGCAGCAACTGATCACCGGCCTTTCCCAACAGGAAGTGGACATCGCTTTTATCAGCACCATGGGTTACCTGCTGTATGACCAGCAATCGCAAAAACACTATATCCCTACCGTATCCCTGCAGTTTCCCCCGGATACGGCCAGCGATCACTACAAGTCCTGCATCGTGGCCCGGCAAGACTTTGCCGGTAATGATATCCGCTCGCTGCAAACAGTAAAAGGGAAAAATACCTTCGCCTTTGTCAACAAAGGTTCTACTTCCGGCAATCTCATTCCCCGCCTTGCACTCAGCGGCGCCGGTATCTCCAGCCCGGAAGCCGTTTTTTCTGACATCATCTATACCGGCAATCATAAAAGCGCACTGGAAGGAGTAATCAACGGACAATACCAGTTCGCCGCTTTTGGTAAAGAGGAATATGCCACTTTGCGAAAAGACAATCCCGGTGCTGTAGCGGCTGTGAAAGTACTCTGGTCTTCAGCGGAAATTCCGTTAGGCCCGGTGCTACTGCGTGCCGGCATGCAACAAAAAAATAAAACGCAGATCGTCCGCACGCTGCTGCAACTACATCAGCAACAACCGGCCGCTTTTGACGCTATCAAAGCCGGATGGACAGAAGCCAAATACGCTACAGCGTTTAAGCCCGTAACCCGTGCAGCTTACTACCAGTTTCTGAATGTACAGTCCAACCCCAAAGTGGTAAAGGAAATACTGGAACAGTTTGATATACGGTAAAACAGCGTTCATAAAAAAGAGAAGGCCGAAGCGATGTTATCCGCTTCGGCCTTCTCTTTTTATCTCATTAAAGATGATTACTTCTTTTTCTTCTTCTCCACTTTTTTCACATAATTCCCTTCGAAGAAACATTTAATACCACGGTAAGCGCCACAACCGCCTATCTCGCGGATAGTGACTCTGCCGGCGGAGAACTGGAAGGCGATACCACAGGAAGATTCCCTGTCTTTATACTCGCCCCTGTTGCCTGCAATATAATGTCCTCTGCCGCTCAGTTCACCTTTGCAGCTGCCATTATTCTTGGAGAAGGTGATGAAGAACTGGAAAGTTTTAGCGTCTTCCCCGTCACGGATAGAGATCAGGCTCATATCGCCGGAAGTATAATCGCCGGAGAATTTATGTTTGCGGGGCAGTGTATCAATGGGGTTGAAAATCTGTCCGGGTGTGGTAGGACCGTTGGAGTTGGTCATGATGAGCTGCACTGCGCCGTCTTTACCCACCGCATAGAAATCCTCTCTCAGGGCGGTGTTGCTGCCGCTCAGTTTTTTCTCCGAACTGATTTTAATTACATTTTTACTATCGATGGAAGTGAAGATAACAGTACCATCGGCGCTACCGGTGTTGGCTATACGCAAACGGTTCAGGTATTTTCCTTTTTTGTCGAGTATGCAGAGGTAACCGGTTGTCTGTGTGCGGCCTACCGCTTTGATGACCATATAGTTGGTCACGTTTCCCTGGATGCGGGTGAGCGGGAACAGCTTTATTTTCTCGGTTTTGCCATAATCTCCCTGGGTGAGGGTGTCGGTCAGAAAGCGGCTCACGTCAGCAGCGCCTACTGCAAGCGAGTCGGCTATTTTCAGCTGCAGGGAGTCTGCATTCAGTTTATACGGCAATGTTCCGGGTGTGAACAGTTCCTGGAAGTCTTCAAATGTCATCGGCTCATTAGCGCCTTTGCCAGGTTTCTTGTTGGATTTACAGGCTGCCAGTGCACCAATTGTCAATAATAATAACAGGTAACGCTTCATGCAAAGTTGATTCAGGGCGAAAAGTTAGATATAATTTTTATATGTGCGCAGCTAAAATCAAAAAACATACCGGATAGGGAAAAGTTCAACAAAATTATTTAGATTTGTCTAAACTATATTTTAGACGACATGAATTTATCTATTGCGGAAGAGAACTACGTGAAAGCCATTTACAAGCTCCAGGAAGGGGATACAGCCGTTACCACCAACGGGCTGGCGTATGAACTGGATACCAAACCGGCTTCTGTAACGGATATGGCTAAAAAACTGAAAGAGAAACAACTGATAGATTATGAAAAATATAAAGGCATCACCCTCACTGCGGAAGGCCGTAAGACGGCGTTGCAGATTGTGCGCCGCCACCGGTTATGGGAATGTTTCCTGGTAGACAAGCTGGCTTTCAGCTGGGAAGAGGTGCATGAGCTGGCGGAAGAGCTGGAGCATGTGCGCAGCGAAAAGCTGACCGACCGCCTGAGCGAATACCTCGGCAATCCGACGGTAGACCCGCATGGAGACCCTATCCCGGACGCTCATGGCAGGATGGCCAAGCCGCGGCCGCAGACATCGCTGGACCAGGCCAATGCCAAAAGGCTGGTGGTAACGGCTGTCACGGACCAGTCGGTGGCCCTGCTGGCTTTCCTCAACGCCAAAGGCATCCGCCTCGGCACCCAGCTGGAGATCGTCGCCCATTACGAATATGATAATTCCATCGAAATCAAAATGAAACACCTGCCTGCCCTCACTATCAGTGAACAGGTAGCTAAAAATATCATGGTAAGACCTGTTTAAGATTATGGACTACAATCGTGCAACGTCCCTGAGTGAGGTACATCAGAGTATTGATACAAGCAATAAATCAAAATGGAGGAAGCTGTTCGCCTTTTTCGGGCCGGCCTACCTCGTTTCCGTAGGATACATGGACCCGGGCAACTGGGCCACCGACCTTGCAGGCGGCAGCCAGTACGGCTATAAGCTGATATGGGTGCTGCTGATGAGTAACCTGATGGCGCTGCTGCTGCAGAGCCTCAGCGCCCGGCTGGGCATTGTGCGGGGCCGCGACCTGGCACAGGCCAACAGGGAGACGTATCCGCGCGGCGTTAACTTCATCCTCTACCTGCTGGCAGAAGTGGCCATCGCCGCCACCGACCTCGCCGAAGTGCTGGGCATGGCCATCGGGCTGCAACTGTTGACCGGCCTGCCGCTCATATGGGGCGTGAGCCTCACCGTGCTGGACACCTTCCTGTTGCTGATACTGCAACGGTACGGTATCCGCAAAATGGAAGCTTTCATTGTGGCGCTCGTGGCCGTGGTAGGCGTATCCTTTCTCGTGCAGCTGGTAATGGCCAAACCCGATATGCGGGAGGTGGCCCAGGGCTTCATCCCGTCTATCCCCGATAATACCGCGCTGTACATCGCTATCGGTATCATCGGTGCCACCGTAATGCCGCACAACCTCTACCTCCATTCCGCACTGGTACAGACCCGTAAAATCAAACGGGACGACGCCGGTATCAAACAGGCGCTGAAACTCAATTTTGTAGACAGCACCATTGCCCTCAACCTCGCCTTCCTGGTCAACGCCGCTATCCTGATCCTGGCCGCTGCCGTGTTCTTTAAAACAGGCCGCACAGACGTAGCGGAAATACAGGACGCACATCAGTTGCTGGAGCAGCTCCTCAGCAGCAAGCTCGCCCCTATCCTCTTTGCGGTGGCGCTGATAGCGGCAGGACAGAGCAGCACCGTGACCGGCACCCTCGCCGGACAGATCATCATGGAAGGTTATCTGCACCTGCGTATCAACCCGTGGCTGCGGCGGCTGCTGACCCGCCTGCTGGCCATCGTGCCGGCCTTCCTCGTAATCCTTATCGCCGGCGAAAATGAAGTGGGCGCCCTGCTGGTCTTCAGCCAGGTACTGCTGAGCATGCAGCTGGGCTTCGCCATCATCCCGCTGATCCACTTCGTGAGCGATAAACACACCATGGGCAAATTTGCCATCAAACCCGTTACCAAAGTCCTCAGCTGGGCTATCACCGCTTTGTTGGTATATTTGAATATGCGCATGGTGTACACAGAAGCGATGGGCTATATCTCCGGCAACGGTAACATCTTCGTGGACGGCATCATCATCCTGGCCTCCCTTGGCTTTGTAGTGCTGCTGATCATCACGGTGGTATACCCGCTGGTGAGCCGTTACCGCCAGGAAACATCCGGCGGCATCCACACCCCGCAGGTCTCCCTCGGTGAACTGGAAAAACCGGAATACAAACGCATCGCCATGGCCCTGGAATTCAGCAAAAAAGACGAACAGATCATCTCCAACGCCATCGCTCACGGTAACGAGCATACGGAATATTTGTTGATACACATCGTGGAAAGCGCCTCAGCCAAATACTTCGGTAAAGACTCGGATGACTTTGAAACCCGCAAGGACCAGGAACAGCTGGACACCTACCTCGCGCTGTTGAACAGCCGCGGCATCAAAGCCAGGGGTATGCTGGGCTTCCGCCACCGCGCCAAAGAGATCGCCCGCATCGTTAACCATGAGAAAGCAGATTTCCTGGTACTCGGCGGCCACGGCCACAAAGGCATCAAGGACTGGATTTACGGGGAAACGGCCAACCAGGTACGTCACTTTGTAAAAATACCCGTGCTGGTAGTGCAATAACACGGTAGCGCCCCTTAACAATGAATACCTTAACTTAGGTCAGATCAAAAAGTGACATATGCGAGCCATCTTCCAGCCCGGTGATGTGAAACATTTTACCCGTCATGTGCGGGCAGAAGACTGTGCGTCTTTCGACAGCGGTCAGGTGCATCCGGTGTACGCCACCTTTGCCCTGGGCCGCGACGCTGAATGGTGCTGCCGGTTGTTTGTGCTGGAAATGAAAACGGAAGAAGAAGAAGGTATTGGTACGATGCTTACCGTGGAACATCTTTCACCTGCCCTGCAAGGCAGCGAGGTACATTTTACCGCCACCATCACCACTTTGCAGGGGAATGAAATTATCTGTAGCTATGAAGCCCATTGTGGTGGCCGGCTCATTGCCCGGGGCACACAGGCGCAAAAAATACTGCTGAAAGAAAAACTGGAACGGCGTTTTGCGGCCTTATAACCCCAGCGCCGCTTTCAGGCGGGGATAACCGGTTTTGCTCACCAGCACCCTGGCCCCGCTGCGCAGGATGGCCAGGTGGTTCTCCTTCTCATAAGGATCGATGCGGGTCACCTGGTTAACGTTGAGTATAAACGAACGGTGCACCCGGGTGAACTGCTGCGGGTCCAGCGTCTGCTCAAAAAACGACATGGTTTTGTTCTTCAGGAAGCTGCCTTCCTGCGTCACGATCTTTACATAATCATCCGCCGCTTCCAGGTAGTGAATATCCTGTACGGGAATGATTTTGATTTTGCCGTTGATCTTAATCACCACCCTGTTGTTCTGAAGCGGCGTAGCAGCGGCTGTTTCCAGTAATGCAGCCGTAGCGGCGGCATTGTTATGATGTTGCTCCATCCATTTCTGGAAGGCTTTGTCGAAACGATCGCGGGAGAAAGGTTTCAGCAGGTAATCCACCGCATGTACTTCGAAAGCGCGGAGGGCATGTTCTTCAAAAGCGGTGGTAAATATAACTGCCGGCATATTTTCCACCAGCTCCAGCATTTCAAAACCGGTGATCTTCGGCATCTGGATATCGAGGAAGATGATGTCCGGCTGATGCTGCTGAATAGCTTTCAGTCCTTCAAAACCATCGTTGCATTCCTGCATCAGTTGCACCTGGGGGTAGCCCGACAGGAACTCCTTTACCACTTCACGTGCCAGAGGTTCATCATCAATTATTACTGCTTTTATCATGTGTTTGTGGTACTTTAATCAGCGTAGTATAAATATTTTCCAGGGCGCCCGTTTCCATGAGGTCCTGCCTTGCAAACAGCAGGTACAGCCTGCGCCTGATGGAAGTGAGCCCGAAACCGGTGCCTTTATTGGGCTGCTGCAGTTCGTTGTCAAACGGGTTTTTCACTTCCAGCATCAGCATCCCTTCTTCCACAAAAGCCCTGATGGTGATGGTGATATCTCCCACGGTATCATATAACCCGAATTTGATGGCGTTCTCCACTACCGGCTGCAACAGCATAGGCGGCATATACATGGCTTCGGCCGCATCGTCGTAACTAACGCTGGTGGTTAAACGATGACCGAACCTCACTTTTTCAATGTCCAGGTACAACTGGAGATACTGGAGTTCTTCTTTCAGGGAGATCCAGTGGTCGTCTTCCCGTTTCAGGGAGCCGCGGAGGAAGTCAGACAGTTTGAGCACCATTTCGCGGGCCTGCTCAGGACGCAGCATAATGAGCGCGTTGATAGAGTTGAGGCTGTTGAACAGGAAGTGCGGCTGTAACTGTTGCCGCAGCTTGTACAACTCTGCCTCCCGGATAATGGCTTCGTTGGCCTCTCTCCTTTCCCTTTCACCCTGTTCTTCTTCTTCGTCGTACCACAGTTGGCTGCGGTAGCCGATACCGGCGATGATCATACATCCCACGATGAAGTGGATGGGAATGGCGCTGTTCAGCCAATGCAGGTACACTGGGTCGCTGTCGAAGGTGGTTTCCAGTAACCAGTGGCTGAAGAATACCCAGAGGGCGGCCATTACGGAACTGACTACCGTCACATACAGGAACTTGTTGATACCGGCTCCGGGGCGGTAGTACGACAGGTTACGGCTGATCAGGAATCCGGCGCCCCCTAACAGGATCACATGTACGGAGCTGTCGGAGATGGACTGCCATGCGGTCAGATTAAACCAGTAATACAGCAGGGCGGCATACAGCACCAGCCAGATCAGGAAAGAGGTAAGGAAACTCCACCGGGAGTTTCCTTTATATAATTCTTTTGCCAAATGTGCGCTTTTAATGTCCGTTTTAAACGTTCACTTCAATATACTGTTGTCCCTGCAGCTGGGCAGATTTCATCTGCAGCCAGGCAATATAGGAGTTAGGGTCTCCCGGCTCTTCTATACGGGAATACAGTTCCATTCCGTCTGTCAGTTGATCAAGGGTATATACTTCAGGTACATTGATGAATTTCCATTGTACCAGCTCCTGTTGCTGGTTCTTGAATGCGTATTGTTCCTGCATTCCGATTTCCCTTGCTTTCTGCCAGGCTTCTTTTTTGGAGATGGCGCTGATCAGTCTCAACTGTTCATCGAATTGCGGCGTATGACTGCCATTACCGCAAATGATCTGATAAACTACTTTAGCAACAAACCAATACATACAATAAGATTTAAAAAGTTGGTAAGATAGTGCGCTGATATGGTTTCCGCGGGTTCCTTAAGCGAAGCTTTTGATCTCCACTCCACCGAAAATACAGGAACCTTTCAGCAGCAATACTTTGTCTTTATCAATACTTCCCAGCAGTGCGGCGGGGCGTTTTTCCTCTACGCCGCCCATGATGGTAGAGATGTCTACTTTCACCGTCCAGTTGGCCGGTACTACGATTTCACAGCCACCGAAGATAGCGGTCACTTCCAGCGTTACGGTACCGTTGATGTCTGCCTGCATCAGGTTAAGGTCTGTACCGCCAAATACATTGGAGACATAGCCGCCTTTGAAATTTTTGGAGGTCACCACCTTTTCCAGGCCACTGAAGCAGGAGGATATGTTAATGGTATCGTCGTCCGCTGAAATATCGCTGCTGGTACGGTCTTTTGCGAAATATCTTGCGTCTGAGAAATAACTTTCGTTTTGCCTTTTAAACAGGGCGGTAATACCGATGGCGATCAATACGACCGGCCAGATGAACTTGGCGGTGTTATAGGGCCAGTGCAGGATTTCGCCTGCCAGGAAAATACCGCCTACCGTGATCATCGCAAACCAGGGGCCGCCTCTGAAATTATGCTTAAAGCCCAGTGCCAGGCCGATTACGATCAGAATCATTTGCCAGGAGAACACCCAGTTGGGGATGTCCAGATCAAGCCGCTGCAGCAGCAGTGCGGTGCCGATGAGGATAAGAATAATACCGCCGATGCCGCGTCCTCTTCTTCTTCTGGCGACAAAATCATCTTTAATCATTGTCTTGCTTTTTTCATTGCTGAAATGTTTTAACAATACAAAAGTAGCACGGCCGGAGCGGCGGTAAAAGCGGCTTTAGGCTAAAAATGCGGTTTTACCGGTAAAAAGCAGGAAAAGACCGGTGAAAATACCTCCGGCGCTTTAGCCGGCGGCCATATTGAGACATTTCCTCCGGTGAAAGCGGGTATGGGCATCAGCAAGCTCCGCAAAAAGGTAGTTTTCATACGACATGGCCCCGGAAACCCCGGAATCAGATCTCAACCGTCACCAGGTCGGCCTTGCCGGACAGTTTTTCCAACACCTCCTTTAGCTGCTGTACCATTGGATCGGGCCCACAGATATAGAAATGCTGGTTAAAATCGGTGAGTTTCCTTTTCAAATAGGCTTCATCTACAATATGATGATCATATCCGGGCACTTCTTCCCTGGTAATAGTGTTAATGAAGTTGTTACCCAGCATTTCCTGGAATTCTTCTTTAAGAATGATGTCAGCGTAGGTGCGGTTGGAGAAAATCAGCTTGTTATTGCCCAGCTGTCCTTTACGCTGCAGGTCGCGGAAAATGGCGATAAAAGGGGTGACGCCGGCACCGCCGGCGATAAAAACGCCTTCCCCTTTGTATTGGATGGCGCCCCAGACATCGTGCAGGATCAGGCTGTCGCCCGGCTGGATATGGCCCAGCAGGTCAGTCACGCTGTGATGGTCAGGATAACTTTTGATGGTGAATTCGAGGTGGTCCCATTCATTGAGACCGGTGAAGGTGAAGGGGCGGCGTTCTTCTTCCCACCCGGGCTTGTTCACTGCTACTTCGGTGGCCTGACCGGGGATAAATGCATATCCGGCTGGTTTTTCCACCTTATAACGTCTAACATTATGTGTGACGGGGGTAACGGATAATACTTTAACGATATGGCTTTCCATAGTGTAGGTTTTCTGGTTTGATATGAATATAGGATATTTTTTGCTCAACGCAGTATCTCTGCAGACAGCGCGGCCAGGTCCGCAGCCCAGCGGGCGTAGTCCTTCCCGGAAGGATGCAGTCCGTCGGCCGCCACCAGTGCAGTATCCTGTACCGCTTCGCGGGTATAGTGCGTAATGTCCAGCCAGTGCACGCCCTCCGCCGCCGCAACGGCTTTGTTGACCGCATTAAAAGCGTCTATTTCCCGGGCAATGGCCGCCCGGTCCCTGTCGGCCGCAAAAGGCGTTACGCCCCAGTCGGGGATAGACAGCACCACTACATGCCCCCGCCGCTGCCCGGCAAAGTCAATGGCTTGCCGCAGCAAGCCGGTAAACTGCTCCCGGTATTCGTCCAGGCTGCGACCCCGGTACTGGTTATTCACCCCGATCAGCAGGGTCACCAGGTCGAAAGTGCCGGTAATACCGGCTTCCCGGATGCCATTTTCCAGCTCGTCGGTCGTCCAGCCGGTAACGGCCACTATCCGGGGAGCCGCCATCACGATGCCTTTAGCCCGGAGCAGCTCAACTGTCTGCACCGGGAAACGCTCCGCCTCCGCGACGCTTTCACCGATAGTATAGCTGTCACCCAGCGCCAGGAAAGAATATGGGACCATAAGGGTATCTGCGGTTTTGTCGTGATAAAAAAACGAACAGCAAAATAGCATTAATCCTAACATAAGCAAAAAGTTATATACACCCTCTTTTTCACACAGATTTAAGCAGAAAGTTGACCGGCCTTAACCCGGAATGCTGTACCTTTGCACCCGATTACAACAATTACGTAACGCATAAAGAAACCGTTTTATGCCGGCAGAAAAAATATCGATGAACAATGGCCTGTTACAGGTCCCTACCCACCCAATCATACCATTTATTATAGGCGACGGAATTGGTCCGGATATCTGGAGAGCCAGCGTCCGTGTATTCGACGCAGCTGTGGAAAAAGCCTATGGTAGTGAGCGGAAAATTGAATGGAAAGAAGTATTGGCAGGCGAAAAAGCCTTCCAGGAAACCGGCGAATGGTTGCCTGCTGCAACGCTGGATGCGTTGAAAGATTACCTGGTGTCTATTAAAGGGCCCCTGTCTACTCCCGTAGGTGGCGGTATGCGTTCCCTGAACGTGGCCATGCGCCAGGAGCTGGACCTCTACGCCTGTGTAAGGCCTGTACGCTGGTTCAACAAAGTACCTTCTCCGGTAAAACATCCTGAGAAAGTAGACATGGTAATTTTCCGTGAAAACACAGAAGACATCTATGCCGGCATCGAATATATGACGGGCACGCCTGAATGTGAGAAACTGCTCAACTTCCTGCAGAACGAAATGGGCGTGAAAAAAATCCGTTTCCCGCAAACCTCTTCCCTTGGTATCAAACCGGTGTCTATCGAAGGAACTGAAAGACTGGTGCGCGCCGCCATCCTGTATGCGCTGGAGCACAAACGTCCTTCCGTAACCCTTGTACACAAAGGCAACATCATGAAATTCACCGAAGGCGGCTTCAAAAACTGGGGCTACGCACTGGCGGTAAGAGAATTTGGTGACCAGGTATACACCTGGGAACAGTGGGAACAAACCAAAAAAGAACAAAACGAAGAAGCTGCCAATAAAGCACTGAAAGTAGCGCTCGCAGAAGGTAAACTGCTGATCAAAGACGTGATCGCCGACAACTTCCTGCAACAGATACTGCTGGCTCCGCAGGATTACTCCGTAGTAGCTACGCTGAACCTGAACGGCGACTATATCTCCGACGCACTGGCTGCGGCTGTAGGTGGCATCGGTATCGCACCGGGCGCCAATATCAACTACCTCACCGGTCACGCAGTGTTTGAAGCTACACACGGTACTGCGCCCCGCTTCGCCAATACCAACACCATGAACCCGTCTTCCGTTATCCTCAGCGGGGTAATGATGCTCGAGTACATGGGCTGGAAAGAAGCCGCCAACATCATCGTGCACGGCCTGAGCACTGCCATCGCCCGCAAACGCGTTACCATCGACTTCTACAACCTGATGGACGACGCCACCCTGGTTAAAACCAGCGAATTCGCGGACGAAGTGATCAAACAGATGCAACACTAGTTCACGCTGGTTCTCGCAAAGACACAAAGTACCGCAAAGGCGCTAAGTTTTTTTAAGATAACTAAGAAAGCAAAGGAGCGAAGATCACCTTTATTAAATATGTTGTGTTATCATTGTATTATATTTAAATATAATATAATGATAATACAGGGTAGCAACAAAGGAAATCCTCGCTCCTTTGCTTTCTTATTTTATCTAATCTTATTAAAAAAACTTAGCGCCTTTGCGGTACTTTGCGTCTTTGCGAGAACCTTACGTGTGAAAATGTTTTGTAATTTTCCCAGCTATTTGTATTTTTCGTGATTATCCCTTTTAGGGACTTGCTTGAATAGTTGTTCGTTTTTGTTGCTTTTAATCTAATTTTTTAAAAAAAACCGTAATGTCAAAAATTAAAGTAGCTAATCCGGTGGTAGAACTGGATGGAGACGAGATGACACGGATCATCTGGAAATTCATTAAGGACAAACTGATACTTCCATATCTGGACGTAGAAATCAAATACTTTGACCTGGGCATGGAACACCGCGATGCTACCAACGACCAGGTTACTATTGATGCCGCTAACGCTATCCGCGAAACAGGCGTAGGTATTAAATGCGCCACCATCACCCCTGATGAAGCCCGCGTAAAAGAATTTAACCTGAAACAAATGTGGAAATCACCGAACGGCACCATCCGTAACATCCTGGATGGTACTGTGTTCCGTGAGCCCATCGTGATGAAAAACGTGCCGCGCCTCGTGCCCAACTGGACCGCTCCTATCTGCATCGGCCGTCACGCTTTCGGTGACCAATACCGCGCTACCGACTTTGTGACCAAAGGCAAAGGCAAACTCACCATCAAATTTGAAGGTGAAAACGGTGAAGTGATCGAACACGAAGTGTACAACTTCAAAGGCGACGGCGTTGCACTGGCTATGTACAACACCGATGAGTCTATCAAAGGCTTCGCACGCGCTTGTTTCAACCAGGCCCTGATGAAAAAATGGCCGCTGTACCTGAGCACCAAAAACACCATCCTGAAAAAATACGATGGTCGTTTCAAAGATATTTTCGAAGAAATCTATCAGCAGGAGTTTAAAACTGCTTTCGATGCCGCCGGCCTCACCTACGAGCACCGCCTCATCGATGACATGGTGGCTTCTGCCCTGAAATGGAACGGTAACTTCGTATGGGCTTGTAAAAACTACGATGGTGACGTTCAGTCCGACACCGTAGCACAAGGCTTCGGCTCCCTCGGCCTCATGACTTCCACCCTCGTTACGCCGGATGGCAAAACCATGGAAGCAGAAGCAGCGCATGGCACCGTTACCCGCCACTACCGCGACCACCAGGCCGGTAAACCTACCTCCACCAACCCTATCGCCTCCATCTTCGCATGGACCCGCGGTCTGGAATTCCGTGGCAAACTGGACAACAACCAGGAACTGATCAACTTCTGCCAGGCACTGGAACAAGTTTGTATCGAAACAGTGGAAAGCGGTAAAATGACCAAAGACCTCGCAGTTTGTATCCACGGCAACAAAGTGGAACACGGCAAACACTACCTCTATACAGAAGAATTCCTGGAAGAGCTGGACAAAGCCCTGAAAACTAAACTGGCCAAATAGTATTTTGGAATTTTTTGATTTACGAATTTTTTGATTTCGTTTGATGTCTATCGAAGCGAATGATAAAAACGAATCAATAAGAATAAAAAAAAGACCAAAGCGATTGCTTTGGTCTTTTTTTATCCGCTTATATCATCAAACGAAATCAAAAAATTCGTAAATCAAAAAATCTCCCAATCCCTATAATCCCATCTGTTTGCGTACCACTTTGTCTTCCGCATAGATATCATCGTAAAATACCAGCGTACCATCTTTTCCTTCCGCCGTGAAATACCGTAAATAGATCGGGATACGACGGGTAAGATCTACCTGCCGTTTCTCCTCCCGGTCGATCCAGGCGCGGATGCTGTCGCCTCTGTGGTTCGCCGTGTCCGGTGAAGACACGAGGTACTGCGCCAGGCTGTCCCACTGCTGTACCCGCACACAACCATGACTCATGGCGCGCATCGAGTTTTTAAACAGTCCGCGGTTGTTGGTATCATGCAGATATACGCTGTATTTGTTGCGGAAGTTGAACTTCATAATGCCCAGCGAGTTGTCCAGCCCGTCCATCTGCCGTAATACATAAGGGAAATGCCCTTTCGACAACTTACTCCAGTCTATCGTATGCGGATCTACGGCGTTGCCGGAAGCATCGATCACTTCCAGGTTTTTAGCGGCCAGGTATCCCACGTCTTTCTTAATAGCCGGCAGCATCTCCTTAAACACAATGCTGTAAGGCACGCGCCAGTAAGGGAATAACATGAAGTTGGTCATGTAGGAATTGAGGATGGGCGTACGGGTACGCGGCGTACCTACGATCACCCGTGACTCGAGTTTTACCTCTCCGCTATCCACCACCTGCAGCGTATAGCCGGGCAGGTTAACCATGATATATTGTTTGGGCAGCGTATCCGGGAGCTTGCGCCAGCGGTCGAGGTTTACCGCCGCCTGCATCACCCAGTCGTGTGCTGAGCGGTTAAGGGCCATAACAGTCCTTTTACCGGGCACGCCATCCGGATAGATATTGAATTCTTTCTGAAATGCTTTTACACCGCTTTTTATCAAAGCGCTGTCTATTTCCTTACCGGTGGTGTCCAGGTGTCCGCTCTGCACCAAGCGGTCGACGACCAGCAGGCGGAAAGCAGGAGTATCCGTGTAGTTCAGTGGTAACGTGTCCCAGTGGTAGCCGGCGTATTTTTCCTTGAAAGTGCGGATGCCTTCTTTCAGCGCCACATAGCCGGGATGTGTAGGTTCCAGGTCATGCAGCAGGGTGGTCACTTCGCCTTGTTCCAGCGCCTGATGGAGTTTGGCCGTCAGTTGCGTGTCGGTGAACAGGGAATCGGCTTTCAACGTAACGCTGTCACGTGGCGCTGCACCGAAACGCAGGTCGGATGCCATTCTCATAAAAGCGTCGGTCAGCATGACGTCCATCCGTGCCCACAAGGCAGCATCTTTTTTGGCGGCAGGATCGTTGCTGAGTTGTTCCCAGGCGGTGTTCAGCGCAGGTTCGTGGTAATGCGCCGGCAGCAGGCCTACGTCTTCCGCCTGTTTGATAGCATCTATCATAGTGGCGGCGGCAGCATTCGGCACACCGTCTTTCGACCAGCGGCTGGCATTTTCCTTTTCCTTGTAAAATTCCTGCAAGGCCCCGGGCCGGAAGGCGGGAAGACTGTCTTCCATCAAACCATCATTGTCCTGGATGGCGGACAACCGTTCGGTGATACTCTCTTTTACCACTTCGTCCAGCTGCCGGATGTTGGCGACAATTTGTTTCTTTTTGGGGGTTGCGTGCTTCTTTCCATGTCCACAAGCTAATAACAAACACATTCCGGAGCCGCATAACAAACTAAAAATAAGAATCTTGTACTTCATCTGAAAAAATCGATGGGTAAAGATATATAATTTCCATGCCAAAAATAAAAATCCCGGAGCATCGGCTCCGGGACAATACGGTCAGCACCAGGTATACCATTAACGGCAACACTCTTTTTTGGTGAACAATGACTGTATGAATTTTAACACAGACAATAATACTTTTTTCATCTCCCGTGATTTTTAAAGAAGAGGCTGCGGTGTGCAGCAGCCTCTCTTTTCAACTAAAACTAAAACAACTAACTTCTAACATCTATAGTTTATCAAGGGGAATACGCTTAGGTGTTTTCAGTTGCTTGAACTGGCTGGGCGTCAGGCCGGTCACTTTTTTGAACTGCGCCGACA
This sequence comes from uncultured Chitinophaga sp., assembly GCF_946479755.1. The sequence continues at coordinate 294,649 of NZ_CAMLHC010000006.1, read as the reverse complement.
GGTGCGCCACGCTGCTGTACCCCATCTTATAACTGATTTCACTTAAACTCAACTCGTTGTAGTCCAGCAGCTCTTTCACCCGTTCAATTTTTTGCTGAATGATATACTGCTCGATGGTCACGCCTTCCATTTCGGAAAAAAGGCTGCTCAGGTAGTGATAATCCTTTTGCAGTTTGCCGGCCAGCAGGGTGGAGAAATTTTCTCTCATGTCATCCAACTCTGAGTAGTGGACGGTTTCTACAACGATATTCTTGATGGCAGCCACCAGTTGCTGCTTTTTATCGTCTATCAGCAGAAAGCCTTCCGCCTGCAAAGCAACTGAAACTGCCTGCAATTGTTGTTCAGTCACCTTTCCATCCACCGTGGCTTTGCCCAGCTGAATGTCTGTAACGGTAAACGGTACAGCTTCCAGCACTGATTTGACTACCTTAATACAGCGCGGACAAACCATATTTTTTATGAACAGATCTGTTTTCACGCAGTTATTTTTTAATATTAAAAATATTATGTTCTATACGTACCAAAAACGAATTGATCGAATTACGCGCCATATCCCCGGTGAGCTGTGTGCGGTAAGAAAGGTCCAACCGGGTAGTACTGTTGAAAATGAACTGTACTGCCGGCGCAATATCCAGGTATGATCCTTTTCCTGCTGCGTCTGCATTGGTTTTGCCTAACAGTTCCACATACAGGTTCAGGTTGGTCTGGTTAAAGTTCTTATATCTTACCGGAAGCAGCAAATATCCCGCGGACAGGCTATAATTTACAGAATTTTTCGGGAATCCTTCGGGGATATTATCCTTTATATTGTTCATATAACGGGAATACCCCAACGTAGTTGACAGCGCCAGTTTATGCAGCAGCTGTGTGGCGATAACGCCGCCGCTAACGCCGGAGGTAGCGCCTTCCAGGTCCAGGTCCGTATTGGCATACGGCTTTTTGGTAGCGGGCGTAGCCGGCAGATAAGGATTGTCGATCACCGAGCCTTTTACGTAGGCCGCCATTCTGAAGTGGGCATGTTGCTGGTCCAGCGACAGGAAACGGTATTTAGCGTAGATGCTCCCGCCTTCCATCCGGATGGAAGACTGCATCATGTTGGCCGCATAACCGATGGCATGTACCATCAGTTTTTTATTGATGCCCCACATGATTTCCGGCTCAAACCGCATCCCCGTGGTGCCGTCATGCTCCATTTTAAAGAACTTGTTGGTCAGCCGGATGCCGAGCGAATTAGCCGCCATATTACTGGCCGGCTCTGTGTTAACGTATAGTTCCTGAGCTGTTGTTACCTGGCTGAAGGCGAAGCACGCCGCAGCCACGATCAAAAATTTGCGCATATACTGAAACCGAAGGATTAAATGGTGACGTGATAAATCCTTTTGGAAGCCTTAGCGTCGTGCGGTGTGCAGCAGTCGGCCATTACCCCTGTTTTATAACAGGGCATCGTGGTTTCAGTTGAATATTTTTTAAACTGTTTGGCAGAAACAAAATCTTTATCGATCACCGTGATGTCTTTATCCCCGTTCAGCACCTGGTCTTTCACATGCATAAAATGCAGGGTGCTGCCGGCAAAAGGCACGTGGGCGTCGTTTTGGACTTTCACGTCGCTGAAGCTGGCGGTCACCACCAGTTTGCCAACGGAGAAACCGGCGTCTTCCACTTTCTGTTTGATAGCGTCGATACTAACGGCCGCATCCTGTTTAAAATGCAGGATGAAAGTAGTATTGTCAAGGTCCGTATCTATTTTGTCTACAAAGGGCAGGGTCTGGAGCGACTCCAGGGTAGCCCGTGAACACATAGCGCAGGTGAGGCCGGAAGCCTGCAGACTGGCTTTTTTATATTGCGCCTGGGCGCCAAAGGAAAGTCCTAATGCAAGTAGAATAACAGATAATATTTTCATGATCTGAAGATTATAAATTAAAAAATACAGCTATGCCTATAGTTTTTCGCGTAGCGAAAAAACAGTAACAGGAGCTGTTATCAGATCAGGAAAACACAGTTGCGCAGGAAAACAGGCGTAGCAGCGCCTATATCGGGAGGATCATGCGGATAGCTGCTGTGACGCAGCTGTAAGGCAGACAGAGACGGTGTTTGAAGAATTTTTACCGGCAGCTGCAGGTCGGTAGATACCGGCACATCCTGTTGCAAGGCTTTAGCCGCCTGGTGAGAGGTGGTCACCTTACAGAACTTCGCCTCGTTTTTGCAGCAGTCCATACTTTTTACCGGGCGGCCGCACTTCTTGCATTGGTCTTTATCGGAGACGTTCTGCAGTTTTACGGACGCCAGCTTGCCCATGCAATAATGCACGTTTACCGTAAACCCGCTGGTTAAGAGCGTGTAGAGGAAAGCAAAAAATATGGCAAAAAAACGTTTCATGTCAAGTACAAAAGTACTACAATAAATTGTTTTTTATAGTGACCACTGTCATTTTCAGGATGTGCCGGTTATTTTAACATTCGGTTAGCGTTTGCCGTTTTTTTGTTTTTCGGGAGATATAAGCCTTTTTTCCAGTTGCTCTACCCTCGCTTTCAACGCTTTGTTCTCCTCCTGCGACCGGATCATGTGCAATGTCAGCTCCTCTACTTTTTGCAGGAGCAGCCGGTTCATTTCGGCGAGGTCCAGCCCGTTCTCCCCTATCTGCTGCGCAGAAGGCATGCCCGGCAAATGACGGTTGTTGGAAATGAAAGCGGCGGTACTGTCCAGTGAAGGGAGTTTGTAATCCGGGTGGAATACGTAATCCGGCCAGTCGGCAGCGTTTTGGGTGACTTTCACTCTTTTGGCGTAGACCTCCCCGTTGACAGACAAGGAAGCTTTGGGATTAAAAGTGCCAATGCCTACTTTACCGTCTTTTACAACAACCGCTCCCGTGGTACCTCCCAAAACATACCTGGTGGGAATAGCCGCATCTCCGTCTGTGTTCAGCACAACAGCCGTATCTTTCCCCTGGTAGTAGTCAATCGCCCGGAGATATATCCCGGCAATCTTTGCAGCGGCAGACGGTACGGCGTCACAGCCTGACACCCGGGCGTCTATACGCCAATATCCACCATACGGATCGGTGTTGGCTATCCCCGCCGCCAGGGCCTGTGCTGCAGTTCCCGGAATTTGCACCAACGCATAACCGCCTTCATGCATTTTTCCATTCCACTTCGTTACTTTGAACTGATGTCCGGCTTTGTTCTTCCAGGAAAACCAAAACCTGAACTGAATCTCGCCACAGGTCATATTATCAGACCGGGCAATCAGTATATAATACTGCCTGACATACCCGGGATTTAATGATCCGCTGAGTAATTGTTCAATGGTAAGATAACTACCCTTCGTGACAGTCTGCCACGAATCGCCACCATTCAGCAAGGCAGCCCCTTCTTCATTACCATAAATTTGCAGGATGTTATGCTCGATCGGCGCCTGAGCATATGTTACTGTTGTAAACATGGCCTGTAACAGGCAGGCAATAAGGATAAAACGTTTCATAAAATAAAGGATCCGGGTTGAACAAAAGTAAATATAGCGTTATGCTGCACCTTGTATCTGCGCATCAGATACAAGGTGCAGTTTTATTAGTTGATAAACCACCAGCGCAATCCCAGCCTGAAGGCGAAGTTATTGTAGGGATACAGCGGGGCCGAATGATTATTTTGAGTAAAGAACACATTCAGGTTTTCTGCGCGTACAAAAGCAGAGAAAGACCTGATACGGAAATGGGCAAACGCGGAAATATCCGGTGCATTGTATTTCACGTTGATGGAGTCCTGGTAAACGAACTGTCCGAGCAACGGAGAATAGTCGTCGGCGTTATAAGAGGTATTATAGCGGAACTCCAGCCCTGTCATCAGGTTCAGGTTCCGGTACAGCAGTTTCTCGAAGGAGAAGCGGTGGCGTGTCCAGATAGCAGGCACGTTCAGCGGTCCTTCGCCATGGCGCTGCTGGAAAGCCACTTCTGCATACCAGGAGAACGGACGGATATTGAATTTCTTACTGAAAACTACCTGCAGCAGGTTAAACAGGTTGGTGGCCTGTGCACTGTGGTAGTAGTCTTTCAGGTAAGTGTAGTTGGTAAACAGGAAATAGTTTACCGCCAGGTTGTACTGCAGCTTTTGGTTTTCAGCTGCAAACTGCAACTGGGTGGTATTTTCCTTGGCGGTAGTGCTGTTGTACCAGGTAGTGCGGTTACTGTTGAAAAACTTATACACGTAAGATGGCTCCCTGTTAACGTTGCTGACAGACAATTTAACATCGCCCAGCAGATCGTTGATATGCCGGCGCAGGCTACCGTAGATACTGTAATCCCCGATATTTTGCCCTACTACGTAAAACTCACCGCGGGCAGAGAAATCCCACAGTTTATTCCGGGTTTTGTTACGGTATTCCCCATGCAGCGCCAGGTTGGTGAAGTTGATATCTGCATCGAGGAAAGTACCGGTAATACTTTCAAACCGGGCGCCCAGGTTGATAAAGTGCCCGAGGTTGCCCAGTACGGGGAACTGTATCAGTGACAGGTCATTGGATATTGTTTTCCACTTGTGCTGGGCATGGATGGTGTCCCCGGGGAGGAAGTCAAACCCGTAATGCCGCGTATAGAAGGTAGTATCCTGGTTATTGTCGATGAACTGATAGTTGTCGTTCTGGTAGTTGAACGTGTACTGCACCCGGAAGATGGGGCGGTAGCGGTAGTAGTCCGTAGAATCGTTGATATGGAGGGTATCGCCACGGCCCCAGTCATATTGTTGCTGGATCAGCAGCCCTGTTTGCTGGTACTGCGATTTTACGGGGATTTTGGTACCGAAGAAAGCGTACTGGCTCACTTCCTGGTTACCAAGGTTTACCCCAATGGCCTGGCGGTTTTTGTACTTGTCATTAGACAAAAAGGTATCGCTTTTGATACCGCCATTTTCGCCACCCTGGAGTTTATTATAATAAAAGCTGAAATAGGTATTGGCTCTTTTGTTTTTACTCTGGTAGCGGGCAGTAAGCCGGTAGGTGTCGTGGTTGGTGGTTTGCGAGCGGTAAAAACCGGGCGCGTTCACTTTCCGGTAATCGAAGGCGAAGTTAAACCGGTCCGTGCGGTTCTGGGTATGCGTCACCCCGATCACCTGTTCCTGTTTACTGCCTACGAGGTAGTTCAGTTCGGAATAGGGCCGGTTGGTGTTATAAAACCGCGCGTTGGCGTGTGTGTTGCCATAGACATCGTAAGCATGAAAACCGGCGTCGAAGCCGGGCTTCATCAACGGTGTAAAGATAAGATTGCGGGCAGCAGAGCCACTGTTGCCCAGCGTCATGTAGTTGGCCGGCACTTTCAGGAAGTCGATATTGAAATCCGCCACAGAGGAGTCGATGGTAAAATCCGTCGGCTCACCGAGGTAGCGGTAAGTCAATGTAAGGGTGTCCGGCTCCTCCTGGTGGCGCATGGTGTCGCGCTGCATTTTGCTGGAACCGCCGCCACCGCCGCCCATACCACCAAAACGTCCGGTATTGAACTGTGCCATTAAGGAATGACTACCTGCCAACAGCAGGGCTATGAAAATAAGAAGATGCCTCATCCGAAAATGACAAAAACGTTTATAGTTGCCGGATTAATTCACTAAAGATAAGCGTTAGCTTGGGTTCTGCCGCATTGGCTGCTTCCAGTACCTCCTCATGGGTGATCACATTTTCTTCTTCACGGATGCCGATATCGGTAATAACGCTCATGGCAAAGACTTTCAGCCCGGCATGTGCAGCCACGATCACTTCCGGTACAGTGCTCATCCCTACGGCGTCGCCGCCGATGATGTGCATGTATTTGTATTCCGCCCTTGTCTCAAAGGTAGGGCCCTGTACGCCCACATATACGCCGGTATGCAGTGAAATATTGTTGGCAGCGGCAATTTTATGGGCTGCCTGGATCAGCGCTTTGGAATAGGGTTCGCTCATATCCGGGAAACGGGGGCCCAGGGTATTTTCATTACGGCCACGCAGCGGATGCTCCGGTTGCAGGTTGATATGATCTTTAATCACCATCAGGTCGCCCACCTTAAACTGGTGGTTCATCCCCCCGGCAGCGTTGGAAATGAACAGGGTATGAATGCCCAGTTCTTTCATCACCCTTACCGGGAAAGTAACCTGTTTCATGGAAAAACCTTCATAATAGTGGAATCTGCCGGCCATGGCCACAATGGGCTTGCCCTGCATATATCCCAGGATCAGTTTCCCCGAGTGCCCTTCCACAGTGGATTCCGGGAAATGGGGAATATCACGATAAGATACTTCGATGCTCCGTTCAATCTCTTTGGTCAGGTTACCCAGCCCGCTTCCCAATATCACCCCCGCCACAGGCGCCTCCTGCCAGTGCTTCCGGATATAATCACCAGCTGCTTTGATCTGGTCCGTTAATTCACTCATCTGTTTATGTAATTAATTAAAAGTCGGATTTAAAAATCAAACCCGCGCAAAGTTATTTTTTAATTCACAAATGACTGCAGTTTTATATTTAAATCATAATGACCTATTTTAGCGGCAAATTTTATTGCGATGAACTTACACGAGTACCAGGCTAAAGAACTGTTGAAAAAATATAATGTACCGGTTCAGGAAGGTATTCCGGTAGAAACACCGGAAGCAGCTGCCGAAGCTTACAAGCAACTGAAGGTGCAATACGGTAACGAGTTTGCAGTGGTTAAAGCGCAAATTCACGCTGGTGGACGCGGTAAAGGTAAAATCCGTGGAACTGAGCAGAGAGGTGTGGCAGTTGGAAAAAATGCGGAAGATGTGAAAACCATTGCAGGTAACATCCTGGGTGGCACACTGGTAACTATCCAGACCGGAGAAGCAGGCAAACTGGTGAACAAAGTGCTGGTAGCACAGGACGTATACTACCCGGGCCCTAACCCGGTAAAGGAATTTTACCTGTCTATCCTGCTGGACCGCGCTAAAGGCCAGAATGTGATCATGTATTCTACCGAAGGCGGTATGGATATCGAAGAAGTAGCTCACAGTACTCCAGAGAAAATATACAAAGAGTGGGTAAAACCAAACATGGCCCTGCAGCCATTCCAGGCCCGTAACATCGCGTTCAACTTCGGTCTGAGCGGCGAAGCGTTCAAAAACATGGTGAAATTTGTGACTTCCCTGTACAACGCTTACGTAGGACTGGACTGCAGCATGCTGGAAATCAACCCGTTATTCAAAACCAGCGACGAAAAAATCATTGCCGTTGACGCCAAGGTAAACCTGGACGACAACGCCCTGATGCGTCATCCTGACCTGGAAGCGCTCCGCGACATCACCGAAGAAGATCCGACCGAAGTAGAAGCAGGTAAATACAACCTCAACTTCGTAAAACTGGACGGTAACGTAGGTTGTATGGTAAACGGCGCCGGTCTGGCCATGGCTACCATGGACATGATCAAACTGAGCGGCGGCGATCCGGCCAACTTCCTGGACGTAGGCGGTACTGCCAACGCACAAACTGTAGAAGCAGGCTTCCGTATCATCCTGAAAGATCCGAAAGTGAAAGCTATCCTGATCAATATCTTCGGCGGTATCGTTCGTTGCGACAGGGTTGCACAGGGTGTTATCGACGCTTACAAATCCATCGGCAACATCAACGTTCCGATCATTGTACGCTTACAGGGCACCAACGCCAAAGAAGCAAAAGAACTGATCGAAGCCAGCGGCCTGAAAGTACAGTCTGCTACCCTCCTCAGCGAAGCTGCTGACCTGGTAAACAAAGCACTGAACTAATCGTTTGATTATTAGATATTAAAAAAGCGGAGATCACAAGGTTGATCTCCGCTTTTTTAATTCTAATAGATAATAATCACATACTTAAATCATTCAGATCCAATTCCACTCCAAACGCAGCTTCCTCTCTCGGCCTTTTCCCGTAAGTCACCCAGCCAGGAACTTTCCTGCCTCCGCCAGGCCCACAGCCTTATTTAGCTATTGAATTAATTAATAAACCCAGTTTTTACGATTCTTAAACAGCTGCAGCGCTTTACGGACCTTAGCATCCTCATAAATATTCTCAAAATTGTCTCCATGCTGCATTTCAAAGTCCGGAACAATACTGTTTTTATAAATTTTATGATTCCTGTCTATAACATAGTCTGTGGAGAGATTGATGGCGGCTGATTCCCCCATCTCAAATCCCTGCACCGCAGTCGTATAGTTGGCCGTTGGCTCTCCGACTAAATATACATTGGGTCTTCCTATAAAGGAAATGGCCGTCATTTCGCCGGCGCTTGCTGTATAACCACTTATTAGCACTACAATTGGTATACGGGCCTTATTGGGATACGCCAAACTGGATTTTCTGTCTAATTGGATCCCATCAATCAAAAGATGATGGTCCTTTATCTCCCAATTGCCACTGGATTCATCCCGCGCATTTCTAAAACCTCCAAAAATCACATCGTTCCCAATAAATTCTTTAAGCGCCAATAATATCGGGTACATATTTCCACCTGTGTTAACCCTTAGATCAATTATCCACCCTTTGAGATTTTCAGCGTCAATGGCATTTATATTCGAAACAATATCATTGGCAATGCTGTCCACTTTCTTAAAACCGAAATCATTATTTCCAGGAATCCTGATGTAGCCGTAATTGCCTTTAATAAGTTGACTGCTAACCTGGGTGGCTGTTTTTAGTTTTGCTTTTAAATAAGGATTGACATAGGAAGACTTCTTCGTCCAACCGTAGGTTTTCCCTTTATATTTTAAGCTTCCATGATAATCATCAAGAACCTTGAAAACATCCTCAAACAAAGGCGCTACTTCATCAATGGAGGTCAAGTCCTTTGATCTTTCGTAGAGATCATTTTTAATTGGCGTTATATTCCCTCCATTAATTGAATTCGATTTTATCAGATCTATAGACCTATCCAGGAATAATTTAATACTATCATTCTTAAAAGTCTGGGCCGTGGAAAATTGGGGGAGGAAGAAAGTGAATAAACCTACTACAATATATCTGCGCATTACTGAACATTTGTCTGAACGATAGCTGACAAATTTATTGAATTATTTGAATTGAACGCAGGATTAGATGCGGACCAGATACAGGAAGGGCCGACCTTTTGGGTCAGCCCTTCTATCGTTAACTATCTTTTTTAGGAGGATATACTGCTTTGGGGGTGGTAGCAGGCGTTCCTTTGTCTTTGTTATCTTCTTTAGGCTTGGGCGGCGCCGGCTTTTCTTCTTTCGGCTTCGTGGTTTCCTGTGCCGGCTTGTCGGCTCCCGGAGCGTACATATCTTCTTCGCCTGTTTGGTAGTCGGACTCAGAACCGTTACCGATGTCTTCCGCTTCTGCACCGGGTTTCACGTTGGTGTCGAAGTTGGAATAGGTTTCATCGGTCATATTGGCCGGTACCTGGAATTTGTCGCTGCTGCTTACCTTCAGCGTATTATCGGCAAATACTTTCTGCATGAAATAAGCCCAGATAGGCAGACCGGTGTTGGCACCCTGACCTATACCGGTGGTGGCAAAGTGAATAAAGTTGTTTTCGCAACCTACCCAGGCGCCCGCCAGCAGTTTGGGCGTATAGCCCATAAACCAGCCATCCGTGTTATCGTTGGTGGTACCGGTTTTACCGGCCATTTCACCCTGCATTTTATACGCACCGCGCATACGGGCGCCGGTACCGCCGGGCTGCAGTACGCCTTCCATCATCTTCACCATGGTGTAAGCTTCTTTCTCGCTGATCACCTCCCGTTTCACCGGGGCGAAAGTTTCGAGGATATTGCCATAACGGTCTTCTATACGGGTAATGTAGATCGGTTTGGTATTGATGCCTCTGCCCGGGAACATAGTGTAAGCCTGTAACATCTCGTACAGGGAGATTTCAGATACCCCCAGTGCGATAGATGGATAAGGTTCAATTTTACTGGTGAAGCCGATTTTGTTCTGTGCAAAGTCTGCGAAAGCTTTTGCGCCGATCTGTTTGATCAGGTACGCAGACACCAGGTTGAGCGACCTGGCCAGCGCACCAGCCATGGAGATGCTACCGCCAACACTGCCTTCAGAGTTGCGGCTCAGCGTCCAGTTACCGATGGTGATCGGTTCGTTGGGCAGCATGGTATTAGGCGACATGCCGTTCATGATGGCAAAGCAATACAGGAAAGGTTTGAACGTAGAACCTACCTGGCGGCGGGTTTTAGCAACGTGATCGTTTTTAAAGTAGCGGAAATCCGGACCGCCTACCCATGCTTTCACCTCACCACTTTCCGGGTCCATGGCCATAAAGCCGGCCTGCAATACGGCACGCATGTATTTGATGGAATCCAGCGGCGTCATCACGGTGTCTATCTCGTTCAGGTCCGGTTCAGTATAACTTCTCCAGGCGAACACCTTCATTTTGGTTGGGGTGTTGAACGACTTGGTGATTTCCTCATCAGACGCTTCCGCTTCTTTCATGTTACGGTAACGGTCGGATTCTTTTGTGTATTTGTCGAGGTATTGCGGCCATTTTTTCCAGACGCTGCCGGTTTTTACATCGTTCTGGGCTGACAGGTATTTCTGCAGCGTCTGCAGGTGACGGGATACCGCTTCTTCTGCATACAATTGCATACGCGGATTAATAGTGGTATATATTTTCAGGCCGTCACGGTAAAGGTTATACGGCGTACCGTCTGCTTTATTATGGTCTTTGCACCAGGCTTTCACCTCATCGCGCAGTACTTCCCGGAAATAAGGCGCCAGTCCTTTGTTATGGTCTATCTTATTATAGTGTAATACAATGGGTTTGCTTTTAGCAGCGGCAGCTTCCGCGGGGGTGATGAAGTTGGCTTCCACCATATTGTCGATCACCGTATTGCGACGGGCGAGGGCCAGCTGCGGGTTACGGCGCGGGTTATAGAGGGTGTTGCCTTTCAGCATGCCCACCAGTATGGCGGCTTCCTCGATGGAGAGGTGACCGGCATCTTTACTGAAGAAGGTACGGGCGCCGTTTTCAATACCATATACGTTATCACCGAAAGCAACGGTGTTCAGATAAAGCGTGAGGATTTCCTGTTTGGTGAAGTTCCTTTCCAGTTTCACGGCGATGATCCATTCCTGCAGTTTCTGGAAGCCCCTGCTGATAGGATTGGTAGCACGTTGTTTACCGAGGTTATCTGTTTGCAGGTTGAGCGCCAGCTGCTGGGTGATGGTGCTGGAACCACGTTTTTTACCGATCAGCAGGTAAAAAGGGATGGCCATCGTGCCTTTGGCGTCGATACCGGAGTTCTGGTAAAAGCGGGTTTCTTCGGTAGCGATCAGGGCGTTGATCACATTTTTGGAAATTTCATTGAAATCACTGCTGGAGCGGTCTACCTGGTAATATTTACCTAAAATGGTCCCGTCATCGGCGATTACTTCAGAAGCCAGCGCCGCGCGCGGGTTTTCCAGTTCCTCCATTGACGGCATATTACCAATGACCCTGAAGTTGACCAATAAGATAAAGAGAACAAACAGTGCTAAAATACCAAACGCCACACGCCACAATATTTTCACCGATTTTTTCATGCGCTATATAAATTTGTTTTGCGGCGTACGCCGAGTTTTTTTGGACAGTTGCTAGTTGGCTGTTAAACTAAATATTTAATAAACGGCCTCTAACAGCAATAAACAGGCCTGTTTACTAACAGTTTGACCCACAAATCTATTAAATATTTAGGGATTTACAGATGCTGACGTCTGTTATAAGATGCATCAGCCCCTGTAAATCAACAGATCATTCTCCAAAAAATCTGTTAAATATATTAAATATCACTGTGTTACATAATTGTCAGTAAAAAACTTCCTGTATCCCATCAGGTCTTTGGTGCTGTTCAGCAGGATGAAGTTGTCTCGTGAAATGACAAAAAAGGAATAATCGCTCGGCCTGATCCGCGGGATGATGCTGATGGCTGCCTCTTCCCTGATTTCATCAAAATAGTTCAGGGCTTTGTCTTCATTCGGGAAGATCCTGAAAATCAGCATCGTTTCCGAAGGAGACAATACAAAGCTGCCCACTTCGATTTTGTCGGTAGCGTGCTTAGTGGCATTGTAACGGGTGAACTGGTTGAGCCCTTCGTCCATCAGTTCTTTGGAGACGCGCTGGAATGCCAGCACGACGAAGTGCGGGTTATCTGCCGAGAGTTTATAAGGTGTTACAGGTTTGGGCGGTGCCACGGTAGCGATGGGTGCTGTGGGCACGTTGCCGGCTATCTTGTTGGAGACATGTGCCGAGTCTGCCAGTGCGGCGGGCGTTTTGGCGCCGTTGAGGCGGTCTACCAGCACCGGCTGCGGGTTTTGCCAGGGGTACCGCATGGAGATGTTTTCATCTACCAGCGGACCACCGTCGCTGTCTTTACGGATTTCCAGTTTAGCGAGATAGTTTACCAGTTCATTGCGATGGTCGAGTGCGTCCAGCAGGGCTTTTGTCTGTTGCTGGATACCGTCGTCGCCGGGATATTTGTCCATCACGGCCAGCACGGCTCTACGGGAAGCCTGTGTGGAGTCCACGCCGATGAGGGTGTCCTGTTTTACCAGCGCCATGGCTTCGAGCAGGTCAAATTTGCCTTGCATGAAATTGGTGCCGTAGGTGCTGTCGGCGCGGCGTTTGATGGTCAGTGCACCGGCTACGTCACCGCTGCGGAAAGCCGTATAGGCGGAGTCGTAAGTAGCGCTGATCGTTTTTTTCCGGGCCAGATCGGTATCACGGTTGCCGCCGGAGCGGATGATATCTGCGTAGTTGGTGTTACCGTACTGCGTGAGTATCATATTCTTATACCGGGCGGCTTCTGCCGGGTGGTTCAGTTTACCCTGCCATACATAGAGGGAGTAGAGGATCTCCGGTTTACGCGGGTGGTCGGGATATTTGAGCAGCAGCGAGTCGTAAGTTTCTATCGCCAGCGGATAATTTTCAAGTTTGTCGTAGTACAGTTTACCCAGTTCGAAGCGGGCGTCCTGGTCCATTTTGTGGGAGTTAGCCAGTTTTTCCGGTGTCAGGGGCAGGCCCAGTGCGAGGCGTTCTGCTGTGATGCTGTCTGCCGGCAGGTTTTCCGGTGTGGCTGCGGCGGTGGCTGCGTCGGTGCTTACCTGTACGGGAGCGTCGTTATTATTATTACCGGCGGTGTTGAGGTTACCGGCCTGGCTGCGGCGCCAGTTGTCGGCCACCTGGCGGCTGCCCCAGCGGCGCTTAAACTCAGAGTAACCGGTCGATTTGCTGGCCGGGTTATAGAAGTACCAGTCCCCTTTCTCTTCTTTGGGGCTGTAGGCGCCGCCGTTGTTGTTCATTCCGAAAGCCGGGTTGTCGTACGGATTGGCGGCCTGCATGGCATCCTTCTTTTTCTTTTCGGCGGCAGCTGTTTTAAGGGTGGCTGCCATCTTCGCGAGGAAGATGTTGCGGTCGGATTCCGGCATGGCGGCGATGCGCTGCAGGCTGTCCTCCCGGTGGATGATGGCCTGTTTGGCGGCTACGTCGGTGAGCACTGTTTTCCGGACGTTGACGGTGGCGGCGTCCACGAACTCGGCGGTCATAGCGCCGGCGGTGCTGTCATAATATTTTTTGGCGTCCAGGTACTGGCGTTGTTCGTAGTAGATATCGGCGATGGCTTTATAGGTCAGCGTACGCTGTACCATGTTATCGCCTCCTTCTTTGAGGGATTTGCGGAGGTATCCGAGGGCCACGGCGGTATCTCCCGGATACGAGAGGGTGCCCATGGTGTAGAGGATGGCATCGCGGAAGTGGCTGAAACGTTCTTTTTTCAGCATATGGCGCAGGCCTTCCAGGCTGCGGGCCAGTCCGCCTTCTTCTTTCGCATTGATTTTAGCGATCTGGAGGCGGGCCTGGAAGTCCATCATCGGATCGGGCTTGCTGGCGATCACGTCGCGGAACTTGTCCATGGCCGAATCGGCGTGGTGCAGCTGCAGGTACAGCTGGCCGAGGATAAAGGACATCCTCGCTCTGGTCACACGGTCGCGGCTTTTATCGATGGCTACTTTCAGCGGTTCTATGGTCTCCGGGTAGCGGGCCTGTACATAGTTGCTGTAGGCCCTTACTTCTGCCAGGCCGCCATCGAGGCGGTGCGGGAAGTTGGGGTCGGTGCTCAGGATGTTGAGCAGCGCCTGTACTTCATCGTACTCTTTTTGTTCCAGCAGGGTTTTAGCGCGCCAGAGGAAGGCGTCGTTACGGGCAGCCACATGTTTGAAGCGGCCGAAGAAACCTTTGCGTTTTTCTCGGGTAGCGATGGAGATATGATCGTTTTCACTGGCGCCCACCACGGTTTTGTATTCGTCTTTTTTCTTGGGGGCGAAAGTGAGGTTGATGTACTGGAAGGTTTTATTGGCATTTTCCAGGTCGCCTTCATAGAAGTAGGCGCGTCCCATGAGGAGGAAGCAGTCGTCGATCCACTTACCCCTGGGGTCGTGCAGCTGGATGGCCATATTGGTTTTTTCGATCACGGAGTCCAGCTCTGTTTTGCTGAATCCCTGACTTTGCAGGCTGGTGGGGTAAAACGGCAGCAGCACGTTGTAGTTGTCCTGACCGTCACGGCTGACCGTCTTCACTACCTTGTCCAGTTTTACCCGGGCATGGAAGTAATAATTATAGCGGGTCGCCAGGTTCTGGAAGAACCTGCGTTTGAAATTCCAGTGCTTCTTTTCCAGCATCACTTCGGAAGGAGGTCTCCTGTCCTGTATCCGCGGCTCTTTTGGTTTGAAGAGCGGCTTATTGAGTAGCGGCCTTGGGGACTGGCCCTGCGGGTCCTGCTGTGGTTGCTGCTGCTGTGCCTGGCTACGGGGCTTGATTTGAGCCAAAACCGCCGGAGATCCCATGCACATTAAAAAAAATAATACCGGATAAAGACGTAGCGATTTATAGCAATTCATGGATGCCAGGGTGTATAGGCTATATATATAACTGTAAGTTTGAAAAAATATTTTAAAGATAGGATAAAATAGTGGATTGATTGGTGGGATTGATTAACTTTAGCCGCCTGAAAACGAATAAATCTCTATAAGCACACCAAAAAAATGGCCAGGAAGGGGAAAAAAAACAACAGACGAAGCCTTGAAAAACTCAGTCATAAATACCGGCTGGTAATTATGAATGATGATACCTATGAAGAAGTGACATCTTTCAAACTGTCCAGGATGAGTGTGTATATCGCTTTGAGCACCCTGTTTGTATTACTGGTGGCCATTACAGTGGCAACAGTCGTATTTACGCCTTTACGTTATTATATCCCGGGCTATGGAGACCTGAAACAGCGCAAGGAGTTCATCCATCTGAAGATGCGGGCGGATTCCCTGGAAACAGCCATTAATCAGCGGGACCTCTACCTGAAAAACATCAAACAAGTGATCAATGGGGATTTTACCGGCAAACTGGACACAACCATGTTAAAAGTGCCGAAAGTAGACAACAGCACCTATTAAAATCAACGACTTAGAAAGTTTAGAGAATTGCGGACGAATCACAACTAATTGGACATTGTTATTTGAACTGGATTGTTAAGTGTTCGGGATAAACCATATCCGGTAGTGACCAAAAAATAACCAATACACTCAAATAACAAAATAATTATATATTTTTATCTTACATTATTAAAGCTGAAAAACCTGAAAACCTATGTTTAATAACAAATCAAACTCTAAGGGTGACAACAAGAACCTGTTACCCACATCGACTGTTAACATTATAGGCAGCGGCACTTCTATCCAGGGCGATATCGTATGTGAAGGGGATATCCGGATAGACGGCCAGGTAAACGGGCTGGTATCCACCAAAGCTAAAATCGTAGTAGGTCCGGAAGGCGACATTACCGGCGACCTGGTATGTCAGAGCGCGGACATCCTGGGTAAAGTGACCGGTATCATTAAAGTGGAAGAACTGCTGTTCCTGAAAGGGAACGCCCTGGTAAAGGGAGACGTGTACACTGCTCATTTTGAAATGGAGCCGACTGCCAAATTCAATGGCCGCTGCTACATGGATGAACAGCAGCCAGAAACACAGAAACATGGAAAATCCGTCCTCCAGGAAGCCGAATAAACGCAATAATCCGGTACTGCGCTATGCCGGACTGGCGTTTCAAATGATGGCCACATTAGGGTTGGGTGTATTTGCGGGGTACAAACTGGACCAGAAAATGGGCTGGCGGTTCCCCGTGTTCCTGATCATTTTTTCTTTACTGGCTTTAGCCATACTTTTGTGGCAAATTATAAAAGACACCCGTCGGTAATGAGCGATAGATTTTTAATCAGATTATTTTCGATTTTCGGCGTATTGAACGGCCTGATCATATTTTTCAAACCCAGATTGCTGGACAATGGCATCCACTTTTATGTGCTGCTGGCCGGCAATCTGGCTATGGCTTTGATCTCCCTGGCCTCCTACCTGATGAGCCGCAAAGGGCTCGCTTCTGCCAACCACAATGCCTTCATCCGCGCTGTATACGGTTCCACGCTCAGCAAACTCATGCTGTGCGTGATCGGCATTGCCATTTATGTGCTCGTTTACCGGCCCAACGTCAGTAAAGTGACCATCTTTTTGCTTTTGTTCCTATACCTGTTGTATACCGTATTCGAAACATGGAGCCTCTTCCGGCTTACCAGGCTTAAAAAGTAATTGGCATTGAAAAAAGAGGCGCCCCTGCATGCATTAGCGTCCTATTTGCCCGAAGGCACCTTTGACCAGGTGATGGCGTTTCTGCTCCAATATAAAGTGCATCTCACCATCACCCGGGAAAGGCAGAGCATACTGGGTGACTACCGTCACCCCGATGGAAATGGAAAAGGACACCGGATCAGCATCAACGGATCGCTGAACAGGTATTCTTTTCTCATCACCCTGCTACACGAAATAGCTCATCTCACAACTTTCAACAAATACGCCAACCGCGTGCCGGCACACGGCAAGGAATGGAAACAGGAGTTTTCCACTATTCTCCGTGACTTCGTAGGCAAAGGCTACCTGCCCCACGACGTGGAACAGGCCGTCCGCCAGAGCATGAACAACCCGGCCGCCAGCAGCTGCGCCGATGAAAACCTCATGCGCGTGCTGCGTAACTACGACGACCGCAAAGAGACGCATTTCCTGGTGGAACAGCTCCCGCTCCATCAGCTCTTCAAAACCAAAGACGGCCGGATCTTCCGCAAAGGGGAAAGAATAAGAAAACGCTACCGCTGTGAAGAGGTAGCGTCTAAACGTATTTATCTGTTCAGCCCCGTTTACGAAGTAGAAGTGCTAAACTGATTATTGTTCTCCCACGTAATGTAACGCAGGAAATGTCATCGCTTTATTGATCAGCTGAATACCCAGCTGCAGAATAGCCGCTTCGGACGCCGCCTGTAATTTGGGCGCATCGTCGGTAGGCTTATGGTAATCGTCATGCCCGCCGGTGTGGAAAAACAGGACCGGCACTTTATTCATATAAAAGTTATGATGATCGGAAGCGCCTTTACCGGCAGCGTCCGTGAAATGTTTAATGCCCGGTTGCTGTACGTCTTTAAACACCTCCGGCCACTCCTGCGCACTGCCGAAACCACCGATTCCGATACCCCGCTCGGGGTTGTAGCGGCCAATCATGTCCATATTGAGCATAAAATGTACTTTGTCCAGCGGCATCAGCGGATGTGCGGTGTAGTATTTGGAGCCCTGCAGGCCCAACTCTTCCCCGCCGAAAGCGATGAACAGGAAGTTGAAAGGCTCTTTACCGGCATTTTTCACATAGTGACGGGCCAGTTCCAGCAGGCCGGCCACGCCGGAGGCGTTGTCGTCGGCGCCATTGTGTATCTGCCCGATCGGGTATTTACCGTCAAAAAGGCCGGCAGTACCGAGGTGGTCGTAATGTGCACCGATGACAATCGTACGGGCGGCACCGTTATCCAGGAAACCCGCTACGTTGCGGCTCGGGATATTTTTATGCGCATTGCGGTCGAACGTAAAATCCTGGAAATAACTGCTACCGTTGGCAGGTTTCAGTCCCAGTTTCTTAAACTGCCGTGCTACATAGCGGCTGGCGGTGCGGCCGCCTTTTTCGGCGGTGCCTCTCCCCTTCAGTTTGTCGGAAGCCAGATAGTTAACAGTCTCCTGGATACGGCGGGCGTCGGGCATGGTGTCCTGTGCATAGGCGGCATACATTCCTCCTGCCAGCAGCATCATCAATAACAAGCTTTTCTTCATATGACTATCAGTTGAAAAAAGCCCCCGGCGCATGGCCGGGGGCTTTACAATATATTTTGAATAACAGTTGGCCACTTATTTTTTGCGCTGCTGCATGTCCTGCTGACGGCGCTGTACTTCTTCCAGTTTCTCCTGCCATTTGGATTTGGAGACAGGCTTTTTCTTGTTTTCCTGGATCTGTGCGTGGATTTTGTCATGGTTGATGACAAACGTCTGGAGCACCCATTGCAGCAGGATGCTGATCACGTTGGACAGGAAGTAGTAGAAGGTAAGTGCGGCGGCCAGGCGGTTGAAGATACCCAACAGCATGATCGGCATGATGTACGGCATGTACTTCATCACCGGGTTGCTCTGATCGGTCATACCACGGTTGTAGAAGGCCAGGATCAGGCTGGTGATGGTCATCAGGATGGTGAACAGGCTCACGTGGTTACCATAGAAAGGTATATTGAAGCCCAGGTTCAGGATGGAGTCGTAAGTAGACAGGTCCTTCGCCCACAGGAAACTTTCCTGGCGCAGCTCGATGGAAGACGGGAAGAAGCTGTACATGGCCACCAGGATAGGCAGCTGCAGCAGGGCTGGTAAACAGCCGCCCAGCGGGTTCACCCCGGCGCTTTTGAACAGTTTCATCTGGTCCATACCGAAAGCCTGCTGGTCGTCGCCGTGTTTGGCGCGCAGCTCATCGATTTCCGGTTTCAGCACTTTCATTTTAGCCTGAGACACATAGCTCTGGTAGGTGAAAGGCAGTATCAGCAAACGAATGAAGATGGTGAGCAGGATGATGATCATACCGTAGTTGCTGATAAATCCGCTGAGGAAGTTAAACACGGGTATGATGATCCATTTGTTCACATATTTTACGAAGGCGAAGATGCCGGAGCCCAGCGGGATGATTTTCTCGAGGCCCAGATCGAAAGACTTCAGTGTTTTGTAGTGGTTAGGGCCATAGTAGATATCAATCGGGAAAGAGAAATCATTGGCGCGGTTGTAAGGGATCTGGATGGTCGTGAAAGCCTGACCAACGATGTTACCGCTCTGTGGCACTTTGGTGTTCACGTCTGCCGCGTCGAAGCTGCCGCTTTTAGCGATCAGGGTGGTATTGAAGAACTGTTGTTTTACGCTGATCCATTTCAGCTTGTTGTCCAGTTTCTCGTGGCTGGAACGTTGCAGTGTGAAATAGTCATGTTTATCGTTGGCATACATGTAATGCACCTGGTTGTTGAGGCGCTCGTTTTCCATGTCATGCTCCTGTTTGTCGTTCTGGCTGTTCCATTGCAGGTTCAGGTAGTTCTGATTACCTGGCAGGATGTTCTGGAAGCCAACGGCGTGTACGTTATAGTTCACCACGTAGCTGCCCGGTTTGATACCGTAAACGAACTCCAGGTAGATAGCGGGATTGGAGGTATTGAGGCGGTAGCTGATGGACTGTCCGCCGTCTGCCAGTTTCTGTATGGCGCCGGCAGTAAAGAACAGGTCAGCGCTGTTCAGCACTTTTGTTGCGCTGGCCGGTACTTCCAGGGAGAGGCGGTTAAAAGAGCCCTGTGCCAGCATTAAAGGACCACCTTCAGAAGTTTTGAATTTTTTCAGTTGAACGCTGATCGGTTGACCACCTTTATTAGAGAAAGTAACTTTAACATCATCGTTTTCCATCACTGTGGTCTGTACCGGCGCTACGGCAGCGGCGGCAAAAACGCCAAATTCGCCTGCCAGTTGAGCCTGGTGGGCTGAATCCAGTGTTCCTCCGTTGGCGATGGCTGTCAGTGAATCGGCAACAGGCGCTTTAGGCTTGTTCAGATTTGCAATGGAATCCTGCCGGGCTTTCTCCCTGGCGATAGTTCCCTGTTGTTTCTGGTTATAGAAAATATATCCCACCAGTAAAACACCTAACATTAAAAACCCAATAACCGAATTTCTATCCATGAAATGCAATTAAAAATTTAGGCAGCAAAGGTAAGCATGATTTATCATTTGAGCACCCCTTTTTAGGTGAAAGCCCTGTTAAACAGGTAAAACCCATGATGGGCCCGGCTAAAACGGTGGCCACTCCTGATTTTCCGATTATTTATATATTTAAAATGCAGCGAATATGGCTGCCTGGCCTATCCGCTGCATTTTAAATTTTATACATTATACAATAATTGTATTTGAAGATTACTGGGCGATCTTCTCTTCCGCCACCTTCGTTTTACCGTTTTTGTTTTCCGCATATTGTTTAGCGGCTTTAATAAACGATACAAAGAGCGGTGCGGGGCTTTCCACGGTGCTTTTCAGCTCGGGGTGGAACTGGGAGCCCACGAAGAACGGGTGTCCGGGGATCTCGACCATTTCCACGAGGCCGCTTTCAGGATTTTTACCGGAAGGGATCATACCGGCTTTTTCGATCGCTTCGAGGTATTCGTTGTTGAATTCATAGCGGTGACGGTGTCTTTCGCTGATAGAAGTGGCGCCGCCATAGATTTCAGACGCTTTGGAACCTGGTGTCAGGTCGCAGGTGTAGGCACCCAGACGCATGGTACCGCCTTTGGCAGTAATTTTCTTCTGTTCTTCCATCAGGTTGATCACCGGGTGGGAAGTATCAGGGTTCATTTCCACGGAGTGCGCGTCTTTCCAGCCGAGCACGTTGCGGGAGAATTCCACCACGCTCATCTGCATACCGAGGCAGATACCGAAGAAAGGCAGGTTGTTTTCGCGGGCGTACTGAATAGCGACGATTTTACCTTCGATACCGCGGTGACCGAAGCCGGGCGCTACCAGCAGGCCGTCGAGGTTTTTCAGTTTCTCGCACACATTTTCCTGTGTAATATGTTCAGAGTGAATATTCTGTACAATCACCTTGCACTCGTTGAGTGAACCGGCATGTATAAAAGATTCGAGAATAGACTTGTAAGCGTCCTGCAGCTCTACGTATTTACCGATCAGGCCGATGGTCACTTTGGATTTCGGATATTTCAGTTTATCCAGGAATTCGCGCCATTTGGTGAGTTCCGGTTCTTTTTCCACCGGCAGATTCAGTCGTTTCAGTACGGAAACATCCAGTTTTTCGCGCATCATTTCCAGCGGTACTTCGTAGATGGTAGGTACGTCGTTCGCTTCAATCACCGCATCTACCTGTACATTACAGAACAGGGCGATTTTCTTTTTCAGATCGCGGTACATGGGCTCTTCCGTACGGCAAACGATGATATCCGGATGTACGCCGTATTCGCTCAGCAGGCGCACGGAGTGCTGTGTAGGCTTGGTTTTCAGTTCCTTAGCCGCACGCAGGTAAGGGATGAGGGTGAGGTGTACCACCAGGCAGTCTTCTTCGCCCAGTTCCCATTGCAGCTGACGTACTGCCTCAATATAAGGGAGTGATTCGATGTCACCCACGGTGCCACCCAGCTCGGTAATCACGATATCATATTTACCGTCTTTGCCCAACAGGAGGATCCGGCGTTTGATTTCGTCGGTGATGTGCGGGATCACCTGAACGGTTTTGCCCAGGTAGGCGCCTTCTCTTTCCTTGTTGATAACGGTCTGATAGATGCGGCCGGTGGTAACGTTGTTGGCCTGAGAGGTAGGCGTGTTCAGGAAACGCTCATAGTGTCCGAGGTCCAGATCGGTTTCCGCGCCATCTTCTGTTACGTAACATTCCCCGTGCTCATAAGGGTTTAACGTTCCCGGATCCACGTTGATATATGG
Source organism: uncultured Chitinophaga sp. (assembly GCF_946479755.1). The sequence goes on along the minus strand of NZ_CAMLHC010000006.1, from coordinate 272,837 downwards.
ATCGAACTTCTGAATAGTCACTCTAAAGCCGCGCGCCTGCAAGAGTTTTGCCAGCGAAGCAGCTATAATTCCTTTACCCAAAGAGGAAGTAACACCTCCCGTAACGAAGATATATTTTGCCATAAAAACTAAAATTCAGCTAAAAATACTTGACCTAAACGGGGGAAGTGCCAGATTGCGTTTGGTGTTATACCTGTCAAGTAAACTACTTCCGGAGGTCATGCAAAGTTACACAAATTTGCTTCGCTCCCAAGTTTTTTACGCAGTGGCTTTATTTGTTTGTTAATTTTTGCGGGTTTCTGTTCAGCTCTTATCATTGAACCACAGCGCGTTTTAAAGAATTTTCAAGCGAGGGAAATTATTTGTTAAAAACCTGCATTAATACCGGTTGTTATTACAGAGACTTTCGTTCCTAACAAATAGAAACTGTAAATTTGCGTCCGAAATACATAAATAAAAAGATGACTTTAACGCCTAAGAGAGCGCAGGATTCGCTCATACAGATGACGGAACTGGTTCTGCCCAACGATACCAATACTTTCGGCAACCTCATGGGAGGCCGCCTGATGTACTGGATGGACATCGCTGCTGCACTGGCCTGTATGAAACACTGCAGCGCCCCTGTGGTCACCGCCTCCGTTGATAATATTTCTTTCGAGAATCCCATCAAACTGGGAAATGTGGTACATATTGAAGCCAAGGTTAGCCGCGCTTTCAATACCTCCATGGAAGTACACATGCGCGTGTGGGGAGAAGATCCGGTACAGCAATACCGCTACAAATCCAATGAAGCGTTCATGACCTTTGTGGCCCTCGACCCCAACGGCAACTCCCGTCCCGTGCCTGGTATTGTGACCGACACAGAAGAGGAAAAAAGATTATATGATGGCGCCCTCCGCCGCCGTCAGCTCCGGCTTATTCTTGGCGGCAAGATGAAACCGGAAGATGCCGACGAGCTGAAAGCGTTGTTTTTCGACAAATAATTTTCTTTGATCGTTACGGCTGCTCCTGATTCTCCGGGAAGTGCCCGCAACCCAATGCATATATTATTATAAAAAGCATCCCGTTTGATATAATGATCAAACGGGATGCTTTTTATGCTGCCTGTTCCTTTTTATCGCTGTTCTGATCTGTCTGAGGGAAAACCAGCGGTAATCCTGTCTATCATCGTTTCTTTATAAAACTGCTCCAGGAACGCTTCCATAAATTGGTGCCGTTCTGCCGCCATTGCCTTGCCGGTGGCGGTGTTCATACGGTCTTTGAGCAGCAGCAGCTTCTCATAGAAGTGATTGATGGTAGGGGATGCGTTGCTTTTATATTCTTCCCGCGTCATGGTCATATTGGGTGCAATGGACGGGTCATAGATGGCCCTGTTCTTAAATCCGCCGTAGTTAAAGGCCCTGGCTACTCCTATGGCGCCGATAGCATCCAGCCGGTCCGCGTCCTGCACGACACTCAGTTCCGGGGAACGGAAGGCGTTGTCATTATGTCCGCCTTTAAAAGAAATATACCGGATGATGTTTTCCACATGGACAATGACTTCTTCCGACAAGCCTTGTGATGCCATAAAAGCGCGGGCGCGTGCCGGGCCGATGCTTTCGTCGCCATTGTGGAATTTGGAATCTGCAATATCATGCAACAAAGCGCCCAGCTCTACGATCAGCATGTCTGCTGCTGCTTCATGGGCGGCGATCTGCCGGGACAGCTGCCATACCCTGTAAATATGCCACCAGTCGTGGCCTCCCTCTGCTCCTTCCAGGGAGGTTTTTACATATGCTACCGTAGCATCGATGATTTCCTGATTATTTTGCATAACGGTAAAGATAATACGTAAAACTTTTCCGGCCTTCCGGCCGTTATGAGAATATGATACAGACCAAACGCGTATATGAAGATTTTTCCGAAAGTGACGGATATCGTATCCTGGTAGACCGCTTATGGCCGCGGGGATTATCCAAAGACAAAGCTCATGTGGACGAGTGGCTGAAAGATATTGCGCCGAGCGATGCGTTGCGGAAATGGTTTCATCATGAGGACGGCAAATTTGACGAGTTCCGTACCCGTTATCTGGCGGAGCTGAAAGACAAAAAGGAATTACTGGATGGTATCCGGCAGCGGGCTAAACATCACCGGGTAACCTTGTTGTATGGGGCTAAAGATACGGTCCACAACCAGGCGCAGGTATTGCTGGATGTGTTAAAGGGTTAATCAGGCATTTTCTTTTTCCGGCTTCACCAGCACATCTGTAATATTGTTCAGCTGTTTTACTTTGGCGGCGAAATCTCCTTTCAGCTTGTCACGGATGATGTGCAGTTTTTGTAATACTTCATCGAGCGTATCGGGGATCGCTTCCTGCAGCACCTGTTTGAGGCGTTTGGCCACGGTGGGCGATTTCCCGTTGGTGGAGATAGCAATTTTCAGGTTCCCTTTCTGTACGATAGATCCCAGGTAGAAGTCGCACAGCTCCGGGGTGTCTGCCACGTTGATCAGCACCTTCGCACCTTTCGCTTTTTCCCACACGGTATAATTCAGTGTTTTGTCGTTGGTGGCTGCGATCACCAGGTCTTTTCCCAGCAGGTCGCCGCAGGAAAAGGGTTTGCGGATCAGTTCCACGTTGGGGTAATGCCGGGCGATGGCTTCCAGTTCCGGCAGGAAGTCCAGCGACACGATGGTGATATTGCTTTCCGCGCAGTTTTGCAGGATGGCATTTGCTTTCTCCAGTCCAATATTGCCACCGCCTACCACGAGGACGTGGAGGCGGGTGAGCTTAAAAAAAACCGGAAATAACTGATTTTCCATTATACAGCGATTTTAAGTTCTTCGGCTACTCTGGATTGCAGGGTGGCAAAATCTTCATGAAATCGTACTACCTCCCCTACAACAATGATGGCGGGATTGCAGAGCTGTTGCGCGGCGGCAATCTCCTGCAGGTCAGCCACACGGCCCATGCCGATCTGTTGATTGGGCAATGTGCCGTTCTGAATGATGGCGGCGGGGGTATCACCTCTGCCGCTTTCAGCAAATATACCAGCTATTTCTGCCAGTTTGCTCATTCCCATGAGGATAACTACGGTGGTGTTGGCCTGGATAGCGTATTGGAGGTCCCGGGAGAGGTTGCCGTTGCGGGTATTACCGGTGATGACCCAAAAGCCTTCACTGACGTTGCGGGCTGTCACCGGTATTTTATTGACACCGGGGACAGAAATAGCACTGGAGATACCCGGTACTACTTCTGCCGTGATGCCAAATTGTTGTGCAAATGCTATTTCCTCCTGACCGCGGCCAAACACGAAAGAGTCGCCGCCTTTGAGCCTTACCACGCTACCGTAGCTGAGCGCATATTTTACAATCATGCGGTTGATTTCATCCTGTGTGTACACATGCATGCCGGCGCGTTTTCCTACGAAACGGCGGAGGCAGCCGGCAGGAGCGTAATCCAGCAGTTCGTTGCTGGACAGCGCATCGTAGAGGATTACCTTCGCTTCCTGAATGGCTTTCATGCCTTTTACGGTAATCAGTTCCGGATCGCCGGGACCGGCGCCTACCAATGTGAGTTTAGGTTGTATCTGTTGCATGATGTGTAGTATTAAATGATGATCAAATTATGCCTGCGCCGGTTCAGCGGTTTTCTGCCGGTAAACCTGTGCTGCATTGTAAAAAGTCAGTGCCTGCTGGAAGTAGGTGTTAGCGAAACTTTCCGTAGGCTCGTTTCCGTTAATCTGCAAAACCTGTGTTTTAAAGTCTGTTTCGAAGCTGAATTTACCGGTAGCCACGAAGTGTTTATCGAAATCGTTGACAATGCCGATCTGGGTGTTGCCGCTGACGCCTTCACCGAGCAGCAGCGCTTTAGCTCCCTGAACAAAGGAAGAGTAGGCGTGATAGATACCGTCTGCATAAGCGCCTTTGCTGATGGCGAGGGTAGCGAGTTCGATTTTCTCTTCCGCTTCCAGCAGCAGGGTGGCTACCAGGTCGATGATAACGCCGGCGCACTCGCCCACGCCGATGGCGGTGGCATAGTTTTCCACCTGGCCCCAGTCGATAAAGTCTGCCGGGGTGAGTGTAGACAGGTCGGCCAGAGGTTTCAGCAGTTCATAGAAATACTTTTCACCCTGACGGTCGTAGTAATCGTTGAACAGTTCATTTTCCGCGCCATTGATTTCGTAATCGTGCAGGAGGCTGCGCAGTACGTCGGGACCGCGGCGGCTGGGCACTTTGATCACTTTATCCGCTACGCGTCCTACGCCGTCGCCTACGATACCACCGCCCAGCAGTACCTGGAGGGCTGGCAGCACTTTACCGGCGCTTTTCATGGAGGAACCATGGAAGCCGATGCTGGCGATACCGTGCTGGCCGCAGGAGTTCATACAGCCACTGATTTTTATTTTGATGTCTTTGTTGTAGATCAGGTCGGGGAATTCGTCGGTGATAACGGATTCCAGTACTTTGGAGATGCCGGTGCTGTTGGAGATACCGAGGTTGCAGGTATCTGTGCCGGGGCAGGCGGTGATGTCCGCGATGCTGTCAAATCCCGGTTCAGCGAAGCCGGCTGCTTCCAGGGCGCTGTACACATAAGGCAGGTGTTCCGGCAGGATGAACTTCAGCAGCAGGCCCTGATTGGCGGTCACTCTCACATCGTCTGCTATCACCGGGCGCAGCGCTTCTATCAGCTGGCGGCTGATAGCGGAGCCGATATTGCCGAGGGTAATTTTCACATAAGCGCCGTAGTAGCCTTTCTGTTTCTGTTCGAATACATTGGTTTTTTTCCAGGCTTCGTATTTCGCCGGATTTTTGATGGTGTAAGCGGGGATGTCACCAATCACGGGTGGTTGTGTTTCCGGCCATGCGGCGGCATCTACCGGCACACTTTTCACTTTCACCGCTTTGTATTCTTCTTTGATAAGCCGTTCAAATTCCTCCATGCCTATTTTCTGGATGAGGAATTTCATGCGGGCTTTGTTGCGGCTGGTCCTTTCGCCGTAGCGGTCGAATACACGTAATACGTTTTCGATGTAAGGGATGAGGAGGTCTGTTTCCAGGAACTCATATACCGGTTTAGCGAGGAAGGGCTGTGCGCCCAGGCCGCCGCCTACCAATACTTTGAAGCCTCTTACTTCTTTGCCGTCGATGATTTTCACTTTGGGGATCATGCCGAAGTCGTGCATGAAAGCCCAGGCAGTATCTTTATCAGAAGAGGAAAAAGCGATTTTTATTTTACGGCCCATTTCCTGGCTGACAGGGTTGCGCAGGAAGTAGCGGAAGGTAGCGTCTGCGTAGGGTGTTACATCAAACGGTTCCTCCGGGTCGATGCCGGCGCGGTCGGAAGCGGTGACGTTACGTACGGTGTTACCGCAGGCTTCGCGGATGGTGATTTCGTCCTGTTCCAGCGTATGCCACAGTTCCGGCGTTCTGTCGAGGCTCACGTAGTGTATCTGCACATCCTGGCGGGTGGTCAGGTGCAGGTTGCTGGTAGCATATTCGTCGGATACTTCTGTAATACGTTTCCACTGTTGCAGTGTCATTTTACCATAGGGTAATTTGATGCGCACCATTTGCACACCGGGTTGACGCTGACCATACACCCCTCTCGCCAGCCGAAGGCTACGGAATTTTTCGTCCGTGATAGCCCCTTCGCGGAACAGGCGGATCTTCTTCTCCAGGTCGATGATATCCTGTTGTACAATGGGATTTTCAAGTTCTGTTCTGAAGCTTTGCATATAAAGTATTTTCAGGTGGTGGTAAAAATCGTGGTACTTGGTGGTAAAAAAAGCCTCCGCTGTGGGCGGAGGCTGTGTATAACTGAGATGAGTGTTATTAAATAAACTTATCTGTGTTGCATACTACACGCGTTCCGCTGCTGCTGCTCTGCAACAACAATTATAGTGGTTGTCCATCATCTGCGCTTCCTTATTACCCATATTTCCTATAATTTTAGTAGAGTAATACAAAGATAAAAATGCCCTTCGTCTTTCCAAAAATTTTTTTACCTGAAAAATGGGGGAAGAAACGGGGACGAAAATGGGCAAAAAGTAACAAAATCCCTTCTTATCAATTGATAATCAATATTATATATTTAATCAACTATACCTTCATTATAACCTTCGCTTATCGCGGATAACATTTTGTTATGGAGAAACGGCGCCGGAAATGCCATGCCGCTGAGCTTTGGTCCAGCTCAGGACGCACCTGGCGGGCCTGGCTGTAAAAGTGAAAACTCCCGTGAGCCTGTTCGGAAAGTGACACCCCGATGCTTTGCCCTCAAAGTGACACCCAGATGCTTTGTTCCCATAGCGACACTCCGATAAGCTTTGCCCCAAAGCGGCGATGCTTTGCCCTCAAAAGCTACACTTCGCGAGTTTTACTTAAATAATTACAGATGGTGCATATAAACACATTAAAATAAATTGTTATTTTCATTAAACTTTAACGCCCATACCCTGATCATCCATCTCAAATGTGATTACCTATGAAAAACATCCGAAAATCAATTTCCCGAAGAATGGTCATCTACCTGCCGATGGTTTTGCTCCTGCTTTTTATCATTGCATTCCTGGTCACAGCGCCGGTAGCGGCCATTACTACTCCTTCCCTGGCGAGCAGTATTGCCCGGGTCGTGATGGCGGTGACCGTCGGGCTGGCAGGAGCGATTATAGACTGACAAAGCTGTTGCGGGCACCCTCCACACTCACCTTTGCCGGGGGATCCGGCTGCCTCAAAGTGAAGCAACGCCTGCTGGTTCACCTAAATCCGCCCCCCTGGCTCCTTTTACCGTCAACATCATTTTACGCCGCAAGAATTCAGCGGTGGTCATCTTCCCATGATTATCTTTGCGGCGTAAAATGGCATTATGATCAATACGGTAATATTTGATATGGATGGCCTGCTGGTGGACTCTGAGCCGCTGTGGGGCATCGCGATGAGAGAAGTTTTTGCGACGGTGGGCGTTACCTTGTCCCCCGAACTGACCCACAAAACCACCGGTCTTCGCACGCGGGAGGTGGTCAGCTACTGGCACAGCTATTTTAAGTGGGAGGGCAAAAGCGCTGAGCAGGTCACCAATGAAATCATTGACAGCGTAACGGCTAAGATCATCGCGGAAGGCAAGGCGATGGAAGGGCTTCACTATATCCTGGAATTTTTCAAAGCGAAAGGTTTTAAAACGGGACTGGCCTCCTCTTCTCCCCTGCGGCTGATTGAAGCGGTGCTGGCGCATCTTGATATCCGGGAATATTTCCAGGCGGTATATTCTGCCGAGTTCGAGGATTATGGTAAACCGCATCCGGCGGTGTACCTGGCCTGCGCCAAGGCATTGCATGCCGATCCGCTGGATTGTATCGCTTTTGAAGATTCCGTTACCGGTATGACCGCCGCCAAAGCGGCACGTATGACCACCGTGGTGGTACCCGAGCTGCATAACCGCCATGATCCGCGTTATGCGCTGGCCAACATGCAGCTGGATTCCCTGCTGGACTTCAACGATCAGCGACTGACGCTACTCCTGCAACACTAAAATCCCATGTTATTACCATGAAAATCATTGACCTGTCTAAAACGATCGAATACAATAAGCAGGATCCCTGGTTTATGCGTATTCGTGTCAAACACAAGTCCCACCGGCAAAGCCGGGCGCTGATCCGTTTTTTCCTGGGCCTGCCGGCGAAGCTGTTCCCCAAAGGGTTTCAGGGCTGGGCAGATGATAAGATCGTGAGCATGGGCGTTCATGCCGCCACACATATTGATGCGCCGTGGCATTATGCGCCGGAAGTAAACGGTCAGCCTGCCAAAACCATCGACCAGGTACCACTCGAATGGTGTTATGGCGATGGTGTGGTGATCAACATGACCCACAAGGCGGATTTCGAGGAGATAACGCTGGCGGATATACGGGAGAACCTGCAACAGACGGGGGCTGTTATCCAACCGGGCACGATCGTATTAATTTATACTGGGCGCGACCAATACATTGGTACCCGTGAGTACCCGATGCGCGGCACCGGTATGAGCGCAGAGGCTACCCACTGGCTGATAGACCAGGGTGTGAAAGTGATGGGAATTGATCAATGGGGGTTTGATCTTCCCCTGAAATATATGGTACAAAAGGCAAAAGCAGAGGGCAGGGAAGATTTCTTCTGGCAGGCGCACCTGGTGGGTCAGCAGAAAGAATACTGCCATATGGAGCAGCTGGTGAACCTGGGGGCGTTGCCACCTCATGGTTTTAAGGTGGCGGTGTTCCCGCTGAAGATCAAAGGCGCCAGTGCGGCGCCGGCACGCGTAGTGGCGATGATGTGATCATTCCGTTTAACTATTTAAAACAGCGGGGACCTGCCAATAAAAGCAGGTCCCCGCTGTTTTATTCGTATCCCGGTGGGAAAATTTTTATCTTTATAAAAGACCCTGATCAGTTTGGAATACCGCATGTACCCTCACATGCCAGTAGGGTGCTCCCCGTTACCATCGGAATTTGAAATAACCAGCGTATATCAACCATCAGATAACCAAATACAACGATTATGAAGAACCTTTACCTCTTTCCACCGGTATGCATGAAAAAGATGCTGCTGGTCCTTATCCTGTTTTTTTCACCTCTCGTTTTATCAGCACAAACGCCCCGCGACACCACGTACGCCACCACTCAACGTACGGGAACAAACGGGCTTTGCCTGGGTTGTCAGGTCAGAGACAGCCTTAACGCTGTTACCAATAGCAACCTGGATGATTATTCAACGCTTTCATTGGGAGTCAGCTTACTGGGCGCCAGTGTCTCCCAGACCTTGATTTTTCCCAAGGTCCATCCCGGCTTTCCCCGAACAGAGATCACGATTGAAATCGCCCATAGTGACGGGTTATCTGTTAACCTGTTGGGAGCCGTATCTGTGGGCACTGCACGGGGTAATACTGACAATGGCGACCAGCATGTTATACAAGGTAGTGCTCTCAGGCGGAAACCCAATTCCAACCGGCTTACCTATACTTTCCCGGCATTGGTGGAGTGTGACCGGGTCACGATCCGGCTTCATGCAGGCATACTCGCCCTTGGCGCGGGACTGAGAATTTATTCCGCCTATGCCGCTGTCATCCCTCCTTATGTATGTGCAGGGTTACCGGCAGGTGCTTACGCATACTACCCGTTAAATGGGGATTTTAATGACAAAGGGCCCCGCCAGTTCCATGGTATCGGCCTATTTAGCTATTCCACCAACGCGGTATGCGGTTTGGCGGCGTCCGACAGTCTTTCGGAAAGAGGTAGTTTGTTTAGCGTTTCATATCCGGAATTATCCGACACTGCCATCACCTATGCGTTCTGGTTAAGGCAGCTTCCCTGGGAAACTGCCGGCTATGCGGATGCGGTTTTCAACTGGCATACCAACCAGCATTCCTTCAGCGTCTTCAAAGACAGTATCAGGTTTGTCTTTGCCGATTCCATCTATAGGGCCCTGTTCATGGAGCCGCCTGTGTTCAGCGTAAAAAGTCATATAAGTACCCAGAGTTTTACACATGTGGCAGTAGTTTGCCGGTCCAAGGGGGCAACATTATATATCTCCGGTACCAATGCTGGTACCATTAACGGGCTGCTTTCAGTAACCGGTTCTCCTGCACGCGCGCTTAGCGGTCAGATCAGGAATATGAATGTGGATGATCTGGTTATTTATAACAGGAGCCTGACCCAGGAGGAAGTGAAACAATTGTATGACGCCTATTTCCCTAAACTTCCACTATTTCCAACGCTGTCTGAACTGGCACCTGCTCCGGTAGAAACACCCAACAGGGAGGGTACGGAGCTGATCATCTCTCCCAATCCTACGCAAGGCACCTTCCGGATCAACAAGGAAATAGCGGTGGAAAACAGCATGGCGGTATTAACGGATATGGCGGGCAAAGAGGTGTTCCGTACATATCTGGCCACACATAACGTGACGCTGCCCGCAAAAGTGCTGCCTGGCGTCTACTTGTTCAGGTTAAGGACGAAAGAAGGGAAATTATATAATACCAAAATAATCGTGGGCAACGGTAACGCTTTATAATCCAGCCAGCGGGACATAAAAAAAGCCGTTCTGATCACTCAGAACGGCTTTTTATTATTTGCTAAAACGGATCTTATTGTGCGCTTTTTTCTTCGCCACCTTCAGATTGTTTCAGTTTTTCTCTCAGTTCAGCTAAAGCACCCAGGTCACCTAAAGTAGCTTTTTCTACTTTACCCTGAATGTTTTTCACTGCTTTACGGGTTTTGTCAGCTTCAGCTCTTTTCTCTTTCACAACAGCTTCTTTTTCTTCAGCCTGTGCTTTTTCCCATACTCTGGTGTGAGAAACCAGGATACGTTTTTCGCTGCGATCGAATTCGATGATCATGAATTCTTTCACGTCTTCAACGTTGATTGGTTTTTCGTCTTCTGTTCTCAGGTGACGGGCAGGAGCGTAAGCTTCCAGGCCGTATTGCAGTTGAACAGTAGCACCTTTCTCATCTTTCTTCACAACAGTACCTTCGTGTACGGAGTTGATCGGGAAGATAGTTTCGAAAGTGTTCCAGGGATCTTCTTCGATCTGTTTGTGACCGAGGCTGAGTTTGCGGTTTTCTTTGTCAATACCCAGGATCACTACATCTATTTCGTTACCTACTTTAGTGTATTCAGATGGGTGGTTGAAACGTTTGATCCAGCTCAGGTCGGAGATGTGGATCATGCCACCGATACCAGTTTCCAGTTCAACGAACACACCGTACGGAGTGATGTTTTTAACGATGCCTTTGTGACGGCTGTCAACCGGGAATTTGGTTTCGATAGTAGACCATGGGTCTTCTGTCAGTTGTTTGATAGACAGAGACATTTTACGCTCTTCTTTGCTCAGGGTAACTACCACTGCTTCGTATTCTTCACCTAATTTGAAGAATTCTTTAGCGTTGATAGGAGTAGAAGCCCAGGAGATTTCAGAAACGTGTACCAGACCTTCTACGCCCGGCATGATTTCCAGGAATGCACCGTAGTCTTCGATGTTAACCACTTTACCTTTAACTTTAGCACCTTCGGTGATAGTAGCCGGTAAAGTATCCCACGGATGCGGAGTGAGTTGTTTGTAGCCGAGGCTTATGCGACGTTTTTCGTCGTCGAAGTCCAGTACAACCACGTTGATTTTCTGGTCCATCTGGAGCACTTCGCTCGGATGGGAGATACGGCCCCAGGAGATGTCTGTGATGTACAGCAGACCGTCCAGACCGCCCAGGTCGATGAACGCACCAAAATCGGTGATATTCTTGATGGTACCTTCCAATACCTGGCCTTTTTCCAGTTTGGAGATGATATCCACTCTCTGTTGTTCGATATCGCTTTCGATCAGCGCTTTGTGGGAAACAACGGCGTTGCGGATGGTTTCGTTTACTTTCACCACTTTGAACTCCATGGTTTTGCCTACAAACTGGTCGTAGTCGGTAACCGGTTTCACGTCGATCTGAGAACCAGGCAGGAACGTTTCCATACCGTATACGTCCACGATCAGGCCGCCTTTGGTTTTGCTGGTAACAGTACCTGTAACCACTTCGCCTGTTTTGTAAACTTCCACGATTTTTTCCCATGCACGTTTCTGGCGAGCCTGTTTACGGCTCAGGTGCAGGTTACCGTCGCGGTCTTCTTTTTCTACCACCAGCACTTCCACTTCGTCACCGATTTTCAGGCCCGGTAAGTCACGGAATTCGTTCAGGGAGATCAAACCGTCGGATTTGAAACCGATGTTGATCACCACGTCTGTGTTGGTAATACCTACCACAGTACCGCTCAGCAGGGTGTTTTCTTCAAACACTTTGAAGGTGCTGTCGTAAGTCTGATCGTACTTTTCTTTCTCTTCTTTGCTGTAGGAAGAAACGTTACGTTTGTCCACGCTCCAATCGAAATCGTCGTGGGCAGTCGCTACTACAGGAGCCTTTGTTGTCGCAGTTTCTGCCGCAGCTGCCTGCGGTGCCTGTTGTTCTGCGTTTTGTTCGTTAATAATGTTGTTTTCGCTCATAAAAAATTGAAATTTTAAATCCGGAATACCCGGACTCCCTGTTTTATGGGACGGCAAAAATACGAAAAAATACCCGGTTAACCTCATTTTCAGGGAAGAAATCCCCTTTTCCGGCCCTCTTTTAACGTTCTTTTCGGATATTTTTTAATTATATTCAAAATAAAAACACTACAAGTGGAGGGAAGGCTCCCTTTTTTACCGCCCGGATTCAACCAGAATAGCGAAAATTTGTTATCTATTCAGTGTCCAATTGATAATCTTCTGCAGTAAAAAAAGTTAAATTTCATCAACTGAAAATCTGCCCTGTAAAGGGTTTTAAATCCCGGATTTTTATTTTAATTTGTGTATATGAACGGGACCTCATTTCAATCGGATATACGCTTTTGGCTCAGACAAGGCAACACAGTCAATCATTTGCTTCTCTGGAACATTGTCATTTTTATCGGGATCAACCTGATGTATCTTATCTCTCCCGGTACCGCTTTCGCATGGACATTTGACCAGATCGCGCTTCATTCCCTGCCGGCCGTTTTTATCCGGAAGCCGTGGGGACTGATCTCCTACATGTTTACCCATGTAGAGTTTTTCCATGTTCTTTTTAACCTGATCAACCTGTACTGGTTTGGTAATCTCTTTCGTGACTTCCTGGGCAACAAACGCGTGCTGCCGCTCTACCTGATGGGGGGCATCGCCGGCGGCCTGTTGTACCTGTTGTGTTATACGCTCATCTTCCCGGGCTTTGAATCTACCATGATCGGCGCCTCCGCCTCCGTTATGTGTATGCTGGTGGCCTGCGCTACCCTTATGCCCAACTACGAGATCGGCCTGCTGTTCATCGGCAACGTTAAACTGAAATGGCTGGCCCTCGGCCTGATCGTACTGGGCATCATATCCATCCCGCGGGGAAACCTCGGCGGTATCATTGCCCATATGGGCGGCGCCCTCTTCGGCTTCTTCTATATCCGCTCCCTGCAAAGCGGCACTGATCTCTGCAAACCCCTGATCTGGCTCTTCGATGCCGAAACCCGGAGAGAACAAAAACGGGCGCAGGTAAGGTCCAAACCTAAAAAATCACCGCTGAAAGTGGTAAAGAAGCCGGATGACAACAACCAGCTGCGGCTGGACCAGCTGCTCGATAAAATCAATGAAAAAGGCTACAACAGCCTCAGCGCGGAAGAAAAAGCCTGGTTGGATAAAGTGAGCAAAGAAAACTGATTACCTTTGCCTTTCAATTTTTCGCCCTTATTAAGATGAAAACTTTTAATGTTCCGGTCATATATCGCAGTCCGCTGATCAGCGCGATCAAAAGCCAACGTAAACAGCAGGACCGCATGAAAAAGGACTTCACGCCCACCACGCTTGATTTTGGTCCGCTTAAAATACTGCTTGCCCGCCACTTCGGCTTTTGCTACGGTGTGGAAAATGCGATCGAGATCGCCTTTAAAACAGTGGATGAAAATCCGGACAAACGTATCTTCCTGCTCAGTGAAATGATCCACAACCCGCACGTCAACAACGACCTGCTGGAACGTGGGGTACAGTTTATCATGGACACCGCCGGCAACCAGCTGGTACCCTGGGAAACCCTGCAGTCCGATGATATCGTCATCATCCCTGCCTTCGGCACCACCATTGAAACGGAAAACAAACTCGCCTCCCTCGGCATTGAACCGCTGAAATACAATACCACCTGCCCCTTTGTGGAAAGAGTATGGAACAAGGCGGAACAAATCGGTAAAAAAGACTATACGGTGATCGTGCACGGCAAGCCCAAACACGAAGAAACCAGGGCCACCTTCTCCCACAGCCAGTCCAACACGCCCACCATCGTGGTAAAAGACATGGCTGAAACGGAAAAACTGGCCCGTTACATCACCGGTGAAGCCGCCCCTGACACTTTCTACGAAACGTTCAAAGGCCAGTATTCACAAGGTTTCGACGTTACCAAAGACCTGCAGCGGGTAGGTGTGGTGAACCAGACGACCATGCTGGCCACCGAAACGCAGGCCATCGCCGATTATATCCGCCAGGTGATCGTTGCCCATTACGGCCTTACAGAAGCCAATGCGGGCGAACGTTTTGCTGATACCCGCGACACCCTCTGTTATGCGACCAACGACAACCAAACCGCCGTTATCGGTATGCTCGAAGAACCGGCCGATCTGGCGATCGTGGTAGGCGGCTATAACAGCTCCAACACCTCTCACCTGGTAGAACTCTGTGAAGAAAAACTGCCTACTTATTTTATCAGCGCGCCGGAACAAATGCACAGTGCCAACCAGGTTGACCATTGGGATTTCCATCATAAAAAAGAAATCCACAGTGATACTTTTTTACCGGAAAAATCACAGGTCACTATCCTGCTGACGAGTGGCGCATCCTGCCCGGATGCCCTGGTGGAAGGAGTCATTCGCCGGTTACTGTCTTTTTACGGGCTGGAGCACAAAGCCGACGAACTGACTTTGGTTGATTAATAAATACCATCTGTAAAAAGATTATCCTAAAATATTTCAAAACAAAAAAGACACCAGATGGTGTCTTTTTTCTTTGGGGCTAATCACGCTAGTAATGCAGAGAATAAAATTTATATATAGCGCTAAAATTGAAATCGTAATTCAAAAGTAAATCTTCCTGAAAAGGCATACAACAGCCATTTATTATCTGGTAGTTTATTGACTATAAGTGGCATAAAAAAGCCTAAAATCGGAAAGCGTTTTTTGCCGGTTATGAAAAGCAATCGTTTTCCATAGAAGCCGCATCCTTACCGGGCATCCGCCTTTTGCCGGTCAGAACTGCATGGCCCGTTTCAGGAAATCAGCTTTGCGTCTCCTGGACACTTCCACCTGCGCACCATCGCTCATCAGCGCAAAGCCGCCTTCTCCCTGGATATAGGATTGCATTTGCTGCAGGTTGATCAGGTGGGAATTATGTACCCGGAAGAAATCCACATCTGCCAGCAGTTCTTCGAATTCCTTCAGGGGCCTGGACACCATCAGGTTCTTTTTGTCTGTAAAAAAGATACGGGTGTAGTTGCCGGTGGATTCGCAGCGTACGATATTCTGTACGGGCATAAACACCAATCCGTTGATCGTAGGCAGGGCAATTTTTTTGTGGGACTGTTGCAGTGTTTTCATGTTTTGCAGGAATACATCCATCGGAGACAGGCTGTTGGTATCCCGTTGCCGCTGTTGTTTTTTCTCCCGGCATTTGTCGAGGGCATCCTGCAACTCCTTTACACTGAAAGGTTTGAGGAGATAGTCCAGCGCATTGAATTTGATGGCCTTGAGGGCGTACTGTTCATAGGCGGTGGTAAAGATGACGTCAAAACCGATCTTCTCGAACTGTTTCAGTAACTCAAACCCGTTCTGATGAGGCATTTCCACATCCAGGAAAACCAGATCGGGGTGAAGTTCGTCCACCAGTTCCTTTGCTTCTTTGACTCCTTTGGCTGATCCTACTACCTCTACTCCCGGGCACTTCCTGACTAACATGGTTTGCAAGGCATCGATACAATGTTGCTCATCATCTACGATGATAGCTTTTATGTCGCTCATGCTGTGGTAGGTTTAGCGGTACGGCAACGCCGTCCGTTTTTTTATTATGCTAAAATATGAATTCGGCCGGTAAAATAATAGTCACCATCGTGCCGGCTGGTTGACCGGCGGTATCTGCCAGGTCGGTGACCGTTACTTTGGCTTCTTTGTTATTGATTTTACGGATCAGATCGATCCTTCCTTCGGTCACTTTCATGCCGACGGAATTATGTCCTTTTCCTTTCTTTTCCTTGATCTCCATGGCTTTCTGCCGGCCGATGCCGTTGTCGGTGATAGTACATACCAGGCTTCTGTCCTTCAGTAAGATATCTATATCGAGCAGGCCTTTTTCATTGTGTTTGTGTACCAGTCCGTGCCAGATGGCGTTTTCCACATAAGGCTGCAGGATCATGGGAGGGATCAGCACTTCCTCGTCATTGATATCGGCTCCCACACGGATATTATATTCAAAGATACCGTTGCAGCGGAGGGATTCAAGGTCGAGGTAAAGGCGGAGGGATTCCAGCTCTTTGTTGAGCGTCACGAAAGTATGCTGCGTATTATCCAGGATAAGGCGCATCAGGCGGGAAAACTTGGTCAGGTAATCGGAAGCTTCCTCCTGGTTATTGCTCCAGATATAGCGATGTATGGAGCTCAGGGAATTGAAGATAAAGTGCGGGTTCATCTGGGAGCGCAGCGATTTCAGTTCCAGCTGGAGGGTTTGTTTATTGGCTTCCAGGTTACGGTGACGGATATAGAAAAAGCCGCCGATGATGGCCATCAGCAGAAAACCGGCCAGGGCAAAGATGAACATCACGTTGCGTTTTCTTCTCAGTTCACCGACCACCTTATCATGTTCCAGTGTTTTGATCTGGTTATCTTTCCGGTCTACCTCGTAGATGGTCTGCATTTGTTTGAGGGCCATGGCAGATTTCTCGTTGAGGATACTGTCTTTATACAACAGGGATTTGTCGGCCGCGTCCAGCGAGCGGCGGAAATCGCCGCTGGCCTTATAATCTGCCGCCAGCGCCTTATAGGCTTCCATGAGCATGGACTTAAAGTTCCAGAACATGCTCAGTTCTATGGACTGCTGCATGTGTTTACGGGCTTCTTCGTGTTTGTTTTGCGCACTGAGGAGTTTGCCGATGTTGAGGTAGCTCTCTGCCACGTGGACTTTATCATCTACCTTATCATTTACTGTAAGCGCCTTTTGGAGATATTCCATGGCGGTGGCATAGTCCTTTTTTTCCTTGTAGGCGGCGCCGAGGGCGTTATAGCATATAGCCATTCCCGTGGGATTGTCTATCTTCTGGTTCACCACCAGGGAGCGATGATAGTATTGAATAGCGAGGTCCAGTTTATTCTGGCCCTGGTAGGCATATCCCAGGTTGCCGAGGTTGATGGCTACCCCAAGGTCGTTATGGCTTTGTTCTTCCAGTTTCAGCGCCCGGTCGAAATGGCGGATGGCGTCTTCATAATTTTCTGCTGTCAGCTGGATGTTACCGATGCTGTTGGTGGCCACGCAGATGTTGCGGACGTCGTTGATTCTTTCCGCCAGCTGGAGGGCGTGGAGATGGTAGTCGAAGGCCTGCTGCAGTTTATCCTGACGGCGGCAGTCTACCCCGGTGTTATTGAACGACAGGCACATCAGCAGGGTGTCGTTAGCTTCTTCGGCGTATTTGATGGCTTTTTCATGATAATCTTCCGCTACCAGGTACTGGGATTTGTTTCTTTTGGAGGTGCCCAGTTCATTATAAACGAGGGCGAGGCTCCGGGCCGAGCGCAGTTTATGGGCGAGCGGGAGGGCTTCCTGCCAGAAGAGGTTTTCCAACCTGTGGTTATCGAAATAGCGGCTGTATTGTTTACCTGCCCTGATCAGCAAAGATACTTTGGCGGTATCGTTGGGTAATGTCCGGATGGAATCGAGGGTGTGATTTATCCGCAGGGAATCCTGCGCATCAGCGGCCCAACAGGCCCCCAGCAGGAGCAGGCCCAAAAGACACAGACTTTTAATAGACATTGGCTGAACAGTGTGACCACACAATTTAAGAAGAATTACGAATTACGTACGATGAATTACGAATTAGGGGTTGTTTTTGGGGATAATTTCTACAAACAGCGCTTTAAGGGGGATAAAAAAGCGAAAGGGCGAAAGAATTCGCCCCTTCTTCCTATTAACCGAATACACCTACTGAAAATATGGAACGGCTATGGCAAGCCATGCCATCCCACATTTCTCTTTATGCCAGACAAAGCGCCATAAGGCGGGCCGGGCGGAATTTATTTATAGTTAAGTTCAATAATCGGTTAATAGCAAAGGTTTTGTGGATATAGTTACAAATAAGACTTTCATATAGACAGCAATATCTTATACGCTTCTGCGCTCACAATTTCAATGGTTGTCTTATTGCATGTTTATGCGGGCAGGCATCAGCCGGTCGCACAAAACATTGCCCACTTTCAGTAACCTTGGCAATATTTCAGGTCAGATAAGGTTAAAGCATGGAAAACCCCGTCAGTTGTTGACATTGTTTCACATACAAACAAGTAGCAGGAAATTCTTCAGGATGTGGAAAATTATTGGGATGGTCCGCTGGTGGTTAGGCAGGAACAAGGCAAATGTATAAAACACTTTTAATAAAAGAAAATATTATTTCACGAAGTGTGGGCCAATGTGGCATCTTCCACCCATTGCATCACGAGATCCATCTGGTCTTCCCGGCTTAACTGGCTGTTATCCAGTATAATAGCATCTTCGGCTTTGCGAAGGGGGCTTATTTCCCGGTTAGCATCAATATAGTCTCTCAGTTCCAGGTTTTCTTTTACCTCTTCTATGGTGATGTTTTTATTTTTTTCGTAGAGTTCTCTGAAGCGGCGTTCTACCCGTATGGCGATATCAGCGGTCATGAAGATTTTAAGTTCGGCATGGGGGAAAACGACCGTACCGATATCGCGGCCATCCATGACGATGCCTTTGCGGGCGCCCATTTTTTTCTGCTGGGCCACGGCGAATTCGCGCACTTCTCTCACAGCAGCCACTTCGCTGACTTTTTCTGCGACGAGCATTTCACGGATCATGTGTTCCACATTTTCTCCGTTGAGGTGCATTTCGCTGGCGCCGGACTTCGGATTGTATTCAAACTCGAGGTGAATATCGGCCAGCGCAGCTACTACCGCCGGCTGGGAGGTCCAGTCCACACGGTTTTGCAGGAAATAAAGCGTGATTGCACGATACATGGCGCCACTGTCTATATAGACATAATCCAGCTTTTTAGCCAGTTGTTTTGCCAACGTACTTTTGCCACAGGAAGAGTAGCCATCTATCGTGATAATGATTTTTTTCAATTTCGCTTATTTAACCGCCTGGTGAGATAACCTCACAAAATTGAGGGAATTATGCGAAAAAAGCAAAACAAACCTTATGGCACCACCACGACTTTGCAGGTGTAGGCTACTTTCTGGGTGTCTTTATGATAGAGCACCATGAAGTAAGTCCCGGCTGGCAGGTCGCTTATGCTCAGATCATTATCCTGGCGTACGTCATACTCCCGCATCACCTGGCTCCAGGTATCGCGGAGCTGCATTACCAGTGCGCCTCTTATACCCCGGATACGTACTTTGAATTTGCCGTTGTTCGGGTTCGGGAATACATCGATCTGTACAAATGGCGGTACTGCGCGGATTTCGGAATATACCTCCTTACCGTTGCGTGACACGGCTTTGATGCGGTAATAGGTCCAGCCATCGTAATCGTTGAGGTCCTGCATGGTGTAACTCAGCGGTACGTTACTATTGCCGTTGATGGCTTTCGTAGGTACGATGGCTATACGGGAAAATACTTCTTCCCGTTCGTAGCGCCGTTCCACTTCAAACAGCAGGTTGTTGACTTCGCGGCTGGTGGTCCAGTCGAGCTGCACCATGAGCGGAGCGATCCGGTAGGCTTCAAAGCTGAGGAAAACGGCAGGTTTAGCTTTGCTGACCAGGGTTGTTTTAGCGAAATATTCGTTTGCCCCCAGGCCGGTGAAAACACGCATATGCATGGTAGCCGGCGTAGCGAGGCCGTTGGTTGTAAGGGTGCCGGGCTTGGGCAGGGTGGACAGGTAAGGTATTTGGTCCCATACGCTGCCGGCAAAGCGGGTGATATAACTGCTGTCGCGGGCGGCAGTGTAAGCCGGCAGCTCGTCGGTATCCATATGCTGGAGGATGACCGTCGCCGTTCCGCCGGAAGCCGCGCGGGTGACCTGCCAGGTCTTATTGACGAAGCTGTCGGGATAGGCACGGCCGCTGATAGCGAGGCTGTATACGCTGTCATACGCGCGGACGCTGAACATATCTGTGGCGCCATCCAGCAGCAGTGCTGCGGGGGAGTAGCTGGTGATGGTGGTTCCCACCGGGAACACTACTTTATTGGCTGCATCGTTGATGCCACTACGGTAGAGTGCGCCACCTGCGGCGGCGGTACCGTTTACCACAAAGCGCTGGTCGCTGTAGCCGGTGATGGTGCCGGGATTGTTTTCTCCTACGAGGAGGTTCCAGCCGTTAAGGAATATATGTCCGTCAGCCAAATGCAGGTTGTTCCGGATGTTGAGATCGCTGAGATCATCCAGGAGCAGCCCTGCGCTGTTATTGATTTCGAGGTTGGGGAAACTGCTGCCCTGCCGGGTGGCGAGGCTGTAGTTGCCGAATATTATCTGCTGACCGATGTTACCGTACAGCGGGTTCTGTCCCATGAATACGAATTTGCCACCGGTGCCGGAGCGGCCGTTAGCGCTTTCGTCGGGTAACGTAGCTGCGTTACCGTTAGTCCATTTTTTACTGAGGAAATAGAGGGTGGCGGTTGGGTTAGAGCCGAGGATACCATTGTTGGTAAGATCTGAAAAAACGCCTGAGTTACCGGACAGCCATACGGATGCGCCATCAGGGATGTAGACGCCCTGTTGCGCGAAGCCAATTTCTGCAAACAGCAACAATACGATAACTGATAAGGCCTTTTTCATCAATATTGTTTACTGCTGAATAATTGTTACATCATAGGTACCGGTAGCATTACTGGTGGCACCAACACTTGCAAAAGCCACCTTTATATAATCATTTGCATATGCCCTCACCCAAGAGATAATCAATGAAGCTGCCATATCACTGCTAGGGCTTAAAATAACAGTGTCCCCTGCTTTTACCCCCGGTAAGTTGATGCTTGATACAATTCTGCTTGATCCGCTTCCGAGATTGGTAGTACTTATGTACACTGTTGTTTTAATAATATTACTTACCACAGTACCATTGGTTCCCAGTTTAAACTTGCCATTTACGTCAAGCGTTGCCTGGGGGTTATTGGTTTTGATACCAAGTTCTTTATTACTGTTATCCCAAAAGAGGTTACCTGCATCCTGGGCGGTTTCAGTAGATGCGTCGCTGGTTTTATAGCCAAACAGCAATCCACCGGTAGTAAAGGAGTTATCACCATATGTAGTTACCACCTTGTACCAGGGATTGACAGGGGGGCCAGTATTGGGAGCCAGTGGTTTTTGACTTCCTTCCCATTCACGGAGCGCGAGGGTATTTTTATCAAAATACAAGTGGGTGGTATAGTCTCCTGACCTGAAAGCCAGTACGCTCCAGGCGAAGGCAGTGGTGCCTGCCGGGCCGTATTGTACAACACCTGCACCCGGATCTGACGGAGCGATACCTTGCCAGATTTTCATGCGATAACGTTCGTCCGGGGCATCTGCGTTACGGATGTCGCGGCTCGTCAAGGTGCCATAAGAAGCGCCACCGGTAATATCTTCAGCGGGGGTATACATTTGTGTGGTGGCGTTCCATTTCAGCACATCACCATCGTTAGGTGCGGCGGTAGCAACTGCCTTGTTCTGGATTTTATTGGCGTTCCAGATATTTTTGGCACTGTCGACACTGATCTGCCATGTTCTGTCGGCAGAAAGGTCCTGTTCTCCGGCAGCGCCAAAGTTGATGACACCGCTGCCTGCCACCAGTTTTATTTTACGGGTGCTGAGTGGGTTTTGGGTGACGATCACGTCGCCATTCGTGTTAATGGACAGTAATTTGGCATTTGCTGCACCGGGAACCGCTGCTGCAAGATTGGAGAGCCGCAGACCGGAGGTAAAGGCCGTTTCATTCAGGCCGGCCGCCTGTCCGGCTATTTCCAGTTTATTTTTCGGTGTGGCAGTACCGAGACCGAGGGCCGTTTTGGTGTTGTCCCAAAAAAACTGGCCATTATTTTCTGTAACTGCTTTGGCTGCATCAATGAAAGTGACGGAGCCGGCGGTAAAACTGGTTAGCGTGAGTTTGGACGCCAGTGTTGCGGTGGCCGCAACTACGCCACCTCCTACCCTGACGTCTCTTCCAATATCTCCGTAACCGTCGATATTGAAGTTGGCGCCTGTTTGCAGAGAAGTGCCGTTGTTAATAAAGTTGCCGGTGGCACCTGCAGGCGCTTTGGCTTCCCACTGGGTGCCGTTGAAAGTCAGCACCTGGTTGGCGGCCGGTGCGGTGGCAGACACGGGTACAGAGGCCAGTTTGTTGGCGTTCCAGATAGCGGAGCCGTTATCTGCGTCGATGGTAAAAGATGGATTGGTATTCAGGTCTTTGGTGGCTGTGGTAGTAGCCTTCATGCCAGTACCGGCCGTGAGTGTCAGTTTGCTGGCCCAGGGCAGGTAAAAGGAAGCATAG
Source organism: uncultured Chitinophaga sp. (assembly GCF_946479755.1). The sequence continues at coordinate 250,629 of NZ_CAMLHC010000006.1, read as the reverse complement.
TCCGTAGCGGCTGGTGCGATGTTACCGGCAGCATCGGGGGTACGGCCTGCGAAGGTGAGTACGCCGGTGTTGCTGATAACTCCTATGGGACTGATATTGATGCCGTTGCCCGCAGAGAAGGCCGCTCTTGCCCTTGCCTGTGTAAAGTACAGGTTGGTGGCGCCTTCTGGGATATTATCCGTGGTGATGCCTGAGAAGTCGGCCACTTTTTTCCATGCACCATTTGCTTTGATGTAGAGACATTTCTCACCCGGATCTGTTACGTATACAAACATACCGTCAGTGGCGTTGAACAGCGGACCGCCGGCATTGATGGCACTTTTAGGCACCCTGTTCAGCAGCAGCCCCTGGCTGTCGCTGTTCAGTTCCAGCAATGCTTCTTTTTTGAGCAGTGTTGGCTGGAGCCCCAGTTTCATTTGTTGCGCGGTGGTCCGGACTGAAAACAGGAGTCCCAGTCCCAGTACGGGTAAGTATCTTAAAACAGTCATCTTCCTAAATTAATTACATGGAAATTGGCAGGGCCGGCAAAGGCAGATAACGGTCAGGACTATACGCATTTCCACGTATACCCCTGACCGTTATTTCTTAGTGTCTGATGATAAACCAGTTGGCTCCGTCAGATTGCAGGGTTACGAAAGTCCAGTCATTATAAATGTAGTAGTCTGTACCGTCTTCGATCTTTTCGTTGTTGGAAGTCACGATATGCAAGGCTTTCGCCAGGGTGCCGCCAATCTTTTTAACGGTGATCACCCGTCCTTTTCTGCCTACGGCAGAGAGGAGTGTTACTGTATAATCGTTGGTGCAATTCATGAGGATGGTGTTGTCCGTGTCCGTCATGGTGTAGTCTGCGCTCTGGTTAACAATATTGAGTGACAGGGAGCCTGCTACCTGGAGGGTGGAGTTAGCAGCAGCGAGGGTGTCGCCTACTACCAATTTTGTGCGTACAGCCAGGTCGTCGTTGAATTTTTTAGCGCCTTTGAAAGTCTGGCCGATACCGGTTACCAGGCCTCTGTCGGCCACGAGGGAAGCAGAAGGAACGTGGAGGGTAAGGGAGTTGGTAGCGGCATCTTCGGTGTAGTGTACGTCCGGACCGTCGGTACCGTTTTTAAAATCTCTGAAGGCAGCAGTAGGCAGTGTCTTTTTGATCACTTCGCCACCGGCGCCTAACATCAGCACTTCTTTGTCAGCGTCTGTACCGGCGGCTACGCTGCCGAGGGTTACTTTGCCTTTCAGTTCTGAGGTGGTACCTACCTGCAGGGATTTTTTCAGTATTGCATCGTCGTTCAGCGTAGTGGTGCCGGTAACGGTCAGGCCGTTGCTGATGGTACCGCTGCCGTCTACAATGATATTGTTTTTAAAGGTTTTGTTACCACCGATGTTCTGGGCTACAGTAGTGAGTGCGCCCGCGTTGTTTTCGTCTGCCGCGTGCAGGGACAGGGATGGGTTGCCCAGGGCGTCCGTACCGATGCTCAGGCCGTTGGCGGTGGGGGTAGTATTGAAGCCGCCAATCACCAGTGCTTTAGCTGCTTTATCGAGGCGGTCCCAATCGGCTTTGGAGAGGAGACCTACCGTTTTAGTACCATCCTGCGTAACGATTGACAGTTTATGATCGTTACCGGTGGAAGTAAAGGTATAGTCTGTGCCGCCTGCGGTGGTGAGCGTTTGAGCGGGGCCGGTCAGACCGTTGATGGAATTGATGGCGGAGGTGAAGGCTGTCTCGCTGATTTTGCGGGAAGACACTTTTCCGGTGGTGGGATCTATCAGCAGTACATCCAGGCCGGAGGTCACCACGTCCAGTTTTTTCAGGAAGGCGTAACCGTTATCGATGATCAGACCTTCTACGCCCTGGCCTTTTAATACCAGCGGAACGCTGCCTGTGTTGGTACCGATGAAGTTACCGGCTACGGCGTCGTTGCCGGTGAGTTTCCAGTTGGCGGTAGCGTCTTTATCATTTGCCATTTTCTCCCAGGCGCCGTTTCTTCTGACGTAGAGTCCTTTTTTAGTAACGTCGGCAGACTCAAAATAAACGATCATACCGTCCGGGGGCGTCAGGGCATCGATGTCGGTAAAGGAGGTAAGGCGTGGGAGCAGGAGACCTTGTCTGTCGGATTCCAGTTCCAGTACGGAAGATCTGTTGATCTTAGTTGGCTGATTACCTACTTTGAGCTGAGCAAAGGCATCTGTAGCCAACAAGGTAATGCTTCCCAGTAGAATACCGCGGAATGCGACTTGTAAAGATTTAGTCATTGGTATAAGGATAAATAGTTAAAACGATCTTCCAGTAGGCCGCGCATGGGGCGGACAGTATTATTTCTGTGTGTTCGGTTATAAGGAAGTCAGGATAAAGATATAGGCAATTTTATAATATATATAATATATAGATTCATATCTAATTATTATACAAAAAATAATAGAGGTAGATATTATTTTATGTGACAAAAGTATGTATTATAAAAATTCTAAAAATGACACTATTATGCTATATTTTATATTTTATTAATATTTCTTATCCCTGTAGTTCTGGCGGGGAAAGGGTTTGAAGATCGATTCCGAAATGCAGGCAGGGCAACGGAAAGCGGCCGCAAGCCATCAACTTATCTTGAAAAACGGCTGGTTAACATTTTCATGTGAGAAAGGGGTGATTGCGGCAGCGTTTTGGAGCGGTGGCTTAGCGCGAGGCCGGAGGCGGTGAGCGGTGGCTTAGCGAGAGGGCCAGATGCCGAAGGTCCGGAGGCGGTGGCTTAGCGAAAGACTAGAGGCGGAGGTCCGAAGCGATGGCTTAGCGCGAGGGCTAGAGGCTGGAGGTTTGGGGCGATGGCTTAGCACGAGGGCTAAAGGCGGTGGTTCGGAGCGGTGGCTTAGCGCAAAGGCCGGAGGCGGCAGAGGGTCGTAGCAGCAGTAGAAAAGACAAAAGTGCGAAGGCAATAAAAAACGGCTGCCGTTTTACGGGCAGCCGTTTGTGGATAATTATATGCGTTGTTTTACTTACGCTTCAGATTTTTCTGATTTGCTTTTAGAAGAGTTGTTCTTCAGGGTGAACACCAGTTTCTGGTTTTCCTTGTCGAGGTCAGCGACGAGGATATCGCCATCATGGATGTTCATATTGAGGATTTCTTCTGCCAGCGGGTCTTCCAGGTATTTCTGGATGGCCCTGTGGAGCGGTCTTGCGCCGAACTGCTGGTCGTAGCCTTTGTCTGCCAGGAAGCCTTTGGCCTCGTCTGTCAGTTCCAGGCTGAAGCCCAGGTTGTTGAGGCGTTTGAGTACGCTCTTCATGGTGATATCGATGATGGTGTAGATGTGTTCTTTGCTCAGGGAGTTAAAGATGATCACATCATCGATCCTGTTCAGGAATTCCGGGGAGAAGGTCCGTTTCAGTGCTTTTTCGATCACTGATTTGGTGTTTTCTTCTTCGCTCATGGCCTTTGCGGAGGTGGTGAAGCCTACGCCGGCACCGAAGTCTTTCAACTGGCGGGCGCCGATGTTGGAGGTCATGATGATGAGGGTATTTTTGAAGTCCACTTTACGGCCGAGGCCATCAGTGAGGATACCGTCATCGAGTACCTGCAGCAGGAGGTTATAGATATCCGGGTGTGCTTTCTCGATTTCATCGAGCAGGATCACGGAGTAAGGTTTGCGGCGGACTTTTTCGGTCAGCTGGCCACCTTCTTCGTAGCCTACGTAGCCCGGAGGCGCGCCAATGAGGCGGCTTACAGAGAATTTCTCCATGTATTCGCTCATATCGATACGGATGAGGGCCTCATCGGAGTCGAACATGTAGCGGGCCAGTGATTTGGCCAATTCGGTTTTACCTACGCCGGTCGGACCGAGGAAGATAAAGGTACCGATTGGTTTTTTCGGGTCTTTCAGGCCTACGCGGTTACGTTGGATGGCTTTGGTGACTTTGCTGATAGCATCGTCCTGTCCCACCACGGCGCCTTTGAGGTCTTCGCCCATGCGGCGCAGTTTCTCAGTTTCGGCCTGTACCATCCTTTTAACGGGGATACCGGTCATCATGCTCACTACTTCCGCGATGGCTTCTTCATCGATCGGGTAGCGTTTATGCTTCACTTCTTCTTCCCACATGGCTTTTGCGCGTTCCAGGTCTTCACCCAGTTTCTTTTCAGTATCGCGCAGTGCGGCGGCTTCTTCGAAGCGTTGGCTTTTAACGACTTTATTTTTCTCCTGTTTGATATCTTCTATCTGTTTTTCCAGATCGAGGATATTCTGCGGCACATTGATGTTTTTGAGGTGAACGCGGGCGCCTACTTCATCCAGCACGTCGATGGCCTTGTCGGGCAGCAGACGGTCGGTCATGTAGCGGTCGCTCAGTTTCACGCAGGCATCGATGGCTGCGTCGGAGTAGCTTACGTTATGGTATTCTTCATAACGGGGCTTGATGTTGTTGAGGATCTGTATGGTTTCATCCACGCTGGGTGGTTCTACCATTACTTTCTGGAAACGGCGGTCCAGCGCGCCGTCTTTTTCGATATACATGCGGTATTCGTCCAGGGTGGAGGCGCCGATGCATTGGAGCTCACCTCTTGCGAGGGCGGGCTTAAAGATATTGGAGGCGTCCAGGGAGCCGGAAGCGCCGCCTGCGCCTACGATGGTATGGATTTCGTCGATGAACAGGATCACGTCCCTGTTCTTTTCGAGTTCATTCATGATCGCTTTCATCCTTTCCTCGAACTGGCCGCGGTATTTGGTACCGGCCACCAAGGCTGCGAGGTCGAGGCTTACCACACGTTTGTCGAACAGTACGCGGGACACTTTACGCTGCACGATGCGCAGTGCGAGGCCTTCCACGATGGCTGTTTTACCCACGCCGGGCTCACCGATCAGGATGGGATTGTTCTTTTTACGACGGGACAGGATCTGAGAAACGCGTTCAATTTCCTGCTCGCGGCCTACTATCGGGTCCAGGCTGCCGCTTTCGGCGAGCTTGGTGATGTCCCTGCCAAAGTTATCCAGTACAGGTGTCTTGGATTTGGTGTTGGTCTGTTTGGCTTTGGATGCAAAACTCTTGCGTTCATCTTCGAACTCCTCTTCACCCGGATCATCGAATTCGGATTTGGGATCGGCAGATTTTACAAAGCCCAGTTCGTTTTTAAAAGTATCGTAATCCACGTCAAATTGTTGTAAGATTTGAGTACAAACGTTTTCCTTGTTCTTGAGTATGGAAAGCATGAGGTGTTCGGTTTCCACAGTGGCGCTTTTGAGCGCTTTTGCTTCGAGTACCGTCACCCGGATGACTTTCTCAGCCTGTCTGGTCAGGGGTAGACTGTTAATATTTGCAATATTCTTTCCAGTCTTATCTTTAACAGCTAATTCTACTTCTTTACGTAATTCGTACAGGTCTACGTTTAAAGCTTGCAGAATCTTTACGGCCGTGCCTTCGCCTTCGCGGATAATACCTAACAGCAGGTGTTCAGTACCGATGAAATCATTCCCCAGGCGTAAAGCTTCCTCTCTGCTGAACGAAATGATCTCCTTAACTTGCGGTGAAAAATTCTGGTCCATTGTGAGAATATTAAATGATCAAAAACCCTTACGGGGGCTTGCTTATACAATAATAACGAATAATTCTGAACTTAGATTATCACGCTATTTACTTTAGATGAAGTTATTCCTTTTTTGCACTTAAACAACTTACACTTTAATAGTATAAGATTTATTTTTGTGGTGAAGCGGGGATAGCATTCAAAATTACTTACGAGGAAAAAGCGGCTTTTGTTTTTGATCTCCTTTTTATTTTAGTTTTTAATAGGCTGGGTTTCCCTCTTTAAATTGATTTTTTTAACTAAATGTATAAAACAACGTCCAACGCATGAAATTCAAAATTGATACCAAAGAAAAAATTGTTGTTTTTTGTCCTGAAGAACCTGCTTTGGATGCTAATTTGTCAGCCGAACTGATTTCCACGCTCGACTCCCTGCCGGAGCTGGAGACCCGCAATCTTATACTGGACCTGACATTGGTCGAAAAAAACGACCCTGCGGGCGTTCAAGCCATTTTAACAGTATACCAAAATATTTATGACAAAGGCCGCTCCTGCGCGCTTACCGGCGTTAACAGTGCATTAACAAAGGAACTGAAAGCGGAAGGCGGCGACATGCTGAACATCGCGCCCACTATGGCCGAAGCCATAGACCTGGTGATGATGGAAGAACTGGAGAGAGAGCTCCTGAACGGACTGGATTGATAAAAAGCGGCCTTGTTTCCGCCTTTAGCCGTCAGGGTTAGGGCCAGAAGCAGGTTGCGAAACGTTTCACATTATGTTTGCAGTAACAATATTAGGTAATAACTCAGCGATCCCCACGCTGGACAGACACCCCACCGCACAGATCGTTACCTGTGATGAGCAGCTGCTGCTGGTCGACTGTGGCGAAGGCACACAGCTTCGCATCGCCCAATACCGCATCAAACGCAGTAAAATCCGGTATATTTTTATCAGCCACCTGCATGGTGACCATTACTTCGGGCTGATCGGCCTGCTGAATACCCTCAGCCTGATGGGGAGGACTGAACCCCTCAGCGTATATGCGCCACCGGAGCTGGAACCTATTATCCAGCTACAGCTGGACTGCTCCGGCACCCAACTGCATTATGAGCTGTCTTTTGTACCCCTGCAACCGGGTTACAGCGGTATCATCCTCGAAGACAAGGAGCTCACCGTACGTTGTTTTCCTACCCAGCACCGCATTTCCTGTTTTGGTTTCTCCTTTACCATGCAGAAAAAGAAGCGGAAACTGATCCCGGAACAGGCCCGGGCCTACGAAATCCCCGCCTCCTACTATGGTAAACTGCAGGAAGGCGCCGATTATGTGCGAAAAGACGGCACCATCGTCAAAAACGACTGGGTGACCCTCCCTCCTGCCAAAGGCAAGCGGTATGTGTATTGCGCCGATACCATCTACGATACCGGCCTGCTTCCTGTGCTGCAGGACGCCGACCTGATCTATCATGAAACCACCTACCTGCATGACCTGGAGACCCGCGCGGCAGAGCGCTACCACAGCACCACCGTGCAGGCGGCCTCCCTGGCCGCCGCAGCCGCCGCCAAAAGGCTGCTGATCGGGCATTTTTCTTCTAAATACACGGATTTACAACCTTTCCTTGAAGAAACGAGGCCGGTATTTGCGGCCACGGACATCGCGGAAGAGGGTGTTACCTACTACGTATAAAAGACGAATGGCGAAGGAAAATCCTTCGCCATTCGTCTTTTACATTCTTTTATACGCTGGTTAGTACTGTTTCAGGTATTCACCAATCTGACGGTAAAGCGCATCAGTAGCGGGGAGCACCGGCAGACGGAAATAGTTTCCGATGATGCCGGCTTGCGCCAGGAAACCTTTGATGCCCGCAGGATTGTTTTCGGAGAACATCAGGTCGAAGCCCTGCATCATCTTGTAGTGGAGTGCGCGGGCAGCCGGATAGTTGTTCTCCAGCGCTGTTTTCACCAGTGCGGAGAAGTCTTTCGCAAAATAGTTAGCCGCCACGGAGATCACACCGTCCATGCCGCAGGCCAGCTGAGGCAGGGCCAGCGCGTCGTCGCCGCTGATCACGAGGAAACCGTCCGGTTTGCCCTGGATGATCTGCATGCACTGCGCCATATCGCCGGAAGCTTCTTTCATGGCCACGATGTTCTCCACGTCGTGCGCGAGGCGCAGCGTGGTATCGGCAGTCATGTTGCGACCGGTACGGCCGGGCACGTTGTAGAGGATAATAGGCTTCGGAGAAGCGGCTGCAATGGTTTTATAGTGCTGATAGATCCCTTCCTGTGTAGGTTTGCTGTAATAAGGCGCCACGCTGAGGATGGCAGCCGCCTCGTCCAGCGGGCATTTTTCCAGTCTTTTTACCACATCACGGGTATTATAATCGCCGATGCCAACCACTACCGGCACCCGCTTCGACACCTTTTCGAAAGTGAATTTCATCAAATCCAGCTTCTCGTCTGCAGAAAGCGTGGGCGTTTCGCCGGTGGTACCTAAAGTCACCACGTAGTTTACGCCGCCATCAATTACATAATTGATCAGGTTTTCCAAAGCATTCCAATCTATGCTTTCATCTGCTTTAAAGGGTGTTACTAAAGCCACCCCGGTGCCTTTTAACTGTTCCATGTGTGTTTTTACGGGAAAAAAATAAAAATTCGAATTCCGAAGGCCGAAATTCGAATTTTTTATTGTGATCTCTAAATTTTTTTTAGTGTTCTTCGTAAAAACCCATGCGGGAGAACTTGTCAATCCGCTGCTCTATACGTACATCCGGATCGATTTTCTTCAGTTCAGCCAGTGTTTCTTTGATTTTAGTCTTCAGAATGCCAGCCATTTCATCCGGGTTTACATGGGCGCCGCCCAGCGGTTCGCGGACAAGGCCGTCTACCAGGCCAAACTGGCTCATGTAGTCGGAAGTGAGTTTCAGCTCTTCCGCTGCTTTCTCCTTGAAGTTCCAGCTACGCCAGAGGATGGTGGAGCAGTTTTCCGGAGAGATAACGGTATACCAGCTGTTTTCCAGCATTAACACGCGGTCGCCGATACCGATGCCCAGTGCGCCACCAGAGGCGCCTTCGCCGATGATAATGCAGATAACCGGCACACGGAGTTTCACCATTTCAAAGAGGTTGCGGGCGATGGCCTCTGCCTGGCCTCTTTCTTCCGCTTCCAGGCCCGGATAAGCGCCGGGAGTATCAATGAGGGTAACAATGGGCTTGTTGAATCTTTCCGCCAGTTTCATGAGGCGGAGCGCTTTGCGGTAGCCTTCAGGGTTGGCCATACCAAAGTTCCTGAGCTGGCGCATTTTAGTGTTCACCCCTTTCTGCTGACCGATAAACATCACGGTTTCTCCATCCAGGTCAGCAAAGCCACCTACCATGGCTTTGTCGTCTCTCACATTCCGGTCGCCGTGCAGTTCCATAAAATTGGTGCACATTTTTTCGATATACGCCAAAGTATAGGGCCTATCCGGATGGCGGCTGAGCTGTACACGCTGCCAGGCGGTGAGATGGGTGTAGATGTTGAGACGGGTGTCTTCAATTTTCTGCTCGTATTCCTTTACAGTAGCAGAAACATCTACCCCGGATTTTTCACCATTCTCCTTCAGCTTCGCCAGCTGCTCATATAAATCCGCGATAGGTTTTTCGAAATCCAGGAATTGCATAATTAGTTTAATTGGTTAAAGATCGGGTGTAAAGATAGTGCTGAAAATTTTTTTTAAAAAAGATTTGCTTAATTGGGAACTTTGTTGCTATCTTTGCAATCCCAAAACGGAACAACACAACGTCTTGGGACACAGAAAGATAGCTGGTCAACGGCGATTTTTTTTGGAAAGGATTGGTAGTTCAGTCGGTTAGAATGCCGCCCTGTCACGGCGGAGGTCGCGGGTTCGAGTCCCGTCCAGTCCGCAGAAATGCAAAAAGCCTGCTCTATGAGCGGGCTTTTCTTTTTTTAGCCGATTATCCCGGGTGCCGGCCCAAGTTGAAAATTGGCCCGGTCATTCATTCGCACCGGGTCTGCGGATCGAAAAATCCGGAGGGAATTGATTAGCTGACAAGTCAATGTCCAACTCCCACGCTTCTGATTCCCCTTTTATAATCTTTTTATACAACATAAAGCCAAACGAATGATCCAGCCATAACGTAAACTGACTATCCGAATCATACTCGATAGTAAACTGCTTCTCGTGCGTAAATAACTTGTATTCAGTATTCGGCTCAAGTTCCAATGAATATGCCGTTGGTTCTATCCAAACATACCTGGTCGTAGTAGTAGGGTTAGCAAACCTGATCACTACCAGGTTCTCCGGATTACGGTATACCTCTTTCCAGTATAAAGAAGGATTTTCCGGATCATAGGTGTTATTAGAAGCGTCCATAGCGCGGTTATTGATGTTTTTAAACGAAGACAGGAAATTACGGCCCGATGAAAATAGCTGTTTTCAGCTGGCTGACAGCTCCAAAGTAATGACTATTTTACAGGGAAATTGATGTTATGAGAAGCAAACTTCTTGTTCTGTCGGCCGGCTGCCTGCTTTGGTCCGGCCTTCTTCTCCACGCACAGGAGCCTGTACCCGTGTTCCCTGCTGCGACCTTTAACAGCCAGCAGGCGGACGAGATGCTGAATAACGGCACGGCCACCTTGCGCGGTGTCGTCAAAAAGAAACAACGAAACCCGGACAACACCTATTTGGGAATTGTGGTAACGCTTTTCCCCTGTACCCCTTATTTTGACGAATGGTACGCACTACAGAAAAAAAATAAAAAAGGGAAATCGCTGGCCATGATGTCGCCGCAGGCTTATTCCTACCGGGTGGTTACAAAAGCCTCCGATAAAGACGGCAGCTTTGAATTCCGGAATTTAAAACCCGGGAAATACTACCTGCAAACCATGGTCCGCCAGGGTAAAATGAAGGAAATGTGGAACCAGGTAGGCACCGCTACTTCCGTTGGCTATAACGTATACGGACAAGCCATCACCTCTTACTCCCGGCCTATATACGAAGATTTTAAGTTGTTCTACGAAACCAACGATCTTGTAAAGGACTTCGTGGAGATTACATCAGAAGGCCAGACCGTAAATATTAAGCTTTAAAACTTTCCCCATGTTACATAAGTTTTTACCGGGCTTCATTTTGTTAACACTGAGCTTTTCTCTCGCCCAGGCCCAGATTGTCAACTTCCCCGATCCTCATTTCAAGGAAGCGCTTCTCAAAAAAAAGATAGATACCAACAACGATGGGGAGATACAGGTGGCAGAAGCCCGGAAGGTGACCAAATTATACCTGGAAGAAACCGCCTTTTCTTCCATGGAAGGAATAAAGAGTTTCAGCAACCTGGAAGAATTCGGCACTTATAAAAACAAGATCAGGCAGGTGGACCTGCAAGGGATGCTGAGCCTGAAACGCCTCTATCTTGTAGGAAGCGATGTCGAAAGCCTGAATATTAAAGGCTGTACGAATCTTGAACATTTATCCATGACCGGCAACAGGCTTACCAGTATCGACATCAGCGAGTTCAGAAAGCTGACCATGTTAAGCCTCAATTACAACCAGCTTACCAAAATTGAGATTAATAACTACCCGGAACTAAAAGAACTCAACCTTTCCGAAAACAACATTACTGATCTCAGGATCAGCGGTTGTCCGAAACTGGAATCATTGCTTCTCAGAAAAAACAAAATAGCCGGCAGTTTAAATCTCACGGAATTTCCGCAGCTGGTGACTTTCTCCGCAGATAACAACCTGCTTTCTGCCGTAAACATCCGGGGACTGAAAAAACTGGCATCCTTCTCCTGCCTGTATTGCAACATCACCACATTGAACCTGAGCGGCGCCGAGAGCCTGGTGGACCTTATATGGTGATATCTTCTGAAAAATATTGCTGGTTTTCCGGGTGATCATTTCCGGAAACAGGTATTAATAGTACAAATGCATTCACTCATTTGTCAACTATTAATATTTACAACCATGAAAAAACAAACAAAAATTATTTTATGCCTCGTTTCTGTCACGCTGATGGGCTTATGCCTGTATCATTTTCTGGGTTAGTCCGGGTTAAAATCAGTCACCATGAAAGAGAGCATCAACGTATGGGGCATCAAAGAATATGAGGGGGATGGCGCCAGTTGTCCCATCGTCCCTGCCAACCTGCCCTGGTATAAAAAAGCGGCGCTTACTTTTTTCAGGTTTGGCGTATGCCCGGCTTGTGTTATCATGAGCCTGAGTTACAGTGTACGGAAGCGTTTCAGGGACAAAAAACAAGACAACTAAATTTGCATGGTAAAACGGGTAATGCCTTCACAGCAGGCATTACCCGTATTTCTTAATACTCCCTTAACACAAATTCTTTTTCTTTGCAGCCAACAGCACCATGTACAACATGCCTCATGAGGATATTTCAGGCCCGGTAGAACGTTGGCTGCAGGGAGATGATAGCGCTTTTGAAGCGATATTCCACTATTACCGGCAAAGACTGCTGCGTTATACTTTCCGCTATCTCAAAAATGAAACGGACGCAGAAGATCTTACCACCGAAATACTGGTCAAAGTCTGGCAATGCCGGCAGTCTGTCACCAATCCCGCCACTTTTGAGAACTACTTATTCACTATCGCCCGCAACCGGGTGATTAAATCCTGGCAGCAGAAAGTCGACGGCCTTTTATCTTTTGAACCCGGCCAGGAGCCTGCTGTTGCTGCCGAAACGAACGATCCTGTATTATACGGCGAACTGGTACGTCAATACCAGGAAAGCCTTGCCGGCCTGCCCGAACAACGGCGCCGGATATTCCTGCTGCACCGGGAACAAAACCTCACCTACAAGGAAATCGCCCGGCAGTTAAATATCTCTCCCAAAACAGTAGAGAACCAGATCTCCGCCACACTCAAACAGCTACGTACCCAACTCGCTCAGCACCTGGCCTCCCTGATCCTGTAGCGCCGTCAGTATTAACAAATTGTTATGCCATAGGGGAATACCGCGGCAAAAGGATATACAACAGTAAAAGCATTAAACACCTATCTGTATGCGGCAACTACCCGTTGACCAAACACTTATCGAACTATATATCAATGGCCGTTGCACCGCAGCGCAGCTGGCCGAGATCCGGCAGTACCTGCACGATCCCGCCTATCGGGAAAGCCTGCAGGAGTGGTTGCACCAGGACTGGCAGCAGCTCTCCCGTGAAAGCTATACCCCCGAAACCGGCGCCGGTGAAAAGTACCGGCAGTACCTGGCGCTGGTGCAGCCGGCGCCGGCCACACCTGTAAAACAAATGTCCACCGTCCGCTGGTGGAAAGTGGCCGTGGCCGCCGTATTCACCGGCATCATCGCCCTCACCGGGTGGCGCTGGCAGCAAAACCTCCGGCAACGGGCTTTACAGGAACAGCAATGGGTACAGCTGCATAATGAAGCCGGCAAAAGAACCAAAATCACTTTACCCGACAGCTCGCAGGTATACCTCGATGCCGTCAGCAGCCTGCAATACAATAAGAACTACGGCATCACCAACCGTACCATCATCCTGGAAGGAGAAGCCTACTTTGAGGTAAAACACGGCGGCGCCCATCCTTTCAGCGTGCAGACCGGAAGCCTTACCACGGTGGATGTAGGCACCGCATTCAATATCCGGTACCGCACCACGGAACCTTCCATTAAGGTAGCCGTGGCCGAGGGTATCGTAAATGTCATGGATCAGGCGCGGCCACAGACGGGCATTCTGGCACGGCTCACCCAACAGCAGCAGCTGCATTTTGACACCGCTACCCGCGAAGCCAGCGTTCAAACGCTGCCCGACGCGGAAAGCATCGGGGCATGGCGGCACGGCATACTGATATTCCGCCAGCAGCCGCTGAAAGCTGTGGCCGCAGAGCTGGAACGGTACTATGGCATCAGCATCCGCTTTGCCAGCCCGGAAGCCGCGCAGGGAATTATCACTACTATCCTGCATCATTCAACGGTAGACGAGGCACTGGATATCGTGGCCATGACAGCCGGTGTCAGCGTGAAAAGGTCCGGTAAAGAAGTATTGATCAAATAAAAAACCGCTCCTGCAAAGAGGAGCGGAAATAAGTAATGTGCGCTATGAAGCCGCCGGGGACGGGAATCCAAATGGCGGCCATTTCCATAACACAAACAACAATTAAAAGTATGAAAAAAAACCGAACGGGGCATTGGAGACGAATGCTGCCCGGAAAAACGTTGCGTACCATTTTACTTGGATGCCTGCTACTATTCAGCGCCGCGCTTTCCGGACAGGATACCCGTAAAATGATATCCGTACAATTCAGGAACACACCATTGCGGGAAGCCTGCACCCACCTTGAGCGACAAACAGGTTTCAGCTTTTCCTATTCCGAAAATGCACTGTCGGCCTATGGCAAAAATGTTACACTCTCTTTATCTGATGCGGCATTGACGACCGTGCTGGCGCGGATCTTCGACAAAAGTCCCATTACCTATACCATCAAAGGCAAACTGATTTTCCTGGTCCCCGACCCCGCTTACAGAGCGGCACCCGATCCTGCTAAAAAAGGCCCCGGCCGTGTTATTGGCAAAGTTATCGATGAAGCCAACGGCGACCCGTTGCCCGACGTTACCATCCGCATCGGCGACAAAGGCACCACCACCGCGAAAGACGGCTCTTTCACCCTCCCGCTGCCAAAAGGCACCTACCAGGCGGAAGTAACTTCTATCGGCTATCTTTCCAAACTGGTCACCGATATTGAAATAAAAGATGATCAGACCTTCGAAGTAAGCATCACCCTGAAAAGAGAGAAAAAAACACTGGCAGGTGTGGTGGTCACCTCTTCCGTAAAAAAAGAAAGTGCGAATGCGCTCTATACCCGTCAGAAGAACGAAGCGGGCATCTCCAACGGCATCAGCAGGGAGCAGATTGCAGCGTTGCCGGATAAAAACGTAGGTGAAACTTTAAAAAGAATTTCCGGCATCAGCACCAACGACAACCGTCGTGTAGTCGTTCGCGGTATTGCGGAACGCTACAACCTCGCTATGATGGACGGCGCCATCTTACCCAGTACAGATGTGCAGGTGCGCGATTTCGAATTCGACATTATCCCCAGCAACCTGATCGACAACGTGATTGTTTCCAAGACATCGACCCCCGATATGAGCTTTGGCTTTGGCGGCGGCCTGATACAGGTCAACACCTTCGCTATTCCTCAACAGAATTTTATCACCATCGGCGTCGGCAGCAAATATACCTCCGGCAGCACCGGCAAAGAGTTTCTGGGCTATGGCCGCGGCAGCAAGGATTACCTGGGCTTCGACGACGGCATCCGGGAACACTTCCCTGACGAACTGCTGACCTTCAACAATCAAAACTACAACCCCAAAAATCCCAATGCCGCCCCCACACCGGGTGTTACCATGATCACACCGGCGATGATCGCCGAACAAAACAAAAGAATTGGCGGGCTGGAGAGAATGGGTACCCGCGTTTACCGGGCTGCCCCCGGCCAGAATTACCAGTTCAGCCTTGGCCGCAATTATCAGCTGAAAAACCATCGCCTGGGCTTCGTAGGATCTGTCAGCTATCGCAATGAACAGTCAATTGAAGATATCTCCCATTTTGAACGGGGAGATTGGGAGAAGATAGGCACACCGCGCTACAACGCCGAAACCGGCGAGGAGTTATACCCTACGTCTTCCAAACAATATAATTTTAATACCACCTGGGGCGCATTGCTCAATATGGGCTGGAGCACCAAAAACCATAAAGTCACTTTCCGCAATTTTTACTCCCGCGTATTTAACAACCAGTTTTCCCGCATCATAGGCTGGGGCAACGAAATAGGTTTTGAACAGCATCCTGCCATCCGGGAATATGACAGGCCCAAATTTATAGACCTGTTACAAAACCGGGTCAACGGCGAACACACCTTCGGCGCTTTTAAATTTGACTGGAGCCTTTCCCGCAACAAACTGACCAACCTGGAAAAAGACGCCGTGGAAGCCTGGCTGGCGCCTACCACCACGCTCAACAGCACCACCTATAACGTAGTGCCCAGCGGTGTTACCAACCCCGGCAACGGCACCTTCAACAGGGCGCAGTACCGGTATGATGAAACCAATAAAATGGCAGAAGCAGCACTGAGTTATCAATTCAAACTGCTGGGGCAAAAACAAACGGCCAAAGGCGGTTACCAGTTCATGGAACGTCGCGGCGCATACGATTGGATGGTATTGCCCATTGGTACGGTAGAAACGATGGGTAACGTTTATCCTTTTGTACCGGTACAGGAATGGAGTAAATACCTGGAGTTCAACAATCCACAGAGAGATCTCCTGTATTACCCCGCCTCTTTTTCCCGGAACAGCTACGAAGGTAAAAATACCAATCAGGCGATTTATGGAATGCTGGACAACCGCATTACCAGCTGGCTTCGCCTGGTATGGGGGATCAGGGCAGAATATTATCAATACGAAAGGCTGAAAAACGGTTCCAACGATCTTGCCATCACCACGATGATAGAACAGGGAGAGAAGATCAAATATGTTGATCCGGAAACAGGAAAAATAGTCTCCCCTTTTGCAGATCCCACCTCAGAAGAAAAAAAATGGCGTTATCTGCCATCCGCCAGTCTTACCGCCACTCCACTGAAAGACTTCAACATCAGGGCCGCCTATGCCCAGTCAGTGGTAAGGCCTGCCTTGATTGAGAACTCCCGCATGATACGTTACGATCCCGCCATTGGCGCGTATCGCCGCAATGAAGGCGTGTTGTCCACGCTCATTGACCACTACGATTTCCGGCTGGAATGGTATCCGCAGGCCGGCGAAGTGATTTCAGCGGGATTCTTTTATAAATACTTTGATAAACCGGTAGAGCTGTACCGCATACAACCCGATGCCGGCGGAAGAGTGTATGTTATCACCCAAAACTCCGAATGGGCAAAGGTTACCGGCTGGGAATTTGATGTGCGCAAGCGGCTCGGATTTATCAACCCCGGCGCCAAATGGCTGAACAATATCTTCCTGAGCGGCAACCTCACCTTGCAAAGCTCTGAGGTACAGGCCAGCACCTTCCAGGGAAAAAGTATGACGGATGATAAATACGGTAAACAATATGAATACCGCACCAAAGTACTGCAAAAAGAAAAAAGGCCTTTATACGGACAGGTACCCGTGCTTTACAATATCGGGCTGCAATATGCAGGTAATCGTTTAGGCGCTAACGTTGCCTTCAACCACATGGGCTATAAAACCTTCACCGCAGGGATGACGCCTAATATTGTAGAATACGAGCGTCCCCGCGACCAGCTGGATGCACAGTTAAGCTACGCTTTCCTGAAGGATAAAAAACTGACCGTAAGACTGAATATCAGCAACATCACCAATACGCCTTACCGTTTCTACATCAACAGCGTCGATACCTATAAATACCAGGACAAGTGGAAAGGTCTTTCCCTGTCTGAAATTCCGGTGACCGAATGGAGCGACATCTACGAATGGAAACCCGGTTTTTCACAGAAATACGAAGAGGGACAGTATGAAACATCCGCAGACGGAAAGACAAAAACCCGCACCGGAGACAAAGACACCTTTATCCGTAAAGTAGGCACGTCTTTCAGCCTGTCCGTTTCCTATTCTTTCTAAACAATGTCTGATCTTCCAAAAAAAGAAAAATGAAACACACAAAAATACTGACACTCCTGGCGGGCGCCTTTTTACTGGCCCTGACCGCCTGCAATAAAAAAGACACGTTCTTTTACGAAGGCGGCATGATGCCGATCACCATCAAAGGATACAACGGCAGCAACGAAGACCTGATGGTAAAAGTGGACACCTTTACTTTCAAAAACTACCTGAACAACGGCAGCTTTAATCAAAGCGAAGCCTATACCTTTCCCAACGGGCAACCTGCTGTAAAGCTGACGATTGCCGGACGGGAAACAGGAAAAGTCATACTGGAAAAAGAGTTAAAAAAAGCAGAAGGACCGGCCACCATCAGTTTTTTTTACATGAACGGACAAATGATGAACATGCCGGAAAAACAGGCTAAAGAAGAGGGTAAAATCAAACTCTCTTACATGTTCATGCCTACGCTCACCCATTACAGCGAACCGGTGGATATCGTATTGGGGAAGTATTATTTCACCCCGAAAGTGTTCGAAGAAATCACCCGTATTAAAAACGTAAAACCTTACGAGTTCAGCGAAACCGTGACGCTATCTACGTTTCCCACTACCGGTCAGCAATATAACGGGCAGAATACCGCCGTGCTGTTCAAGGCTTATATCTATAAGGCCGGTACCAACGAGTATTATACGCAGGGAACGATATACTCCTGGCATCCCACTTCGTCCAGCGCCCCTACGCCATCGGCGCCCAACCCTTCTTCCACCATCTACATCTTTAGTGAAAGC
Organism: uncultured Chitinophaga sp.; assembly: GCF_946479755.1. The sequence continues at coordinate 232,752 of NZ_CAMLHC010000006.1, read as the reverse complement.
GATGCCAACAACAGCATCAGGTTTACCAAAAATCTGGAGTTATAAAACACACGAATCATGAAGTCTTTTAAACAACATATCACCATCATACCGGCACTGTTCTGTATCCTTTTCGCCGCCTGTAACAAGGAAGATCAGGAAGTGGCCAAAGCCATGCAGGTCGTCGTTAACGGTTATAACGGCAGCGAACATGCGTTGCAGGTAGCTATTGACACTACTGTCTATGATGTGTCTGCCATGCACGGTAAGTTCATCATCAACCCCACCTCGATGATCACATTCAATGCCGTGTATACCTCGCCGTTAAGCCAGCAGGCTACGCTTACCCTTACAGATACTACTACCCGTACGGTCCTTTTCAGGAAACCGCTGCCGGCCAGTGGCACCAAAGCTCTTTTTAACTTTATCTATTTCGACGGTAAAGAGCTGGATATCCAACAACCGGCAGCCGATCCCGCTACCAACAAACTGGGATTTTATGTCCGCTATGCTGCTGGCGATGCACCTTTTGACATTTTCCTTTACCGGAAAGACGCTACCACCGGGATGGAATACCGGGCTTATCTCACGAAAAATGTAAAACCCAATACGTGGCTGTATGCGGACTATATACCGTCAGCGGATTTTGACAGCAAAAACGAGCTGAATGGCGCCGTTATCTGTTTTACAAAAGCCGGCACCACAGACCAATGGGCTTTTGGTGACAGCGAGAGTTTCAGCAGCGTACCCACCTTTGGCATGAACTTCCCGCTCGCCGGAGAAACAGGGATCGTGCAGCCATACTTCCTGACGCCTGGCCCGGTCCAGCTGGACATCACCCGCTTATACTTTTATGCTGACAGACCCTGGTAAAAATCCCCTATACCTGCGAATGCCCTGCCAGATCACCGGCGGGGCTTTTCTTTTTTTATCACAAAAATCCGGGCTTTCGAACCAAATATGTCCCTTTTTACCCCAACTCATATCCCTGATGCCGCTCTCTCTTTACTTTTGACAGACATCAAAATCTATTATCAGCCATGATGCATTTCCGACAATACTATCCCTTATTGCTGTTACTGTTGATCACCATCTGTTGTCCCACCCGGATTATTTACGCCCAGCGCCTCGAAGCCCGTGCCGATAGCCTGATCGCCACCCTCTTTAAAGACAAAGATGGCCCTGGCGGCGTCTTTATGATCGCGCAGAAAGGCAAACCCATCTACCAGAAAGCATGGGGAAAAGCCAACCTGGAATCAGGTACGCCGCTCACTGCCGATAACGTGTTCCAGATAGGTTCTATGACCAAGCAGTTTACCGCCGTCGCCATTCTCATGCTGGAACAACAGGGCAAGTTAAGCGTTAAAGACCCGCTGTCTAAATACCTGCCTGACTTCCCTAATGGCGGTAACATCACGCTTCACCACCTGCTGACCCACACTTCCGGCATCCAGGACTACCTCCGGATGAAGACCCTCCCCACCATCGCGCAGAAAGAGATGACGCCTGAAATGGTGATCGACTTTTTTAAAAATGAACCGGTAAACAGCGCCCCTGGTGAAAAATATGCCTATAACAACTCCGGCTATTTTCTGCTGGGATATATAGTAGCCAAAGTTTCCGGCGAAGCTTACAAAGATTTCATCCAGAAAAATATCCTCGATAAAGTTGGCATGCATGAGACCTACTACGCCAGCGACAGGCAAGTCATTAAAAACAGGGCGTACGGCTATCATAAAAAGGATTCCGTGTATGTGAATAAAACGGTGATCAGCTACGACCTTGCCTATGCAGCCGGCGCACTCATGTCTACCACCGCCGATCTGCTGAAATGGCAAAATGCCGTGAACCAGCACCTGTTACTGAACAAGGAAGAAACCCGGAAAGCGTTCACCCGGTACAATCTCAACAACGGTGAAGCCCACAACTACGGCTATGGCTGGCAGTTTAAAGATATCAAAGGGGTGACCGTGAGAGAACACGGCGGCAGCATTTTCGGATACAAAACAATGGGGGTGTATATTCCCGGTGAAGATATTTATGTACTGGGCTTTAGTAACTGTGATTGTAATTCACCGACCAAGGTAACCGAAGAGGTGGCGGCGATAGCCCTGGAGGAGTTAAAAAAAGAAACCGGCCGCTGATGCAGCCGGTTTCTTTTTTATAGAGGAGCAAGCTATTTCTGGAAAAACAGTTTCCTGGGCGCTTCGGCGGTCAGCTCACAGCGGAGGGTAGCTCCGTTGCCGGCCAGCTTGGTGATTTCTCCGGCGCCTTCCACCACGGTACAAACGCTGAAGTGTTCATCTTCGATACGGGAAACGATAATCTTTCCCACGGTTTTCTTACGGGTGATTTTTTTACCGTCTACGTTCACTTCCACGGCTTCATACACTTTGAATTCATCGCCTTCCCGCAGGTCGACCGCCTTGCCGGCTGACAGCAGCACTTTTACGGCATCGCCGTAGGCGTTTTTCTCTTCTACGGACGCTATGGTGGCCATCAGTCTGAAATTCTCTTTAACGAATTTGTCGAGGCGGCCGCGGGTGCCGGCCAGCGCGTCGTTGAAGCCGTTCTTTCCTTTGCCGGTATTGGAGAAGTTACCGGCAGCTACCAGTTCACCGGAATTCACGTCCAGCACTTTCACATTGAAGATCACTTCTGTTTGCTGGGTGACGGAATTACCAAATACCGGCAGTTTGGACTGTTTCTCGTCTTCCATGACACTCACCACGTTGCCTACCAGCAGGTACTGGGCCTTCAGGTCTCTCATGGCCGACAGCTGTGCGCTTTCCGTTGGCTGACCTTTTACTTCAGTAAGTTCATCCCGCTCCACGAAATCAAAGCGTTTGGCGCGCAGAAAGGCGTCTTCCACTGTATTCCGTATAGCAGCCTGATGACCGGTACTGTCAGTTCCCTTGAAGATAATACCAATGAGCGGTTTAGTTTGACCGAAAGCGCAGGAAGCCAGCAGCAAAGCTGCAGCCGTAATTATATTCTTCTTCATACTCTAAAGGCCCGGAGGTTTTATGAACATCCGGATGATTTGTTGGCTATAAGTTTGTCAGTCTCAAATTTAGGTGAAAAACGTATAACCTAACCGGTTATTATGCCACCAGGCCATGGTATAGGCTGTAAAAGTAAATTTTAACATGCCTTTAAGAAGACGGGGAAACGTATATTATCTGACACTGATCGCCGGCACTTTATACGCCGCTACGGCGTTGATAAGCTTCATTTTATCGGCTTTCAGTTTTTTAAGAAAAGCTTCAATATCAGCACCATATGCCCGTTCACTGGCAGCCAGTAATGCAATGCCAGGCTGCTGCGGATGGGTATTTTGCTGGTAACGGTATACATTCCTTTCCACCACCGCAATGGCTTTACCATCGGCCGTATTCTGGCTGATCAGGAAGTCCAGGATGTACTGCTGATCTTTCTCATAGACGTTGTAGTTCACCAGTGGATTGGTGACCTGCATTTTCTTCAGTTCTTCCACTTTCTGGTTGACCAGCGCCACCACCTCATAATTGCCCTGTAAAAAATCGATGGTCATCAGCGCATGGAATTTCTCCAGGGTCTCTCCCGCCACCAGGTACTCCTGTTTGTAGTAGTTATTGTTGGGATGTGCAGACCATGCCAGTTGAAAACTGGCATCGTTCAAATGCAGCGGTCCCGGTACATTCAGATAGTCGGTCGCTTTTGTTTGCGCCATCACGCCCGTGATCCACAGGGCGAAAACCATACTTAACAATACTAATTTCTTACGCATCTTGTTTCAGATAATAGTTATAAGCTAATAATTGCAGGTCATCCGGATTTTCCCAGTATTCTTCATCCAGTTCGTTGAGCCGTTGCTGTTGTTCCACCTAACCGGGTGAGTCTGTTGTGATTGTTCTGTTGATAATGATGAGTGTTTTTCCTTCCTTTGGTTTGTCTGTTTTGGGGTAGATGATGACTGCCAGCGCGTTTTCCCGGGTTTTATTCAGGCCGGAGATAATCAGTTTTTTCTCCGGGATGCTGATCAGTTCGCCCGTCACCAGGTTTTTATACCCCTGAACGCCTTTACTATAAAACAATTCTACCAGCTGATGGTTGCGGATGACCATCCAGCCGTTGCCGAATTCGGTATTAAAACGCAGGGCAAATGCGCCGGGCCCGATGGAGACCGGCGGCCAGGTGTTAAAAAGCGGGTCTCCCAGGACAAACAACGGTTTTTGGGTGATATTCCCTTCGGCATCCACAATGGCCAGCTCCAGTTTACCTTCTTCTTCGGTCAAAAGACAGGAATTGTCATCGAAGGAAAGGTGAATAATTTCCCGCGCGTATTTATCCGCCAGGGAAAACTGTCGTCGTCTTATCTCCTCTCCTTTTTCATTGAGCAACCGGTGGGTCAACTGGTCCCCTTCTTCCGTCAGGAGGTGAATTTCCTCTCCCGCCACATACACTTTGTTTTGGGCCGGTGGCGGCACTTTGATATTGTTTTTCTTTTTGATAATACCATCTTTAAAGACGATGCCCAGCATCTTGTCCGGTTTTTTGTCTGACCATGGATCAACGTCGTAGAAGAGAGCCGTGTCTTTCACCACGCCGATGAAGTTGCCGGTAAAAGGGCGGTTGCCTTTAGGTTTTTCCGTTTGTTCCCGGTTAAAAACCGGTATGCTGATTTCCAGCTCTTTATCCGGATGGTAGGGCACTACCGAGACGAAAGGCTCTTCGGTCGGGCTGTTAAACAATGTCGGCAGTATGCCGTCTTCTTCCTCATAGCTTTCGATGACTACGCCTACGGCGTCCATCAGGGTATATACCGTGTCATAGGAACGGTCATTATACACATAATTGGCCATGAGCGTCTGATCTCCACAGTTGAGATTGTCTTTGTGGGATACGCCTGTTGCGGCGGTTAAACGGGTTACGACAGCCGCTGCAGTGCGGGTGGTTTCAATTTGAAACGGTGCTACGGTTTTGTTATTATTCATGCTGGGTACGATTGTGTTCCATCAGGCATGCACACTAATGGGGGTTACCAAATATATTTTACATATGGACAGTCAATTCCTAACGAAAGATACAAAAAAAATTTGCACCGCGTGTCCTATTCCGGCAGGTTCGGTTGACATATAGGTATAACACGTAAAAATATACTATCACCTGATAAAACGCATGTATATGGACACTTTTCTCGCCCCCGTAGAGCATCCCAAAAGCCTGATCATGAAACTGGCTTATTATTTCACCCGTAAACAGTTCGGCAAAGTGCTGGCGCCCCTGAAAGTACATAGTGTCAGGCTGCCGGCAGCCTTCGGGATGTTCTATGGCAAAGTGAATAAACTGGATAAGAAACTGACGCTGGGCAACGAAACCGTTATGCTGGTGCGCCAGCAGGTGGCCCGGCTGAATATCTGCCTGTTCTGTATGGATATCGCCCGCTATGAAGTGATCCGCAGCTCCATGGACAGCGCCAAATTCGACGCCCTGCCGGAGTACAACACCAGCTCCCTGTTCAACCCGGCAGAAAAAGCCCTGCTGGACTACACTACAGAGCTGACCCAGCATAAAAAGGTACATCCGGACACTTTTTCCCGTATGGCCATGTTTTACAATGAAACACAGATTTGTGAAGTAGTGTGGCTGATCGCCAGCGAGCACCTGTATAACATGACAAACATCGGCCTGAACATCCACTCCGATATGTTGTGCGATCTGAGCAGGAGGGGATAATTATCCGCAGGTGCCCCGGGGTATGATCAGGGTGATTGCAGCGACGGTTCTCGAGGCTGAAACCTGGCGGGTTAGGCTATTGAATGGCTGAAACCCCGGACATGCTGTCCGGGGCTATCCTGTTATGACCGGGCAAACAGCTCTCCGGAGAGAAACTGCTGCTGCAAATTTTCCAGTTCTGCCACGCGTCTCCGGACGAGGGCTTCATACTCCGGGGAGGCCGTTTTAAAGAACAGCGGGTTGGTCACCATACCGGTCAGTTGTTTGATACCGGTGGTAAAAAACAATGCTACGGGAATGGGCACCAGATACTCGTCTTTATAATCATTGATAACCGCCATCATCAATTGGATGAACTCCTGGTAGGCGTTATCATCCCATTCCGCATCCATCCTTACTTTAAAGGAAAATTCTTCATCGGAATCCAGGTATTCCAGGTATTTCTTCAGTGATTCTTTCATATTTATACGCATGGTGGAGTATAACGATGTACAACCGCTTCGTTGGGGATCGTTCCGTCGACCAATAGTTCTTTGGCGCCTTTGGCGTATTTATTGGCTTTGTGAAGATCTGATCCAGGAGCGGCCCGCGATACGTCGCCAAGATGTTCGAGGCGGCCTTCCGTTGTACTCAGGTCTAATTTAGTGTTATTTAGTTTATCAAGGTCTATTTCCGCTACTTCCGTACCGCCTTTTCTGGCCCATCTTTCCGCAAAGGCCCTTTCCTTTGTCAGCGAGATGTACTGGTCGCCATAACCATCGGTGGAGCCGTTGAGCACATGGCTCATCGGCGTTTCCGAAGCGCCGGGATCTTTGGGGATGATACCATCGCCCGCATCGAGGGTGGTCATATCATTGGGATGCAGTGCCCTGAACCAGATATCTTCCCAGCCCCATACATCGATGTAGCAGTTGGTATCTTTTACATAAGCGTAGTTGTTCCAGCCTCCGGCAAAGCCGATGGGATCCGGACTGATATAAACGCCTTCCTGTGCTGCGTAATAGCGAAAACGGTTATAATACAGCCCGGTCTCCGCATCTTCATACTGCCCGGGGAAACGGAACGGAATGAAGTCCCGGCTTCCTTTCAGCTTCCGGACATTACCGTCGATGTCCAGTTCGGCGCTCCATACTTTTTGTCCGGCGCTATCGTAAGCTTCGCAAGGTGTACCCAGATGATCGGAAATCACAGACCAGGCGGTACCGGCAGTTATTTTAGCTGCCACGCGGAAAGTATTCTCCTCCCACACCCAGGTATGGAGCTGTTCAGCGGGGGTAGGTTCGGGATGACTGGCTTTCAGTTCTCCATATTCATCGATCACTACCCGGGGCTGTTCTCTTTCCGGATAAGACCATTCGTGCAGCAGTTTATGGCCGTCCCATACAAAGCGCGTTACCTGGTGGTTGAAGATTTTCTTCGTTCTTCTGCCGAGACCATCGTATTGGAAGGCGACTGTTTTGCCATCAGGCCGGGTGACTTGTTTCAGCAACCCGTTGCCGTACCACGCATATTCCCAGATGGCCCCTTCCGTGATCTTCCGGATAAGGTTTCCTTCTTCGTCATATACCAGGCGGGCTTTATCCGTTTCCAGCAGGCGGCCGCCGGTTTCGTATTTACGGTCCTTCCGGAGCGGTGTCTTAAAAATATTGCCGGCCTTATCGGGGGACCGGTATTCGTAGTGCCCGTCTTCATATTGCGCCCAGGCCAGGCTGCCTGTTTCGTCATGACCAAATTTCACAGCGCCTTCTCCCTGCCCTTTGATGATTTGTTTGAGTCGTGCGTTGGCCTCCCAGTGATACCTGCGGCTGCGGAGGACGGCTGCACCGGCGGTCACCGTATGCGCATCCGGTGTCTGGGCCTGGGCGGCGCCGGGATGATATGTCCATTCGCTGCGGATAGCCCCCGGCAGCTGCCGTACGGTTTCTATCCCTAACAGGTTGTATTGGATCTCCGCTTCCCAGTCGCCCGCACGAATGCCGGTGAGGTCGTCCATGGCATTCCACTGAAGCCGGATATCCGCACCGAGACTGCTTTGAATAGCGGTTCTTTTACCGTCAGCGTTGTACACACTGGAGACGGTGTGCTCCTGTTGTATTTCGCTGAGGACTGCCCCGGAAGTATTCCGTATCAACCGGAGCAGGTTGTCTGCCGTAGCGACTTCCAGCAGGCGGCCGTTGCGGTCGTAGCTGAAAGCTTCCCAGGTGCCATCGCTGTATTCCACGCGGGACACCATGTTATTCGCATTATACTCGTACTTCGTCCATTTGTTGCCCGGCCGGTGCACCTTCAGGAGTTTGCCTGTGGAATCCCGCTCATAGTGCCGGGTGATACCGTCGAAGCCTGTTTCACTAATCACATCCCCGTTGGCATTGCGGCGTATGCGTAGCGTATCACCGTTGCCGTTAACCACGCCGGTGAGCTCCTGATCATTGTTGTACAGGAAATGGACTTTGCAGCCCTGTTCTTCCCGCATACGGATATTGCCAACAGGCGTATAGGCATAACGTACCTGGTGTTGCTTATCTTCCGCTGCGATGATATTTTTATAGGCGTTGTATTGCAACCTGATCACATTATCCGGCTGCCTGACTTCCGTAACGCGACCCAGTATGTCCCGGAGGAAATGTTGCTCTTCACCTACCGCATTACTTTTCCGGACACACTGTCCCCATGCGTCGTACTCCCAGGTGGTTTTTCCACCGCCGGGAAGCGCCATGGCGATTACATTATAGTCTTCATCATAGGAGATCAGCGTTTCATTTTCAGCTTCGTCTTCCACTTTGCATACCAGCCCGTTTTTGTTGTACCGCAAAATGCGGATGCGGCCATCCGGCTCTGTCAGCGTATGTAGCAAACCGGTATCGCTGTGATAGATAAAGGTGCGGCTGTCTCCGGAGGGGTTGACTGACTGGAGCATGCGGCCGGCCCCGTCATAACGCGCCCTGATGGAGGAGCCGTCCGGCAGCTCCACCGCGGTACGGTTGCCCAGTTCATCATACGTATATCCGGTAACGTTTGCCTCGCTGTCGATCACCCGGTACAGCTCCATGTGGTCGGTATATTCAAAGAGGGTGGCGTTGCCCATGGGCGCTGTTATGCGGTTGACCACAAAATCGGGTGTGTAATGCATGGTGGTGGTATGTCCCTGTGCATTGGTGATTTTGTTATATCCTTCCCGGGGAAAGTAGGCAATGCGGCCTTCGAGGACGCCACCGTCGCCCCAGGTGTGGATACAGCGTTTCTGTTGGTCGTATTCCCAATAGAAGGACATGCCGTTGCGGTCCGTTTTTTTCACCATCAGGTGGTCCTGGTATTCCATGGTGGTGGTCTGTCCCAGCGCGTCGTTGATGGCAGCCAGATCGCCGGCTTCGTTATAGGCATATCTTACCAGCAGCCGCTGTGACTGCCGGTGCTGTGCTGTAATGTCAGTGATCCTGCCGCCATGGTCCGTGGTCACCAGCAGGTGGCGGCCGGCGGTATCGATGATACGCTGCAGCCCGCCATTGCCATCGTAATGTACGCTGATCATAAATCCGGCTTCATTGGCAATACTGATCAGCCGGTAATGCGGCAGCCGCGGGTGTAATTTGCGGAAAGTGCAGGTGAGGCGGCTTTCATAGCTGAACAACGTATATTCGTCCGTGGTGGTCCGCGTTAGCAGCAGTTTTTCATGCCGGTTATATTCATTGTCGCCCGCGTAGGGTAATGCGCTAAAAACGGCGCTGCGGCCATCTTCCAGCAGCACTACAGCGGCGTTCTCTTCCGGAAATTCGCGCACCTGCATATCATAGCGGCAGTGCTGGCCGTAGCCTAACAATCCTTCGAAGGAGCTGTCGCTATTCCAGGAGCGTTCCCAGTTCAGCGGGATGATACCCGGCAATTCAAAGTCGATGCCGTCATAGATAACGATGCCCTGTACCAGGTCTACCGGCTCAAATCCTTTTTTACAGAGGGCCTTACTCAGTTTATTGCTACCGATCTTATTCTTCAGCGCATGGTTGAACTTCGTTAGTCCTTTTTTGCCCAGTTTGCCCAGTCCTTTCATAGCGGCGCCGAAACCAAAGGACATGATCAGGTTGAGCAATACCCCTGCCCAATCCGGTACGAACGGGCCTCCTACATTTACCGGTTTGCCAAAAGACAAGGGGATGGAATAGGAGGTGGGCAGGTACAGGCTGGGAATGGGAATAAACTTTTTCCCCGGCGTCAGCGACAGCGGGATACCGATGTCGTTACAGGTCATCAGCATGTGTCCGGAAGGGCTCATCAGGTTGCCTTCCACTTTTACTTTTTTGCTGCCGAAGAAATTCACCGAATCATGGCCGATCATGGGAGCCAGCAGAAAAGGGCCGCCCATAGGGATATGGAACAGGAATATCAGTTTACCGCTTGTATCGCTCTTCCCCCTGGGCACGTGGTTGATACGGGTAGTGGCGCCGATAAAGGGAACATAATCCATGGGGTCTATCACCAGACCAATATATGGGTGTGGCAGGGGTATCGGAAATCCGAAAAGAATGACGAAGTGAATATCCAGCCCGATTACCGGGATGAAGTGCTTATTGGTAACAAGCATATAAAGACATGGTTTGGGCGCCCGCAGGCGGGTTTAACAAAAACTAAAACAGTCAGCGAATATAAGTATAATTTAAAACAGAAAACCGGACATCCTTTGCCCGGTTTCCTGTTTTATTTTTTTGGGGCTATTTCCCATACGTCTCCCTGGTTGACGAAGATATAGTCCGGCCGCACCCTGGGGCCGGTGTAAGGGAAAGTGAGCTGAGGGTTGCCGAAGGCCACCGCAGCATTTTTCATTTTAGCCGTGATTTCCTGGTATGGTTTAGATTCCGGATGGATGTTAAAGATACAGGTACGTACCGGCAAGCACCACCTTTTTATCGTTGGGAAATGTGTGTTTTACTTTACGTGGCGGAGTATGCGGCTTAGTTCAATCCTGGTGAGTTCGGGCCATCTTATGCATTCCACACTTCCCGCCCGTTTTTGAAAAGCCATCGTCAGGCTGTCTGACTTTAAAGCGTCTCTGTTAGTCAGAAACTGGAATATCCGGTCTTCATCACGGTACTCCAATATCTCCGCAAAAGAGGGCCCTGTTAATTGTTTAGCCGGGTGGTGGCAAGTTGCGCAATTCATCTGATACAGTTCATTCCCGGTCGCAAGCGTACCCGGATGAAATTTATCAACTGCCAGCGGGGGATTAACGGTAGTATCACTATAAGGGAAATAAATCGTTTTAAAAATCCTGAGTGCAGTGGGTACATCTTTCAATGTACGCCCACTGATAAAAAACCTGTCTTTAGGATCCTTCAGGTGAATTTCCATTTGTACGTCATTTCCGGAAATACCCACGATAGCAGCCAGTCCATTAACGGTATCCTCCTTCCAGGCGCCCGATGAATCGACGTCCACGTGGGGACTGTACCAACCATAATCAAAGGTGAGCGTATCTTTCCCGTTGGTGAGACCGCCCACATAACTGTCAATTCCATGCAGTTTCACTTGCTTCCATTCCGGTGGGGATTTTAACTTAAACGGGCCATAATCGATCGTCTTCCAGTCAGGTCTGGTGGCTGTGTGGCAGGCAAACAGCAGGCATAACAATAGCAGGCAGAGGATGTATTTCATAGCCGGGGTTGATGATTATTTCCTAAATTAGGGATTTTTGCATAAACAGTCGTATTCCCATGCCTGTTATAGACTACAACACCTATACCCATGCCTGTTATAAATATAGAAAAATATAAAGATACACCCGGGTACCAGCAAGTATACCAATACGAAGCCAATCAACTAGGGTGCAAGTGGGGACTTAATACTACTATTACCCCGACAGCTGATAGAAGTCTGCATACTTTTATGATCAAACCTGGGCGAGCTGATTTTATACTATACCCGACGGCTGCTCCTGAATTGCTGACGGTTTATCTCATACTCGGTTTTTTCAGCTTTTTCTTTGCGATAGCAGCCGGCCCTTTCCTGGGAGCATTTGCTATTGCTGCAGCTGCACTCCTTTCCTGGCTCCTCACGATTTGGATTGGAAAGCAGTCGCGCAAAGAAAAATCTGTCCTAGTCGTCAATAGTCAGGGGATTAACCTTCGCAAAGGCACTTATTCCTGGAGCAGCATAAAAGGCAGTTTTATCGTAGTTCGCCAACTAAACCAAAAACACCGTAAAACTTTTCTAACAATCGTTCTGACCAATGATCAGATGGTTAGTCAACTTCTTCACTCCGACTCTATTATAAGGGACATAACCAGTGAGCTGGCCACTACCATTGCCTATTATAAAAAATAAGGCGTGGCTCCGGCCAGCCAAAGATATCAAAATTATCACACCTCTAATACACAACGGCTGCTCCCGATAGGAAACAGCCGTTGCAGCGTTTAACCTTTACCGTTATTTGCTAATTGATACTAATGGTAGCTATCACTGCGCAATGATCGGATGCATATACGTTTTTCTCTGTAACAAACCCTATCAATGGCTGATAAGCGCTTATTGAAAAACCACTATCCGGCGTTGTCATGATGTAATCAATCGTGCGGTCTGGCTTACTAGATGGGAAGGTCAGCGGGCATTGCTGTGTACAGCCCAGATTCATAAAACTGCGGATAATGTTCATCGTCTGCGAAGTGGGCACTGCATTGAGGTCTCCGGCCATAATCAGTGGCAGGTCCAGGCCGGACACTATTTTCTTCAGCTCTGTGGCCTGTACCAGCCGGTTGGCTTCCTGCGACAGATGATCGAGGTGTGTGGAGGCAAAGTAGAAGTCCTTTCCCTCCTTGTTCACCCTGATCATAGCCACAGAGCGGAATTCGCCGCTAACATCCGGATCTACCGGGAGCGCATAACGTTTGCTTTCCTTCACAGGCAGGCGGGACAGTACTGCATCACCGTATTGCCCACCACTTACATCAATGGCCTTGGTAAAGAACCATTCCATACCGGTAAGGGCTGCCAGCTCCCGGGCCTGATGTACGGTAACGCCAGTACGGTTGGTAAATACATCTACCTCCTGCAAAGCTACCAGGTCCGGCTGTTGTTCATTGATCACCCTGGCGAGCAACGGCAGGTCTGCCGGCGCGCCGGTGCTGGCCCGGGCGCCGTAGATATTGTACGTCATTACCTTCAGGCGGATTTTTTCCTTCACCGGCGCAGGAGGATCCTCTTTTTTGTCGCCTGATTTACTACAGGCGCCCAGCAGTAGTAACAGGCTCAGGACAAGATATCTGTGCATAGGGATCAATTAAAAAGCATTCAGTTCAGCAATATTTGTCAGGTATGTATCTCCCTGGCTGCTATTGATCGTCAGCCTGAAGAACCTTGCCTGCCGGGCATAGGCCAGATAAATAGTATTGATCTTATTGTTATCCAGCATAAAAGACTCCGTATAGTCCCACACGTTACCATCAGGACTTGTTTCCAGGATGATATTTTTAGGGTTGCCTGTAGCTTTCACTTCACCGGTATTTTTGTCAGTACGGCCGGTGAATGCCAGCCCGTGGAGTTGCTGTGCCGTTTGCATATCGATGGTGATCTTATGAGGCGGACCGGGCTTGGCGGCTTTCCACTGGGTAGTCCAGAAAGTGTTATCGTTTCCATCCAGTGCATGAATAGCATGACCGTTGGCGGCGCCTTCTCCCGTAGGCTCTTCCGATGAGAAAGCCGTTATTTTCCAGGTACTGCGGTCAAACAACGGAAACGGATTGCTGCTGTATTTTGCATTAATGAGGAAATAGGTGGTCCGCAGCGCCTCATTCACCCTGGCATCAGTGGTGATGCTAACAGGCAGCAGGTAGTTGCCAACGCCGTCCAGTTTATCGAAACGTACCCGTAGCGTCAAAGGAGGCGTATTGTATTTGCCGGCGGGGATCACCGCGCCGGATTGCTCCAGCTCGTAGCTTCCTTCGGGCAACATGGGATAATCCGTGTAGTTATTGGCGTTAAATTTATCTACCAGCGACGCATCTGCGCGAAACTGCACCTGTATATCTGTGGCCGGTGCATGCGGCCCGCCGTAGCAGGCGCCGTAGACAATCGAATCTGCAGCGGCAGTACGGTCAAAGCTATACGTAGCCGGACTGTTTACCGCCTGCGGCATATACACTACCGCGATGCTGTCGGGGATATTACTGAGTAAGTCCCGATCCTGGCCGCAGCTGGCGAGCAGTATCCCGGCTATAGCCAATGCCGCTCTTATTTTCATTTTCATAATGTAGTCGTTTAAGATCAATAAAAGTGTTTACCAACCGGGATTCTGCACCAGATTCTTGTCGCGGTCCATTTCTGACTGCGGAATGGGAAACAGGTAATAATTTTTGAGGAATACCCTTCTTTCGAAGACGGTCCGTTGGTAAAACACGAGGTCAGTCAGTTTCGTACCCGCGTCTACGTTCATGCCGTAGAAGTTACCACCGTCGGTCTGTTCCGCTATTTTCCAGCGGCGGGTATCGAAGTAACGGAGGCTTTCCAGTGCCAGTTCTACCCTTCTCTCGTGGCGGATTTTATTACGCATCTCCTGCTGTCCCAATCCCGGCGTCACCTCCGGGAGACCGGCACGGTTACGGATTTCGTTGAGATACTTCGCGATATCCGGATCGCCGGGCGAATATTCATTTAACGCTTCGGCATAGTTAAGCAGGATTTCTGCATAACGTGCGAGGATAAACGGCCTCGCGATGTATTGTGTAATACGTGGATTGCTGTTGGGATGAATATTTTTGCGGGCAATGTAGCCGGTACGGGGAAAGTCCCATGAGCCTTTTTTGCCGGTGTTGCCGGTAAAGTAAGTCTCTATTACTTTGTTACCTTCGCTGGTATTGATCCACAGGCTGCCATTGTAACTAACGTTCACGTAGAAACGTGGTTCACGGTTGACATACATATTGTAGGTGCCGGTAGTCGTGTATTTGGTGGCAGCTTTGGAAAAACCAGTTTCCACATAGCCGGAACCCGCTTCGCGGATGCCTTTACCGTTTTCCATTTCAAATTCATCCACCAGTTGCTGCGTTACCGCCACTGCCGCATAACCATTGGCTAACCGCGGCGTAGTGGACCGTTCCCAGTCTTTCAGGTTATTGGTCGTACGGGCGAAGATCACCTCGCTGTTCCATGGATCGAGGAATACATCGCGGCAGGAAAGGTAGGGATCGAATTTTCCGTCAGCGTCATTTTTTCGGTACAGGGAGAAGTTAAAACCGGTGATCACTTCTTTGGCTGCATCGGCCGCACGTTTCCATTTTTCCTTATCAAAGGAGGAGTTGACCAGCTGTTTACCATCGAGGTTCCGGAAGTTGGCGTAGTCAGCGTTGCCATTGAACTGAGGACTAGCGGCCAATAACAGTATGCGGCTTTTAATGGCCTTGCAGGCAGCGGCAGTGGCCCTGCCATAGTCAGCATCCGCCTGTTCTGTAAAATGCCTGGGCAGTTTAGTGGCGGCGAGGTCCAGTTCTGCTACGATATAGTTTACACATTCATCGTAGCTGTTGCGGGGTTTCTGCATTTCCGCGTCAGAAGGTTCCAGGTCGCCGGCGATGGGCATATCGCCCAACAGGATCACAGGGCCATATTGACGTACCAGTCCATAATAGAAGAACGCACGGAGGAAGCGGGCTTCCGCCCTGTATTTATCAATCAGTTCCTGGCCATTGGGCAGCTCCTTTATCTCTTTGTTTTCATCGATATGCTGGATAAAGTAAGATGCAGAGCGGATACCACGGTAATACTTTGACCATGTGTCCATATAACCGGAAGCAGCGCTCCAGTTGCCCAGGTTGATGGGATAGGTATCGTAACCCGAGCCGGGCCGGTCGTAGGTGATGTCTGCGTCGTCGGAGCAACCTTCCCAGGGGGATGTATTGCGGTATGCTTCGTTAGGCAGTGTGGAATATATGTTGGCGAGATATTCTTCTGAATAACGTCTGCGGGCAAACACCTGTTCGATGGTGATACGGTCATCGGGCACCTGGTTAAGGAAATCCTTGTTACAGGACGTTGTCAGGAGCGAAGTACTTACCAGCGCGAGGTAAGCGAGTCTTTTTATTTTCATCCGAAGGAGATTATTGTTATTAGCAAATCATCAGAAATTCACGGCAATGCCGACAGTATAGGATTTGGTGCTGGAATAGGCAGCTCCCCTGCCGTTGCCCACTTCCACATCCCATAATTTAAAAGGAGAGAACGTGAGCAGGTTAACGCCCTGCAGGAATATGCTGGACGATTTAAAGCCGATGCGTTTCATGAGCCTGGACGGCAGGCTGTAGTTCAACTGCAATGTTTTCAGGCGGAGATAATCACTGCGTTTTACCCACCAGGTGCTGGCAGCGTAGTTATCATTCAGCGAGCCGGCCATCAGGCGCGGATAGAAAGCGTCGTTACGGGGGTTTTCTTCCGTCCAGCGGTCGGTGATATTGCTGAAGAGATTACCTCTGGCGAGTCCCTGCTGGAAGGGCATCGTTCCTTCACCGCTAAGCAGTACGTCCACATGGGCAGCTCCCTGGAACAAGGCCGAGAGGCTAACAGATTTATATCCCAGCGTAAAACCAAAGCCATAGATAATTTCAGGAACATCGCCATAGCCGATGGGCACCTGGTCGTAGGTATCGATGACACCGTCTCCGTTGACGTCTTTGTACCTGATATCGCCTGCACGTACGTCGCCGGGCTGGCGGGGTGAATTTTGCACTTCTGCATCACTCTCAAAAAGGCCAAGGGCAATGTAACCGAAGCGCTGGTCTACTTTATGGCCTTTTCTTTCCAGCCAGGGGTATTTCCATGCGGGGTCGTCATTTTCCACGACTTTGTTTTTATTGTAGGTGAAATTACCCAGCAATTGCACAGAGAGATCACCGAAGCGGCGGTTATAAGTGACCGACGCGTCAACACCTTTGTTGTCGATGATACCGACGTTTCCAAACGGCGCGTTGATCATACCGATATAACCGGGCAGGGATTTGCGGCGCAGGAAGATGCCGCTGCGGTATTCCCGGAAGAGGTCTACCTGCAAGGCGAGGCTTTCGTCCAGCACCTGTATATCAAAACCAAGGTTGGTTTTCTTAGAAGTTTCCCATTGTACGTCTACCGCATATTCACCGATCTCTTTCCCGGTGAACTTCTGGTCCATGTTCTTCCCAAAATAGTAATCACCGGTGTTCGCTACGGTGGCGAGATAGGCAAACCTTCTGCCGTCGATGTTACTGTTACCGACGAGGCCGTGGGAAAAGCGCACTTTAAATAACTGCACATAGCTTTTAATGGGTTTGAAGAAGTGTTCTTCTGATATTACCCAACCAAGGCCGGCGGATGGGAAGAAACCATACCGTTTATCGGGATAAAAGTTTTCAGCGCCGTTGTAGCCGAAGTTGAGCTCTGCAAAATATTTATTACTGAAACCGTAGGTAAATCTGCCGGCGAGCCCCTGAAAGCGGTATGGCAGCGATGTTTCAAGGTTAGTGGCATAGGTATTGGCCTTGTCGCTGTTATTGTAAAGCAGCATTCCGGACACATCGTGTTTGCCGAAGCTCTGGCTGTAGTTCACCGCCAGTTCGTTATAGAAGGATCGTTCTCCGAGGTTAGACTTAGTATAGGCCAGAAATTCGGTACCGATGGCGGTCTGTTCGTAGATCAGTTTACGGTCGGCATCGCGGCCGGTGGCATACCAGGTATCCGGGCTTTTCTCGTACCGGTTACTGGTATAATTGTAGGCATCAAAGGAAAACATACCGGTAACAGACAGTCCTTTTGTAATGAACGGCAGCTCCTGTGTAAGGCGCAGGTTGGAGTAAAGCTGGCTTCTCCACTGGTTGGCATAACCGCTTTGTGTGAGCGATGCCCAGGGGTTTTTCAGTCCGCCGCCGCGCAGGTCGGCGATTTTACCGTCCGGGTAGCGGGTAGGTATCTGCACAGAAGTAAGGTAGTACGCGTCTGCGAAGATGTCTCCTACGCCGGTAGCAGGCAGGTTCACGTTATTCAGGTATCCCTGAATGCCCAGTTTCACGGTTGTTGTTTTAGAGGGGGTAAGCGTTACGTTGGAGGTAACGTTATACCGTTTGGAATAGATGGAAGAGTTGTATTTGGAGAGGCCGTCAACATTGTAGAGGCCTAGTTCATCGTAGTAACCGAGGCCGATGTAATACACTGCTTTTTCCGAGCCGCCGCTCATATTGGCGTTAGCGTTTCTCACTTTTCCGTGATCACGGAAAAGTTCTTTGAACCAGTCTACATTGGGATACAGGTAAGGATCGCTGCGGTCGCGGGTTTTCTGAATGGCTTCGTCTGAGTAGATGGGTGCGCTACCGCGTGTTTGCAGGGCTTCGTTGGACAGCTGCATGTAGGTAGGGCCATCAGCAAAAGACGGTAGTTTGGCGAACTGCGTAAAGCCTTCCGTATAACGGATATTATACGCCGGTTTACCGGCTTTACCGGATTTGGTGGTGATAAGTATAACGCCGTTGGCCCCACGAACACCGTACACGGCGGTGGCGGAAGCATCTTTCAGGACAGAAAAACTCTCAATGTCTTCCGGGTCTACGTTGGCAATATTTCTGGGTACGCCGTCCACCAGGGTAAGCGGGGCGCTGAGTCCTTTGGTGAAGGTAGAGATGCCACGGATGTAGATATTGGCATCGTTGTATCCCAGTTCACTGCTGCGTTGTACAGACACCATACCGGCGATGCGGCCGCCCAGGGAGTTGGTAAGGTTAGACACCGGTTGTTTCAGGTCTTTCGGGGACACGGTGGCCTGTGCGCCGACGAGGCTTATTTTTTTCTGTGCACCGTAGCCAACGACTACTACCTCTTCCAGTGCAGAGGAAGCTTCCTGGAGGATGACATTTATTTTGTTTCTGCCAGTCACCGGCACCTCCTGTGTGCGGTAACCGATCAGGCTGAAGGTGAGTGTGGCGTCATCAGGCACGGAGAGGATATAGCGGCCGTTCACATCGGTGCCCGTACCGGTACGGCCGTCTTTCACCGACACGGTCACTCCCACCATAGCCTCCCCGGAAGAATCCAGTACAATACCTGTGATTTCCCGTTTTGGGGCGTCCACGCCCGGATGCACCTGAAAAGGTTTGTTTTTAGTCGCCACAGAGATAGTAGTACCGGATGTTTTGAACCGGAGGCCGGTCTGTTTGTCCAGTTCCTCCAGCAGCCGGGCTACCGTTATGTTTTTGTGCTGCAAGGAGACCCTGGCGGAAAAAGATTCCAGGGATTTATCAAAAAGAAAGCGGAAGGGCGTTTGTTTTTCCACGATGCGGAATACCTCCACCACCGTAGCTTGTTTAACAGTAATGCTGACCGTTTGGTTGTCCGGTCCGGGTGTCTGTGCCATCAGGGCTGTCAGCGGCGCTACAGCCAGCAGCAGGCACAGGGAGTTTAGCATGACCTTTCTGGTAAGGCCACGGATAGTGGATAAAGATAGTTTCATACCTTAAATTTTGTAAGCGTCGTATAGGAGTGACAGTTTCATCCTTTATTGTTTTTCACGGATTTTAATGACCTGTCCCTCTTGTTGGTATTGGAGGTTGTATACAAAACAGATGGATTCCAGTGTAGCCGTTAACGAAGTATTGGTTTGTGTGCCGGACAGGACGTGTTGGCCGATGCCGGGTGTCATCAGGACTATTTTAACGCTGTACCATCTTTCCAGGATAGCTGCTACCTGGTGCAGTGTCAGGTTATTCATATCGATGATCCCTTTCTGCCAGCTGCTCATCTGTTGCGGGTCTGCAACGATGCTGGTAAAGGTGGCGGTGGCATCGTAGGTTACCTGATCGCCTTTGGTCATCACCAACGTTTTGCCTCGCGGGGATGACACTTGTATCTTCCCTGATACAACGCCCAGCTGCTGTGATTCCCCGGGATATGCACGGACGTTGAAAGCGGTGCCCAGCACGCGGGTGCTGAGTGCGCCGGCGCGTACCACGAAAGGCTTGCTTTCGTTGCGCCGTACGTCGAAGTAGGCTTCTCCTTCGAGGAATACTTCGCGGATGGTGTCCGGCGATGGCAGATAGCGGATAGCCGAGCGGGCGTTCAGCACAACGGCGGTACTATCAGGCAGGGTTACACGCTTTATCTCTCCGTCCTTTGTGGTGGCTGTGAGCCAGACCGGCTGGCGGGTTCCCATGCGGGGTAGCCAGCGGTGCAGTCCCAGCAGCAGCAGGATGGCGGCAGCGTAGGGCAATGACTTACGGACGTAGTGCTTCAGCGGGCGGACCCTACGTTGGGCCACCGACTGCATCACTTTATCTTTCAGCCCGGATGACAAAGGTTCCCCGTGACATTGCTGCCATTCCGCATAGGGTAGCAGGTCGTCTGACGCAGCTTGTTCCGTCATGCGCAGGAAACGCCGCAGTTCTTCCGCAGTAGCGGTATGTTCCTGTATTTTCCGGATCAGTTCCTGCATGTCCGAGGCATCGTACTTCGTCATATTAACTGGCTCTTTCCCTTATATACACGAAAAATGAAGGGACTACTTAGTGGCGTGAAATATTTTTTTTCTGGTTGATAGTTTATCGGATCAGGAGCAGGACGATCAATATATAGGCATCTTTAAATTCCGTGCGGATAGTTTTCAGGCTGCTGTGAATATGCGCTTCCACGGTACGTATGGAGATACCGAGTTTATCGGCGATTTCGCGGTGTGAGAGGCCTTCTTCGCGGCTCATACGGAAAACGGCGCGTTGTTTTTCTCCGAGTTTTTCCAGCACCTGCTGATATTGACTGAACAGCTCGTTATAATCCATGCGTTGGCGGACAGCATCCTCCTGTTGCGGCATCGTCTCCTCGGGCGCTATGGTGGCTAGCTGGCGGGTAGCCTTCTGGCGGATAAAATTCAGGATATGGTTACGGGCGATGGTAAAGAGCAGTACCTGCACATCGGCGGTCTGGTCTATTTTTTCGCGAAAATGCCACAGTTTCAGAAAAATATCAAGCAGCAGTTCTTCCGCGTCTTCATCATTGCCCACTTTCTTTTTACAGTACGCCAGCACCTTAGGTCCGAGGAGATCGAGCAGGGAGCGCAATGCGTCTTCCTCTCCGTGACGGAGGCGCAGCAACAGTTTTGGCGGAATCAGATTGGTTCTATTGTCCATGACGGAGACAAAATTAACATGCTATTATTAACACAAGGTTATGCCGCGGCTATCGTATCGTGGATCATCATTGTTCATCGGGTGGAATTTGTATCCGTCAATATTAATAAAAATTTATTCAGTATTCTGCAAAAACTCCGTCTTCATAACACCAGAGCCATTGCTCCCCCGGTTCGGCCGAAGAGATGACCGGGTGTTGGGTCAGGTGATAATGCTGCGTCATATGCCTGGCGGGGGAATCATCGCAGCAAAGGGTAGCGCCGCAAGTTTGACAGGTACGCAGGTGCACCCAGGTACCGTTCTGTTTAACGCATTCCTCACAAACGTGGTCCTTCGCTGTTTTGATTTCAGTGATGGCTTTCAGATGAGAACAGAGTGTCATGATGCTATGATTTATGTTGAAAGAAAGTAGGTCATGGTGACACGATATGGTTATTAAATATACAAATAGTTAATATTGCAGCGAAAAAAGCAACCATCCATGATCACACCCACCGAGGCCATCACCCTGCAGGAGCAACTGAGGACGCAGGTCATCACCACCGATGTGCTTCCTCATCCTATACGTACCATCGCCGGCACCGACGTAGAGTACGACAAGTCCACCAACCTCATCGCCGGCAGTGTGGTTGTTCTGGACTACAGCACCTTGTCCGTATTGGCCGTTGCCTCTCATTGCATGGAGGTGACCTTTCCTTATATCCCCGGACTTTTTTCCTTTCGGGAGATGCCGCCCTTGCTGGAAGCCTACCGCCAGCTGGCAGTCACACCCGATCTTATCATCTGCGATGGGCAGGGACAGGCCCACCAGCGCCGTTTCGGGCTGGCATGCCACCTGGGGGTAACGCTGGACGTACCGGTGATCGGTTGCGGTAAAACCCGCCTCTGCGGCCAATATCATGACCTGGGTGAGGCCCGTGGCAGTGTGGCTCCGCTGATAGCTGAAGAGGACCAAACAGTTATCGGCAACGCCCTGCGTACCCGCGACGGTATTAACCCGGTGTTCGTCTCTGTAGGCCATAAAATCAGTCTGCCTACCGCTACTGACATCGTCCTGAAGATGGCCACCCAATACCGCCTTCCCGAGACCACGCGGTTGGCCGATCACTATGCGCGGCTGGCGTTGCTGGATTACAAATACGACCCAAACGAGCCACCAGCAAGCATTTAAAGATTTATTTAAAATAATTAGTATAATTATTTGGTTGATTGAGATAAATATTTCTATATTTGCAACCCCAAACGGGGCCAACGGTTTGGCGTAAAAGCCCAACAGTAGCGAGGATTGGTAGTTCAGTCGGTTAGAATGCCGCCCTGTCACGGCGGAGGTCGCGGGTTCGAGTCCCGTCCAGTCCGCAAAAAAGGGACAAATCATCAGAAGATGGTTTGTCCCTTTTGCGTTTTTAGAGCTTCTTACCGATTTTACTTCGTCAAAGTTCGCCAAATGAAAGGTCGTAGTAAAATGCGCCGCTCGAGAGACTATTACAGATCTTTTTTTGTGTATAAAAAAGATGGACTAAAGGCCGCTTTCAAATTGACACATGGACTGTCCTGTTGAGCCCCTACACTTATCAATAATCACTTTGTTTTTTAATTATCTTACACGTAACTTACGATAATGAGTTAAAAGCGATTTGTCTTATTCCTTCTTATAATATAGTGCAAGGTTATCCCTTTAAATAAACTGCATATGAACGCCATTGTTTTCTCTCGTCAGGAATTTTACGAGCTAGTATGGTCTTATTCATTACTGGCTCTTTCTAAAAAGTATAGCATGTCTGATAATGGCCTGCGCAAAGCGTGTGTCAGAATGGAAATTCCCTTACCCGATATGGGATATTGGAATAAGATAAAGGCAGGTTTAAAAGTGGCTAAAAAACCACTATCAACTGAATATAAAGGAGAGCCGTCTATTCGATTATCTCTTAGGCAAGCCGGTGATGCGAAATCTGCTGAAGGCCTATCAGCTCAGCTATCCCTACAACAAAAAATGGAACTCGACTCAACTATCGACTTAAAAGTAAAAACGATACTCGTCTCACCGGACCAGCTAGTAATCAATGCTCAAAAAAGTTTGCAAAAATGTCGGTACGTACCAGGAGAACTACTACGCACCAGCGGGGAAAATTTAGACATTCGAGTTTCGGCCAGCTTTGTAGACCGAGCGTTATGTCTTGTAGACACTTTCATCAAAATTATGCGCCAACGGGGACATGATTTTAAAATTAAAGACAAGATAACGTACCTTCTAATCGCCGGAGAAGAAATGAAAATGACACTAAAAGAAGTCCAGTCTGATGAGTTGGAAGATGGACGCTTTGAAAAAACAGGCTTTCACACAAAAGGGGAACTCACCTTTCGCTTTGAGAGATTTGGTAAAAAGATCTCGTCCTCTGATGGAAAGATGTTAATTGAAGAACAACTTCCAAAATTAGTCTCCAAATTAGAAGTATTAGGTGAGCAGTTTAGGAAAGAGCGCGCAGAGCAAAAAAAATGGCGTGATGAATATGAAGAAAATCTACGTATTAAAAAGGAACGTGCGGAGCACAAAAGAATAGAAATGAACAATATCCAACAACTTCTTAAAGAGGCCCATCAATCGCAGCGAGCAGACGAACTACGAAGATATCTTGACCGAATCGAGCGGAAAATAACTTCTGATGAAGAACAATCTGAAGAAACAATGAAGTGGTTGGACTGGGCACGCAAGAAGGCGGACTGGATAGATCCATTAACCAGGACCACAGATGAGTGGTTGGAGGAAGAGGATCTTCAGGTTCTGTTGGGCGAAAACAAACCGCGGGAGTATTTCTCTACAGGTTACCATGAAAATGTTACATTAAGTAAGAAGTGGTGGCCTTCACAGAAATGGCACTCTAAAAAGTAACCTAACTCACAGGAATTAAAAAAAGTCTTCAAGTCATTATATTTGAAGACTTTTTTTAATCTCTACTCCATATAAAACTATTGTTAATTTAAAGTCTGATCTAACGGATGTGCAGAACCTTCTCACTCAAACCCCTTCCCCAACGCATCCAACCTTCGTATCTGTAAATTCATATGATGTAACACTACCTTCTCATAGTCATTAGACTTGTCGCCCTTCTTACTAACCAACACCAGCATCTCTATAAAAAAGAAAAAGAAAATCCACAGGAGCCAGAAAATCAACGCTACGTATGATGTGGATAACAGCTGGACCATGATCTTCAACTCATCTAAAAATCCTGTACTCGCTTTCATCTCTTTTTCAAGTGCCGGTCTTATATGGAGCAATTCATCTTCCTTTTGGGATTTTTGCTGCCGCATAGCGCCAATAGCGGCATCCAGGGAAGGTAATAATGAATTTTTGGGGTTAGGGATGGGCCTAGACGCAGTTGTATAATCAGTGATTGTCCTCCAGATGGTTGTGTCCTTACCTGAAGATGTTACAGTTTGGACAGGCACCTTCCTGGTGGTTGCATCCGTAGTGACAACTATTTGAGTTGGATGTTTACTGATATCCTCCACATACTTTTCTTTCTCCGCTTCCTTTTTACTGATTGTTGTGTCCAGCGCGGCAATCTGCCTTCTTAACTCTTCTGTTTTTGACGGCAATATTCTGTCTACCTTCGCCGAGACGTAGGATATCTTTTCGATTTCAATATCTTTTTCGAACAACAACTGATCGATGATCACGGCTCCAAGGATAGCCATCATGAAAGCCAGGCACCCTCTGAAAAACAGCAACATCCGGCTTGGCTGAATGGATAAGACGATCTGTTTCTCCACCTGCACGATGATGACCGTGGAGAGCACTCCTGCCACAACACAGCCCGGAAGACTAAGAGAGAGATAACGGTGCGCAAAAGTAAAGCCGATAAAAAACCAAAGGATACAAACGATGAGCATGGCAGCGGTATACTTCTTGACGGATTTAAACGCGGCTTCGCTACAGTTTCGCAGGATACTATAGTTGTATCCCGTCAGGAAGCAGCCGAAACGGACCCATAGATGTTTCATAACGCCTGATTTTAAAAGTTTTTATTCAGAATGATATGACTGGAAATCGCTGCAAGACCATTCCTGAATCCACGGCTATAGCTGATGATAATACCATGCCCTACACCTTCATTGACCTTTGCCTGTTCTTCAATTTCTTTCACCTGGAGAATATGACTCTCGGCAATTTCCTTCTTGATGGTAAGCTCTTCCACAGTATCTATCATGCCACTCCTGCTCCTGCTGGAGATATGGAAATTGATCTGGCGGATAAAGTCTTCGTAAAAGGTTTTCACCTTCCGGATCGATCGTTCCAGGTCATTTTTCAACGCAATCACGTTCTGCTCCAGATGGGTAGCGTCGGGATTTATCAGCGCGTCATTATAACCTTTGGATTCATAGTTTTTGTCAAGAAAATCGTATAAAAGGTGGATGCCTCCGTTGAGTGGCGCAACAGTTTTCTCCTCAGGCGGCTCCTGTTCGGGAGCTTCTTTTTCGATGAAGGTAGTTTCCGGAATATCCGGTATAGTACTCCCGGTTTCCATTGCGTGCTGGTGCCCATTGAGGCGTTGCCGGTTGAAAATATTGAACAGACTCATACCTGCATTATTTGATGATGATTGTTGGAACTTTATATTTATAGTGTCCTTTGCTATGACAGGACTCACAAAGTGTGATGAGCAGATGGCCCGGGTATTCCCAGGGAAGCCGAAACCTTTGTTTATCTGCTATAAAATGATATTGCCGGTGATGCACCTGCAAATCCCTATCACTACGGCAGTGTATACAACGATACTGATCACGTTGGAGAATTTCCTTTCGTTTGGCCTTCCAGTCAGGGTGAAATAGCAATGCGCCATAACTGCCATGGGATTTATCGTTCGAAAAATACTGTGCTTTAGGTTTCGTCCATTGAGGTTTTACGGCATTATCCTTCTGGACATACCTGCGGTACAACTGGTCGCTTTTAAACCGCAGGTAGCTGTACGGCGGATCATTTGGAGTTATCATGGTAATTGAGGTTAGATGTTGCCAAAATAGGTTGCAGCCGGTTTACTGCTCCCACTTGCAAAGGGTCCTGCTTTCCATCGCTTTTTCAAGTGGAATACTGATGATCTGATGCCTGCAATTGCTTAGTCCACGGCAATCCGACTTATAATGGTACCGGGCGGCAGTTTTACTGTCACAGACATACACCATTTCCTGGTTGCAGTGAAGATGGCTTATTAGCAGCCAGGTATATAAGAGCTTCATAAAACAAAAGTATACCCTCTTTATCTCCCTTTTTTACGGGAAACCGTAATGTTCCGGGATCGCTTATATAACACCTATATCTTTACAGTAAGCCACCAGTTGCTCATTTTTGCTAAAGCCGAGGACGGATTTCATCTGGCTGAGTTTCTTTTCTATGCTGCTTAAGCCGGACGGCGTTATGCCACTCCGCTGGAGATGGGTGGGAATGTCTTTCTGCAGCACGCCCTGTGCAAGCAGGGTTATAATCGTTATGTCTACCTCTGAAAAGGAGTACGTATTCTTTTTTTCAACCAGCTGTTTCACATGGCGTGGAAAATACCGCCGGTGCCGGGCTATTTCACGGATAGCCTCTTTCAGTTCCCGCGCATCGTTACGGGCTT
This sequence comes from uncultured Chitinophaga sp., assembly GCF_946479755.1. The sequence continues at coordinate 206,330 of NZ_CAMLHC010000006.1, read as the reverse complement.
TGCGTACAAAACCGTCGATATCTTCATTATTACAAAGCTGATCAATAGCAGCCGGCCGGTTTTCTGCTGAGAAGACCAGGATCTTCAGGTCGGGCTGAGCTGTCCTTGCCGCAGCAATCAGTTCCACGCCACCGGGTAGCACCTGCTTACGGCCATCCGGTTCGAAGCTCAAATCTGTAATCAGGAGATCAAAAGAGCCGCCAGCTTTAACCGCCTGTACTATCTTGCTCAATGCGTCATCGCAGTAATAAGCATATTCTATGTCTGTGATGGCCAACTCTTCCAGCGTTTTCTGCACGGATAAATTAGCACTTTCGTGATCTTCAGCAATAAGGACCTTTGTAATCATAATGAATGATCTATTGGAAAGGAAATATGAATTTTTACTCCTTTATCAGGATGCTCAAATGTATACTTCCCGCCAATGCTCTTAATACGGTTTTCCGTATTCCGCAGTCCGTTCCCATATTTAACTTGCGAAGAAATACCGATACCGTTATCGGTGTAAGTAATCTGAACACGGCCGTTTTGACGTTCGAACTTTACCATCACGGAATCAGCCTGGCTGTGTTTTTTCATATTAACCATCAATTCCTGCAGAATATGCTCCACCTCATGTTGTATTTGTGTATCGATCCGGTCCCAGAACACAGGTCCGTTGCTGACGATCAGCACTTTGACCTGGTCGGAACCAAAGGAGGTCAGCAAATCATCTATTTTAACATAAAACGGGACCTGTGAACTGGTAGGATCTTCGTAGGAGATATCACGGGACCGTTCATACAACAACTCAATCTTATCCAGTAAATCTTCCTTGTCCATGACAGTTTTATACTCCAGGTTTGTCATAATGCGGTACAAGCCATTAGCCACCACATCATGTACTTTCTGGGAGGTCTTAAGCTGATTTTCCTGGATTTTCTGCCGGGATGCCATCTCTACCTGTTGCTGGCGCCTCCGGTGCCGGAGGATTAAAACAATGACGGCGGTTACAAAGAACAGCACGGTGATGGCCAGTATGAACCGTTGTATCACCAGTTGGGTTTTCCTTTGTGCATTATCCTTCTGCAACTGAAGATTGTCGGCCTTGCTCTTCGCCGCTTCGTACCGGATCAATGCAAACTGGTTCTTGGCCGCGTTCTTTGCCGTTTGGATACTATCGGTCAGGTATTGGTAACGGATAAAATAAGGTTTCAACAAATTGGTTGGACTAAGTGTAATAAGTTTTGAAAGTGCTTCCACTTCGTCGTCCGGACTATTCATTTCCCTGGCTTTCTCATACCTCTTACCGGCATAATACAGCGCGGAATCAGGCCGGGATTGCGAATAGTAGTCTGACAAGTGCGCATAGCTGGCATTGAGGCCCCTGATATCGTTTGAATCCCTACGGATCTTCAGTGCCTCTTGCAGCTCAGGCCCGGCGGGATAAGTGGAATCTTTCATCCATTTAGCCCTGGCATAGTTAGAGAGTATCCGGGCGTATTCTTTTTTCTCGTCCTTACTCATAACCAGCAGGGACTTGTATATATCGATCGCCTGATCATAATCGCCTTTCTTCTGATAAGTAAGGGCTATACCGTTCAGGGCGATGGCCTGGTCCCCCGGCAGTTTTAAGAGTTTGAGCGCTTTACGATAGTAATCGATAGCTGCTCCATAGTTTTTAAGATTAAGACAGATATTGCCCAGTTCATGATAGTTGGAGCTCAGACACTCCTGGTCTTTCTCTTTGCGTTCATCAAGATAAGTAAGGGACTTCAACAGGCTTTCCTGGCCACCGTAGTGATCTCCCTCGTATGCCTGGATGATACCCATATAAGTATAGGCCGTGGCAATGTTCAGACTGTCTGTAGCAGTCGTTGCCACGAAATTAAAATAATAAAAAGCAGAGTCGTTATTCTTATTGAAAAAGGATTCTCCTTTCTCCAGCGTAGGTGCAGCAACTGGCTGCGGGTGCTCCCGGTAGGATGTGCAGGCCCAAAGACTGCCGAACAATATAAGCAGGATGATGTTTGAGGGACGCAAGAAGGGTTATTTTTCTTAAAAATATCGAATTTCTCAGTCTTGATGAATTATTGGCAATAAAAAAAGTGAGGCAAGAAAGATCTTGCCTCACACAGCGATTATGGATTGGGTTTCCTTGGAGGAATGGTCCCGGTTTCGCCGCCGGTATCGTCCAAAGTAGTAACCTGTTCGTTATTATGATGATGACCGTTGTTAGAGTGGCCGGGACCCAGACATGCCAGGAAGAAGCTTAATATAATGTAAAACATGGGTTTTGTTGTTTGAATTTGAAGAAATAGGCTGCCGGTTGCCGGGGCTACCGGCAGCGGAGTTGGAGATTCGTGAAGAAGCGCTTCTTGCTTTTTGGGAAGTGTGGGTGAGGATTACGGAAGCTGATGATCGCTTCCCAAGCCGGTAACCGGCCTCCGCTTTCTTTGCCCAGGGGTGCATCGGTCCTGTACAGAAAACCTCTTAGCTAAGGAGGTATTACCCGATTGCAGAACAAAGATAGATCGAGGTAAGTGGTTGATTTACAAACAATTCCGACAATTCCAGTATTTCCTGGTATTCCGTTTTAAATTCCGGGAATGCGGGTTTAATTCCGATTATTCAGTTCTATAACTTCATTTTATGGCAACACTTTATGGCGACTACCAGCAACTGATCCTGCAGGCGTACGAACAAAAAAAGGGAAACAATACGCTTCCCCACGGCTTGATGCATCTCACTCCGGCCAATCTTAAAGAGGAATGCATAAAAAAATGTACACTGGGGGTTAGTAAACGGGATGAGAAGGTCATCAGGGATTTCTGCGGGGACCTGGATGAGTCGAAAACCTGTAAGCGTATCCTCGAAATATGCAGCACAGATAAATTCAGGCCATTGGTCAATTACCTGAAAGGAAAGTCAGAAAACCCCGAGGTGAAGAATATTGAACTGCTGGCCTGGCTAATCGACTTCCCCGGCAGGCCCTGGGAAATAGGAAAAGTAATTTCCGGGAATGAAGTGATTTCCGGGAATGATCAACCAGCGGAGCATCCGGTTATTCCGGCTATTCCGGTAATTCCGGAAAATCCGGAAAGCCCGGCAATTCCAGTCCGGCTCGAAGACGCCATCCAGGAGGAAGACGCAAAAGATGGGGAAAACACCGGCACTAAACCGCTAACAATCAGTGCCTTCAGTGCAACGCCGCGGAAATCCGCGAAAACACTGGTCACCGCAATCATGTTATCGCTGGTAGCAGGAACAGGGGGCATGTGGTGGTGGATGCAACCCCCTGCCTCCGGGGAATGTATGTATTGGCAGGAAGATCACTACGAACCCGTAGCCTGTAACCAGAAAATACCGAATGCGGTCATCATACCACGGGATACATTAAGACTGAAATACTTCAGGAAGATCACCAAGCCGGACACGATCACCTACCAGGCTATCGGAAAGGTTTGGTATTCCAAGATCAAAGGGAAAATAGAATACTTTACGTTACCCGGTGAGCACCCTGTAGTGTTTGGCTATCAACTGAGGCCACTTACCATCTATATGCTCGAGACACGCATTCTTCCAAAAAACTAACGACAAGCTCCCCCCGCCCGCAAAAAATAAAAAAGCCCCCAGGCCAGACGACCTGAAGGCTTATCCACTCACCAGGAACCTGCGGTTACCAGGTTCTATCTCCCCTGAATTTTTCCGCAGGACATATTAACCGTTATTATACTCCCATCCTCTCCTGCAACACACCTATCTTTATAATAAAACCGGCAAAATCATCCATCGCCGACTGTTTCGAGGTGGCGATGATTTCAAAAATTCCGGTATCTGATGTAAATGTATATTCAGAATAAGCACATACCGGAAGTTTCCGGTTGTTATTAAAACGCCTGTCCGGCCCTCCCGACCTGTTGACGTATTGCCAGGTATAGTTGATCACCAAGGCATCTGCAGGCAATGTTTCCGATTCAATAAAATTAACACACTGGCCCTTCAGCTGTAAATTCTTATAAAATACCGCGGCAAAAACACTTCCACGCTTTATTAACAGCCGTTCCGGTAAAAAATACAGCTCCATGTTATGTAGCGTAATACATGGTATCGCCACATTGGTGACAAAATAGGGTGTTGGTATTTTGTTCTCCGATATCCCCCGCACCCCTACTCTTCTGATGATCTTACCCGCCCCTGCATTTCGCTTGTAATCTGTGGTTCGCTGCGCATTCAGATACTGCCAGACCTTTGACGACCGGGAAAAAGTACCAAAATGGACTGTGAATTGTTCATACACCTGCCGGTATTGGTCATCCATGTCATAATGAATCGCCATGGTAAACCGCCTTTTGTCCAGCCTTTTCAACCAGCGGACCAGCGGAACGAAACAAATCATACAAAGGGCGAGTTCATATACCAGGTAGTCGCTCTTAATAACCCTCTCCTGCCTGTCGAAGGCAGCAGACACGAACGCAAAAACAACCAGCAACATAGGCAACATCGCTCCTTTTACGTAAGAAACCTGTGCACTCTTCCTGTTCAGCTCTTCTATAAATGCCTGGGAGTCGGTGTCCGTCAACGTATCCACGTCGGCCGAAGCGATATTATTATGCGCTTCAACCGGCATTGATGCCGGCCCGGGAAAAGGCGGGGGATAAACAGGTCCTGCTATTCTTTGCCGATAATTAATACCATGGGCATTGAGGTTAACATATGTTCCCCGGGGACCCAGGTTGACGCGAGCACCGCGCACTCCCATCGAATAACTAACACCACTTTTAGAAAAATTCACTTTGAATAATCCGTAGCCAACAGATTTACGAAATGACCACCCCATAATCAACAATTTTTTTTTAGCCAAAAACGATGGAACGGTTCCATGAAACAGATAAAACCAAACCTATATGGTAAAACAATGGTGAAAGAATGGCGAAAGGAGACGGCGAAGTATATTAACTCACATCAATGGCTACCTGGAATGGCATGTCGGTGAACATATTTTACAGCCATCTGCTGCTAAATAAACTTTCCTGGCCGCCCTGACTGCATCCTGGCAAGCATAGAACTCACCCAGAAACAACCGCTCTTCCGGCTTAGGCAACACCCGGCACGCCTGACTATGCACTTCATGATCTCCATTATCCTGCGGATCCAGGGAGACGTAATAATTCATCTTCATAAAACGAAATTTGGTTAAGTCTAAATTCATAAACACCTTTTGACGATTTCATATCAAAACTACAGGATGAAAAAAGCCGGATCTTACGGAAAACCGTATACGCATTTTTTACTGAAACTTTTAAGCGAAGCGTATAAAGCATATATTTATAAAAATTTTAGATCCTTATACCAAAAAAACGGATAATGAAACGCGTTTACCCGCTCCTGTACCTGCTACTTTTCAGCACAATAACCCACGCCCAAAAAACAGCCATAAAATGGGGAGAAGAATTTAAACTCCGCAGAGGCAGTACTGACCTGAGAGTAATAGCTGCAGACGACGACGGCGCTTATCTTGAAGAAAGCCACGTAGCTATGAAAGCCTACTTCGTCGTTGGCGCCTCCTTCCGGGAATCGGCGTCTCTCGTAAAAGTGGATAAAAACTTAACCGAAGTTTACCGCAACGACTTTAACAAAGAACTGAGAGGTAAAGAATTTGTGCAGTTCTTCGCCTGCCAGGAGAAACTGTTCCTGTTCTCTTCTGACTATAGTAAACGCGACAGGACACTGGCCCTGTACGCTTCTGCTGTCAATAAAAAAACGGGCGAACTGACCGGAGAATGGAGAGAGGTGGCTACCTTCCAGAAAGATGAGAAAAGAGATGATATTGATTTCAAGATCGGCTACAACGCAGACAGCACAACGATGCTGATTGTAAGCAGCGTGGAAGGATCAGAGAAGAATGAATACAAAATACAGGAGCTTGATAAAAATCTGAAAGCTACTGCCAAACCACTTATCCTCAGGAATGAGTTTGAACGTAAAAAATACCAGCTGGAAGATGTATTGTACACAAACGATCGTAAAATAGTACTGGTAGGCCGCATGTTCGAATACGAAGAAGGCAGAAAGAAAAAAGAGAAATTCCTGGACTTCACCAATTACAACATCCGCATCTACAACAACAAAGGAAAGCAGGAAGCGGAGATCAATACCGGTATCAACGGGAAATGGCTCTCCAGTACCAAGCTGGTACAGGAAAAGAATAAAGACCTCGTCCTGGCTGCTTTCTACAGTAATGAGAAAAAAGGCAGGACCATCGATGGATTGCTGGTGCAGCGTATTAACGTGTCCGACGGCAAGGTGATATCCACCAGTGACAGGAAAATCAACAATTCCCTGTTATCTGACCAGGATAAGGAAGACGACGATGATACTGACGACAAAGACGAAAGCAGGGAAGAACGTAAAATGAGAGCAGAACTGGGGAAAATGAAAGATGAAGGAGAAGGCTTTTCCAGGCATATGCAATTCCGGAAGATTTTTTATACGGCAGACGACGGACTGATTATCCTGGCGGAACAATACCGCCACTACGTGACCACCAGCCAGAGTTACACCCCGGGCTCCCACGGATCGCCCAGCCAGTGGAGATCAAGCACCTATGCGCACTACCTGTCCGGCGACCTGATGATGTGTAAAATAGATGCTGCAGGTAACATCGGATGGCTACAGGTCCTGCCAAAAGACCAGCGGGAAATCATCGTGATGAACAGTTCATCAGCTCCCACCAGCGGGATTTACTACCATAACAGTTATTTCAACGAAGGAAACAGGCCTTTTTATTCAGGCTTCGGTGCACTGCAGGCCAATGGTTCCATCCAGCTGCTGATGAACGACCACTCCAAAAACAGCAACGTCACCCAGGCAGGACAGAAAGCAAAGGCTATTGGCCGTTATGCTAAATCCAACTGCTACCTGGTAAGCATCGACGAAACGTCCGGCAAAGTCACCCGGAAAGTATTTTTCTCCAATACAGACGTTCCCACTGCTATGCCCCGGCTGGGCGCCATCGTCGGCAACGATATGTACATGGTGGGAAAAACAGACCGGATGATGGGCAAATCAAAAATCGCCATCGGTAAAATCACTTCAAAATAAAAGCGATATATGATCTATCCCCTGACGACGAGCATCGCCAGGGGATAGATGTCGCTCATTTCTCACCCCGGTAATAACAATACGTCCCCACCCGCGTATTCATATTTCCCCGCTCCGCCACCTGCCTGAACCCCGCCTGCTTCATGAACACGGGCATATACCCCTTCACATTGTCTGCCGTTGTTTTGAAGCCATCCAGCAGCTGCACGATATAGAACGCCCACCGCATAAAGCGCGAGGCCGGCTTACCCCAGTCACCGATAACAAGCGTACCGCCCGGTCTCAGTACCCGGTAGATCTCTTTCAGGCATAAAAGCTTGGTATCCCTGGTCAACTGGTGGAAGACGAGCGAACTAAAAACTTTATCAAATGAGTTGTCAGCATAGGGCAGCGTTTCTCCGTCATAAAGATCGAGGGGCAGGGAAAGGCCGCGCCTTTTTAACTTATGCAGCGCAATCCTGCGGACTTTCGGATCTATGTCCACGCCCGTTAGCCTGGCGCTGGTGTGACGCCGTTGTATAAGGATCAGGTTCTGTGCCGTCCCGTACCCGAACTCCAGGATCGCCTCACCTCTTGCAGGTGCTAATTCATCGATCAGCTTAGTCCTGAACTTCTTTTCCGGCATCGTCAGTGTAATCGCCAGATCATAAAATCCTGTCAGCCCGTCAAAGCCGAGGGCGGGGGTAAATTTGTTCATCGCCGGATATGTTTTGATACCTCAAAACTCGACAAACAGGAGCGGTAAAAATTGTACAAAACGGCTAACTTTTCAGCGCAAAAAAAGGCCTTATGCCGAACATTTTATTAAATACCCGGATAAAATGAGAGGAGTCGGTAAATCCAACATGATGGGCACAGGCTGTCAGAGAACAGCCTTCGCGGGATTTCATGATGGCCAGCTGCATTCGCTTCCAGAGAACATATTGGTGTACGGATATGCCAAGCTGTTCTTTAAACAGGTGTGAGAGCCGCCCTTCAGATAAAAAGGAAGTCTCCGACAGTTGCGGCAACGTTATTTTATGGCTGGCCACCTGCGCATCGATCGTCTGCAGGCAGGTCTGTATTCTTTCGTCCAACGGCTCCAACGGCACCTGCGGAACCGTAAACACCCCTTCGTTATAAAACCGTTCCAGTCCAGGCACATTACACAATACGTCCTTTTGTAAATGCAGCTGGTAGTGTTGTCTGATATATCTCCCGGGGAGAGAAAGCGGATCAAGAAACACGAGTTGACAAGTGGCCTTCAGGCTGCTGAAACGATGCTGAAGATTGGAAGGGATAATGGCATTGCTAAGGTGTGTATAGCGACCATGGTGGGTTTCTACGCTAAAGGTCCCTGTGGTGCTGTAGATTATTTCAATAACATAATGGGCATGTTTCCTCGTTTCGTAATCACTTTTAGAAAACAAGGCGTATCCTTTATCAATGTCCAGTAACGCTATCGACATGCTTAAAGATACACGAAATATGCTCATCATAAGGCTGTGAGCCGGTAGCATCCCCGCTGTTTATATTTATGTTACCCGTAAAACGATGCTGTGGCCCTGATACCACTACCCTGTGATATTCCCCGAAAGTATGGCGCTGTTCTCCTCTTTAACTGATGTAGCTAAAAATCTGTCAACTATGAACAAATTCATCCTCTCCCTATGCTGTCTCCTCTTTTGTCTGGGTATTTCCTGCAAGCAGGATGATCCCGGCTGGAACAATGATTCCGGCCCAATACCGGCCTCCGTGCTCGCCCGCATCAAAGCGTTAGGTTTCAGTATCACAGACCTGCAACGTATTGACAGCGGTTACCTGGTAGAACGGGACATACTGCTGTATGAACATGACCTGGGGCCGGCGGGCCCTGCTCTCCGGATCGCAGAAACGGAACAGTACAGAACGACGCAACTGGTAACCGGTTTACCACGCGAGTTAACCGTACGTACGGTCAACCTCAGCAGCGTTTTTGTGACAGCGGTACAGCAAGCCATTGCTAATTATAATGCGCTGGGGCTCGACCTGACTTTTAAATATGTGAATGCCACCTCAGCAGACATCACCGTAACAGGAGCCTGTCTGAGCGCAGGCCAGCTGGGCTTTTCCGGGTTCCCTGCCGGTGGTAATCCCTATCCTACCATTACCATCAATACCTGCTCATCCCAGTTGGGCAATAACGTGGATTTCATCAGGCACGTGATAGAGCACGAAATAGGCCATGCCATTGGATTACGGCATACCGACTGGAATAACCCCGGCTATAGCTGTGGCAGTGGCAGCAATGAGGGCGCCGGCTCCGCAGGCGCCATTCCTGTTCCGGGCACGCCCACCGGGCCCGATGCAGGCTCTTTTATGCTGACCTGCTACAGCCTGGGCACCAGCGGTGATCCCAGTGGCAGCTTTAACGCCAATGACCGGCTCGCACTGGAGTATTTATACCGCGTTCCCAAAGCAGCCCCGTGTTATGCACCACCAGTCGCTATTTCCAGGGATGCCAACAATATGAGTGTTTTCACCATAGGCCCTGCCAATAACCTGATGCATAAGTCATGGAACAATACCGGTAAATGGTCCAGGTGGCAGCCACTCGGCCCGATATCCTCCATTCCTGCGGCGGTATCAAGAGCTGCCGGTGTCATGGATGTTTTTGCGAAAGGACCGGCTAATAATCTGCTGCATATTTCATGGACAAGCCTCAAAGGATGGTCGGCCTGGGAAGACCTCGGTGGCAGCATTGCCGACGCACCGGTGGTCAACTCCCGGTCTCCCGGTGTGATCAGTGTCTTTGCAAGAAGCGCAGGCAACACCCTGGTGACCAGGACCTGGACCAGTGGCAGCGGATGGTCTGCCTGGCAGGATCTGGGCGGCATTATCACCTCGCAACCGGCAGTGGCCTCCAGGGATGCGGACCACCTGCATGTACTGGCACAGACAAACAACAACCATCTGACACAGATAACCTGGTCTGCCAATGGAGGATGGTCGGTATGGAATAACCTTGGCGGTAATATCACAGGCTCTCCTGCTGTCAATTCCAGCGCACCGCAACTGCTGGATGTTTTTGCACGGAGCGCCACCAACAGCCTGGTTACGCTCCGTTGGACAGAAGGCAGCGGATGGGGCGTGTGGAGCGACCTGGGAGGTTCGCTCTCCTCCGATCCTGTAGTAGTGGCCAGAGATGCAGGCAATATGCACGTTTTTGCCCGGAGCAGCAACGCTTTGATCAATTTCAACCGGACCGCCACAACCGGCTGGTCTTCTTCGGTCAATCTCGGTGGGCCGATCAATACGATCCCCGCGGCCATCTCACGCGCTCCTAACTTTATCGATGTTTTTGCCACCAGTGGCACAGCGATGACTACCACCTACTGGATAAGTGGCAGCGGATGGTCCGTATGGGGAAATATCTAAGCAGGGTCATTTATATGCAGGAAGAAGAAACCTGGAAGTAAGACAAATAAAAATCCGCACAGGCCTTGTGCGGATTTTTATCAACCGGGCGTGTTGACTTCCGGATTTTCCCAATATCCTGACGCATCTACAGGATCTAAATAAGTGCCATCAAAACCGGCGTTGATTAATTTCTGTGTATAGGAGTCGGCGTTGCCAAAGATAAGCGCTTTCCATTCCGGCATCCAGTAGCGGACATAATAGTTGCCTTCCCAGTCGCCGTCGATGGCTCCCAGCCATGCAGGTTTGTGCTTCAGCCAGTCCGGGTTCCAGTACCAGCGGTAATCTTCCGCCTGCCCCATGCTCATATAGGCCAGCACCAGCCTTTTACCACCATTCTTCTTCACTTTCAGGGAATTGACCTGGCTGAGTGTCCAGGTATTGGCTCCGCCTTCCGGCGGGAAAGCATCGATGACGAGCACATCGTAGTTGGTCGCTTTCAGCTGGTTGATATATTGGTCGTCCGGATAGATCAGGTAGAGGAAATTTTTAGCGTCTGCCAGGGTGTTGATATTGTTGGCGTTTTCCCGGTACGGCGCGCTGGTGGGGATGGTCTGCAGCTGACGGCTGGCGGTGGCAAAGGAGATAAATCCGTTGTCTTCGTTCTTTTGATAGGAAGCGGTCATATAGGCAGGGGTGCTGCAATAATCCGTGGTCATGACCGTAAGGTGGTTGGCGACAGCCCGTTTTCCAAACCGTACCCATTCTGCGGTCACATCATCGGGCGTCATGGCATTATCGTGATTCTCATACCCGTAGTATAGCTCCTCTCTGCCGATGCCGTCGAGCGCGTTGAGGTAATCGGGCATCACCGGGTCGGAGGTGTCGCCGGTGGTCGTCAGCAACTCTGTACTGTTCTGCGCCACCACGATAAAACCGGGCTTCTGCGCCCGTGCCCAGCCGCTGATCTCCTGGATGAAGTCACGCAATTCTTCCCGGTAATTGACCTCACCCATTACAGGAGCAGATGTATCGCATTCATAGTTATTACTGACCGGCTGCTCATTTTTACTGCAGGAAGCAAATGTGAACAGTCCAATAACGGCCAGGGTGAGCATCGTATATAAAGCACGCATGGTGTAAAGCCTTTAGGTTTTTCCTGTTATATGACGAGGAAAACATGGCAATCCCTCTGTTGTAGACCGGGTATATTTTCCGACAGGACAAAAATACGCCGCATTCTTCCCAAAGGAAGAATACGGCGCCTCTGCATACATCCTGCTATTGCCTTACGGCCAGATAACCCCTTCCTGGTCATCGCTGATCCAGGGCTTGCCATCGCAGCTGGTGCCGGGATGCGCCTCCAGGCAGGCGCTTATCCATTGTGCGCCTACGGCGTGGCTTTTTACTTTGACAGGGGTACAGTAGATCGTTCCTGTATTGTCCATATACAGCTGGTAGGCCGGATAGCCCCTTTTACCGCTCTCTGCCTCTACTGCCGCCCTGGAAGCGGTGTAAGTCATGGCATGTACGTACACGTCGTTCAGCAGGCAGGCCACGGTCACATAACCATTGCCCTGGCTGAGGCGCCATTCGGCGGGCGTATGGCTGTGAAGGGTCCAGTTGCCGGTAGCGCTGTGGTAGGTGAGGTCCGCAGCTGCGAAGCCTCCTTGCGTGGTGACCGCTATCTGGAAGGTATAATCATTGTTGATGGTTACGGCAGCCTCCCGTACCCAGTCAGGGGGCAGGGTAAAGGCATCGGGGATATTGATCATCCAGTCCTGTGTGGATTGGGATCTGTTGGCCCATCTAAGGGTGAAGTTTGCCATAATTGTGGGATTAAAGGGTTAAAAAATATCAGGCCCATTTGATGGTGAACAATTCCGCCAGGTTTTTGGGCCTTGTTTCTTTACCTCCTGCGGGTTTGGTGTTGGAGGTAGCGCTGGTGTTGATAATGGTGGCCGATCCTTCTTTACCGGTCAGGACAGGCTTGTCTGTGGAGAATGACAACTGATGGTCATGTTTGAGGAATTCATCTTCTTCCAGGGTTCCGACGTGATCGCCTTTGATAGTACCGCCGAGCGGCTTACGCTGGCCGGCATCGGGATCTGTGCCTGCACCATGGTCCCAGGCCCTGCTGAAATATCCGCGCATATCGGGTAACAGGGACCGCTTGTTGGAGCCGGTGCCAAACCGGCCGTTGATGACGCTGTTCAGGCGGGAAAAATCAGGGCCCAGTTCCGCCGCCGGATTACAGAGCGATAACTCTTCCGCTGGTGGATTATCCGTGGCGATATATTGTTTACGCTCACCGATAACGCCCTGCACCGTGCAGGGCAGATGCTCCAGCGCCACCTCACCGACATTGGCACACATGCTGTATATCGCGATCCGGGCAAAAGCGGTGGTACAACCCACCGTTAACAATACCGCGGTGGACCGGGGGCTGATGACCAGCTGTACCACCATCTCCGTGAGGCCACTGCCCCTACGGGCGAGGGTGTCCGCATCTGTTCCGTCTGTCAGCGAAAGCGTGACTTCCGCACCGGAAGGAATATTCAGTATAGCCTTTGCCGTTACCTTCCTGCCTGCCAGCATGGACTGCCAGCGCGGGAATTCATGGAGGGCCTGAGCAAAACGCATTTGGCTGTTATCCTCACTTTTGGTAATGATACAGGTGTTATTGGCCGGGTCAAAACCAATCTTGCCATTCCTGCCGGGATCAAGGTATATCCAGCCATCGGGGGAATTGTAAGTGACATCATTCCCGATGATGACTTTATTGCTGTAATACCGGAAATCGTAGTTATAGACAAGGTTCCTTTGTTGCATGGCCAGTAACAGGGACTGCATCGTAACAGTACCGCCTACAGTTTCCATAGTGCTTCATTTAGCCGGAGGAATAGCCTCCGGCAGTGGGGTTTACAAAATAGGCTCGATGTGAAAAATGGCTCCTTCAGAGGCCCTCATACCATCGGGAGACAGGAACTTGCCCGAGTTGCTGTCATACGACACGGATATACTGCTGGTCCCGTCGCCGTATTTGAGCTGCGTCATGGGAGAAGTTACCAGTGTCACCACGGTATTACTGATGACCTGTGACTGGAGCCAGATGTAAACAGTGGTAAAGGGAGTCATAGTGGCAGTGCTGGCCAGCAGTACAGGGACTGCAGACAACGCGTTGCCTATAATTTCGGTTCCGTTGACAGTCGCATCCTGGAACAAACCCACCGTCATATAAGGTTGCGGATCATATTTATTCAGCAGCGCATATGCATCCGGCGCACCACCGCTGACAGGCCCTTTGATATTGGAGCTGGGCTCCAGCGTGTACAATTTGTTGCGGGCTGCGCCTACCGGCGTGGAGGACAACTGCTCCAGCCTCGCCCCGTTCTCCACCCTGGCAGTGGAGGCATAAATACCATATTCCTCGCCCCAGCTCAGTTTATTGGAGCGCATGGGCCGGAATACCTGCCAGGCCACATTGGGACTGGAGCCTCCGGTGGGCTTGGCCACCACTACATTGCTACCGGTGGCATACAGTATATCCAGCTGTGCCTGGGTAAACTGTACTGATAAAGTATATTCAACCATCTTATTTAAGTTTAAAAGTATTTACCTACTCTCTTCAGGCTTTTCGGTATCCGCCTGTGATGGTCAATCCGGAGCTCCATTGACTTGATGTTTCAAAGCTAACCAGCCGTAAAAAAAATTCCTATTTCAACATATTTCAGCGGGCTGACAAAACAGCCTCGGGGGATCTCCGTGATATGTTAGTACCTGTCTGGACCGCCGGCCATTCCCGCAGCCACTTCAGCGCCTGCTCGCACAGGGAAATGCATTCCCGGTTAGCCGACGTGCTGATCAGCTGCTGTATGCCTGTCAGCTGCCATTCAATAGCAGCAGCCACATTGCCCGCACGGTGAAGATGTTGCGCGAGTGCATTCATCAGCAACACGTCCGGCTGTTCGTCGGGGACCATCCCCGCCATCAGCGCCTCCGCTACCCGGGCGTGCGCCTGCCTCCGCAGAGGTGGCGGCTGACTGTCATAGGTTACCTCGCAGAAAAGCATATGACGGAACACATAGTACAGTCCTTTCTCTGTCCGCAATGGAATGAGGATATCCGCTGCTGTCAGCACCTGTAAGTCCTTCCACACGCTGCAGGCCTCTTTCATCGCCGCTTTTATCAGCAACCCGGAAGAAAACTCCCTTCCGATGGTGGCCGCCAGCTGCGCCGTTTCTTTGGCGGCACCCGCCTGGTCCAGCTTGGCCTGCAGCAGTTCCTTCAGGGTGAGCGGCACACCCGGCAGACGGTCACCCGGGATGAGATGATAAGTATCCTTCGCCGCTGTCAGCCATCCTTCCGCCAGCAACAGCTGCAACAATTCCTCAATAAAAAAGGGCACCCCGCCGGTATGTTCCAGGATATAGCTCAGCGAGGCAGGTGCTATTTTTTTTCCATGTTCCAGCTGCTCCTCCACCATCGACTTTACCGCCTGCGTCTCCAGCGGCGCCAGTGGCAGCGGCGTAAACAAAGCAGTATTCCATGACGGTAAAAAACCTGTTCTGGCAGAAAGCAAAAACATACATCCTCCCTGTCCGCTGTCTGCCATCATATCCGCTAAAAATTCATGGCTGACGGGGTCCATCCAATGCAGGTCTTCCAGCAGCAATACATATTTTTTCTTCCGGGAGATGTTGATCATACACTTTTTTAATGCCTGGAAGAGTACCGCTTTCTGGTCCGCCGGGGCGGCCTGTGAAGGAGGGTAACTCTCCGTAAACGGCCATCCAAAGCAGGCCAGCATCACCGGCATGGCGACCACCGGATCGCAGCCGGCGGCAGACAGCAACTGCTCCAACAGCAGTACAGCCCGCTCCCCGGCCTGCTGATACAATCCATAGTACTGCCGGATGATTTCAATAAAGGGAAACAACGTCCGGTGTTTATGTTCCGGTAAACAGCGGCGTTCAATCAACATCACATCCGTCATTTTTTTCCTGGCTTCCAGCATCAGCCGGGACTTACCAATGCCTGCTTCACCGGTTATCAGCACTACCTCCCTGTGCGCGTCATCTACACGCTCATAACAGCGGACAATGGTGTTCAGCGCCGCCGCTCTCCCATGCATGGAACGGTTGGCTGCCGCGGAATACAGCCGGGAGAAAACTTCCGCACGGCGTTCCTTCAGTACGTAAAAAGTTTCCTGCACTCCTGTACATCCCTCACCGGGGACATGGTGACTTTTCTCCAGTTCAGCAAAATGACCTATCAACGCAGCGGTGGCACCGGTAACGAGTATACGGTCCGCCGGCGTATCCTGCAGCAGGTTAAAGCCTGTACCGGGCGTAGTACCCTCTGCTACCCTGTTCTCCCGGGAGATGATAACGCCGGTATGGATCGTTTGCCGGGTTGTCAGTGTTATTTTCTGTTGTTCATATAAGGGGATATTGTGCTGCTGCATCTCTCCCAACACTTCCAGCGCGGTCCGGCAGGCCATGCGGGCATCGTTGTCGGTGGCCTGTGGATAACCGAAATAAATCAACAGGTAACCTGCCATCATCCCTTTGACAAAACCGCCAAAGCGCGCGGCAACGGCAGCGCATACACGCAGTTGCCGGTGCAGCAGTTCTTCCAGCATATCTTCTTCGGGCTGCGTATCCTTACAGGCTGTCGCTTCCAGCTTTATGCACAGTACTGTTATCAACCGCTTTTCTCTTTTTCCGTAGTCCCATGCAAACATATTGTCCATGGTCTCTGCAGGAGGCGACTGCCGCATCTTGCTGGTAACAGCGGACAGCGGCGGGACCGTCAGCTCCGTGGCTGCCAGCTCCTGCAGCAGCAGGCGTGCATCTGCGGCCCTGTCAGCCGCTTTCTTCTCCAGCACCCGTTTCAACAGGCTTCCCAGCGGATGCCCCGCCAAAAAATCCGGTAGCGGAACAGGACCAGGACTTAACTGCTGTTCATACACCGCTGTTAATGTATGACCGCTGATAACAGGCGCGCCCGTGATACATTCTGTCAACACCAGGCCCCAGGCATACAGGTCGGACCGTACAGAGGGTGGCTCACCCCGCAGCTGCTCCGGCGCACAATAAGCAGGGGTGCCGGCGGTATCATCTGCCGGAAAACGATCTCCCGTAAAAACACCTATACCAAAATCGAGCACTTTGGCATAAGGCTTTACACCGGGCTGCGTGATCATAATATTTTCCGGCTTCAGGTCCCGGTGCACGATCCCCATGCTATGGGCGCAGGCCAGCGCGTCCAGTACCTGTCCCATCAGCTCCGCCGCCAGTGGCAGGTGAATGACACCGTGCTGTTGAATAAACTGTTTGAGAGTTATACCCGCGATGTACTCGAAAACAGCAAACGGCATATGATCACCGGTGTAACCGGTATCCAGCAGTTTCACGATACAGGGATGATTGATTTCCGCACAGATCCTTACTTCTCTTTCAAACTGCTCCTGGCGCTGCCTGTCGGGCAACGAATTTCCTTTTATCATTTTAATGGCCACATACTGGCGGGTATTTTTCTGAATAGCTTTGTATACACAGCTGTGCATGCTTTCAAACAGGATTTCCACGATGCTGTAATATTCCATGGAGGGAAAAGGGCCATACTTTGAGGGTTTCATAGGAATACATTGCTGTTTTTCAGGCAGCCTTCCTGTCAGGGCAATATGCTGCCCAGGTCTTCAGATCCCTTGCTGATACTGAAATAAGGATGCCCTAAACGGACTTCTCCCATACGTCTTTCTACAACGTTGGCAAACATCTGCCCGAAAGACAGTTGTTCGTATAGCTGTTTCCGTAAGCGAAAAATCTGTAGGTTGATAAAATAAACATCTATTTCTTTCCGCATCTCTTTGGAGATGTCGCTGATAAGCTCATCGAGGGAGATCCATCCCTGTTCTTCCGGGCGTTGCTTCAGCAGGTGATCGGCCAGCCGTTTCCGCGCCAGCGCCAGCAGCAGGTAGTTATGCGCTCTGCTGCCCAGATCAATGAGCTGGTCTGCCGATACCTTCAGCTGCAAACGGATATGTTCTTCATTCCTGCTGAGCGAAAACAGGAAAACGGCATGACGGATCAGGTTGAAATGATCAACCGTATCTTCCAGGTAACCATGCAGACCGGCAGCCGGTGGGTGCAGGTCGATCACGTTCCAGCAGGTAGTTTCCGTACTGCCAAAACGTATCTGGTGTTTTCTGCTGAGTTTGCGGATGGACTGGCGCAGCAGCTCATTGTCGATGAGCGTTCCATTACGGCTGTGGTCACGGAGAAACCACCCTTCCCGGTTCCAGAAAATGGTAGCGTGGGATTGAGATACATCCTGCTGAGGAATACATCTGTGGACGATAGCAGCATTCCGTCCGAAGGCATAATAGGGTGTTAATACAATGAGCTCTTTGGTAACAACATTGATCATACTAGCCATGGATAGTCAGTTTCAGTTAGGGTTGTCAACGGCAATATGGCGGTATTCTTATCTGATAGGGATAGCAGGGACTTACGGTCAAAAGGGATAAACATCTTCCAGGTATAGGCAACGGAGTATACCCGTATCACTAAAGTAAGCTATTTTATGGGAACGGTCAGCAAAAAGTGAAGCCGTACAGCATCGCTATACGGCTTCCTCAACGCCCCTAAGGGACGTTGTTACATTCGGGCATCAATAAACAGTTATGGTTTGTTTTCCGTCCGGTAAAGCTGCGCCAGCGACCACGCACCGATAGCCATCACTATATCCCGCACCGCCACATCAAAATAGCTGCCGCCTGCCAGTAACTGCACTGCAATACAAAGCAGCCAGATCATTACCACCCAGGCGCCCCACAATGGTCTCAACAGCACCAGGACACCCGCTACGATTTCAATGACACCCACCATCTTCATAAAGGTGGCAGGCTCAAAAGGAATCATACTGCGCGCGCTCGTCAGGTAGGCCGTCCAGTCTGTGAGTAAATGGGTAAATTTGTCTAAACCTGCTACTATTGGCACTATGCCATAAGTAAGCCGGAGGGTTTCCCTCACTTGTTTTACAGTAGCCATATACGATGATTTACATAGTTGTTATTGCTGATATTCATGAGATGGAATAACAGATCAGCTATAACATTAGAGTAAGTATCATCTGAAAGGTTACAAAAAGAACACCAGATATATCAGGCTGAAGTATAACTAAAAGGCAGAGAACGACAGTTACCGGTGATTCGTCTCGTCGTATTTTTCCAGTTCCACAATAAACGCTGTTCCCTTCCCCTCTTCGCTTTCAAACCATATCCTGCCGCCGTGGGCGTCTACAATCTGTTTGGAGATGGCCAGCCCGAAACCAAAAGACTCTTCTCCCATAGTGCCCCGGCGTTTTACATCCTGCGAGAGATTAAAAATACTTCCCTTCAGATGATCGGGTATACCGATACCATTATCACGGACAGTAATGCGGACAACAGCATCTTCCAGTGCCATGGACACTTCTACCACACCGCCGACAGGACTGAACTTCACCGCATTGGTAATAAGGTTGGAGAACACCCGCCATATTTTTTCCCGGCTGGCCCAGACGCTCGCCTGGAAAAGATTCACCACGATCTGCTGTTGTTTTTCGCCTGCTTTTGTTTTTACCAGGTCGATACAATAGCGCAGGGCTACGTCCACCTCTACCTTCTCTTTCCTGATATCTCCCCGCACATTCATATACAGCAGGTTGCTGATCAGTTCCAATGCCATATGGCCCGACTGGTGGATGAGATACAACGCTTCTGTATTCTGCGGATCGGTGATGTTGCCATAACTTCTCAGGAAGTCGGCCATGGAAATCATATTCCCCACGGGATTGCGGAGGTCATGGGCTACCACTTTCAGCATACGGGTATTATCCTGTTGGCTCTGTTCCAGCGCCCGTAAGCTTTTTTCGAGATGCTCGTTTTGCCGGGAGATCAGCCTGTTCAGGCTTTCCAGCTTGGCCGTTTGTTTCCTGGACCGCTTCCAGTGCTGCCAGATAAGCACTACGATGATCACTACCAGCAGCGTAAAAAGCAACATGATACTGAGGTAGGTGTTCTTGATCTCGTTCTGCTTTTTCAGCAGGTCCAATTCCATCTCGCCTGACAGGTAATTAACCTGCGTCTTCACATCCACCGCATGAAAAGGATCTCTGGCAATGCTCAGTGAATCTTTCATACGCCGGTGGTCGCGCCACAGCGCCAAAGCCGCGGCAAGGTTACCCGTGGCCTCGTGGTATTTGGATTGTAGCTCCATCCAGGATAGCTCTGAGCCTTTATCCGGTACGGTATCAATTGCTGCCCGCATTTTTTGCAACCACTCCTTCGCCTCCGGAAAATCCTTTTGCGCCAGCTTTAAATTAATCAGATGCCCCATGTTGATCTGTGCGTTCTTCGGTTCAGTACCGGGCAGCAGATTCATGGCAATGCTCTTTCTTATCAGCTGTTCACCCGTAAGCGTATCTCCATGCCTGACCAGCAGGTAGCCTTTATTACCTAACACCACGCCTTCTGCGGCCATTGAAAAGGCGGCCCAGTTATCCACTTTCAGAAAAGGTATTTTATGCAGGTCGATATATTTCAGCGCGCTGTCATAATAATACAATGCACTGTCTTTGTTGTCCAGCCGGTCAAAGCACAGCGCGATGTTGTCCAGCTCTCCCTGCTGATAACTAAACCGGTAAAATGTTTTTTCCCGGCAGGTGCCCAGTTCAGTGAACGCGTTTTTAAAATAAGGGATGGCCATATCGTACCTCCGTTGCTGGTAGTACACCATCGCCAGTTTGGCACTGTATTCCCCCAGCGCACAGGTATCTTTGGTATGTTCAATAAACGTTCTGCCCTCGTAGTACAACGACACCGCATTATCCAGTTTACCTTCGTCCCTGTTGATGTCTCCCAGGAAGATCAGGGCCCTGCCGTATTCCGCCGCATACCCCGGCCGGTTGGTTTTACCGGAAAGCACTTTCAGGATACTGTCTATGTATATCCTTCCCCGGTAGCGGTCCACCTGGTTCATCCAATAGTAATCCAGTTTGTATCTGTATTTCCATACCAGGTCCATAGGACCGGGATCAGGAAATTTCGCGTAGATGGAATCCAGTATACGAAAAGCAGGAGGACCGGGCACCAGCAGGTCCGTTCGCTGAAAGACAGGTTTAAAATAAGCAGGATGATCTGCGTTATCATTGCCGGTACGGTCACACGCCACCGGCAAAGTCAACAACAATGGGACCAACCAACACAACATGCTCTTATAAAAACACCGATCACTGGGCACAGAAAAAAAACGCATTCAATAAAATTAATATACTAATAAACAGCGTTTACCAATCCGGTTCGTCATAAGCCAGGGGAACAACATTTGTCAGTCTTCCGAACATTCGTTACCAAATATACTGCTGAAGACAGACATTCACAACAGGCGGGATATTATGTCGGAAAAGGGGACAGGAAGGCGTTTTCCACCTGAGAGATCGCGTCCCTGCGGTCTTTCAGCAGGCATTTATTTATTGATGTGTTTGCTATTAAGGCAGTGCTGTTCAGCTTTTCCTGAGCAGGGGCTGTGTGCTGCAGCGGAAAGCCCCTCCCAGGCTGCGGGTGATATGAAAATCCACGTATTCCACGGTAACGCCGTGGCTCGCTATCTGATCGCCGATATGCCGGAACACCGGGTCGGTCACATATACGTCGGGACTAAGCGGCAGTCCGTTCGTCGCCAGGTTGGCCGTTTCCTTATACGTTACGTTAATACGTTCCCATGTACGGAGCCTTTCGGGGATACCATCTTTGAACGCTTCCTCACATACTATCATCAGGCCGTTTCTGACAAGGCCCAGCGCACAATCGAGATGCAGGATGTCCGGTTGCAGCCGTACCACTTCCAGCGTATAGCCGTAAGGGTAAAGCAGCTTCTCCAGCCACCGGGCGCCCAGTGCATTGGAGGCCAGGCCCGAGCTGCCAACGAAGACATGTTTGTCCAGCACCAGCACATCGCCTCCTTCTATAAAAGGACCGGGGCCAAGGGTGATATCACCGGCAGCCGCTATTTCCGCACGTGGCGCCGCCACGTACATACAGTCTTCCGGATACACCCGTTCCAGCATAATATCCCTTACCGGCAACACTTCCATCCGGCGATGCAGCAAACGCATGGAACCTTCTATGACCATATTTCCCACCGTAAAGAAGGGGTCACGGCAGAAAAAATTAGCGTAACCATCATCGCCGCCGGCTTTCTTCTCAGCGCCGGTAAGGCGCCGCGGGCGCAATACTTCCACGCCGTGTTTCAGCAACACTTTTTTAAATGCGTCACGTTCTTTAATCCATGCCCGTTGATTCTCCGGATAGGCGTCACCGTAGTCCATGCCATTTTTGGTGTGCAGGTCTTCGCGTGCCTCCGGTGTGAGAAACTTCAGGTCTTCTTCCCGGGGAACCTCAGGCATGCCGAATTCTGATTCAGCCAGTACCACTGTGCGCAGCGGCGCGAATTCGCTTTCAACAAAGATCATAAGAGACGGTGTTTAACGGGGTAAGCAATGGCTGCAGCAGCCGCAAAAACTGTTCCGCATTAGCCCGGTACCGGGGCGTACCTGGTATAACCGCACGCAACCTTCCCATCGATTTTTTTTATTTTTACACAACATTTCCTACACCTCAATCCTTATTTATTCATCTCACCTTTTTTAGAAAAATCGTCCCCAGAAAAGCCGTGTTTGGTATTGATGATCGCTGAGACTGGCAGAAAACCCCATTCACCGAAGGTTGTCCTGTGACACCCCTCACTCCTTGCTATATTCTTTCACTTCTAAAAAAGTATCAACATGAGTGCATTGTTTAAAAAACAGCCGGCAGCGGGAGTATCTGCCGGAACACCCCAAAAACTTTTTCATGCCGGCATGGCGGCCACCGTTATCAGCTTTCTGCTGACGGTCACCAGCTGCCATAAAGGCGATCCCCATCAGGCCTGCGTCCAGTGTGACTGCCTGGGTAACACCTACAAACAAACCAATCTCGTGGCAGACACGAGTGGTTACAATGCCGGACGTATCGACCGGCGTCTGAAGAATGCCTGGGGCATCGCTGTGGGTGCCAACGGCGCCTTCTGGATCTCCTCCACCGGCAACGGCTCCAGCGTGATCTACGATAAAAACGGCGCTACCCTCAGAGCACCGGTATTTATCCCCTCCCCCCTGGGTAAAAAAGCAGGGTCCCCTACCGGCGTGGTGTTCAACGGTACCACCAGCTTCAAAGGGGCCCGTTTTATTTATGCTACGGAAGAAGGCACGATCGTGTCCTGGGCTTCCGGCGATACTGCGGTGATACAGGCCAACCGCGCTTCTTTCAATGCCGTTTACAAAGGCATTACAATGGCCATCGACAGCGGCAAACTTTACCTCTATGCAACCAATTTCCGCAACGGCACCGTCGATGTATTTGATTCTGCCTACCGCTACATCAGCACCAAACCTTTCCGTGACCCGGCTATCCCTGCGGGCTTTGCGCCGTTCAATATCCGGAACATCGGCGGCGTGCTTTTCGTCACCTACGCCAAACAAGGCCCCGGCAGAACAGATGATCAGGCCGGGCCGGGCAACGGGTACGTGAACATGTACAGGCCCAATGGCACCCTCATCAGGAGGTTCGCCTCCGGAGGCACCCTTAACTCACCATGGGGCATTACCCAGGGCTGCTCCGGCACATGGCCGTTCAACGACGGTGTAATACTCGTCGGTAATTTCGGCGACGGTCATATCAACGCCTACAGCGAAAGAGGAATTTATCTCGGACAGTTGCAGAAAGGCAACGGCCCGGTTATCATAGACGGGTTATGGGCGCTGGAAAGCAACCTGCCTTCCGCTCCTGGTCAGCTGTTCTTCACAGCTGGTCCTGATCATGAAAAACATGGTTTGTTTGGTTATCTCCGGAAAAACTAACATCCACTTATATCAGCACAGCGACGAGCAACTGCAACGTCAGCAAAAAAGCCGGGCGTATTTCTACGCCCGGCTACGCTATGATAGTCAAAATAACAGCTGATTCACCCTGTACACGAAAATTAAAACGAAGCCTTCAGGCAGGCCACGATGACCAGCGTCACCGTAGCGATGGCACACACTGTACGAACGGTATTCAGCCGGTTCCAGGGCCGCTCAAAACGCACCCGGTGTGCGGCCAGCGCAGCACTGTCTTCCAGCGCCACTTTATCCAGCGCATTGTTCAACGGCACATTGCCTGCCATCGTCACACCGAATACCCCCAGCAGGTACGCTACCGTAGCTGCCAGCAGCCACCATCCCGCCGGCTGCATTCCCTCCCGGAACACCAGCCAGGTACTCAGCGGCAGTAAAAACACCGGCCCCATAAATCCCACAAAAAACACCGGGTTGAGAATAGCCCGGTTGATAGACTGCATCGCCGCCAGGTAAGCAGCATCCGGCAAACGGCCCAGACCGGGGTTGACCGAACAGGAGTAGGCGTAAAACAGGCCCGCCATCAGCGCGGCCGTTACAGCGGTTATGACCAGTAGAAAAAATAGCATAGTAACAGATCAGGTGATGCCTAAAGATAGGCAACCTGTAAAAACAGACAGCGGAATTTTTCCGCTGTAGGAAAAATTCCGCTGTTGGTCGTCATGACATGGCAACCGGGAGATTACCAGCCTGGTGTCTGTTTGTAGAGACCGTTGGTACGGGCAATTTCATCCGGGCTGATAGGCCATGCCATATGGTTGGCCGGATTAAATTTACGGGCAGGCCAAACCACCTGTATGGTATAGGGAGAAGCAGGGTCCTGGCGGTTGGCGTGAATACGGCCGTGCAGCGGCGCATTGATCTTGTCATAATCACCCCATCTTTTCAGATCATGGAAACGGTCTGTCCACTCACAGGCCAGCTCCACGCGGCGTTCATGTTTCAGATCGGCCATCGTAGGATTGGCAATAGCTGCCAGGCCTACACGGGCCCTTACCTCGTTGAGCGGCGCAGCAGCTTCACCACCACGACCCAGCTGGATCAGCGCTTCTGCTTTAAACAGCAGCACTTCCGCATAACGCATCAGCGGCAGATTGAGCGCCGTGGTAGGATAATCCGGGTTAGAGCTGGCGAAGGTATTGCTGGCCATATCACCGTTGGAACCGTAGCCGTAAGGCTCCATGTATTTGTTGATCTGGAAACCGGAAAGGCTGTTGGTGGAAGAGTACTTCATCTTCTGGCCGATATAGGTGAACTCATCGCCGAATTTCAGGATGGTCACTTCGCGGCGCGGGTCATTGGCTTCGTATTCGTCATACAGCTCTTCCGTAGGCTGGAAATAGCCCCAGCCATTGTATTTGCCCCAGCCTTTATTCTCCAGGATCACACCCGGGAATTCAGAGCCGCCCTGGATGCTGGAGTTAACAGACCAGATATATTCGGAAGACCAGTTGTTGGCCACGCGGAAAACAGCCTGGTAGTTTTCACGGTTGGTAGCTTTTCCGGTGATGAGCGCGCGGTGGCCTTCATCGCGGATCTTGTCGCACAATGCCGGCACCGGCTGCCATTTGGTTTTATCAAACTGCGCCCAGTAGGCATAGGTTTTCACCATATAGCCCCATGCAGCCGCTTTGTGCGCGCGGCCTTTGTCGGCGTCGCCATAGGTTTCAAACAACGGCAGCATGTCTGCCGCTTTCTGCAGATCGCTGATGACCTGTGCATAGTTGTCTGTTACGGAGCGCAGCTGCGGTGGTATACGTTTGCCGTATTCCGCATTCTCAGGTCCGTCAAACGGAACGCCCTGGTCTTTATGGCCGTACATGTAGGCTAACCAGAAATGCGCGAAACCACGTATAAAGTAAGCTTCGCCGAGAGAACGTTTCCGCACTTCGTCTGATACGTTGACAGCCTTCGGAATATTTTCAATTGCCTGATTGGCCCTGTTGATCATATTGTAAAGGTCCTGCCAGCCAGCGGTCAGGTAACCCTCACGGCCGCTCGGAATGAAGTTCTTGATATTTTCACCATCTGCCTTGGTACGTCCTACGATCAGGTCATCGCTGGCATCCTGCACCCAGAACAGGTCACGGCCCCAGGTACTTTCGTTTTTCATGTCCACATACATGGCGGCAGTAGCTTTACGCAGGTCGTTATCGCTCTGCCAGAAGAAAGCGGTAGAAGGCGATCCGTTAGGCTTGGTGTCCACCCATTTGTCTGCGCACGAGCTCCAGCCGGCCATCAGCGCCATCAGTGCGGGTATATAGATGTATTTCTTTTTCATGATTGTCAGTTTGATCAGAATTTAACATTAAGGCCCAGGGAATAGGTACGGGAAACCGGGAACTGTCCGCCATCGAGGCCGATGCCGCCCACTTCAGGGTCCATACCGGTATACTTGGTGAAGGTGAGCAGGTTATCGCCGCTGAAGTATACACGCAGACCGTTGTTCCAGCGCATCTTGCCGAAAGTATAACCGATCAGCAGGTTTTTCAGGCGCAGGTAGTTACCGTTTTCGAGGTACCAGTCAGATGCTGTCTGGAAGTTTTTGTTGGAGTCATCCGCCGTGATACGCGGGATGTTGGAACCGGTATTTTCCGGAGACCAGGCATCCAGGATTTTATCCCAGCGGTTATAACCCTGTTCTGCACCGTTCAGGGTGGATTGTTTGAAGGCGTTGAACAGTTTCACGCCGCCTACGCCCTGCAGGAACAGGCTCAGGTCAAAGTTCTTCCAGGTAAGGTTAGCGGTAAAACCGTAGGTCAGTTTAGGGAAAGCGGCTCCCATGTATACGCGGTCGCCATCGTCGATTTTACCGTCACCATTCTGGTCGACAAATTTCAGGTCGCCGGCTTTGGCACTGGGCTGTATTTTCTGTCCGCCTTTTGTATAACCATTCGCTTCTGCATCTGACTGGAAGATACCAGCAGACTGGATCAGCCAGTAGGAATAATAGGGCTGTCCTACTTTTGAACGGTACGGGGAGAGCACTGTTCTCCAGTTGTCGCCGTGTGTCCATACAGCATTGGGGTTTTCGTCAATTTCCAGTACACGGTTTTGCAGCGTGGCGATATTGGCGTTCAGGTTATATCCTACCTGGCCTATTTTATCCTGCCAGCCCACTGCTACTTCGAAGCCTTTGTTACCGATTTTACCCTGGTTGATCAGGGGAGCGGTTAAACCAAAAGTATTAGGCCAGTAGGTGTCCTGCTGTTTAATCAGGTTGTAGGTCTGCTTATCAAAATAGTCGGCCGTGATGGTCAGGCGTTGTTTCAGCAGGGCGATATCGATACCGATGTCTGTCTGCTGGGATGTTTCCCAGGTAAGCGTGGGATTAAATTGTTTATCGATGAACAGTGCGTTGGACAGCGGAGCGCCGTTGCCCACCTGGTAGGTATAATCGTTCTTCAGCAGCGGGTAGCCGTAGTAGCGGTCCACAGAGGCGATGTTACCGATGCGGCCCCAGCTGGCCCTTATTTTCAGCAGGTCTACTGCCGGTACGTTAAAGAAAGGTTCTGAGCTGATTTTCCAGGCGGCGGTCACCCCGGGGAAACCTTTATCCCGGAAACCGGAAGGAAGCCTGCCGGCAATATCATAACGGTAGCTGCCGGTCAGGAAATAGCGGTCGGCCCAGCTGTAGGAAACTCTTCCCACGTAGGAAACGTTCCTGTCTTTCCATTCAACATCCGTCGGGCGGTCCTGGTCAAAGATAGAAGCGAGTGACATAAACCGGGCCCAGTCAGCTTCGTTTTCGAAACCCCTGGCAGCGATGGCGAAGTTGCGGTTGCCGGCTTCCTGCCCTGTCATAGACAGCATGGCGCCGATATTGTGTTTCTTAATGATCTTGTTGTAGTTGAGGGTATTTTCCCACAGCCAGCTATAGTCCCTGTCAGTAGAATAAGACAGTTTGTTCTGTGCATTGGCTTTACCGGGTTCCAGTCTTCTGGGTTCGAAATTTTTCCAGAGGCCGTTGGTCTGCCGGTAAGAGAAGCGGGACAGGTAAGTGAGGCCGGGGATGATGTCGGAGACGGTCAGTTCGGTCACAGACTGCAGATCGCTTTTCTTATTGTAAGGCTGGTTGCGCAGCAGGGTGGCCACGGGGTTTACCACGTCGCCGTGGATACCGAGGTATTTGGAATCTACGGGACCTACGCCGCCGAAGGAGCCATCCGCGTAGTAAGGGGTGGCAGAGCGGGGCATGTAGATAGCGGAGAGGATAACGCCGGTATAACCGCTGGAGGTTTCCGCATCGCGGTTATCGTTGTTGTTCCAGAAGATGTCCTGGCGCAGTTTTACATGCTTTGACAGCTCGTAGTTGGCATTGAAGCGAAGGGAAATATTTTTGTTGTAGGTGTTCAGCAGTGTTCCTTCTTCATTTTCGTAGCGTGCCTGGAACAGGGTGGAGAATTTATCCGATCCTGCGTTTACGCTGATATTGTGCCGTTGCATGATGCCGGTGCGGAATATTTCCTTCATCCAGTTGGTGCGGGTCACCTGGGCATAGGGGTTGAGAGAAGCGTCCCATCCTGGTAACGGCGGTTTTCCGGCGTTGGCATAGGCCAGGTTGGATACTTTGGCTTCGTCTTCCGCGCTGAGCGACTGGAGGGTGCGCCATGCCTGTTTAGCACCGACAAAACCGGTGTACTGTACCTGTGGCAGGCCTTTGGCAGCCTGGCGGGTGGTGATGAGGATAACGCCTGCGGCGCCGGCAAAAGCACCGTAGATAGCAGAGGAGGCGGCGTCTTTCAGCACGGTGATAGATTCCACATCAGCCGGGTTGTAAGGGGCGTTGGGTACACCATCTACTACATACAACACGCTTTCGTTTCCACGGGAACCGACACCGCGGATCACCACTTTATTAGCATTGCTGGTATGGCCGCCGTTGCTGACAACAGTGATACCCGGCACTTTACCCTGTATCATGTTGCCCACATCCATCACGGGGCGTTCCTTGATTTGTTTCATGTCCGGCACGGTGGCTACCGCAGCGGAGAGGTCACTTTTTTTAGCCGTACCGTAACCGATGACCACCACTTCGTCCAGCGCTGTATTCCCGTTTTTCATCACGAGGTTGAGCGTGTTGCCGCTGCCTGGTGTGAGCTCGGTGGTCTGGTAGCCTACATAGCTGAAGCTGATGATCGGGTTTTCGGTGTCGATGGTGAGTTCATAGCGTCCGTCCGTGTCGGTGATGGCCCTGTTTTTAGTGCCTTTCACCCATACGGTGACACCGGGAATAGGTTCATTGTTCTCCGTTGTAACGCGGCCGGTGATGCGGCGTGCCACCACCTGTTTACCGCTCTGGGGTGCGTCTTGCTGCTGTTGTGCGCGGCGCAGCAGGATCGCTTTGTCATTCACGCTGTATTCAATGCCGGACTGGTTCTGAAGCAAGTGCAGCGCTTCATTCAGGGTGATATTGTTGGCTTTGAAGTCGCGGATCATGATGTTGTCAAAATCCTGTTTGACATAGTTAAAGGTAAAGCTGCTTTGATTGCTTAATGCTTTTAGCACCTGCGACAAAGAAGCGTTGGACATGTCCAGCTTTACTTTTTCGTTGAGACTGTTTTGCCGGCCGAAACCGATGGTGGCAGGGAGCAGGCAGCAGCCCAGCAACAGGAAGCGTTTCATCCCTGACATGGCAAGCCCGCCGCTGCGGACCCGATGGTCCGAGACTGTAGATTTCCTTTTCATAATAATTGTTTTTCGGAGTGTAGTAGCTTTTTAAAAAATGGTCACCTCTCTACCTGAAATTTTATACTGTTTACGACTGATATAACAAATGTTGTCCAGCATTCCTGTGAAACTGTCTGTTTTGAACATCACGGTAATATTTTTATCTATCCCTTGTTGGTTTTTCCAGCTGGCGGTATAGCCGTAGCGGTCGCAGAGCCTTTCCACCGCATCTTTCAGCGGGATATCGGCGGCGGTGAAAGCCCCGTCTTTCCAGGCAGACACTTTAGCGGCATCGGTTTCGCTGACCTGTAAAAGGGTATCGCTGGCGTTGCAGGCGGCGGCATAGCCGGGCTGCAGTATCAGCGGGCGGGCATTGCGCGGGTGTGCTTTGACCTGTACTTTACCCTGCAGCAGCGACACGCGGGTGTTTCTTTCGCTGGCATAGGCTTCCACATTGAACCGGGTGCCCAGTACCTGGATGGCCATGTCGCGGGTGTGTACCACAAAAGGATTTTGGGCGGAGGCATGTACCTCAAAGAAACCCTCTCCGGTGAGGGTAACGCTGCGTTCCTGCCGGTTAAAATCTTTTTTCCAGGCTACGGAAGCATGTGCGTTTAACCATACCAGTGAACTGTCGGGCAGTGTCACCTGCCTGATACCGGCTGTTTCGTTGGTGACGGTCACCATACCTGTCAATGCAGGCAGAAAGGGTTGGCCGTTCTTTTGTTGTTGCCATAGCCAGCCCGCGCCGGCCAGCAATACGATGCTGGCTGCTGCGGCCCATCGCCACCAGCCCCGGCGCTGAAGCCTCAGACGTTGCTGTTGTACAGATCCGGTATCCGGAGACGGCTGCCCGGATGCATGATCTGCCGGCAATGTGGCCCGGAAGCCGGCCAGGAACTGTTGCCGCCGCAGGTCTGCTTCCAGACCTTCGAGGTCGACAGGCGTTCCCGCTCCCAGACTGTTATACCATTTGTCCAGGACCGCCAGTTCTT
The DNA here is from genome assembly GCF_946479755.1 of uncultured Chitinophaga sp. The sequence goes on along the minus strand of NZ_CAMLHC010000006.1, from coordinate 176,226 downwards.
CAGGGGTGCATTTCCCTGCATGAAATTTTTCTAACAGGGCCTGTGCCCCGGGATAATTTTGCGGTGTCATCTACTGAAGAATACCCGATGCGAAAGAAATGTTAACTCCGCCAACGTTAAGAAATTGTAAACAACATCCAGGCGGATACAAGGCTGACTGACAGGGAAGGATTGGCCTTGATATGTGTCTTTACCTGCTTCAGGGCGCGGCAGTACAGCACGCGGGCGGAGGCGGCGTCTATGTCCAGGATGCCCGCGATCTGCTGGTAGGAATAATGGTGACGGACCCGCAGCGTCATCAGCTGCTGCTGGCTGGGCGACAGGGTGTCCAGCGCTTCGTTGAGAATGGCTTCCTGCAGGCCGTACAGCTCTTCCTGGGCAAAAGTGCCAGGTGTTTCCAAAGAATCGTTTAATAGTGTTTCCAGCTGTTTGAGGTGCGCCTGGTAACGGCCCGCTGTGCGGTAATATTTAAATATACGGAGCTTAAGGGCATGCAAAAGGTAATACTCAAGACCTTCATCTTTAGGAGCAGTTTCCCATTTCTCCCACAGGGAGAGAAATATATCCTGCACGATATCAAACGCGTCGTGTGCATTGGTTTTGGCCACAGCAATGGCCAGCAGCTTGTTCCAGTAAACACCCACAGATTGCTCAAAATCGGCCACGGCGCCGGCTTTACAGGAATTGATTGGTTTATGCACGGTCATAACTAGTGAATATAACAGTCTCTACAAAAGTAATCGTTCAATATTACGTGGATATTAATTCTCGCAGCAGGACAGGCTTTTCCCGATTATATGTTATAACACCTGCTTTTTTTGGTTGACATGTCGTGGTATCGAATATAATTCTGTTTTTTGAAAAAAGAAATACCCTTTTGACCGGTTACCTTTATTATTGTAAACTGCTAAGGATGGAATACGACGTAATTATCATTGGTGGGGGCCAGAGCGCGCTCGCTGTAGCTTATTACCTGCGGCGCACCTCCCTGCGTTATCTCCTGCTCGACGGGGAAGCGCATCCGGGAGGCTCCTGGCAGCATGGCTGGCATTCGCTGTCCCTCTTCTCCCCGGCGCTATGGAGCTCCCTGCCCGGCGTACTGATGCCCGGCGGGCAACAATATTACCCTACCCGTGATGAAACGGTCCAATACCTGCAGGCATATGAAGACCGCTACCAGTTTCCCGTACAAAGACCGGTGACAGTACTGTCTGTGGAAAGGAGTGCTGATGGCTATCGCCTGCAGACCACTGCCGGCGACTACCACAGTCGCGCGGTGGTCAGTGCCACCGGCAGCTTTGTCAACCCCTACCTTCCGGATATCCCGGGGAAGGAACGTTTCCGCGGCGCCCTCCTGCATTCTTCCCGGTACCGGTCGCCCGCTGCCTTCCGGCACCAACGGGTAGCCGTCGTCGGCGAAGGTAATTCCGGCGCGCAGATACTGGCCGACCTGGCGCCCATCGCTGATACCCTGTGGATCACCCGGCAGCCCCCATCCTTCCTCCCGGACCATATAGACGGTAAATACCTTTTTGACGCCGCCACCATGCAATATGAGGCGATGCAGCAGGGTAAGGACTTCCAGCGGCCCTCCCTCGGGCACATCGTCATGGTGCCTGCCGTAAAAAAAGCCAGGGACCAGGGCGTCTATCAACATTACCTGCCTGCCTTCGATTATTTTTATGAAGATGGTATTGCGTGGGGGAACGGACAAAAAGAAGCCGTCAATGCGGTTATCTTCTGCACCGGCTTTCGGCCCGCACTGGAACACCTGCGGCCGCTGGGCATCATGCAGCACAACGGCAAGATCAATACCCGCGGCACCATGGCCACAGACATACCCGGATTGTGGCTGGTAGGATACGGCCAGTGGACCGGCTTCGCCTCCGCCACCCTCATCGGGGTGGGCAGAACAGCACGGAAAACGGTGGAAGAACTGGCTGCTTACCTGGACAATGCACATCGATAGAATAGATAACAACTTTAGTGACAGGTCTCCTGTATAAACAGGTTTAGTTGTATCAAAATAAAACCCAAAACAGCGTTGGCGCAAAATGCCTCCTATTTGCCGTTATCACACAGCGTCCATCCGGATAAGTCGCCGTAAGTTTGTATTGTCAACAACAAACAAAAAAAATCTAAAATACTATATCATGACAACCGCAAATCAGACTACCATCACCGTAGAAAGCACTATCAACGCCCCTATTGAAAAAGTATGGCAATACTGGAACGCTCCCGAACACATCACCAAATGGTGTGCAGCATCCGACGACTGGCACGCACCCGAAGCTTCCAATGACCTGCGTACCGGTGGTAAATTCAGCACCACCATGGCAGCGAAAGACGGTAGCTTCAGCTTCGATTTCGGCGGCGAATACACCGACGTAAAAGAACATGAACTGATCGCTTATCAGCTGGGCGACAACCGCCGCGTAAAGATCATCTTCAACAGCTACGGCGATACTACCCACATCACCGAAACCTTTGACCCTGAAAGCACCAACTCGCTGGAAATGCAACAGGCAGGCTGGCAGGCTATCCTGGACAACTTCCGCAAGTACGCCGAAAATAACTAATACCACATATACCAGGCCGGGGCGTAAGCGCTCCGGCCTGTTTTTTAATCTTTCATCATTGTTTCCAGTAACTTCCGCGTATAGTCGAGACCGGTAGTATAGATCGCATCGAATTTGCTGAAGTCAAACATTCCAAACTGCCCCAATCCATCCGGCTCAATAAAAAACTCACACTGTTGTTTGCTTTTCAGCACCGGTTCGCGGATAGCCATATGCAAGGTACGTTCCATATTCGCCAGGAAACCGCCAGCAGGACTGTAAGGAACCAGCGGATTTACATGCACGCCTATCACATGATCGTATTTTGACAACAGCGGTTCCACCGGCAAATTACCCGACAGCCCGCCATCTACATAAGGCACCCCGTTTATCTCCACTGGCCGGAACAACATCGGGATGGTGGAAGCAGCCAGGATAGCCGGTATCAATGGCCCGCTGTTAAAAATCGTCTGCTCCCCGTTGACAAAATTAGTCGCCGCTACATACAACGGCAGCGGCAACGATTCAAAAGTTGTATGCCGCAGGTTTTTCTTCAGCGCATCTTCCACTTTCTTCAATGATAAAAAACCGGCGCGCCAGTTTTTCCACTCCATGGACAATCCCAGCTTTTGCTGCTGGAATATCTCCCGGACTTCATCCGTATGAAAACCGTCGCAGATAAATGCGGCGGCAATAGAGCCCGCACTGGTGGCGGCGATAGCTTCGGGGAAAACCTGCCGTTCGGCAAAGGCTTTCAGTACCCCTAAATGGGCATAGCCCCGGGCGCCTCCCCCGGACAATACAAACGGACGTAACACAGGCATATGGGATGCGGTTTGATTTATGCGTCAAGATAGCCAAAAAATAAACGCAGAGAAACGGGATATTGTCCGAAAACGGACAGGCAGCTGTCCACCCGCGAACAGGCTAATACAGCCATAGTCCATACCGGCGGGCTTTTCATGGCTGGCAATGTTATTGTGCATTCACAGCAACCAATATCTTCTCATGTTACGCAACTACCTGAAAATTGCCTGGCGGAATCTGAACAAACACCGCCTGTACACGTTGATCAACGTCATGGGCCTTGCATTGGCCACCGCCGCATTCCTGCTGATCATCCAATACGTGCGGTTTGAAAATAGTTATGAAGATTTCTATAAAAAAGCAGACAACATATACCGGGTAACGCTGGACCGCTACAAGGGAGCAGAGTTTGTGGTTACCGACTGCGAAACCCACTATCCGCTGGGCCCACTCATGAAAAAAGAGATACCCGAAGTAAAGGATTTTGTACGGATGCAGTCCATGGAAGAATTCCGGGAAATCAAACAAGGTAACCGGATTTTCCGGATGGACCGGTTATATGCCGCAGACCCGTCTGTCTTTACCGTATTCAACTATCGTTTCATAGAGGGCGACCCCGCCACTGCGCTGAATGCCCCTTTCCAGGCAGTCATCACCGCCACTGTTGCCAAAAAACTGTTTGGGCAGGCCCCCGCCAAAGGTCAACTTTTCGAGACACGCAACAAGGTGTTCACCGTTTCCGGTGTGATAGAAGACCTGCCACCCAACACCCATCTCAAAATCAACGCACTGATTTCCTATGCCACACTACCTGCCTTCGACCGTGTGCTGGATAACTGGAACGGCAACAACACGTTTACTTATGTTCAACTGGCGCCGCATAGCAGTCTCCCTGCGCTCAACGAAAAACTGAAAAAACTGTCCAAAGAACATATAAAAGAAAATGTCTTCACCGCACAAGCCATTAAAGATATCCACCTGTACTCCCATAAAGCCTTCGAGCCGGAGATCAACGGAGATATCAGGACAGTGCGCTTTCTCATGGTCACCGCGGTACTTATACTGCTGGTGGGGGCTGTCAACTATGTGAACCTCACCACCGCCCGCGCCGCCGAAAGAGTCAGGGAAACCGGTATGCGCAAGGCGTTGGGCTCCTCCCGAGGTATGTTGATCAGTCAATTTATGGTAGAAACGCTGCTGATCAACCTGCTGGCGATGGCGACAGCCCTGGTGCTTGTTAAGCTGGCGCTACCTGCTTACTTTAACCTGATGAACCGGCTGGAAGATCCCGGCTTCTTTACCTCTCCGGTGCTCTGGGCCACGGTGGCCGCGCTCTTCGTACTCAACTGCCTCCTTTCAGGCATTTATCCGGCGTTGGTATTGTCCGGCGTACAGCCAGTGAGTGTGACCAAAAGGACATTTACCGGTGGTGCCAAGGGCGTGCTGCTCAGAAAAACATTGGTAGCAGCACAGTTTACCGCCGCACTGGTCGTACTCTCCGCGTCTTTCATCGTATACCGGCAGCTGAACTGGCTCCGCACGCAGGACCTTGGCCTGAGCACCGACCAGGTACTGATTGTCACCGCCCCTAACAGTGATGACGACGACGCCCGGAAAAAGGACCTGACCGCTTTTCGTAACAGCGTGTTACTGCTGCCGCAGGTGAAGCAGGTGTCTGCCTGCGGTTCAGTACCTGGTATCGATCTCTCTATGGTGAGCAGCAGTTCCGGTATCAGTCAGTATGGCTCGGAGACGGGTGCAGGCTACAACTATTACATCTACAGTATCGACGCTGGTTTTATACCCACCATGCAGATTAAAATGGCCGCCGGCCGCAACTTCGATCCGGGCAGCAGCAATGGCAACGCCGTGATCATCAACCGGGAAGCGGCCAGGCTGTTGGGTTTCAGCAGTCCTGAAGCAGCCGTCGGCGGCAGGATAACGCCCAGCTTCAGCGATACCATTCCTTACTCCACGATTGTGGGTGTAACAGAGAACTATCACCAGCAGTCTATGAAAGGCGCATTGCTTCCGATGTTCCACTGGTACGAGGAGACCGGTAACTTTTACGCACTGAAAGTACATACCGCCGATATGCCCGGCACATTGGCGGCCATTAAACAGCTATGGGAACAGCAACATCCCGGTTACCCGTTCGACTACCATTTCCTCGATGCCATGTACCAACAGCAATACCAGGGGGATGAACAATTCGGTAAGGTGGTAAAGCTATTTTCTGCGTTTACACTGTTTATTACCTGCCTGGGAATTCTCGGACTGACCGCCTTCAGTATTACCAAACGGAGAAAAGAAATTGGCATCCGTAAAACACTGGGCGCTTCTGCGGGACATATAGTGACATTGCTCAGCCGGGACTTCGTATACCTGATATTGATTGCACTGGCCGTGGCCACCCCGCTGACGTGGTGGGCGATGAGCCAGTGGCTGAACAGTTTCGCTTACCGCGCACCCATTTCGTGGACCGTCTTCAGCATGGCGGGTCTGCTTACCCTGCTGGTGGCCATGGCGACGATCAGCTTCCAGACACTGCGCGCAGCGCTGGACAACCCTGTGAATGCATTGCGGTCGGAATAAAACGATATAGACCATAAAATAGCGGGCGGTCAACGGATGTTGGCTGCCCGCTATTTTTTTGTTAAAACTCCACCACAAAATATTTTCCCGGAGATACGCTTTAGCCTACATGTCCTATATTTGTCGTGTATGAAATTATTATTAGTAGAAGACGAACCGGCGGTAGTATCCGTGATCACGCGCGGTTTGGCGGAAGCCGGCTATGAAGTGAGCGTTGCGCCTGATGGCGCCAGCGGCCTGCGTATGGCGCTGGACAACCCTTCGTTTTTACTGATCATACTGGACGTGATGCTTCCCAATATGAACGGGATAGAAGTGTGCCGCGCCCTGCGCGCCGCGCAGGTAGTCACGCCCATTCTCATGCTTACCGCGCTGGGCACCACCGAGAATATTGTAATGGGACTGGACAGCGGCGCAGACGACTACCTGGTGAAACCCTTTAAGCTGGCGGAACTGGAAGCCCGTATCCGCAGCCTGATGCGGCGTAAAAATAATATAGCCGCTCCCGTTATCGCGCCGGAACAGGGACTGTTGCAGCTGGGTGACCTGGAACTGAACACCGACACCAAGGCGGCCAGCAGACAGGGGAAAACCATCCAGCTCACCGCCACGGAATACCGCCTGCTGGAATATTTGATGAAAAACCCCAGGAAGGTATTGTCCCGCATGGAACTCCTGGAACAGGTGTGGGGTATCGACTTTAACATGAACACCAAAGTGGTGGACGTCTATATTAACTATCTCCGTAAAAAAATCAACAGGAACAATCTCCCTGAACTGATACAAACCGTAACAGGTCTGGGTTACATGTTAAAAGAGCAAACGGCGGATGAAAATACGCATTAAAATACTGCTCATCTTTGCCGGCATCACCATCTCCACGATCATGGTGATGAGCGTACTTGTGTATTATTTTGCCAATCAGCATTCCTTTGAAGATTTTTATAAGCGGCTCGAAATACGCGCCTATCTCACCGCCCGGGCCTCTCTCCCCTATTACGAGGCCGACTCCGTGATTTACAACGAGATCCGTGACGAACACCTGGAGAAACTGCCCGCCGAAAAAGAATATCTTTTGCAGGTGACCGGCAACGGTCACATACAGCAGGACAGCTCCCTGAAGCTGCCTGCCAGCTTTTACCAGCAGGTACTGGCCAACAGTAAGGCCACCTACCGCCAGGGCAACCGCTTCTATGAGGGTGTGCTGTACAAAAGCAAACAGGGACTGTATATTGTGATCGTTTCTGCCATCAACCAGTACAGCGCTGATTACCTGGCGTGGCTGCGCAAAATCCTCCTCATCTGTTTTGTGGTGTCTTCCGCCATGCTGATAGCCGTGGGCGCTTTCTTCTCCCGCTATATCTTCCGGCCCATCCGGCACATCATGCACCAGGTGAAAAGCATTAGCTCCCGTAACCTCCACCTGCGGCTACATGCCAAAGAAAGTGAGGATGAAATCAACGAGCTGGCCACCACGTTCAACAATATGCTGGACCGGCTGGAAACCGCTTTCGAGACACAGAACAACTTTGTCAGCAACGCCTCTCATGAGCTGAGCACCCCGCTCACAGCCATCATCGGCGAAGCGGAACTGGCACTCAATAAAGACAGGACTCCTGAAAATTATACCGCCGCCCTGCGCAGCATCCTTAGCGAAGCCGGCCGGCTGGAACATATTACCAAGAGCCTCCTGCACCTGGCACAGACAGGCTTCGACGGCAAAAAGCAGGACTGGGGGCAGGTGCGCATGGATGAACTGCTGTTCACCATCAAAAGCACGGTAGATAAAATACACCCTGGCAATAAAGTAGAGATAGACTACAGCCTTTTCCCCGAAGAAGAAGAAAAGCTGTCAGTCAACGGCAACGAACAACTGCTGGAACTGGCGCTGAGCAACATTGTGATGAACGCCATCAAATACTCCAACAACCAGCCCGTTTCCATTGCCCTGGCTGCCACCGACCTGAAAATACTGATCAATATAAAAGACCAGGGTATCGGTATCCCGCCCGCCGACCTGCCGTATATCTTCTCTCCCTTCTTCCGCGCCTCCAATACCGGCCTTTTTAAAGGGTATGGCATCGGGCTGCCACTGGCCATGAATATTCTCCGGATGCATAAAGGAGATATCATCGTAGAAAGCCAGGTAAACGTTGGAACCGAGATCAGGGTTGAACTTCCACTGTAGCGGCTGCTTTTCTTACCGTTTTCTTACCACATTCTTACCATCTTTTAACCCCCTTCTTACCGCTTACTAACCTGCGGCTGGTAGTTTTGTGTTCATAAAAGCAACAGCTATGAAAAATATACTCATTCCGACCGATTTCTCCATACGTTCACTGGGATATGTGCACAGCGTTGTAGCCCACTACCCCAACGAAGCTGTGAATATCATTTTTATGCACGCCCTGCATATGCCCGATTCATTGTTTGACCTTATTACGTATACGCGTAACAGTAGGCATATCGAACTGATCACCGCTGACTTCAAAGACGGTTGCGAGATTATCCGTAATAAATATGCCTCTTCTGTCAACAAGCTGAAAGTGGAATTTTTCCACGGCAATACCAGGGTGGCATTCCGCAACTTCTGCCTTGCGCAGAACATAGACGTGATCCTGCAGCCGACCGACAACGATTTCGTTTGTCCTTCCAAAAGAAGTTTCAACCCGGCCCGGCTGATCGCTTCTTCCAAATATCCATTGATTAAAACAACACTGACCGGATCTACCCGGAAGATAGTAGCCAAATCTACTATTTCCGCGCTGCTGATGGCTTCAGAATAACCGCTAAAAACAGGGTGCTATGTTACTAAAGAAGAATATCCCCTTAAAATATGTATTCGGTAAAATCAAATACGAGATGCTGCTGGTAGCAGTGTATACCATGGCCATCAGCGTACTGTATTTTCAGTTTGATTTGACCTTTATCAGTATTCCGATAGCCGTGCCCATGGTACTGGGCACCGTATTATCGCTGCTGCTGGCTTTCCGTTCCAACCAGGCGTATGACCGCTGGTGGGAAGCCCGGACCATCTGGGGCGCTATCGTAAACGATTCCCGTACCCTGACACGACAGGTTTTGAGTTTGATGGATTCCACCTACCCATCAGAAGAGATGCAGCATTTTCAGGAACGGTTTGTAAAGCGGCAGGCAGCCTGGTGTTACAGCCTTGGACAGTCATTAAGAAAAACAGATCCGGTAAAAGGGTTAGACAGGTTAATCACCAGAAGGGAGTTAAACCATTTGATGAAATATGACAATGTACCGGCTGCCATGTTGCTTTTACATGGTAAAGACCTGAAAGAAGCGCTGAACAATGGCTGGATCAACCAGTACCAGCAGGTATGTATGGACGAGACATTGTCGCGCCTCTGCGATTCCATGGGTAAATGCGAAAGGATCAAGAACACCGTGTTCCCGGCGACTTATAGCCTGTACACGCACTTTACACTGATCTTTTTTATCCTGTTATTACCATTTTCCCTGGTAGATGTACTGGGCTTTATGGAGATACCGCTGGTAATTGCCATCGCTTCTTCTTTCCTGCTGATAGAGAAGATGGGTATCAACCTGCAGGACCCGTTCGAAAATAAACCTACAGATACGCCGGTAACCACCATCGCCCGCAATATTGAAAAAGACCTGCGGCAGTTGTTACAGGAGCAGTACGAACCACAGGAGGAAGTACTGGAGACAGGCAGAAGGTATTATGTACTGTAAGACATTCCGCTCATGTGTCAGTTAACGTCTAAGACAAGGACGTAATTTATAGCGTATAGTTTCCCCCGGTATATACCGGGGGTTTTTCTTGTCTGGTCACCAGATGGACCAAATGGGGGAAATTGATTATCTTGGTATCATCTATCAAATCCTTTATCAACCCATACATGGCAAGAAATAACTCATTTCTCAGTGATCTGTATAACGAGGAGATAACCGGCGTTGCTTACAAAAATCTCCAGCTGAAGAAAAGCATCCTGTCGTGGTTTGCCAACCAGGGCAGCACCACTATTGCGGACCTGAGCAAAGTGCTGAATGTAAGTTCCCCTAAGATTGCAGAGCTGATCAACGAACTGATGGAAGCCGGACTGGTAAAGGACTATGGCAAAACAGAATCTACGGTAGGCCGCAGGCCTAACCTGTATGGGCTGGAGTCCAACTCCCTGTTTTTCCTGGGCGTAGAGGTCAAAAACAATCATATCAACATTGGCCTGCTCAACTTCCAGAAGGAGCTGGTGAAGTTCCAGGAAAAGATTCCTTACGAGCTGAGCAACACAGCTGCCTCGCTGGACGAGCTTTGCCGGCTGATCAGCCATTTTATAAAAGAGCTGAAAGGCGCCGCCAAAAAGATTTCCAGCATCTGCATCAACCTGTCCGGCCGTATCAACTACCGCACCGGTTACAGTTACAGCTACTTTTATTTCAATGAGGAGCCGCTTACCCGCATCATAGAAAGTAAGCTGGGCGTGAAAACCTATGTGGAAAACGACTCCCGGTCCATGGCCTATGGAGAGTTCTGCAATGGTGTGGTGAAGAATGAAAAGAACGTGATTTTCATCAACGCAGATTACGGTATAGCCCTGGGCGTTATGATCAACGGGGAGTTGTATTACGGCAAATCCGGTTTTGCCGGTGAATTCGGGCATATTCCCTTTTTTGAAAACGAGATCCTCTGCCACTGCGGAAAGAAAGGCTGCCTCGAAACCGAAACGTCCGGGCAGGCGCTGGTACGGCAGTTCAAACAACGTTTATCCGAAGGGGCTACTTCAGGTATCACCCGGAAAATACCGGTGAAAGATATTACGCTGGAAGATATCCTGGATGCAGCCAATCACGATGATACGCTGGCTATAGAGCTGATTGCCGCTATCGGCGAGAAACTGGGGAAAGGCATTGCTATTCTGATCAACCTGTATAATCCGGAGCTGATTATCCTGGGAGGGGCATTGTCCGCCACGGGGGAAACTATTTTCCTGCCTTTACGGAGCGCCATCAATAAATATTCCCTGAGCCTTGTTAATAATGATACGCAGTACAAGCTGTCCAAACTGGGCAGCAGGGCCGGCGTGATTGGCGCCTCCCTGCTGGCCCGTAATAAACTGTTTGATATGTTATAGGCCTATGCCTTCCAGGGCAGCGTTACCCAGGGGCTGTCCGGCGCCTGCAACAGGTAATTCATATTATTCTGCAACGCCTGGAAGCTGTCTTCCTCCACCCCGTTCCATACGCAGCGGGCAAACTGGTAGGAGAGCGACAGGTGTTTCCATGAACTGTAAGTACGCCTGATCACCGGCACGCAGGCCATGATCTGTTCCAGCGCCGCTTCATACCCGATATATCCCGCGTCGAAGCCAGCCCTGGACAGGTTGATGATGCGGGCAAAATCCCATATCAGCATGTCCGGCTGCAGCTTGTCGTGGATGAGCTGTTTGCTGCGGAACAGTTCCAGCGCATCGCGGGTATTGCGCAGGCGCTCCATCACCACGGCCTCTTCCAGCTCATTGGCAGCAATGTATTCCCGCAGAAAGGCTTTGCTTTCTTTCATGGATACACTGCTGATAGCCTGTAAGATGATGTCATAATCAATTCTGTGGCCGCTCTCCCGGAGCCATGCGAACATCTCGTTCAGTTCTTCCGGACTGTCAATGTCCCACCATTCGGAAAGCAGTTGCCGGCATTCCTGTTTGGAAATACCCGTGGTAATGTCGTTGAGGTATTGGCCGTTGAGGAAAGCCAGATCGGCTCCACAGGCTACGGCCCATTGTTGTTCCTGCGTTAGTAAGCTGGTGTTATTCAGCAACACCGTTTCCGGTTCCCGGCTAAGCGCTTCTTCATCGGCATCGTCGCCGGTAAAAAACTGATTAAACTGTTTGCTGTTTTCTGCAAATGGAAGAAGTTGATCAGTCGTCTTCACCGACTGTTCCATCTGCTGGCGGTACAGGTTAATCATCTCGTTGCTCAGGCCCAGATTCTTCAGTTGTTGCCAGTACAGTTCCATATACTGCTGGGAATTCATGGGAAATGGTTTTTGGGTATGGTCGTATGCGTATTCTGATACAAGATAGGCATTCCCGTTGTCATAACCAAAAACCTTTTTGTGAGGCAACCTCACCTTTTCATCTGAGTATCAACGATTTGAATAGGAATAACACAAAATAGCCATTCCTATCCGGACATCGTAACCCTTACCCATAGCGATTTACGTCGTTTATACTTCCGTGACCTTGTCGTATCCGGCTTGTTTTAATAACAAGTCTCCCCAGTCATTCAGCTGCCACAACACTTTCACCAGCTCCTCTCCTAACGCGGTAAGTCGGTACTCCACCCTTGGCGGCACTTCATTAAAACGCTCGCTTGATATAATGCCGGCAGCTTCCAGCTCTTTCAACTGCTGGTTAAGAACCCGCCTGTCTACATGGCCGATACCCCGCAAAAACTCGCTGGGCCGCTTTTTCCCTTCATTGATCTGCCACACGATAGGGATCTTCCACTTTCCGCTGATAGCATTAACAGCAAATTCCAATGGACAAATCTTTTCTTCAATAACACGGTCCTTTGTCTTCATAAAATTGATTTTTTTGTCCCTATGGGATAAAAATATGCGGTATTGTCCTGCTGCATTTATTTCCTCACCTTTGGGAAAACAACAGGCCAGCCTGCATATTATTCATTTTTATAAACATGGACAAACCCACCCGCAAAGGCGCCAGAGCTGCCAAAGACATCACGCCGGAAATACAACGCCAGCTAAACAGTGGAGAAACCTCTTCCGTCAATCTCACCGAATGGCTGGCCATAGACCAGCGGGCATTACTGGCCCACCTGCTGCAACAGCTGGACCGGCAGCAGTACCTGAAGCCCGTACTGTCTGCTGCTGACCAACTGAAAAAACAGACCGTCAATACCCTCAACGAAGTTATCGGTACCACGCTTTTATCGCTGGCAACCACCCACCGCGACCAGGAACTACTGGAGAAGATAACGCACCATCCGGCTGATATGGTGCGGTGCTGGGCCTCGTATACCGTTGGCCGCCACCCCTCCTTATCGTTGGCGGAAAAACTGCAACGTATCCGGCACTTCGCGGCCGATGATCATTTCGGGGTAAGAGAAATCTGCTGGATGGCCGTCCGGCCGGATATCACCACGCATCTAAAAGAAAGCATCACGTTATTGTCGGCCTGGACTTCACACGACAACCCTTACATCAGGAGATTCGGCACAGAAGCTACCAGGCCCAGGGGCGTATGGTGCGAGCATATAGAAGCCCTCAAAAAAGATCCCTCGCAGGCATTGGCAATACTGGAGCCGCTAAAAGCAGATGAAGCCCGGTATGTACAGGACAGTGTAGGCAACTGGCTCAACGATGCCGGTAAAACACGGCCCGACTTCGTACAAACGCTCTGCCAACGCTGGCAGCAGGAAAGCGATAGTAAAGCGACCGCCTACATCATCAAAAAAGCACTGCGTACCATCACAAAAAAGACAGCATAACCTCCGGAGAAGTTATGCTGCCAACAAAAAAACAAACCGGGATCACTTACGGGCGTTCACAGGATTGGCCCTTGCCTCCCCGCCACCCGGCAGGGTTACAAAATACGGCGTACCATAACCATTCCCCGGCCGGAAGAAATCCGTGGAGATAACCTGGGCGCCGCTTTTAAACGCTGCCTCCGCGCGGGTATGGTCATTCACTTTCGCCTCATAGGTTTCAATATCGGAACGGGTCCTTACCAAAAAACCCTGTTGCACTGCCTGCTGTATCTCCTGCTGACGCACGATGGCGTTGTCCAGCAGTAAAAACGCCGCATAGCTGTCTTGTGGCTGCGACTGCATAAACATCACCCGACCTTCCAGGTTAGGCTTGTTTTTTACATAGTCGGAAGCGAGGTTCATACCAGCAGTAGATGGCAGCAGCAGAAAAATAAATTTCCCGCGGGCGGCTTTCACCGTCGGCCAGTTTTTCGCCAGCACCGCCTCCCGCAACGTGGGAAACTGACCATGTACATCATCAGGGGTGATCAGTTTATCCTTACCCAATTGCGCAATCACCTCCTGGTCCAGCGCATCGAAAGCCTTTTCATCAAAAGGCAGCACCTCCGCGGAACCGGGGAACAACGGGATGCCTTTGTCTTTTGCTTCAATCATCACATAAACCGGAAAGTGTCCGGGATGAGCGTCGGACCAGGAACGCATCGCCGCCAGCGCACCCTTGAAGGTAGTATAGTGCGTACGGAAATCTATATCCGCCATGTGCAACACTTTGAAGCCGGGCTTATCCAACCCGGTGGTATCAAAAGGCGCGAGGCCTGTCACGCCTTTTTTGTGCAGCACCTGGTAGGCCGCAGGATGGTTAAACCTGTTACCGGTAGGATCGTTATACACATCTATCTCTATGCTCCTGATACCGGCATCCAGCTGCACATCAAACGGAGGATGATTATAATGTAATCCTTCGCTCATCTTCACCTTGTTGGGATGGAACTCCTGGAAAGCCGCCAGCTGCGCTGCCGGCATGCTTTTCATGTACGTCTCTCCCATTTTTTCAAAAATAGGATCGATCAATGCCAGTACGGCAGTGTCTACCGGGCGGGCGTAACTGTTATGTGTGCCCAGTACCTGTACCTGGTTTATCCTGAGCTTATCCAGCGACTGTGCACTGCAAACAGTAGTAGCACAGGCCAGCAGCATTGTCCCCAATGCCCGGGTAATACTTGTCTTCATCGTTAGTCGTTTTGTCTTTAGAAAATTTTAACGCTCACGCCTATCTGTCCGCGGAGCGAATACCATTCGGCCTGCTCCACACGATCGAAGGTGCCGTGATAGTAGCGCACCGGCGCGTTGGTGATATTATTCAGTTCGAGGAATGTCCTGATTTTCGGTGTAAGCGCATAAGAAGCGGAAAAGTCGACCGTGAAGTTCTCCGCATACCAGCGGTAGTGGTCCGGACCTGCAGCCTGACGGATCACGTCCAGGTATTTGCCTTTGTAGTTGTCCGCTATCCTGGTCATTACCTTTCCGTATTCATATAGCAGCGAGGCATTGAAAATATGTTTGGCCTGTTTGGGAATTACGCTGTTGTCTTCCACCTTTTCGTTGTTCACAAACCGGGGGATTTTCACGCGGGAATCCGTATAGGTATAGTTGATATCCACCCCGAAACCTCTCCAGAAGCCCGGCAAGCCGGTGAACCTTTTCACAAAGCCGGCTTCGACACCTGCCAGCCAGGCGCCTTGCAGGTTCTGCGGTTCGCTCACGGTATATTGTATACCGTTGATGTTCTCGGAAGACTGGTTCGTATACACCAGGTCCGTGAGTTTTTTGTAGAATGCCCCTACATTGACCATGCCGATACCGCCGAAATAGTGTTCGGCCATCAGGTCGAAGTTATTGGCGAACGTGGGTTTCAGGGCCGCATTGCCCCGGGTGATGAGTTTATTGGCATCGTCCTGCGTAGTGCCGGGGTTCAGGTTATTAAAATCCGCGCGGGCAAAGCTGCGGGTATAAGCCGCCCGTAGTATATCCTTCTCCGTTAGCTGGTATTTCACATGTAACATTGGCAGGAAAGCATTATAGCTATTGTCCTGTGTAAGCGTCGTCACCTGTTTGCCGTTTACCTTGCTGCCGTTGAAAGTGACCTTGTTGTACTCGTTGCGGATACCACCCGTCAGCGTCAGTTTATCGGACACTTTGTATTCCCCCATCACGTAAAGCGCATATACGTTTTCCACACCACTGAAGTATTTGGTAGCTCCGGAGGCGTTGGTAGCGGAATCCACCTGGAAAGGATACAATTTATGCTGACTGATACCTTCCGGCGTAACCAGCGACTGCAGGTTGCCCAGCGCCATCTGATCGATGATCACGTTGTTGTAGGGAGCATGAATTTCAGACAGGAAGCTGCCGTTGTAAGGGAAAGGTTCTGTGCCGAGGCTGGCCATGGACGGCGCCGCCCCCTGCATACCGGCGATGTATATATTATAAGGCGACTGTACCACTTTGTCTTTATGAATGAACTTACCACCAAATTTCAGCAGGAGTTTTTCTGACGGGGTATATTTTAAATTAAAGCTGAAGCGTTTGTTCTCCTCCCAGTTAGTGGCCCGCAGCATGATCACCTGCGACAGTTTCATGGCATCGGCGGTGATGGGGGTATTGGCCGATATATGCGGCAATACGGCGTCTATCACATCACCTTTACCATCGGGCGCATCCATGGCGAGGTATTTTTTACCATCGGCGGCGAGACCTTCATAGGTAACTGCCTGCTGGAAAGTGGCCATGGGATAATATCCCGGGTCTTTGAACCGGAACCTGGACTTATCCATGCTGGCCGCCCAGTCCAGCGTGAGCTTTCCGGAGAAAACAGACTGACCGCTTAATTCGCCGGAATACAGGTCGGTGAAGTAATTGGAGGCGCGGTCCGTGATGGTGGCGTTTTTATTGTTGAAATAGAAATAGGTTTCCCGAACGTTCTGTCCGTCGAGAAAAGAACTGTAGATACCTCTGAACTGTACCTTGTGCCGGTCGTTGAATTTGTATTCCAGGCCGGCGTTCAGCCCGGTGGTTTTGCGGTGGGCGATGTAATCGCGCAGTTGCAGATCGGTGATGGAATACGACTGTTTTACGTTCGGGTTGGCGAAGTCGTAGTTCATGTTGTAGCGGTCCTGCGCGGAGGTGCGGTCCCAGATAACGGCAGACACGACAAAGCCCAGTTTGCCTTTCAGGAGGCGGTCGCCATAAACGATGGAAGCGTTGTAGGAACCTTTACGGGCCTGGTCGCCGTAACCGCCGGCGGCGTTGATCCGCAGCATCCGCGACAGCGGCGCTGCCCTGGTGATGAAGTTGACCGATCCGCCGATGGCATCCCCTTCCATATCGGGCGTAATGGCTTTGGACAGCTGTACGTATTCTATCAGTTCAGAAGGGAAGATATCCATCTGGATACGGCGGTCGGTATAGTCCAGGCTGGCAGTAGGCAGGCGGTTACCATTCAGCAGGGTGGCGCTCCATTGGATGGGCGTACCGCGGACAGACACATAACGTCCTTCGCCCTGGTCCCGCTCAATGGAAACACCCTGGATACGCTGCACTGCTTCCGCTGCATTGCGGTCCGGCAGTTTACCGATAGCATCGGCGGCCAGTACCTCCATAATGCCCGGCGCATTCTTTTTGATGCTGATGGCCCGTATCTGCGAACCGGCGGAAGCACCTTTCACCACTACTTCACCCAGCACATCGTTAGCGGGTTCCATCATGATGGCACCCAGCTGGTTCAATCCCGGTTGAACATCTACTTCTATTATTTTAACGGCAAACCCTACATAGTTGATTTTAAGTGTCACTTTCCCTGTCTTCCGGAGGGTGATGTTAAACACCCCGGAAAGATCGGTCTGCGTTCCCGCGCCATCGATGACGATGGTCGCAGAAGGCAATGGTCCCTCTTTGGATAAAATACTCCCCCGGATCTGCTGTGCCGTACAGAAAACAGGCAGGAGTAAAATCAGTAATAAAAGCCGGCTACTCATGGGCGAAAAAATATTTTCCGCAAAGGTGGGCCGGGTGTTGCTGGCAGTCGTCCTTGTAGATAAATCCGTACGACTTTGTAGATCGGACGGAACAAGTCGCTTTACTACCGATTAAAAATCAATCACTTATGAAATATTACGGAATTGTTATCTCCTGCTGTCAGCGCATTTTTCACGACGTTTTCCACCGTCACCACCACCGTATTTTTACTTTTCATATAGGCGGAAGGGGTAGTGCCGGTTACTTTTTTGAAGTACTGGTTGAACGAAGACTTCGAATGAAACCCTGCCTCGAACGCCAGGGAAAGGATGTTAGGTGTTTCTTTGTCTGCCCGGTATTTATCCAGCAGTTTCACCACCTCCCGGATCCTGTATTCGTTGATGCACTGGTAGAACGACTGTCCGAGGTACTGGTTCAGCGTTTCAGAAAGGTGATGCCGGGACAGCTCCATGGCGGCGGCCAGTTTATCCAGCGTCAGCTCCGGATCTTTATAGGCCGCTTTTTCGAACATCCACTGTTTCACCTGCGCGGCAATGGCGGCCTGCTGTCCGGTAGACAACACCGACTTACGGGCCGGTTGCGGTGCTTCGCCCACCGTTTCCTCTTCTGTGACAACTGGCGCCGGCGGGGTATTTTCGAGCAGCGGCAGCGTAGTACCGGTATCCATCAAAAACAAAATTCTCACTCTCCCAATAGCGAGACAGATACTCAACAGCGAGATGTAGGTAAATATTCTTCCCCACAGATGGGTGTCTGTAATAAAGCGGGAAGCAGGCGGCAGGTAATTATTCACTGTCAGTACCACACTAAAAAGTGCGGTGCTCAAAAAGACGACCGCCATCCACCGGACCAGTTGTATCTCCGATTGCCAGAAAGCCGGGATGCGCCGGGCTTCCCGCAGCGACAACATACCGTACAAGGGAAAAGAGATCATCGCGGTGTATCCTACTGCCTGATTATAATAAATGATGGCGGGAGGTGTTTTTCCATCGTGGGCGATAATATAACCAGCGATGGAGAAGTAGGCGATAGCCGCGGCCATCGCCGGCAGGAAATGAAGGTAGTTTCTCCACCGGGCCTGCTGGTATCTTCCGGATAGGTGTGTGGTATACATCCATAATACCGGCGCATACATCAGCGTGATAAAGGTGTAATACTGTTTGTGGATTTCTGCATGGGGAAACAAGGTATGCAACATAAAACCCGCTCCCAGGTGAACAAACACCAATATTAAAAACCAGCTCAATATATTATCAGAAGATCTTTTCTTATGATGGATAACAAATATGCTGAACACCACCAATGCCTGAAAGGCTCCCAGTAAAATAATATACTTCATAACACCCCTGTTTATATGATTTCGGGGGTGAAGCTACATAACCACTATTAAGAAATTATTACCAGCCGCTCAGGGCTGTACCGGCGCCGGTTGCCGGAATACGGGGTACTGGTCCAGCAGCATGCCGCCCAGTGTTTCCCAGTCGGCCGCCTGTTCCCCGATACCGAACATACCGGCGATCGCGGAGAAGATGTCCGCCTTTGTTTTTCCTGCTTTCCGGAGATATCTTACAGACGTGGCGCCTTCCGACTTGGAGAGTTTTTTATCCGGCGCTTCCATCAGGAGCGAGTGATGGTAAAAGGTGATGCTGCTGAAACGGTCCATAGCGGCTGTTTCGGCAAGGTATAGCTGCGCCAGCGTAGAATCCCAAAGGTCTTCCCCCCGGACGACGAGATCAACGCCAAAATAGTCATCATCTACTACAGAAGCCAGCTGGTAGGCAGCATGACCGTCTTTTTTCCGTACCACGAAATGCCGCTGTTCTGCGGGCAGTGCTACCGGCAGCGTGCCGTTATCCGTAGGCATATAGAGCGGCAACGGTGCTTCCGTATTGATACGCCAGCAGACTTCCGGTCGGTCCCACGGCAGGCCGCGATGGAGGCAGTGGCCATCATATACGCCGCCGGTCTGTTGTAAGCGCGACCGCGTACAATCGCAGGCAAACAGTTTGCCCTGCTCCTTTAAGGCTTCCAGCGCCTGCTGATACAGCGCCTCCCGGTGCAGCTGCGACCATTGCCGCTGCAGGTCTTCCGGCTTGCAGGGCCCTTCCTCCCAGGGTATTTCCAGGAAATGCAGCGTGTCGAAGATGTCCTGTACGTATTCGGGGCGTACCCGTTGCTGGTCCATGTCATCGATGCGCAGCAGGATGGCGGCGCCCGTACGGCGCGCCAGCGTGGCCGTCAGCACAAACGAAAATACATTGCCCAGATGCAGGAAGCCGCTGGGTGTGGGCGCAATACGGGTTTTACGATGCACCGGGCAGGTCTGGCGATGGAGGTTCTTTTCTATATAGACGCTGTTTTGCACAAAAATAACATGTCTTTGCGTTTTTGCGCATGATAAAGTAGATAGGCGAAAACCTGTAGAAAAAATTTTTTGGCCAATTTGTTGGAAATTAAAAAAAGAAATCTTTACCTTCGCACTCCCTTAGGGGAAGAGGATTGGTAGTTCAGTCGGTTAGAATGCCGCCCTGTCACGGCGGAGGTCGCGGGTTCGAGTCCCGTCCAGTCCGCAAGCTTTATCAGAGACCCGCGCAATGCGCGGGTTTTCTATTTTAAGTCGGGTATTTAGTCAGGTTCCGGTTAAAGGCTAAAGTTTCCGAACTCACACAACTAACATGATGATACAAATCTCCATCATCATCTCATAGGCGAAACCCGGTTGCTAACAGTTCTTGTTACAGTGGTTTATTAAGGGAATAATCAGAAAATGAAGTGGAAAATCCGGCTTGGATAGCTGCTATCCGGTACACAGAAAAGTAAAAGCAAAGCTACAAACTACTTAACGTATTTTGCGGCTTTGCTCTCCTGCTCTCTTAACAGATAAAGGTAATCGACGTTTTAAAACATCCACCTATTAGTATCTGGGTCTAAATCCAGGGCCCCGGCCGGGTCTGGAAAAACGATTATTTTCCGGTCTTTCAGGTTTTGGACGAGCCTCATACACTACTATTGTATGGCCGGCAACTACTGAATTATTCAATTCCTTAATTGCCAGTACTGCATTGGAATCGTCTGGCATTTCAACGAATGCAAAGCCTTTAGAACGGCCACTGTACTTATCATAAGCCACATTAATACTATATACAACTCCAAATGGGTCAAATAAAGACCATATCTCATCTTCAGTTGTTTTGTCACTTAAATTACCTACAAAAATATTCACAAATATAATTTTAATTAAATATACATACTCTGAAAAAACAGGGGCTGAGGAAGAAACAGAAACCCAAACTAAATCAGAAGAAACCAAATATAACCTTGCTAAAGTTAGAGCAATAAATTGGGTATTACAGGAATAATTTATAGGGATATTGCAAGTGCGTTAAAAGTTAGCTTCCTGCAACGCTAGCGCTCCGTTCCGATAAGCACCTCTGTTTGCGTAGTCGTTCCTCCTGTTCCAGGATGCCTGGTGATAAAATATATGCCTTCAGTGTGTTAGGTCTGACAGCGGTCCATTTTTGCCGGAATTAGCCCCCCAAATTGTCGTTTCCGCACAGTATGCTATTCTGAAATGATTTTCATCTTTGTATTGTCAAAAAAATGAAAGTTATTTATGAAAACGCCCTTCAACGTACGTCATCTTCTTCCATCAATATTATTAATTACGATCGTTATGTCTACAGCATCCACATCTGACGCGCAAACTGTTAAACCTTCTGCAACCGGTTATGCCGCTACCAATGGCATTAAAACCTATTACGAAGTATACGGCGAGGGAACGCCTTTAGTCCTGCTGCATGGGGCTTATATGACCATTGGCCTTAACTGGGGCCAGTTAATCCCTGAGTTGTCAAAAAACAGGAAAGTAATAGCTGTTGAACTGCAGGGACACGGACATACGGAATATTCGGACAGGGCATTGTCGCTCGCCACTTTGGCCAGTGATGTGGAAAAAGTATTGGACCTTCTGAAAATCGACAGCGCAGATGTGCTGGGATATAGTTTTGGTGGCAAAGTAGCTTACCAGTTCGCCATACAAAGTCCTCAGCGGTTAAGAAAATTAGTTATCATTTCTGCTGCCTATAAAACCGGTGGATGGCAGCCGGAAGTCGCCAACGCGTTTAAGAACATGAAGGTAGAATTTTTCGAAAACACCCCCCTGAAAACAGCTTATGATGCAGTAGCACCCGATAAAACAAAATGGTCAAAGTTCTTAGAGCAGATGTTTGCTTCTGCAGCAGCCCCGTTCGACCTGGGCGATGACAATATTGCAAAAATTAAGGCGCCTGTATTGATCATCTCCGGTGATAACGACGGGATGAGCAAACCGGAGCTGATAAAAACCTATCAATTATTGGGAGGCGGGGGTACGGCAGACCTGGGCGCAGCACCGAAATCCCAACTGGCTATTGTACCCGGACAAAGCCATGTGAGCCTGATGATGCAGACAGCCATCCTTTCCAACTACATAAACGGCTTCCTGAAATAAGCCCTGGCCGGATTAAAAAAGCCTTCCAATCCAACGATTGGAAGGCTTTTTATTTCGAAGAAAGACATGTTAGGACATCGTGATTTCATTTTCTTTTAACCGTTGATAGATCTGCTGTAGCATACGGCTCTTAAAAGCGTCTTCCTGGTGTACATTCTGTATCCATACCTGCAGCTTCAGCGCCACGTTACTATCGTTAATGCTCTTCACCAGTAATTCAGGCGCTACTTTACCGATAATAGCATCCGATCCGGATATCTCTTCCAGGATAATTTTCTTCGCCAGCGGCAACGCTGCAGAAGGTGCAATAGTGAATAACATCTCCGTCCGTATATGATTATTGCTGAGTGTCCAGTTAATCAGTTTGGAAGATAGCAGGTCGCCGTTGGGCACGGTGACTTCTGCGCCTTCTGTGGTCACCATTCTGCTGGACCGTATACCGATATCTTTTACCCGGCCTTTCTGCCCGGCAACTTCCACATAGTCGCCAATCTTCAGCGGACGTTCAAAGATGAGGATCACACCGGAAACGAGGTTGTTCACAATATTCTGCAAACCCAGACCGATACCCACGCCCAAAGCACCGAGTACCACGGTAATCTTATCCATCGGTAAACCAGAGGCCGCTATGGCGATCAGAAAACCGGCCACCAGTACCAGCAGGCGCAATAGCAGCAACCGCGAACTTTTCTCTTTTACTTCACCCACCATATCATCGTCCGTCTCCCCGAAAAAGTAACCGATGTATTTCTGAAAGAGGTTGGAAATTAACAGGATCACAAAAAACAACAGGATATTTCCCAGCGTAAAAGAGGTGGTACCGATTATCCTGGGCGTGGAGATCAGGCTGCTGATACCGTTATACAGATCATTATAGATATTCAGATTGGTAGTAAATACCATCAGCCACAATACGACTACCAGTACCGTCAGTATTTTATGTAATCCCGTGCGTATTTTCTCAAAATCAAAACGGGCAGTGATACCACCTGCTATCCGGCTGGACTGCATCTGCAGATAAAAGGTCTCTTCCACGATCTGAACAAACACCGTGAGACCAATGATCTGCAATAAACCTGCGATGGCAGCAGTACTGTATACCTGTGCTATACTTAACCGGCCGTACAGGTTGAACAGCGCTGCCAGCACGTTGAAAACAACAAAGACCATAGACACGATCCTCACCAGCTTGCCGGCAGATAAATTTTTATAAATACGGAAATAAATAAACAGCCCGGTTACCACAGATAAAACATTCAGCACCAGCATCCATATCCGCACACGCAAATCAGGCACGGCAACGGCGGCGGTTCCTGTCATCAGCAGGTATAGTACAACGATGGCGATCCAGTAAATAAACATCCGGCGGTCCCACCTGCGCCAGAAAAGGACAGTAAGGACCATCAGCAAAAAGGATTGCAACAAATCTATATACGCCGCCGGCGCATGCAGGTCAAAGAACGAGGCGATATTCAGTATGATCACCAGCGTCCCTGCAAAGGGAAGCGCCCGCAGATATTTTATATAGGGCGGCTGCAGCAATTCGCTTTTGCCGGCTTTTTTTATTCTTTTGAATTGTTTGTTCACCCGGAAGAAAAATACCAGTCCTATCAACAGCATCCACCACCATATATCGGAGTGATTGGCGGCATAATAGTTCAGTATTTTACCCAATCCCTCAAACGACCGGGAAGACTGTTGCGTTAGTGAGTCAGCAGCAGCATCTGTAAGGCCGCTATCTTCCCACAGGTAATTGTATTCTTTACCGAGCGATTTAAGGCTGAAAACCTTCAACTGTTTATCTACTTTATTCTCCAGTTCCAACGCTTTAAAATAACTGCCGGAAATACCCGCCTGCAATACGGCGATCTTATCCAAATGTTGCGTGGTGGCAGTCTTGGCCTCTACCCATTTGCTTTTCAGTTCTTTTAATTCAGGCAGGTAGAAGTTTCTGAAAGTAGTATCTGCTTTGATTTGTTTGACGAAGGAATCTTTGGTAAAGGCCATCATCTCTGCATTCATTTTTACGAGTTCCTTGTTGTAATCGAACAACCGGGAGCGCCAGTCTTCCAGGTGCTCGCGCATGTCGGCAAGCAATACGTGGAACATTTGCAGGTTGCGGATATTTAAAACCTTGTTATACAGCTTCAGGTTATCTTCTATCGTCTGCAGATTGGCTTTTATTGCAGGCAGTTCTTCCGTCATGCCGCGCGTATCAAATCCCCGGGAGGTGATGTCATTGATGCGGTTCAGGGTGTTGTGGAGTTCTTCCATCCGTATCAACAGGCTGTCTACGCTCAGCTTCACGGGGCCGGGGGCAGCAGCTGCTGCTGCTGTGGCTGTGGAGTCTTTTCCCGATTGCGCATGCGCCGCGCTTCCCATAAAATTTAATCCGCACAGCAGAACCAGTGATACCAGTATGCTCGTGCATGTACCATGCATGGATGTTGTCATGTGTTTGTAGGCAAAGATGTCCCGTTCAAAAGCATACGCCCTGAAAAGGAAAGTGAAACAAGTATTACAAGCGGTGACGGGTTATGGGGATCGTTAAAAAGCGGGATAAATATAAAGATATTTTTTCAATTGTATATTTTCTTATTTTATCTGCGGTTATATCGCAGGATCAGGCCGCAGCGTTGTTCTTCATCGGAAAACCAGGTTGGCCTAAAAGTATTGGCAACAGGCTATCCACATTCCGGCTCCGCGATTTCCTCACAAAATAATACGCGTCTTAGTGAAAATAACACGCAATCTGCATTCAATTTTTATGTAAATTACTGTTATCTGTCGTTTTTTATCTTAGAGAGAGCTGTTATCATAAATTGGTTCCATGAATAATGAAAAGTCGTTAAACCCGGTATTGTTATGCGTATAACAATACTCCCCCATTCTTAAAGTATTAGTGCATCATCAGGTTTCGTGCGTCCGGAAAACAGTAATAAATATTATTGCTGAAGCACCTGTTTGTTCCTTCACTGCATTTGCTGCATACAGCCATGGCCGTGTAGGTAAATCGTTTAAGCAAAATTATAGATCAACCAGAAAACAATACTACCGGCATTATTATTCACCAATAAAAATTCATCCAAATGAAACAGAGATGTTTATCGTTCAGTTTAGTGACCGCCTTTATGATGATGCTCTTCGGCGCCGGCTGCACCAAAGAACAGCGCCCCGCCGATGTAACCACCAACAGTGAATCTGCCAAAGCATCAGGAGCAGTCACTGAAGGCCTTGACAGCCTGTTGGCATACAAAAGCCGGCCCCATGAAATCTATGCAGCCTTTTACCGCCTCGAAGGTCCCTGTTACGGACCTGCGCCATTTGGCACCAACTTCTCACAGGTACCCGACAGCCTGGACATATTAATCCTCTTTTGTTTCTCTCCCTCCTCTCCCGTAGCGTCCCAGGTACCCGGCTGGATCAACACTTTGCATACCAAAGGCACCAAAGTGATCCTGACAGGGGGACTAGACCTCGTTCCCGGCGCTACCCATGACTCTGTGGGTTATGCCATGACAGCCAAACATATCATGGACAGCGTGGTCAATAAATATGGCTTCGACGGGTATGATATCGACATAGAAAGTGAACCATCCGGTCAGGACCTGACAGACAAAGCGGGCGTCTATAAAGCGCTTTCCAAATACCTGGGACCAAAATCAGGCACCGGAAAGTTATTAACATTCGATACCAATAAAAGCGGTACCAACAGTCTTTTCCAAAAGGTATATACCATGGTTGACTATGTATGGCTGCAGGCTTATGGCCGTGGCGCCAGCACCCTGCAATCCACCTGGTCCACTTTCGCTCCTTATATTCAATCGTCCCAGTTCGTACCCGGTTTCTCCTTTTATGAAGAACGGGGATATCCTTCCAACGTATGGTACGATGTGACCTACCCGGTGAACGGTACCGGCCGGGCTTATGACTATGCCCGCTGGGAACCTACTTCAGGCAAGAAGGGCGGTGTATTCAGCTATGCGATAGACAGGGATGCTCCACTGACATCTTCCACCGATAACACGATGTATGCACCTACCTACATTGTCAGCAAACAGCTGATCCAGATCATGAACCCCAGTGGCGGCGGCAGCGGCACCACCGGCGTGATATTTTACCAGGACGCCAGTTATGGTGGCGCGGCTTCGCAACCCATCGCCAAAGGCAATTACACCTTATCCCAGCTACAGGCTAAAGGCGTGGTGAATGATTGGGCCTCCTCCGTAAAAATTCCTTCCGGCTGGTCGGTTACGATTTATGCAGATGATAACTTTTCCGGTACCTCCTGGACGCTCACCAGCAACAACAGCTGGCTGGGCGGGTTATCTCCCAGCGCGAACGATAAAATGAGTTCTGCAAAAATCCAGTAGTACTTCCTTATAATAAAAACGCCCGGCTATGGCCGGGCGTTTTTTTCAGGGGATGCTTAAAGTGCCGGAAAATGCGGCAACACTTCTTTTGCCAGTTCATCAATCGTTTCAGCAATGGGACGGTTGCCAAACTGTATGCCTATCGCGGCATGGTTTACGCCTATCTCCTGCCATTCGTTCAACAGATCGATGAGGCCCAGCCTTCCTGTTTTGAGTATAAACCCACCCCTGAGCGGCGTTCTGGGGAAATGAGGATCTTCCGTTAATTCGATCCATTCGTTGGTCATGTGCGGCTTAAATGCACCTTCAGGGATCAACGCCCTCCAGGCCTTTATTTTCCCGCCTAAGGCCAGCGTTTCCCGCTTGCTGGTAGACGCGCCCGGATAGGTCATCCAGCCATCGCCATGCTCCGCTATCCATGACAAAGGTTGCTGACTGGCGCCGGTAATCAGTGTTGGGATAGCACTCCTAACAGGTTTGGGCAACAGGTCCATGCCCTGCAGCCGGGTGAGGCTGGAATTGATTTCCGGAAAAGCTGTCGCTTTTAACGTCCGGAATTCTTCCAACACCTGCCGGAAGCGCTCACCCCGTGTTTCAAACGGCTGACCAAATGCCGGAAATTCTCCCATCCTGTCGCCGGAACCCACCCCCAGTAGAAGCCTGTTGTCTGACAAATGATCCAGCGAAGCGGCTGTTTTAGCCAAAGCCACCGGATGCCAGAAGGGCAATATGATGCTGCCCGTCCCCAACGCCACCTGCTGCGTTTGCCCGGCCAGGTAGGAGAGGTAGGTAAAAGCGTCATATACCTGCCCTGCGTCTCCAAAACCCGGATCGAACAAGGGAATGTCCCGGACCCAGACAGCCGCAAAATTGCTACGGTCTATCTGTTTTACATATTCCGTGTGATGACGAAATATGGCGAGATCTCCCGTATAAAAGTCCAGCGGGAGAAACATGCCCAGTGTCAGTTTCCCCGGCGCAAATACCCTGTTAAAAGCTTTATGGTCTTCAAATGTCCTTACCGTGTTGTTCATCAGGTATCGATTTAATTTATCAATTCTATATATCGCGAATTATCGAAGTTATAGAGTAAAAAATATATTAAAGGGTCCCTTTAATATATTCTGCCAGTTCCCTGATCTTTTCTTCGTTACGCTTGTAATAGGTCCACTGGCCTTCCCTGACAGACTTCAGCAGTCCGCAATTGACCATGGAAGAAAGATAGGCGGAGGCGGTAGACTGGGATATCCCCGCTTTTTTCTGGATCACGCTCATACATACGCCGTAATCCTTCACCTCGGGCTCAATATCCTCCGCCGCAAAATGATCGTGCGGATGCTTCAGCCAGGAAAGGATCTGGATGCGGTGCTCGTTGGACAAAATCTTAAATAGCTCTATCATATCTATATTTCCCGAAATGTCAATACAAAGAAAGGGATTTAATCAATATCATTTATCATAATTATTCTGATACAAATGCATTAGTTATACTATTTTAAGAATACCCAAAAAGGGCGGACTTTTGCATTGTCAAATCAAAAAAACAGAAAATGGAATACAGAAAATTAGGACAGTCTCCGCTTGAATTATCCGCCATCACCTATGGCGCATTTGCCATCGGAGGCACCATGTGGGGAGGGAATGAACGGAAAGACTCGATTGCGGCCATCCACGCCTCCATCGATCACGGCGTAACCTCACTGGACACAGCGCCATTTTATGGTTTGGGCCTCAGCGAAACACTCATCGGCGACGCGCTGGTGGGAAAAGACCGCAGCAAAGTACAAATCCTCACCAAATTCGGCCTGGTATGGGACGGCAGCAACAACGGGAAAGGTGAATATTTCTTCGACGCGGAAGAAAACGGAAAAGCCATACCCGTATATAAATATGCAGCAAAGGGAAACATCATCAAAGAAGTGGAAGAAAGCCTCCGGCGCCTGAAGACCGACTACATCGACCTGCTGCAAATACACTGGCCGGATGCCTCTACCCCCGTTGATGAAACAATGGAAGCCCTGCAGTTGTTAATCCGTCAGGGCAAGATCAAAGCAGCTGGTGTGAGCAACTATAGCCTTGCCCAGCTGGAAGTTGCCGGTAAAACACTGCCCCCCGCTTCCAACCAGGTGCCCTACAGCATGCTGAACAGAAGCATCGAAGCGGACCTGCTACCGTATACAACAGCACACAACATTGGCATTATCGCCTACAGCCCGCTGGAAAGAGGACTGCTGTCAGGCAAATACTTTGCCGACGCTACCCTGAAAGCGGATGACCACCGCAACGGCTACTTCGGACAGTTCAACCCCGAAAAAGTAAAAGCCCTGCTGGCAGCCCTTCAGCCGCTGGCAGCCGGCAAAAATGCTTCGCTGGCGCAACTGGTGCTCCGCTGGACCTCCCTGCAAAAAGGCATCACGGTCGTGCTGGCAGGCGCAAGAAACGCAGCCCAGGCGGAAAGCAACGCCAAAGCCATGGACATCGCGCTGAGCGCAGATGAACTGCAATTCATTCAACAGGAACTGGCAAAACTGTAACCATAAAATCTTAACAAATGCATACCAATATTCTCCATAAAATCTCCGTACTGGCAGGCGCGATTATCATCGCCGCACTGCCTTCACTCGGACAGCAAAACGATACCAGCTGGTACAAATCTCCCTATGGCGCCAATGATGAAATCGGCGCCGTCAACCTCCTCACACCGGAAGTAGTGCGGGAAGCCGTTAAACTGGTCAAAACCGGGAAGACCTACCCACTGGCGGTACCCATCGATAAAAACCTGCCAGCCTTCCGGCACCGCAGCTTCCACCTGTATAATATCCAACCCGGCGAACAGGGCGGCACCACCCTCGGTCCCAATAAATTCAGCTTCAACGATGAACTGGTCACCGCATGGACCGGCGTAGGTACACAACTGAACGGTATCGGCCACATCGGCATCGACAACGTATATTACAACGGTAACAAAGCGGCCGATTTCGTGACCGTGGAAGGCGTAAAAAAACTGGGCATCGAGAAAGTACCGCCCATGGTTACACGCGGCGTACTGCTCGACATGACGGCACACTACGGTAAAAAAATAGTACCCGGCGGCACCGAATTCACCGTAGCAGATATACAGGCCGTACTGAAAAAAGAAGGTATCACCCTGCGCAAAGGCGATGTGGTACTGTTCAACACCGGCTGGCTGGAACTGATAGGAAAAGATAACAAACAGTTCCTCGAAGTGGAACCCGGCATCGGCATGGAAGCCGCCAAATGGCTGGCCGACCAGGGCATCGTAGCCTTCGGCGGCGACACCTGGGCGTCTGAAGTGTATCCCAATCCCGGCACAAAAGAAGAGTTTCCCATCAACCAGTTCATGCTGGCCAAAAGAGGCATCTACAACCTGGAGCTGATAGACAGCCGCGCCCTGGTACAGGACAAAGTATGGGAATTCCTGTTCGTGTTAGGGCAACCGTTATACGTTGGTTCCACACAGGTCAACATCAACCCCGTCGCCATTCATTAACGCGACGTTCAATATATTCAGAAGGACAAACCTGCTATGGTTTGTCCTTTTTTATTTGTAGTTTAACCCCTCATGAAAAGGAGACACTTTCTAAGAAATACTTCATTATCACTGATGGCAGGTTTAAGCACGCCCATGCTCAGCACCGCCACACCTACCGCAACAGGAAAAGAAACTTTTACGCCTATACGCTTTGGCATCATCAGCGACCTGCACCAGGATTTCGCCTTCGATGCGCCCGCGCGGCTGGAAGCGTTTATCAGCGACATGCAACAGCAGAAACCAGACATGATCATCCAGCTGGGCGATTTCTGTCAGCCTAAACAGGAGAACAACATCATCATGGATATCTGGAACCGTTTCAAAGGTCCTGCCCATCACGTAGTGGGCAATCACGAAACAGACGGTGGCTTCACACCCGCTGACGCCGCCCGGTATTGGAAAATCCCACATACCTACTACTCCTTCGACCTGAAAGGATATCACTTTGTAGTGCTCGACGGCAACGATGTCAACCCGGACCATAAGCCCAGATGGAAATACGAACGGTTTATCGGCGAAGAACAGCTGCAGTGGCTGGCCAAAGATCTTGACGACACGCAACTGCCCGTCATCGTTTTCTGCCACCAGGGTTTTGATAATGACAACGCGGTGGAAAACGCGGCACAGGTAAGGTTGCTCTTCGAACATGCCAACAAAAAAGCAGGCTTCCGCAAAGTGCAGCTGGCCTTCTCCGGCCACTTCCACCAGGACTACTATAACTGCATCAATGATGTGCATCACGTGCAAATCAACAGTGCCACCTACTTCTGGCGGGGCACCCGCTACGTGGATGAACCATTTGATGCGGCCATCCATCAGAAATATCCGCTGATGAAATACATGTCTTTCTACCGCGATCCGCTGTGGGCACTGGTGGAAATTCACGCAGACGGCACTACGAAAATTACCGGCAGAACAAGCAGCTTCATCGGAAAAACGCCCACCACACTGGGTATGCCGGAAAACGCATGGACCTATCCTGCTGTTCCTTACATCTCCAACCGCACGATCAAACTCAGTAAACGGCTGACATAATAAAAGCGCCCCGCCATTACCGGGCGCCTCCTTTATTCACATCAGTACTTCGCCTGTCCTATGTCCAGCCGGTCGAACTTCCCGCCAGCCCCTTCATGGAATTTAAAGAACACTTTGAAAGTGCCCCAGCTACCGGCTTTAAAGTTGCCATACACGTCTTTTCCATCATTCTCCACCTTGTCGATAGTCAGGAATTTTTCGTGGCCCAGCGCCTTTCCGAAAAAAGATGTGAAATCGACGGTGTTTCCGTCATCTGTCATCACCGGCTGATCAGTAAAAAAAGAATACCAGCTTTTGTCGCCAGCCTGTAGGGCCTCTATAGCCTTTCTTACGCTCTGGTGGGTTATTTTAGATAAATCCATCGTTTGTTTTTTTGGAGATGATTGTGCCGCTATTTTCCGCGGATGGTTTTGCGCACCGGCCATCAGTGGCCCGCAAAGCGCCATAACGATAACAATCCTATACATGATTAACCATTTTTAAGTGGGTGTTGCAGGTAGATGATCACCAGGTTGAGCAACAGGAAAGGCAG
This sequence comes from uncultured Chitinophaga sp., assembly GCF_946479755.1. The sequence goes on along the minus strand of NZ_CAMLHC010000006.1, from coordinate 144,752 downwards.
CTCTATGAGCACACCCTTCAGGTCTTTGTCCAACAGGTGGAAACAAATGATCAGCAGGATACCTAATGCCATCAGGAAGTTGCCCCATACAAAAGTTTTCGGGAACAGGATCAGCACCGCCGCCAGGATGGTAACCATCCCATTGATCATCACCCCGGTTTTACCGATTCCCCACTTACCAAACATGTCCAGCATCTCCGGCTTCCCGGAAAACATGGCATATCCCTGTTTAAAGCCCATGAATACAGCAACGAGGATCAGTATAGCATTAATGATTTTTAAGACCATGACAGACAGGATTAATAGCGTTAACGGGGATCATTCACTTTTGATGGTAACAAAGCTCGACAATATAATTTACTGAATTATGGTGAACTTTTCGCTTTTTCACTTCCTGCCGGCCATAAAAAACGACGGCCCGCTCCCGGGAGCAGGCCGTCGTTTGGCTATATATAAAACAAACATTAAAACAGTTTTCTCCACACATGGCTCATGAAGCGGAGCTTCCATAAGCTGCGGCGTATATTTTTGGCGCTGCCGCGACGTAACTCCTCAAAAATAGGCGTTTTGTACTGTTCCGCGCCCTGGGTGGCAATCTGCAGGGCGAGACCATTCTCTTCATTGAGCGTAGCAATCACCCAGCCCAGGAGCAGGTCGCGCTGGGACTGATGGTCGCGGGCATCGAAGTTATTCAGGTACACCATTTCTCCCCAGCCGGCGGTTTCCTTATGAGAAGCAGCCAGCAGCTTTTGCAGGAAGGGGCTGGAGCTGACACTCTTCAGCTGTTCCTGTGAAATGCGGTTCGGTCCTTTTACGGTGATTTCACTGAGGAAAAAAGGCAGGTTGTCCATATGCCGCAGCACAGCATGCAGTTTATCTTCTCCATGATAAGCATGCATAATGCCCGGCTCAAATTCTGCTATTTTAATATCGCGGGCCATCTTTTCATCGAGTGATTGGAAGATGCGCAGGTCCAGTCCCTGTGAATCCGTTTTGAACCAGTCGATATACCCGATATTCAGTTCCTGTAATACTTCCGGGATGGTGCGTGTCATCAGCTTTGTCTCCCGCTCTACGGCAAACTTGTCCGCAAAAGCATACGGCTTCAGGTCTTCCATACGGGGCACCAGGAAACTGGAGCAATAGGGCGATTGCGTGAGGTAAAACGGTTGCCCGTCGCTGGAGGTATCCGCCACTACACAGTTAAAAACATACAGCTTCCGGTAATTATCATTTTCACGGACGATGTAACCATATTTTCGGTCATCCGGGTCAAAGGCAATACAGACAGCATATTTCGCGATCTTCTTCCACCTGAAGTGGATAGCGCCCGACGCTCCTATATCCACCAACACAGGCGGCTGATTGATTAACTCCGGTGTATTAAGTACTTTTTCTATTAATGACATCTATGTTCTGCTGTTTAAATGGATGTGGATAACCTGCTGAAATACCGGTAAATATAAACACGATTCACAATATATAAAAATAACAATCGTATCTGTTAACGGTCACAGGCGGGCTTTAAATCCGGCCGTAATATCGTGATTTATTCAGAAATGCCATCAAAGCAGCCTGATCACCATAATTCAGTGTAATGATATCCTTTATGGCCTGACTTTTATTTTTAGCACGGCGGTAGTAGGACTTACAGATAGTATATCCCATAAAATAGCCCAGATCGCCCATCGTTTTCGTGGTAGCACCGTTGTACAACCAGTTCGAGAGATCTTCCCCCATCATTTCTTTTCTGAAGGCTTCCTTCAGCGCTGCTTCATTCTCCCTTCCGTACTGGAGATAGGAATTCATCAAAGGTGCTTTCAGGATCAGCTCAGTGATAAAATCGCAGGCGCCTTCCTGTATGGCCTGACCGAGTAATATTTTGGCTTCTGACCGCTGCTGGGTGTGTACATATTCGTGTACCACCACAGGAATGATATTGTCCGTGCTTTGCGTCCGGAAGAAGTTCGCCAGCCGTTTATCAGGGAACTCAGACACGTCGGTGTTTTTATTGCCGGTGGCGATTTCTGTTCCTATCAGTGCGAGCGAATCCCGTACAGTGCCCGCGGCGCGTATAGCCGTAATCGTGAAAAAAAGTTTCGCCGGACGCAGATCAGGGTATAACGCTTTAAATTCCCGTATATGGGTTTCAATAGCCGGTATCTTCGGTTTTATTTTTAACGTGTTCTCCCGGACAGACGCCCAGAATTTAGGGTATTTGTTGATGGCCGTCACCAGCCTCGGCGCATCGAACCGCCTGAGTTTCATAAACAGCTTCAGTCCTTCGGTACCTTTGTCGATATACAAAGACTGCATAAAGGCAATCTGACGCGTAGTATCTTTCACTGTCTGTACACTGTCGAACGCCACCCAGAAATTATCCACATCAGCGGTGAAGACACGCGGCGTTTCCTGTCCATGCACACGGACGGCACAAGTTAGCAACAAGATAAATACAATAAAGCTGATGCAGCTGTTGCAGAGAATACCGGTTTTCCTTTTCATGTAAGATGGCATTTGTTGGCAGCGGAAAGATCCGGTAAAATAAAGAAAAACGGCCAGCCGCCCAATTATCAGTCCCACTATTTTGTGTTATGGAATTCCACGATCTTTTCATCCTATACAAAACATCCGGTATGCCTGTTTTTGAAATCCTGTTTCCTTTCCCGGGGCTGAAGCGCTGGAAAACGTTGAGATTACTGACTTTTGCCCTTTTGTTTTTGTCTTGCAGAAGCCGGCACGCAGATCCTGTCATTGCTGTTCAACGCGCTTACTTTGATGCCGTCGCAGCCAATGATGTCTCCCTGGAACCTCCGCAGGAAGGAGATTGGCGGTTTACACACCAGGAAAAAGAACAGACTTTTGAAGCCTACAAGGCAGCCAGGCCGGTGAAACCCTCCCCCGCCCGTGCTGCCATTTACCTGTTGCCCATTGGCGATTTCACTCCCTTGCAGGAAAAGCTGCTCGAAGCGATGCGGGCATACACGGCCATTTTTTTCCAGCAGCAAACAATACTCCTGCCGGCCCGTCCTGATGCCGGCTTTCCGCCGAATACCTTCCGTCAACGGGAAGACGGTCATATACAGCTGCTGGCCCCATACATCCTGGACAGCCTGCTGAAAGGCAAAATCCCGCCGGACGGCGTTACTTTAATGGCCATTACGGCGCGGGACCTGTACCCAAAAAGTGAATGGAATTATGTTTTCGGGCTGGCTTCCTATGTAGACCGGGTGGGGGTAACATCTATTTACCGGTTCCAGAACGGTACGCTGGACAGTGCCTCCTATATCCCCTGCTTAACGCGGCTGAACAAAATCGCTACCCATGAAATCGGACATATGTTCTCCCTGCATCACTGTCTCCATGCCCGGTGCACTATGAACGGAACCAACAATCTGCGGGAAACGGACAATGCGCCCGCCCGCCTCTGCTCGGACTGTCAGCAAAAACTCTACTGGAACCTCCGGTATGACAATCAAAAACGATTACAGCAGCTCACGGACTATTGCCGGCAGCATGGATTACGCCGGGATTATCTCCTGCTTAAAAAAGACCTGGATGCCATTCAGTAATACGTAAATACGCCAACATCCCCCCGCCTTCCCTTATTTCCGGTAACGTTCTCGGAGATTTATATGCCCGAATGGTTGCAAAGTAACCGGTTTCGGACGTAATTTGTTAGAGAAACTGTATCAACCAGAATAATTCTATAGCATCAGGGAAGCAGAGAAACAGAAGAAGCCTGTTCACCACGTCTTTCATATACCAACAGTGTCTTCCATGTAATGTGGAGAAAAGCACGCCTAATGCGGTCTGACGACCGCCCGGCAAGGCTTTCCGGCAATACCGAAAATATTCACACAACTAAATATCCGGGGGAATATTTATGAAAAAATGGCTACTTCATTTATTGCCGGCAACACTGTTTGTCACTACGTTTACTAACGGAAACGCCTATTCGCAAACTTCCGCTACAGCTACCTGGGCGCTTACGGCCAACCAGCAGGCGGTGACCACGGGAAACATCTCCGCCACCGCGTTGCAGCTCAACGGGCTTGTGCACTACGATTATATCTCCGGCGGCGAACGGACCATTCCCAACAGCGGTACCTGGCCGGCGCAGACAAGCGCCGATGATACCCGTAATATGTTGTACACCGTTGCTCCCGCTGCCGGCAGCACCCTCACCGTAAAGGAAATAGCGGTATCCCTCAGCTTCAACGGCTCCAGTGCCGGCAGGGTAAAACTGTCATGGTCTACCGACAGTATACACTTCTCTGACGTGACGACTGATTTCGCACTGGTATCCTCCTCCTCGCCCACTGCCTATACCTTCACCGGACTGAATATCAATGTGCGCAACAACGGCAGGCTGTACTTCCGCATCTCCCCATGGACCACCGGTGTGGTGACAGGCAAATACCTCATCACCAAAAATGTGATCATCAAAGGGATCACCACTACCGCGCCCGTGGCAGCTTGGCCGCTTACCGCCAATCAGCAGGGAACTGCTGCCGGTAACATTACCGTGGCACCGCAAACACTCAGCGGCCTGTCTATCGGCGGTTACAGCAACGGGCAACAACTATCCCCAGCCTCCGGGACCTGGCCTGCCGAAAGCGCTCCGGCCGCCGGCAGATATGCACAGTTCACCGTTACGCCCACTACCGGCAATGCCTTCACCGCTACCGGCATCTCCCTGTCGCTCGCTTTCAGCGGCGCAGGCGGACAGGCTAGGGTATCCTGGTCTGTCAACGGTACAGACTACACGATGTTAGACACGACACTTTCCATCGGCGCCACCGCCAACACCTATACGCTGAATACACCCGATATCACTGCCACCACCGGTCAAACGCTTTACTTCCGCATATCTCCGTGGAGCAGCACCGCAGCCACCAGCGCGCTCACCGTCAGTGATGTAAACGTGACCGGCTATACGTATATCGTACCGGCTATTGTATGGGCGCTCACCGCCGACCAGTCACCCGCCGTATCCGGCGATGTTACCGCTACCGCACAAACGCTCACCGGGCTAAAAGTGAACAATTATATCTCCGGCAACGGCGGACAGCGGCTGCTGCCACCGGACAGCACCTGGCCTGCGGCCACCGCCCCGGATAACGGACGGTATATACAGTACACCGTAGCACCCGTGACCGGCAACAGCCTCACAGTACAGCAGGTAACCGTTCCGCTCTCTTTCAACTCCTCTGATTATGCACACGCTCGCATCGCCTGGTCCACAGACGGCACGTCGTTTACGGACTTCGCCGCTAACCAGGTGTTGACAGCAGGCGCCACGCCGGTAGCCTATACTTTCAGTAACCTGAACATCGACGTGCCCACCGGCAAAACGTTCTACCTGCGGGTGTACCCATGGACCACCGCCGCCATCACCGGCAAATACCTCGTTACTAAAAATGTGATGATCAGCGGCACCACCTATCCTTTCCGCCAGATCGCCTTCCCCGGCGCTGAAGGCGCAGGCAGGTTCGCCAAAGGCGGCAGGGGCGGCAGCGTGTATTACGTTACCAATCTCAATAACTCCGGCGCCGGCAGCCTTCGCGACGCTGTCAGCCAGCCTAACCGCACCGTGATGTTTAAAGTCTCCGGTACCATCAACCTCCTCAGCGCTGTCGTTATCACACAGGATAATATCACCATCGCCGGACAGACAGCGCCGGGAGACGGTATTTGTCTCGCCAACTACGGCATGGGCATACGGGCCAACAACGTCATCATCCGCTATATCCGCAGCCGCCCCGGCGACATCATTCTCAATCCGAATGATACCGCCAAAGCAGTGGATGCCATGTACAATAATTTCGGGTCACCGGTTACCAAACCGTTTTCCAATATCATCGTAGATCACTGCTCCCTGAGCTGGTCCACCGACGAAGCCGGCTCCTTTTACGCCATCTCCAATTTTACGCTGCAATGGAGCATGTTGAGCGAAAGCCTCTACAAGTCCAAACATGTAAAAGAAACGCCACACGGCTACGGCGGCATATGGGGCGGCCAGCAGGTATCCTTTCATCACAACCTCCTCGCCAGCCACAGCAACCGTAACCCGCGCTTCTCCGGCAGCGCCAATACCGGGCAACCGGAACTGGAATATGTCGATTTCAGGAACAACGTGATTTACAACTGGGCAGGGTCTACCTATGGCGGCGCCGGCGGTCATCATAACATGGTCAACAACTACTACAAGCCTGGACCGGCTACTACCGGCGATGCCGGCTGCGCTACCGCCAACCGCCGTCACCGCATCCTGATGTACACCACTTTCAGCGTATCCCTCGCCGGCGACACCATCCCCGGCGGCAAGTTTTATGTTAAAGGCAATTACGTGCCCGGTTATCCCTGCGTGGAAGAAACCACCGACACGTCATCCAACAACTGGACCTATGGCGTACATCCGGACGGGCAACCCGGCGCGGAAGCAGCGCTGGCCACCGCCCGCGTAAATACCCCCTTCCCTTATGCACCGGTAACTACCCAGACGGCGCAGGATGCCTTCACTTCCGTGACCGCCGGCGTAGGTGCCATCCTCCCCCGCAGGGACACGGTAGACCGCCGCATCGTCCGGGAAACACGCACCGGCACCGCCACCTTCGGCGACAGCAGCTACCAGTCCGGCGGCATGGGCAACCCCTCCGGTATCATCGACAGCCAGAACACCGTCGGCGGATGGCCCACCCTCCAGTCCTCCACCTATCCTGATGATACAGATAACGACGGGCTGCCCAACTGGTGGGAGAAAATGAAAGGCGGCGATTCCACCGGCATCACCGCCAACAGCCTCGACAGCGACGGCTTCACCATGCTGGAAAAATATCTCAACGCCATACCCTCGCCCGATCAGCAGGTGACCTTCACGCAAACCTCCGGTGTCCGCACCGGCGGAGACACCGTACGCCTCAGCTTCGACATCGACTGGGCCAAAGACGTGTTTGCCTTCGGCATCTACCGCTCCACCGACAATACCAACTTCACCAAAATCACTACCATCACCGCCAATATCAACCAGACACATTATGTGCTGGACGACCCGGCCGCACCGGCGCAGACCTGCTATTATAAAATCGGCAGCTCCCGTGTAGACGGCACCGGTAGTACCATCTACAGCCCAACCATTACCATCGGCAATGCGCTGATGATGCGGCAACAGGCCAGTAAAGCGCTGATGCAGGCCTTATCATCTGCCGGTATCGCTGAAAACAACGGTCTCACCATTTACCCTAACCCCGTGTCCGACAGGTTAGTGGTAGGTCACTCCGCGGTGAAAGGCAGGGGTGCTATCACGCTCTATACCGTCGACGGACAACGGGTAAAAACATGGATCGCCGCCAACGGCACCACAGAAACAAGGATCAGCACAGGAGAACTGAACAACGGCACCTATGTACTGGTGATGAACAACGGAGGAATCAGCAGCGGAAAGGTGTTCATAATTTTCAAATGATTGTCATGATGTATAAAAAGGATTTTATCAAACAACTAACCGGCATATTCGTCTGTATACTGCTGTGGCTGGCGCCCGCTGCCACAGCACAGTCGCAGGGAAATACCCTAACGGGAACGGTTACCTCGGCAGAAGATCACAAACCACTCATCGGCGTCACCGTCAGGGTGAAAGACACACAAACCGCCACCATCACGGATGAAAACGGCCGCTACAAACTGAAGCTGCCCGCCAAAGCAGACAAGCTGGTATTCTCCTACACCGGTCACGTGACCCGGGAAGAAACCATTCGCGGCCGTGCAGTGATCGATGTGGCTATGGCCATGGAAATGAAAAATATCAGCGATGTGGTGGTAGTCGGCTATGCCACCGTCCGGAGGAAAGACCTGACAGGCGCCGTGTCTTCCGTCAATGCCAAACAGCTGAAAGACATCCCGGTCAACTCCGCCGCGGAAGCCCTCACCGGCCGACTGGCGGGCGTACAGATCACCTCCTCAGAAGGTAAGCCTGGATCGGACTTCACCATCAAAGTGCGGGGTGGCGGATCGGTCACACAAGACAACGCCCCCCTCTACATCATCGACGGGGTACAGGTAGAAGATGGTTTCGCCGGCATCGCACCGCAGGACATCGAATCCGTGGACGTGCTCAAAGATGCCTCTGCTACGGCCATCTACGGCGCCCGTGGCGCCAACGGCGTGGTGATCATCACCACCAAAAACGGGAAAGAAGGTAAAACAATCGTCAGCTACAACGGCACCGTGGGCGTACGCAGCCTGCCCAAAAAACTGGAGGTATTGTCACCCTACGAATTTGTGCTGTATCAATACGAAAGAAGCCGCGGCCTGTCGGCAGACAGCCTCTCCTTCGCCACTATCTATGGAGATGACCTGGAGAAATATAAGTCCGTGCCCACCATCGACTGGCAGGATAACGTCTTCGGCCGCAAAGCGCTGATGCAGACACATAACGTCAGCATCGCCGGCGGCAGCAAAACCACCCGGTTCAATCTCTCCTACACCAACAACCAGGAAGATGGTATCATGCTCAACGCAGGATTGAAACGCAATCTTATTAATTTCAAACTGGACCACAGGGCCAACGATAAACTACGTATAGGGCTCAACGTACGGTACAGTGATGAAACCATCAGCGGCGCCGGCTCCTCCAACGAAGGCGCCTCGGCCTACAACGGGCTGCGCCACGCCATCAAATACCGGCCCTTCGAGCTCGACAACACCAACGCCGAAATGGAAGACGATGTGGATTATTATAACGACACCAACGCAGGTAACGGCCTCGGCATCATCAACCCGGTGCTGCTCAGCAATGCACAATATCGTAGAAGATATGCCCGCATCTTCAACATCGGCGGTTACCTGAATTATACCTTCAACAAATACTTCTCTTTCCGGTCCACCATCGGGTATGACCGGAACAACCAGGAACAGAACGCCTTCGACGGTCCTATTACCTCCAATTCAAGGCTCAACGGCGCTAACCTGCCGCTGATCAGCAACATCCTTACCAACCGCAGCTCGCTCAATAACTCTAACGTGCTCACCTACACGAACAGGGCGAAAAGCGGCCACCATGTAAACGTATTACTGGGAGAAGAAACATATACCACCACTTCCAGCATGCTGGACAACGAACTGCGCTACTTCCCTGTAAGCATCACACCGGAAAAGGCTTTTGCACAGTTCAACATCGGGACGACGGTACCGCTCTTCCCCAAAACAACAGTGCTCGAAAGCAGTATGCTGTCTTTCTTTGGAAAAGTGAACTACGATTACCAGGACAAATATCTGTTCAGCGCCAGCCTCCGTGCCGACGGCTCTTCTAAATTCGCCCCGGACAAACGCTGGGGATACTTCCCTTCCGCAGCGCTCTCCTGGCGCATCTCGCAGGAAGCGTTTATGCGTGAAGTACATTTTATTTCTGACCTGAAGCTGCGTGTAAGCTACGGCCTCGCAGGCAACAACCGTATCGGCGATTACCTCTACCTGAATACCTACGCCGCCAATGCACAGTATGCCCTCAACGAACAGATCACGCCCGGCTACGCCGCCAACACCCTGGCCAACAAAAACCTGAAATGGGAAACTACCGTATCGCGGAACATCGGCATAGATGCCGCCTTCTTTAAAGACAGGCTGCAATTCACTGCCGACCTGTATTACAACAAAGTAAAAGACCTGCTCATTCCCATCCGCATCCCCACCAGTTCGGGCTACCTCGAACAGCTGCAGAACGTGGGCACCACTTCCAACAAAGGGATAGAACTGCAGCTGGCCGCTACCCTCATTCAGAAAAACGATTTCAGCTGGACTTCCAATTTCAACATCGCGTTTAACCGCAATAAAGTAGAATCTCTTTCCGGCTATCTCACACAGTTTTATAAAAACTCCGGCTGGGGCATCTCCGGGCAACCGGCGGACTTTATCGTCAGGACCGGCGAACCCGTTGGCTCCATGTACGGCTTTGTGAATGACGGCTTTTACGCCCTGGACGACTTTAACTATGACGCCACTACGAAAATATACACCTTAAAACCCGGGGTAACAGATGTTTCCACCGCTATCGGCGTAGCCCAGCCCGGCTGGATGAAACTGAAAGACCTCAACGGCGATGGTATCATCGATGAAAGTGACAAGACCATCATCGGCAACGCCAACCCCAAATTCAGCGGCGGTCTTAATCAGCAGTTCGTATACAAAAATTTCGATCTGAGTGTGTTCCTCAATTTCGTGGTGGGCAACAAGATCCTGAATGCCAACAAGGTGGAGTTCACGAACGGCTATTCCCGTCACACCAATATGCTGGGCATTATGGAAGACCGCTGGCGCACCATCGACAACAGCGGAAAAGTTATCCAGCAGGTGATCACCGTCGGTGGCAAGCAGGTGGTGACCGGCGCATCACCGGAGGAACTGGCTGCCGTGAACGGCGATGCCAGAATCTGGATGCCCATTTCCGGCGCAGGCGCCTTCTACCCTACCTCCTGGGCGGTGGAAGACGGCTCTTTCCTCCGGATCAACAACATCACTATCGGCTATACGTTTCCGTCCAAATGGTTGAGCAGGGCGAAAATCAGCAGTCTGCGCATTTACGCCACCGGTAACAACCTCGCCGTGCTGACCGGCTACAGCGGCTATGATCCGGAAGTGAACTCCCGCCGCTCCACTCCCATTACACCAGGGGTAGACTATGCCGCCTATCCGCGCAGCCGCTCTTTCTTTTTTGGTTTAAACCTGACATTATGAAGATGATGAAGATAGCTTTCTACACAGGATGTATCGCGATGCTGACCATGGCTGTTTCCTGTAAGAAATTCCTCGACAAAGAGCCGTCGTCCGCCTTCGACGAACGATATATTTTCAGCGATGTGCCCAATGCTACCAGCGCCGTCATCGGCGCCTATGAGCCGCTTACCCACCAGCAGGCCTATGGCAGCCGGTTGAGCCTCATGTACCCGTACGACAACGACGAAATGATCGGCGTTACCAACACCTCCGCGCCGGACAACAGCTCCCGCGACCTGTCCCGCTACAACCTGCAGGCCACCAACGCACAGTTGCCCGGCCCTTTCCAGCAGCTGTACACAGGCATAGAACGCGCCAATACCTGTATTAAAAATATCCCTGCCATGGAACTGTACAGCAAAGGCAGCGCCACCGAACAGCAGCAGCTGCGCCGTTTGCATGGCGAAGCGCTCACCCTCCGAGCGCAATATTATTTTGAACTGATCAGGAACTGGGGAGATGTGCCCGCGCAGTATGAACCCTCTATCGATCAGCCCGACCTGTTTCTGCCCAAGACCGACCGTGACAGTATTTACGGCCGTATCCTCAGTGATTTGAAACTGGCCGCAGACCTGGTGCCGTGGCGCAACGAGCCGGGCATAGCGGCAGATGAAAGGATCACCAAAGGCGCTGTAAAAGGACTGCGTGCAAGGATAGCGTTGTTCAGAGGCGGTTATTCCCTGCGGCGTGCTTCCCGGCAGATGGAACGTACCGCAGATTACCTGGAGTACTACAAAATAGCACGCGACGAATGCGCCGATATTATGCAACGCCGCGATAAACATACGCTGAATCCCGCTTTCCAGTCAGTCTTCAAAGACGGGCTGGACGCCTACAAGCAGGATCCCTATGGCGAGGTGATGTTCGAAATAGCCATGGCAACAGGACTGACGGGCAACCTCGGCTACTATGATGGCCCCCGTTTTTATGTGGCCGGTAATGCCGGGCAGCTGGGCAACAGCTCCATCCGCGTCATTCCAACCTACTTCTACTCCTTCGATTCGCTGGATACCCGCCGTGATGTGACCACCGCGCCTTACTACAACAATGCCGACAAGACCAAAACCGTGCAAACCATGGTGAATATGGTCAGCGGAAAATTCCGGGCGGACTGGATCACACCGGCACCCACCACCACCGCGCAACAGCTGGGCATCAACTGGCCCGTGTTACGTTTTTCCGATGTATTGCTGATGTTCGCAGAAGCAGAAAATGAACTGAATAACGGCCCCACCGCCGCGGCCATTGCCGCTTACGAAGAGGTGAGAAAAAGAGGGTTCAAAGGCAATGAAACACAAATCGGCCTGACACCCACCGCCAAAGCAACGTTCTTCACCGCGCTGGTCAACGAACGTTCTCTTGAATTCGGGGGAGAAGGGGTCCGCAAGTATGACCTGATCCGCTGGAACCTGCTTTACCAGAAAATCCAGGAAACAAGGGCCAACTATACAAAGATGATGAAACGTGAGCCGCCCTACAATAACCTGCCGCAGGTAATGTATTATAAAACCGGTTCGCCGGCGGTGATATGGGGTAATTCCCTGTACCAGCCAACGCCAGCCACGCCGCCCGCAGGTTATGCCAAAGCCAACTGGGTCAGCTCCATCACCGCCAGCTGGATCACCAATGTGGCGCAGTTGTTCACGCCCAACCGCAGTGAGTTGTTACCTATACCACAAACATCGCTGGAAGCGAATCATCTGCTAACACAGGATTATGGGTATTAGTATAAAAAACGAAGACCGAAGCAAATGCTTCGGTCTTCGTTTTTATAAATCCTTAATCCGTACCTCAATAAACTCTTAATTTCTTTAGTTCTTCCAACGCTGCTTCCGCTACTTCAGTAGCGCCAAACTCACTCAGGTGCGTATCATCTTTTTTGCCCTTTGGTAGTTTGGGGAAGATGCCCGGCTGAATGTGCACAAATAATTTCACCGATGCTTCCGGCCCATAACTCTCCAGTAGCTCTGCAGATTTTTTATTCAGGTCTACCAGCGGCACTTTCATTTCAGCCGCCAGTTCCCTCACCACAGACACATAGTCACCGTGTGTATTTTCCACTTTGCCGCTGTTGTCGAACTTACGGCGTACGAGGCAGGTAAACAGCACCGGGCGGGCCTTTTTGGCTTTCACCTCGTTGACATAGTTCACCAGGTTCTGGCGGAAGGAAGTATGCGGATCGGTGTGCCTTGCCGTATCCGGCTTTTGATCATTCGGTCCGAACATAATAAAAACATAATCACCTTGCTGTACGCTGTCGATCACTTTCTGCCAGTGTCCTTCTGAACGAAAGCTTTTGGAGCTTCTGCCGCTACGGGCCGCGTTATGTACTTCCACATAAGAAGGGAATAGCGGGCGTGCCATCTGCATCCAGCCACGGATAGGATAGAGACTGTCGCCGCCAAAACCGGTGAGGTATTTTTCATCATAATCGCACATGGTAGAGTCACCGATCGAGAAGATGCGTACTTTCTTTTGCTGTGGCAGGAAACTGCAAAGCAACAGGCCCATGCCTGCCAGCATCATCCTGGTGATTTTGGTTAATCGCATGTTGGGTTTGTTTTCACCTTAAATATAATCAACACCGGAAAGCCATACCAGTGTTTACCGGATAAAAGAGCGAGAACGTTCTCGCTCTTTTATGCCTTACGGCATATTTAATTGATTATTTTGTAGGTTATGCAAGACCACTATTTTTCCCGCAGAAAATTTTTGTATACCGGCGCTGTGGCGCTGTCAGGTGCTATGCTGGCCAATGCCTTACCTGTGCTGGGACAGGCAGCAGCAGCACCATTAAAAACAGGCATTATTGGTACCGGCAACCGCGGCAGCGGCATAGCCAAACTATTGCAGAAAATACCCGGCATGGAGCTGATCGCCTGCTGTGACGTGATACCGGCGCATTTGCAGCGGGGCATGTCGCTGGCAGCCAAAGGGGCGAAAGCCTATACCGATTACCGGCGACTGCTGGACGATAAAAAAGTGGACGCCGTTATTATCGCTACGCCGCTCTCAATGCATTACCCGATGGCTAAAGATGCGCTGGATGCCGGCAAGCATGTATATCTCGAGAAAACCATGACTTATGATATTCCACAGGCGATACAGCTGGCGGCCCAGGTCCGTAAAAGCGGGCTGGTGTTGCAGGTAGGCCATCAGTACCGTTATTATGGGTTATATCACCGGGTGAAAGAAGTCATCGGTCAAAACTGGCTGGGGAAAGTCACCCATTTTGAATGCCAGTACCACCGTAATTCCGACTGGCGGAATCCGGTGCCTGACCCGTCTATGGAACGGCTGGTCAACTGGCGCATGTACCGCGAATATTCCGGTGGCCTGGTAGCGGAACTGTGCGGTCATCAGATCGATATGGTGAATTATCTGCAGGACGCGCATCCGTTGCGCGTAATAGGCATGGGCGGCATCGACTACTGGAAAGACGGCAGGGAAACCTGGGACAATGTGCGGACAGTTTTTGAATATCCCGGCGGCGTGAAAGCCAGCGTGTCATCTATACTCAGCAATGCTTACAAAGGGTATGCTATCCGGGTGCTGGGTGACCGTGGTACTATTGAGATACAGCGGGACAAAGCATTTGTCTACAGCGAAGGAGGGAAAAAGGAACTGGCGGTGGTAGACGGTGTTACCGGCGCCACCAAAACCGATCAGACCGGAGAAGGTGTTCCCCTGACATTCGGCGTCGCCGGCCAGACAGTACCGGAGCCCACCACCTCTGCGCTGCTGGCCTTTGCAGAAAGCATCCGTAAAAACATCCCTCCTGCTTCCAGCGCGGAAACAGGCAAAATAGCCGCCATAGCGGTACATATGGCGAACAAAGCCATCGAAACGGGTACCAGCCAGTCCTGGCAGCCGGCATACGATGCATCTTAATATAGCCGGATAAATCTTTGCTTTCTTCGCGCACTTTGCGTGAAAAAAGCGGATCTTTGCACCAGATCTCACTGTGCCCCAAAGAAACCTTTGCCTATGTTCAAGGTGCAAACATTCCGGCCTCATCGGCGGCTGCAGGATGATCTGCTTTCGTGGCAGATGATCACATGTGATTTCCCCGCAGAAGAAGTCCGGTATCTGACGGTCCTCCCGCATTTTATGCAGAGCATGTGGTTCAATCCCGGCCCTGAGCATACCCTGTATGATGTTATCCGGCAGGAATATTTACCGGCTGCTACCCTCTCAGGTCCCCGCAGCCAGGTGAGCGAGTGGCGCGTCAGCGGCCATATGCAGCTGCTGGCAGCACATTTCAGGCCGGGCAGCTGGTCCCGGTTGTTCCGCCTGCCTGCCTCATCGTTTTGTGACCGTAGTACAAACCTCGCTGCCGTATTTGGCGACGGTACGGCATCCGTCATTGCAGCGATCAGCGCGTGTAGTTCTCCGGAGCAACAGGTAGCATTACTGGAGTCCTGGCTGCTGGCGCAGCTGACAGCAACGCCTAAAAACGGCTGTCATCTCGGGGATGCCATACAGCTTATACTTGCGGCCAATGGCAACATTACCATCCGGCAACTGGAAGCGCAGGTATTCCTCACCAAACGCACGCTGGAAAGGGCCTTCCTGGACCAGACAGGATTACACCTGAAAATGTTCTGCCGGCTGGTGCGCTTCAGAAAAACCATCGATTACATAGCACGGATGCGGTACCCGCAATGGAAGCTGCTGGCGCATAAAGCGGGGTATTGCGACCAGACGCATTTCATCAATGAGTTCCGCTATTTTACACATCGTTTACCACATCAGTTCCCTGATTTGTTACCACAAGCCGCTTCAGATTTTGTCACTTTTATCTGATAAGTGCTTTTCCGGTTTCTTTACATTTATATTACTTCTCTCTTCAGGTATTTTGACCGTGTCAGGTGATCACCAAACTGTAACCTCAAAATTTATAAGCTATGAATCATACACCAGACGGGGGTACCAACCGTCGTGACTTCCTCGGAAAAATGCTGACGGGCGCCACGCTGCTGAGTATCCCTTCTTTTGCCACACTGGCACAGGAAAGCAAACATATGAGCACCGACACGCCCGATGCCTGGGCCAACAAAATCAAAGGGAAACACCGCATCGTACTGGACGTTACCCGTCCGCATGAAATGTTCCCTTTTGCATGGGCTAAAGTTTTTATGCTGACCAACCAGGCTACCGGCGTGCCGGAGAAAGACTGTTGCGCGGTAGTGGTGTTACGGCATGACGGCATCCCCTATGCTATGAAAGATGAGCTGTGGGAAAAATACAAATTCGGGCAGCTGTTCAAGGTAAACGATCCCAAAACAAAAGCGCCGGCCGTCCGCAATCCCTTCTGGCAGCCGAAGCCGGGAGATTTTGTCGTTCCTGGCATTGGCGAAGTGGAGATAGGCATTAACCAGCTACAGAACAGCGGCGTGTTGTTTGCCGTATGCAACATGGCCATTACCGTCTACAGCGCTATTGTGGCACAAGAAATGTCGCTGGACGCGACGGCGGTAAAAAACGAATGGCTGGCAGGTGTTTTACCAGGCATTGATGTGGTGCCGTCCGGCATGTGGGCGCTGGGACGGGCACAGGAAAAAAACTGCGGTTATTGTTTTACAGGATGATCCACCAACAGTGTTACATCACTTTTTTAATGGGGCTGCTCGCCGCCCTGTACAGCTGCCGCCGCGCAGGTCCCTTACCGGAAAAATTATGGCAGGCGCCTGATACCGCCATGATCCCGCATACCGCCGAAGGCGACAGGATACGCTATGGCCGGTCGCTGATAGCACATACCGCCCAATACCTCGGTCCACAGGGCAGTGTGGCACAGATAAGCAATGGCATGAACTGCCAGAACTGCCACCTGGACGCGGGTACCAAACCATGGGGCAATAACTATGGCAGTACCGCCTCTACTTATCCGAAGTTCAGGGCCAGAAGCGGCACGGTGGAATCCATCGCCAAAAAAGTGAACGATTGTTTTGTCAGAAGTCTCAACGGCGCCGCCCTTGACAGCAACAGTCCGGAGTTGCAGGCGATCGTCGCCTATATACAATGGCTGGGAAAAGATCTTCCTAAAAGTTATAAAACACCTGGCAGTGGTATCCGTGAACTGCCCTATCTGCCGGTAGCCGCTGATACTGTCAAAGGGAGAGCCGTTTTCCTGCAACAGTGCCAGCGATGCCATGGCGCCGATGGTGGTGGCGAGCGTCCTGCCGGGGCAACGGAATACCGTTACCCGCCGCTATGGGGTCCGGACAGCTACAACACCGGCGCCGGCTTATACCGGTTGTCCAGGTTTGCAGGCTATGTGAAATACAATATGCCCCTGGGCACCGATTATCAGCGTCCACTGCTCAGCGATGAAGACGCCTGGAATGTGGCCGCCTTCGTCAATTCACAGCCACGGCCGGTAAAAGCCTTTCCTGCCGACTGGCCCGATATCCGGACCAAACCGCCCGATCATCCCTTTGGTCCCTTCAGCGACACGTTCCCCGCTACACAGCATAAATACGGCCCCTTCGGCCCCATTGCACGGCAACACAAAAAATAATATCCGTTTCACCTAAAACAATCTGCTATGAAAAAGCTGTTGATCATACTGACCTTCCTGTTGGGCACCGCAGTTTGCCAGGCACAGGCCGACTACAAAGTTATTTTCGACATCACCAGCAAAACGCCCAAAGCACAACAAACTCTTTTACGGCAGCTGAATGGTATCCTGAAAGGCTCCCCTGACGCGCAACTGGAAGTAGCGATATACGGAGACGCGCTCGATATGGTGTTGAAAGATAAGTCCGGCGTAGCACCTGCGGTGAACGAACTACTCAACAATCACAAGAATGTGAGCTTTAAAGTGTGCGGCGCCACTATGAAACGAAACAATAAAACTGCCAGCGAGCTGCTGCCCGGCGTACAGGTAGTGCCCGACGCTATTTATGAGATCGTCACCAAACAAAGAGAAGGGTGGGGTTATATCAAAGTGGCCCACTGACACATGACCGGATTCTCATGATTTTATTCTATGTTTACAACTATATATCAGATATTTAGTTGGTTAAAAGCCATTGAAACAGACAAGCTCACCTGGACGCATGTATCTGATCTGAAAAAGGCCGGCGATTAATTGCCGGCCCTTAGTAGTACACTCAGGCAGATGTTATCATTTTTTCACAAGACGTACCAGCCAAATCAATATAATGGAGCCGATCAGCGCCACTACCAGTGAGCCGATCAGGCTATTGCCTATATGCAGCCCCAGCTTACCGAAAATCCAGCCGCCCAGCCAGCCGCCAACGACGCCCAGAAGAATATCGATGATAATCCCGTATCCGTCACCACGCATAATTTTACCGGCCAGCCAGCCAGCGATGCCTCCGATAATAATAGTCCAGATCATAATGATGGGTTTTAATGTACTCATCAATATAAGGTAAAATTTTCTTGTTATTTGTTATTTTTTGTTAATACAACTTAGAGGATAGTGATTTACGGATGTTAAATTATTAGTTTGTAATAGGTTGACAGATCTAAGGCAGCAGCGGCGTTCCTGAAGAACAGCCCGGTAACACTGCCGCATTGTTGAATACAGCTTTGGGGTAAATGATCAGGCGGCATCAGTTGTCATCTTCGATGCCTGACGGCTATCCATCCACACTTTAAAATCTATTTCCTTTCTTGGTTTAAAAAAACCGAGGATACAATTAGGATTGCGGATACATATCTGTATATGTGTCTTTTCAAACAGGCCTGCCCCTTTAAATACCGGCGCGCCCTCCGTAAAAACGCCCCGGGTGGAGTCAAAGTTTCTGATACGGGCGGGATTTTGTTTTCTGACCTCAGCCTTGGCGCTTCTCCAAATTTCCTCATGCATGAATTCTATCGCCGCACAGTCGAGGTATCGTAATACTTTGTCGCCAGATTCATGTCCTGGCAAATTTCTGTTTTCCGGCAACGGGATTCCCAAAGCATCGTATTTCTCCATCATATTTCTATGATAATTGGACAATAACCGAAGATACTCTGTTTCCATGAAGTCACAACAATACCCGAGGTGTAATACCGCTCCGACAACAGCAGGTTCCCTGATTACGCCTCGCTTTTGCTTATCACGCGCCCATTCCAGCGCCCGATAATAATTATTCTCCCAGAAATAGAATCCATTTCCCAGCCAGTCAAATGGTTTCTGGCTCATTTTAAATTCATCCGGATTAGATAAAAGCATGTCTCTCACCTCGGCTTCGCACCCATGGAAACCGATGACAAGGTTGGGTTTAACATCGTACATAGTTATTGATTATTGGGGGTCAACATTCTCTTCAGGATCAACGTTCTCCTTTGAATCAGCTCTTCTTTTGCGGGTCATCTCGGTAAAATAACCTTCTAACTCCTTATACGGCTCTCTGAAATTACCATTCCAATCAAGAATACCGGCTCCAACGAATGAACGGAGCGCAGCTTCAGGAGTGAGGTCTTCATAACGCTGCCTTTCCGACAATTCCATCAACGCTTTAAACTCTGCTTCGGTCATAGTATAATGGTTGTAGCAGCAAATATAAATTTTTCCATTTCCCCTCCAAAAAAAATAATCAGCACCCCTTACTAAAACTGCAACCTGAAACTACCGAACACGCCAAAATCACTCGTATGCGACACCGGCGACTGTTGCGGATAAAACCGCCATACGGCATCTACCCTGAAGAAACGGAAGATATTATCAAAGCCGGTACCTACTTCGGTATAAATATTTCCTCTCAACGACCGCATACCATAGCGGCCAAACTCCATCTGGTTATATACACGGTTTCGATATGATAAATCGCCGATCACCGACTTCACATTCCAGAACTGTCGCACGCCCGTCCTGCGCATAAAGGGCAGCAGGTTCAGCAACTTGCCGTTAAAATTATGCTCAACATTGATCCCCGCATAACGGTCGCTGAAAAACTCATACTTGTTCATCAGGCTGAAAGCCTCTTTGTTATAATAATACGTTTCGTTTCCGGGATGTATCTGTAACAACATAAACGGCAGCTTGTCGGCAAAGATCTGCCCGGCATATACCATGTAATTGATACGCCCCCAGCCTGTTAAATTGAATTGCTGCCGGACACTCATATTTATTTTATGATACTGGTATTTGCTATCCAGTATACCGGCGCCGGCGAGCGAATAACCCACTTCCGCCACCGGCAGGTTACTGCGCACCCGCCTCGTTTTACGGAAGGTACGTACTTCTTTCTCTCCCGGCGCATACCTGAATTTCAGCTGCAGTTCGGTATTGACAACCTTTTCATGTTCTGTTGCTAAGAAAATTTTATGCGGAGGCAACGGTTCGAAAGTGGTGTAACAGGTACGGGAAACGGTGCCCTGCAATGAAAACTCCTGCGGAAACTGCCTGAGAACAGATACCCGCATATCTGACTCGCGGATGAACTTCTGCGGAATACCGCGACGGCGCACCAGCTGTCCAAAAATGTTGTCCAGCGATACTTCATCTCCGTTAAATCCACGCTGATTATTATCCAGGTCATCCTTGTAGGAAGCAAACACCTGCCAGCCATTGTCTTTAGGCCAGGTATAAGATACGGCCATCTTCCCTTTCAGCGACTGGTCTTTCATGCCATAGGCCAGATAACCGTTCAACCGCCAGTTGCGGCTGAATTCAGCGGTAGTGCCCAGGTCAAACCGCAGCCTCGCACCCTCCACCCGGTTGCGGCTCACCCATTTATACCACGGCCCTATCTCCACTTTACCCAGTTTGATATGACCATCCACCAGGAAAGTAATAGTATTGCTCAGCCGTCTGAACGAAGGCATCGATTTTAGTGTATCCACCAGCGTTATAGCATGCTTTTCATTGCGGGTCAATGTCTCCGGCCGGTGCTGTTCCAGATATACCTTACCGCCGGTAGCAGCGCTGTCCGCAACCGCCACCTCCTCATTCCTGCGGTTGCTGCTAAGTTTCGTAGTGATAAAATCCTGGTTGGTAGCAATATTACTGTACAATGTAGTCTTGCGGCCGATGAAGGTCGTCCTGGATTTCCCTAACGGTGCCAGCTCCACCACAAAACGGTCTTTCGTCACTACCCATTCTTTCTCACGTTGCTGCGTAAACTCCTGGATGATATCCAGCCGCTTTACAAAATTGATATTCACCGCACCGGCCACCGATAAACTGATCTTCTGTATCGCCCAGGTAGAGGCCTGTATCCAGCAATCACCGGCAAACAGGTTTTCCCCTTCGCGGCGGGGAGTAAATGCCAGGTGATAAAATTGCTCTCCGTTGCGGGTAACGGTATCCAGCCCTTTGTAGTGATAGTAGCGATCCCCCATGCTGCTGAGCGGACTGATAAACTCACGTCCGAAAACAAGCATGGAGTTTTGATAGGTATTGATTTTCTGGTTGATGCCTCCCATATATTCCAGTACAGACTCATTTTTAACACCGCTGCTGTTCAGGGCACGGATCTCTTCCCTTACCCGGGACGGGCTGGCAGACACATAATAATCGGAAACAGATTCGCTCAGGAAAACCGGAAGAAAAGGACTTTGTTCAGAAGTGGAGTCTATCCGTTGCGTAACGAATGTATAGGGTTTCATGAAACGCGACTTTTCCCAGCGCCGCTTGTCGATATTGGAAATATCGATCTCCAGTTTGTTATACAGTTCAGCATAATAATTATCGTAGTGCCCGGGCGCATTGACCGCTTTGCGGGCCACTATCTGCCGCCACCATACCAGTCCCCTGTCCATTTTGGCTTTTACCTCCACGCCAACTTTCATGGTAGCTTCCATCTGTACCAGCAACGACGGAACATCGGTAGCCGTCAGCGGGATCATCTTCTGATCATATCCCACATAACGCACAACCAGCGTGTCTTCCCGGCGGGAGCTGCGCGCCAGCTTAAAATGACCGGCACTATCCGTCATCACGCCGTAACCGGCGGCTTTCCAGTAAACAGTAGCGAATGGTAACGGCTCTTCGGTAAATTTGTTCACCACCTTCCCGCCCGTTGTGGCGGAATGCTGTGCCCAAACCTCATTTGCGGACAATAGCAACCAAAATAACACGACCCATCCCTTGCAAATACAGACGAAGGTTTGCGGCATCAATACAACAGTTGTAGTACTAATAAGACGATAAATATCATGCCACCCCCCATCTCCCCCAAAGAAATATTGAAAAGACGACCCCGGTCATTGAAAAGGTGACTGCAACTGTTTAATTGATTTTTATCACAACACCCTTATAACCAACTTTAGTACACAAAAAAACAAATATGAAACCGCTATTATTTTTTTTGATGATAATGGGACTTTCACCCTGGCAAGCCTACAGTCAAACCACCTCTTCCTTTCTTTCCCCCAGCCTCTCTAAGGGTGACACCCTGGCTAATATGTACTCCCGCACGATAGCTATGACCGGCGACGGATTCGCGCCGCTGGTGCTTCGTATCAGCGGCAGCAGTACCTACCAGGTGACCGACAACCATCCCACCCGGCCCGTTTTTACGGAAACCGATCTGTACGATGGCCGCCCGAAAGCCAGCGCTGCTGCCGTCATAGGGTTGGATGGCAATAATAGCTGGCAGGACAAGCCATACGCCAATACCAGCGCCAGCGGACTGCTGTACAACGCGCTGATATGGGGTCAGGCGCCGGCACAACTACGCGAGGGCGATAGCTGGAAACACACCATCAGCGTACCGTGGGAACTGGGCGGTCCGGGTACCCAAACCGTCACGGTAGTAGCGCTGGACCAGCGCCATCAGACCGTTACCCTGAAGCGAGAAGGCTTTAGTGAGGGATTTTATGACAACGATGCCCAACAGATGGATATCACCACCACAGAAGGCAAAAAGCTGCGGGTAGGTGTAAAACCGGGCACCTCCCACTGGACAGGCTACACCACCTTCCGCCAGGGAGTCGTTATCAGTGATGCCCTGCTGGTAACACGACCGGTACTGCTAAGCGCCGGCGAACAACATTTCAGCGGACAACAACGGCAGTATATTCTGCTCAATGCCATGCCATATTTTCCATTATAAATTTTCCGGCGGCGCGTATCATAAAAAAGGCTGGATAAGGATATCCAGCCTGAGTTATTTTATGGCTTAAACATTTACAGGTTGCTGATAGCGGGCATAGTCCGTATAGCCTTTGCCGGTACCTCCGAAGAAAGTGGAAACATCCGGTATGTTCAGCGGCAGATCATGTTCCAGCCGGTAAGGCAGATCGGGATTGGCGATAAAAGGACGGCCAAAACCCACCAGGTCAGCCCAGCCTTTCTCCAGCGCTTCTTCCGCCCTGGCTTTGTTGTATTTACCGGAATAAATGAGGGTACCTTTAAACGCTTCACGATAGGCTTTCTTGAAAGCCGGGGCCATCACCGGCGCATCGTCCCAGTCGGCTTCCGCGATGTGTATATAAGCCACGCCTACTTCGTTCAGCAGCCGTGCTGCGGCGATATACGTCTCCTCCGGATGATCGTCCTGCGCGCCCATCAACGTTGTCAGCGGCGCCTGGCGCACGCCCACTCTTTCTTTACCGATAGCATTGGCAACGGCCGTTGCTACTTCCTTCAGGAAACGCAGCCGGTTTTCAAGGCTACCACCATATTTGTCGGTACGGCGGTTGGTTTGTGAGTCAATAAACTGCTCTATCAGGTATCCGTTGGCGCCATGCAGTTCCACGCCGTCAAATCCGGCCGCGATGGCATTTTTTGCAGCCGCTGCATAGTCTTCGATAATAGCGGCTATTTCCGGGATGGTCAGCTCACGGGGCATGGAGTGTTGTTCCTTGCGGATACCACCACCGGTCGGGCCTTTGCCGGTAGCGTCAATCACTACTTTTACACCTTCCGCCAGGATAGCAGATGGAGCCACCGGAGCTGCGCCTCCCGGCTGCAGGGACACGTGTGATACACGGCCCACATGCCATAACTGGGCAAATATCTTCCCACCTTCGCGATGCACCGCGTCGGTCACCTTTTTCCAGCCTTCCACCTGTGCGGGGGAATAGATGCCCGGTGTCCAGGCGTAACCCTGGCCCTGACGACTGATCTGTGTGCCTTCGGTAATAATCAGCCCTGCAGTGGCACGCTGTGCGTAATATTCCGCCATCTCACCGGTGGCCACATCGTTGGCGCCCGCCCGGGAACGGGTCATGGGAGGCATTACAATCCGGTTGTGAAGTACTATGTTTCCTATGGTATGATTTGAAAAAAGCATTGTCTTATGTTTTAGGTTTTCTAATTCGACAACACAAATTTCCTTCGAAATAAATCATTACCCAAATAAGATAAGTTGTACCTTTGTATCAGAAAAATGATAGATTATGAATCTGAATATGGAATGGCTGCGTACCTTTAAAACCATCTACGAGAAAGGTACCCTTACAGCGGCCGCACAGGCGTTATATATCTCCCAGCCGGGCGTCAGCCTGCACCTCAATTCCCTGGAAGTGGCTACCGGCTACAAACTGTTTGACCGCTCGGCGAAAAAAATGGTGCCTACAGAAAGGGCCAAAGTGCTCTACAACTTCATCCAGGAACCGATGGGGCGGCTGGAAATGGCGGAACAGGTATTTCACCGCAGCAGCCGCGAAGGCCGCTCTACCATCAGCATCGGCATGTGCTTCGAAACATTCCAGTTCACCCTGGAAAGATATATCTCCACCCTGCCGTTCAACGTGATCGTAAAATTCGGCCTGTACCAGGAAATGATACACGACCTGGATAAAGGGGTGCTGGACCTGATCGTGACCCCGGAAAAGGGAGAACAGACCAACCTCGAATTCAAACCCTTCTCCCGCGAAAAAATCCTCCTGGTCTGTGGTGAACGCACCAACATCAAACCCCTTAAAACACTGCTGAAAGAGCTCGATGTAAAAGATGAAAAAGAAAAGGTGGCGAAAATAGGGGCGGTGGAAAGCTGGCTGAAACAACAGGTATGGTATAGTACCGCTGCAGACATGGACCACCTTAAACGGTTCTGGAAAATGAACCTCCGGCAGAACATCGACTTCAAGCCTAACTATATCGTGCCTAATATCAGCTCCATTGTCCGCTGCCTGAGCGGCAATGAAGGCTTTGCGATCATACCTGATTTCCTTTGCCGCGATGAGATCAAATCAGGACAGGTAAAAGCCGTATGGGCCGGCGATATCAAAGTGGAAAATACACTGTACTTCGGGTCACGTAAAAAAACCATCTACGCCAAAGAAATCAAAATGGTGGAAGACATCTTCCGGAAAGAGATGGGGGCGCTATAAAAAAGGTCAGCCGCTAATTGTTTCCAATTAACGGCTGACGTGACAGTTATGGGTGAAGCAAAGAATTATGGCTTTTTAGCCCACCACAGCGGTGTAGTAACTTCCTCTTGTCCGCCAAGGAAATCTACGGCCTGATCATAGCCTTTGCTATTGGCCGCTCTCATAGAAGACGGGTATCTTATACGCTGCGGGTAAAATTTAACACTGCTGGTCATGTAGTTGCCATTATTCAACGCCGGTAATCCTGGTATGGATTGTTCTACGTTCGGTGTTTCAAAGAACGGCAGACCAAGCCTGCGCTGATCACTCCATGCTTCCAGCGGCAACCAGGGCATGTTGGCAATGTATTTCTGTGTGATGATCTTCGTCAACAGGTCATTTTTCACAGCGCCATTTTTATACAGGTTATTAACCGGATATTTAATAGCTACAGTGCCCGGAGCATCGGTATAACCGTTCTTGAAGTTCATAGTATGCGTAGCCGGCGGCTCAGCAGTGTGGTCCCAGCTTACGGAAGTACCAACCATGTTGAAATCGGAAGAAGCCAGATAGGCGCCAGCGAACTGGGAAACACCCCAATATTCAAAGTTTTGCGTGATCGCTTTTTCATAAGCTGCCTTACCGGGAACGGGCACACTCCATCCTCTTACTGACGCTTCCGCCATCAGGAAGTAAGTTTCCCACGGAGCGAAGAAAATACGTTTGCTGGTGCTGCCGCGGAACTGCTGCGTCATACGCGGAGCGCCACCGGGCCAATAATACCAACGGTTGAGTGTTCCTTTGGTACCCCAGTCGCCATTGGTTTGACCGTTCCATGCCATTTTACCATCCAGCAATTTGGCGGTATCCTTATCATTCTTCATCAAAGCACGGGCAGTTCGCTTCCACGCATTCTCATTGTAAGAAGGATATTTAGAGAAATTAGGGTTGGTGAAATCACCGGCAGGGATAAATGCTTTATAGGCGCGCGGGTCAATTGTTTGCGGTAAACCATCAAACCAGAAACCTGCCAGCGGATCACTGGAAGTGGTTGGGAAGTGGTTTGTCAGTTGCAAACCTGCCCAGTCAGCAGGCCTGATATATGGCTGATAAACCGGGTCCGTGAGCTGATCAGCAGTTTTTACACCACCAAGACCAGTATACAAATTCTCGAGGGTAGTAGTCATCAGCTGCTCATTCCATTCACGGCTCATTACACCGCTCAGTGCATCCCATCCTGGTTTTTCCTGTACCTGGAAGGTCTGGTTCATCTCGGTGATCAGGTTACCACGCACGGCATCCTCAAACTCTGCTTTAGCTTTACCAGCATCTACCTCAGACAAACGCATGGCAAGACGCAGGCGCATAGAGTTAGCATAGCGCTGCCACAGTTTATAGTCAAACCCATAAGCCGGATCATAATCTTTCAGGCTACCGGCGCCACGGTCAACTTCCAGTTTAGCACTGGCGTCCTTCAATTCAGACAATGCAAAATAGTATACGTCCTTTACGCTGGCGAAGTCCGGGTTGAGGCCTGTAACATAACCCTGGATGGCTACCGGTCCATAGTTATCAGACATTTCGGTCAACAGATACGCACGCCATATACGTGCTACCTGCAACAGGTTATTGGTATTCTCAGTGATCTTACCGGCCTTAATTTTCTTCTCACTTACCTCAACAGCATTGTAAATATTGGTCAGCCAGCTGGTGATCTGGTTGTAATAAGCGCCGGACCAGCCGTCATTGTTAGCGCCGGAAGTAATACCGTCGTCCAGCTGCTGGTGTGCTGCTGCTTTCCAGATCAGTACAAACGAGCGTTCCGCTACATCCGGGTCCATCTGGGCGGCGATGATAGAGCTATTGATGAGGAACTCTTCCTGCACCTGCGTTTCATCGGCCACTTTAGGGTTCCGGTTGATTTCATCAAATTTGCTGCAGGCGGACAACAACATGGAAAATGCTGCCAAAGCCACACCTGATTTTATGAATATTTTTTTCATGTCAGTTGCAATTAATGGTTAGAAACTAAGGCTAAGGTTCAACAGGAATGTACGGGTGGTTGGAGGCGCACCGTTCTCAAAACCGGTAGCATTGGAACCGATCGCAAATACGGATTCCGGATCCAGACCGCGTACATGGCTGGAAATCATCCATACGTTATTGCAGGAGAGACCAACTTTCACTGCCTGAACCGGAAGGCGGCCCAATGCACTCTTCGGCAGGTTATAGTTCAACTGTACATTTCTGAGACGAACACTGGTAGCATCATACAGGTTAATTTCCGGGGCACCGAGGTTACCGGCAGTCATAGCATTCCAGTACTGCTGTGTTGTAACTGACTTGTTGTTGGCGCCATATTTTCCATTGCCCAGATCTACGACACCAGGCACTACGAGATCATTCCTCTCGCCTCCGGGAGCAGTAATAGCGGCAGTACCTGCTTTCTGCATCATCAGCTGGGTAGTAGAGTAGATCTTACCACCAATACGGGCATCTACCAGGAAACCCAGCGAGAAATTCTTATAAGAGAAGGTGTTAGTTACACCAACCAGCGCCTTAGCGCCCTGGTTACCAAGGAACTGACCACCATTCGGTGCATCCACCACTACCGGCAGACCGTCAGCATTCAATAACAGCTGTCCGTAGTATTCACTGTTTACATCTGTTACCCGTTGCAATATTCTGTTAGCGTAAATATCACCGTACAGTGAACCTGTTCTGGCTACTACAGAAACCGCGTCGAAACCACCCAGCGCATAGTTATTCACGTTTTCTGCCGCATTAATATCAATAATCTTATTGCGGTTCATGGAGAAGTTACCGGAGATATTCCACATCAGCCCTTTAGTATCATTGAGGATCCTGGCATCTGCCATAATCTCAATACCACTGTTCTGAATATTACCAGCATTGATTTTACGGGTAGAATAACCAGCGGCAGGGTCCAGCGGCAGATCAATCAGCTGACGGGTAGCATTGGATTTATAATAGGTAAAATCAAGACCAAAGCGATTATCCGCGAAACGGAATTCCGCACCGAATTCATGGGATTTGATCAACTCACTTCTTACGTCTTTATTATAGTAGTTTTTGTTACGGGAAGCGGTAGTGTGACCGTTCGGATCGTTACCAATCGTAAAGTAGTTATTCAGCTGGTAAGGCGGCAGACTGTTACCTACAGCCGCATAGGATGCTCTCAGCTTACCGTAGCTCAACCAGGACGGCAGGGATTTGATGTGCTCTGTCAGCAAATAAGATAAGCTTACAGACGGATAGAAGAAAGAGCGGTTTTCCGGGCTGAGCGTAGAAGACCAGTCATTACGTCCGGTAACATCGAGGAACAGGTAACCATCCCAGTTCAGACCTGCAGTTCCGTACAATGAATTGATACGTTGCTCGGTGATAAGATCTGTCCGGCTGATAGCGCCTTTAGAATTGTCGATCGCAAACAGGTCCCTTACTACCAGGGCGCCGGTACCGAAACCAACATTAGACGTTTTCTGTTTCATGAGGTTTCCGCCCACGCTGATATTTCCGCTCAGTTTACCAACCAGGTTATCCTTTTTAGCGGTAATCAGGGTGCTGTAGTTCAGCTCAGAGAAAGTATACCTACCGGTACTGTAACCGCCATCAACAGCAGCGGGACTGCCGAAATAGGTTTTGCTTTCCGTGTTGGTGGTATACATATCACCACCTGCTTTGATTTCAGCATTTAACCAGCTGGTGAATTCATATTTCATAGATCCGTTCAGGATAAAACGGTTACGAACATCCTGATTGAGCCGGTATTTGGTTGCCCAGTAAGGGTTTACATCATTGCTGGTGCTATACCAGTACATTTTACCAAACTCGTTCACCGGATTTTTGAATTGGGTAATATCGATGCTGGTAGGCATGGTGTACAGGAGGGAAGCATAGTTCCACGGATTAGTACCTGCTGCCGGCCTGTTCAGGGCATTAGCATTGGAATATTGCACCTTAAAGTCTGTAGAGAGGCGGTTTTTCTCACCGTACTTACTGGAAATTCTGCTGGTGATATTTACACGGGATAATTTTGTTCCCGGGATCATGCTCTTGTCATTCAGATAATTCAGGGAAGTATATACAGAGGTCTTATCCAGTTGTTGCTGAAAAGAGATGTTCTCGTTGTGGCTCAGCCCTGTATTATAGAAACTTTTAGGGTTATCGTAATAAGCCAGTTTCTCTTTATTACCTGCCCAGTTGGTCACTTCCTGCCCTGTAATTTTCGGCCCCCAGCTGGTACCGGAAGTTTCATTAAAGGCGCCGTTGGCACCCTGTCCAAAAGCTTTTTGCGTTTCCGGGCGGGTGAAGAAAGTTTCTACCCCAACTGTGGAGGAAACGGTAATGCCCACACCTGCATTTCTTTTACCTGTTTTGGTGGTAATAAGAATAACGCCATCGCCTGCACGGCTACCATATAATGCAGCGGCAGCAGGACCTTTCAGCACTGATACGCTGGCGATGTCGTTGGCGTTCAGGTCGGAGAGACCGTTACCCATGTCCAGGGACGGGTTCCAGTAGTCATTGGTGCCGTTGGGTGCTACACCGGTGGAGTTATCGATAGGTACGCCATCCACTACGATCAGCGGTTGGTTTTTACCGTTCAGGGAAGTGTTACCACGCAGGTTGATTTTGGAAGATGCCGCAGGGCCGCCGCTGGAGCGGGTCACCTGCAAACCAGCCACCACGCCGGTCAGCGCGTTGGTAATATTGGTTTCATGTGCTTCCACCAGTGTATTGGCTTTTACTTCCTGCATGGAATAACCCAGCGATTTTTTCTCACGGCTGATGCCCAAAGCGGTTACCACCACTTCGTTCAGACCTTTGGAATTGTCCTGCATCACGAGGTCCAGGTTGCCGCCGGCAGGTACTTCCAGTTTGGTGAAACCTACGCTTGTGATGACGAGCGTAGCATTAGAAGCTACCTGTACACGGAAAGCACCTTTTTCGTTGGAGGTGGTACCGTTGATCGTACCTTTTTCAACAATCGTTGCATAGATAATAGGGGCGCCGGAGCCATCCTTCAGGGTACCGGATACCCATTTTTTCTCCTGCGCATAAGCGCTTTGACAGCAAAGGGCTACCAGACAAGCCAGCAGCGCAAAGCCTAACCACCTTTTCATTGCGGTAAATTTTGAATTTAAATAATAAATGATGACACGTTACTGTTACAGCACAGGAAGTCCCATACAGCCTTTACAGTGCTGTTTATCTTTTGATTGATGCTAAAAAAATTTTTGGTCTTACGCTTTACTCCGTTGGGCTTTATCTAAATTTTCCATAACAAGTGCAGCTGCGCCTAAACGTTCTGCAGCATAACCCAGGGATGATGTTCTTATTTCTACATTTTCAGCGATTTTTGGAATACAATGCTCATTTAATGCATGTTGTACCGGTGCCAGCCAGAGTTTGCCGGCCTTTGTGCCTCTCCCACTCAAAATCACCAGCTTGGGGTTGAATAAGTGAATCAGTATAGCGATCCCCCTGCCGATGTGATATCCTGCCTCTGATAATAATTCTACAGCATACTTGTCGCCCTTGATAGCGGCGTCCATAATTTGATGATACGTGGCAATCCTGTTGTCCATCGACAACCCTTTCATTACCGTGGTCCTCCCGGCCTGAATGCCGGCAATCGCTTTTTCTGCTATCACGGAAAGTGAAGTCTCCGTTTCCAGGCAACCCATTTTTCCACAACTGCAGATCTTATTGTTGGTAAACAGCGGGATGTGGCTGAACTCACCGGCAAATCCGTTTTCACCACGAAAAAGGCTGCCATTCAATACCATGCCCAAACCAATTCCCCAACCAATATTGATCACCAGCGCATGCTGACGGTGGCGGGCTTCCCCCAGTTTCCACTCAGCCAGCGCAATCAGGCTCGAATCATTGTCAATACTTACCGGTACTCCGGTCACTATCTCCAGGTATTCATTAATGCTCTTCGCGGGCGTGTCAAAAAAAGAATAATTGACCCCCTTCGTTACGTCTATAAACCCCGGCATACCAATGCCAACGCCTGCAAACTTCTCTTTTGGAATACCGGATCGCTCCATCACCTTTTTTAATTCCTGCCCCAGGATAGAGATCCCGTCAGGGTGAGCGGATAAATCCAGCTCCAGTACCCGCTCTTCTCCGATCATTTTGTTGCTCATGTCCAGTATACAAATGCTGGTCATAAACTGGTCCATCGCCACAGATAATATATACAGGTAGTCCTGCCGTACAGAATACATCTGCGGACGGCGTCCCCCTGTAGATATCGCATATCCCGACTCTATCACTAACCCCTCCTTCACCAATTCATTGAGCGCTTTTGTGGTATGCGGAAGACTCCTGCCGGTCAACTGTGTTAAGTCGGTACAGGACAACTCCTTGTTGAAGTAAAGATGTTTTAGTATAGTCTTCTTGAATAACTCTTGGCGGTCAGACACCATTTTGATTGATACTATTTCAGGTACATCACGATTATAACAAGTGAATCAGCTTATCTCATAATTCCGGTTCAAGATAGCCAAACTTTCTAAAACTAAACAAGAACTTCCTCGAAAATTTTAATTAGTTCGATATAATTATCAAAAAAATGCGTAAAGTTATTATGAAAATGTTAATTCTGCATCAGAAAAAGGCAAAAATCAGTCTTAAAAAAGGAGCTAAAACGTAAAAGCAAGTAAAACGTTTTAGGGATTTTCACGCAAAGTCATATTTAAGACCAACAATAGGTGGTAAGAACGCAAAGGAGCGGAGATCACATTTTGTTGGTAATTCAATGAAATGTGATCTCCGCTCCTTTGCGTTCTTATAAAACAACGTAGGCCTTAAAGTATTTCTTTGCGAGAAAGCGCTTCGCGGTACGCCGCCACAATCTCTCCCACCGGCCTGTTCAACAACGTCTCATTAAAATTCAACGACGACTTCCCCTTCTCAGCAGACCGCCGCATCACAATCTGATGCTTCTCCCGCAGGTAATTGGACAGCTTCACCGGATCAATACCCGCCCCGTAAACAATCTCCACACAGTTGGAACCATGCTCAAAAGGCGTCAGCGTTAAGCCCTTCAACTGGTTCAACCGCCCCATCAACTCACGCGCCCGCACCGCCGTTTCCCGCAACCGCTCCTCCAAACCTTCGAGGTAATATAAAGCCAACGCACTGTTATGCCAGTTGCGGTACAACGCCCCGCCATGTATCTTGATCTGGTGCTCCATCTTGTCCATCACCGCCTTATCGCCGCAAAGCACCGCACCGTTAATAGCACCCACACATTTATACAATGAAATAAACACCGTATCAAAATAACCAGCGTACTCCTTCACGCTCACACCGGCGAAAGCCGCCGCCAGGTGCAACCGCGCGCCGTCCAGGTGCAACTTGTACCCCTTCTCCCTGCACCACCCGGATATGCGCTGCAGCTCCGCCACCGGCACCGTCTTCCCCATGCAACGCCGCACCGGATTCTCTATGGAAACCACTCCGATACCACTCTTAAACAACTCCCCCTCTTCATGATACGCGATGGACTGCTGCAAAGCCTCCAGCGTAAAATAAGCCTCCCCCGGCGCCAGCGGTATCAACCGCTTGCCGTGCAACGCCGTCGCCGCATCCGCCTCATCACGGTACACATGGCTCGTTTCCTGCACAAATACCTTGGTATTGTCCCCGCTCAACACCCGGATAGCCAGCTGATTGGCCATCGTACCGGAAGGCATGTATACCGCCTTCTCTTTGCCGGTAAGCCGTTGAAATAACTGCAACAGTTCCTCCATCGTGCCGTCATTGCCGTAAAAATCCGGTACAATCGGCTTCTTCCGGTTGATCTCCTGCAACTTGTCCAACGTCTCTGTCATGCTCAGCCCCAAACCATCCCGGATAAAGTTCACCGGCAGCGCCTTGTCTGTACTACGTACAGCCATCTCCGCTACTACGGACGGCAAACATACCGGCAACATGCCCAGGCCGGAAGATTTCAGAAAACTTCTTCTGTCTATACGCATATCATTTACGGGTTAAATGGTATGAAAAAAATCGGTCATCTGCTGCTCGGTAGGCAGGTTCAGCTTCTTACGCAACCGGTACCGCTTGATCTCTACCCCACGCACGGATATTGCCATCAGCTGCGCTATCTCCTTGCTGGAAAGCTTCAGCTGCAAATAAGCACACAACTTCAAATCGGTATTCGTTAACACCGGGTAACGGTCCTTCAGCTTCTTCAGAAAATTATTATTGATCTCATCAAAATGCGAGGCGAACTGCTCCCAGTTGGCATTGTTCTTCTCCACGTCATTCAACAACAGCAAAGCATTACGGATCTCCGGATTGTTATCATTTTTTTTATACACACCCGCCAGTATATCCTTTACCTTCACCAGCGCATCGCCCTTTTCAACCAGGTGCAACGATGCATCGGCCAACGCATTGTTCTTGAAACGGATCTCATTGGCCAGCTTCTCATTCTGTAACTCTACAATCTCTTTTTCGTTTTTCTCCAGCTCCAGCTGATGAATATATTTCAACCGCGCCTGCTCCTCGTCGAACTTACGCTGCTGTGCCGCCAGGTTCCGCTGCTGCCAGCGGTACAACAGGTACAGCAAGCCCGCCAGCAACAACACATATACCAGGTACGCCCACACGGTTTTATACCATGCCGGCAACACACTAAAATGATAACGCAACGTCACCGACTCATGCCCCAGGTTGTCCCTCGCCTTCACTTTAAAAATATACTGTCCGTCCGGCAGATTCGTATAATCCTTCTCCGACTTCGACGACCAGGCCGACCAGCGCCCGTCATACCCCTCCAGCTGATAACTGTATTCTATATTGTTCTGTAACCCGTACGCCGGGGAACTGTATTCAAAATGAAAAGAGTTATAACTCTTCGGCAATGCCGGCGCCTCTTTTTCATCCTGTACAAAACCGGCTTCCGTCCGGTGAAAATACCCCCCGAAAATCAGGCTGTCCGATTTCCCCAGCGCCCTCACCTGCCCCATGATAATACGCACCTGCTGCTGATTGCCGGCATATTTCTCATAGTTCAGATGGATCATCCCCTTCTCAGAACCAATGAAAATATTCTCCTTGTTATAAGGATAGATGTTTTCAAAACCCAGCAATATCTTACCGTCCAGCTCCGGGATATAGGTAATGGTAAACGGCTGCCCCTCCGACGGACGACGGAAATCCACCACCCCTATCTTCTTTCCGCTGCAAAACCACAGATTGCCGTCTGCATCTTCATTCAGATAGCGTATCTCCATCGTGCCGAAGACTGGCCGCAGGAAAGCAGAGGGAACAAACCTGCCGGCAACGGCGTCAAATTCGTATATGCCCTTCGCGGTACCAAACACCACGCGGTTCTTCACTTTAAAAACGAAATTATTCAGCGCAGAAGGCAGGCCCGCGCTATCGGTAAACAAATGCGCCGTCAGCGTTTTACGGTCGGCCGACAGCTGCAGCTGGTACACGCCCCGGTACGGGTGCGACGCCCATATCACATTGTTATTGTCGATCTCCAGGAAACGGATAGATTCCTGCAGCCCGGATACCATGCCCTTATCCACAAAACGCCCCTGCTCAAACGCCAGCATCCGCACCCCGGCATACGTGCCGGCCAGTACTTCCGTTGCCGGATATACGGAGGTCATCGGCTTAAACAACCAGGTGCCCAGCCCATAGGCCAGCGGCTGAATGGTATGGTCCTTTACTTCGAAACTGCCAATATGCTGCCCTATCAGCAGGTGACCGTTCACTTCATCCAATCGCCATACTTCATGCTGACTGCCTCCCATCCGCACAAAATCTCCTTTGGAAAAACTCAGGTCGCCGCTGCCGGACAAGGGTACATAATACGCCCCGTCAGACGTGGCAATGTACAGTTGCCCCTTATAAATGCGGGCGGAATAACCGGATACCTCGTTGGTCTTACTGGGACCGATATATTTTATCGCCGCATTGTAAGCGATAAAACTGATCCCGTTATTTAATCCTGCCCACAGGTTGTTGTCTTTATCCAGGAAGACACTGAGCACGTTATTGTTCTGCAGCCCTTCCGTCCGGGAGATCTTCTGTACAATGCGCCCTGCGAAGTCCATCACCAGGCAGCCTTCCGCTGTGGTAGCCGCTACCAGCTCACCGGCATTGATGCGGGTACATACGGAGAGATTAACGCCTGCCGGCAGATGGCTGTCCTGCTTTTGCAGCGACCCGTCCGGCCGCAGCAGAAAAAGTCCGTGTGTCTGCGTGGTGATCAACAGGCTGTCCCGGCCAATTTCCATCATGCCGGAGATCAGCACATCGTTCAGCGGCTCACCGGTATTGACCGGCAGCCATTCATGCTGCTCCAGCCGCAGCAGGCCATTGGCCTTATCCTGTGCATATAATTTATCACCTACCTTCCGGAGATACATCCACTCGCTGGTGGTGGGATATACTTTAATACTGTTGTTACGGAACTCCATCAGCCGGTCCGAAGCCTGGAAAAAAACGGACTCCCCGAAGCGCTCTATCCTCCAGATGTCCGCGAACCTGTTCTGCGATTTTGGCAGTAATTTTTTTAACGAAGTGTAGGTCAATACCCCATTCGTCCCCCTTTCAAAATAACCTATTTCATCCTGCCCTCCGACGTACACCCGGTCGTTGCTGTCCATCGCCAGCGCACGTACGATGGTTTTGTTGGGCAACGGGTATACGTTCCAGTGACTGCCGTCATAGGTAAGCATGCCTTCGTTATTCGCGAAGTACATCATCCCCCTGCTGTCCTGCCGGATATCCCAGGTCTGTGTCCCTGCCTTGAAATCGCTCTTACTGTAATTAATGATCTGTGGTAATCCAATCGTGTTTTGTCCGGTACAGGTCAACCTGCATAGGTATATCAAGATAAGCAAGCACCATATTCTCATGAAATGAAGATATAAAATTCGGATGATGTAGTAATGATGTAGTCGATTTTTATTGAAAATCAATCTTTTAAGGAATTATGATGTAGTAGAGATGTAGCGCTTTTGTTTGGGCTGAAAAGGGTATCCGATAATTTTACTGCATCCAGACCAACACTCCTGTCAACTAAAATCCTAACGGAATCTTTAAAAAAATTGAAACGAAAGATCAGCATCATCACCGGACATTCTCCCGTATGAAACTGTAAAAACTGACTCACGTATGAAAAAATTTCTTCCATGCATGCTGATGCCTGTACTGTTGTTTTTTGCCAATATGTCATGGGCTCAGCACATTCCCGTTACCGGTAAAGTAACTGATGAAAAAGGGGAAGCCATCCCCGGGGCGTCCGTCGTGTCCCGCAACAGCAAAACGGCGGTAGCGGCCAACGCGGACGGCACCTTCCGCATCACCGTACTTCCGGGAGAAAAAAGCCTGCAAGTATCCGCCATCGGGTTTGTGCAGCAGGACGTAACGATTACTGCCGCCCCCCTGCATATCATCCTGCAGACGTCTCCCAGCGACCTTAACGAAGTGCTGGTAGTAGGCTATGGCACCCAGAAAGTGACCAAAGTGTCCGGTGCCGTGTCTACCGTCAAAGGTGCCGACATCACCGCCCTCCGGCCGGTAAGACCGGAAGAGGCACTGCAGGGCCGTGCTTCCGGGGTAAACGTTATCCAGAGCGGCTCCCCGGGGTCCAAACCGACAGTGCTCATCAGGGGCATCCCCTCCTATACCGGCACCGATCCCCTCGTAATCATCGATGGCGCCATGCAGTCGCTCGACGATCTGAACGCCCTCAATGCCGCCGACATCGAGTCCATCAACGTATTAAAAGATGCCGCCACCACGGCCATCTATGGCGTGAAGGGCGGCAACGGCGTGATCGTAGTCACCACCCGCGGCGGTAAAAAGAACCAGAAGCCCGACCTCACCATCAACGCCAACTACGGTGTACAGGAAGTGCTGAAAACCATCCCGGTGTTAAACGCCGCCGAATACGGCGCCATTATTAATGAGGGCAGCGTGGCCTCCGGCGGTAACATTATCTTCCCCGACCTCACTAAACTGGGCGCAGGCACCAACTGGCAGAAAGAGATCTTCCACAAGGCGCCCATCATGAGCTATAATGCCAGCTCCCGCGGCGGCAGCGACCGGATGACCTACTTCCTCTCCGCCGGATACCTCGCACAGGACGGTATCACCGGCGGCGGCAGCAAATCCAACTTCAAAAGGATCAACGTCACCGCCAATATCTCCGTAGACCTCACCCGCAAGCTGAAGTTCATCCTGAACACCAGCTATGTTAACATCAAAAGCAAAGGAATACAGGAAAACTCGTTCAACTCCATCATCGGCAGCGCGCTCAACTTCGACCCTACCGTGCCCATATATAATGATGTACCCAACACCACCGGTAAATACAGCTTCAGTAACCTGCTGCTGTCGGAGATCTTCAACCCGCTGACCAAACTGGAAAATACCTACAACCTGAACAACGGCAATAAACTGTACGGTAAAGCGGAACTGCAGTATGAAGTGATCAAAGACCTGAAGCTGACCGGCCGCTTTGGCTACACCAGCTGGGACAATACCGCCAAAACCTTCACCCCCCTCGTGTTCTACGGTCCGCTCAATGTGGAAAACACCATGACGGCCGACGGTATGCCCGTAGTGATTAAAAACGGCCTTGGCGGCATCTCCACCAGCACCCATAACAACGTTTCCCAAACCAAAGAAGGTAACTTCAGCTTCACCGCCGAAGCATTCGCCAACTATACCTTCAATATGAAACAGCATCATCATTTTGATGTGGTAGCCGGTGGCGCTATGTATAAAACCACTGCCAACGGCATCACCGCTACGGCACAGGACGTGCCTTTCAACTCCTGGGCTTTCGCAGACCTCAGCGCCGCCACCGGTACCAACACCGCCGGCGTGATCTACTTCCGCGATACGGTCATCAACGGTGTGGCCACACAGGTACGCGATCCCCGCGGCGATGTGGCTCCTAACCTCAATGCCCGCACGAACAGCAACTACTACTCCTTCCGTCGTAACCAATCCTATTTCGGCAGGATCAACTATGACTACAGGGATAAATACCTGGCATCGTTTACCGCCAGGAGAGACGGCTCCTATGCCTTCGGCCTGAACAACCCGTACGCTAACTTTTTCTCCGGCTCCGCCGGATGGGTGGCCTCCCAGGAGGATTTCTTCCGCTCGGATTTCATCAGCTTCCTGAAAATCAGGGGCAGCTACGGTACCGTAGGTAATGAAAACGTAAAACCATCGCCCGTTAAAATCGTCACCGGCGGCCCTAACTACGGCGATGGCAACAACAACGGCTACACGTTCGGCAACTCCTTCGTGCCCGGTTCCACCGTGGCCTCCTACGCTAACCCCAGCATGGCCTGGGAAAAACAGACACAGTTCAACGGCGGCTTTGACATCACCTTCTATAAAAGCAAGTTCTCTGTATCAGCAGACTATTTCAGAAAAGAAGTAAAAGGACTGCTGTTCGTATCTGAACCATCCCTCTACCTGGGTACTGCACAGGTGCCCGAATCCAACATCGGCTCCACCCGCAGCAGCGGCGTGGAACTGTCCGTTGGCTATAATGAAAATATCGGTCGTGACCTGAAACTGAGCACCAACGTCAACTTCACCACCGCCCGCAACATCGTGACAGCCACCAACGAAGATGGCACCGCTTTCATCCAGGGCGGCAACTACTTCAACGGCGTATCCCAGAATGTGACCCGCTTTGAAAAAGGTAAAGCTCCCGGGTACTTCTACGGCTACAAAACGGCCGGCCTGTTCCAGTCCACCGACGAAATCGCCAAAGCTCCCCGGCAGGACGGCGCCCAGCCCGGCGACATCCGCTTCGTGGACGTTAACGGCGACGGTGTGATCAACGATAAAGACAAAACCGAAATCGGCAACCCCTTCCCGAAATTCACCCTGGGATGGAACCTCTCCCTCTCCTATAAAAAGTTCGACCTCAACGTGTTCACCTACGCTTCTGTAGGTAACGACGTATACCGCGCCTACGAAAGAAACGCCAACTACACCAACAAATTCCGGGATGTGCTGGACAGGTGGACTGGCCCCGGCAGCACCAACGATGCCCGCCATCCCCGCTATTCTTTCACAGACGCCAACAGCAACATCCGGGCATCCGACCGCTACGTGGAAGACGGTTCTTTCGTGAAAATCAAGAATATCCTGCTCGGCTATACGCTGCCGAACACCTTCTTCCGGAAAGCAGGCTTCTCACAGGTACGGGTATACGCACAGGTGAAAAACGCTTTCACATTCACCAACTACTCCGGCTATGACCCGGAAATATCCGGCTTCATCATGAACACCGGCGTTGACCGCGGCGCCTATCCGCAAGCAAGAACATGGTCAGTAGGCGTTGATTTCAAACTGTAAAAAACAACAACATGAAAAACTTACTGTATATAGCCGGATTGTTCGTGATAGTAGCCCTGCTCTCTTCCTGCAAGAAGTGGGTGGACTATGATGCACATGAAGATTTTCTCGTGACAGAGAAAGATTATCTCCGCTCCTCCGATGATTACAACACCATGGTGATCAGCGTATACTCGCCGCTGCAATGGCTCAACCAGACCGTCCCCATCGGCGATATAGCCTCCGACAACGCCGTTACCGGCGGGGAAAATGCTTCCGACGTATTAGGTCTCCAACAGATCGACGACTATACCCACACACCCGCCAACGACTATTTTACAGAAATCTGGAAGTCGGCCTACGAGGGTATTAACCGCGCCAATTATCTGACCCAGTATAAAGACAAAAACATCTCCGGTAACAGCATCAACTTCACCGGCAAAGACGCGTTGTATGGAGAAGTGTACTTCCTTCGTGCTTACTATTATTTTACCCTGGTGAAATTTTTTGGTGATGTACCCCTGTTTTTCGACAGAAGGCTTAACCTCTCCGATTCACGGACCTTACAGCGGTCGCCCAAAGCTGAAGTCTATGCGCAGATAGAAAAAGACCTCAACGCCGCCATCGCCGTACTGCCGAATTCCAATCCGCAGGCCGGCCGTGTTACCAAATACGCCGCCCAGGCGCTGTTAGGCAAAGTGCTGATCTATCAGAACAAATTCGACGCGGCCGCTACTACGCTGGAGAATGTGGTGAACGGTCCTTTTACACTGGTGCCCAACTTCGCCGATATCTTTTTACAGTCCGGCGAAAACGGTGCTGAATCTGTATTTGAAATCCAGTATTCCAACCTGTTCCCTTACTGGAACTGGGGCGCCGCCACCCGCGGCCAGGGCAACTATGCCGTGCAACAATGCGGTATACGTGGTCTTACCGGCAGCAGTCCGTATGCACCAGGATGGAGCACCAACCTGCCCACCCAGGAACTGGCCAAAGCCTACGCCGCCGGCGATCAGCGCAAAGCAGCCACCGTACTGGATATCGAAGCCTATAAAACCGCGCACCCGGAGTTTACCATCACCTACCAGGCAGCACCTTATAAAAATACCGGCCTCTATAACCAGAAATACCTGCCACGCAAAGGAGAAACTTCCGGTCAGACAGAACTCAACTACCTTAATAACTATCGCACCATCCGCTTTGCGGAAGTGCTGCTGCTGGCAGCAGAAGCCAACAACCGCGCGTCCACGGCCAACGATGCCAAAGCCCGCGACTACCTCAACAAGGTACGCCGCCGCGCTTTCCGCGATAACCTGCACGATGTCAATGTCTCCGGAACAGCGCTGCGCCAGGCGATCTGGGACGAACGCCGGCTGGAGCTGGCCATGGAAGGCGACCGCTTCTTTGACCTGGTACGCACCGGCCGCGCCGCCACCGTTATCACCGGTTTCAAAGCAGGCAAAAATGAACTGTTTCCTATTCCGCAACGGGAAATCGAGATCTCCCAGCTGCAACAAAATCCGGGTTATTAACAGTTAAACTTCAACCGCATGAACAAACGTACTTATATATCACTGCTGCTGCTCATCGCCATGGGCAGCGGCTGTGCCAAAGACAACTTCGACGATACCGACTTCCTCAACACAGGAACAGCTCCTGCCGGCGAAGCCATCCACTTCAAAATCACAGATGATAACTCCGGCCTGGTGACCATTACACCCAACAGCGCCGGCGCCACCGCTTACGATATTTATTTTGGAGATGCCACCACCGAACCGGTACGCGTACTTCCCGGGCAGAACACCACTCATATTTACAAGGAAGGCACCTACCCGGTGAAAGTAGTCGCCAGTGGCATCACCGGCCAGAAAGCAGAAACCACCCAACAACTCGCTGTAACATTCCGGGCACCTGAAAGCCTGACCATCACGGCCAACGCCAACCTGCACGAGCTTACCGTGTCGGCTGCCGCGTTGTACGCGACCGGAGGATATAAAGTGTACTTCGGCGATGCGGCCAATGAAGTACCGGTGCTGATCGCTGAAGGTGCCCATGTTACACACACCTACGCCAAAG
The DNA here is from genome assembly GCF_946479755.1 of uncultured Chitinophaga sp. The sequence goes on along the minus strand of NZ_CAMLHC010000006.1, from coordinate 103,304 downwards.
CGGGTAAATACCAGGTAAAAGTAGAAGCCCTCAGCGGCGGCAAGGCCATCACCACCGCCACCAAAGAAGTGACGATCTACAACGCGCTCACCCTGCCAATGACCTTTGAACAGCCGGATGTCAGCTACGCCTGGGGCGATTTTGGCGGCAGCGTCACCACCGTGATACCCAATCCCTATCCCGGCGGTATCAACGGCAGCGCCACCGTTGGCAAAATCATCAAAACAAAAGACCAGACCTGGGCAGGCAATTACATCAGCATGAGCAGCCCGATAGATTTCACCAGCAACAAAAAATTCAAGGTAAAAGTGTATTCCTGGCGGCCAGGACTGCGCATACTGCTGCAGCTGGAACGAAGCGGTGACAATACCTTCATGGAAAACACAGAAGCCGTTACCACCAAAGCCAATACCTGGGAAGAACTGACGTTCGACTTCAGCGGTAAAATCATGGATAACAGCAAGAAACTGCAGAACATCCTCTTCTTCCTGGACAACGGCACACAGGGCGATGGCAGCCAAAACTACACCATCCTCTTCGATGACATCGTATTAACCAACTAATTACACACCACGTATGATCAAGCATATAAAACTGGCATTCCTGTTCGTCGCCACACTGTTGCTGGCAGGCAGCTGCGGCAAAGACGACTATAAATTCGGCGACCTCACCACGCCGGGCAAGCCTGCCCTCACGCTCATGGTCAACGGGAAAGACGCCGCCCATCCCAATGGTGACGGCTCCGGCACCATACAGCTGAGTATCAGTTCTGAACACGCCTACAACTACAAAGTGGATTTCGGCGACGGGCAAACACCCAAAATAGGTACCGTCAGCGCCTACACGTATACTTACAAACACACCGGTGTGAAGAAGTTCACCATCACCGTGTATGCCTCCGGTAAAGCCGGCATTACCAGCACCAACACCCTGGAAGTGGAGATATATCGAGCGTTTACGCCTAACCCGGAGCTGGTCAGCATGCTGACCAACAACGGCGTAAAGAAATGGCGGGTAGACAAAGACGCTGCCGGTCACCTCGGCGTATCTGCTGCCGATGTGTTCACACCGGCATGGTGGGCCGCTGCTCCGAATGAAAAAGCCGGTCTCGGCGTCTATGATGACGTCTACACCTTCAATGTCAACGGCAACGTGTTCACCCACACCACCAACAATGACCTCTTCGGCAAAAAGGAATACCTGAAAGACTTCGATCCTGCCATGACAGGCACCGGCGACTATACGCTTACCGGCGCTAAAGCAGCCGACTATACGGAAACGTTCGGCTACGACGGCAGCGCTACCGAAGAATTTATCACCTTCCCGGTAAAAGGCCATCTGGGCATGTACCTGGGAACACACAAGTTCCAGGTACTGGAAAGAACCGACACGCATATGACTTTACGTTGCGTGCAGGACCCGGGGGCATGGTATGTTAAACTAATCGCAATTCAATAACTTATGAAACATTTAACCGGAATGATGATGGGACTGCTCGTTTCCCTGAGCAGCTGTGGAAAATCAAACGACAACCAACCAGCGGAAAAAGTAGCGCCGCTGAACCTGGTCGTCCAAACTTTGGTGAGCACCGACAGTAGCGGCACCGTTACCTTTACAGCGACCGCCGAACATGCCGTGAGTTATGACTACGACTTCGGTAACGGTCATATCAGATCTACCACCAACGGCAGTACGAGTTATACTTATAACACGCCGGGTGTGAATAACTACACGGTGAAGGTGACCGCTAAAAGCGCCGATGGCCTTACCACCGGCAAGTCACTATCTGTGGCGGTGCCGGTGTCCACAAAGCTGCTGTGGTCCGACGAGTTTAACCAGGACGGTGCGCCGGACCCGAAAAACTGGGGATACGACATCGGCACCGGCGACAACGGCTGGGGCAATAACGAAGCCCAGTATTACACCGACCGCGCTCAGAACGCCGCTGTTTCCAACGGTACCCTGAAAATTAATGCCATCAAAGAAAGCTTTAACGGAAAAGAGTATACGTCGGCCCGCCTGCTCACCAAAGGCAAGTTTAACTTCACCTATGGCCGCGTGGAAGTCAGCGCCAAACTGCCCACAGGCGGCGGTACCTGGCCAGCCATCTGGATGCTGGGCAGCAATATCACCACAGCAGGATGGCCTGCCTGCGGCGAGATAGACATTATGGAGCATAAAGGCAACGAACCGCAGAAAATATATGGTACCGTGCACCATCCGGGCCATGCCGGCGGTAACGCAGACGGCGGCACTACCATGGTTTCCAATGTGGCCGGTGCATTCCATAAATACACGCTGGACTGGTCGCCCACACAGCTCCGCTGGTATGTGGACGATAAACTGTTTTTCACGTTCAACAATACAGCCGGCCTGCCTTTCAACCATGATTATTTTATCCTGCTCAACTTCGCCATCGGCGGCACCTTCGGCGGCGCTATTGACCCGGCCTTCGCCAAAGGGACGATGGAAGTAGATTACGTAAGAGTGTATAAAAACTAACAGACAGGTATTCATTAAAAAACAACCGCCGGCTTATCTTGTAGGCCGGCGATTGTTTTTTCATTCGTTGATATCATAGGTGTCTGCTGCGCGTCGCAGCTTCCATTGGATGGCCTTGCGCAACTTCTCCGGCCCCAATACTTTCATACCATCTGCAAAGCCGAGGATTTCCCGCTCCAGCTCAAAATTATGCTCCACGGTTATGGTGATAACCGTTCCTTCCGCACCTTCTGACACCACCTGCTGGCTATGGTGCAACGGCTTGGTCAATACATAGGGGGCATGCTCCGGTGTCACCAGGATCGTCACCTGCTGAGGTCTCACCCTGGCTACGGTAGGTCCGATCGCATGTTGATAATAGTCCTCCGGCGTGTGCCCGTCCAGGTTAGGGCGATAGGCTTCGGTTTCGTCGATTTTCAGTTCCTCGATCCTGTCCAGCGCCAGGGTAATGATGCCGGTAGCGGCGTTTTTCGTTCCCACCACAAACCACCGGTTCTTAAACTCTTTCAGCCACCAGGCGTGCAGGTGCATCTCACTGGCGGATTTAGCACGGAACGATTGGTACTTCACCAGCAGCGTCTGTTCGCGGACAATGGCATCATAGATCATGCCGAGGTGCGATAATCCCCGCAGGTGCTCATTTTTCTCGAAGTCGACGACGGTCCGCTGGTTGTGTGCCGAGGCATACACGTGCCCCTCCAGTTTCTGCACCACGTCGTTCAGATGCTGGAAATGCGAAAAGCCCCTGAACTGCTTCAGCACCTCTACGGCTTCCGTCATACGGGTCAGGTCATGCTCACTCAGGGGGATATTCGTAATACTATAGCCTGGGTCTTCGTAGGTATAGTATTTTTTCTCTACTATAATAATAGGCGCGTTGTAGCCCAGCTTATCACTGCGCATCATCTGGATGTCGGCCTGTATAGTGCGGCGGCTGATGCCTTTTTCCATACCCTCATAGTCATACAGGGCTTCAGATACTTTGTCGATCAGGTTCGCTAAAGTCCAGCGCCGACGGCGGTTCCGGAGGCAGGTGTCAATGGTTTTATATCTTATTAATGCGTTACGGTTAACAGGCATCCCAAAAAAATTTTAATAAAAATAAATAAAAAATGGACCTGCGCAAAAAGACTGCGCACACAGAGGGACATCTTTGTATCATCAATCACACAGTAATACAAAATGATATGAAATTCAATCTTTTCACCAAAGGCACCCAAAAGGTAACCAATCATGCAGGCGCACCGGCGTACAGGATAACTCCGGAAATGGAACTGTACACCAGCGTGGTGACAGCTTCTCTGAATGACCAGTTCTATGAAGGAGCCGGTGACAGACTGGCTCGTATCTGCGCACTGATGGACCAGAACGATCCGGCTTTTGTAGCCCGGCTGGCCGTGTATGCCCGCGAAAAAATGTACCTGCGCAGCATCCCGATGGTATTGGCCGTGGAAATGGCCAAACGCTTCAGCGGCAACGCGTTGGTGGGTAAAACAGTGGCGCGTGTAGTACAACGTGCGGATGAAATCACGGAAATGCTGGCTTACTATACCATGGCTAACAAACGCACACAGGTAAAAAAGCTGCATAAGCTGAGCAAACAGGTACAGAAAGGACTGGCGGAAGCCTTCAACCAATTTGATGAATACCAGTTTGCGAAATACAACCGTAAAACAGCCATCTCGCTGAAAGACGCGTTATTCCTGATACACCCGAAAGCCAAAGACAATGCCCAGCAGGAAATATTCAACAAAATTGTCAACGACACCCTGTCTGTCCCCTATACCTGGGAAACAACCCTGTCTGCCGTTGGTCAGCGCCCCTTCGCCTGCGAAACAGATAAAAGAGTGGCCATACGCGAAGCCTGGGAAGAACTGATCACCAGCAAACAACTGGGATACATGGCTACCATGCGTAATCTGCGCAATATGCTGCAGGCGGATATCAGCCCGGCACACGTCAGCATGGTGTGCGACTACCTGACTAACGAGACAGCGGTATTGAATTCCAAACAATTGCCCTTCCGCTACCTCGCAGCTTACCGCGAACTGAAGGAGGTGCAGCACGGCCTTACCGGTCAACTGATGCAGGCGCTGGAAACAGCTGTCAAAATCAGTGTAACGCACCTGAAAGGATTCGATGTCAACACCCGTGTGGTCATCGCCTGCGACGTGTCGGGGTCCATGCAGTTCCCGCTGTCTCCCCGCAGCAAAGTAAAAGGCTATGACATCGGTCTGATGCTCGGCATGTTACTGCAGCACAAATGCCAACATGTAGTCAGCGGTATGTTCGGAGACACCTGGAAAACCGTAGCGCTGCCGGGTAACAGCATCCTTTCCAATGTAGACGCGTTCTACCGGAGGGAAGGAGAAGTAGGCTACTCCACCAACGGCTACCTGGTGATAGAAGACCTGATCCAACGCGCCTGTGTGGCCGACAAGATCATGCTTTTCACGGACTGCCAGCTGTGGAACAGCACCGGCGGACAGCATACATTCGCCAACAGCTGGGCCACCTATAAACAAAAGGTAGCACCCAATGCCAAACTGTACCTCTTTGACCTGCAAGGGCAAGGTACAACACCGGTGGACATACGTCAAAACGATGTACACCTCATCAGCGGCTGGAGCGATAAAGTGTTCGACGTGATGGAAGCCATCGAAAATGGCGAGACCGCACTGGCACACATCCATAGTATAACCCTTTAATCATCCGTTTTTGTTAACTACACAAAACGCAGCGCGCTGAAAGGGCGCGCTGCACTACCGGCCCGGTAGCTTAAAAGGACAAAGCTGCGGTAAAATTACGTCTCCGCGGAGTGTATGGAACATATCGTGACGGGTACGCCCTGCCATGATCAGAATTTACAGTGCACCGAACGCTTGAATGCCAGTAGGGAAGCGTATTTACAGCCATACTGTTCAGCAATGAAAATACAGGTTCGATCCCTGTCCGGGCAACATCAATAATAATATAACAACAGGTGCCGTCACAACGGGATACTTCGTATACATTCTGAAAGCGCAGGTTCGACTCCTGCTCCCGGTGAGCAGATCCCGGGATAGTAAGTGGTAAACACCAGAAAGAAAACCTGTTCAATTTATCGCCCTGTTGTTATGTTATTCAAATCTGTCAGGTGTCGTATGAATGGGCTACTTCACTCCAAACGAAAAATTCCTATTCGATTTGTTACCCTGATATAACAACAGCGGGTGCCGTAGCAACGGGCTACTTCGATTCAGGCCTGATATGCAGGTTCAAATCCTGCTCGCGGTGATATCCGCGATCGTCTAATGGCAGGACGCAGGCAGTCTGCAACGGAGCAATCCGGGGGCAGATCCACAGCCATCCTGTTGCGCCCTTTTGCCCTGCTGTTGTTATCTATAAACTAATTTAAGAAAAGCAAGTGTCGTATGAATGGGATACTTCACTGTCAATGAAACCACCTCCCATTTAGTTTGTTACCTTGTGATAATAATGACGGGTGCCGTAGTAACGGGTTACTTCGATCCAAAGCCCAAATGCAGGTTCGATCCCTGCTCCGGAGAAATCCGCGATCGTCTAAGTGGTAGGACGGGGAGTGAGTCCTGTTACGCTTTTTGCCCCGTCATTGTTATCTCAGCAAATAATCCCGCGTCTCCATGCCGCGTCCACCAGCTACTGCCGGTTGCCGGTTCTCCAGCGAAAAAAAATGCACAAACGCCTGATGAATAAAATCATGCATCACAGCTGTACCACTGGTATAAACAGAATAGTTAATGCCTTTTGCAGTAAAAAAGTAACTGGTAATAATACCTTTGTCTGTCTGCTCTGTGATTTTAAACCGGGTAATGTCTTCCCGTTTAAACACCGCTCCCTCGCCACGGCGAACAAACAACAGGCTGTCAGTAGTAAATATCAGCTGCTCACACCGATACCACATCCCTCCTAAATAATGGCCAATCGCCAGCATCACTCCTACAAAAGGCAGTAACAATAACACCATCCTGACCAATCTCGGTATACGGAGAGCCATCAGCGCACTTTCATACGAATGCACCCAAATGGCATACAACGCAAATAACGGCAGGAAGATGACAAATGCTATCAGCAACTTTCGCTGCGGCCTGGCTACCAGCCAATATTCTATAGGGAATTTTTTTTCCATCAGGGCTTGTGGTCTATGTAATAAAACAACACCTGCAACAACAGCACGATGAAAACGACGCCACCGCCAAATATCAGCAGCACCAGTTGCCATGGGGTCATTTTTTCGAACCACCTGTAGGTGAGTGGTTCGCTCTTGACAACATATACGCCATAATGCGGAAAAAGGTTCTGATGAATTTTATTCCGGAGGTCTTTTTTGTTGAAATGTTGATCAATATAGGGTTTGAGACAGGTCATCATCTCGTCTACGGTCTGCAGGTCTTCCTTTGCGGAAAAAGGCGTCATGGCGCCGATACCTACCCTCATCCGAACAGCCGCCCCTTCTTTGGTAAAGAAAGTCAGGTAACGGAAATCGGCACTGCCCATATTCTTTATCTCCCGGATGCTGGCCAGCGGGATATCAAATTCCCTTTTTCGGAACCGGATCAGCAAACGCTCAGCATTTACCCGGACCGTCCATGTCTTGTCACGGACCAGCTTCGCCAGCCAGTACATGGAAAGGATACTGATTCCCAGTATTGCAGGAATAATCAGGCCACGCGGTACCCGTAGCGGATTGACTGGCAAAAATACGTTGATGAGGTAAAACAATCCCAGCAGCACAACAACCAGGATTGGCAACAATGCAAACCCCAGCCATATCTCTGTCTTCAGGTCAAGCCCCTGGAAACGGAATTCCTTTTCTTTGATAGCGTTCATCACCGTTATTTTATCTGTACCGGCGCAGTAGTGGTAGGTAAAGGTCCCTCCGGCGGAGTGGAAGGCTTATCGAGCGGTTTATACCGGTAAGAGTTCTCCGGATCTCCACAGGCGGTATAAAATACCGGTGGCAGTGTTGCGTTGACCGGTTTCCTGTTCTCTTTCGATGTAGGCGTCAGCAACGCATATTTATACAGAATGTGCACATCATTGTATTCCGTTACGGGTTCGTCAGGTGATGTACCTTTCTCTGTATACTGCCCGGTGGCGGGGTTGTACACATATTCAGCAGTATCTATTTCTGTCAGCAGTTTATAAAACCGGTTAGCATACAGCACATCTTCCTTCTTTTCCTTGCCGTCCCCCAGGTAAGCCCTCATTTCCTCCACCTCCTTATCATTGGGCTCATGAAGGAGTCCGCGGCTTCCTGTAAGACTTGTCCTCAGCACAGTCTCCCCTTCTTCTTTGGTGATAACACCTACAAACGGCTCCTGGTAGCGGTTAGGCTTCTGATAGAGGAACACAAAATCATTGTATTTTTTTCCGGGTGCATAGACCTCCGTATTATGGTCCGTCTTCTCTACCCCATAGTCATTACCCACATGGGAAAACGTGATCTGTGAAGGAACAGCAGCAGCTTCATAAATATAGGGAGGATTAAAACAGTTGGCGTCTTCATTGAATACGCGGCGTGTTGCACCATTATCCAGCTGCAAAAAAGTTTTCCCCCGCTCAAATCCGTTGAAATACATCCGGACACTGTCTTGCAGGTCTTTATTCTCCCTGGCAAATACAATAAAAGTGTTGGCTGGTTTATCGGGCACAAACCGGATATGGTCTTTCTCTATATGATAGGTCCCGGGCACCAGTGTAGCATAGCCATACAGGAAAAAACGGCCATTATCGAAAAGGCAGAACCCGTCCTGGACACCGCCGTAGCGGCCGGCGAGGGACTGCGCAGAAGCGTCATTATTCATAAAGGAAGATATTGTTATGGTACTCAGTATAAAAAGAAAGTAGAATATGCTGTTCATAAATTGTTTTGATTACAATACTCAAAAAAATCACCCAAACGGAAAATCCGGGTAAGATAAGCATAGTCCTGGTTCACCTGCTGATAACTTGTCAGGGACGGCGCTGCTACATCCAGGTTGCCCTTGCCGAGGGTACGGTCGGGAATAAACAGCGCATTCGTTACTTCCGGCTCCCCCAGTAAAGAATAAACTTCCCGGCCTTCCACTGCATAGGGCTTGAACCGGGAACTGAGGTTTTTCCGGGTATAGATGGTGTTATAGATAACATATTTGGACCGCGAAGGGTTAATCACCCCATAAGAGGTCAGTTCCATATGCAGCTCCTGCGGCGGCATACCCAGCGCCTCGCAGCTGATATCGTGTACGCCTTCCGTCAGCGCGATCCTTAAAAAGGAACGCGCCGGAACGACATACTGCTTCTGGTCGATCGCAACAGTTATGTCCCGGCCTGTCGGGTTATCAATCAGCGTTGAGCCGCTAAGCGTTGGCTTCAGCAACAGCTCATAACCGGCGTAATATCCTACTAATACCAACACCAGCAACAGTCCTATGATCCTTTTTCCTGCTATTTGCGTCATGGAATCACTGTTTTTTTTCTGAAATACGGTTTTCAGTGATTAAAGTTAACCAGGGACCGTTGCATTCTTGGGGGCAGATCAATTTCCGCACGCGGCGGGTCAACATCTGTAGGCTGTGGAAAAATATCCGCGTTTATATTTTATCGATAAAACTGAGCACGACCTCCCGCTTACGGTCAGACACCGGCACCGTTTCACCATTAAACATTTCAAGATAACCTTCCTTGTAATATTTGCTGACGTAGTTGCCATTCACAAGATAAGACTGGTGACAACGGATAAATGTTTCTTCAGGCAGCAGCGCTTCATACTCTTTCAATACCTTGGAGACAAGGATGGAACTGCCGTTTTTCAGGTAGAATGTCGTATACCCGCGGTCACTTTTACAATACAGGATGTCTTCTATATCGATGATCTGTGTATACTCTGCGCTCCTGAGTGCCACACGGCGGGGACGCGTCCCTCCTTTATAGTGACTGGCGGCTATTTCCAGCTGATGCTGGTTAAACTTCTGTTGCTCGCTTTTTTTGAAACAGCGGTCTACCGCTTCTTCAAAACCAGTGGTCTCGATCGGCTTCAGCAGATAAGCGAAAGCGCCAAGGTTCAGCGCCTGTAAGGCATACTGGTCGTAGGCAGTGATAAAAATAATCTGGCTGGCAGTAACATCAATACGGCTGAACAGGGTAAAGCTGTTGCCGTCTTTCAATTGTATGTCCGCCAGGATCAGCTCCGGCTGAAGCGCAGGTATTTCTTCCTGTGCCTTTGCTATTTCCCCGGAATAGCCTACCACCTGCAGGTAGGGAATGTCATTCACCAGCGCCATGAGGTGTTTCAGGATATTGATTTCGTCTTCAAGTATATAAACAGTCATCGGACATGTTTTTTTAATCAATTAATAAAGGTAGATAGATGGTCGCCCGGAAGCCCTGCCCTTCCGTTTTGGGCTGTGCCTCAAAGTACGCTTCGCGGGCCGTTTTGTTGAAAAGGAGGTCCAGCCGCTCCTGTGTGATGATACGTGACAAAGACTTTTTCTCCCGCGGGCCATGGGTCTTTTCCTGTTCTCCCGCGCCGTTATCATCGATACAAATCACCAGCCGCTGCTGCTCCTGGCGGAAGGTTATCGTCAGCCTGCCGGGGTAACCGATAGATTTAAAGCCGTGCTCAATGGAGTTTTCCACAAATGGCTGCACCAGCATGGGCGGTATCAGGATAGACGACACATCCGTATCGTCTGAATCAATGCTGTAGGAAAATGTATGCTCAAAACGCATCTGCTGCAGTTCGATATAGTTCTTCAGTGAACTGATTTCATCTTCCAAAGGAATCAGGTCATGGCGGTTTAGCTCCAGCACATTGCGCATCAGTTTGGAGAAAGACACCAGGTAAGCGTTGGCTTCCCGCTTTTTGTCCGTGCTGATCAGGCCCTGCATATTGGCGATGGCATTGTAGATAAAATGCGGGTTCAGTTGCATCTGACGGGTCTTCTGTTCCAGCAGCAGTCGTTTGTTTTCGATGGACAGTCTTTCGTTTTTCTCCCGGAGTAGTTTCTGGCGGTAAATGTTGTACACGTAAAATGCAACGATGGCCAATAACGTGCAGACACCTACGAAAATCCAGCGTTGCTGCGAAATGACCTTTTTATTCAGTTCATTGTTCATCTGCAACGCCGCGATCGCCTGGTCTTTTTTCTCTGTCTGGTATTGGGTGTGCAGTTCTTCTATTTTAGACGCCTCAATGGCCCGCATGTTACGTCCGTAAATATTAAAAGCCGTATGCAAAGCATCCAGTGCATTTTTGCAGTCTCCTTTTAGCTTGTAGGCTTCATGCAGTCCCTCGTATTCCACCAACAGGTTCATTTGTTCCGGCTGTTGTCCTGCCCACAAAATAGCGGCTTTATAATATCGGATGGCCGAATCGGTCTGCTGATTACGGACAAACGCAGTAGCCATATTATTGAACGCCTGCAGGTGCAACCTGTCATGTGCCTGCAGGTAACTAAAATAGCGCCGCTCGGGCGCGATGGCTTTGTCAAATTCTTTTCTGGCCGAATAGAGCTGCGATTCATAATCATAGGTACGGGCGATCGCCATCGTGTCGGCTATCTGTAGTGCCAGGTGGCGGGCGCTGTCCAGGAAGCGTTCCATCGCGGCGGTATTGAGCTGCCGTGCGGCCAGCATAAAGGCAATATCAAAATAACGCTGACGGATATTCGGATGGGTACGGAAGGGATGGTGGTTGTAATACTGCTGCGTGTATTCCACAGCCTTGGCCACATTCTGATTATTGTAGTAGGATTTAGCCAGCAGGTCGTACAACCGGTAGGTGAATACGCTTTGATGTTGTTCGGCCCTTTTTACGGCCTCCAGGATACGGGCTACCAGATCAGCCTGGGCGATATCGGAGCCGGACAGCGCACGGTTCAGTGTGGCGTAGTCCTTTAACGTTTGCAGGTCTGTCTGCCTGGAGGCCGGCACTACTTGGCGGAAGGAGAGCGAGGCACTGTCATATTTCTTTTCCAGTGTATACAGGTTACCGCGCAGGTAGCGGTACCAGGGGTTAACAGCTTTATCGGGCGTGGAGTCCAGCTGCGCCAGCAGGGCGCGAAGGCCATCCATATACGGCTTTGTTTTAGCCGTATCGCCGGAAAGGATGAAGGAGATATAGTTTTTATCGGATGCGCCGGTATTGTCAGGAGCCTTCTTTTGGTCCGGCATCCCGCAACCGGCGCACCAATAAAGGGCAACAAACAAGGGAAGTAATAATTTATGTGCGCTGAACAGTTTGATCATATTCGTATATCCGTGTTCCCTTGTAAGCGATAACGATTGCTAACAGGAACAAAATTAAGAAGTGAGGTGATTCATTTCTGGCCGGGGTAATATTCGCAGACCACCGGTTAATATTCGCGGCGGAAGACAAAATATCCGCTCAGGAGGCCATGCCGGCGGTTACCAGCCGTAAACCGTTCCGGCCGTATTTTTCCTTGTAGGCCTTGGGTGTCATGGCCACATACCGCTTGAATATCTTACGGAAGAAGCTCATATCTTCATAACCACAGCGGAAAGCAATCTGTTCTACGCCCTCCTGCCTGCTTTCCAGCATTTTTTTGGCAGCTTCGATACGCACCCTTTGCAGGTAGGCCAGCGGCGTATTGCCCGTGGCCTGCTCAAACCGGCGGATAAAATGCCGGATGCTCATATTGTATTGGGCTGCCAGCGCCTCGATACTGATAGCGTCTGCATAGTTCTTTTCGATGAACTGCTGGGCTTTACTGATCAGGTCGTCGGTGTGGTCATGCTGTAGCCGGAAAATGGAGAAAGCGTCCTGCGGCTGCTGATGCATGTTGATCATCAATATCTTGGAGGTGATGATGGCCGCTTCATGCCCACAGAATTTCTCTACGAGGTACATCATAAAGGTGGTGAAGCTGAAAGCGCCGCCACAGGTATAAATGCTGCCCTGGTCGACGATGATTTTATCGTCCTGTACCTCTACTTCCGGGTACAGCGCCCGGAAGCGGTCGGCAAACAGCCAGTGCGTAGTGGCTACTTTCCCGTTAAGCAGACCCGTGGCCCCCAGCAGAAAGGCACCGACGCAGATACTGGCCAGTTCTGCCCGCTGCAGGTGCTGCTGCCGCAACCAATCGATCAGCCGGCGCTCCTGTTGCACCACTGGCATTATTTTGTCCGACTCCATGGCCGGTACGATCACCAGGTCGTAGACTTCCTGTTTCGGTAATTTGACCGGCACAGCCGTTCCCATAGCTTTTCGCCAGAGCTGGCCGTCTTTCTCCTTCACAAAGTCTATCTCAAACCGCACACTGACAGGGCTGCCTGTCAGTAACGGCGCTGTCCGCGCCATAGCGGCCAGGATGTCTGCCGGGCCCGCCACACTGGACGGAACGGCATTTTCATAATCGAGAATAGCAATACGCATATAATTCAGAACATATATGATTATGGCAATATTAACTTTCAACGAGGCACTTTTGCCATAGCATAAAGTTAACCTTTCCTGCCATTCCGGGTAAATTAATTTCCGGCGGGTATGATAATTGAGACCTGAGAAGCAGAAAAAATGAGGAAAAAAGCCATGCCGTCGTCTGTCATTCGTACATATCATTACGACGCCCTGCATGCTGTGCTGCGGATTGTGTTTGTTTCAGGGGCTGTATACGACTACGAAGCCGTACCGGAATCCCTGTACGAGGCCATGAAAAAGACAAAGTCCAAGGGCATTTTCTTCAACCAGTATATCAAAGACAAATTCAAATTCTCCCGCCAGCATGATCCGCACGATCATTCGTGACAGCGATCAGGCGGACCTATCAAAAAGGCACAAAAAAAGGGCTTTAAAAGCCCTGTTAACTTCCTTTAAAAAACAAAAGGGCTATAAAAGCCCGTTTTCAGTTGTCCTTCAAAAAGCCGGAACAACATCATAGCCCCGGGCGTGCGCCCGGGAACCGGATATTAAAAATCTATTTTCTGATCACGTTTATCCACTTTGTCTTTACGGCCATAACGGTTACGGTTACGTGGTTTTGGCCTTCTTGGTTCTGCTTTCGGCGCATCCGGGTCGGCGTTGTTGGCCTCTATCAGCGCAGCTTCTTCAAACGGATGACGTACAGCAGGGATCTTCTGTTTAGTCAGTTTGTTGATGCTGTTCAGGAAAGGACGCTCTTCGGTAGCGCAGAAAGAGAGTGCGTAACCGGTAGCGCCTGCACGGCCGGTACGGCCGATACGGTGTACGTAGGTTTCCGATACGTTGGGCAGATCGTAGTTGATCACATGTTCCAGCGCTTCCACATCGATACCTCTGGCAGCAATGTCAGTGGCAACGAGCACGCGTAAACGACCATTCTTGAAATTGGCCAGCGTGTTCTGGCGGGACGCCTGCGACTTGTCGCCATGCAGGGCGTCTGCATTGATATTACGCTTACGCAGGTTCTTGGCGATACGGTCGGCGCCGTGTTTGGTCTGCGTAAATACGATCGTACGCTTGATGGCTTTGTCCTGCAGGATGTGGTCCAGCAGTTGTTGTTTGTCCTTTTTCTTCACGAAGAACACACACTGTTCTACTCTTTCGGCGGTAGTGGACACGGGTGTGATCTCTACTTTTTCCGGCTGGTACAACAGTGAGCCGGCCAGCTTGGCAATATTGGGAGGCATGGTAGCGGAGAAGAACAGCGTCTGGCGCTGTTGTGGCAGCTCACGCACCACCTTCTTAATATCGTTGATAAAACCCATGTCCAGCATGCGGTCTGCTTCATCCAGCACAAATATCTCGAGGTGATCAAGGTAAATATAACCCTGGTTCATCAGGTCCAGCAGGCGGCCAGGCGTGGCAATCAGCACGTCAGTGCCGTTGCGCAGCGCGATGGTTTGCCGGTGCTGTGGTACGCCACCGAATATCACGTCGTGTTTTAATCCGGTGAACCGGCCATACGCTGCAAAACTTTCATCGATCTGTGTCGCCAGTTCGCGGGTAGGTGTCAGTACCAGTGCGCGGATATGTTTATAGCCGCCTTGTACGCCGGAGCGGGTATTGTACAACTGCTGCAGGATGGGAATAGCGAAAGCGGCGGTTTTACCGGTGCCGGTCTGTGCACATCCCAACAGGTCTTTCCCTGCTAAAACGATCGGAATGGATTGTACTTGTATGGGGGTAGGTTGGGTGTAACCTTCTTTTTTAATTGCTTTTAAAATGGGCTCAATTAACCCTAATTGCTCAAATAGCATATTGTGTTTATAATCTTCGGTAATAAAATTAAACGCCTCTTTATGGCCGGCGTTCAGCATTGAGGAGAGCAGTAAAGAAAGTTTCGGGAGAGTGCTTTATGCTTTGAACTCAACATAACAGACGTAAAGATACGGATTTTCCTGTCAGTAAAACCCTCAGGGCGCGGATAATGGATATATGTGGAAATCAAGCGGGTAAAAAACACTATTATTCAACGACTTATACATAGAAAGAGGCCAACTCCATGGGGAAAAGGCCCCTTTCCGCAATGTCATTGGCCGGACTTACTTAGCCGCAGCTTCATCAGGTTTGGTTTTTGGCTCTTCGTTACCATGGTGACAGGTGTAACAGGACACCGCCATCACATCTTTTCCAAAGTACTTCTTGTTGATGCGACGCGTCATTTTCATCATATCCCGCGCGATGCCTTTATGCTGATTATCATCGCTGGCGAAATCCAGTTTCTTGGGATCATCTTTTTGTGCAACGTGACAGTAACCGCATTTTACGCCCAGCGCCGCGTTAAACCCGCGCATCGTGGCAATCAGCTCATCGTGGCTGATGTCTTTCGGTAAGACTTTGAGGTTTTTAGGCTTCTCCGGCTCCTGCGGCAAAGCCAGTGAACACAAGGTAACCGCCGCCGTTAATGCTGCCGCCACCATGAATGTTTTCTTCATTTTCATGACCATGGATTTAAATAGTTGTAAAGCTTCCTGATACGGAATCTACAAAAAATTATATATGTAACGGAATTTTTTTTGACAGGCGGAGGGAGCCTCCGTCATCTTCGTACAGGCAACTGCGTTAGTCAGCAGTACATTGCCACAAAGAAAATCAGGAGAATGGCATATCCGCAAGTTCCGGGTTTTTTACCGATTTTCGCCGGGGTAACTTTGTCTTAAAATGATAAAGCCATGAACAATTACGATAAAATTGCCACGGCAATTGCATACATCAACGACAATTACAGGGAACAACCTGAACTGAAAGACATGGCGGCTGCTGTACACATGAGCCCGTTCCATTTCCAGCGGGTGTTCAGTGAATGGGCGGGCGTTACACCTAAGAAATTTCTGCAATATCTCACATTACATCACGCTAAACAACTGCTGAAACAAGAGAAAACAACGCTTTTCGACGCAGCCTTTGAAACAGGGTTATCCGGTACCGGCAGACTGCACGACCTGTTTATCAACATAGAAAGCATGACGCCGGGCGAATATAAAAACGGCGGGAAACTGTTGCACATCAACTACAGTTTTGCGGAAAGTCCGTTCGGCAATATCCTCGTTGCCTCTACCAGCAAAGGCATCTGTCATATGGCTTTCGCGGACAACCGCGAAGCGGCGCTGCAGGAACTGGTCGCCAATTTTCCCAATGCGCAGTTTACGCAGATGACAGACCTCATCCAGCAAAACACGCTCTACATCTTCACGAAAGAGCAACACCGCCTTTCAGAAATAAAACTGCACCTGAAAGGCACCGCCTTTCAGCTGAAAGTGTGGGAAGCCCTGCTGAAAATTCCTATGGGCAACCTCACCACCTATCAGCAACTGGCGGCCGCGGTAGATAATCCCAAAGCATCCAGGGCGGTAGGTACCGCCGTAGGCCAGAACCCGGTGGCTTTCCTGATTCCCTGTCACCGCGTGATCAAAGCGACCGGGGAATTCGGCCACTACCATTGGGGAGACATCCGCAAACAGGCGATGATCGGCTGGGAATCCGCGCAGTCAGGTAATCATTAAAGCACTGGTCATTTCATCGGTATCAATGACTAAATAACAAAAATGAAAAGGGCCGCCCACTCGTGAAGGGCAGCCCTTATTTGCTTATGAAAGAGGACCAGCACTAGAGAGTGCCTGTCTGTTTATTAGAGGATAATACGGTATTACTGGTTATCCACCGCCAGCCTGTTATACACCAGCTCATCGGAAGAGATGGGCCAGATATAGTTGGACGCAGTGGGCGGTACTTCCAGCACTGTTGCGCTCTTACCAGGGAAAGGAATACCCAGCCGGATAATTTCCATCGCCCTGTTACCTTCTCCCAGTAACTCAATATGTTTTTCTCTCAGGATAAACTTAATCAGTTCGGCTGCATTAGGAAAATTAGCCGCGGTAAACACAGTACCCGGATCTGAGCGGCCATGTACCGCGTTCAACAGCGCAATAGCGGTAGGATCTACGGTGTTGGACTGACGTACGATCGCTTCCGCCTGGATCAGCAACACTTCCGCCCAACGCATCACCGGGGAAAAGTCCAGGTAAGGGCTGGGACCGGAATACTTCACCAGGAAGGAACGCGTGCCCACCGGCAGAATGAACTGCCTTCTCGCATCTGTCTCCTTCCATTCCGGATCTCCCATAATGCCTTTGGGGCTCAGGGCATATTCCGCATTACCGCCAACAGACGCAGGGCTGTAATAGTACCCCAGCTGTGTTTGCGTCCCCGGGAAGTCGCCGGGGGAAGCACCGAACGGCATGTATATCACCGCTTCTTTACCGGCATATTTAGGAATGTACAGGTTCTTTACATCAGATTCCAGCACATAACCGGCAGGAGAAGTAAAGGGACCGGAACCGGCAATCAGCTTGGCGCCTTCGGTCAATACCTTGTCATATTGCCCCATTTGCAGGTACACTTTCATCTTCAGCGCGATAGCGTTGTAAGCGTTGCCTTTGTTGGCCGAGAAACGGGTAGATGCTGTCAACTTGGGCAGCAGCGTTTCCGCGGAGTCCAGATCACGGATGATCTGCGCATAGGTTTCTTTCACGGTGCTGCGTGCACGGGAATAGTCACCCAGCTTGGTATGCGGTTCCCAGAAAAGTACCAGCCCCAGTTTACTGCCGGCGCCGTCCCAATAAGGACGGGCAAACAACTGCAGCAGGGAGAAATAGGACAGACCTCTTACGAACTTGGCGTCGCCGGCGTATATCTTCGCCAGGGAGTCGCCCACCACGGCATTACCCTTAGCGGCCATACCGGCCAGGAATACATTGACGTTGTTAATGGCCATATATCCCTGGGACCAGATTTCCTTGATCTCCTGTGACTCCCCTACGGCGGTCATCTTCCAGGAAGCATTCAGGGTCACGTTGTTGCTCGTCAGGTTCACAAAATCTTCCCCTCTTACATCATTGGCGATGAGCACTTTACCCCCCAGGAACTTACCGTTTTTCATCACGGTATACAGACCGGTAGCTTCGTTAGCAATCCTCTCTTTCAGCGTAAAAGCCTCCCAGTCCGGGATATCGGTTGTCGGCTTTGGAGTCAGCAGGTCTTTCTGACAGGCGGTACCAAAAGCAGCAAGACCTAACGCCAGTATATATGCATTGATTTTATTCATCGTCGATCGTTTTAGAAATTAACATTTAAACCCACTGTCACCGTCCGGCCATTGCCCAGGGTATTACGGTCAATACCCTGTCCGGAAGCATTGTTACCGTTGGAAGATACTTCAGGGTCTGGACCAGGATATTTGGTCACAATAGCCAGGTTCTGGCCTCTTACGTATACCTTGGCGCCGCTCAGGTGAAGGGATTTAAGCGCTGTTTCCGGCAGTATGTAGGTGAGCCCCACTGTACGGAGTTTAAGGAAATCTCCTTTAAATGCATTGGCGCTGATGGCGAAAGATGAACCATTGGAGATGTTATCACCATACACCACCTTCGGTGTTTCGCTGATGTCTCCTTTCTGCTTCCACCTGTCCAATACCTCCACGCTGTTATTCCAGAAACGCTGGTCTTTCATACCGGCAAGGCTGCCGTAGTAAACGTAGAAGCCGGTCTGGTAAGTCAGCAGCACATTCAGCTCAAAATTTTTGTAGCGGAACGTGTTTTCAAAACCACCGATCAGTTTGGGGTTGGTGTTTTTGTAAGCCACGGCATCTTTGGCGCCAACAGCTGGAGCCGGTTTGCCGTCAGCATAGGAGAACACCGCACCTACCGGGTTGTAGAATACTTCTTCTCCCGCTTTGTTAACGAAGATCCTTCTGCCGGTTTCCGGGTCCACCCCATGAGAACGAACAACGTAAATCATACTCGCGGGGTGACCTACCTGGTTTACGCTCGTTTGTTCCAGTGAACTGGTCACAAACGGGATCTTGTCCAGGGCGCCTGCCAGCTCCGTGATTTCGTTTTTGTTGTAAGCAATGTTGAATGAGGTGTTCCACGTAAAGTCCTTTTTGGTAACAGCAGCTGCACTGATACTGAACTCCACGCCTTTATTGTACATCTTGCCTACGTTGGCAGGAATGGTAGCAATAGCAGAAGTGGAAGGAATACCGGCGGAAGGGATTTGAGGCACAAACAGGATCAGGCCGTCGATATTGTTATAGTAGTAGCTTAGTTCACCGGTAATCCTGTTATTCAGGAAACCATAGCTGATACCTACATCTGTCTTTTTACTTACTTCCCATCCCAGGTTGGGGTTGCCCGCCTGGCTGAAGTACAGGGAAGGTCTTTCGCCGTAAGGCACCGGTCTGTAGAGGGACAACGCGTCATAGTCGCCCAGACCGGCATAGTTACCTACTTTACCGAAGCTGCCACGCAGCTTCAGGGTAGAGAACACATTCGCCAGTTTGCTGTTGGCCCAGAAATCTTCTTTGGTGATTTCCCAGCCGGCAGACACGCTGAAGAAAGTACCTTTCTTCTTGTCTTCACCAAACGCGGAGTACTGGTCCTGGCGCACACTTCCACTCACAAAGTATTTTTCTTTGTAGTTGTAGTTCAAGCGGGAGAACCAGGACAACAGGTAGTTCTCGCGGCGCAACATGTTCCGGCTCAGGTCTGTCAACCAGCCACCTTCGGAGTTATTGAAGTAAGGATCCATCTGGTTCTGACGACCGATACCGTAACGCTCACGCTGGTCACGCTGCTGCTCAGAACCCAGCAGTACACTCAGGCTGTGCTGGTTAAATGTTTTGTCAAATTGCGCGGTGTTGGTCCACATCCATCTTTTATACTGTGTATAAGTGCTGGTAGCATCGCCGTTGGAGCTGTAACCGTCGCCATTTTTGTTATTGGCGTAAACGTCGTTGTTCATCAGGATATAGTCGATACCATATTGCGTACGTAAAGTCAGCCATTCCCAGGGTCTCAGCTGGCCGTACACGCTTCCCTGTACGTGGTTCGCCTCTGTATTGGAGTGATCGAGGTCCAGCAGAATTTTGGGATTGTAGATACCTACGTTCAGCCCACCTTTAGCGCCGCCGATGCCGGAACCGCCATTGGTATTATAGGTACCGTCGTTATTGTACGGCGACACAATCGGAGAGGTCAGGAATGCCAGACGGGCCAGGCCGCCGGAGCTGAAGGCCTCTCCTTCCAGTGACCCGGAAGAACCGGAGATGAGGCTGTTCTCATTGGAGAAAGACATTTTGGTACCCACTGAGAAAATCCTGCCTACCTTCTGGTCTACGTTCAACATCAGGTTTTTGCGGATAAAATCATTTCTTTTCAGAATACCTTCCTGTTTCGTATAGCCGGCAGAAAAATAATAGCTGGTATTCTCTGTACCACCGCCTACGCTCAGGCTATGACTGTGAGAAATGGCCTTATCGCGATAAACAACATCCAGCCATTTGGTGTCGATGTTATTGCCGTTCGCATCCTTGTTGAACTCGTAACGCCTGCTGTCACCGGCATTGGCCAGCGCTTCGTTTTTAACGTCGATGTACTCCTGTGCGTTCAACAGTTTAGGCAAACGGTTAGGGGTGGTCATACCTACCCAGCCGTCATACATTACACGGGGGCGGCCGGCTTTACCTTTTTTGGTAGTCACCAGCACTACGCCGTTCGCAGCGCGGCTACCATAGATGGCAGTAGCAGCAGCATCTTTTGCGATATCGATGGATTCAATGTCAGCAGGATTGATGCTGGACAGGGGGTTCAGCGGAGCGTTCGTAGATCCAACATCACCGCTGAAAGTAGGCACGCCGTCAATCACGATCAACGGATAAGCGCTCATTGACAGGGAGTTAACGCCACGGATCCTGAATACCGGCGGGTTGTTCACCACGCCGTTAGGTACGGTGATCTGTACACCGGCAGCACGGCCTCCCAAACCGGATTCAAAGCTCTGTACCGGCAAATTAGCCAGTGCCGTGCCTTTCACGGAAGCGATGTTGCCTGTCACTTCTCTTTTGCGCTGGGTACCATATCCCACCACCACTACTTCAGATATCGCTTTTGTGTCTGACGCCAGCTTGATCGTTCCCAGATTCTCTCCCGTAATAGGTAAGGATTTAGGTTCATACCCCACGAAGGATATGCGTAATGACTTTGCTTCGGAAGGAACAGATAGGGAGAACGCACCTTTGGCGTCCGTTACAGTACCGGTTTTACCACCGGGCAGGCTCACAGATACGCCAGGCAAAGCGGATCCCTGCTCATCGGTTACTTTACCTGTAACCGTACGGTGTGATTGTGCGAGCAAGGTCGATGCTATAAACAGCATACTGGCCACCACGAGTAAGAATTTCCTCATGTAATTGCAGATTTTGGTTTAGATGAATTAAAAGAAGCCTGATCAGATCAGATTTTGGTCATAGTTCTCCAGCACCATGAGTTTCATCATGATGATATACTTGATGGCATTGAGTGTTGAAAATACGGTTTAGCTTAAACGGTTTCTGGCCATAGATCTACAGCATTGCTGCAGGTTTCGCTAGATTTAGATTTTACTTCGCTTAGTGTTTTTTGTTTACTGGTTAAGAAAAACGGTTCTGATTTTGGTTTTTTATACTACAGTCTTTCACGAGACGTATTACTGATTTAGATTTAGATTTCGGTTGCAATACTTTCGTTATCCTCTGCGATCACTAATAAACGGGTCTGAATAAAAATAAAAAAAAATTTTTACCCCGTCATGCTTTCTGATTTCAGATCGTTTTTTCTGAGACCGTATCTTTGTTAAATTTAATGATAATTAATTTATTACATATTAAAAAGGAGCCAAAATATTTTTTTTACCTTTATTTAAATAAAAAAAATGAGTACACGTGGAAATATCACCGGACATACTGCCTCCCAGGGGTGGGAAATCGGGGTAAGACGCACCTTCGCCCTTTCTCCGGCAGCCGCTTGGGAAACACTTTTCTCCCAGCCTGTTCTCGGTGTTTGGCTGGACAACAAGGCCGACATCGCTTTTCAGAAGGGGGACACCTACACTACCGCTTCCGGTATAACCGTCACCGTTACCAGCGTCACGGACATAAAAGTGATCCGGATGAAATGGCAGCAAAAAGGGCAAACGGATGCCTCCACCTTACAGATAAGGGTGATCCCTGCAAAAGATAAAACCACCATCAGCTTCCATCACGAATGGCTGGCCAACGGTACTGAGCGTGAAACCATGAAGACTTACTGGACACAGGTCCTCGATGCTATCGGCAATACGCTGAAGGGATAAGTCCTGTTTAAAATATCGTATATCCGTTACTGTTATATACCATACTGAAACATACATCGCCATCTTCCCCGCATTAAAAAAATGTTAACAAAAGGGCCGTTTAAAAGGAGATAAACGGCCCTTGGGATGGGGCTGCCGCCGTTCACCGACAGTTAGGCCTTGTTGAACGCCCCTAAATCTGTATTCGCCTATAATAACTTATTTTTAAGCCAATTATAAGGCAGCGCTATCGCCGTACCCTGTAACTTTGTTATACCAAGCCCCACGAACACCACGGGCAGCAAAATTATGAACGGCTATAGTATAGTACAAGGACCCCGGCTCCAGGAATTGTTGCATCAGGAAACACTGGCAGATATCTTCAGGCAGTCAGTCAGCGCGCATGGACATCATACCGCGCTGATCTTTCAACACCAATCCCTCACCTACGCCGAAATGGACCACTGGAGCGATGCCGTGGCTGCTATGCTGCAGGCACGCGGCATAGGCCCGGGCAGCGTAGTAGGCGTATGGTGGCCACGCGGACTGGAACTGCATGCTGCTATCCTCGGCATTGTAAAAGCCGGGGCGGCATATGTTCCGCTGGACCGCGAAATGCCTGCCGAAAGAGTGGAAGGAGTGCTCACAGAAGTAAAGGCAGCCGCCTGCTTCAGCCAGGAATCCCTCCACCTGGATGCGGCCATCCTTTCCGTTCCGGCCCTACCGGCGGCAGCGGAAACATTTCCGCTCAGCACCGGCCCTTCCCCGGATGATATTGCCTATGTCCTGTATACCTCCGGCAGCACCGGCAAACCCAAAGGCATCCCCATCTCCCACCGGCAGATATGCCACCTGGTGAGAGCTGAACAAACCATCCTCAACATCACCGCTCACGATAAAGTGTACCAGGGCTTCTCTGTTTCCTTTGACATGTGGTGCGAAGAAACATGGGTCAGCTATTTCGCCGGCGCCACCCTCTGGGTGGCAGATACCACCACCGCCAAAGCCATCGATGAACTGGGCGGCGTACTGCGCAACGAGAAAATTACCATCCTCCATGCGGTGCCCAGCCTGCTGGCCGTTATGGAAGACGATATCCCCTCCCTCCGTCTGATCAATGCCGGCGGTGAAGCCTGTACCCCGCAGGTGCTGGCGCGCTGGGGCACTCCGCCAAGAACATTTTATAACAGTTACGGCCCTACGGAAACAACCGTCAGCGCCACCTTCGCCGCGCTCAAACCCGGCGATCCCATTACCATTGGTCATCCCCTGCCCAATTACAACATGGCCGTGGTGGATGATAAACTCAATATTCTCCCCCTCGGAGAGAGAGGAGAACTGGTGATCACCGGCCCCGGCGTCGGACACGGCTATATCGACCGGCCCGAACTCACCCGGGAAAAATTCGTTCCCAAGCCAGCGTCCATGGACATGGTGCCGGGCGACATGGTATACCGCACCGGCGACGCGGCCATCATCCTGCCCGATGGCAACATCGACTTCCAGGGTCGCCTCGACGACCAGATAAAACTGCGTGGCTACCGTATCGAACTGGGGGAAATCGAAAACCGCCTGAATGCCATCGCCGGCGTTATTTCCGCGGCCGTAGCAGTAAAAAAAGATAACAACGAACAGGACCAGCTGGTAGGCTACGTGACGATGGAAAACGGGCAATCTTTTGATGAAAGCTTCTTCCGTGCCGCCCTGGCGAAAGTGCTGCCGCCTTACATGGTGCCCGGTACCGTTCTCCGGCTGGACGAAATGCCACGCCTCCCCAGCGGAAAAATAAACCGCAAAGCCCTGCCGCTGCCGCCGGCCTTCGCGCAGCCCGCTACCCATGAAGCGATTGATGCCAACGCACCGCTGCAGGACAGGGTCATGGCCATCCTGGCCAAAGTATTCCCCGACAGGAATATCCACCTGCAACAGGACTTCTTCACCGACCTGGGCGGGCATTCCCTGCTGGCCGCGGCATTTGTGTCGCGCCTGCGCCGCGAAGCCAATGTACCACAGGCATCGCTGAAAGACATCTATATCCACCGCCCGCTGCAAACACTGGTAGACACCTGGAACGTGCAGCCGCAAAGCAGCAGGAAAAAAGAACGCAGCTTCAACAAAGTGCCCTGGTGGCGGCACCTCACCTGCTGGGCAGCCCAAACAATAGCCCTGCTGGTGATCTTCGGCCTGTTCGCCATGCAGATATTCCTGCCCTATCTCGGCTACTACTATGTGGAACAGGAGACCAGTCGCCTCGGATACGCCATCGTCACCGCACTGTGCATGTTCTGCCTGCTGCCGCCACTGTTTTCCGCACTGATCATCTCCGCCAAATGGCTGATCATCGGAAAAATGAAAGCCGGCGACTATCCCTTATGGGGACAATACTATTTCCGCTGGTGGCTGGTGAAAACCATGCAGCGCCTCATGCCTTCGCAGTTCCTCAACGGTACGCCCCTCTATCCCGCATATCTGCGGCTGCTGGGCGTTAAAATAGCTTCGGATGCGCAACTGGCGGCCGTCACCATCGGGGCGGAAGACCTGGTGACCATCGGCAGCGATGTCAGCATCAGTTCTCAGGCCGTGATCAACAACGCATGGGTAGAAGATGGCTGGCTCAAACTGCGCGCTGTACACCTCGGGGACCACGCCTACATCGGCAGCAGCGCTGTCATCGCGGGCGACACCGTGATGGAGCCCTGGAGCGAACTGCAGGACCTTAGTTACCTGCCGGTCAACAGCCGGGTAGGTACCTGCGAAGTATGGTATGGAAGCCCCGCGCAGCTGAAAGTAAAAAAGGAGATGCAGGAGATGCCGCAACCACTGCCTGTATCCGCAGCCACCCGCAGAAAGTACAGCCTTATTTTCTCGCTGTTCCTGCTGGTATTCCCTTTCACCATCCTGCTGCCGCTGCTGCCCACCATCATCACGCTCAACCAGCTGGACAACGCCGCGCCGGACTATAACTTCAACTACATGATCATCACGCCATCGCTGGCGCTGAGTTACATCATCCTGTTCACCGCGCAGACCGTAGTGCTCACCCGCTTGTTGCAATGGGGCATCAAACCCGGCACCTATCCCGTTTACAGCCTGTTCTATGTCCGCAAATGGTTTGCCGACCAGCTGATGTCGCTCACCCTCATCGTGATCCATCCTATCTTTGCGACGGTGTATATCTCAGGCCTGTTCCGCGCACTGGGCGCCCGCATCGGTAAAAACACGGAGGTGTCTACCGCCAGCAGCGTCACCCATCCGCTGCTGGAAATCGGCCACGGCGCTTTCATCGCCGATGCCGTTACCCTCGGCGAATCCGATGTGCGTGGCCAGCAACTGATCCTCGAAAAAACAATCATCCACGATACCAGCTTTGTGGGCAACAGCGCCCTCATACCACAGGGATATGAGTTGCCGCCCAATATGCTCATCGGCGTATTGTCTACGCCCCCCACAAAAGAACAGCTGGCCAACAGTACGGCACGTGACTGGTTCGGCTCCCCGGCCATCGCACTGCCCCGCCGCCAGGAAAGCCACTTCTTTCCACCCGAACTGACTACCCACCCTTCTCCCCGGAGAAAGATGGCCAGAGGCCTGGTAGAATTTGTCCGCATCCTGATACCGGAAACCATGGTCATCTGTTGCAGCATCCTTTTCATCGCCTACGGACATGACCTGGTGACCGAACAATCCTGGTGGCAGGTACTGCTCAAACTACCCTTCTACTATCTTTTCTTCCTCGGCCTGCCGGCCTTCCTCTTCACGGTGATCATGAAATGGATACTGACGGGTAAATACCACGCTGTACAGCATCCGATGTGGACTTCCAAAGTATGGCGCAGCGAAGGCACCACCTCCACCTACGAGGCGCTGTCCGTACCGTTCCTGCTCGATTTCCTCAGAGGCACGCCCTGGCTGCCCGTACTGCTGCGTTTCCTGGGCGTAAAAACAGGCTATCGCGTGTGGCTCAATACCACCGACATCACCGAATTTGACATGGTGGAAATAGGCTCCGACGCGGCACTCAACGAAGACAGCGGTCCGCAGACCCACCTGTTTGAAGACCGCGTCATGAAAATAGGCCCGATAAAAATCGGCGAACGCACCAGCATCGGCGCCCGTACCATCATCCTCTACGACAGTGAAATCGGCAATGATGTGAACATCGCGCCGCTCTCACTGGTGATGAAAGGAGAAAAGCTGCAACCCGGCACCGACTGGACCGGCAGCCCTGTCAGACCCGAATAATCCAATGCTATGATAACGATTACGCCCATACGCATAAAAGAACATTACACCCTCCTTTCAGCCATGATGAAGGAGCTTCACCTGTCTGAACGGGCTTTCTTTCCGCAGACAGCCGCGTGGGAAGACATTGAGGAAAATTACATGCAGCATGTCATTTCCACACAGGAAGAAAATGACGGCACCTGCCTGCTCGCTGCCAAAGACGGCGAACCGGCAGGTTTCATCTTCGCGTATGTGGAAGAACCGGATGAAAGCCGCATCGAAGCTTATACCGGCAATACGTTATATGTGTCCGATGGATATGTGGCGCCGTCTTTCCGGCGCAAAGGGATTTATCGTCAGCTCAACGATGCCCTGGAGGCAATCTACCTTCAAAAAGGTGTACGCAGGATCGTACGTTATACGCTGAGCAACAATCTTCGGATGCAGCAGTTCCTGGCCTCACAGCAGTATGAGCCCGTCAGGCTGGTGTATGAAAAATGGCTTACACCGGATGGGAAAGCGCCGATCAGATTGTTTTCTCCTTAATTTCCTGAAACCTCTTCTTAAGTAAAGGAACAAATGAAATAGCATCAAAATCCTGAAACTTAACTTTGTTTTTCAAAATTACTTCCTCAAAATAGCTGTAAACATCGTCGCAGATTGCCTGCCTGGTTTCATCCTCAGATAGCAACTCATACTTGTCTGCAACCAGCAGCTGATCGATCACCAGTTTGTCATTTTTCTTTACATATCTTGAAAATGATTTTAGATTACCGGCTTCGATATTCTTAAGAAGAAAAAGTCGAAGAATGGTACCAAGTGTAATATGACTGTATTGAGGATGTATCGTTCTAAGTTTCGCTGAAATTTGATCCTGCCAGGCATAATCATTTAAACCATCAAGAATATCATTTATCACGCTGTTGTTTATAAACGCTTTCTCTACCGCTTTTGCCCCCTGAGATTCAGCTGTAATTTTTAAAAACAGTCCCATAATCTGTTATAATTTTCTAAACACTACTAAACTATCTATTTTAGATAGATAAGAAAAGACCGAAGCGAAACAAATCGATCCGGTCTTTTTCCTTATCAGTTTACGAAATCAAAAAATCGCAAATCAAAAAACCGCTACATATCAATAGCGTGGTCTTTCTGAACGGGCTTCCCTTTCCACACTTGCTGCGCCGTCCATTCGGCCGCGGGAGCGCTCCAGTAGGGATCATCCGCCGGTAATCCCAGGTCCAGGAAACCGGTGGCACATAAATAAAGACTACCGGTAGATGTGTATACATCGGCGATCTCCGGCTGATGACCACAGAAACCAATCTGCAGCCAGCCGTTTTTATCGAACGTGCCGGGCGCTTCAAAAATTCGTTTATTCACTGCCGTTAGTGCGCAACGTACCTGTGCCGGTTGCAGCCCTGCCGGCAGTTGCTGTTCCAGGGCCAGCTGTGCCAGCGCCTGGAAAGCGCCGTTACGGTAAGGCATCGAGCGGCCCACTACCGGGAAAGTTCCTTCCGGGGAGATCTGCCTCTCCAGGATAGCGCCGTAGCGTTGCATCCTTTTCAATGCCAGTTCGTATTGTTCTTTGCTGCCTTCGCCTTTTGCCGCCAACACTTTCAGCACATCCACCAGCATCGGCTGTATCACAAAGGAATTATAATAGTCGTAATGAAAATGGGGACCGTCGCCATACATGCTGTCGCCCTTGTACCATTCCATGATTTTCTCCACGGCCAGGTCCACCGGCTTACGGTCCCACCCGCCGCCAAACTGCAGCAGGGCAATTTCAATCATAGCGGCAAACAGCACCCAGTTGTTGGTACTGAAAGCTTTGATGCTACGGAGGCTTTTAAGCGCGTCGATGGTCTGTTGCTGCGTGCGTTCAGACAACGATCCCCACAGCTGGCTTGGCGCGCGCAACAGGCCATGGGCCATGAAAGCGCCATCTACCAGCGGCTGTGCGTCAAACTTGCCGGTGAAGTTCATAAAGTCCGGCGAAGCGGGATCTACTGCCTGGGCCATCGCTTTACGCGTCAGTGTCAGCATATCGATACGCTTGCTGCCCTCCATGGTATTGTCCGGCCCCAGCTCCAGCCAGGGCGCCAGCCCTGCCAGTGCTCTGCCGAAAGCTTCGAGGTAGGTTACCTTACGTACCGGCTTGCTGTAATGCGGCGCCACTTCTGTAGGCATATTGGCCAGCAGTGTCCCCTTGCTGAGATGGCTCATCACGGGACGGCATATACGTAGCAGCAGCGCCAGGTTATAAGCCCGGTCGTTGGCCGGCGGTGGTGCCGCCAGCTCAGCCAGCAGATTTTTGTCTGTCTTCAGCGAACCGGCGATGCCGGCCATCGGTACTGCCTTGAGAAAAAAACGTCTGTCCAAGATATCGTTTATTTAGCCCACTGTTTGTAACGCAGCAGCGCTTCCACAAAATAATAGTCAGCATAGGTCAGCGGTACGTCTACCTCAGACTGATGAGGCAGGGAGCCTACGCTATGCATCAGGATAAAGTCATTATTCGCTCCTTCTTTCGCCAGGTAAGCCGGGCTGCAAAGACTGGTCAGCATTTTTTCTGCTGCATTCCAGTAACGTTTGCCTTCTGCCTTGTTGGTATAACGGCTCAGTTCCAGCAGTGCGGAAGCAGCTACGGCGCCGGCGGAAACATCGCGCGGGGCGTTGGGGATCTCCGGTGCGTCATAGTCCCAGTAAGGAATCAGGTCGGCCGGCATATGCGGGTGGCGGAGGATGTATTCGGCGATATGACGGGCCTGGTCCAGGTAAGCCTTGTCTTTTGTCTCCCGGTACATCATGGTGTAACCGTACAGGCCCCATGCCTGACCGCGTGACCAGGCAGAGCTGTCTGCCAGTCCCTGATGCGTTTTCTTTTGCAATACGGTACCGTTGGAAGGGTCGTAGTCAATCACATGATAAGAGCTGTAATCGGGCCGGAAATGATGTTGCATGGTGGTGTTAGCATGGGTGCGTGCGATCTTGTCAAACCGGGCATCACCGGATTCCCGGCTGGCCCATGTCAGCAACTCGAGGTTCATCATGTTGTCGATAATAACCGGGAACTTCCAGGTGCCATGGTCCCATGACTTGATGCAGCCTACGGTGGGATTAAAGCGGGTGGACAGCGACTGGGCACTGTTGAGCAGCATCCGTTTGTAGCTGGTGTCGCCGGTAATACGCAACGCATTGCCGAAGGGGCAATACATCATAAACCCGAGATCGTGCGTGCGGGTATTGAACTGATTCTTTTCGATGAGCGCCATTCGTTTCAGCGCTTCTTTTTTAAACGCCTCATCTTTCGTGTATTCGTACAGGAACCAGGTGGTGCCCGGATAGAACCCGGATGTCCACCAGTTGGCGTTGGAAGTCATGAGGCTGCCGTCTTTGTTGGTACTGCGGGGCAGCACGGTGTCCGGCACATGGCTCATCATCAGTTTATATTGTCTGGCGGCAAACTGCAGTGTTTCATCGGCCTTGCGGAGCAATGCCCGGTCGGCTTTACCTGACTGTGCATACGATTGCATAAACATCGCGGGCAACAGCAGCAGGGTAAAGAACAGGTTCTTCTTCATAATAAGTTTGTTATAGGTTGACTTATTTCTTTTTAGCAGCGGCTTTTGTGGCGCCGGCACTGGATTCTCTGGCTATCAGCTGGATAGGTATGATCTCCTGTGAATAACGCGGGGTGCCGGTCTGACGGCTGGTGACCAGTTCCATCAGCGCTGCTACCACCCTTTCGCCCATCATGGCCGGATACTGGTCCACGCTGGTGATAGGCGGTGTCACGATTTCAGTTCTGGGATCATTGGAATAGCCTACTATCTTCAGATCTTCCGGCACCCGCAGGTTGATTTTGCGGCAGTACTCCATGATAGTAATGGCGGTGGTGTCGTTAGACGCGAAAATGCCATCCGGATAAGGCTTCTGTGCAAAGATCTTTTCGCAGGTCTGCCAGGCGTTGTCGCGCGTCAGCTCATGGTAGAAGATCCTGGTTTTGCGGAAAGGTAGTTTATGTTGCTGCAACGCGCTTTTATAACCTGCCACCCTTTCGAGATACAGGTTACAGGACAGCGGTCCGGAGATATGTACAATGTCTTTACATCCTCTTTCTATCAGGTGACTGGTAGCGGTAAATCCACCGAGGTAATCATCTCCCTTGATCACTTTTACGTTGTAGTCTTTGGGCACGCGGTCAAAAAATACCAGCGGGATATTGTTGTCTTTAAAGACATCGAAATGGGAAAAATCGGTGGTATACAGCGTGGTGCTGACAACCAGGCCGTCTACCCTGGCGGAATACAGGGTGTTGACCAGGGCTACTTCCTGTTCATAGGAGTCGTTGGACTGGCAGATGATCAGGTTGTAGCCATGTTCCTGTAATTTATTCTGGATAATGGTACTGATGGCAGCGGGAAAAAACATGGAGATACGCGGAACGATCAGGCCGATGGTTTTGCTTTTGTTATTGCGTAAACCGGCAGCCAGCGCATTGGGACGATAGCCCAGTTTGCGGGCCATTTTTTTAACCCTGTCTTTCGTACGTGCGCTGATGTTAGGGTTGTCGTTCAGGGCGCGCGATACAGTAGATACCGATAATTTCAGTTCTTCTGCGATATCAACGATTGTTTTTTCTGTACGTTTACTCATGTATTAACCATTAACGGTAAAATTAATTATCTGCCCATCCATCCGCCGTCGACTGTGAGTACGGTACCATGTACATAGTCCGCAGCTTTGGAGGCGAGGAATATCACGGGTCCGGCAAAGTCTTCCGGTTCGCCCCAGCGTCCTGCAGGTATTCTGTCGAGTATGGAGTTGCTGCGTTTTTCATCCGCTCTCAGGGCGGCCGTATTGTCGGTAGCAATATAACCCGGGGCAATCGCATTCACATTTACTCCCCTGCCGGCCCATTCGTTGGCGAACGCTTTCACCAGCGAGCCTACCGCTCCTTTGCTGGCGGCATATCCCGGTACATTGATACCCCCCTGGAAGGTGAGCAATGAGGCTGTAAAGATAATCTTTCCGGCGCCTCTTTCAATCATCCCCTTGCCGATTTCACGGGTAAGGATAAACTGCGCGTTCAGGTTGATGTTGATCACCTCGTCCCAGTACTCATCGGGGTGTTCTGCAGCCGGCTTCCGGAGGATAGTGCCGGCGTTGTTCACCAGGATGTCCACCACCTTTACCTCATGCTGCAGCTGGCCGATAAAGGCGTACAAAGAGTCGCGGCTGGAAAAGTCGCACTGGTAGGCTTTAAAGCGGCGGCCCAGCGCTGTCACTTCTTTTTCCACGTCGCTGCCCTGTAATTCCAGCGAAGCTGATACCCCGATGATATCCGCGCCGGCGGAGGCCAGCGCCACCGCCATCGCTTTTCCGATACCACGCTTACAGCCAGTGACGAGCGCGGTTTTTCCTTTCAATTGAAACAGGTCCATATGTCAGTTTTATTGAATCGTTACTTTAAGTGGTTCTTTGATGCGTTGTGCAAATGCTTCGAGGTATTTAAACCATTCTTCCGCGGTGGTGATGCGTCCTCCTTTGTTCCAGGCGGCGCCGGCATAGTACACGTACGGTTGACGGCTGCCGGCGGTACCGGGGCTGAGTAAATGTACGTTATCTGTTTTCATGCCAGGCACTGGTGCCGGGAATACACAGCCTACGCCCAGGGTACCGTCTTCGCCATGTGGCGGTTCCCAGTATCCCATCACCCCGTTTTTCTCGTCCAGCAATACGGCGCCGGGTTCCTTCCGTTTTACGATGCCTGTCACCACCGGCAGCTGATCGCCTTTAAAGGTGTATTGCACCTGCATTTTGTTCAGCTGGGAACCGGCGTCCAGGGAGATGGTTTTGGTAACGGACACGGGTATATTGCCTGCCTGCCATGTATCGTAGGTAAGCGCGAAAGTGGTGCGGAGCGGACCGTTATCCAGCCGCTTCCACTGGCGGTAGTTTTTCGGGAAATAGATGGTGTCCTTACCGTAAGGGGCGGTGTCGCCGGCGCCGAGTGTAAGACCTACGCTATAGTAATCAAGCCCCTGTCCGTTGTCATGATGATAATTGTCCAGTTTGTACCAGTTATCGATCACCATATCGGTAGTACGTTTGGCCCATACATCAATGCCGAAAGCCATTTCCTTCGGCGTTTTCTCCAGCGCTGCGCCATACATGCGGTAAGCCATGCGGTCATTTTCCCAGGCATAGTCATCTTTTCTTTCCGGCACAAAACGGCCGTAAGCTTTGGCTGCCACGGGGGCCGGTGTACCTGCCTTTATGCCCAACTGGCGGCTGCCGGCCGGTGTCACGCTTACCTGCAGCAATACTGCTTTCGGCGTTTTACTGCCTTCATAGAGCAACTGGTAGGGAATTTCCTGGTCAGACAGCAGGTCCACTACTTTGAAGGATTTTCGGGTATCCTTGTTCAGCTTCGCTGTAAACTGATCGTAAGGGATCTCCACGATCTCGCCTTCCCGGTTCAGCCCTGTAGGGTTGATGATGGTGATATCACCGGGACTGTTTTGCCGGAGGTTGTACCGGATCAGTTCCGATCCGGCTAACAGGAAAGCGCCTACGCCATATACCTCCGAATCATCGGCGGTGGCTTTACCGGGGGCTGCAGCCACTACCTGTACATATCCCAGTTTACCGTTGGGCTGCACGCAGTCCACCAGCGCCTGCCATCCTTTATGGATCACAGGTAAAAAGTCTTTTTCCGGCAGGATACCGTTGTTCACGCCCCACATGAGCGCATACACGTAAAAGCCGGTACCGCTGGTTTCTTTGGCGGGATAGCTGTCGGGATCCAGCAGGCTGGCGTGCCAGGTGCCGTCAGCGGTTTGCAGGGCGGCAATGCGGTACGCCATTTTTTTGAACAGATCCACGAAACGCGCCCTGTTGGCGTAATTGGCCGGCATATTGTCCAGCAGGCGGGCGAGCCCGCCCATCACCCAGCCGTTGCCGCGGCTCCAGAATACTTTGGCGCCGTTGTTTTCTTTCTGGTCAAAGTAACGGGCATCGCGGTAGTAGAGACTGTCTTTTTTGTCGAACAGGAAATCAGTGGTTTTCCACCACAGCTTATCAGCGGTTTCCAGGTAGCGTGTGTCGCCGGTGGCAGTGGAGAGGTAGCCCAATGCCGGCGGGCCCATAAAGAGGGCGTCGCACCAGGCCCATTCCCGGTGGTGGATACCGTTTTTCCAGTCCAGCGGCTCCGTATGCGGCGCAGCCACGATGCTGTCTGCCAGCTTCCGGAATTTATCGATCATCACCGGGTCTTTATAGTAGGGATATAGCTGGGCGTACAGTTGACCGATGCAGTATTCATCTGCAAAAAAACGGTCTGGTCCAGTATTCCAGTCATTGTCCCTGCCTACCTGCATTAATCGCTGAATAAAAAACGGATTGTCGGTTACCTGGCTCAGGGCCATCATACCCGCATACATGGCGCCGTTGGTCCAGTTGGTCTGAGGGTTCGCCCAACCTTTCCGTTCAATGGACTGCCACTGCCAGTTAGCCACTTTCTCCATGTAACCACGGATAAACTGCGCTGAGAGCGTATTGAGCGAAGGAGCCACGACAGCCGTCTTCCGCGGAGCAGCACCCGCCTCCGGCCCAAAGTGCAGGGCCGACAGGCCCAGCAGGCTTCCTGCAATGATGTTTTTCATTTTCATGATAAAAGGATGATCGGGTTTTTAACGTAATTCAGTGATCTTGCAGTGGTCCATATCCCCATAGTCCAGGTTCTCTCCTGCCATGCCCCAGATAAAGGTATAATTGCTGGTACCGGCGCCGGAGTGTACGGACCAGGGCGGGGAAATCACCGCCTGTTCGTTCTGCATCCAGATATGGCGGGTTTCCTGCGGCTGTCCCATAAAGTGGCAGACAGACTGTCCGTCCGGTACTTCAAAGTAAAAATACACTTCCATTCTCCTGTCGTGGGTATGTGCCGGCATGGTGTTCCATACGCTGCCAGACTTCAGTTCCGTCATGCCCATTTGCAACTGGCAGGTCTCCAGTACGGAGTTCACCAGCAACTTGTTGATAGTACGGTGATTGGATGTTTCCAGTGCGCCCAGTGTCACCACTTCCGCTTCTTCCCTGGCTACTTTACGGGTGGGATAACTGTGATGCGCCGGTGTGGAGTTGAGATAAAATTTTGCAGGTTGTGCCGCGTCTTTACTGTGGAAGACCACCTTTTGTTTACCTTTTCCCACATACAAGGCTTCTTTGAAGCCGATCTCAAATTGTTCCCCGTCTACTGCTACCATCCCCGGGCCACCGACGTTGATCATGCCCAGCTCCCTGCGTTCCAGGAAATAAGCGGCTTTCAGCAAATCAATCGTTTGCAGTTCAATACCCCCTTTTACCGGCATGGCGCCAGCGGTAAGGTAACGGTCGTAATGCGTGTGTACCCAGGAGATACGATCTGCCTCAAAAATTTTCTCTATCAGGAATGCCTTTCTCAGCGCTTCGGTATCCATGCTTTTTACCTCTGAAGGGCTGCTGGCATACCTTGATTCATACTGTGTGCTCATATCGTTATGGTTATCTTATTTATTTACTGATGAATAATTTCTTGTTGCTGGCGATGGCCGGTTGTTTCCGGGAAGACGTACAGTATCCGGCGGTAGCCTGTCATACAGCATGACGGCTGGTACTAACGTGGACTGCCTTCCTTAAAATTTTAGCGTCATTGTTCACTGCTGGCATTGAATTCACCCATCTGTCCCGGTGATGTTGCGCACAGGTCCTCCCCGTGGGCTTCTTCTCTGGTATTGCTTTCCTCCAACATCCGGTCTTATAGTTAGCCCCTTCCTTATGTTCCTGACGACTCCTCTTTCCTCGCTTTCGACTAAAAAGCCCCTTCCTTACATTCCTGACGACTCTTCTTTATCAGCTTTCGACTAAAGTAATGCAAACGTTTGCAAAATACAAAGCTTTTGCGAAAAAGATAGCGTTATTTAATTGTAAAAATTACATTTATTTTATTAAAGACCCTTTACCCTATTATACTTGGGTATACTCGCCGACTATCATATACTACAAAAAATACATATTAATACCATAGACATCACTTCTGCTTCATTTCAAACGTTATGCTGTTTGTAGCCTGCAACGCCTGCCCTTTGGCTTTAAGGGTAATGCGGTACACAGCATCTCCCCACACGGGCGACAACCGGCCGTCATCCACCACCTGCCGCTCTACAGCGGCTTCAAAACGGGCATCGTCATAAGTCATTTGTAAGGAGACATTCTCTCCCTGCAGCAGCACCTTTCCCGATGTCTTCACATCCGCCGGCAGGCAGGTCATAAAATGCAGCTGGTAGGGCGCTTTCCAGGACTGTAGCTCATAATCCTCGGTCAGCTTCAGCCGGGAATCTGCCGGCGTAAACGTGAAAGTGCGTTTTAAAGTCTTTACCGCAGCGGATGGGGGATAAGCCGCGGCGATATCCATGCTGAGCGTTTTACTGCCGCCTTTATCGGCATAAGACACCGCTTTAGCCTGAAACCGGCGTCCATCCTGTTGTTGCACACCGTTCACCGTTGGGCAGTTATGCCATTGCGATTGCATATACCACAACTGGTAACGGTCGCTGCTGAATGTCTGTTTGGTATAGGTACCCACACCCACATCTATAATGGCAGGCTTTCCGTCCATATACAACACAAAATTTCCGATATCGTTATGGTTATGGCTTTCTCCGTTATGGCCGCCTTTGGCGGCGAAAAACAGGCCCCGGAAGCTGCCGGGGGCGGAACGTAGGGACAGCACCTGCAGGTCGGGCAACCAGTTGTCGCTCGTATAGGGCGCCTTTGGCGTGGTGCTCAAAAATGACTTACGCCCTTCGAGGTCATAAATAAATGTCAGCAGTGAATAGGTATTGATGCGGGTGGTATCCCGGTTGGCCAGGCGGTACAGGTAGGCGCCAAACTCCTTCATCTGTTGGTCTTTGAAGATTTCGCCATACAGGTATACCGTATGTGGCGGCGGCGTAGTGCGGGCAGAAGCGTCTGCGAAATTCACAAACCGGCTGCTGTCAATGTGCATCTTGTAAATATAAGTGCCGATGCGGTGTATCAGCTCATTCTTGCTGAGGTCTGCCTTGCCCGTGGAAGCCCAGCGCATCCAGTTGATAAACTCTATCAGCTTGCCACCGGCATGTCCCCAATAGCTGGGGCCTTCGTCACAACCACCATCTTCGGGATAACTATTCAGGAAAAAGTCGGCGCTGTGAATCGTTTTTTCTATCACCTTGTTACGTATATCCCTTTCATTTACTGCCAGCAGGGCCACCTGCAGGATGTTGGTATTGATCCAGATATTCCAGTTATTCATGGGCCGGCCATTGAAACCCATCCACCAGAAATCCGTCCGCTCCAGGTAAGGTGTTACAATACGCCGGTTCAGTTCATAGTCTATCCGCCGGCCTATCATGGGAGAAAATTTATCCAGCTTCGTTCCCAGGAGAAACTGCGCCCAGCTGATGGTAGCCGCTGTTTCACCGGCAAACAGATCGATAATGGGTTCCGCCGGATCAGCAAGACCGGTACCGGCTTTCTGGGCACCGATATGCGCCGGCAACACCCAGGTGCTCTCTTCCATAATAGCCCACAAACCATTGGCGATCTGCGGAATATATTTGCCATTACCACCCGCCAGTTCACCTACTACCAGGGCAGACAATATCTTACGCCGCTCGAACTGCGCATTCTCAAAATTGACCCGGTTGCCATTATCCCGGAACTGCAGATATAAAGAGGCCGGTAAAGCAGGCCAGGCAAAACTCATCGTTTTGTCAGCGTCGGCCAGCATCCTTGTCCGCATGGCATCCGGTAATTGCTGTATCACCTCCAGCATATGTTTACGCTGGTTTTCCCGCCAGCTCATATTACTGAAAGCAGCGTTTCCATTAGCCTCACTCCAGGCGGTGTATAAATAGTTCCGCGGCTCCTGTTGGGCAGCCACATGCAGGGAACAACAAACAATGATCATCACTAAAAATCCGGTTACCCGTGGAATACGCATACAAACAATATTTCGGGTAAGATATAAAATATGTCGCATGTTTTAGTGGAGGAACAGTATTGTACAGGCCGGACGAGCAGTTATTTCATCAATAATATATCAGGTTATGATTAAAAAATATCAGTTCAAAAACAGGTGTTTTTTTAACTATCAACGGGTCCTCCGGAAATGATAAATCATTCGTAACTTGCTACCATCAAACGTTACAGCGTGTCAGGCAAATAGTCAAAATCTTATCAAGGATTAACATTATAGTATTAACAGCCGGTAACGTTATTTACTACTTTAGCTTTTATGAACACTTACTTACAAATTCATCCGAATGATAATGTGCTGGTGGCGTTGCAGGATATTCCCGCCGGCACTCATGTTTCATTCAACGGTCAAGACATACAGCTCCAGCAAAATATCTCTGCGAAACATAAATTCCTGATCAACGATATCGACGGCAACGAACCCATTACCATGTACGGCGTACTGGTAGGAAAATCCACCCGTCCGCTGAAAAAAGGGGAAAGCCTCACCACAGAAAATGTTGTACACGATGCAAACGCTTTCCATGAAAAAGACGGCGCCATCCAATGGCAGGCCCCCGATGTGAGCAAATGGAAGAACGCCACTTTTATGGGCTACCAGCGCGAAGACGGCCAGGTGGGCACCCGTAACTACTGGCTGGTGATACCACTCGTTTTCTGTGAGAACAGGAATGTTGGCGTGATCAAAACAGCTTTCGAAAAAGGGCTGGGATTTGCACCGGCAGAAGTGTATAACGAACAGGTGCAGGACCTCGTTGCGCTGTACAAAAGCGGTAACATAGACGCGGTTAAACAATACGAAGCAGAGAATATAACTGCAACGGACAAACGTAATGTTGTATTCCCTAATATAGATGGTATCAAGTTTCTCACCCACGAAGGTGGCTGCGGCGGTACCCGTCAGGATTCAGATGCATTATGCGCCCTGCTGGCCGGCTACATCCACCACTCCAACGTGGCGGGAGCTACCATCCTCAGCCTGGGTTGCCAGCATGCGCAGGTGTCTATCCTGCAGGAAGCCCTGAAAAAACTGAATCCGCAGTTCAACAAACCGGTACTGGTATACGAGCAGCAAAAAAGCGCTTCTGAATTTGCGATGTTATCAGCCGCTATCAAGGATACTTTCCTGGCACTGGTAGAAGCGAACAAACAGACGCGTCAGCCCACTCCCCTTTCCAAACTGGTGATTGGCCTGGAATGCGGCGGCTCCGACGGTTTCTCCGGTATTTCCGCCAACCCTGCCGTAGGCCATACCTCCGACCTGCTGGTAGCACTGGGCGGCACTTCCATCCTCTCCGAATTCCCGGAATTGTGCGGCGTAGAACAGGAGCTGATCAACCGTTGCGTTACAGAAGAAATTTCCGATAAGTTCATCCGCATCATGCGGGCTTATGAAAACCAGGCCCAGTCAGTAGGCTCCGGTTTTTATATGAACCCTTCCCCGGGCAATATCAAAGACGGCCTCATTACCGACGCCATCAAGTCTGCCGGAGCTGCCAAAAAAGGTGGCACCTCTCCGGTAACCGACGTGCTCGACTATACGGAGTATGTGACCAAACCGGGGTTGAACCTGTTATGCACACCGGGCAACGACGTAGAGTCCACCTCTGCGGAAGTCGGTTCCGGCGCCAATATCGTACTGTTCACTACCGGCCTCGGCACGCCTACCGGCAACCCGATCGCTCCTGTAGTGAAACTGGCCACCAACACCAAACTGGCCACCCGGATGAAAGATATCATCGATATCAACACGGGAACTATTATCAGCGGGGAACACAGCATCGCTGAAATGGGCGAACAGATCCTCGAATACGTCATCAAAGCAGCCAGCGGGGAGGTACATACCAAAGCCGAACAGCTGAACCAGGATGACTTTATTCCATGGAAAAGAGGCGTGTCCCTGTAAACACATCTACCTTACTCATTCACTTATTTCTGAGCATATCGTAATAGAAAGGCCGGCTGAATATTCAGCCGGCCTTCTTTCTCTTATTATATAGTTGTGTTAAACGTGCTATCAAAATTATTCCGATCTCCGCCAGCATCTCCGTGCATCAGTGAAAATCAGGACCATCACAGTTTCACTTGTTCCATTTTCGGCGCAAAGAAGTGCATCACCGTCCATGCCAGCAGGTAAGCCACGCCACACATCAGGAAAAGGAGATTGTACCCGATGCCGATATTACCCAGCAGTTTATAATGTTCCAGCATAGCGCCGATCACGATGGGGAACAGCGTACCGCCGATGGAACCGGCCATACCGCCGATGCCTACTACGGAGCTGACAGCACGTTTGGGGAACATATCAGAAGCAGTGGTGAAGATAGTGGCAGACCAGGCCTGGTGGGCCGCTGTTGCCAGGCTGATGAGCGCAATGGCCAGCCACAGGTTATTGATGTATTGAATCAACATGATGGGGGCCACACAAAGCGCGAAGATCAGCATAGACACTTTACGGGCTTTGAAAATGGGCCATCCGCTTTTAATCAGGTGGGAAGACAACCATCCCCCGCCGATACTGCCGAAGCTGGTGACAGAGTAGATGATGATAATAGGGAGACCCAGGTTGGCTTTCAGGTCAACGTGGAAAATGGATTCCAGGTAACCTGGCAGCCAGAAGAGGAAAAACCACCAAACAGGATCGGTGAGCAGCTTACCGAACACAAAAGCCCATGTTTGCCTGATGCCCAGCAGCCTGCCCCATTTTACCGGTTGCGGCGCTGCTTCTTCCACTTCCTGATCAGAGTGAATATGATCAAATTCCGCTTTGCCCAGCCTTTTCTGACGGGCAGGTATTTCATAATAAATCCACCATAATACCAACCATACGAAACCAATGGCGCCGGTCCAGAAGAAAGCATGGCGCCAGCCGTGGTTGCGGGCCAGCCAGTATACCATTACCGGACCTACCACGGCCGCGATATTGGAGCCACTGTTGAAAATGCCGGTGGCAAAAGCCCTTTCTTTCTTGGGAAACCATTCCGCAGTGGCTTTGATCGCCGCCGGAAAGTTACCTGCCTCGCTCACGCCCAGGATGGAACGTACCACACCAAAACCCATGGTGGAGCGCACCAGTGAGTGCGCCATGGCCGACAGGCTCCACACGATGATAGAAATGCTGTATCCGTTTTTGGACCCCATTTTGTCGACCAGGCGTCCAAAAAACAATAAACCAACGGAATAGGCCGCAGAGAAAATCATGACCAGGTTACTATAATCCTGCTCTGTCCAGTTGAATTCACCGGAAAGGTCGCTTTTCAGCAAACCCAGCACCTGCCTGTCAATATAGTTAATCGTGGTAGCTACAAAGAGAAGTGCGCACACACGCCAGCGATAGTTACCTAAAGTTGTGGAATTCATTACGGCTGATTTGGAATTTATAAGTTGGCTTTAATTTACGGCTTACTCCCGAGAAATGCAAACGTTTGCACAATTTTCTCTTTCAGCGATGCCCAATCACGACTGTCAATCAGTGATTTAGAGAGCAGATTACTGCCCATGCCCACACATAGCACGCCGGCATCAAACCAGGCATCCATGCTCTCACGGGTAGGCTCTACACCACCGGTAGGCATGAATTTCAGGTTCGGGAACAGCGGTTTGATCGCTTTTACATAAGCCGGCCCCAATACGTTACCAGGGAACAGCTTCACCAGCGGCGCACCATTTTTTTCCGCCACGGAAATTTCGGTAGGCGTCATACAGCCCGGTATCCACAGGATCTGCTGTGAACGGCAGTAAGCGCCTGTTTCCGGGTCAGTGATGGGACACACGATGAAATCGGCGCCCAGTTGCGTATAGGCTGCTGCGGCGGCGGCATCTTTAATAGTGCCGATACCGAGGTACAGATCAGGCATTTTGGCCTTCTTCAGTTCCAGCAGGCGGGAGAAATTAGGCTGTGCCTGTGCACCTCTGCTGGTGAACTCAAATACGCGGAGACCTCCGTCGTAACAAGCCTGTAGCACTTCGCAACAAACATCCGCATCGTCGTGGTAAAAAACAGGAATAATACCGCTCTGCTTAAATGCAGCTATAATGGTTTCCGGGTGTGGTGCCATAATTACATCAGTTTTATAATATCCTCGTAAGAGGTAGTGTTAAAATCTCCTTTCACAAAAAACTTGGAATAAGCGGCGGCGGCGGCATAAGAGATAATACCCTGATCATCCTTTCCTTCCAGTTGTGCATGGATAAGGCCGGCCATGAAGCAGTCGCCGCTGCCTACACGGTCCACCACCTCATGTGTTTCATACGCTTTCGAAATACTGGTCTGTCCGTTGTGATAATAGAAAGTATAGTATTGTGCGTGGGTAGTGTCTTTGCTGAAACGGAAAGTGAAGGCCACTCTTTTACAGCGTTTATTCCGTGCCGTTATCTCTTCCGCTACTTTCAGCGCCTGTTCCAGGTACACAGTTTTGGTATCCGTTTCCAGGGCGGCGTTGTCCAGCGTGGTATCCAGCATGGTGTGGGCTGCCCAGATATTGCCCATGATCACGTCGCAATAAGCCACCAGCTCAGGCATTACCTCATGCGGCTGTTTGCCGTATTGCCATAATTTGCTGCGGTAATTAAGGTCGGTGGAGATGGTCATTCCCTTACGGGTAGCGGCTTCCAGCACTTCTTTACAGATGACGGCAGCATCAGGGTTCAGCGCAGGGCTGATAGCGCTCCAGTGAAACCATTCGGCATCACCCAGCAGCTCGTCCCAGTTGACCGTCCCCGGCGTTATCTGGCTGAAAGAAGAATATTTGCGGTCATACACTACTTCAGCGTGTTTCAGATCACTGCCCTGTGCGAGGTAATAGATACCGATACGGTCGCCGCCCCATAACATCCGGTCGGTGGCAATGCCACGGTCACTCAGTTGTTTCAGCACATCCCGGGAAAAACCGTTTTCCGGCACTTTACTGATATAGGCCACCGGCGTACCCCAGCGCGCCAGTGCGGCAGCCACATTGGCCTCTGCGCCACCGACAAAAATAGCGGAACTATTGCTCGCCAGGTCGGGTGACAGGCGCAACAATAGTTCCCCGAAAGTGATAACTTTTACAGACTTCATCTAAAAATCAAAATATGCTTTTGCGTTGTAGTAACAAATATCCTGGACCATTTTCCCTAACCATGGAAGGTCGTTCGGGAGTTCACCGTTTTCCACATCACGACCAATGAGATTGCACAAAATACGACGAAAATATTCATGACGGGGAAAAGATAGAAAACTCCGGGAATCTGTCAGCATACCTACAAAACGGCTCAGCAGCCCCATATTGCTCAGGGTATTGATTTGTTTCTCCATCCCGTCTTTCTGGTCGAGGAACCACCAGCCGGAGCCGAACTGGATCTTGCCGGGTACGGTGCCATCCTGGAAGTTGCCGGCCATGGTGGCAAACACTTCATTCCAGGCGGGATTGAGATTATAGATAACAGTCTTGGCCAGTTTGTTTTTCTTATCCAGTGCATCGAAGAAAGCGCTCATGGCAGATGCCATGCTCCAGTCCCCGATGGAGTCTACACCGGCATCAGCGCCCAGTTGCTGTAGCAGCCGGGAATTGTTGTTGCGGATAGCCCCGGCATGGAATTGCTGGGCCCAGCCCCGCTCGTGGTTCCACTCGCAGATTTGCAGCAGCATGGCGGTTTTAAACTGCTCGCTCTCATACGGAGTTGCTGCCTGATGGCCACGGGCATTGAGGAAAATATTGTCCAGCTCCTGCTGTGTATAAGTAGCAAAGGAGAAGGTAGTAATGCCGTGGTCGCTCAACCGGCCACCGGCTTCATGGAAGTAGGTATGACGTTGCCGGAGCGCCTCTGCCAGATCGCGGTAAGAACGGATCTCACGGTTAGTGACTTCTGCCAGTTTATCCACAAAAGCATTGAATACGGCCGGTGTGTCCACCGCCATGGCCTTG
This sequence comes from uncultured Chitinophaga sp., assembly GCF_946479755.1. The sequence continues at coordinate 60,014 of NZ_CAMLHC010000006.1, read as the reverse complement.
TCGGGCCGGAAGGTAGGCAACACGCGGGTGCCAAAAGGTTTATTGGCAACGGCCTGGTGATGTTCCAGCGAGTCGTTGGGATCATCGGTCGTGCAAACCACTTCAACCTTAAAGTGTTGCAGCAGCTGTTGGGTGGAAAGCTTCGGCAGCTTGTCGTTGCCGGCTTCCCATATTTTTTCGGCGGTAGCATCGCTTAACAGGTCGGTGATGCCGAAAGGATTTTTCAGTTCCATGTGTGACCAGTGGTACAGCGGATTACGCATGGTATACGGCGTTGTTGCTGCCCAGTGGCGGAATTTGGTGAAGTCATCGGCGCTGCCGGTAATATAATGTTCCGCTACCCCGTTGGCCCGCATGGCGCGCCACTTGTAGTGATCGCCACGCAGCCATATGTCGGTCATGTTTTTAAAGACCTTGTTCTGTGCAATTTCATCAGGAGGCAGATGATTGTGGTAATCAATCACCGGCATCGATTGCGCATAGTCAAAATATAATCGTTTAGCCGTTTCTGTTTGTAATAAAAAATCTTCCGTCAGAAATCCCTTCATATACTAATGATTAATTTTTTGGTTGCTGGAGTTGCATCACGTTTTTCACACCGGTCATCATTGTTTGCAGGTAACCGGCCACTGTTTCCGTGAATTGCGGAATAGCAGCCAGGTCTGACTCCCAGAGACGGGTATCGGCGCCAACCTTTTCTGCCAGTTGCTGCGGGGAAGTATACGTTTCCCAGTGGGCCGCAAAAATGGCGATGTTGTCATCGGTGATCTGGTATTCTTCTCCGTCCCGCGAGCCAAAGTACTTGCCGTCTTCCACGCGGGTGGGCTTCAGGAACAGCAGCATGGCCGCAAAACCGAGACACATATATTCCGGTAATGTTTTAAACTGTTCGTAATACCGGGTGAGCGTGCGTACGTTGCGTGCATTCATCTTCGAGCTTTCCTGGAAGGTGATGCTGATCAGTTTATGTGCGATGAACGGATTGGCGAAGCGGTCCAGTACGTCCTGCGCGAAGCTGGCCGCCTGGGGGCATGTCTGTTCGATGGTAGGCAGTATTTCCCGCAGGACCACTTCCTCAAAGAAATGCCGCATATAGTCGTCTTTCATGCATTCGTATACCGTGTTCAGCCCGGAGAGATAAGCCAGCGGTACTGCCGCGGTGTGACTGCCATTGAGCAAACGCAGTTTCTGTTCGCGGAAGGGCACGATGCTGGGGGTGATGAGCATCCGCTCATCTGCTTTATGAAAGCCCAGGACTGACTGTACGTGGGTATCTCCCTCGATCGCCCATAACAGGAAAGGTTCTACTTCTATCCACAGTTTATCGGTGTAACCGGCTTTCTCTTCCAGTTCCGCGAGATTACGGGGCTTGCCGGGTACAATCCTGTCTACCAGCGAGTTACAGAAATGATTTTCGTTTTCAATCCATTGCACAAAAGCCGCTGGCATGTCGTTATAGGCTGCCAGTTTTAAAACGATCTCTTTCAATAAACGTCCGTTGTCTACCACGAGTTCGGTGGGCACGATCACAAAGCCGGTGTTACCGCTGCCGCGGAAGTATTCGTACCGTTCTTTCAGTACGGCCAGCAGTTTACCGGGGAAGGATGCCGGGGCGCTGTCGCCGATTTTCTCGGGTACATATTGTATGCCCACCTCGGTGGTGTTGGAGATGATGGTTTGCATGGCCGGCTGCCGTACGGCTGCCAGCACTTCTCCCCAATCTGCATTCGATTGCAAAACCCGGCTAATAGAAGAATTGATCAGTACCTGGTCAACCAGTTCTCCCTGGGCGATGCCTTTTATATGCGTAGTATACAGGTTGTCCTGGCCGGAGAATTCGCTGGTATCGCCGTCAGTGGATTTGACCACCACAATACGGCCTTCGTAGCAGCCGCTGCGGTTGCCCTGGTCCACCAGGTAGTCCACCAGTCCGCGTAACAATACGCCGGTACCAAACTGTAATATCTTTTCCGGGAAATGAAAGACTTTTTCATCAACGCCGGAATTTGTCTGCTTTAATATATACTCTTTGTTTAATGTATGTAGCATCTCGTCTAAATTAGGCTAAATAGATACTTAATCCAATAAATATATAATGTTGGGTTTACAAATTGTAGTGTGTGGACAAATATTAGCTAAAACTGGGTAAAATGCTATTAAAGCCCATAAATGGCTTCAATACAGGCATTTATTCTATCAATAGGCGGTTGGCCGGAAAATCAGTAAATTTGCGTCCTTAAACTTTTAAAAATGAGCAAGCATGGTAAAGTGCTGGTGGCCATGAGCGGCGGTATTGATAGTACCGTTACAGCGCTGATGTTGCATGAGCAGGGCTATGAAGTGGTGGGTATCACCATGAAAACCTGGGATTATGCTTCTGCCGGTGCCAGTAAAAAGGAAACCGGCTGCTGTAACCTCGATTCATTCAATGATGCCCGCGCAGCCGCGGTGCATCACGGGTTTCCGCACTTCGTGCTGGACATCCGCGATGAATTCGGGGACTTTGTCATCAATAACTTCGTAGACGAATATATTGCCGGTCGCACCCCCAATCCGTGCGTACTGTGCAATACACATATCAAATGGCGCGCCCTCATGAAACGGGCCGATGCCATGGACTGTGAATTTATTGCCACCGGACACTACGGTCAGATCCGGCGCCACGACAACGGCCGAATGGTTATCAGCAAAGGAATCGACGAAACAAAAGATCAGAGTTACGTATTGTGGGGCATCCAGCAGGACGTCCTGGCCCGTACCATCCTCCCGTTAGGGAAGTACCGCAAAACAGAGATCAGGCAGATGGCCTTCGACTTCGGTTACCCCGAACTGGCCAAAAAAGCAGAAAGCTATGAGATCTGCTTCGTGCCCGACAACGACTACCGCGGATTCCTCAAACGGAAAGTCGACGGTCTGGAAGAAAGAGTCAACGGCGGCAACTTCGTGCTGGCCGACGGCACCATTGTGGGTAAACACAAAGGTTATCCTTTCTATACCATCGGACAAAGAAAAGGACTTGATATCGCCCTCGGTCGCCCGGTATTTGTTACCGAAATCATCCCGGAAACCAATACCATCGTCCTGGGCAACGAAGACGAACTGCAGAAAAATGAAATGTTCGTGAGCGGCCTCAACATGGGCAAATATGAAACAATCCCCGACGGTATGGAAGCGATCACCAAGATCCGCTACAAAGACCCCGGCGCCCTGAGCCTCCTGCACAACGAAGACGGCAAAGTAAAAGTCAACTTCTTTGAGCATGTAAAAGGCATCGCCCCCGGCCAGTCTGCCGTTTTCTATGAAGGCGATGACGTTATCGGCGGTGGTATCATCCAACGCGGCCCCATTTCGCTGCACCAATAAATCTTATACCACATAAACCATAGAAGGGCGGGAACCTATCCCGCCCTTTTTTTGTATTTTAGAGAGACAACCATTTTTTGTCATGCATCCATTACCCAACATATTCCCGATACTGCACACCGACCGCCTGGACCTCGTTGAACTACAGCCCTGGCATGCCGACGATCTGCTGGACCTCTTCAGCGACCAGCGTGTCACGCAATATTACCACGTCATGCCACTGAAAACAGCGCTGGATGCGGAAAGAGTCATCTCTTATTTTCACCATCGCTTTAAAGATCAGCTGGGTATACGGTGGGGCATCACCCTGCGGGGACAGTCAAAACTCATCGGCACCATCGGCTTTAACAGTTTTCCACAATTGCACCGCGGCGTCATCGTTTATGCCCTTGCACACGCCTACTGGGGCCAGGGGTACATGACCGAAGCCATCCTCGAACTGGTACGCTACGGCTTCCGGGAACTGGAACTCAGCCGCATGGAAGCGGAAGTAATGCCCGCCAATATTTCCTCAGAACGGGTGCTCATCAAGAACGGCTTCCGCCAGGAAGGCACGCTGAAGAAATGGATGGAATGGGAAGGGAGATTGTTTGATATTAATATGTGGGCGTTAGTGAGGGAGTGAGTTGACAAAAAATTTATTGTCAAAAAATCTGACAATAAATTTTTTGTCAGAAATATTACGAAAACCTTACCGCAAACATCGTGTCCGCCCCTTTGCCATACCCCTCAATCACACCGCCCTCCTGCTGCCGCAGCTCGCTGTTTTCCTCAATATACTTCACTACCTCTTCATTCTCCTGCCGGAATACAGAACAGGTAATGTAAATCAGGGAACCGCCCTTTTTCAGGAACGGTATAACGTTATGGGCTATACGTTTTTGTAACTGCTGGTATTGGGTGATCTCTTCCCGCTTGAAGAAGCTCACGCTTTCGGGCGTACGGCCCCAGGTACCGGAACCGCTGCACGGCGCATCGAGGATGATACCGTCAAACCGTTGCTGCCCCATCGTCGCAGGGAAACGGTCGGATGTAAGGTCTGCTACGCGGGCCTCGTAATTTTTGACGCCGGCAGCAGCAAAGCGTGTCTGCAGATTTTCGAGGATAGACCGCCGTACATCGCTGACAAGCAGCTGCACGCCCGGCTGCTGGTCTTTGAGCAGGATGGACTTGCCACCGCTGGCAGCGCAGCAGTCCCACCAACGCTGGTTAGGCGCGGGGCGGAACAAAGTGCCCGTCTGCTGACTGGAAGCATCCTGTATTTCATACCAGCTTTTTTCGGTCAACAGTGTTTCTACTTTGGTACCATTAGGTAACGCTACAGTGGTACGGTTTTCAAATACTTCATAGGGCACGGCAGCCCTATCGAGCAACCGCAGCACCTTGTCCAGCCGGTTGTTCCGCACGCGGATAAACAACCGTGGCTGTTGCAGGAAGGAAAGCCCGAAGGCTTCCGCATCAATAGCCGGGGACAATTCATCCCATAGTGGAAAAATACGTGTAGCCGTTACCGGTAGTCCCGTTAAGGCAGCCTTGTCAGCCAGCGGCAGGGTCATCTGCTCGTCCCATTCCGGCCTGAGGGCTTTGAGCAGATCGGTGGAAGTATGTTCACACAGGAAAGTGCCGGCCACCAGGCGTTCTGCTACGGGCAGCTCCCGGCCCCAGTCACCAAGACGGTAATAGTGGTACACCAGCTGTGAAATCCAGCGCCGGTCACGGCTTCCCATATAGGGATGTTCCTTGAAAAAAGCTTTCAGGAAATGATGCAAAGGCAGGCTGCCGGTATAGGCGCCGATAATTTTGGTAGCAGAGGCTACATAATTCTCCCAACGGGTCATACGCAAAGGTATCCTAAAAAAACGGGGCGAAGATTGCTCTTCGCCCCGCTATATTTTTTAAAGCTGTTAATTAGAGTTTCAGCAGCGCTTTCAGCGGATCTTTACCGAACAGCAGCTGCTCAGGATTTTCCAGCATTTCTTTCACTCTTACGAGGAAGCTTACAGACTCACGGCCATCGATGATACGGTGGTCGTAGCTCAGCGCGATGTACATCATCGGGCGGATCACCACCTGACCATTAACGGCCATCGGGCGTTCCTGTATTTTGTGCATACCGAGGATAGCGGACTGCGGGATGTTGATGATCGGTGTGCTCATCAGGGAACCGAATACGCCTCCGTTGGTGATGGTGAAGGTACCGCCGGTCATTTCCGGAATGGTCAGCTTATTCTCACGGGCTTTGGTAGCCAGTTCCAGCACCGCTTTTTCGATACCGGCCATGTCCAGGCTTTCCGCGTTGCGGATCACCGGTACCACCAGTCCTTTAGGAGCAGATACCGCGATAGAAACATCGCAGTAATCGTGGTATACCAGCTCTTCGCCATCGATATAGGCGTTCACGGAAGGGAACTCCTGTAATGCGAAGCAGCAGGCTTTGGTGAAGAAGCTCATAAAGCCCAGGTTCACCTCATGCTGCTTTTTGAAGATGTCTTTGTATTTAGCACGCAGCGCCATAATGTTGGTCATGTCTACCTCGTTGAAGGTAGTCAGCATGGCGGTGGTGTTTTTAGCTTCCACCAGTCGGCGGGAAACGGTTTTACGCAGGTTGCTCATTTTCTCGCGACGTTCGTTGCGGGAGAACATTTCCTGGCCGATCGCTACGCCGGGGTTCTGCAGGGCGGCATACACATCATCTTTCATGATTTTTCCGTGGGCGCCGGAACCTTTGATGGTGGCCGGGTCTACCTGTTTGTCGGCAATCACTGCGGCCGCTACGGGCGTAGTGCGGATATCATTCGGGATGCTGGTCACCGGGGCCTGTTGCGCCTGTGGTGCAGCAGCTTTCGCCGGTTGCGCCGCAGGTGCTGCTGCCGGAGCGGCTTTACCTGCCGGACGCGGAGCGCCGGTATCTATTTTGCAGGCTACATCGCCTATTTTTAAAGTATCGCCTTCTTTGGCTACCAGGGCCAGCACACCAGCTTCTTCAGCATTCAGTTCGAAAGTGGCTTTTTCTGACTCCAGCTCGCACAGCACTTCATCCCGCTCTACATAGTCGCCTTCTTTTTTGGTCCACTTCACCAGGGTTACTTCACTGATAGACTCACCTACTGTAGGTACTTTCATTTCAATGACCCCTTTGTTGACAGCCGGTGCTGCTGCCGGAGCTTCAGCTGCCGCCGCCGGAGCAGCTGCTTCTGCTGGTGCCGCGGGCGCCGCCGCCTGTGCAGGTGCAGCAGCAGCTGTATCGATAGTACAGGCCACATCACCAATCTTCAGCGTGGCTCCTTCCTGTGCTGCAATTTTCAGAATACCTGCTTTTTCTGCATTCAGTTCAAAGGTGGCCTTCTCTGATTCCATTTCACACAACACCTCGTCCTGCTGCACATAATCTCCGTCTTTTTTCAACCACTTTGCAATTGTTACCTCGCTAATAGATTCTCCTACCGTAGGGACTTTGATTTCGATAACCATATTTTATCAGTTGATGGTGAACCAGTGTTTAGCTGCTGACAATCTTCGTCGCTAATGGCTAACAGCTGAACACTCGTTTCTGTTTATTGTTTGCTGTTTTAGTTAGATGTTAAAAGCAGTATCGATGATCTGCTGCTGCTCACGGGCATGCACTTTCGCATAACCGGTAGCAGTAGACGCACTTGGATTACGGCTGATAACACCATAGTTGATCTGCTTCAGGTTCATCTGCAGATACGCTGCAGCGCCCATGTTCAGCGGCTCTTCCTGTACCCAGAAGAAAGTAGCGCCCTTGTATTTCTGCGCAATCGCTTCCAGCTGTTTTACAGGCAGCGGATACAGCTGTTCCAGCCTTACAATGGCCACATCTTTACGGTCTTCCTTGATTTGTTTGTCGCTCAGGTCAAAATACATTTTGCCGGTGCAGAGCAACACTTTCTTCACCACGGAAGCATCGGTAATGAACGGATCGTCCAGCACTTCTTTAAACCCGCCCTGGGTGAATTCTTCCATCGTGGAATAAGCACCGGTATGACGCAGGTTCGCTTTGGGAGAGAAGTTGATCAGCGGTTTGCGGAACTGCCAGGTCAACTGACGGCGCAGCGCATGGAAGAAGTTAGCAGCAGTAGTGATGTTGGTAATCACCATGTTTTCTTCCGCACAGGTCTGCAGGAAACGCTCCGGACGGGCGTTGGAGTGGTCCGGTCCGCCACCTTCGTAACCATGAGGCAGCAACATCACCAGGCCATTCTGGGTCGTCCATTTCTGTTCAGCGCTGCTGATATACTGGTCGATGACAGTCTGCGCTCCGTTCACGAAGTCGCCGTACTGTGCTTCCCAGAGTACCAGCGCGTTGGGGTTGGCCATGGCATAACCATATTCAAAGCCCAGTACGCCGTATTCGCTCAACAGGGAGTTGTATATTCTGAACTTGCCTTGTTTTTCGGACAGTTCGCTTAAACGGTTATAAGTCTCGTTGGTGTTCTCATCAAACAGCACAGCATGACGGTGGGAGAAAGTACCGCGTTTCACGTCTTCTCCGCTCATGCGTACATCTTTACCTTCTATGAGCAGGCTGGCGTAAGCCAGCAGTTCGCCGGTAGCCCAGTCCACTTTACCTTCTTCCTGGTACAGTTTGACTTTATCCTGCAGGAGCTTGCTCACTTTGCGCAGCGGCACAAATTTTTCCGGCCATTTCATCAGGGCGTCAAACAGGTGTTTGAAGTCTTCTTCCTTAATGGCGGTTACCGGAGAGCTTTCGAAGTCCTGTGGCGTTGCTTTACGCAGTGCCTGCCACCATTCTTCCGGTTTCTGTTTGGAGTAAGGCAGCGGATGTTGTTTTACTTCATCCAGACGGGCCTGCAGATCTCCCCAGAAAGCGGTCTCCATTTCTTTGGCCAGCGCCTGTGCTTCGGATTCACCGTTGTTGAGCAGGTACTGGGTATATACTTCACGCGGATTCGGATGTTTGTCGATCAGCGCATACAGGCTGGGTTGGGTAAATTTAGGCTCATCTCCTTCGTTGTGGCCATGTTTGCGGTAGCAAACCATGTCGATGTAGATGTCCTCGTTAAATTCCTGGCGGTAGCGGGCTGCCAGCTGGGATACTTTCACCACGGCTTCGGTGTCGTCGCCGTTCACATGGAATACCGGCGCCTGCACGATAGAAGCAACGCTGGTGCAGTAATCGGAAGAGCGGGCGTCATCAAAATCGGTGGTAAAGCCGATCTGGTTGTTGATCACAAAGTGAATGGTACCACCGGTGTAGTAACCTTTCAGTTTGCTCATCTGCTCCACTTCATAAACGATGCCCTGACCGGCCACAGCGGCGTCGCCATGGATCAGGATGGGCAGTATTTTGTCATAATCGCTGTCGTAGATCACATCAGCCTTGCTGCGGGAGAAACCGATCACGATCGGGTCTACCACTTCCAGGTGGGAGGGGTTCGGCATCAGCTGCAGGTTAACCGTATTGCCGGAAGGCGTGTTTACCTGGGAACGGAAACCGAGGTGATACTTCACGTCGCCGCTGCCCATGGTCATGTCCGGAACGGCCAGCCCTTCAAATTCGTTAAAGATCTGCTCGTAGGTTTTGCCGAGAATATTGGCCAGTACGTTCAGGCGGCCGCGGTGTGCCATCCCGATCACAGATTCTTTTACGCCGTATTCAGCAGCTACATTGATCATCGCATCCAGCGCCGGAATGGTGGATTCTCCCCCTTCCAGGCCAAAACGTTTCTGACCGATATATTTGGTATGCAGGAATTTTTCGAAAATAACGCCCTGGTTCAGTTTCTGCAACACCCGGCGGCGTTGCTCCAGGGAGAGCGGCTGGGTCATAATCGCCTCAAACTCTTTCTCCAGCCATTTGGATTTATCGCGGTCATTGATATAGGTATACTGAATACCAACAGAACCAGCGTAAATCTTTTTCATGTGGGCCACAATTTCTTCCAGTGTGGCATCTTTCAGTCCGACTACGATACCTGCATAGAACCGGGTTTTGAGATCAGCATCTCCCAGTCCATAGCTGGCCAGATCGAGATTGGCCCTTCTGTCCTTTCTTTCGCGGATAGGGTTGGTTTTAGCAATGAGATGGCCCTTTTTGCGGTACGCCTGGATCAGGCGGTACACGCCCAGTTCCTTGGCCTGTTGATCACCACTCACCGGCACTGCGTTGCCGCCTGCTGCCGGAGCCGCTCCTGCCGCTTTACCATTTGCGTTGGAAACCGCAAAATCAAATCCTTCAAAAAATTTCACCCAATCAGGGTCTACAGAGTTGGGATCTTTGAGGAAATCCTGGTATAACGATTCAATGTAAGCAGGATGTGAGTTAGTGACAAATGAGAAGTCCTTCATTTACAACGAGTTTTGCTGATCTTCAGTTCAAATACTTTTCTGTTGGTGCCCGATATATTAATATATGGGATTGCAAATATCGCACGTTTTTCAATACAGAGGATGGAAAAAATGAGAAAATATCATATGATTTAGGTTGATTGTAAATATGGTGGAAAGCTTTACTTTTACCCCCGGACGGAAAACTTGTTTTTTGTTTGTTTGGTATTTGGAATATCCTTACCTTTGCCGTCCGAAACTTGAAATTTGAAAAATGGCAAATCATAAAGCAACGAAAAAAGACGTACGTCAAAGCAGAAAGCGTAATGAGCGTAACCGTTACTACGGTAAAACTACCCGTAATGCCATCCGTGACCTGAAGGCGATAACTGACAAAGCGCAAGCGGAGAAAGATTTATCTGATGTGGCATCTATGATTGACAAGCTGGCTAAACGTAACGTTATCCACAAAAACAAAGCTGCAAACCTGAAAAGCAAGCTGGCTAAGAAAGTAGCTACCCTGGCTTAGTCCTTTTCGGTAACAAATATTTACAGCTCTTCCTTAACAGGGGAAGGGCTTTTTGTTTTTCCAGTCGCTTTTATACTTTTATGCTACTTATGAGAAAACTATCTACTATCATAGCCCTTGTGCTGATATGGGCCTCCTCGTCTGCCCAAAACTTCATGACCCGCTATGAAAAAACAACAGGTCGCGAAACAGCCACCTATCCGGAGGTCATCCAATATTATCAGCAGCTGACCGCCCGTTATCCACAACTGCTGAAAATGATCACGGTAGGCGCTACCGACGCCGGATTCCCTCTCCACCTGGTCATCTGCTCGCCAACAAAAGACTTCGATTTTAACAGCCTCCACCGTAAAAACAAGCGCATCTTACTGATTAACAACGGTATACATCCCGGTGAACCAGATGGTATAGACGCCTCCATGATGCTGCTCCGCGACATCGCCCAGGGTAAAACCAAACTGCCGGACAATATCGTCCTCGCTGTCATCCCCGTTTATAATATCGGTGGCGCACTCAACCGTTCGCCGTATTACCGGGTGGACCAGGACGGTCCGGACGCCTTCGGCTCCCGCGGAAATGGCCAAAATCTTGACTTAAACCGCGATTTCATTAAAACCGACTCCAAAAACGCCCGGGCCTTCCAGGAAATATACCACCTCACCGACCCCGACGTATTTATTGATAACCACGTCAGCAACGGCGCCGATTATCAACATATCATCACCCTGCTCTCTACCCAGTACAATAAACTGGGCGGTCCTATGGGCGAATTCATGCATAACACCTTCGAGCCGGGGCTGTATCAGCTGATGAAAACCAAGGGCTACGACCTGGTGCCCTATGTAAATCACTTCGACGAAACACCCGACAGCGGCTGGGTCGAATTCTCCGACCTCCCCCGCTACTCCTCCGGCTACACCACCCTCTTCCATACTTTCGGGTTTGTACCGGAAACACATATGCTCAAACCTTATCCCCAGCGCGTAAAAGCCACCTACGCCCTGATGGAAGCCTTTATACAGTTCACCAGCGAACACAGCGCCACTATCAAACAACTCCGCGATCAAACCAAACAAAGCGTCATCACGCAAAAAAGTTTTCCCCTCGCCTGGAAATTTGATATGAACAAATACAGCCTCATCACCTTCAAAGGCTTTGCCTCCGGCCACAAGCCCAGCGCCATCTCCGGATTACCGCGCCTCTACTATGACCGCAGCAAACCTTACGAAAAAAAGATAAAATTCTATAACTACGCCAATGCGGAGAACTATGTGGATAAACCACAGGCATATATCATCCCGCAAGGCTGGTGGGCGGTTATTGACCAGCTGAAAAACAACCGCGTACAGCTGCAACGCCTCCCCAAAGACACTACCATCTATGTAGAAGTGTATCATATCGGGGACTTCAAAACCTACCCAAGGCCCTACGAAAAACACTATCTGCATACAGACATCAAAGTCAATAGCAGCAAGGATTCTATCCGCTTCCGCGCGGGCGATTACTATATCCCCATGAACCAGACGGCCAACCGTTTCCTGATGGAAACGCTGGAACCCACCGGCGGCGATTCCTTCTTTGCCTGGAATTTCTTCGACGCCATTCTCGGCCAGAAAGAAGGATATTCCCCTTATGTTTTCGAAGACACCGCCGCTGAATATCTGAAAAGTCATCCGGAGCTGAAGACATTGCTGGACAAGAGAAAAGCTACCGATACAGCATTCGCCAACAGCGCCGGCGCACAACTGAGCTTTATTTATAAAAACTCACCCTATGCAGAACCGGAATACCTGCGGTATCCCGTGTACAGGGTGTTGTAGGCCGTACCTGACTGCCTGAAAAAAAGGAGATACAGTAGCTGTATCTCCTTTTCTTTTGAAACTCCCTCAAAGCGCTCAAAAAACACTAATCAAATCTTTTAACGATCAAATGCAACATGAAAACACCTACACTGATAATCAAAACACAATAAGCAACAATACCCATCATCATGTATAAATTAACATCTTTCCAATGATTGATGATGGCTACATAACTCAGTATAATCGCCAGGAAGGCTATCGCATTAAGTCCCTGAAAAATCTTTTTAATCATATTAAATATTTTAACATTTAAAATGAACGATTAAAAATATACTGAAAATGCGCAATAAACGTCAAAATGAAGCTGATTGCACAAATAGTATTTTTATACTATCTAAACCCTTTCATTATAAAGACAGCATTTTACACCAATCAGGTGCAGTCCATTTTGATATATTTAAATATCAAATACAATACTCCTCCATCAGCGTCAGTGCTGCTGAGCTACCCACACAACATCGCCCTTCCCAACCGGGAAAGCTTTAAAAAAGGATTGCAGATGAATTGAGAGAGAGAAAGAAAGCTAAACCCGCTCCAGCACCATGATGGTATGCTGTTCGCCGTAGAAATGATTATAAAGCAATATCCTGTTGGCGGTAGCCGGTATATCCTTTACCATCGGGAACCATTGGGCCGGGACCTGTTGCCGGTGCAATATCTGGGCAGCCAGCCATAGGCCGAAGGCGCCGGCGGTGTCATGTTCGCCGGAGAGATGTTTGAATGATAACTGCGGCACACCGGGAAACAAGGCGTCTGCCAGCTGGTAAAAATGCTCGTAACGACTGTCACCGTTACGGCCGGTCAGTACCAGGTCAACCCCTTCTTTAAACGCTGATAAGCCCGCAGCTACTTTTTCGGCTGTAGGTTTGTACAACATTTTAAAGCCGGTCAACGCCGCTTTGGTATTTGAGGTAAGCGTTCCCGTTAGTACGAAAAAAGTAGCGCCTTCTCCGGCGATACTGCCGGGTGACAGCGGGGCATACAGCTGCCGGCTGTCTGTAGCTGCCGGCTTCCAGAAGCCGATGCGGCTCTTGATGTAGAAGTGCTCTGCGGTCATCTCCTCGAAAGCGCCTGTCAGCGTATTCGAAGCGCCTTCTGCCAGCAGCATCATGCTGTCCAGCAAAGCGTTCTCAAAAGAAAAACCGCGGTGCACGAAGGTATTGTTGTAAGCGGTCCCTTTTACCTGTAAAGCGATGAGACCGTTGACGGAGTTATAGGTAGATTGAATAAAAGGTGTAGGGTTCAGGGCAGTCTCTTTGTACTGCTCTATCTCCCGGATAAACTTTTCGGTGTCCTGCAGACTGCCTTTGCCGGTGCCGGTCACGATGGGGCCGATTGCTTCCACGCCGCTGTCACGGATACTTTGCAGCGCGGTGGTGAGCCCTATCTTGAGCACCCGCGTCATACGACGCAGGCTGTTGGCAGGGATGAACGGCTTGTAATCAGGTTCCATACAGGTAAGCAGGTTACTGTCCGTATGCACCAGCGGTGCAGAAAAAATATCTCCCTCAAAAGTAGCTTGCGGGGAAATAGCCGCCATTCCTTGTATGTAACACTTAACCTTCATATTTGCTGATCACCAGGGAGGCATTGTTACCTCCGAAGCCGAATGAGTTTGAAATAACATTGTTCACGGAAACGCCTTCCATCAGCGCCGTTACCGGTGTGATGTTCAGCTCTTCCATCTTTTCTGTAAAATTGAGATTGGGGAATATAAGTCCCTGTTGTATGGCCAGCACCGCGTAAATAGCCTCTATGGCACCCGCTGCTGCCAGCGTATGCCCCGTGAAAGGTTTGGTGGAACTGAACAACGGCACATCGTTGCCGAACAGCCGTTCCAATGCCTTGCCTTCTGACACATCATTGTTGAGCGTGGCGGTACCGTGTACATTGATATAATCCACGTCCGCCAGTGTTCTGCCACTCATGGCCAGCGCGGTTTTCATCGCTTCATAGGCGCCATCGCCTTCGGGTGAGGGCGATGTAGGATGAAACGCTTCGTTGGCATTGCAATAGCCGGTGAACTCCGCCAGTATACGGCTGTTGTTGGCCCTGGCGAATGATTCGCTTTCCAGTACGAGGTAAGCGGCGCCTTCACCGAGGTTCAGACCGGTTCGCTGCTGGTCAAACGGCCGGCAGAATTGTTTGTCCACGTTCTTCAGGGAATTGAAACCGTTCAGGGTAAAACGGGTCAGCGCTTCGGTACCACCGCACACCATACGGGGCAGAAAGCCCTGTTTGATCATGCGGGCACCGAACATCAACGCGTTGGCAGAAGATGAACAGGCGGTACTGATCGTAGCGATATGTTCAATGAAACCAACGGTGTCAGCTATACGTTGCGTACAGTCTGCACAGTCAAGCGTGTCGATATATTGCAGGAAAGTGCCGTCTTTGGCGGGATCAACAATATCAAAATAAACCTTTTCGGTATCGCACATGCCGCCTACGGTACTGGCATTGATAAAGCCGGTAGGGGCTGTCTGTACGTCGGTAATACCTGCCTGCTGTAGCGCTTCCCGCATGGCGGTCAGCCCCAGCAATGTGGTACGGGTATATCCCTCCCGGAGAGCAATGCCGGCAAGGGCCGCCAAAGCATCGTTGGGATGCTTTACCTCCGCTACCGGCAATACCTGCTTGTATATGGTATCGATATAACTGGTATAACCAAGGCCACTGCGTTGCTGCCGCAATTGTTCCAGGTTCTCAGCCACATTATCACCTATGGCGGTGATCATTCCCATCCCTGTTATAAACACTCTTTCCGCCATGTCAGCTTCTTACTTATGCCGGCTGTTTGGATTGGATAAAATCGGCCATGGATTGCACAGACTGCAGGATCTTGCGTCCTTCGCGCGGATCTTCCACTTTGATATGATATTGCCTTTCCAGTAACACCATCAGCTCCAGGGAGTCGATGCTGTCCAGGCCAAGCCCTTCACCAAATAAAGGAGCATTGTCATCAATATCTTCCGGTTTGGTATCCTGCAGATTTAACGCTTCAATGATCTGCACTTTGAGTTTGCTTTTTAAATCTTCCATAATCAAGTTGTAGGTTTATCCCCGTCTGTACACAGGGATTCCCTTTGTGGGGGGTAAAAATACAGTTTTACTGTTGTTTAGAAAATAGTTTATCAGTTCATTCTTCGTTTTTCGACGTATCCGGCAACGGCCAGCATCACCCCGCCCGTGAGTACAAGACGCAACACGTTCTTCCACACATAGCCGATGTCGCCATTACGCAGGTAAATATCGTTGATAGCGTCCAATCCCCAGCTGAGCGGCGATAAGCGGCCAATCACCTGCATGTTGACGGGCATCACTTCCAGCGGTATCCAAATGCCGCCGATGGCCGACAGGATCACGATGGAAATGGCGCCGAAGTTCAGGGCCTGGTTGGGCGTCTTAAAAAGCGTACCGATCAGTATGCCGTAGGCTGTGGCCGCCAGTCCTATCGCACCGGCTACCAGCAACGTAGCCCCCTGGTCGTGGCCCATCGCCAGCCTGGGCAGGTCCAGCAGCGGCATCGCATAAATGCCCACCAGCATCATCAGGTAAAACTGTAACAGGCAGATACCTACGAAAAACAGCATCTTCCCCGCCAGGATCAACAGATAAGAACCGGGTATCAGCTTCATTCTCAACAAACTACCATCTTCCCGCTCGCGGATCATATTGCCGGCAATAGGGATCACGATGAAAAACATCGCAAAAATGCTCCAGGCCGGCACGTTATGCTGTACCGAGTTAGACACCACGTCCAGCTGTTTGGCGTTGCCGGTGGCATGTTCCTTCAGCCCCACGGCCTGCAGACGGATCGGCAGGGTATCGCCCGGCGTAGCGGGTGTATCTTTGTTACGCAACTGCTGCCTGATCCTGTCCAGCAACATATCTGTTTCCACCTGGGTCAGAAAATTATCCAACGCCTGGTGAATAGCGCCTTTAAAAGCCTTTTTTGCCGCCGGGTCGAAATAAATGACCACATTCAGTGAATCGGCCCCCTTTTTTACCGGCAGCGACACGCTCATGCCCATCCGCTGCGTAATATCGTTCACGATCCGGTTCGCATTGCTCACAATAGCTGCTGTAGCCCCGGCCGGTACAATAATGCTGATTTTATACCGCCCGTTGTTGACCAGCTCCCGGGCCTGCTGCTCGGTGACAGGCCGCCCATCCAGCGTATCGATAATATTGAACTGTCCGCCGGAGGCCAGCCCTTCCCGGACATATCTGCCCAGACGGCCATGATCGTTGTCTACCGTCAGGATATCGAACTTCACATCCTGGTAGTCCTTAAAAGGCGCGTCCTGTATCAGGGCCATCACGGTGATCAGGACCACCGGCATGACAAACAGCAACGTTAGCCCCGTTTTATCGCGCAACAGCAGCTGCCATTCTTTTCTTATGGTAGCCAGTAATCTAAGCATAGCTTTTTTTCATTTTGTTAATCCCGCAATGCATGCCCGGTATAATGTAAAAAAACATCTTCCAGGTTGCGGCATTCGGGCAGCGCACTGATCAGCAGTTCCGGCTTGCCCTGGAGTATCATTTTACCCTCGTCCATAATCACCACCTCGTCGCAAAGCGACTGCGCTTCTTCCAGCAGATGGGAGGTGTACAGGATACTGGCCCCCTGCTCGTTGTACCGGCGCAGGAATTGCAGGATCATGCTGCGTGACTGTACGTCCACCCCTGCGGTAGGCTCGTCCAGTATCAGCAAATCGGGTTCATGCAGGATAGCGGCGATGATGTTCGCCCGGCGTTTCATGCCCCCCGAATATTTGTGAATTTCCTTGTGCGCACTTTTTTCCAGGCCAAACACTTCGAGGTAATGCATGATCCTGTCGTACAGCACTTTACCCTTAAATCCGTACAGGTTGCCGAAATAAGTGAGATTTTCCACTGCCGACAACTGCGGATACAGGGCTATCTGTTGCGGCACAATGCCGATAATTTTTTTTATCTGCTCCCGGTGAGCGGCATCCTGCGGCAGCCCGTGTATCATCACGTTTCCGCTGTCAGCCTTTACCAGGCCACACAAAATGGAGATGGTAGTCGTTTTGCCGGCGCCGTTAGGTCCCAGTAATCCACCGATTTTCCCTTCAGGAAAGGCAAAAGTCAATCCTTTGAGCGTGGCTTCCGCCGCGCCCTTATAGGTTTTACACAATTCCTTTACTGCTATACTTGCCATATCCACCGGACTAAATTTTCACCTGTGCCAGCTTTTTGAAAAAGGTCTCTTCTGCGGCGGCACACTGTATTAACATTTCGCTCAGCTCTTTGTAAGACACGTTGTCGGCTGAACGGCTTTTGCATACCCTGCCTGCAGAAAAAGCAAAATTACGCCAAAGATCACCGGCCTGCGTGAGTTCTGTCGCCAGGCGGCTCAGTTCCGGCTTGTTCAGCAACACGGCGGATTCCTGCAGGAAAGCGGCATATACAAAACGGAAGCCGGCGCCACCGGTACCGATCTCTTCCTGCATCCGGATCACGTTACCCAGGTACAGCGCGGATTTACGCTCTCCCACCTTCTCCGGATAATCCTTTACCCGGTTGGCCAGGAAACGGATACCCTTTACGCCGAACATGGGGAAAGGGATCTTCAGCATATAGTGGCAGGTCTGTGCAATCCCTTCTTTAATTGGTTTTTCGAAAGACGCTTTTCCGGGGACGTGTACCGGGTAGTACATTTTCCCTTTGGGGGCCGGAAAACCTTTGGCAAAGCGGGCCTGTGCCAGGCTACCGGGATCTATCTCGGTCACGGTGTCCATCACCGGATCGCTCACCAGGTACTGATCTTCTCTTTTGCCATATACCACCAGGTTATGGGCATTGAAATGGAAGCGGTAGGATGGCGGGAAATAAGGCAGGTAATAAACGCTGGAAAGCAGTCCTACCGGCGTACCACCGGCCACTACACGGTCCAGCGCGGCCATCCCTTTTTCCGGAGAGGAGAATTTCGCAGTCTCCATTTTCACCCCCAGCCGTTTACATACCCGTTGAAAAATAGCGCCCGGCCAGATACGATAGGTCGTGCCCGGCACACCGTTCACTTTCACAAAAGGCAGATGCGCGAAAAAGATGCCGGCGCCAATGCCAAATGCCATCGGCTCGCTGATCTTCAGGCCATGGTGTCCCAGCAGGTTGGAGATCACACCACTTTCACAGTGGGCTGTCTGCGTATGACGAAATTGATGGTTGTTCATAATTGTTGCGTGTCCACGCAAAGCCAAAAAGCAACAAGGCAGCAGAGATCATTCAACATAATTTCCTGTGCCGCCTTGTTGCTTTGTGTCTTTATGTGATAATATTATTTTATATGCAGTAAATCTTCCTTACTGATCTTAAATGCGTCCGCATAGCGTTGCAGCATTTTATCGCTCAGGCGCCGGAACACGGCCGGTTTCATATGCCGTTTCACCTGCCACTGGAACTTCCCCACATAGTTGGCCAGCAGGGCCAGGTCCATCAGGTTCTTTTCCATATAATAAGCGATCGGGCTGATTTCACCGGACTGCACCAGCACTTTGGCGGCAGCTACTTTCTCATTTACTTCTTCCCAGGCCTGCGTAAGGGCAATGTTTTCCGGTTCCCACCCTGAACTCTGCACCTGTACGTAGTTACCGGAGTTGTCCACCGCATACATAATCTGTTTGAATGAGCCTTCATGCAGGTTATCGCTATCCTGCGGCACTTCGTCTTTTTTCATGACTGCAGTTTTAGAAGTGAATGCCTATACAACGGTGATGTGTGCATAAGCATAGGAAAAACGCGCACTTTCAGGCACCATCATCACGATCTTCTGTCCTTTTTTGAAGCGACCGGTATTCATCAGCTCTTCCAGCATCAGATAAGGAGAAGCGGTGCCCACGTTGCCTACCCATGCCAGGTTGGTGAACCATTTTTCCAGCGGAATAGGTACGCCCAGGCGGGTAATTTCTTCGTCGATCTTTAAACGGAAAAACTCGGAAGATAAATGTGGCAGGAAGAAATCAATTTCATCGAGGTTGATGTTATGTCTTTCTACCAGTTCTTTCCACATCTGTGCGCCGGAAGGCACTATATTTTTACCCAACAGGCGGGTATCTTGTTTAAAAGAGAATACGCTGTGCTGTGCCCACTCATCAGGCGTCATGTCGATCCAGCCCTTGGTGCTGCCATCAGGATTTTTGATGGAGCCGGCATACATGCAGGTTTCCAGCTCATTGGCGTAGGACAGGATCTCTACCCAGTCTACACGCAGTGACAGACCTTCTTCATTGGGTTTGTCCTGGAAAAGAGCGGCGCTGGCGCCGTCAGACAACATCCAGCGGAGGAAATCTTTTTCAAAAGCGATGATCGGATTTTCATCCAGCGCTTTCAGGTTCTCTGCTTCCGGCTGGAACTTCTGTGCCAGCATCCAGGCGGAGAATTTTTCAGAGCCGGTGCTCACCGCATTGACGGTGTTGCCGCAACGGATAGACATCCAGGCGTATTTAAAAGCCTGCATGCCTGCCGCGCAGGCGCCGGTAGCAGCGATCAGTTCCACAGGCTGGCATTTCAGCAGACCGTGTACCATGGCGGCGTGGTTAGGCAACAACTGATCAGGCGATGTAGTACCGCAAGCCAGTAATTGTAATTTGCTGATGGGGAATTTTTCATCAAACAATGCGCTGACAGCGTTGGCGGTCATCTCAGCGTTGGAATGAGTGGAATTGCCGTCCTGGTCCAGCGAATAGTAACGGTTTTTGATTTTGTTGTTGCCCAAAATCTTCAACCGTGCACGGGAAGGTCTTCCGTCTACCATTCCGAGAATGCTCTCCATTTCCTCATTTTCAACAGGCTTGTTGGGTAAAAATTTAGATAGCCTGGTAATATAAACTTCCTTCATTTGAAAATAATTCGTCTTTTAAGGCCGCATGCAATCCCATAGTGACAACCGTTATGGCCAGCCTTCCTGCGGTGATAAACATGTTTGGTTTTATAACTTTTAAGCGGACGTAAATTAATAACTCTAAACGGAATTACAATTTTCACGCCACCCGCGGAGATTTCCGGTACGGATACGGGTTAGCGCAAACCGATTCCTTTATAATAATCCACCTCCCGTTTCAACTCATCCCGTTTCAGGTTGAGCTTGATAAGCGAAGATATCAGCGTGATGGGTGTGAGTACGAAGATGCCTACCAGCAAAAGCGACCGGTACATCGTTACCCTGCCTTGCCGGGCCGCAGCTCCGGGACCACCTTTGGCGCTGATGAATTTGGCCCAGAAACGGAAAGCACTGATACCGTTGTTTTCCAGCAGTACAAGGTTAGGCAATAATTCCACCGCATCCAGCGACATCAGCTGTGGATGCAGCGATTCCCATTTTCGTGTCTCCAGCGCCGTAGCAATGGGACCGGCGAAACGGTTGGAAGTGATGATCTCATTTTCCTGTACCCCGGCCTGCGGCAGGAAACGGGTAGCTTCTTTTTTTCCTTTGAAAGCCCAGCGTAAAATAGTGATCAGGGAAACCAGGTTAGGTGATTTATCCACCAGTACAATATTTCCTACCAGATTGGCTCCCATGCGGTGCAGGTAGTTTTTCACCCTTTCCTGCGCATTGAGCCACATGTTGCGGCTGCCCAGCAGCGTGATCACCGGTTTGCCTTTCAACAGGCGGGCGGCTGCCTCACTTTGCAGGAAAGCGGCTGTTGGCTGGGAAGGAGACAGGAACCAGGGCTGATAGGCCAGCAGTACCAGGTCGAAGTGTGCATTCACGTCCACCTTCAACGGCTGGATGCCGCGAGGCGTATCCTGCACCGTTTCCGGCATAGTATCATAAAACTGCTGCTTTCCCCATGGAAAAGGGAAAGGCTGTACAGGAACCAGTTCTTCGTATGTAATGTCCACACTGTTTGCCAGTGGCGCCAACACATGATCAATAATCCTTTTTAATTGGCCTGTCTGGGTATAATATACCACCAGGACCTTCGGTCTTTCGTTCATAAAAGGAATAGGAGTTCAACAATCCAAACTGTAAACATACAAAAAAGGACTATTATTTATGTCATTTAATAATAATTTGACAGTTGCAGGGCTGAGCTTTGGGGTGCGGAGAGGCATTTTCAGTTGGCTTGTGCCCCAGCCAGATACTGCCTCAGCCGGCTTGTTATTGCTGCGGCAGTATCTGGACAAAAGGACTTAGATTTTTTTGAAAATCAATGTAAATAACAGCAAAACTGCTTTCGATATGATTTTTGAAATGTTAAAAATTTGTAAATATTGTAACACTAAATTTTCTTAACAGAGCCAGAACCCGCTACTGAACTGGATACGGTCGGATTTCCCTTATACTTCACATCACCGGAACCGGCAATTTTCGCTTCCAGTTTTACACTGGCGTGCACGCTCGCATCACCACTGCCCGCAATTTTTACTTCCGCTTCCTCAGACAACAGGCCGTCACCCACATAATCGCCGCTGCCGGCAATGGAAACATTGACAGTCTTTGTTTCTCCCTGTAAATACATATTACCGGAACCGGCGATGGAAGCTTTTACTTCCGGCGCATTGATGGTGCCGTTCATATTACCGGAGCCCGACAGGCTGATTTTCATCTCTTCCTTGCTGTTAAATTTGTCCACCAGCTTCATATCCCCCGAACCGGCCAGCGACACTTCTTCCACGTCCGGCGTGGTCAGGTAGATATTGACGCTTTTGCGGGTAGAAATGTTGGTATTATGCCGGAAACGGACTTTCAGCCGGTCGCCATCTTCTACCAGCTCCACCAGCGGCGCGATATTGTCTTCCGCCTCTATCACGGCTTTTTTGGCCGGGCCCTGGGACAGGAACACGTTCATACTGCCTTCTACCTTTATTTTGTGAAATGATGGGGCGTTTCTTTCCTCTTTGATAACGTTGCCACTGCCCTTTACGCGGTTTTGACCAATACAGGCGCTGAAAAGGCCCGCGATTGCCAGGGTTACTGCTACGCAGCACAGGGTGATTTTGGTTTGCATAAGTTTAGATTATAAAGAGAAAGATACAACTAGATTTCCTATTTTCTATTTTCAGAATCCGAAATTGAAGGAAGGACTTTATCTTTGCACCACCATGACAGAAAAGATACTTATCCTCGATTTCGGTTCCCAATACACACAGCTGATCGCGCGCAGCATCCGGGAACTGAATGTTTATTGCGAAATTAAACCTTGTCTCCAGCCAATTGCCTGGGACGATTCCATCAAAGGCGTTATTTTGTCCGGCAGCCCTTTCTCCGTCAACGACGAGAAAGCGCCCACCCTCGACATCGCTGCCATCGCCGAAAAAGTACCGGTACTCGGTATCTGCTACGGCGCCCAGCTGATGGCCAAAAACTTCGGTGGTGAAGTGGCTAAAAGCAACATCCGTGAGTACGGCCGCGCCTTTATGGAACACAATGACAAAGAGGAAAAATTATTATACGACATCTCCGGCAAAAGCCAGGTTTGGATGAGCCACTCCGATACCATCAAACGTATCCCTGAAAGCTTCCAGATCATCGCTACCACCGAAAATATCCCGGTAGCCGCCTTCAAAAGCATGACCCTCGCTGCCAACCCGATCTTCGGCCTGCAGTTCCATCCGGAAGTGACCCACTCCCTGGAAGGCAAACAGATCATCCGCAACTTCCTGGTACATATCTGCAATTGCCAGCAGGACTGGACTCCGGCAGCTTTTGTACAGGAAACCATCGAAAAAATCAAATCCCAGGTAGGCGATAAAAGAGTGGTAATGGCCCTCAGCGGCGGTGTAGACTCTACCGTAGCTGCTGAGCTCATCCACAAAGCCATCGGCAAAAACCTTTTCTGCATCTTTGTAGACAACGGCCTGTTACGTAAAAATGAATACGAAACCGTACTCGAGTCTTACAAACATATGGGCCTCAACGTAA
The DNA here is from genome assembly GCF_946479755.1 of uncultured Chitinophaga sp. Next base: position 37,054 of record NZ_CAMLHC010000006.1, on the reverse strand, counting down.
AAGGCGTTAACGCAAGAGACCTCTTCTACGGCCAGCTCGACGGTGTTTCCGATCCGGAACAGAAACGTAAAATCATCGGCCGCCTCTTCATTGAGGTGTTCCAGCAGGAGTCTGCTCAACTGACAGACATCTCTTTCCTCGGACAAGGCACCATCTACCCGGACGTGATCGAATCCGTGTCCGTAAACGGTCCTTCCGTTACCATCAAATCGCATCACAACGTGGGCGGTCTGCCGGAAAAAATGAACATGCAGCTGGTAGAACCCCTGCGTTTCCTCTTTAAAGACGAAGTACGCCGCGTAGGCCGTGAAATCGGTATCAGCGACGTATTCCTCGGACGCCATCCCTTCCCCGGCCCCGGCCTCGCTATCCGCATCCTCGGCGCCATCACGCCGGATAAAGTGGCCATGCTCCAGGAAGCAGACGCCATCTATATCGAAGGACTGCGCGAAGCCGGTCTCTATGACAAAGTATGGCAGGCAGGTACCATCCTCCTCCCCGTACAAAGCGTAGGCGTAATGGGCGACGAACGTACTTACGAATTCACCGTAGCCCTCAGGGCGGTAACTTCCACCGACGGTATGACCGCCGACTGGGCCCACCTCCCCTACGAATTCCTGGCTAAAATGTCCAACGACATCATCAACCGGGTAAAAGGCATCAACCGCGTGGTATACGACATCAGCTCCAAACCACCCGCTACGATCGAGTGGGAATAAATTTCCCTGAAAAATATAACAAGCAAAGGCTCAAGGGATAGACACTATCTTTTTGCGCCTTTGCTTTCTTATTTTACTTTGCGTGCACGACCCCGGAATGATTTTTGTAAATTAGCGCCCATTATGAACCAATTGATCTCTGTTAAAAACCTGCTGGCCGGATTGGCGCTGTCGGTACTGTTCACAGCCTGTTCTTCCTCCAGGAAGAGCGCCAGCCGTGTGGACGGTCCCCCGCCTTCTCTGAGCAAGCCCACGCCGGAAAAAAAACCGGAAAACAAAAAAGAAACTGCCAAAGCAGCTCCCTTCAACGTACCGGCCTTCGCCAGGGAAGTGAAGAAGCCAACGTACAACATCGCGCTCTTTGCACCGCTGTTCCTCGACTCCGCATTTGCCAACTCCAACGATATTCCCGGCCGTACCATGCCCCGCTACGTACTGCCCGGCCTCGAATTCTACGAAGGCGCCCAGCTGGCGCTGGACAGCCTCCAACAACTGGGTTATAACCTGAAAGTCAATGTCTACGACACCAAAGGCCGTCAAAATGTTTCGTCCCTGATCAATAACAAAACACTCGACGCCACCGACCTCATCATCGGCTCGTTCGGTACCCCTGAACTGAAAGAAGTGAGCGATTTCGCTAAAAAGAAAGAAATCAACCTGGTGTCCGCCACACTGCCTAATGACGCCGGTATCAGCGACAATCCGTTCCTGTTCATCCCCAACAGTACCCTGAGAACACACTGTGAAGCCATCCACAACTATGTACAGGAGGCTTTCTCCAATAAAAATATCGTACTGCTCCGCCGTAACACCCCCTTTGAAAACCGCCTCGCGGCCGATTTCAAAGCGTCTTACGATAAAATGAACAATCCGAAAAAATCGCGGATCCGCGAAGCCATCTGGACAGAAAGCACCACCCCGGAAGAACTCTCCAAATACCTGCTTACCGACAGGCCTAACATCATCATTGTGACCGCCTTCGAGGAAGGAGGCATTAAAAGCATCCTGCGTAAACTCAGCGTTGCCAACGCTACCTACCCGATGCAGATATTCGGAATGCCTACCTGGGACGTGCTGAAGCTGAAAGATCCTGAATTCAAAAACCTGCAGGTATTCTACTCCTCCCCTTATTTTAATGATAAAACAGATACCTACAGCCGCTATCTGAGCGACTATTTCCGCAGGACCTACAAATCACGCCCTTCCGATATGGCGTATAAAGGTTTTGACCTCACCTACTACTTTGTACGGCTGCTGCATACCAACGGCGTGTATTTCAACGGCGCTGTGGAAGCATCGCCCTCCGTCATCACCCGCTTTAATTTCCAGCCGGTATATGTTCGTGATAATGAACAGATGCCCTCCTACTTTGAGAACAAGAACATCTTCATCATCCAGAAAGGCGACAGCGTGGATGTGAAAATGAATCAATAAAGATTTTACAGCTGTCCACGGATAGCTTGTTGAGTCGAACACGGCCATGGCAGCAGCCATGGCCTTTTTTTTGTATATTCATGGTAATGGAGCTGCTTCAATTTACCGACAAAGGCATCTGGTGCGCTGCAGGCGATTTTTATATCGATCCCTGGAAACCCGTACAGCGTGCCGTGATCACACACGCACATTCAGACCACGCCCGTTGGGGCAACCAGTATTATCTCTGCGAACAGGCCAGCATACCGCTGCTCAAACTGCGGCTGGGCGCCGACATCAACGTACAGGGCATTCCCTACGGCGAAACCATTTACTTCAACGGCGTGAAACTCTCCCTGCATCCTGCCGGCCATATGATCGGCTCCGCCCAGGTAAGAGTGGAACTGAACGGGGAAGTGTGGGTGGCCAGCGGCGACTACAAACTGGAAGCCGATGGTGTTTCCCTTCCTTTTGAACCGGTACGCTGCCATACGTTCATCACAGAGTCCACTTTCGGGCTGCCTATCTACCGCTGGGAGCCGCAACAGCAGCTGTTTTCCCGCATCACCAACTGGATATACGAAAATCAGCAGGCCGGCAAAGCATCGGTCATCACCGCTTACAGCCTTGGCAAAGCGCAGCGCCTGCTCTTTCATCTGCAGGATAAAGTCACCCGCCTGATGGGACATGGCGCCATCACCAACATCAACGATCTGCTGATAAACCAGGGCTATCCGTTGCCCACCGTGGAAAGAATAACACCCGATACGCCGAAAACCGCTTTTAAAAATGCGGTCATCATAGCGCCGCCTTCGGCGGATGATTCGGCCTGGATGCGCCGCTTCAATCCCTACTCACTGGGTGTATGCAGCGGCTGGATGCAGGTAAGGGGACATATGCGCAGACGCAACGCCGACGCGGGCTTTGCACTCTCCGACCACGCAGACTGGAACGGGCTGCTGGAAGCAGTAGCTGCCACAGGCGCCACACGCGTATACGCCACCCATGGCTTCAGCAGCGTATTCGCCCGCTATCTCAGCGAAAAAGGCCTCGACGCCAGAGAAGTGACCACCGCCTACGGCGATGAAGAAACCATTACTAACCCGGAAACATAATACCGTGCAACAGTTCGCCCAACTCGTCAGACTGCTGAGCAACAGCACCAAAACCAACGAAAAGCTGGAGGCACTGAGCCAGTATTTCGCCACCGCCCCGGACAAAGACAAAACCTGGGTACTGGCGCTGTTTTCCGGCCGCAGGCCCAAACGCACGGTCAACAGCACACAGCTGAAAACATGGTGCATACAGGCCACCGGCCTGCCCGAATGGCTATTCAACGAATGTTACCTCACCGTAGGCGACCTGGGCGAAACCATCGCCCTCCTGCTGCCGCCCCGCAGCCATCCTGCCAGCCATCCCCTCCACTACTGGCTGGAGCAATTGCAGCAGCTGGAGAAAGCAGCCGAAACAGAGAAACAAGCGTTCATCCTGCAAACATGGGACACCCTGGACGACAACGAACGTTTTGTGTTCAACAAACTCATTACCGGCGGCTTCCGCATAGGCGTATCACAGAAAATGATGGTCAACGCACTGGCCAAAACGTACGATATCCCCGCCGCCACGCTGTCGCACATGATCAGCGGCACCTGGGACCCCGCCGCCGTCACCATAGAAGCACTCCTGCACCAGAGCACCAGCGGCGCAGACGCGTCCCGCCCCTATCCCTTCTACCTGGCTTACGCCCTCGAAGAAACACCCGCCGGCCTCGGCCCCATCGAAGACTGGCAGGCGGAATGGAAATGGGACGGCATCCGCGGCCAGATCATCAAAAGAGAAGGTCAACTGTTCGTATGGTCCCGCGGCGAAGAACTGATCACCGATAAGTTCCCCGAATTCAGTCCCCTCACCGGTACACTCCCCGATGGCACCGTGATGGACGGCGAAATCCTCACCTATGCCGATGGCAGACCGCTCCCGTTTCAAACACTGCAAACGCGCATCGGCAGAAAAAACGTCACCCGCAAACAGCTGCAGGAAGCGCCGGTAGCCTTCCTCAGCTATGACCTGCTGGAGTGGGAAGGCGCCGACATCCGGGAAAAACCGCTGATAGAAAGAAGAACATTGCTGGCTCAGCTCATCCAAAGCCAGCAACAACCGGCGTTGCTGCTATCGCCGGAAGTGACCGCCGCCTCCTGGGATGAACTGGCACAGATACGGGAAATGTCGCGCGAACAGGTCAGCGAGGGACTGATGCTGAAAAAAAGAAGCGCACCCTACCAGGTAGGCCGCAAGCGGGGCGACTGGTGGAAGTGGAAAATAGACCCGTACACCATCGACGCTGTGATGATATATGCGCAGAAAGGACACGGACGCCGCTCCAACCTATACACCGATTACACCTTCGCCGTGAAAGACGGCGATCAGCTGGTACCATTTACCAAGGCCTATTCCGGGCTGACCGACAAAGAAATCGCGGAGGTGGACAACTGGGTCAAACGCCATTCGCTGGAGAAATTCGGCCCGGTCAGAACAGTAGAACCACTGCTGGTATTTGAAATCGCGTTTGAAGGCATTGCCGCTTCCAACCGGCATAAATCAGGCGTCGCCCTGCGCTTCCCCCGCATCAGCCGCTGGCGGCAGGACAAACCGGTGGCAGACATCAATACGCTGGACGACCTGAAAGCGCTGTTACGGCAAGCCGGCGGACAGACGGAATAACCTTAGGATGGTATTTCCACCAGCGGCCCTGCTGCCGCAACAGATTCACGCCACCAGAAACGACACAGCTGCAAAATGGCGCCGATGGCGATGAATGCCAGCACTGCAAGGCCCGCCGCATAACTGTTCCATTGATTCACCACTGCCAGCTGCATCATCAATCCAACCAGCGACAATCCCAGTCCGCCGCCCATGGCGTTGCACGTACCGTTGATACCCGAAGCCAGCCCGTGCTGCGTTTCCGGTACTGCCTGTATGGCCAGGATCGTAATCGCAGGGAAAGTGATCGACATCCCGAGCGAATTGATGCACAATACCGCCAGCAGCATAAACGGCAAATGCCACGCCGTGAAATAACTCAGGGCAAAAAACAGGATACCGCCTAACATAAAGCAGCTGCCGGCAATGCCGGTACGCGTTACGCCCAACCGGTGAAACAGGTGCGGGAGCACATATTTGGAGATCAACCCGGACAGGATGCTGAAAGGAAATAACAGCAGTCCGGCTGCGGAAGAACTGAAGCCCAGCACTTCCTGGAGGTACAGGGTCAGCAAAAAGATATAAGGCAGGAAAGTGCTGCCCAGCAAGGTGGCGCCGATATTACCGGTAACCACGCCTTTCAGGCGGAAAAGATGAAAGTCTACTAACGGAGACGCATGTACGCGTTCTCTTTTGACAAAATAAATACCCGTTGTCAGCAATACCACCAGCAACAATCCGAAGCCTGCCGGATGCGCCGCAATATGGCCAAGGTCGTGGATCAGCCAGGCTGTCAGCATCAACAGCAGGGTGATCAGCACACCACTCAGCAGGTTACTGTCCTGTTTCACGGCCGGCTGTTGGTCACGTGGAATAAACCGGTACGCCAGCAGAATGGCGCCCCCGATAACCGGTACATTGATGAAGAAAACCCATTGCCATCCCATCCATGCACTGATAAGGCCACCGATAGCAAGGCCGGTGGCAAAACCGATGCCCGCCATAGCGCCGAAGATGCCGAACGCCCTGTTCTTTTCTGCAGGTGCTGTAAAAGTATGACTGATGATCGCCATCGCCGCCGGTATGGCCAACGCTACACCCAGTCCCTGCAAGCCACGGCAGGTCAACAGCCACGCGAACGACATGGAGAAGCCCGCTCCCAGCGAGGCCAGCACAAACAGGAAAGCGCCGGTGATAAAAATCTTCCGCCTCCCCATCGTGTCCGACAAGCGGCCTCCCAGCAATACAAACCCCGCATACATCAGCACATATACCGTCTGCACCCACTGGATAGCGTCCGGACCAAAATGAAAGTAAGTCTGCATGCCCGGTAACGCCATGTTCAACACCGATACGTCCAATGCTTCAAAAAAAATTGCCATGCAGGCCACCGTCAGAATAATTCGCTTTTCCATAGTATCACTTTCGCTACAAACCTAAAATTTTAGAACACAGGTCGATCATTTTTGATATTTTTGGAACAAATACACCTAAAACCAACATTACAAAGACGTTTATTCCAAAAAACAGCTGAAATGGACCATAAAAAAGAACAGGTAATACCCACCCTCACACTGGATGAAAAGGACATGGGCATTCTCCGGCTGCTGCAGCAGGACGCTAAAATGACGATCCGTGATATCGCACGACAGCTCAATCTGAGCACCACACCGGTATATGAACGTATCCGCAAAATGGAACAGGCAGGCGTTATCAGGCAATACGCCGCCATTGTGGACCCAAGGAAAATCAACAAAGGGATGACCGTGCTCGTTTATATCACCTTAAAAGAACACAACAAAAAGAACGGTAAAAAATTCATCCAGGAGATCGTTTCTTTCCAGGAGGTAACGGAGTGCCTCAATATTTCCGGGGAGTTTGACTTTATGATCAAGGTACAGGTAAAAGATATGGATGAGTACCGGGAATTCTATGTGAATAAACTGGGAGAATTGGATAACCTGAGCCATACCCAAAGTATTTTTGTGATCTCTGTGATAAAAGAAACACATCAGGTTGTATATTAGCAGCGAACAGTGATTCCTGTATCTAAATCTACACCGCTAACCTATGCTGAAGCTATCCACAGGGTTATACGCATTATGCTTTTTATTGATCGCATTGCCGGTCCGCAGCCAGTCTGCTTATTTCGCCCACGCTATCGGGGCGGGACTGTATTCGGGCGACAATCATTTTGCCGGAGGTGTCGTTTATTCACCACGATTTAATTTTGGCATCATCTCCCCGCGTTCGGTGTTCTCTATCGGCACACAGTTGGCGCTGGGCGGTAACTTACGCGCCAGTTACTCCCGCTATTCGGAGGGTAACTCCACCAGTTTTTTTATGGCAGATGTACCGCTGTTCCTCACCTACAATTATGGCAACTTTGCCACTTCACAGTCCAATACTAAGCTGGGGCTCTTTACCGGCGCCGGCTACGGCTTTCATAACGGCAGCCGCAATGTGGACAACATCGACGATGACGAAAATGCCAATGACCAGGTACACGTATCCGGATTTGCGTTTACCACCGGTTGCCGCTTCATGATCGGCCATACTTCACTGGGCCTTCACTTCTCCTATCTTTTCAACAACAATAATTACAATCCGGATATCCCCGGTATCGGCAGCGCCGGACTTTCCTATAATATTCACTCCGGCCGTTAAGGGCGCTGACGCGTCACCGGCAACAGGTTGTCGAACCCGATGTGATAATCGAGGTAGCTGCCCGGCGTCTCTCCTTTTGTGTGCACGACCACCATGCTGCATAACGCACGGCGGCTGCGGCCATTCGCCGTTTCAAAAGCTATCCCCAGTTTTTCGTCGTCATATACTTCGATGCGGCGGGACTTGTTTTTAGACGCATACACCTTCACCAGCTTCAGGCCAGGATAAGCTTTCTTAATAGCGGTCATAGTACTGCCTGCGCCTACCTTTTCCGCTGTGCGGAACCGGCGGGAAGTAACCCTGATCTCTTTCACGTATTGCGTATCCTGTGTACGCATGGCGGTAAACACCGCCAATACGGCCGCCGAATCCACCGTGCCATCTTTCTTACGGCCATACCATATCCGCCATGCTTTCATCATAGCAGCATCTCCTGCATCCGGTTTCCCCAGCGACGCCAGCTCGTTAGCCGGCATTTCCAGTTTTACGTGACCAATGGATTCGCCCGGCACAATCTGCCAGGCTTCCTGTTGAGCGTTTACAACAGGCGTAATGAAGAGCAATCCGATGAAAGCGAGCAGACAACGCATATACGTAGTATTTGCCTCTACGCCGCAAAAACATTGCCATGCTCTTTTTTTAGCGCCAACTTATCAGTCGCGTTAAAGAAAATCAAAAACCTTTTCCGTAAAGATTTCTTTAACATTTACACGGCTACTTTTACACCTGTAATGCATTACTGTCACCACCTACATTAGTCGTATTTATATCGTCAAACAAAAACAATAACATGAGAAAAATTCTATTTGTGCTGCTGGCTGCAATGTCAGTGGCAGTGGGAACCTACGCCCAGAAAAAAGTCAGCTATGGATTAAAAGGCGGTCTGAATATCTCCAATTACAATGCAAAATTCGATTACTTCCGGACAGGGATATATGCCGGCGCTTTTGCAGAAATCAAATTAAAAGAACGCTGGGCGGTACAACCGGAAGTAATGTACTACCGTAACGGCGGCCGCGGGACCTATATGCTGTTTTCCACGGCCCATAACGCTTCAGAAAGAAAAGAAGATTATATCAGCATCCCTATAATGTTTAAGTATTATGCGCTGCCTAAATTATACCTGGAAGCAGGACCAGAGGTAAACTATGTAGTATCTGCCAAAGAAAAAGTGGACGGCCGTAACTTCAACCTTATCGGTAGTTACCAGGACCGCCTGAGCGTCAGTGGCTCTGTAGGCATCGGCTACCAGTTACCGCGAGGCTTCGGCATCAATGCCCGCTACTCTTACAGCGTACCTATAAAAGCACAGCATCCATCATTTCATAACAACACCGGAAAAATTGGCTTTACTTATACTTTTCAGTCTAAATAACCGGTCTTTCTCCATTGTTTTTCTCGCAAAGCGCGCAAAGATTTTTGTTTTATATTAAGCACGCAAAGGACCGGAGATCATATCAATTAACCTAAACATGAGCAAAAATACACTATATGATAATCGACAACAGTTATCCTTTGCGTGCTTAATATAAAACAAAAATCTTTGCGCGCTTTGCGAGAAAATATGTTACTTTAATTGCATGAACCGTAAACATTTTTTATCTGCCCTCGCAACGGCCGGTATCAGTATACCTGCCGCCCAAACGCTCGCGGCAATGGGGGTTGCCGGTACCTCCACCGCCAAAGAACCCCAGATCCCTCCTTACCTCAAACCAGGGGATATCATTGGTATCACCTGCCCTGCCGGCTATATCAATAAAGAAGAAATTCTACCCTCCCTGCGCATCATGGAAAGATGGGGCTTCAATATTCGTATAGGCAACACCGTTGGCATGCGCGATTATTCTTTCGGCGGTACGGATGCGGAGAGAACAAAGGACTTACAAGCCATGCTGAATGATCCCAATGTGAAGGCGATCATGTGCGGCCGCGGTGGATACGGAACGGCGCGTATCCTGGACCAGCTGGACTTCTCCCGCTTCCAGCGTCATCCGAAATGGATCATCGGTTTCAGTGATATCACGGCGCTGCACTGCCATGTCAACCGCCACTATGGCATTGCCACCATCCATTCCAAAATGTGCAACAGTTTCCCGGATGATTTCAACAAGTCCGAACCCGTGATACAGGACACCATCATGTCTATCTATCAGGCCCTCACCGGTAAAAAGATGCAGTATACTGCACCTCCGGACGCCAACAACCGTAAAGGCACGGCCCGTGGCATACTGATAGGCGGTAACCTGTCGGTGATACAGAGTATTTCCGGTACCAATTCGGAAATTGACACCAACGGAAAAATCCTGTTCCTGGAAGAAGTGGGGGAATATCTTTACAACATTGACCGTATGCTGAACACGCTGCAGCGCTCCCATAAGCTCGACAATCTCGCCGGGCTCATCATCGGTGGTTTCAACAGGTTAAAACCGGACGATCCCGGCGAAGAATTTGGCCGTACGGTATACGACATGGTACAGGAAAAAGTAAAAACCTTTAAGTACCCGGTATGCTACAACTTCCCGGTCGGGCACCAGAAAAATAACTATGCCCTCAAATGCGGCATGATGCATAACCTCACCGTTACAGACGAAAAAGTGCTGTTAAAAGACTAATTATTTCACCAGGAAAGTAACAACAAACAAAATAGCCAGCACATACATCACAGGACTGATTTGTTTATATTGTCCTGTCAGCACTTTCAGTAATACGTAAGACAACATTCCGAATACAATCCCTTCGGCAATGCTGTAGGTATAAGGCATCATCACAATGGCCAGGAAGGCCGGGATGGCCTCTGTCACATCATTAAAATCAATTTTTACCACAGCGCCCATCATCAGCATTCCCACAATGATCAGCGCCGGCGCGGTAGCCGCCTGTGGTATCATGGCAAATACCGGCGCAAAGAACAGTGACAGTAAAAACATAACAGACACCGTCAGCGCCGTGAGACCGGTCCTGCCACCTGCTGCCACGCCACTGGCACTTTCTACGTAAGCCGTCACCACGCTGGTACCTAACAGCCCCGCTGCCGTAGTGCCCACCGCATCTGCCATCAGTGCCTGCTTGGCCCGCGGCAGCCGCCCGTTTTCATCCAGCAGCCCGGCTTTGTTACACAGTCCTATCAGCGTACCTACCGTATCAAACAGGTTCACCATCAGCAGGGTGAATAAAATCATCACCATATCAAGGCTGAAGATCCTGTCAAATTCCAGTTTAAACGCGATAGGCGCCACAGAGGGCGGCAGGCTTACCAGGTGCCCTTCGGGCAGATGGGTAATGCCTAAGGGGATACCAGCCACGGTAGCTGCGAGGATACCGATCAGCAAAGCAGCGTTTACCTTGCGGTACATCAGCACAGCGCTGATGATCAGGCCTATCAGTGCAATCAGCGGCCCGATGCTGGTAACGTTGCCCATTTTCAGGATCACGCCTTCCAGCCGGCCTTCCCCAACGTGATGCATACCGGTTTCTATAATACCGGCGTTGGCCATCCCGATCAGGGCGATCAACAGCCCTATTCCCACGGAAATAGCATGTTTAAGATTTTCGGGGATACTGTTGATAATCGCTTCCCGGATCCGGAACATCGATAAAATGATAAAGATGACCCCTTCCAGGAAAACGGCCGTCAGCGCAAACTGCCAGCTGTAGCCCATACCCGATACAATGGTGTAGGCAAAGAAAGCATTCAGCCCCATACCTGGCGCCACGCCTATCGGCAGGCGCGCATACAGCGCCATCACCAGCGTGCCGATGGCGGCAGCCAGCGCCGTGGCGGTGATCAGCGCGTTAAAGTCCATCCCCGTCGTTGACAGGATACTGGGGTTCACGGCCAGGATATACGCCATGGTGGAAAAGGTGGTCAAACCAGCGAGTACTTCTTTCTTTACCGTAGTATTGTTTTCGGAGAGCCTGAAAAATTTTGCGAGCATGCTGCAAAAATAAGCGATTCACGATTTATCATTTTATGCTAATTTCATTTCATGCAACAACGTTCACGTGGATGGAAAGTGATTACCGGATGGCTGGCTGACAAGGACCTTCAACCCTTCAAATTCCAGGAAGATGCCTGGGAGGCATACCTGCAGGGCCGGTCGGGGATCGTGAATGCACCTACCGGCTTTGGTAAAACCTTCTCGCTTTTCCTGGGCGCCGTGATCGCCTGGATCGATGCCCATCCTAAAGACTATCAGAAAAAAACGAAGAATGGCCTGCAACTGCTGTGGGTAACGCCGCTACGCGCGCTGGCCAAAGACCTGGGACGGGCTATGGAAGAGGTATTACGGGAGCTGGACATCCCGTGGGAAGTAGGCATCCGCAGCGGTGATACGCCCGTGGCCACCCGCGCCCGCCAGAAGCTGCAAATGCCGGAGATACTGATCATCACCCCTGAAAGCCTGCACCTGCTGCTGGCCCAGAAAGAATACCCGGCCGTTTTCAGGCACCTGCACACCCTGGTGGTGGACGAATGGCATGAGCTGCTTGGCAGCAAACGCGGCGTCATGGTAGAACTGGCACTAAGCCGCCTGCGCGGGTTACAGCCAGCCCTGAAAGTATGGGGCATCTCCGCCACCATCGGTAACCTTGACGAAGCGCTGGAAGTGCTGCTGGGCCCTTATCACAACGGTGGCCTTATCGTTCGCGCCAACCTGAAAAAAAATATCGCCCTGCAAAGTGTGATCCCCCATGAAATAGAAAACTATCCGTGGGCCGGTCACCTCGGCATCCGGATGCTGCCGCAGGCGCTGCCTATCATCGAAAACAGCCAGACTACGCTGGTCTTCACCAATACCCGCTCCCAGTCGGAAATATGGTACCAATCGCTGCTCAAACACGAACCTATGCTCGCCGGTGCCCTGGCGCTGCACCACGGGTCCATCGATATGGAGCTGCGGATATGGGTGGAAGAAGCGCTGCATAACGGCATCCTCAAAGCGGTGGTGTGTACCGCCAGCCTTGACCTCGGCGTGGATTTCCGGCCGGTAGACACCGTCATACAGGTGGGCAGTCCCAAAGGTGTGGCCCGCTTCCTGCAACGGGCAGGCCGTAGCGGACACCAGCCGGGCGCCATCAGCCGCATTTTCTTCCTGCCCACCCATGCCCTGGAACTGGTAGAAGCCGCCGCCCTCAAAGCCGCGATGGAAGAGGAGCTGATCGAAAGCCGCATGCCCGTGCTGCTGGCGTACGACGTGTTGCTGCAATACCTCATGACCCTCGCCGTTTCTGACGGTTTCCATGCCCCGCAGATTTACGAAGAAGTCCGTAAAACCTTCTGCTACCAGGATATTACAGAAGATGAATGGCAGTGGATACTGGCCTTCCTTACCACCGGCGGCGAAGCCCTCGGCAGCTACGACGAGTTCCGCAAACTGGAACGGCAGGGCGACCACTACTACTGCAAAAGCCGTATGCTGGCCATGCGGCACCGCCTGCATATCGGCACCATCGTCAGCGATGCCATGCTCAAAGTGAAATTCATGACCGGCGGTTATGTAGGCGTCATCGAAGAAAGCTTTATCTCACGGCTCTCGCCCGGCGACAGCTTCACGCTGGCCGGCCGCAACCTCGAGTTTGTGATGATCAAAGATATGACGGTGCTGGTACGTAAGTCCGGCGCCAAAAGGACCATCGTGCCCAGCTACCAGGGCGGCCGTATCCCCCTGTCGTCCAACCTTGGCCGTATGCTGCGCATGAAGTTTAACGAAGCGCTCTCCCGCCGCACCAAAGACCCGGAGCTGATAGCGCTGCAACCGCTGTTCAACCGGCAGGAAGAGCTGTCGCACATCCCGAAAGACAACGAACTGCTGATTGAAAAAATCACCACCAAAGATGGTTACCATCTTTTCGTATATCCTTTCGAAGGCCGGCTGGTGCATGAGGTCATGGCCGCCCTGCTGGCCTACCGCATCAGCCGCATACAGCCGATCACGTTCTCTATAGCGATGAACGACTACGGCTTTGAGCTGCTGTCGGACCAGCCCATACCGCTGACCGCCGAAAATGCCAAAGCGCTGTTTACTACGGATAACCTGCTGACGGAACTGCAAACCAGTGTGAACGCCACCGAAATGGCCCGCCGTAAGTTCCGCGACATCGCCGTTATTGCCGGCCTCATCTTTCAGGGCTATCCTGGTAAACACAAGGCCAACAGGCACCTGCAGTCGTCCGCCTCTTTACTGTTCAACGTGTTCAAAGACTACGACCCGCAGAACCTGCTGCTGAAGCAGGCTTTCAACGAAGCCTTTTTCTACCAGATGGAAGAGGCCCGCCTACGGGAAACACTGGAACGTATCGCACAAAGCCATATCGTGATCACCGAACCGGATAAACTGACGCCTTTCTGCTTCCCTATCAAGGTAGACAGCCTGCGGGACACCATGACCAGCGAGAAGCTGGAAGACAGGATTAAAAAATTGATTGCTGTCAACGAATAGAATTAATAATTTGCAGCCCATGCAAAACAAGGACAACGCGGCGGGGGAGATATTCCGGTTTAAACAACAGCACTGGCATTTATTGCCGGAGAAAGCGATATACTGGGAAGAGGAGAAAGCATTGGTCCTTTCAGATATGCACCTGGGCAAATCCGCCCATTTCCGGAAAGCCGGCATTGCCGTTCCCGCAGGCATTATGCAGGAAGACCTGTTCCGGCTGCAACAGCTGATCACCCGTTACCTGCCGGTACGGCTGATTATCGTGGGCGATATGTTCCACAGCCGGCACAACAACGAGGTACAGTATTTCAAAATATGGCGGGGCCAGTTTTCCCATATACAGGTAGACCTGGTGCTGGGCAACCATGACATCATGGCCGACGAAATATACAGCCAGCTGGAAGTCAACACGCACGATACCCTCACCGTCCGGGATATCCATTTTATCCACGAGCCCTGCGAAGAAAACAACGGTTACCTGTACACGTTCTCCGGCCACCTGCATCCCGCTGTGGTGATGGCTGGTCCTGCCAGGCAACGGCTCCGTTTACCCTGCTTTTATTTTGGCCGCCATTGCGGCATTTTACCCGCTTTTGGCGACTTTACGGGGCTGGCCAACCTGGACCCCTACCCCGACGAACCGGTGTTCGTAATCGCCGGAAAATCGATTATCCGGACACAATAAATTAATTACGAATTACGGATTACGAATTACGAATAGGAATAGGAATAGGAATAGGAGTTTGCTGGTAATTTGTAATTCGTAATTCGTAATCCGTAATTCGTAATTTCTGATGAAGATAGCTTACCACGATATATATGCCCATCCGTTGCCGGCCGACCACCGTTTTCCGATGGTGAAATACGAGCTGATACCGGCGCAGTTGCTACGGGAAGGTGTTATCAGCCATGAGCAGCTGTTTGCCCCTGATGCGGCGGCGGAAGAGGTGATCCTGGCCACCCATACCCGGCCCTGGTGGGAGAAGCTGCGCGACCAGACGCTGTCCGACAAGGAACAGCGGCATATCGGCTTCCGGCAATCGCCCCTGCTGACGCAGCGGGAGATCGTCATCGCCCGGGGCACAATCGATATCGCCCTGCATGCACTGGACCACGGCATCGGTTTCAACGTAGCAGGCGGCACCCATCATGCTTTTGCCGACCGGGGAGAAGGCTTCTGCCTGCTCAACGATTTCGCTATTGCAGCCAATTACCTGCTGCAGCAGAAGAAAGTGACAAAGGTGCTGGTCGCGGACCTGGACGTACACCAGGGCAACGGCACCGCAGCCCTTTTTGCCGGCGATGACCGGGTATTCACCTTCAGTATGCATGGCGCACACAATTACCCGTTCCATAAGGAAAACTCCGATCTGGACCTGCCGCTCCCGGACGGCATGACGGACGGGCCTTACCTGCAGCTGCTGGAGGAAACGCTGCCACGGCTGATAGATAAAGTAAAGCCTGATATCGTCTGTTACCTGTCCGGTGTGGACGTACTGGAAACGGACCGGTTTGGCAAGCTTAAGGTGACCGCTGCAGGCTGTCAGCAGCGCGATGAATTCGTTTTCAGCCTGTTGCACAGGCATGGCATTCCCTGTGCAGTGGCCATGGGCGGCGGCTATTCCACCCGCATCAGCGATATTGTGAACGCTCACTGCAATACTTTCAAAACAGGATTAAATATTTACGGATTTTAAATGATCCGCCCGTCTTTCATCAGTAACTGCCGGTCACTCAGCGGTGCCAGCTCTTCGTTGTGGGTAACGATAATAAAGGTTTGCTGAAACTGATCTCTCAGTTGAAGGAACATATTATGCAGCTCCCGTGCGTTCTGGGAGTCGAGGTTACCGGTGGGTTCATCGGCCATTACCACATCGGGGTTGTTGATGAGCGCGCGGGCCACCGCCACCCGCTGTTGTTCGCCACCGGAGAGCGCACTTGGTTTGTGCTCCAAACGATGCCCCAGCCCGAGGGTTTTCAGCAGAAAGGCCGCTTTTTCCTTTACCTCGCTTCTGCGGGTGCCTGCAATAAACCCCGGGACGCATACATTTTCCAGTGCACTGAACTCTGGCAGCAGGTGGTGGAACTGAAAGATAAAGCCAATATGTCGGTTCCGGAAGTCAGCCAGCGCGTTGCCGCTTAAACCCGTCAGATTGACATTATTCAGCCAGACCTCGCCCTGGGTGGGCTGGTCCAGCGTTCCGAGTATATGCAGCAGGGTACTTTTGCCTGCTCCGGACGATCCAACGATGGTCACGATCTCACCTTTACTGACAGTAATATCTACTCCCTTGAGAATCGGTAAGTTGGAATAATTTTTGGTAACATTGCGAGCGGTTAGCATAACCCAAAGAAAAGTAAATAACCGATAAAATAGTAAAAGTTGTTTATTTCAAATTAAATAATACTTTTGCGGAAAATTAAAAAGTAAAAATTTTAATAAGATGTACTGGACATTAGAATTAGCTTCATACCTGGAGGACGCTCCATGGCCAGCTACTAAAGACGAACTTATTGATTACGCCATTCGTTCCGGTGCACCGATCGAAGTAATCGAGAATTTACAGGAGCTGGAGGATGAGGGAGAAATTTATGAGGGGATTGAAGATATCTGGTCTGATTATCCGTCGCAAGACGACTTCTTCTTCAACGAAGACGAGTACTAGACCCTGAGCGTTTTACAGATTGTACTACTCCCGGGCATCCTATGCCTGATAAAAAGTTAAGCCGTTACCGCTGTAGCGGCTTTTTCATTTGATATACGGTCTTTAAACAGGAAAGGCTTTCCCGCTGTGGGAAAGCCTTTCCTGTTATAAAACATTGAGTACTATTCTTTGTCGAGGGCGTCCATGATCGCGTTGGACACGCCGGTGAAGGAGAACCCACCGTCATGGTAGAGATTCTGCATGGTCACCATCCTGGTCATGTCGGAGAACAGGGTCACCAGGTAGTCAGCGCAGTTGTCGGCAGAAGCGTTACCCAGGGGGCTCATTTTCTCTGCGTAACCGATGAAGCCACCGAAGCCTTTCACACCGCTGCCGGCGGTAGTCGGCGTAGGGGACTGGGAAACGGTGTTCACACGTACTTTATTTTTGATGCCGTAGTGGTAACCGAAGCTGCGGGCAACGGATTCCAGCATAGCTTTAGCGTCAGCCATTTCGCTGTAGTCAGGGAATGCACGCTGTGCGGCGATGTAAGTGAGCGCCACTACAGAGCCCCATTCGTTGATGGCATCCATCTGGTAGGCAGTCTGCAGCACACGGTGTAAGGACAGCGCGGAAATATTGAGGGTTTTCAGCGAAAAGTCATAGTCCAGGTCTGTATAGGATCTTCCTTTACGTACGTTCAGGCTCATGCCTACAGAATGGAGTACAAAATCTATTTTACCGCCAAAATGCTCCATGGATTTGGTAAAAAGATTTTTCAGGTCATCCGTGATGGTTACGTCTGCCGGAATAACAGGGGCCTTGCAGATTTCAGCCAGTTTGTTGATCTCACCCATACGCAGCGCGACAGGTGCATTGGTGAGCACTATTTCAGCGCCTTCTTCCACACAACGGAGCGCAGTTCTCCAGGCCAGTGACTTTTCGTCCAGTGCACCAAAGATGATACCTTTCTTTCCTTTTAATAAGTTATGAGCCATTTGGTCAAAATTAATTTTGGCAAAAATAGTCGTTATAGTTGAAAAAAAAAGTTATTGCTTCCCGGCCATGGCTTTTTAGCATGCTGGCCGGGAGGCAATAACGGTAACGGGAGTATTATCTCACCATTTCGCGGGCGTTCTCCAGGGCGGCGGCAGTAGGCCGTTCACCGCTAAGCATCTGCGCGATCTTATCTATCCGCTCGTCCATAGACAGCAGCCTTACGCTGGTGGTCACTTTCTCCGCACGGGCGTCTTTATATACAAAATAATGGGCATCGGCTTTACCGGCGATCTGTGGCTGGTGGGTGATACAGATGATCTGATGCGCTTTGGCCAGATCTTTCAGGATCACGCCCACCTGCCTGGCGGCTTCACCGGAAATACCGGTATCGATTTCGTCGAAGATCAGGGTGGGCAGCGCTACCGATTGTGCCACCAGTGACTTGATACAGAGCATCAGGCGGCTCAGCTCACCACCGGAAGCCACTTTGCCTACCGGCGCGAACTGGTTGCTGCGGTTGGCGTCAAACAGGAACTCGATGGTATCCTGTCCGTAAGGGTTCAGTTCACCCTGTGTAATGTCCACTTTGAGGCGGGCGTTAGGCATCCCTACCTGCGCCAGCAGCGTGTTGACCTTTTTCTCAAAAGGCGCCACCTGCTCCTGCCTTTCGGCAGTAATGGCCGCAGCGTCCTTCATCAGGGCCTCCTGTAGCTGTGCCTGTTCCTTTTCCAGCGCTGCCAGCTGCTCATCCAGGTTCAGCACCCCTTCCACTTTGGCTGTCAGCGTGTCTTTGATGGCCAGCAGCTCGTCGGTGGTCTGTACGCCGTGCTTTTTAAAGAGCCGGTAGCCCAGCGCCATCCGTTCATTTACCTGCTCAATACGTTGTGCGTCGTAATGTACCTGGTCATTGATGCTATCCACTTCACCGGCGATATCCTGCAGTTCCAGGTAGGCAGACAGCATCCTTTCGGCTACGGCCGGCATGTCTTTATGGAAGGAGGAGATATGCTGGATAGAGGACTGGAGTTGTTTGAGCTGTTGCAGCATGGGCTGTTCATCTTCCTTCAGCTGGAAAAATACCCGGTTGAGGGTGTTTTTGATCTCTTCCGCATGTGTCAGCAGCTGTAGCTCATTGTCCAGCTCTTCCACTTCATTGGGATGGAAGTCCGCTTCCAGCAGTTCATCCAGCAGGAACTTGTTATAATCCAGTTCCTTGTTGGCCTGGTCGCGGTCATCCTGTAATTGTTTATATTTTTTCTGTACCTGCAGGTATTGCAGGAACAGGTGATGGTACACTTGTAAGGCGGCGGGCTTGGCCAGCGCGTCGATAACTTCCCGCTGGAAATCGGCGTTGCCCAGTTCGAGGGTGTCAAACTGCTGGTGCAGGTCTACCAGGTAGCCTGACAGTTCAGACAGCTGGGATATGTTGACAGGAGTATCATTCACAAACGCCCTGGATTTGCCGGCGGCACTGATTTCCCGGCGGATGATCAGCGGGTCTTCCAGGTCCAGTTCATGTTGCTGAAAAAAAGCGGCCACCTGTGATTTTTTCACCTTAAAGATGCCTTCAATCACGCATTTGCCGGTTTTATCGAACAGCACGCCGGGATCGGCACGTTCTCCCAGGATCATGGACAGGGCGCCCAGCAGGATCGATTTACCGGCGCCGGTTTCCCCGGTAATGACATTAAGATTACCTGAAAAATCCACTTCCAGGTGGTCAATAATGGCGTAGTTTTTAATGATTAGTCGCTGTAACATAAGTCAGGAAATAACTTGAATCACAATTTTCCTCCCTTCTCAACTGCCGTTTACACGTTGTATGCCTGCTTTTGCCCGTTGGTCGAGGGAGTTTTTATAATCGTGGCCTTTCATGTCCAGGCATTGCTGATAACACTGAACGGCTTTGGTTTTATCTTTTCTTTTTTCGTAAATATACCCCAATTGCAGGGAAGCTCTGGCGGCATAATATTCCGGCCGGTTAGCCCCTACCTTGATGGTCACTTCGTACATGGTGACTGCCTTGTCGTCCTGCCCGGTTTCATCATAGATACGGCCGAGGCGATAGGCGTACTCCAGTTTGTCTTCCAATGCCGGGAAATCGGCTGCTTTTTTTGTCAGCAGCAGCTTCAGGGCTTCGTTAAAGAAACCACCGTCGCTCTGCAGGCGTACTTTCAGCAGGAAGGGATTGGGCCATTTGCCGCCTTCCGCCTCCTTCAGCGCCTGTTTGTCGGCGTCTGTTTCCGTGCCTCCCCGGCTCAGGATCATGTTCCGGTATTTATTGGCCATGGCCTGATTGCCTTCGAGGTAGTAGAACCAGCTTAACCGCTGCAGGCATTCCTTTACATAGAACTTCCCTTTAAACTCGTTGACGAACCTTTCGAGGTATACATGTGCATCACTGTCCAGCCGCGTCAGTTTCAACAGTCCGAAAACGTAGTTATAGTATTCAATGTCTGCGTATTCGTTGCTGTCATGCTTTTCCTCCAGCACCCGTATGCCGGTAGCCGCCTTCTGGTTGTTGAGCGACAGGTTGGCCACCATCAGGGCGTACAGGTAGTTATTTTTGGTATCCAGCTGCTTTCTTTGTAAAAACGCCCAGGTATCTTCGGGTTTATTCACAATAAAGAGCATCAGGTAACAATAGTAATAATAGGATTCTTCCCTGAACAGTTTAGCCTCCGGTGCATTGCTTTCGATGAAGGCATTCACATTTTCCATACCCTGGTGGATACTGCCCTTCATACCCAGGATATTGGTGATCCATTTATACCCTTCCGGGATGGTGCCGAAAACCGTTTGCATGGCCCCCAGCAGTAAGCGGTTGGGTACGAAGTCCGGAAACCGGCGCTGGTTTTCTTTCAGGGTCATGTAGGCTTTACGGATCTCCCAGGTAGCGTCCCATTTTTCATTGAACTTGATTTTGACCATCGCCCACTGGAACTTGATGGCCGCCTGCGTGTACAGATAGTAGGGAGAATCCGGTGATCCTTCCAGCATCTTGTCCAGGCGGACGGAACGCATACCTCTTTTCCGGGCGTATTCTGCCGGGTCCTCATTGAAAAACAACGGGAAAAAGTCCGCGTAGTTATCCAGGAAATAAGGTACCAGGTTGTCAGGGTTCTCTTTCTTCTCTGCTTCCAACAGCGCCTTTCCGGCGTTCAACCGTAGTTCCATGATGGCTTCATACGCCTGTTCACAGCGGCTGTTGAAATCATACGTCTTCTGTCTTGCATCAACGGTAAATCCTAATCCCAGCAAAAGAATCAACGAAAAAATAATACGCATAAGGGCAAAATTCCTGGAATAAACTCAAATCTCACACAACAATTTCACAAATCCCAAATTAACAATCCACATTTTTTTAAATGTTGCTTGCCCATCCAATTTCCTGCCACAAATTAAAAGAACTGCTACGCAAACTACCTGCGTAAGGGACACAGGGGCAAAGCTAACATATTTAGCAAAACAAAACTAAATAAATTAGTATATTTTTATAACGATAACGCTTATACGAAAAAAGGGCATCCATGGATGCCCTTTTTCAATGTTTTCGGTGTGCCTGATCGCATCAGATGGTGACAGTCGCCTCGAGGTCGTTGTCTACCAGGATACGGCCGCAGTGCTCACAAACGATGATCTTTTTGTGCTGACGGATCTCTGCCTGACGTTGAGGAGGGATCGCGTTGTAGCAACCGCCGCAGGAATCACGCTCTACTGTTACCACGGCCAGGCCGTTACGGTAGTTTTTACGGATTTTTTCGTAGGCAGCCAGTAAACGGGGGTCTACTTTCGCTTTCGCGTCTTCGCTCTCCTTGCGGAAAGCCTTTTCTTCCTTCTCGGTTTCTGCCACGATTTTTTCCAGTTCCCCTTTCTTGTGCTTCAGGTTAGCCTCTTTGTCGGCGATCGCCTTTTTAGCCACTTCCAGGGTGCGGGATTTTTCTTTTATCTCTTCGTTTGCGTCTTTGATATGCTTTTCAGCCAGTTTGATCTCCAGTGACTGCATCTCCATTTCCTTGGTGATCGCCTCAAACTCACGGTTGTTCTTCACATTGTCCTGCTGCTTCTCATACTTCTTGATCAGCGCTTCTGCATCTTTAATAGCAGTTTTCTTGCTGGCAACGAAGTCCTGGATACCTTTGATCTCATTCTCAATATGAGACTGACGCGTATTTAACCCTTCGATCTCATCTTCCAGGTCCTTTACTTCAATCGGCAACTCCCCTTTCAACACCTGGATTTCATCCAGCTTGGAATCAATCTTCTGCAGCTTGAGCACAGATGCTAATTTTTCTTCAACGGAGTATTCTTTTACGGTAGCCATGTATTATAAATAATTTACCGGGTTTGTTTTAATCGTAGATTTAAGAGGCGCAAAATTACGGAATTTTTCAGTCAATATATGATAAAATAATTCCACTGTGAACTGCTCACTCTCGAAATGTCCGATGTCTGCTATAACTATTTGATTATCAGCATCAAAAAATTCATGGTATTTAAAATCAGCGGAAATATAGGCATCCGCCTCCGCCGCAATGGCCCGCTTCAACAGGAAGCTGCCCGCTCCCCCGCACAATGCCACCTTCTTCACCGGACGGCCCCTCAACGGGGTATACCGTACACAACCGGTCTGAAACTGCTGCTTCACCCACGCGAGGAACGCCTGTTCCTCCATCGCCTCCGGCAGCTCGCCCACCAGCCCTGAACCCACGTCCTGGTAAGCATTGTCCAGCGTTACCACCTCATAAGCCACCTCTTCATAGGGATGGCTTGTAAACAGGGCCTTTAAAATCCCGGATTCCAAATATACCGGAAAAATCACTTCCAACTTTATTTCCTTCTCAAAATGTCTTTCCCCCGGAGTACCTGCGTACGGATTTGTACCCGCTCCCCCCCTGAAAGTGCCCTGCCCCTCCATATTGAAGCTGCATTCGCTGTAGTTACCAATGTCCCCGGCCCCGGCAGCAAACAAAGCCGCCCGCACCTTTTCGGCATCCGCCACCGGCACATACGTATACAGCTTCTTCAGCAAACCGGTCTTGGGCTGTAACACCCGGCAGCGCTCCAGCCCCAGCCTGTCAGCCATCTGCGCACATACGCCATTGCGCACATTGTCCAGGTTGGTATGGGCCGCATATACCGCCACATCATGCTTGATAGCCTTAATAGCCACCCGCTCCACATAAGACCGCCCGTTGATCTTCTTCAGCCCCCCGAAAACAATGGGATGGTGCGCCACCACCAGGTTACAACCCCGCGCGATCGCCTCGTCGATCACCGCCTCGGTGGCATCCAGCGTCAGCAACACATTGGTCACCTCCCACGACGGGTCCCCGAAAATAAGGCCGGCGTTATCGTAACTCTCCTGGTACGGTAAAGGCGCATAGGCCTCCAGTACCTGTATGATCTCTTTTATCTTCATAGTAAAGCAATTGGTATCCTGTACATTTGCAAAAAAATCCAGTTATGACAGGAAGCAAATCTACTGCAGAACAATATACCGGGTACCAGTCAAAGATGCAAAAAATTGCGGACGTAAGAAACGCCATGGCTGTATTGGGCTGGGACCAGGAAACCTACCTGCCTGAAAAAGGCGCCGCCTTCAGAGGCCAGCAGCTGACCACCCTCAGCGGCATCGCCCATGAACTGTTTACCGAAGACGCCCTCGGCGACCTCCTCCGCCAACTGCACCATCACAAAGATCTCGACGCCCTTCAGCAGAAAAATATCACCCTCTCGCTGGAAGACTACGATAAAAACAAAAAATACCCGGCATCGTTCGTGGCGGAAATGTCCAATACCACCAACGAATGCTACCACGCCTGGATCAAAGCCCGCAAAGCCAACGATTATAACATCTTTGCACCGGCCCTCTCCAAAATGATCGCCCTCAAAAAACAGGAAACCACCATCCTGGGCTATGAAGGCCATCCGTACAACGCGCTGCTCAACGAATACGAGAAAGGCGCCACCACCACCATGCTGGACAAGATCTTCGAAGATGTGAAAAAGGCCCTCTCTCCCCTGCTGGCTAAAATTGAAAGCAGGCCACAGGTGGAAAAAGACTTCCTGCTCCTGCACTACAACCGTGATAAACAGTGGCAACTGGGCATCGACCTGCTGAAAGACATGGGCTACGACCTCCAGGCCGGCCGGCAGGACATCTCCGAACATCCCTTCACTACCAGCTTCAACCCCCACGATGTAAGAGTCACCACCCGCATCGATGAAAATGACTTCGGCAACATGACCTGGAGCTGTATCCATGAAGGCGGTCACGCCCTCTACGAACAAGGACTCCCGGCCGAACAATATGGCCTCCCCTGCGGCGAAGCCACCAGCCTCGGCATCCACGAATCACAGTCCCGCCTCTGGGAAAACAACGTGGGCCGCAGCCTGAACTTCTGGAAACACCACTACCCCCGCGTGCAGCAACTGTTCCCCGAAAACCTGGGCAACGTGCCGCTGCAAAATTTCTACCAGGCCATCAACCAGGTACAGCCCTCCCTGATCCGCACGGAAGCAGACGAGCTGACCTACCACTTCCACATCATGATCCGCTACGAAATCGAAAAAGGACTCATGGATGGCAGCATACCGGTCAACGACCTGCGGCAGGTATGGAATGAATACTATCAAAAATACCTGCACGTCAACGTACCTGACGATGCACAGGGCGTATTGCAGGACATCCACTGGTCGCACGGCAGCTTCGGCTACTTCCCCACCTATTCCCTCGGCAGCTTCTACGCCGCCCAGTTCTTCACCACCGCACAAAAACAGGTACCCGGACTGGACGACGCCATCAGCAAAGGCAACTACCATTCCCTGCTGGAATGGCTGCGCACCCATATCCACCCCTTCGGCCGGTTCTATACGTCCAATGAACTGTGCAAAAAAGTAACCGGCCAGGAACTGCAATTCAGCTACTTCCTCGACTATGCGGAGAAAAAATACGCCGGCATCTATAACTGGTGATCACGTCCGTAACACAATAACTTATCATATCATCACCCCGGAAACAGCGGCCAGACGCTATTTCCGGGGTACTTTATTTTTCACGGGTATGCTAACCGCATTAGAATCAACCTTCTAACTCATTTTTCCACATTGTTAAACTTCTTCCTTCTTAAGCAGTCACAGTAATTGGCCTGTGGTTTGGTATAACCCTCATGAATGTTGGAATGCAAAATCATCAGACAGCCAAAGGGATAACATCAGCTTGAGATTGTCCGCTTGCCATACTTTATACAAACAATACTATTTGCGAATTCAAAATCTGTCTAAACGTTTAAATCATGAAAAACCGAATCTGGGCCTTTATCGTGGCCATGCCTGCACTCGCGCTGTTATTTACCGCCTGCAACAAAAATGATTCTGACAACAACGGCGGCAAAGCAAAAATGACGGTATATCTGACCGATGCCCCCGCTAACTACGACGCAGTGAATGTAGACATCCAGGATGTTCAGGTGAACGCCTCCAACACAGACAACGGCTGGCAATCCATCCACCTGCTGCGTCCCGGGGTGTACAACCTGCTTAACTTCAGAAACGGTCTCGACACCGTCCTCGCCTCCCAGGAACTTCCTGCCGGCGAAATTTCTCAAATCAGGCTGATACTGGGTTCCAACAACAGCGTTGTGATAGATGGCAACACCTTTCCGCTGACCACGCCGTCTGCCCAGCAGTCAGGCCTCAAACTCAATGTACACGCTACATTGACAGCCGGTATTGAATACCGCCTGTGGCTCGACTTTGACGCGGCCCGCTCTGTAGTCACCACCGGCAGTAACAAGTACATCCTGAAACCAGTGATCCGTACTTATACACAGGCTACCGGCGGCACCATCAAAGGCATCGCTTTACCACTGCTGCATGTATCCGGCGTGTATGCTATTCAGAATACTGACACCATCGCTGCTGCCAAACCTGATCCGCTGACCGGCGCCTACCTGATGGCAGGCCTCAACGCCGGCGCTTACAACCTGGCCATCGCGGGCGACAGCACCGTAAGAGACACGCTCATCACCAATGTGAACGTGACCGCCGGTCAGGTAACAATCGTGAATCCTATAACACTGCTCCCCTGATTCATAACATTAAAAAAGCCCCGGACCCAAATGGCCCGGGGCTTTTTCGTTGAATAGTGTTTGCTTTATCATATCATTTTACCGCTGCGGCCAGCTCTTCTGCTGTAGCCACTCCCTGCTTCCGCCACACTTCTTTTCCGTTCTTATACACAATCAGCGTAGGCAGCCCTTTAGCACCAATCGCTTTCATCACATCGGTATCATTACCACCATCCACTTTCTGCAACCTTACCTGCGGGTGACTTTGTAAAAACGCTTTCAGCACCGGTTCCAGCTGTTTGCAGGGCGGGCACCATTCGGCGCCTACGTCTGTCAGCACCACTCCCTCAGCAATGCCTTTATTATAAGCGTCCACCGTCAGCTGCGCCTTTCCGGTGTTCACGCCGTCCAACGGTAAACCTGCCTGTTTCCACGCATTAACGCCATTTTCCAGTTCCACTACTTTACTGAAACCATTCTCCCGCATCCATTGTGCCGCCTTCATACTGCGGCCGCCGCTGAGGCAGTAGATATACACCGGCTTCTGTTTGTCGAGATACTTTACGCGTTCATGAAACTCCGCCTTGTTGGTATAATCTGCTTGCAAAGCATTGGGGAGATGACCGGTGCCATACTCCGCTGCGGTGCGTACATCAAATACCTGTACGCCAGGTTGTTGAATGTCTTTTGCAAAAGCCTTTGCATCTTCCTGTTGCGGCTGTTGGGCCTGTAAACTGCCGCCGGTGCACAGCAGCAGGGCAGCCATTAAAAAACGGTACATACTGGATTATTTCGGTAAAAAATTAATAAACAATTCTGTCCCCTGGCGGGCAGGGTGGGAATTATAGCACAGCTCCATGGTTTTCAGTTCAAACAACGGTGTGAACAATTCCCGGTACTCGTTCGCTGTACCCCCAAAAGGCGGGCCATCATGTGAAAAACTTCTGTTAAACAACACGCCGGCCAGATGGCCGCCCGGCCTGATCAGTGTATGCATATGCGTTACATACTCCCGGCGCAGCGACGGCTCCAGTGCACAAAAGAAAGTCTGCTCCAATACCAGGTCATACTGCCCCCGATGCCTGAAAAAATCATCTTCAACTATCTGCAGAGCGGTGCCTGCAAAAGCCTGCCGTAACTGGGCGGTCAGCACCGGTGCTATGTCCAGCACCGTTACCCGGCGGAATCCTTTTTCCAGCAGATAAGCGGCTTCGTAACTGTTGCCTGCACCCGGTATCAGTATCTCCAGGTCTTTATTCTCCAGCTGATCGATGTATGCCTGCAGCGGAGGTGATACCCGGCCCATATCCCAGCCGGTGTCTCCTGTCAGATAACGGTTATTCCAATATTGAGGGTCAGTTGTCTCCATATTATCATTCTTCTTAAAATCGCTATTTACAAACATAATTGTTATTTTTATACTTTATTTCCCGATTGACCACCTATGCCTGATGAAAAACACTAGCATTGCCATCGTTTTGCTACTCCTGCTTGTATTTTCCTGTGACCTGTTCGCGCAAAACGTAGAGATATTACCGGATAAAACTGCCGACTGCCCGCCTTTCACGGTAGCTTTCAACTCACGGCTCGATCCCGGCTACACCAGCATTGAATGGGATTTCAGCATCGGCGCCAAAGTAACCGGCAACCCTACACCATCAAGGATATTCCCTGACCCCGGGGTGTATAAGGTCACCCTTACGGTCGATTACTCCGGCAAAAAAATAGTCAAGACAGTAGATATCACTGTATACAAACGGCCCGTCGTGTCATTCACGGCAGATAAGACCAGCGGCTGTAAACCGCTGACTGTCAACTTCACCGACCATTCCACACCCGGCGACGGCACCATCGAAAGCATCATCTGGAACTTCGGCGATGGCAGCGCAGACGGCGGCCCCGCCGTTGCCCACCAATTCACTGAAACCGGCGCCTATAACGTCATCAGCCTCGTTACCAACAGCAAAGGATGCCGCAGCAGCAGCGATCCCGTGACCATCACCGCCAAAGAAGCGCCGGTACTGTCTTTCACAGCCGATAAAACACAGAGCTGCGTGGCGCCGCTGACGGTCACCTTCACCAATACCAGCACCAATACCACCGGTGATCCTATAGCCTATGCATGGGATTACGGCGACGGCACCACCGGTACCAGCGCCACACATACCTACACAAAAGAAGGCAGCTACACCGTTACCCTTGTCCCCACCAGCACCAACAGCTGCGCAGCGCCCCTGCAGAAAAAGAATTTTGTCGTCATCAAAAAACTGACACCCGGCTTTGAACTCACACAGGGATGCGCGGGCCAGCTGGCCACCCTCGCCAGTACCACCACACCGGTACCGGACAACATCACCTGGACCCTGCCGGATGGCAGCACCTCCTCGGGAACTAACGCCTCTTTCTTCGCTGCCTCCGCCGGCGACTACAAAGTAAAAATGCGGGCTGCCATCGGCGCCTGTTCCCAGGACATCGAGCAAACAGTACACGTCAACGCTCCGCCAACAATAAATCCTGTAGGCACGCCTACACGCTCCTGTGCCGCACCGCTGACGGCCAGCTTTAAAGCACAATCACAGAACGCCACTTCCTGGCAATGGGACTTCGGCGACGGAGCCACTTCCACTGAAGAAAATCCTACGCATACGTATACACGCTTCGGCACCTATACCGTCACCCTCAGGGCCTCGAATGGCAGCAACTGCACGGAAGTGGCCAGGAAAGTGGATTACATCACGATCAATCCTCCTTTCGTGAACATCTCGCCTTCCGGTACGGAAGCCTGTGTTCCGCTGACCGTACCGTTCACCGCCCAGGTCAACAGCGTGGAAGCCGTGGCGAAATACGAATGGGACTTCGGAGACGGTACCACTTCCAACCTGCCCAACCCCACCCATATTTTTGATAAGCAGGGGACCTTTACCGTAACGCTGAAAATAACGACCGTCAGCGGCTGTACCGCAGAAGCCAGGACTACCTTCCGTACCGGCACACCGCCGGTGGTGGACTTTACCGCCACCCCTCTGAAATCCTGCGCCATCGACCCGGTACAGTTCACCAACCTCTCCACTCCCACCGGACCCGGTGTTAGCTACATCTGGATTTTTCCGCAGGACAATGGTACCATTACCGGTAAAGACCCTTCTTACAGCTTTAATCATATCGGGCTGCACGATGTGCGCCTGATTGTCAATAACAACGGGTGTATCCGCGAACTGCTCAAACCGAAATATATCCAGATCTTACCGCCGCAGGCCAGGTTCTCCGTTGAGCCGGACTGCGCAGATCCCTATCACCGCCAGTTTACAGATGCATCGGACTTCGGGCCGGAACCGGTAACACAGAAAAAATGGTTCTGGGATTTTGGAGAAGGCGGCGCCACCTCCACCCTGCAAAACCCGGAATTCCGCTATGCCACCACCGGCAGCAAAAACGTGAGACTCCGCGTCGACAACGGCGTTTGTAAATCCGATACCATTATCAACATCAACATTATTGATGAAAAACCTGTACTGAAACCCGATGAGCCGTGGGTGTGTATCGGCAAATCCCTGCATGTAAGTCTTGGCCCGCTGACCGCCGGTAATATCAACTCCTACGCATGGGACTGGGGCGACGGCACCCAATTGCATTTTTTTGGTTATGAGATAGACCCGTCCAAAGGACTGTCGCACATCTACCGGAAATCAGGCACCTATACCATACAGCTCACCATTACAGACAAAAACGGATGTAAGCGTACAGCCGTTCCCGTTACAGTGGACGTACACGGCGCCCTGGCCGATTTCACCGTCACCGGCAGAAAATGTATCAACGATGAACTGACCTTCACCGATAAATCCACGATTGACGCAGGCAACAAAATCGTTAACTGGGCGTGGGACTTCGGCGACGGCAGTCCCGTAGAAAACAACAGCACCCAGCCGCTCAACAGCAAACATACTTTCACCAGCTTTAAATCGTATACGGTAACGCTTACCACGACCGACCAATACGGCTGCATCATTCCGGCACAAAAACCGGTCTATCTCGAAGCGGTCAAAGCCGACTTCTCGCAACCTGCCAACGTGGTGTGCAAGGGCAGCCAGTTTTATTTCACCAGCAGATCTGCCGGCAGCGTAGTGGATTATGCCTGGAACTTCGGCGATAACACCACCGGCACCGGTTCCAATCCTGTTAAGGCTTACGCCGCATCCGGAAACTATGACGTAACGCTGAAAATCACTACCCGTGAGGGATGTACCGACCAGATCACCAAAAAACAGGCACTACGTGTACCCGATCCCGTAGCCGATTTTTCTTTCCCGCCCAACCTGGAACTCTGTCCGCCGGTAACCGTGCCCTTCACCAATAAATCCAGCGACTTCGTGAAGTCACTCTGGGACTTTGGCGATAACAGCACTTCTTCCAAAAATGATCCCGGTAATCACATCTATGTGAGGGCTAAAACCTATAACGTTAAGCTGACAGTATATTCGGAAGGCGATTGTCCGGCGACGAAAACCATCCCGGTCACCATCGAAGGTCCTGACGGTACCTTTACCGCCACACCCGCCAATGGTTGTGTACCGCTGGCAGTCAGCATTACAGCCGTCGCTAACAAGACCACCAATTTCCAGTGGGACTTTGATGACGGCACCGTATTAAAAACACAAACGCCTGCAGCGCCCGGACATACTTACACCAAACCGGGCATCTATACACCGAGGGTGTCGCTGATCGATGATAAAGGTTGCGCCGTAAAAGCAGAAGGCAACGACAAGATCGTGGTAGACAACGCCGCCGCCGATTTCACCATCGATAACAGCGCCGCCTGCGGAGGTGGTACGGTATTGTTCAAAAACAACAGTACGGCAGTAACCAACGATCTGCTGGGACTGCCATTCACCAGTAAATGGACGTACACGCCTACAAATACCGGCACAGATAAAGATGGTTCGTTTAACTATCCACAGCCTGGCACTTACAACGTAACGCTGGAAATCACCAGCAACTACGGCTGTAAGGACCTGAAAACGCTGCCGGTAGTGATACCGCCACAGCCGCAGCCAGCCATCAGCCCTGTTCCTGATATCTGTGTAACCGGCAAGGTGCAGCTGCGCGGCAGCGACAATAAAAATCTGCCAGGCACCAAATGGAAGTGGCAGTTGGGCAACGGCCAGGAATTTGACCTGCCATCGCCGCCGGAAATGGATTTCAGCACGCTGGGCGTAACGCCGGTCAGGCTGACGATCTCCAATGCGGACGGCTCCTGCCCGGCAACGGCTGAGACCAACATCGTGGTGCATCCGGCGCCCCGCCTGCAGCCAACACCTGCGGAGTCCAACATCTGTAAAGGCGCCTCCCTGCAGCTGTCTGCCAATACAGACGCCAACGCCACCGTAAGCTGGACACCCTATAATATCTCCGATGCCGCCAGCAAAACCCCTGTCATAAAACCGGACAACGATGCGGTGTACTATGTACAGGCC
The DNA here is from genome assembly GCF_946479755.1 of uncultured Chitinophaga sp. The sequence goes on along the minus strand of NZ_CAMLHC010000006.1, from coordinate 5,931 downwards.
ACCAGCGAGTTTGGCTGTAAAAGCAACGGCAGCATAAAAGTCACGGTGATACAACCTTTCCGGATGTATGCGCTGGACGGCAATATCTGCTCCGGCAAAAGCATGCAAATGCAATCCGGCGGCGCTTACCGTTATAAATGGATACCAACCACCGGGCTAAGTAACGCAGCAATACCTGATCCCATTGCGAGCCCTGCCACCACCACCACTTACCAGGTAGTAGGCTATGACGACATTGGCTGCTTTACCGACACGGTACTGGCGAAGGTGACCGTACGGCCCTCTCCGGAAATTAAACTCGGCCCGGACATGGAAGTGGCTGCCGGCAGTGTTATCCCCATGCCCGCCGCAGGCAGTAGCGATATTACGCAGGTAGAATGGACGCCCATCACCAACCTGAGCTGTTTCAACTGCCTCACGCCAATGGTTACACCGAAAGGCAGCACCACCTATCATGTGACCGTCAGCAATCAGTGGGGCTGCATTGCCGGCGATGATATCCATATCAAAACCATCTGCAATGGCGGTAATATCTTCATTCCCAATACGTTTTCACCCAATGGCGATGGCGTGAATGATGTTTTCTATATCCGTGGCCGTGGGATGCAGACCGTACGTGTGTTCCGCCTCTACAACCGCTGGGGCCAGGTGATGTTCGAACGTTTCGGCATTAATGGCGACGATCCCTCCTTCGGCTGGGACGGCCGCTACAAAGGCACCCTGCTCAACCCCGACGTGTATGTGTACTATGCGGAAATCATCTGCGACAGCGGGGAGTCCATAATCATGAAAGGCAATGTGACACTAATCAGGTAACAGCTAACCGAATGATGGCGAAGCAATTACCCGGTCTTTAAACCATAATAGGGGCATAGGCGTTATGTTTAGGATATATCAACCGATCTACACCTACCGCCCCGATGAAAAACGCGCACATTTCCCTATTTGTGCTTCTCAGCATTTTTCTGCTGCCACTGGTCCCCGCCAGCGAGCTGGCAGCACAAAACGTGGAAATAGTGACGGATAAAACAAGCGGCTGTGCCCCGCTAACAACAAACTTCAACGGCAAGGCCGATCCCGGCTATACCGGCGTGGAATGGGATTTTGGGGTAGGCGCCAGGGTAACCGGCAATCTTTCCCCCTCCAGGATATTTACGGTCCCCGGGACCTACCATGTTACACTCACGGTTAGCTACCCGGCAACTAAAGTGACTCAATCGGTAGACATTATCGTTTTCAACAACCCCCAGGTTACGTTTACCATGGATAACAGCAACGGCTGTACGCCACTCACCGTTCAATTTAAGGACCAATCCAATCCTGGTCAGGGTACATCCATCACCAACATACTCTGGAATTTCGGCGACGGAGGCGCTGATCAGGGAGCCGCTGTCAGTCACCAGTTCACCGTGCCCGGCACCTATCGTGTCATCAGTCTTGTCACCAACAGCCAGGGATGTAAAGCCACCAGCAACCCTGCAACCGTCACTGTTAAAGAACCACCGGTATTGTCATTTACAGCAGACCAGACCAAAAGCTGTTCTCCACCGTTTACCGTTACTTTCCGGAACACATCCACCAACAATACCGGTACCCCGCTTTCTTACAAATGGGACTATGGCGACGGCACCAGCGGCACAGATGATACGCACACTTATACCACAGAAGGCACCTATACTGTAACACTTATTCCTACAACGCCCAACAGTTGCGCTGTTCCCCTGGTGAAAAAGGATTACATCCTCGTCCAAAAAATTATTCCCGGCTTTTCCATCCAAACAAAATGTCCCGGCGATCCGGTGACACTGACCAGTACAACCTCGCCGGCACCAGACAATATCACCTGGGTGCTGCCGGATGGCAGTACTGCCACCGGGAGCACGGCTGGATTTATTGCCGGTCCCGCAGGCGACTATACCGTAAAAATGAGGGTAACATTTGGCAGCTGCTCCAGGGAGCTTACGAAGACCGTAGCCATTGAACCCCGCCCGGTAATAAATCCTGTTGGCGCACCCGTACGCGGCTGTACGCCGCCTTTCACCACCACATTTCAGGCACAGTCGCAATACGCCAACGCATGGCAATGGGATTTTGGCGATGGTACTACCGCTACCGCTAAAAACCCATCTCACACCTATACCAGCAACGGTACATTCCCGGTAACCCTAATGGCAACCAACAGTGTTGGATGTGCTGCCACTGCCACACTACCCGATTACATCCACATCGGCCTGCCTGCACTTGCGATCTCCCCGTTGGGCGATTCCGGATGTATTCCTTACACAGTAAGCTTTACGGCCAGCCTCAGCCCCGCGGAAGCGATCACCGGCTATCAATGGAATTTTGGCGACGGTATTACTTCTACTTTGGCAAACCCTTCCCATACCTATACACAACAGGGAACTTATACGGTGGCCCTTCGGGCGAGATCTACCCTCGGTTGCATGATAGACGCCAATGTCACGTTCCGGGTGGGCACCCCGCCAGTGGTTGATTTCACTGCTGCGCCGTTGCAGCCCTGCCCAATGGTGCCGGTACAATTCACAAACCTGTCTACCCCTAAAGGACCGGATGTCACCTATCTCTGGGAATTTCCGCAGGATAACAGCACCAGCACGGAAGAAAACCCGGTCCACCGGTTTTCTCAGCCCGGCCTGCATGATATTCGCCTCAACGTTAACAACAACGGCTGTATCGGCCGGTTGGTCAAATCACACTATATCGAAGTCAAACCGCCCAAAGCCGCCTTTACGACTACGCCTGACTGCAACGACTTTTACCACCGGGCTTTTACCGATCGTTCCAATTTCGGACCGGAACCGGTACTCCAAAAAAAATGGCTGTGGAAATTCGGGGAAGGCGGCGCTACCTCCACACAACAAAATCCCGATTTCCGTTATACCACCACTGGTAAGAAAACGGTAACGCTCCTGATAGACGATGGCGTTTGCCAGTCGGAAACGGCTATGGACATTTATATCATCGACGAAAAACCTGTACTGCTCCCCGAAACTAAACAGCTATGCCTTGGCAAGCCATTACAGGTAAGCATAGGTCCGGTGAATCCTGCCAGTATCAGGAACTATGTATGGGACTGGGGAGACGGGACCATACAGGAGCTGGCAGGAACAGACATCGATCCTGCGAAGGGGCTGTCCCATACTTACCAACAGTCCGGCACGTACGTTATTCAGCTCACCCTGGAAGACGCCAACGGATGTAAAAGGGTGGCTACTCCGGTAACCATCACGGTACACGGGGCGATGACAAATTTTACAGTCACCGGAACGCCCTGCAAAAACACCCCACTGACTTTTACCGACAAATCCACCATCGATGCAGGCAATAAGATTGTGAACTGGACATGGAACTTCGGCGACGGCAGTCCTGACGAAAGCAGCGCTACCCAGCCACTGAAGACAACGCATAGCTATACTGACTTTAATGCCTATGTAGTTACACTGACAACCACCGATCGTTATGGCTGCCAAACGAAGACACAGCAAATAATTAACCTGGAAGCGATCAAAGCAGACTTCTCTGTTCAGTCCGGCGTAGCGTGTAAAAATAGTCCTGTCGCTTTTACCGGTATGTCAACAGGAGACATCGTCAGTTATGCATGGGACTTCGGAGACCATACCACCGGCACCGATGCCAATCCGGTTAAAACCTATAGTGCCCCCGGCGCTTATACGGTATCCCTGAAGGTCACTTCGCGGATTGGCTGCACAGACCAGACCAGCAAACCAAATGTGCTGCAGGTACCGGACCCTGTTGCAGATTTTTCGTTTCCGCCAATTAAAGAGTTATGCCCGCCGGTAAAAGTATTATTTACCAATTCTTCCCGCAATTTTACCAGTTCAGTATGGGATTTCGGCGACAACAGCACCTCCACTCAAAACGATCCGGGAGCACACATCTACGTCCGTGCAAAAACATATAACGTGACCCTTACCGTTTATGCAGATGGTAACTGCTCTGCCAGTAAAACACTTCCATTGACGGTAGAAGGGCCTGACGGATCATTCACCGCCACCCCTGCCACCGGCTGTATCCCGCTGCCCGTGAAGATGGCAGCAACCGCCAGCAAAACCGTCGCCTACCAATGGGATTTTGACGATGGTATTGTACAGACTACCAGCATACCGGAAGCGCCATCCCATACCTATGCGCAGCCGGGCATTTATACACCACGCGTGTCGCTGATCGATAACAGGGGTTGTGCGGTTAAAGCCGACGGCGATTTCCGCATTGTGGCAGATAAAATGACCGCCAATTTCACCATCGATAACAGTGCCGCCTGTGGGGGTGGAAAAGTATTATTTAAGAACACCAGTACATCCGTTACCAATGATCTGCTTCATCTCCCTTTTAGCAGCAAATGGACGTACAGTGATGGTAGTACTTCCGGCAGCCAGGATGGTACGTTTTCCTATCCCGGCCCCGGCACATTTCCGGTGGCACTGGAAATGACCAGCAGTTATGGCTGTAAAGACAGTAAAACTTTACCGGTGTCGATCCCGGCACAACCTCTACCCGCAATCTCGCCTATCCCGGAACTGTGCATTTCCGGAAAAGTACAGCTTCGCGGCACCGACAGCAGGAACCTACCCGCTACCCGTTGGAAATGGCAGCTGGGCAATGGTCAGGCATTCGATGTGCCCATGCCGCCGGAAATAGATGTCAATACTGCCGGCACCATCCCGGTAACACTGACGATCAGCAATGCTGACGGGTCCTGCCCTGCTGACGCAAGCGCCAATATTGTTGTACATCCGGCCCCTAATCTGCGCCCCACGCCCGCAGAAGCCACTATTTGCAAGGGCGCATCCCTGCAACTGTCTTCCAATACCGACGCCACGGCCACCGTCAGCTGGACACCCTATAATATTTCCAACGCCACCAGTAAAACGCCGGTGATAAAACCGGACCAGGACTCCCTGTACACGGTGAAGGCGGTCAGCGAGTTTGGTTGCAAAAACGAGGCAACGGTGCGTATCAGGGTCATACAACCTTTTAAAGTGTTTGCACTGGGTGCCGACATCTGTTACGGGAAAAGCGTGCAAATGCAGGCAGGCGGAGCCTTCCGATATCAATGGGCGCCTTCGGAAGGACTGGACCATCCTGATATAGCCGAACCCGTGGCCACGCCGTCCCGAAGCATTACCTACCGGATGGTAGGCATTGACCGGGCTGGATGCTTTACGGATACTGCGTTTGCCACGGTGAGCGTACACCCGCTGCCGCAGGTGGACGCCGGACCGGACGTAGTGGCGTCTACCGGTACACAGGTGCCGCTTACCGCCAAAGGCAGCAATGACATTACGAGTATTGTATGGCAGCCGTCTGCCGGCCTGAGTTGCAACGATTGCCTGACACCTGTTGCCACACCCAGGTCGTCTGTCACCTATCGGGTCAGCGTCATGAACCGGTACGGCTGCATCGCCGGGGATGATGTTCATATTACAACGCTTTGCAACGGCGCCAACATCTTCATTCCTAATACTTTCTCCCCTAACGGAGATGGTATGAACGATGTTTTCTATATCCGTGGACGTGGCTTACAGAGCATCCGCATTTTCCGGGTCTACAACCGCTGGGGGCAGGTGATGTTTGAACGCGCCGGCCTCTCCACGGATGATGCTTCCACCGGATGGGACGGACGTTATAAAGGCGTGTTGCTCAATCCTGATGTGTTTATATACTATGCGGAAGTTGTTTGTGATAACGGAGAATCGACTATTCTGAAAGGAAATATTACGCTGATCCGGTAGCCTGTAAACCGGAATGCCTCGGTGCAGCACTTATAAAACGTTATTCCAAAGGCTGTTAGACAGGAAAATAAGTCAAAAGGTAAAATTAATAAATTATATATATAATATTTTTAGTTAATTTGTGGTATGTATCCGTATCCTCTGAAATACCACCAGG